>NZ_KE387214.1:0-81491 GCF_000430725.1 Azohydromonas australica DSM 1124
CGGCGCGCCGCGGTTGGCGCGGCAACGTCGGTAGGCTTCAGTCAGGACGTCTTCGCGGCACACCTTGTCCCACAAGCTGTAGAACCGGTAGGCTGCTTCGCTCTTGGCTTTCGCCCGTAACGCACTCCGTAGGATCCGAACCGAATCGAGCGGGGTTCCTAGGCTCAAGCCAATCCCCAGGCTCTTCCCACTTTGAGCGTTCGCATCGGAACAGAGGGCCTTCGCTCCACCAGCGTTACCCGGCTTCATCACTACTACGCCCCCATCCGCCATCCGCAGCGGCCGACTCCACCCCTCACGAGGTCGTCGTTGATCAACTGCCGGTCGATCACCACCACGGACTTCCCTTGTTGCACGGTCGATCTGTACCCATGCGTGCTGCCACCACTACCCCGGTGGACGCGGCGCCTGCTCTTCACGCTCACTTCGGCGCCGCCAACGGCCTTCCCCGTTGTTATGGCGGGTCGGCATCCACGACGACTTTTCGAGGCCTGCTCAGTGTTCACTCACGTTGCGGCCCGCATGGCCTGCTGGCCTCCTACGAGGCCTTTTCAAGCAGTGCTTCAGCCCATTCGTTACCTCCTGGACCGCTCCTTGTGCTTCCGGCCGGAGCGCGAGTTGGCCGGGTCGGACTTTCACCGACGGATCAACCGTGCCTTGACAAGGCACACACAACAACCACCTGGAGCAGCAGATCAAGCCCTGGAAGCTGGGTGCGAAGAACTGGCTGTTTGTCGGCAGCGAGCTTGCCGGCCAGCGCGCGGCCGTGGTCATGAGCCTGGTGCAGTCGGCAAAACTCTCCGGGATCGATCCCTGGGCCTACCTGCGCGACGTGCTGGCACGCATCCACAGCCATCCGGCCAGCCGCATCGACGAGCTGCTGCCGCATCGCTGGCGCCCGTCCTGACCGGCCCCATTGGCCGGCATCACTACTGCCTGCCACACACGGGGCTGGCATCGTTGCGGACTTCCCTGAACAGATCAACGTGGTGTCGCCGGACGCTCACGGCCAACCAGCCCAAGCTGCATGAGGCCATGCGTGAGCAAGCGCGGTCTCGCCCGGCCGCCGACTTCGCCTATGAGTGCGATACCGGGCAGCGCAACCGCATCGAGCAACGTGAGGTGCGGGTGTGGGCTTTGCCGCCCAGCAGCGGCACCGAACCTTGGCACGACCACTTCCACAGCCTCGTCGAGGTGCGTCGCTCCACCGAGGTGTTCGACCCGTCCAAGCGCGGCTTCGTCGCCCGCGCGCAGGCCCCGGCGTACTACCTGAGCACCCTCAGCAGCGAAGTCCCGGCCGCGGAGTTTGCCTGTCTCGTGCGTCAGCACTGGAGCATCGAGAACGGCCTGCATCACGTGCTCGACGCCACCATGGCCGAGGACGCCAGCCGCATCCGCCGCAACCCCGGCGTCTTCGCCTGTCTACGCCAGTTCGCCCTGAATCTGCTGCGCGCCAACGGCGAACACAACATCTCCCAAGGGCTGTGGCGCAACGCGCTCTCGCTCGAAAGAGTACTCAACTACACCGGGGTGCGAGAGCAGTGAACGGCCCTGGACGGCGCGGCCAGAGCGTTGACAGTATCCAGGCAGCGGCATGCTCATCGAGCAAGCGGCGCTGGGATCCATGTCAAGTACGACCGCGACAGCGATTCGTGATTGGAGTTGTGTCCAACTGCGCGGCGACGTCGTGATAGAGCAGAACCACCGAGATTGGGATTCAATCCTGCAACTTGGCTTCGTCGATACCGCTGCGAAAATCGGCGAATGTCTGATCCACATGACCGGCCTTTTGTATACCTGCTGATTTCCGGTGCAATCGTTTTGATCGTGGCCATGGTTTACGGCGCCTACCTGCAAGTCCGCGACCGCAGGCTCAAACGCGAGCGTCGCGAGCAGCGACGCGCCCAGAAGAAGAAAGGCAGGCGTCCTTTGCGGTGATGACGGAGGTCGTTATCGGAGTCGGTACCAGGCGGAACTGCAGTCGTTGATGTTGACCTGATACACAGCACCCATGTCAACGGCCAAGCCTGGCGGCACGAGCGCGACGTAGCGATTGACGAATTGGTGTCCCCCATCGCTGTACGAGACCACTGCAAAGCGCCTTTGCGTGTCAGCGGCGAACTCGGTACGACAGTCCTTGACGATGTGCGGGATCGGCTCCGCACCGACTTTGGCCTGTACCACCCGCGTATGGCGCCATCCCCGGTCAAAGGCGTCCTTCATGGCGGGCGGGTCCGTGCAGCCATGCAGCAGTGCCAATGCCATGCACGCTCGAAGCATGGCAAGCCAGCGCGATGAGCGCGAATTGGCGGACGTATTCATGTAGTTCGAGGCTCCGCACAAGATCACGCAATACATCCCAGGCGGCCGGATCCGGGCGACCAGGCGCAGGACATTTTCGCCTGTCTGGTGCTCTCTGAAGCCCAATGCCTCTGATCTGCACCAGGCCACGGGTCCACTGGAGTCTGCGCGTGCGCGCTATCGGACCCGGTACCACCTGGAACTGCAGTCCTTCACGTTGACTTGGTAGATGCGTTCGACCTTGACCGCCTGATCTTGCGGCACGGCAGCGACATAGCGGGCAAAACCTTGGGTGCCATCCCGATACGACAACAGCGCAAATCTTCTCGACTCGGTCACGGAGGCCTGCGTACGGCAGTCGTTCGCGAGGCTCCGAATGGCTTCGTCGCCGATGCTTGCATCCACGACACGGGCCTCGCGCCAGCCCTGTTCATAGGCGTCCTTCGCTGCAGGAATGGCCGAGCAGCCTTGAAGCAGCGCAGCGGCGAGCGCCGCAAGCACTGCTGTAGGTTGACGCGAAGCGCCGAATATGGTCATGGACATGGTCTTTTCCTTCTTTGGGAGAGCTGTGCAATCAACCACTCGTTGGACGTACAAAGGCTTGCGACACCGTTGTTTCGGAATTGGTTGCCGGCTGCTTGAAGCCCAGCAGGCGCAGCGCGTTAATCACGACCACGAGCGTCGATCCCTCGTGGAACAGCACCGCCGTGCCGATGTTGAGGCCCAGGATCGTCAACGGGATCAACACCGCCACCACGCCCAGGCTCAGCCACAGGTTCTGCCGGATGATCCGGCTGGTCTGGCGCGACAGCCCGACGGCAAAGGGCAGCTGGGACAGGTCGTCCGCCATCAGCGCAACGTCAGCGGTTTCCAGCGCCACGTCCGAGCCGGCTGCGCCCATCGCGATGCCGACGGTCGCGTTGGCCATGGCGGGCGCGTCGTTCACGCCGTCGCCCACCATCGCCACCTTCCCGGCGTTGGCGCGCAGCGCCTGGATGGCTTGGACCTTGTCCTCGGGCATCAAGTCCCCATGCGCCTCGGTGAGTCCAACCTCCCGTGCCACGGCCTCGGCAACGCGCTGGTTGTCTCCCGAGATCATGATGAGCCGGTTGATGCCCAGCCGCTGCAGCGCGGCCGTGACCTCACGCGCCGCCGGGCGCGGTGTGTCCATGACACCCAGCACCCCGAGATACCGGTCGCCATGGCGCACCAGCATGGTGGTGCGTCCCTGAGCCATCAGCCGCTCGTTGTGCTCGCGCAGCTCGGCGGGCACGACCGTGCCACCGATGTCCTCGAACAGCGCGGCCTTGCCGATGTGAACTTGGCGCCCATCGACAATGCCGGTGACGCCGCGGCCGGTGATGCTTTGCAGTCCCTGCACGGCAGGCACTGCATGCCCGGCACCCAGTGTCTTGCGCGCGCCAACGACCACCGCGGCCGCCAGCGGATGGTCGCTGTGCTCCTCAATGGCCAGGGCCACAGCCAGCAGTTCCTTCGCCGGCACGCCTTCGGCCGGAACCGCGTCGGTCAGGCGCGGCTTGCCTTCGGTGAGCGTCCCGGTCTTGTCGAAGGCCATAGCGGTCAGCGTGCCCAGGTTCTCCAGCGGTCCGCCGCCCTTGATCAGCACGCCACCGCGCCCGGCGCGCGCCACACCGCTGAGCACCGCGCTGGGCACCGAGATGGCCAACGCGCAAGGGCTGGCCGCTACCAGCACTGCCATCGCACGGTAGAAGCTGGCGGAAAAAGGCTCGTCCACCACCACCCAGGCGAACAGCAGCACCGCAACCGTGGCCAGCACCACCGGCACGAAGATCCGCTCGAAGCGCTCGGTGAAGTTTTGCGTCGGCGAGCGCTGGGATTCGGCTTCCGTCACGAGCCGGACCACGCGGGCCATGGTGGACTCGCTGGCCTTCCTGGCCACCACCACCTCGATAGCACCGGCGCCGTTGATTGTGCCGGCGAACACACGGTGCTGCGCGGGCAGTTTGTCGAAGGCGCTCAGCGCCGCCTGCGCATCCGGCACCGCTCGCTTGTCAACGGGCATGCTCTCGCCTGTGACGGGTGCTTGGTCCACGCTGGTCTGACCCGCCACCACAAAGCCGTCTGCTGGCAGCCGCTCATTGGGCCGCACGACGACCACGTCGCCCACCTTGAGGTCCGCGACATCGACTTCCACGGTGGCGCCATCGCGCTTGACCAGCGCCCGCTCGGGTGCGAGCTTGGCCAGGGCCTCGATGGCGCGGCGTGCCCGGCCCATGGCGTAGTGTTCGAGCGAGTGCCCCAGGCTGAAGAGGAACAGCAGCAGTGCGCCTTCAGCCCACTTGCCCAGCGCCGCGGCGCCGGCCGCGGCCACCAGCATCAGCGTGTCGATTTCGAAGCGCCTGGCCCGGATGTTCTCGATGGCCTCGCGCGACGTGAACCAACCGCCCAGGACATAGCCCACGACGTAGCAGGCAGTGCTGGTGGCGGTGCCAGCCAGTTGCCAATGCTCGACGACCCACCCGGCGAACACCGCCACACCGGCGAACAGGGCGAAGATCAACTCGGACTTTTCACCCAGAGGTCCACCATGCGCGTGCCCCGCATGCCCATGCGCCTTGTCCTCGTGCTCATGCGTGTGCCCGGCGTGTTGTCCGGCGCCATGGCTGGCATGGCCATGCCCGTGCCCGTGCCCGTGCCCGTGCCCGTGCCCGTGGCCGTGTCCGTGTCCGTGTCCGTGGCCGTGGTCGTAGTCCTCACGGTGAGCATGAGGTTTCCCAGGAGCGTGAGGCGTTTCAGCCTCGATGCCCAGTGCCTGGAGCCGCTGCCGCAACGCCGGTTCCTCCAAACGCTGTCTGTAGAACTCCACACGCACCGCGCCGGTAGGCGTCACCTCGGCTTCCAGCACCCCTTCCAGCGCCTGCACCCTGGCAGCGAGGGTGCGGGCCGCGCGCGCATGCATCGAGCTCGTTTGCAACACGAGATGCCCGATGCGGTCGGTCAATTGCGCGCCCGTGGCCCGCGCCAGCTCGCGCACGCGCGGCAATGCGATGACCTTCGGGTCGTAGTGGATGCACAGCTGCGGCGTGTTGTCCGCTTCGGTGATGTGCGCTTCGCTGATGCCGTCCTTGCCCTTGAGCGTGTCAACCAGTTGTGTCACACAGCGATCTCTCACCTGCGGCACCTCGGGCAGCAGCAATGGCAGGTCCAGCTTGAGCTTGAGCGTTTCAGACATCCTGATTTCCTGACTTCATGACGACTGCACGGGTGTGACGACGCGCACCGCGCCGCGGCGCGGTGCGGCCGTTGAATTGCGTGGGCACTGGCTCATCTATGCCTCCACCGCCATCTCGATGACGAGAAACAGCAAGAACCCGACGAAGAAGGCGCTGGTCGACCACGGTGTCTCGGCCACCTCGTGGGCTTCAACCAGCAGTTCTTCCGTCACCAGGTACAGCAGCGCGACGATGCCGATGCCCAGCAACACGGCAAACGCAAACGGCGGCAAGGCACCGAAGAAGAGGCGTCCCAGCATTGCGGCGAGGCACAGGATCAGCGCCAGTCCCGGCGCCGCGGCCAGCGCAGCCGCGCGGCCCGCGCCCGAGCGGGACATCGCCGCGCTGACCGACAGCGCCAGGAACAGCACCTCCAGGGTGAGCGCAATGGCGAGCAGGACACCGGCTTTCTCACCTGCTGCGAACGCCATGCCGAGCACCAGCCCGTCGATGAGCAGGTCCAGCGCCGTGATGGCCAGCATCCCTGCTGGGAAACGGCGCGCCTGCTCGCGCTTCTCGATCGCGCCGGCCAGCCGGCGCACCAGCAGCATCAGCGCGATGCCCAGCGTGAAGCCGATCACGACCGGCAGCGCCGCCTCGGTCCGTTCCTTGGGCAGCAGCTCCAGCGCCGTGGCCGCGAAGACGATGCCTGCGGCAAAGTGCTGGATGACGGCCGTGAGCGCTTCGGAAGGTGGCCGCCAAGCGGCCCACGCGCCGCCCGCCGTGGCCACCGCCAGCGCCGGTAGGGTGTAGAGCAGGACAAGCAACGCGGGATGCATGGCTCACCCGATGGGCAGGGCCTGCTGCACGTCCGTCACGTACACCCAGCCCGCGCGCGGCTGCCCGGTGCGGCCGACCTGCCGGATGATGGCCACCAGCTCATCGACGTGGGGCTCTTCGCACAGCAACTCCAGCTTGTACTCGTTGACCACCTCGTCGCCGATCTCGATCGAGTAGTGCTTCTCCCGTTCGTCGATCGGCACCAGCGAGCCCTTGACGACGTAGACCGTGAGGTTGTGCTGCCCGCCGTCGGCCGCGCCCCAGGCCGCCGAGGCCTTGAGCGCGGCGATGACCTCGCCGATGCGGTGTGCGTGCACATAGGCCTTGATTTCCTTCATTTGGTCTCTCCTTGCGCCGTGGTCGCAGCGCCGGCACGCCGCTCGGCGCGACCTTCGGCCCATTCGTACATCAGGGGCAGCAGCAACAAGGTCAGGGCCGTCGAGGTGAAGAGCCCGCCCACCACCACGGTTGCCAGCGGCCGCTGCGTCTCGGCCCCGACGCCGGTGGACAGCAGCATCGGTACCAGGCCCAGGATGGCGACGGAAGCCGTCATCAGAACGGGCCGCAGCCGCAGCGCCGCCCCTTGCCGCACCGCGTCGCGCAGCGCCAGGCCCTGCTGCCGCAAGCCGTTGAGGAACGACACCAGCACGATGCCGTTGAGCATGGCCACGCCGAACACCGCGATGAAGCCGATGGCCGAGGGCACCGACAGGTACTGCCCGGAGACGAACAGGCCGACGACGCCGCCGATGACGGCAAAGGGCACGTTGGCGATGATCAGCGTGGCATGCCGCACCGAGTTGAAGGCGGTGTAGAGCAGGATGAAGATCAGCCCGATGGTCAGCGGCACAATCAGCGCCAGGCGGGCCATGGCGCGCTGCTGGTTCTCGAACGCGCCGCCCCATTCGATCCAGTAGCCCGCAGGCAGCTTCACCACCTGCTTGAGCTTGGCGTCCGCTTCCTTGACGAAGCTGTCCACGTCACGGCCCTGCACGTCCATCTGCAGCACCGCGTAGCGCTGCAGCGCCTCGCGGCGCACGAAAGAGTAGCCTTCGTCAAGCTCGATGGTGGCGACCTGCGAGAACGGCACCAGGGCGCCGCTGCTGGTGCGGATGGGAATCGCGGCAATGGCCGAAGGCGATGAGCGGTACTCATCGGCCAGGCGCACCGCGATGTCGAAGCGGCGCGTGCCTTCGATCAGCGTCGAGACGGTGCTGCCGCCAATGCCCGACTGCACGACCTCCAGGATGTCGTCGGCATTGAGCCCCAGGCGTGCCGCCGCGGGGCGATCCACCTTGACCACGAGCTGCGGCTTGCCCTTGTTGGCCTCGGCCGAGAGGTCGGCCACGCCCGGCACGGTCTTGAGCGCGGACTGGATCTGGCTGGTGAGCCGGTCCAGCGTCCCCAGGTCCTCGCCGTAGAGCTTGAGGGCCAGCGTCGCGCGCACGCCGGAGATCAGCTCCTCCACGCGCATCTGGATCGGCTGTGTCGCGCCGAACACCGCCGTGGGCACGGTCTCCTCCAGCGACTCCTGCATCTGGCGCCCGAGCCCCGTGTAGGAAAGCTTCTCCGGCCACTCGCTCTGCGGCTTGAGCTCCAGCAGCACCTCCATGTAGTTGACGTCGGCGGTTTCGCCTTTTTCGGCGCGGCCGATGGTCGCCAGCACGGTCTTGACCTGCGGAAACTGCCGGCGCAGCTCCGCATCCACCGCCTTCGACACCCGGATCGACTCCTCCAGCGAGGTGGAGGGGATGCCGGTGATGCGGAACATGATCGAGCCCTCCTGCAGCTGCGGCATGAACTCCTTGCCCAGAAACGGGAACAGGGCGAGCGAGGCCAGCAGCAGCACGACGGCTGCGCCCACCACCAGGCGCTTGCGCTCCAGGGCCCAATCCAGCAGCGGCAGGTACAGCCGCTTGGCCCGGGCCACCAGGAAGGTGTCACGCTCCTGCTTGGGCTTGAGGATCAGCGCCGCGAGCACCGGCACGAGCGTGAGCGACAGCAGCAGCGAGCCGGCCATGGCGAAGGTGATGGTCAGCGCCATGGGCTTGAACAGCTTGCCCTCCAGGCCGCTGAGCGAGAACAGCGGCAGGAACACGACGATGATGATCAGGATGGCGAACGCGATGGGGTTCACCACCTCGCGCGCGGCCTGCAGGATCAGCTGCGTCTTGTGCACCGGCCGGCCCGACTCGCGCGTGTGCGCCAGCAGCCGGAAGGCGTTCTCCACCATCACCACGGCGCCGTCGACCATCATCCCGGTGCCGATCGCCAGGCCCGCCAGCGACATCAGGTTGGCCGACAGGCCGAACTGCTGCATCAGTACGAAGGCGATGAGCATGGCCAGCGGCAGCGTGACGATCACGACCACCGCTGAGCGGATCTCGCCCAGGAACAGAAACAGGATCACGGCCACCAGCAACGAGCCCTCGACCAGCGAGCTCTCGGCGGTCTTGAGCGCCTTTTCCACCAGCTCCGTGCGGTCGTAGACGGGGTTCAGGGTCACGCCCTTGGGCAGCGCGGCCTGCGCGGTGGCGAGCTTGGCCTTGACCGCGTCCACCACGTTCTTGGCGTTCTCGTTGACCCGCGCCAGCGCCATGCCCAGCACGCTTTCCTCGCCGTTGCGCGTGACGGCGCCAAAGCGCATGGCCGGCGCCTCCTTGACCTGCGCCACGTCGCGCACGTGGATCGGTGCACCGTTGCGCTCGGCCACGATGACGGACTCGATGTCGGCCACGCTGGCGACCAGACCCAGGCCTCGCACCAGGTACTGCTCGGCGCCGACGTTGAGGTACTGGCCGCCAACCTGGCGGTTGTTGGCCGCCAGCCGCTCCATCACCTCCTTGAACGACAGCCCGTACTTGATGAGGCTTCGCGGGTCGATCTGCACCTGGAACTGCTTTTCCTGGCCGCCCCAGGAGATGACGTCATCGACGCCGGGCGCGGTGCGCACGATCAGCCGCACCGTCCAGTCGTGCAGCGTGCGCAGGTCCATCGCCGAGAGCTTCTTGTCGGCCGAATCGATCGTGTACCAGAACACCTGGCCCAGGCCCGAGCTGTTGGGGCCCAACACCGGCTCGCCATAGCCCTGGGGCAGCCGTTCCTTGGCCTCCTGCAGCTTCTCGCCCACCAGGCGCCGGGCAAAGTAGATGTCCACGTCGTCCTTGAAGTAGACGCCGACGTAGGACAGGCCGAACAGCGAGACGGAGCGCACTTCCTCGACGCCGGGCAGGCCGGCCATCGCGCCCTCGATGGGCGCGGTGAGCAGCTTCTCGACGTCCTCGGCCGCCAGGCCCGGTGACTCGGTGTAGACGTTGACCTGGATCGGCGTGACGTCCGGGAAGGCGTCCACCGGCACTTGCTGGAAGGCCCGCACGCCCAGGCCCACGATCACCGCAAAGGCGACCAGCACCAGGACCTTGTAGCGCAGCGAGGCATCGACAATCGCATTGAGCATGGTCTGACGCCTTCCTCAATGCTCGTCGCTGATCTGCGACTTCAGCAGCCGGGCCTTGAGCGCGTAGGCGCCGGCCGTGACGACCTCGTCGCCGGGCTGCACGCCGGACTTGAGCACCGTGCGGCCGCCGAGCTTGTCGCCGGGCTCCACCGGCCGCGGCTCGTAGCCGTCCTTCTCGCGCACGAACACCGTCGGCTGCCCCTGCAGCAGCAGCACAGCGGCGTCGGGGACGCTGAGCACGTCTTGCCTGGTCTGTCCGGTCTGGATGCTGGCCGTGGCGAACATCTCGGGCTTGAGCCGCCCATCCTGGTTGTCCACCTCGATGCGCGCGCCCACGGTGCGCGTGTCCTTGTCGAGCGCGCCGGCGATGAAGCTCACCTTGCCGGGAAAGCGCACGCCCGGATAAGCCGTGACGGTGACGCTGGCCGGCGCGCCCACGCGCACCCTGGCCAGCAGGTCTTCCGAGAGGTTGGCCTCGATCCACACGCGCGAGAGGTCCGCCACGGTGAACAGCGCATCGCCGGGCCCGGCGAGCTCGCCGATGGTCGCCTTCTTCTCGATGACGGTGCCGGCCAGCGGCGAGCGCAGCTCGAAGCTGGCGCTGGCCCGGCCGGCGCCTTGTGGCGACGCGCCGAGCAGCCGCAGCTTGTCCTCGGCCGCACGCAACTCGGCGCGGGACTTCTCCAGCTCGGCTTGCGCGCGCAGGTAGTCCTTCTGCGGAATGATCTCCTCGGCCACGAGCTTGCTGGCGCGGTCGAAGTCACTCTGTGCCACGCGGTGCGAAGCCTGGGCCTGCTGGTAGGCGGACTGCGCTTCGCCCAGGGCCACGCTGTCGAGCACGGCCAGAGTCTGCGCGGCGCGCACCTGGTCACCGAGCTTGGCCACGATCTGCGTGAGGCGGCCTTCCACGCGGGGCGCGACGTGGGCGAAGTGGTCTTGGTTGGCGCGGATGGTGGCGGTGACGGTGACGACGTCGGCCTGGGCCTGGGGCTGCAGCGCCTGGACCTGCAGCCCGGCGCGCTGCGCCTCCTCGGCCGACAGCTTGATCAAGGAGCTTTCTTCGGCCTGCGCCTGCGCCTTCTCGTCCTTCACGACAGGCTGCTCGTTCTTGGGGCCGCCACAGGCGGACAGCAGGGCAGCCGCGGCCAGCGCAACGAGCGCTCGGCGACCACCGGGTTGCATCAGGTTCTTCATGGTCTTCTTTCTCAAGGCTGGCTCGTCCAGCCGGCGGTGGCTTCCAGCTCGGCCCGGGTGGCGTGGTAGTCCAGCAATGCGTCGATCAGGTCGCGGCGAGCGTCCAGGGATTGCCGGGACGTGACCAGCAGCTCCAGCAGCCCGATCTGGCCTACCTCGCGCGAGCGCAGCGCCAGGCGCTCGTTGTCGGCCAGCGTGGGCAGCACCAGGCGCTGCAGCCGCTCCACGCGGAGTTGCAGGCTCTGCAGCCGAGACCACAGCGCCTGGACCTGGGCGGGAGCGTCACGCTCGGCGGCGCGGCGTTCCACCTGCGCCTGAGCGAGCTCGGTGCTGGCCTGGCCGATGCCCGCGGCGTTGTGCTTGAACAGGGGCAAGGGCACGGACAACGTGACGGTGGTCAACCGCTCGCGCGCATCCAGCGGCCCTTCGCGGCCGACGTTGACTCCGACGGTGACGTCCGGATAGCGCGCGGCACGTTCGAGCCGCAGCCTCGCCTGGGCGCTTTGCTCACGGGCCTGGAGCGCCTGCAGCCGCGGCTGCGACAGCGCGGCCTGCAGCAGCTCGTCGCGCGTGTACGCCAGGGGCGTGAGCTGCAGCTCTCCGGCAGCCTGCGGCAGCTCGGCCGCATCGAGCTGCAGTCCGGCGGCCAGATCGGCGCGCGCCTGCAGCAGCTGTTCCTGGATGCCGCCCAGCGAGTTGCGCGCACGCTCGGCCTCGACCACGGCCACATTGGCATCGAGCCGCGTGTCCTCGCCTGAGGCACGCCGACGCTCGATGGCGCGGGCCGTGTCCTCGAACAGCCGCAACGCCTGGGCTTCCACCTCGACGCGGCGCTGCAGTGCCAGCACGCGGTAGAAGCGTTGCGACACCTCGGCGCGCAGCTGACGCGACGCATCGTCGATTTCCAGCCGCACCGCCGCGAGCGCTTCCTGCGTGGCCTCGCGCCGGTGGCGTCGCTGCCCTGCAATCTCCAGCGACTGCTCGATGCCGGCAGTCCATTCTTTTTGCCGCGGCGCGCCGGGTGGCGCGCTCACGCGGCGGCGCGTGCGCTCGGTCCAGACCTGGGGATTGCTTGCCAGCAACGCCGCAGCGTCGCTGGCCTGGCCTTCAGCCGCCGCGAGCTGCGCCTGTCTCGCCCTGAGCACAGGGTTGCCGGCCTGGGCCAGCGCGAGAGCTTCCTGCAGCGTCAGGCTTCGCCCGGCCGCAGCTGTCGTGGGCATGGCTTCTTGCGCCAGGGTCCAGCCAGGTGCTAGGCACAACGCGGCGGCCAGCGCCAGCGTCTTGTATCGCATCGAATCCTCCAGTCAGGGATGAACCAGGAACAGGACGGATCCGGCGAGCGAGTGCCTAGGGCAAGAGGCCTTGTGCCTTGGACAAGGAAAAAACGCAGCTGCTCGCCGGATCAGGCGGCGAGCAGCCAGTTGGGGCGTTCGGGTGTTCCGGGCGGAGCCGATGAGTAAGGCACGCCGGCAGCGGGATGCTGGGGCGGCGCTGCATGCGCGCAGACGAAGACGGCCACGTCAGGCGGCAGCGACGGGCCACCCAGGTGGCAGACCGGGCAGTCGTTGTCGGCGATGCCCGAATCGGCCTGGGACTTTGCGCCGTCATCGGCCTGGGCCGACTTGTGCACGTGCACGTGGTGGCCGAAATGCTGGGCCGTTGGCGCCGTCTCGTGGCTGCAGTAGGCCGCGGCCGCGCTCCAGACGAACTGGAGCGGCAGCAGCATCAACAGCATGATGACAAGGCGGCGGCGCATGAAATTGATTATAGAGACTACAGGGTTGACGCGGGCATGCGGCGTGCCCGCGCTACCGTGCCACCCTTGATAGCAGCACCCGCGGAATGAGCCTGGATTGTCCGCACGTCTTCTGGCGGCATTGTCATTAAAAAGCTTGTAGCAAGTGTAGAGTCAATGAGCATTTGGAATGCCTGTAATGGTCAGACATGAAGATCGGTGAACTGGCCCAAGCCACCGGCACGCAGGAGGGGACGATCCGCTACTACGAGCGTGAAGGCCTGCTGCCGCAGCCTGCGCGCACGTCCAGCAACTACCGCGTTTACGGTCCCGAGCACGTCGAGCGGCTGGAGTTCATCCGGCAGTGCCGCAACCTCGACATGGCCCTGAACGAGATACAGGTGTTGTTGCGCTCCAAGGATGCGCCGCAGGACGATTGCAGCGCTGTGAATGCCTTGCTGGAGGCGCACATCGGCCATGTCGACCAGCGCATCCGCGAGCTGCGCGTGCTGCAAAAGCGCCTGAGAGAGTTGCGCCAACGCTGCAACCGGGCTCAGCCTGCAGGCGACTGCGGGATTCTCAACAGCCTTGCCCAGGCCAACAGTCCTGCACCCAAGCCGCGGCCACGGCCGCACAGCGCCTTGGCTGACGTTCACAAGCGAGCGCGCGAATGACTTGCCTGCTGTGCGCTGCGTCGGACCGTGCCGTACCCACGTGATTCGCGTTGATCGATGCTGGCTCCATACGGCGACCCAGTCGTGCAATGCAGGCCTCCACGCGAACGGCCCCAGGCGCAGCGCCTTGGAACGAAGCTGCCGGGCAATCCGTCCCCGCGTGGGCTGGAGACGGGGCAAGCGACAGCCCAGGATCTTGGCGCCATGCCGTTCGGGTTCGCTGCCTGCGCATGATTCCAGGCGGGTCAGCGCGGTGGCGCACACGAGCGCAGGCGAGGCCCGTGCGACCAACAGTCGGGCGTGCTACAGCCCTGCGGGCAGCATTCGTGTCGGCAACCATGCCTCGGTGCCGTCAGCGCGCAAGATCCATGACGGCGATCAGGCGGCTCGAAAGCGCCCTTGACCGCGCGCCAGCCTCATCGCCCGTGAACCATCGGTAACGGCTGCCCACAAACCATGTGGAGCCCTGAATCTCGACGAAGCGCACGTCGCCGGCTGCACCATCGATGTCCAGGTTCGATTGCGTTGCATCCCACCACAGGGCGAGCCGGTGCCTGCCGGCAGGCAGCCGGACCTGCACGAGACTCTCGGGCACCGTCGTGATCGGACCGGCACCATCCACGCTGACGTCCACCTGGTTCACGGCATCCGCCCATCGGTTTCGAACGATGAGGAGCGTCAGTGCGCCGGGCTCGGGTTCGAATCGCTTGACGTCAGCCTCCACCTGCTCGGACGGAATGGCGTGCAATGTGCAGGTGGATGTTGGACTCTCGCTGGCTCGGAAGCAATACCTGCCGGATGCGTCGATGTGCCTGGGCTGTGGCGAGGTACATCCCACCAGCAATGTCGCCGCGGCCAACAGCGCTGCAAACGTGCCCGTGCGTTGGAAGGTCATGGAGAGGGACTCCTTGTTGCGCCGTGACGGCGGCTGGCGCTGGCGTGCGGCGACAGTGCCCCGGCAGGTGGCCACGCCGGCCCGCGCGGCTGCCCCGTTCCGACGGCTGCCCGTTCCGACGACTGCTGCTGGCCGCAGCAGACCTGCACATGTCAGCCTCCAGCGGTCACTTGAACGCGAAGCGCACGTTGACGGCCTTCTTTCCCGGCAGCGTGACCGTGGCCACGGCCTTGGTGCCGGCACCTACCTTGAAGTTGCCCTGGGCTTGGAGCTTGTTGTCCCCCGCAGGCGCCAACGTCGTCTCGGTCTTGTCGCTGCCGCTGAGCAGTGTGAGCTTGCCGCTGGCGCCTTGCGTGGCTGCGGGCTTGCCATGGTCGCGCACGTAGAGGATGACGACATCGGCCTTGGCCACCAGCTCGAAGTCCATGTCGCTGGCCTCGACGACGACGCCGCCATGCATCGGCTCGTGGCCATGACCGTGCTCGTGCTCCTGTGCCGCCACGGCGGTGCCCAGGCAGGCCAGCAAGGCAGCAGCGGCCCAGATGCGGTTGAGTTTCATGAGAAGTCCTTTCGTTGAGCGCAGGGATGAAGAATGAAAAGGCCACCAAGCTCAGAAGGCCTCGGCATTGCCGTCGTCGACCAGCCGCTCGGCGTCGCGGCGTCCAAAGAGCCAGAACATGGCCGGAGTGAGGAAGGTGTCGAGCAAGGTCGAGCTGATCAGGCCCGAGAAGATCACCACCGCCACCGGGTGCAGGATCTCGGTGCCGGGCTGCTCGGCCTCGAACAGCAGCGGCGCCAGCGCGAAGGCCGTCACCAGCGCCGTCATCAGCACGGGGCTCAGCCGCTCCAGCGAGCCGCGCAGGATCATGCGGTGGTCGAAGTCCTCGCCCTCAAAGCGCATGAGGTTGATGTAGTGGCTGACCTTGAGGATGCCGTTGCGCACGGATATGCCCGCCAGCGTGATGAAGCCCACCAGGGCCGCTACCGACAGCGGCTGTCCGGCCAGCCACAGCCCCACCACGGCGCCCACCAGTGCCAGCGGGATGTTGGCCATGATCAGCAGGGCCAGCTTCGAGCTCTTGTAGCGGCTGAACAGCACGACGAACATCAGCACGGCCGACACGATGGACAGCAGCCCCACCAGGCGGGAGGCCTCCTCCTGGGCCTGAAACTGTCCGCCCAGCGTCACGAAGTAGCCCTCGGGCAGCTTGGTCTCGGCCACCACGCGGCGGATGTCGGTCACGATGTCCGACAAGGCACGGCCCTGGGCATTGGCCGACAGCACGATGCGGCGCTTGCCATCGTCGCGGCTGATCTGGTTGGGACCGTCGCTATCCTCGATGGAGGCAATCTTGGACAGCGGGATGCGCCCCGATGGCGTCTCGATGAGGATGTCCTGCAGGCCCTGCGTGGAACGCGCCTCCTCGGGCAGCTTGACCACCAGCGCAAAGCGCCGTCCGCCCTCGACGATCTGCGTGACCTTCTCGCCCTCCACGAGGCTTTGCAGCACCGTGAGCACCTGCGGCGCCGGAACGCCATAGCGGGCTGCCGCCGCATAGTCCAGGCGCACCTTGATCTGGGGCGCGAGCACCTGCTTCTCGATTTCGAGATCGGCGATGCCGGGGATCGACGCCAGCCGGTTGCGCAGCACGTCGGCTTGGCCGCGCAGCGTGTCGAGGTCCTCGCCGAAGATCTTGATGGCGATCTGCGAGCGCACGCCCGAGAGCATGTGGTCGATGCGGTGCGAGATGGGCTGGCCAATGGCGATGGCCGCGGGCAGGTTTACCAGGCGCGAGCGGATGTCGGCCTGGATCTGCTGCATGCTGCGCTTGATCTCGCCCACGGGCTTGAGGCCCACGTCGAGCTCGCTCACGTGCACGCCCTCGGCGTGCTCGTCAAGCTCGGCCCGGCCGCTGCGGCGCCCGACGTGGGTCACCTCGGGCACCTGCTTGACCAGCACTTCGGCCTGGCGCGCGATGTCGGTGGATTGCGCCAGCGTCACGCCGGGATTCAGGCGCATGCCGATGAGCAGCGTGCCTTCGTTGAACGGCGGCAGGAAGGTGGTCGCGAAGAAGGGCACGGCCACTGCCGCAGCCAGGACCGCCACCGCACCCGCGGCAACCGCAGCGCGAGGCCGGTTCAGGACCTTCTGCAGCGCGTTGCCGTAGCGGCGCTTGAGCCAGGCCAGCAGCCGGGTGTCGCCATGGTCGAGCGACTTCATGCGCGGCAGCAGATACAGCGAGAGCACCGGCGTGACCGTCACCGACACCACCAGGCTGGCCAGCGTCGAGACGATGAAAGCGATGCCCAGCGGCACGAACAGCCGCCCCTCCATGCCGGGCAACGCAAACAGCGGCACGAACACCAGCACGATGATCACGGTGGCGTACAGGATCGCCGAGCGCACCTCCATCGTTGCACGCGCCACCACCTCGATGGGATGCAGCCGGTGCTCGTGATGGCGGCTGCGATCCTCCTTGAGCCGACGCATCACGTTCTCGATGCCCACGACCGCGTCATCCACCAGGCCACCGATGGCAATGGCCAGGCCGCCCAGCGTCATGGTGTTGATCGACAGCCCGAAGTAGCGGAACACCAGCGCGGTGATGAAGATCGACACCGGAATCGCCACCAGCGCGATCACCGTCGTACGCACGTTGCCCAGGAAGAGGAACAGGATCACCGCGACAAAGGCCGAGGCGGCGATGAGCTTGCCCTGCAGCGTGTTGATGGAGGACTCGATGAAGCTGGCCTGGCGGAACGTCACGCGCGGCGCCTGCATGCCTGCGGGCAGCGAGCGCTTCATCTCGTCGAGCGCGGTCTCGATCGAGCGGGTGAGCTTGATCGTGTCGGCGGTGGGCTGCTTCTGGATGCCCAGGATGACGGCGGGCTGGCCCTCAAAGCCCGCGTCGCCGCGCCGGATTGCCGGTGCGAACGCCACCTGCGCCAACTGGCGCAGCAGGATCGGCTGGCCGTCCCTGGCCGTCAGGGCCAGGTTCATGAGGTCATCCAGGCTGGAGGTGCGGCCCAGGTTGCGAATCAGGTACTCGCGCCCGTTGAGCTCCAGAAAGCCGCCCGAGGTGTTGGCTGAATAGTTCCTCAGAGCCGATTCGAGCTGGTCGTGCGAGATGCCCAGATCCGCCATGCGGCGCGTGTCGGGCTGGACCTGGAACTGCCGCACTTCGCCGCCGATGGGAATGACCTGCGCCACGCCAGGGATCGCCATCAGCCGCGGCCTCAGCACCCAGTCGGCGTACTCGCGCACGGCCATGGGCGTGATCCTGGACGGGTCGATCGGGATGGCGATTTGCATGATCTCGCCCATGATCGAGCTGATCGGCCCCATGCGCGGGACCACGCCGGCGGGCAGCCCTTCCTCCATGGACGCCAGGCGCTCGGACACCATCTGCCGTGCCCGGAATATCTCCGTGCTCCAGTCGAAGGTGACGTAGAGGAAGGACAGGCCGGCGCTGGAAGTGGAGCGCACCGACTCCACCCCCGGCAGGCCGTTCATGGTGGTCTCCAGCGGGAAGCTGATGAGTTGCTCCACCTCCTCGGCGGCCATGCCGCCGGCCTCGGTCATGATCGTGACCGTGGGCTTGTTGAGGTCGGGGAACACGTCCACCGGGGTGCGCGAGAGCGTGAAGGCGCCATAGGCCATCAACACCAGGCTCGCGATGATCACCAACAGCCGGTTGGCCAGGCTGCTGTTGAGAAGCCACTTGAACATGCGCGGCGCTCCGTCAGCGGACCTGGTTCACGAGCGTCGCGCCTTGCGTCACGACCCGATCGCCGGCCTTGAGCCCCGTCGTTGCCGCCAGCGTGGCGCCGTCGAGCGGCTGCACCGTCACCACCCTGGGCTCGAAGCGCTCGGGCGCCGCCTTGACCCAGACGATGCTCTGGTTCGAGGGGTTCTTGACCAGTGCGTCCGCGGGCACGGGTACGCCCTGGACACGGCTGCGGGTCTGCACGACCACCTGCACGGGCTGCCCGACCGCCAGCGCGGACAGTGCGGCACCCTCGGCACGGAACATCAGGGGCAGCGCCTGCTCGCGCAGCGAGCGCGATGCGCCGACGAACGTCAGCGGCACCGTCTTCCCGCCAGCCATTAGGAACGCCGTGTCCACGTCCGAGGCCACTGCGGCGTCAAAGGCCAGGGCTTCCACGCGCAACCGAGACGGATCCACCACCTCGAACACCAGTTCGCGCGCGTCCACCACCTGGCCGCTGACGGCGTTGGCCGAAGCAATCACGCCCGACACGGGAGCCAGCAGCGCGTCGCGCCCGGAGAGGCCGCCACCGATGGCTGCCATGCGCGCGCCCAGGCTGGCCACCTCGCTTTCGGCCACCTCGATCTCCTTGCGCGGCACGGTGTCGGCCAGCTCCTTGAGGCGAGCCAGGCGCTTGGCCGCCAGATCGCGGCCGGCTCGCAGTTCGGCCAGCTGCGCCGCTTGGTTGGAGCGCTCGATGGCGCTGGCCGAGGGCACGACGTAGGCCAGCACGTCGCCCTTGCGCACTGGCTGGCCCACGGAGGGCAGCCCGCGCGGGCCGGGCTCCAGCCTCCCGGCCACCAGGGCCTGCACCATGCCTCCGGCGTTGGGGTCCATCTGCACGCGGCCCGCCAGCTCCAGCGCACGGGGCAGTTGCCCGGCCTGGGCCACCGCCGTGCGCACGGCCATCTGGCGTTGCGCGGGCTTGGGCAGGAAGACGCTCCCGTCGGGAAGGCGCTGGGGACCGCTGGCGTTGATGGCTGGAGCAGCGTCACCGTGGTCGTGTCCGTCGCCAGCCCGTGCCAGCGATGCGGCCAGCGCCAGCGTCAGCAGCACGAGTGCGGAGTGAATGCGGGCGATGCGCTTCATGCAGCGGCTCCGGTACGGCTGCGACGGCCGGTGGCGTAGCGCCGCCAGCCCCAAGCCATGGCGCCCAGGGCGCCCAGCACCCCGGCCACCCAGCCGGAGGCGCTCTGCCAGTGGCTGGCATTGCCCTGCTCGGCATGCTCGTCGGCGTGCAGGTCCAGCTCGCCGGCGAGCAGGTCCGTCACGGCGCCCGCCGTGACGGTGGCCGTTACCGGGGTGGCGCCGGGCTGCAGCGGCTGCGCCAGCGTCGCCTCGAACTCGCCTTCGGCATGGGGTTGCACCTTGATCTTCTGGCCACCGATCTCGACTTCCAGTTGGGCGTCCTTCACTGGGCTGTTGCTGTCGGCATGGTCCAGGTAGAGCGTCAGGTGCGTGCCGTTGACGACGGCCACCAGCTCGAAATCTTCGGAAACGGCGGCGAAGCGCGGCAAGGCCGGACCGGTGGCCGCGGGCGGTGCATCGCCATGGTCATGGCCGTCGCCGGCCTGCGCGGCCGGCACGGCCAGCAGTGCAAGGGCTGCCACGAGGACAGCCGCAGACTTGTGGATTCGAGGGGCGTACATGACGGAAGTCCCGGGATATCGTTGCGGGGAGTGCGTGCGGATAGGGGAGTGTTGTGACGGGTGCATGTCGCAGCACCTCACTCGGGCAGCAGGCCCATGGCCTGGCGCCATTGCGAAAGTGCCTGTGCCAGCTCAATGCGCGCGCGCGCCTGCAGCCGCTCGGCCTCGAAGGCCTCCAGCTCGACGCGCAGCCGGGTCGGCAGGTCCGCTTCACCAAGCCTGAAGGCCTTGTCGATGAAGCCGCGCGTCTGCTCAGCTAGCGCCGCGCGCTGCGCGGCCGCTTCAGCGACCTGGCTCGCACCGTCCATACGGGCCTGGGCTGCGGCAAGCTCGCCCTGCAGGCGCTGCTGCTCCACGGCCAGCGCGCTCTCGGCCTCGATCCGTTCCGCGCCGGCTGCCGCCACGCGGGCGCGATGCCGGCTGTCCGATCCGAAGGGAATGCGCACGCCGACGGTGAGCGACTGGCCGTAGGCCTCGCCCAGCACATCGCGCTCGCGCGTGGAGGCCAGGGCGATCTCGGGGTTGGCGCGCCGCTGCACGCTAGCCAGCGCCTGGCTGCGCCGCGCCACTTCGGCACGATCCTGCAGCTCGACCAGCAGAGGGTGGAAGAAGTTGGTGCCGGGGGCGGGCATGGCCTCGGCTGTGTCGGGCAGCGGCTGGGGCAGTTCGATGCCCGCAAGCGCCCTGAGCGCCTGCAGTGCCTGCGCCTGCAACGCGGCAGCTTCAGCCAGTCCGGCCCGCGCCGCGGCTGCCGCTCCCTCGGCTTGGTGCTGGTCGGCCCGGGAGAGATCGCCCGCGTTCACGCGGCGTGCGACGTCAGCGGCGAGTTGCTGCGTGTTGGCCAACCGGGCCTGCGCCAGGGTGGCCTCGATACGGGCACGGTGCACCGTCCACCAGGCCTCGCGGACCTGGCCGGCCAGTCGCAGCTGCGCGGCCAGCACATGGCTGTCCACGGCCTGGCGTTCGGCCTCGGCCACGGCCTGCGTGCGCGAGCGCTCGCCGGGCAGCCACAGCGGCACGGCCACGCCGGCGACGTACTCGCGCCGGCCGTTGTTGCGCATCAGGCGGTCGCTGCGGCCCGACAGCTCCAGCGCTGCCGGCTCGGGCGTCCAGCTGCGTGCCGCTTCGAGCCGAGCATCGGTGGCGTCGCGCCGCGCCGTGGCGCCGCGCGCCTCGGGTTGCCGTTGCCAGGCGCTGTCGAACACCTGCCGCAGCGTGATGGAAGTGCCGGTGGCGTCTTGGGCATGGGCGCCCGGCGCGATGGCCAGCAGGCAGGCCCATGCCAGAGCGGATGCGGCTCGGCCCGCACCCCGACCCCAGGGTCCGAATGTCATGAAGTCTCTCGCAAGCGAAGCGGGCGGCGGCCCGCGTTGTTCTGGTCAGGAGGGACGGAGCAACAGGCCGCTCATGCGGCGCGTCAGCCGGTCACGGCCGGCCTCTTCCGTCCAGAGATCAGATCAGTCACGCGAGAGGGGGGCGCAGCGGATTGTCGGGATCACGCTGCGGGATGAAGTGCTGGCAGATGCCGGGCACAAGATCGGGCCCAGATTGGGTCAACGACGTGGACCAGTCCAGCAAAGCCATCGACCAGCCGTGGCCCTGGCATGTCGAGCAGTCGGCGCCGCAGGACCAGTCCGCAGCGCCGTCGTCGGAAGCGTCACGATCCATGGCTGCCGCTGCGACCTCGTGCACGTGCTCGTGGTGGCCGAAATGCGCTTGGCTGCCGCTCACGCGCTCATGTCCGCAGGCGTTCGCTGCCGCCGCCCAGATCGACTGGAACGGCAGCAACGCAATCAGCAGGACAAGCACGAAGCGGCGCATTGTGCAAGTGTATCAACACCAATATGCCGGCCTCCCATATATGTCTGCGGCAGGTCGGTTTCCTGGTCAGCTGCCCTGCGTCGTCCACTGTAGGCGCTGCTTTTCCTCGGGGGACTGGCTCAGCCGTTCATGGCGCACCTGCTCACGCGTCTTGGTCTGCGTGGCCGCCGGGAACGTGTCCAGCGGCGGGCCTTCGCGGACGATCAGGCCCGGTGCGGCTGAGCGCGCGTCGGCTTGCACCTGCGCTCGGGTCGACGTGCTCTGGGCGTGCTCCGGGTGATAGCTCAAGCCCTGGTCCGTGTTTTCCTGGTGCCATTCGGCATTGGCCATGGCCAGGGCCGGGGCCAGCAGCGCTGCGCCTATCAGCAGGCCGGTGCAATGGGAGCGGGCTTTCATCAAGCTCATGAGGTTCTCGAATCTCGAAAAGTGAGGGAGTTGCGTGGGAATCGAAAGGCGTGGTCAGGGACCGCGAAACATCTCCTGCAGGCGCTGCCGTTCAGCGGCGGACATGTTCAGGTACTCGTTGCGTACCTGTTCGCGCGTCTTGCCTGTCGTCGCGCTCGCTGTGCTTGCCGCGTCCGGCGTGGAGACACCAGCGGCACTGCGACCCCCAGCCCCCGTACTCGTGCTGCCGTGATCGGGCTGGTACCGGTAGCCCTGGTTGTTGTTGGCCGGTACCCAGGGCGAATCCGCCATGGAAACAGCCGGCGCCAAGAGCACCGCGGACAGGGTCGCGACGGCGGAGAGCTTGCGGGTCTTCATGAGGTGCTTCCTTTCGTGACATTGGCCGCTACATCAGCGACCGTGAAAGCACTGTAGAAACCGGACCGGAACACGACGGCGTCACGCAGATGACAATTTCGTCATCTCCTCTCGGGCCAGGCAAGGCTGTTTCGGACCAACGCCGCGTCGTTCTGCGGTTGATGTGCTGTAGGCATGCCGTCCTGGATTGCAAAACCGTCATCAGTCCGCACGCCTGTCGTAACCCCGCGCCATTCAAACTGGACGGCGGGATGACGAAAGGGCAAAGGGCCCGCATCGGCTGCATCCCGTGCAACCAGGAGAACAGCATGAGCTTGCGAGCTTTCAGGACGATCACGCTCGTCGGCAGCATGGCGTTGATCGCCAGCGCGGCAATGGCAGCGAATGACGCAAGGCTGTCCAACGGCAAGTCCATGTACGGAACACCCGTCGATGCCAGGACCGCCATCAAGGAAGTGAATGTCGCCACGACCGGAGCCGTGAACGTGTCATGCGGCGACGTCGTTGCGTTCCGCAACGCGGACAAGACCTTTGCATGGAAATTCGACGTGATCGGCCACCGCGACGTGGACTTGCAAAGCATCGCTCCGGCAGGCTTCGCCAACAAGCCGCTGCGCATTCACGTCGCAACCAACGACATGGAGCGCAACTGACTTTCTGAGGGCTGAGCGCCGGCGGCCGCCATGGCGGTCGTGCAGCATGCGCAATTCAAGGCCGCCGAACCGCGACGCGTCACTGCAACAAGCTTCACGGTGGTGGCTGGAGCCGTGGGACGTCAGGATGGCGTGCCGGCCGCTTTGAGCCATGGAGACAGTAGGGCCGCGAATCGGCAACCGCTGCCATCGACAGTTGCCGTCGTGCGCCGCGACTGTTGCGCAAGGCTCCATGAGCCTTGAGAATGGCCATGGCGCAACTGCCCAGCTCAGTTGGTGCAGTTGCTCAGGGCACCGGCCCGGATCAGGGCGCCGGCTTGCCGCACTGGCCGCAAAACCGGCTGCCCACTTGCAAACCCTTGCCGCATTGCATGCACGCGACATTCAGCGACGTGCCGCACTGAGGGCAGAACTTGCTGCCGGCGGGGGTGGTCGCGCTGCACTTCAGGCAGGCTTGGCCCGCAGCAGCCTGCGGCACCGGGGCAAGGACGCAGCGCTGGCCACTGTCGGCAAATGTGCTGGAGTTGTCGTTGCGGCCGTGACGGCCGCCGCTGTGATGGCCACCACCCTGGTGCTTGCGGCCGTGGTGCCCGTCGAAGAGGCGATCGAAAATTCCCATGCTTCGGATTCCTGTATCTCAAGGTACTTGAACTCCACGTTGCCGCCGACAGCCGAAATCGTTGGACGTCAACCAAGGCTGTAGAGACAGCCGCCATGTCGTCACTGTAGGCACCCGTGCTCGACGCTCGGCGAACGACAGCATGACAATTTCGTCATCTTCCCCAGGACATGAAATGGCGACAATCGCGTCATGCGAATACTGGTGGTCGAGGATGAGAAACGGGTGGCCGAGTACCTGCACAAGGGTCTGACCGAGAATGGCTACGCCGTGGACTTGGCGCACAACGGGCCGGACGGCCTGCATCTGGCGCTCGAGGGCAGCTACGACCTGGTGCTGCTGGACGTGATGCTGCCGGGCATCGACGGCTTTGCCGTGTTGCGCGCCTTGCGGGCAGTGCGTGCCACGCCGGTATTGATGCTCACGGCCCGCGATGCGGTGGACGACCGTGTGCACGGCCTGCAGCAAGGGGCCGACGACTACCTCGTCAAACCCTTCGCGTTCTCGGAGTTGCTGGCCCGGGTGCAGGCGCTGCTGCGCCGTGGCACGCAGCAGCACGCGGAGCTGGACGCCAACCGCTTGCGCCTGGCGGACCTGGAGCTGGATCTGGTACGCCGGCGTGCCACCCGAGCTGGGCAGCGCCTGAACCTCACTGCCAAGGAATTCCTGCTGCTGACCATGCTGCTTCGCCACCGCGGCGAAGTGCTCTCGCGCACCGTCATTGCCGAGCAGGTCTGGGACATGAATTTCGACAGCGACACCAACGTGGTGGACGTTGCAGTCAGGCGATTGCGCAGCAAGCTCGATGACCCCTTCGAGACGAAGCTGCTGCACACCGTGCGCGGCATGGGCTACGTGCTTGAGGACCGTATACCTTGAAGCGGGCGCCGGCGCGGTCGCTGGTATGGCGCCTGTCGGTCTGGTCGGCGCTCCAAAGCCTAATGGGGCTGACGCTAGTGGCGATGGGGGTCTACCTTGCCACCGCCTGGAGCCTTTCCATCCGGGAGCAAGAGACGCTGGAACAACGCCAGGCCGTGGTCGAACATCTGATCGAGGAAGCCATTGCCAATGCCGATCTGGTGACATTGCGCCACAAGCTTGACGACTTCTTCGTCAGCACGACGGGCATTGGACTGCGTCTGGAGCTGCCCGATGGCAAGCCGCTGTACGAGCGCGCGATGCAAGGCAACCACGGTCACACGCGGGCAGCAAGGTTCGAACAGCGTTGGCCATTGGATTTCCAGGGCTCAATCCGTGGTGCACTGACGCTGGACACGTCCTTGGACGACAGTTTGCTGGAACGCCTGGCGGCCATCCTGGTGGTCAGCGCGCTGGGGGGTGCGACGCTGATTTCGCTGACCGGCTCCGTGCTCGTACGCCGCAGCCTCATGCCCGTGTTGGCGCTGTCGCGTCAGATCCGCTCCATCGGGCCTGCCGGTCTGCACGGACGGCTTGACGGCATTGACCAGCCTGAGGAACTGCAACCCGTTGTGGAGCAGTTCAATGCACTGCTGCAAAGGCTGGAGCAGGCCTACGCGCAGCTCGAAGCGTTCAACGCTGACGTGGCCCATGAGCTGCGCACGCCTTTGGCGGCGCTCATCGGCCACAGCGAGGTTGCCCTGAGCCGGCATCGCTCCGTGCAGGAATTGCAGGAAGTCATCGGGAACAACCTCGATGATCTGCGGCGGCTCTCGGGCATCGTCAACGACATGTTGTTCCTGTCCAAGGCGGACCGCGGTGCCAGGGCACGCCGCCTGCCCCTACCCAGCGTTGCGAGGATCGTCAACGAAGTTGTGGAGTTTCATGACGCGGCACTGCACGAAGCCGGTCTCCAGGTCCGGCTGACGGGCGATGCCTCGGGCGCTTTCGACGCGGCGTTGCTACGCCGTGGGCTGTCCAACCTGCTGGCCAACGCCACCCGCTATGCCAGCCCGGGCTCCACCGTGGAGGTGGACATCACAATGCCTTCCCATGACCTCCTGCAGCTGGTCGTGAGCAACACGGGCAAGGACATTGGGCGCGAGCACCTGCCTCGCCTGTTCGATCGCTTCTACAGGGTGGAAGCGTCGCGCGAGCACAGCGACGTCAATCATGGCCTGGGATTGGCCATCGTGGCCGCAATCGCGCGAATGCATGACGGCCAGACCTTCGTGGACTCCCATTCCGGCCGTACAAGCATAGGCCTTCGCCTGCCCGCTATAGCGGTAGCGAGCTCACCAAGTCGCCAGCTTTGACACGAGCCTCACCCAGTACCGATGGGTCGCTGCCGTCGTTGCCCATCATCGCCCGCGCACTGGCGCTGGCGCGGTCCGAACCACATCAAAGGTCGTCACAACAGCGCCAAAGGCGGCCGTCACGGACGGCAGTGTATCGCGCGGGCTGGAACTACCCCATGCCAGCCAGGGCCACGGCCGCGCCAGCCCCGTCCCAGGCCGGCGGACGGAGTTGATCGACGGCCCACAGCCACAGCAGCGCCACGTCGATGTAGGCGCCGCCGTAAGCCGCATAGACGCGAACCTGGGAGAAGCGGTCCGCGAAGCGCTGGGCGTGGTCACTCCAAGGTTGCGGCCACTGCCGCGTGGGGCCTGCGCACCTGGGATGCCGTGCCCGGCGCTTGGCGTTGCGCCGCAGATTCACATGCGCACGCTGGACGCCGGCCTGCATGTCCCTGAGGCACCTGGGCACCTGTCCTTGACTCTGCAGCGGCTACAGGGTTTGCAATCCAGCCTGAAGCAAGCATCGAACCCTCATGGACAAGACCAACGTTTCCTCCTGCCAAGGTCACTGCGGCTGCTCCGCAGCGGCTGCGGTGCCAGCCGCACCTGCGCTTCGCGTCTCGCGCTACCGCATCGACAACATGGACTGCCCCACCGAGGAGGCGCTCATCCGCGACCGCCTGGGCCGGGTCGAGGGCGTGCAGCAGCTCGACTTCAACCTGATGCAGCGCACGCTCGACGTGCACCACGCGCTGGCGACGGCGCAGCCTGTCGAGGCGGCCCTGGCTTCCATCGGGATGAAAGCCCAGCCCCGCGACGAGGCGCAGGCGCGCACCTCGGTGCTGACCATCTCCAAGATGGACTGCCCCACCGAGGAGGCGCTGATCCGCAGCAAGCTGCAGGGCATGCCCGGCATCCTCGGCCTGGAGTTCAACCTCATGCAGCGCAAGCTCACGCTGCACCACAGCGCCCAGGCGCTGCCGCAGGCGCTGGCGGCGCTGCGCGCCATCGGGCTGGGCGCCGATGAGCCCGACCCCGGTGCGGCGCTCGCCGGCGCAGCGCGCGACGTGAACGACCTGCCAGGCGAGCGCGAGCCCTGGTGGCCGCTGGCGTTGTCCGGCGCCGCGGCGCTCGCGGCCGAGGCGGTGGAATGGCTGCAGCCTGACAGCTCGTGGCTGGTGCTCGCGCTCGCGCTCGTGGCCATTGGCAGCGGCGGGCTGTCCACCTACAAGAAGGGCTGGATCGCGCTGCGCCACCTCAACCTCAACATGAACGCGCTGATGTCCATCGCCGTCACCGGCGCGATGCTCATCGGCCACTGGCCCGAAGCCGCGATGGTGATGTTCCTCTTCGCGGTGGCCGAGCTCATCGAGGCCAAGTCGCTCGACCGCGCCCGTCACGCGATTCGCGGGCTGCTGGAGCTGGCACCCGACAAGGCCACCGTGCTGCAGCCCGACGGCAACTGGACGGACGTCCTGGCCTCCAGCGTCGAGCCCGACGCCCAGGTGCGCGTCAAGCCCGGCGAGCGCATCGCGCTCGATGGCCAGATCGTCTCGGGCCGCTCGACGGTCAACCAGGCGCCCATCACCGGGGAGAGCATCCCCGTGGAGAAGGCTGCGGGCGACAAGGTCTTCGCCGGCACCATCAACGAGTCCGGCTCCTTCGAGTACCGGGTCACGGCCCGCGCCGGCGACTCCACGCTGGCGCGCATCATCCATGCCGTGGAGTCGGCCCAGGGTGCGCGCGCACCCACCCAGCGCTTCGTCGACCAGTTTGCGCGCATCTACACGCCGGCCGTCTTCGCCGTGGCACTGGCCGTGGCCGTGGTGCCGCCGCTGGCTCTGGGCGCCGAGTGGCTGACGTGGGTCTACCGGGCCCTGGTGCTGCTGGTGGTGGCCTGCCCCTGTGCGCTCGTCATCTCCACCCCCGTGACCATCGTCAGCGGCCTTGCGGCAGCGGCCCGCAAGGGCATCCTCATCAAGGGCGGCGCCTACCTGGAAGCCGGGCGCCGCCTCACGGCCATCGCCCTGGACAAGACCGGCACGCTCACCCACGGCAAGCCCGAGCAGACCGACGTGGTGGCCCTGGGCGGCGACGAGGGGCCGCTGCGCCGCATCGCCGCCAGCCTGGCGTCGCGCTCGGATCACCCCGTGTCGCAGGCGATCTCGCGCGCTGCGCGGCGCGACACCCTCCCCGTGCTCGACGTGCAGGCGTTCTCCGCACTGCCGGGCTACGGCGTGCAGGGCAGCGTGGACGGCACCACGTACCAGCTGTGCAACCCGCGCTGGACAGAGCAGCGCTTCGGCCCCCCTTCGCAGGCCGAGCAAGCGCGCATGCAGGCGCTGGAGCAGCAGGGCAAGACGCTCGTGCTGCTGAGTGACCAGAGCCGGGTGCTCGCCCTTTTCGCGGTGGCCGACACCGTCAAGGACAGCAGCCGCAGCGCGGTGGCCGAGATGCAGGCGCTGGGAGTGCGGACCGTGATGCTCACGGGCGACAACCCGCACACGGCCCGCGCGATCGCGGCGCAGGTGGGCATCGACGACGCCCGCGGCCACCAGCTGCCCGAGGACAAGCTGCGCTTCGTCGAGGAGGCCAGCCGTGGCGGCCAGCACGTGGGCATGGTGGGCGACGGCATCAACGATGCGCCGGCACTCGCGCGCGCGGACATCGGCTTTGCCATGGGGGCCGCGGGCAGCGACACCGCCATCGAGACGGCCGACGTCGCGCTCATGGACGACGACCTGCGCAAGGTGCCCGCCTTT
This sequence comes from Azohydromonas australica DSM 1124, assembly GCF_000430725.1. Classification (GTDB taxonomy): domain Bacteria; phylum Pseudomonadota; class Gammaproteobacteria; order Burkholderiales; family Burkholderiaceae_C; genus Azohydromonas; species Azohydromonas australica. The sequence goes on from NZ_KE387214.1 coordinate 28,543, forward strand.
GTCCGGCTCTCGCGCGCAACCGCCCGCGTGCTCGTGCAGAACATCGTCCTGGCGCTGGGCATCAAGGCGGTTTTCCTGGTGATGACCTTCACCGGCCAGGCCACGATGTGGATGGCCGTCTTTGCCGACATGGGCGCGAGCCTGCTGGTGGTGTTCAACGGCTTGCGGCTGCTGGCCTGGTCGGACCGTTCACCAGCGCCTGGCGCCGCCGCACCGGAGCGGCTTTCGCCAGCAGCACGGTGATTGCGCCGGCCGGCCCGCGCCGGCCCACCCCTGGTGCAGGAGCGCTTGGATGGACAGCTTGCGGGCTTGACGGGCATCAATGCGCTGGACGGGATCAGGTCAAGAATCTTCCAAGCATTCCGCCAAGAGCGGTGTCGAGGCTTGGGCAGTCATCAGCCAGGCCAATTGCGTTCGTGACCCTGGAGGTCCGTGATGAACAAGCGAGTTCTTGCCATGGCAGTTGCCGCAGCGCTGGTCTTGCCGGCATGCGCACAGCAAGGGGGGGCACCCAGCGGCAGCACACAGGCTCAGCCTGCGGCGCCCAATCCGGCCGAGTTCGACAAGCAGATGGCCCAGGTGCAGGCGCAGATGCGCCAGATGCAGGCGCAGATGGAGCGCATCCGCTCCACGCAGGACCCCCAGGAGCGCCAGAAGCTGATGCAGGAGCACTGGAGCAGCATGCAGGCCGCCATGACCGCGATGCACTCGATGTGGGGACCCGGTGGCGCCATGGCCTGCTGCATGGGCGGCGCGGGCAACATGACGGGTGGCCCCGGGATGATGCGCGGCCCGATGATGGGCTGGGACCACATGCGCGGCTACTACTCCAGCCTCACGCCCGAGCAGATTCGCCAGCGCCAGTACATGACGGACCAGTACATGCCGATGCAGCAGATGATGATGGACCACATGATGTGGCACCAGCAGTGGATGATGAATCCGCCGGCTGCCGCACCGGCGAAGTAGCCAGGAAGGACGGCCGCCGCTGGCGGCCACGCGCCCGGCAGTGCGCTGCGCCTGCCCGGGCGACGAGGTTCCCTGGCTGCGGCTACTCAAGCCGCCCGCGGTGGCTGGGCACGCCGGCCTGAGAGCGCGTTGAGCCGGAAACCGACCAGCGCGATGGCCAGCACGACGAGCTGTGCCGTCACGGTCTCCAGCGAAGGAAACAGCCCCAGCAGCTCGATGCGCGGCGAAGGAATGGGGCTCGCGGAGAGCCAGCCGGCCTCCTGGAGGGCCGCCACGCCCTTGCCGCACAGCACCACGGCCAGCAGGGCCACCAGGACCGAGCTGATCGAGAAGAACTTGCCGATGGGCATGCGCGCACTCGTGCGCATGAGCGCCCAGGCGATGACGGCCAGGATCGCCACCCCGGCCGCCAGCCCGCCCAGCAGTGCGGCGCCGTTGCCCTCGACGGCCAGCGCCGAGTAGAACAGGACTGTCTCGAACACCTCGCGGTAGACCGCGATGAAGGCCAGCGCGAACAGTGCCCAGGCCGAGCGGCGCGACATCGCCGACGACAGCTTGTCCTTGAGGTACGCCTGCCAGCGCCCCGCGCTGCTCTTCTGGTGCATCCACAGCCCCACGGCCAGCAGCACGAGCGCGGCAAACAGCGAGGAAACCCCCTCCGTCACCTCACGGCTGGCGCCACTGATGCCCACCACGTAGGTGGCCACGCCCCACGTTGCGCCGCCGGCGGCCAGCGCGCTCATCCAGCCCGCGTGCACATGCCGCACTACGTCGTGGCGCTGCGCCTTGCGCAGGAACGCCAGCATGCCCACGATGATGAGCAGTGCCTCGACGCCTTCGCGCAGCAGGATGGTCAGCGCGCCCAGGAACGTGGTCACGGGGTCGGCTGCGCCCTTGCCCAGTTCGGACTCCACCTGCGCGAACACGCCGTCGAGCTGCTGAGCCATCGCCGCGGCCTCCTCGGCCCGACCAGAGGCCAACGCCCCGCGATAGCTCAGCATCCGCGCCTCGACCTGTGCCGTCAGATCCTTGTTGCGCGCGGACAGCGTCGGCTCCAGCGGCTCGAAGCCATCGAGGTAGGCGGACAGGCCCAGCCGGGTCGCCTCCGGGAAGTTGCCCGCGCGTGCCGCGGCGACGCTGCGCTGCAGCTGCGCGCGCGCCAGCGCCACGCCCGTGGGCTTGCCCTGGGCAACGGCCTGCGGCTGCGAGCGCAGGTAGGCCACCACGTCCCGGGCCTCGTCGGCACCAAGGGCCGTGGCGGCTGCGCCTTCCGTGGTCGTCGTGACGGCGGCGAGGTCGCCGAACTGCGTCCTGGCCGCCGAGCTGTTCTTCCACAGCGCCTGGCCGCGCTCGCGCATGGCCGCGTCGTACGACAGCCCGCCGGCGAAGAATGCCAGCGCCCAGCGATCGGACTCCGGCAGGCTGGCAAAGCCGGGCATGGACGTGCCGCCCACGCCCTGCGTGACGATCTGGTAGAGCGCAAGCACGCTGCGCGAGCGCGCACGCTCGCGCTCGGTGAAGGCCACCGGCTTGGGGTCGAGCCGGGCCGCCAGGGGCCCGTCACCGTGGCCACCGGCGCCATGACAGCTTGCGCACTGCGCCTGGTACAGCGCCGCGCCGCGCTGCAGGTCCGGCAATGCCTTGGGCGCCACCGGCACCGGGTACGCCGCCAGGAGCTGGTCGCCGGCCTGCCGCGCCAGCGCGGCCACCTCGGTGCTGTGCACCCGCTGCTCCACCGCCTGCTGCACGGCCGCCACCGCCGCCACCAGGCGCTCGCGCGCGGTGTTCGGGGGCAGCGCTTGCGCTTGCCGCAGCGCGTTGGCGGCGAACTCGCGCATCTCGGCGTACTCCGCCTCGCTCAAGACCTTGCCATCGGCGACGGCACCACCGTAGTCCACGCCCACGTAGTCCAGCAGTTGCCACACCTGCCTGACGGAGGCTTCGGAAGGGGTGTCGTTGGCTGCAGCGAGGCTGCACCACAGGCACAGCGCCAGCAAGGTGCCAAGGAGTCGGACAAGGACGTTCTTCATGATGGGAATGATTATCGTTCCCTGTATTGGAAACCCTATAGCGGGTGTAGAGTCAAGCGCTGTTCATTCAATGGCCTGCATGGCGGTAGAGGCAACGTGAAGATCGGCGAACTGGCCAGCCAGACGGGGACGGCCGTGGAGACCATCCGTTTCTACGAACGCGAGGGGTTGCTGCCCGAGCCTGAACGCACGGCGGGCAACTACCGCGTCTACACGGCGGCGCACGTGGAGCGACTGGCCTTCGTGCGCCACTGCCGCAACCTCGACATGACGCTCGACGAGATCCGGGTGCTGCTGCGCTACAAGGACGCGCCCGAGGACAACTGCGGCGAGGTCAATGCGCTGCTGGACCAGCACATCGGGCATGTGGCACAGCGCATCCGCGAGTTGCGCTCACTGGAGAAGGCTCTCAAGGACTTGCGCCAGCAGTGCAACCAGGGCCAGCAAGCACGGGACTGCGGCATTCTCAACGAACTCACGCAGGCAGCCAACCAGGCGCCTTCATCGCGTTCGCATCGGTCGAGCCACGTCAAAGGTTGCCACTGAAGGCCAGGGCAGAGCTACCTGGGGCGGCGTCAGGGGGCATGTCACTGCTTCGTGCCGCCTTGAAGGTTTCCAACCGGCCGCAGCTCCGTCACCGTCAGTATCCCGCTGATCACCGTCAACACGAAGCTCACCGTCTGCCCGGCGGTAACGGTGCCCATATCAACCGAGGCAGCCACCGGAAAGTCCATCGTCATGGCCGGCATGCCCAGGCTCGGCATGTCGTCGTGGTCCACGGTGATCAGCCGGTCGGGGACATCGAGGTCGAGTAGCTTGCCCCTGCCCTGGAACGTGGCCGGCGCAGCCGTCGATGCTTTCGCAGTGGCAGCAGTAGCGGCAGCCGGCGCTGGCTCGGCACCCTGAGCCGCCATGACAGCCGCGCACAGTGCCACGGCTGCGAAAGGGATGCTCGTTGATCTTGCTCGCATGCTCACCTTTTTGAAGCAGGCTGCTCGTTGCCCTGCGAAGTCTCCGGCGCCTCGCGCTGCGACGTCGCGTGGCTGAGAGCCGCGCCCAGGGCGTCGAGCTGGCGCTGCCGGGTGCGCAGCCTCGTTGCCGGAAACGCCGCTGCGAGCCAAGCATAGACGACGTACTTCAGCAGCTTGCCGGCCCACAGCGCCAGGATGACCTGGGCCACGGGCAGCCGCGAGATGGCCGCGAACATGAGCGCCGGCGTCAGGGGCAGCGGCAATGCCGAGATCAGCAGCAGCGCCGGGGTACCGTAGGCGCCAAGCCACCGGGTTGCATCCAGCCAGGCCGCCGAGCGCACGACCTCGGGATAGCTGTCGAAGAAGCGCGCCCAGCCCAAATGGTGAAACACCAGGTACAGCAGCGCTGACCCCGCGGCGGAGCCCAGGCTGCCGCCCAGCGCCAGCGCGAACCAGCGCCGGGGGGCGAGCAGCACGGCGGCCACGAGGATCGAGGCGAAGGGCACGCTCATCGACAAGGTGGCCGCCAGCGCCATGCCGGCGACCACCACCGGGAAGCCCCGGTGCTGCGCGTGCCGCGTCAGGCTGCGCAGCAGCCCGGTCTCCAGCGTGGGACGCAACACCACGGCGTGCGCGTCACGGGTGCCGGGGCTGTGCCGCGCTGCGTGCCTTCCTGGCGCGCATGAGCACGTAGGCCGCCGGCACCACGAACAGCGACAGCAGCGGCGCCGTGACCATGCCGCCGAGCATGGGCGCGGCGATGCGGCTCATGACCTCGGAGCCCGTGCCCGTGGCCCAGACGATGGGCACCAGGCCCGCCAGGATCACGGCCACCGTCATGGCCTTGGGCCGCACCCGCAGCACCGCCCCCTCTCGGATGGCGTCGAGCACCACGTCGCGGCTGGGCGCCAGGCCCTGGTCGGCCCGATCCTGCAGCGCGTGCTTGAGGTACAGCAGCATCACCACGCCGAACTCGGCCGCCACGCCCGCGAGCGCGATGAAGCCCACGCCCGCAGCAATGGACATGTTGTAGCCCAGCACCCACAGAAACCAGATGCCGCCCGTGAGCGCAAAGGGCAGCGTGGCCATGATGAGCAGCGCCTCGTCGAAGCGCTTGAAGGTCAGGTACAGCAGCACGAAGATGATCAGAAGGGTCGCCGGCACCACGACCTTGAGCCGGGCGTTGGCGCGCTCCAGGTACTCGAACTGGCCCGAGTACGCCAGGCTCATCCCCGGCTCCAGCTTCACGTCCTTGGTGACCGCGGCGCGCAGGTCGTTGGCCACCGCTGCGAGGTCGCGCCCGCGCACGTCCACGTAGACCCAGCCCGAGGGCCGTGCGTTCTCGCTCTTGAGCAGCGGCGGGCCGTCCGTGACCTGGATCTTGGCCACCGTGCCGAGCGTGATCTGCTGACCCATGGGCGTGAGGATGGGCAGGCTGGAGAGTCGCTCGGGCGAGTCGCGCCACTCGCGCGGGTAGCGCAGGTTGATCGGAAAGCGCGCCAGCCCTTCGACAGTCTCCGCCACGTTCTCGCCGCCGATGGCGCCTGCCACCACCGCCTGCACGTCGGCGATGCTCAGGTTCAGCCGCGCTGCGGCGGCGCGGTCGATCTGCACGTCGATGTAGCGCCCGCCGGTGAGCCGCTCGGCCAGGGCCGAGGACACGCCGGGGACGCCCTTGGCGATGCGCTCGACGTCCAGCGCCACGCGGTCGATGGTGGCGAGGCTGCCGCCCGTGACCTTCACGCCGATGGGGCTCTTGATACCGGTGGCCAGCATGTCCAGGCGGTTGCGGATGGGCGGCACCCAGATGTTGGCCAGGCCCGGGATCTGCACCGTGCGATCCAGCTCCTCCACCAGCTTCTCGGGCGTCATGCCCGCGCGCCACTGCTCGCGGGGCTTGAGTTTCACCGTGGTCTCGAACATCTCCAGTTGCGCCGGGTCGGTGGCGGTCTCGGCGCGGCCGGCCTTGCCGAAGACCATCTCCACCTCGGGCACGGTGCGGATCATGCGATTGGTGATCTGCAGCAGCTCCGAGGCCTTCTGGGCCGAGAGGCCCGGCAGGGCCGAGGGCATGTAGAGCAGGTCGCCCTCGTCGATGCGCGGCAGGAACTCGCCACCCAGGCGCGACAGCGGCCACAGCGTGCTGGCAAAGACCAGCACCGCCAGGGCGAGCGTCGTGCGCGGCCGATGCAGCACCCACTCCAGCACCGGGCGATACACCGCGATGAGCACGCGCGTGATCGGGTTCTTCTGCTCATCAGGAATGCGCCCGCGAATCCACAGTCCCATGAGCACCGGGATCAGCGTCACCGACAGGCCCGCGGCCGCGGCCATGGCGTAGGTCTTGGTGTAGGCCAGCGGCCCGAAGAGCCGCCCCTCCTGGGCTTCGAGCGTGAAGACCGGGATGAAGCTCAGCGTGATGATGAGCAGCGAGAAGAAGAGCGCGGGGCCTACCTCCTCCGCTGCGCTGGTGATGACGCTCCAGCGCTCGTCGCCCTTGAGCTCCTGGCCCGGGTGAGCGTGCTGCCAGGCTTCGAGCTTCTTGTGCGCGTTCTCGATCATCACCACGGCCGCGTCCACCATGGCGCCGATGGCGATGGCGATGCCGCCGAGCGACATGATGTTGGCGTTGATCCCTTGCCAGCGCATCACGAGGAAGGCAGCCATCACGCCCAGCGGCAGCGCGATGATGGCCACCAGCGCCGAGCGCAGGTGCCACAGGAACACCGCGCACACCAGCGCCACGACGATGAACTCCTCGACAAGCTTGTCCTTGAGGTTGTCGATAGCCCGCTCGATGAGCGCGCCGCGGTCGTAGGTCGTGACGACCTCGACGCCCTGGGGCAGGCTCTTTTGCAGCTCTGCGAGCCTGGCCTTGACGGCGTGGATGGTCTCCTGCGCGTTCTTGCCCGAGCGCAGGATGACGATGCCGCCCGTGACCTCGCCCTGGCCGTCGAGCTCGGCGATGCCGCGGCGCATCTCGGGGCCGATCTGCAGCGTGGCCACGTCGCCGAGCTTGACCGGCACGCCCGCCCGCGCGGCCAGCGGGATGTTGCGGAAGTCGTCGAGCGACGTCAGGTAGCCGCTGGCGCGCACCATGTACTCGGCCTCGGCCAGCTCCAGCACCGAGCCGCCGTTTTCCTGATTGCCCGCCATCAGCGCCTCGCGCACCTGGGCCTGCGTGATGCCGTAGGCCGCGAGCTTCACGGGGTCGAGCACCACCTGGTACTGCTTGACCATGCCGCCTACGGTGGCGACCTCGGCCACGCCCGGCAGGCTCTTGAGCTCGTACTTCAGGAACCAGTCCTGCAGCGCGCGCAACTGCGACAGGTCATTGCGCCCGCTGCGGTCAACGAGCGCGTACTGGAACACCCAGCCCACGCCCGTGGCATCCGGGCCCAGCGCGGTCTTGGCACCGGCGGGCAGCCGGCCCTGCACCTGGTTGAGGTACTCCAGCACCCGCGAGCGCGCCCAGTACAGGTCCGTGCCGTCCTCGAACAGCACGTAGACGAAGCTGTCGCCAAAGAAGGAGTAGCCGCGCACGGTGCGCGCCCCGGGCACCGACAGCATCGTGGTGGCCAGCGGGTAGGTCACCTGGTTCTCCACGATCTGCGGCGCCTGGCCCGGCAGCGTGGTGCGGATGATGACCTGGACGTCCGAGAGGTCCGGCAGCGCGTCAACCGGCGTCGTGCGCAGGCCCCAGATGCCGGCGGCGGCAAGGAACAGGGTGGCCAGCAGCACCAGGAAGCGGTTGCCGACCGACCAGCGGATGAGGCTGGCGATCATTGTCCGCTCCCCGTGCCGTGACCGGCGTGGGCATCGTGGCCGGCATGCGCATCCTGCGGTGGCACGGGTGCTGGCACGGGAGCCGCGGCTGGCCTGGCCGGCGCCGCGCCGTCGCGCGTGATCGCCGTGACGACCGCCTCGTCACCCTGCATGCGGAAGCTGAAACGCACCGGGTCCTCGCCCTTGAGCCCCTTGGCCATTCCGGGCCGCTCCAGCTTGAAGGGCATGGTCATGGGCGGCCACTTCAGCGCCGCCACCGCCTGGTGGTCCAGCGTGATGGTGTCGCCCTCGACCTCGACCACCTTGCCGCGGGTCTCGTAGGTGGCCGGGACAGCCGCGGGCTGGACAGCCTTGGTCGTCGCCGCAACCGCGGGGGCGGCCCCGTGGGCGCTTTCATGGCCGGGCGCGGCTGCAAGGGCAGCGGGCGCCGGCGCCGTGCCGGCTGTGGCCTGCGCCACGATGCCGCGCAGGCTGGCCTCGGAGTCGATGAGGAACTGGCCGGAGGCCACCACCTGCTGCCCGGGCTCGATGCCGCGGCGCACGGCGATGCGCTCGCCCACCTCGGGGCCCAGCTCCACTTCGACCGGGCGGTAGCTGCCCGGCGCGTCCACCACGTACACCAGCGCGCGGCGCCCGGTGCGGATCACGGCTTCTGCCGGCACCGTCACCGCCTCGCCCTGGGCACCGCCTTGCAGCTGCACCTGGGCGAACATGCCCGCACGCAGCCGCTGGCCCGGGTTGGGCAGCTCGATGCGCACGCGCAGCGTGCGGGTCTCGGCACTGGCCTCAGGCAGGATGGCCAGCACCTTGCCGCGCAGCGCCTCGCCCGGCGCAGCCGCCAGGCGCACGCTGGCCGGCTGGCCGATGGCAACACTGGAGGCCTGCACCTCCGGCAGCGCGGCCTCGACCCAGACCGTGCCCAGGCCGTTGATGCGCGCCAGCGTCATGCCCGGCGCCACCGTCATGCCCTGACGCACCATCAGCTCGGCGATCAGGCCGCCGCCGGGCGTGGTGATGGTGGTCGTCGCCACGGGCCGGTTCTCGCGTTCGACGCGCTCGACAAGGCCCGCAGGCATGCCCAGCAGCACCAGGCGCTGGCGTGCCGCAGCCGTGAGCGACGCGTCGCCGGTGGCGCGTACGGCCAGGTATTCCTGCTGCGCGGCCAGCCATTCCGGGTGCAGCACGTCGGCCAGCGGCGCGCCAGTGCCGATCACGTCGCCCGGGGCGCGGGCATAGACGCGCTCGACGAAGCCGTTGGCACGCGCCTGCACGATGCTCACGTCGCGCTCGTTGAGCTGCACCGTGCCGACGGCGTCCACCGCCGTGGCAAGCGTTCGCTTCTCGGCCGTGGCCACGCGCAGGCCCAGCGCCTGCATGGCCTGCGGCGACACCGCCACGCCACCGGCTGCCGCACCGCCGGCCTCGTCGGCGTACTTGGGCTGCAGCGGCATGTCCATGTAGGGCGACTTGCCCGGCTTGTCGAACTTCATGTCCGGCTTCATCGGGTCGTACCAGTACAGGATCTGGCGCTCGGTGGAAGCGGCCGGCGCCGTGGCGCCGGCGTGATCGGTGCCGATGTGCGAGGGCGTGCGCCAGGTGGCCAGCCCCCAGCCGGCGGCCATGCCGGCGGCGAGCAGCACGACGGCCAGGGCAATCTTCTTGGGTTGGGTGTTCATGGTGCTCACTCGGCAGTCAGGGTGTTCAGGCGCACGCGCAGGTCCACGCGCTCGGCGTCCAGGCTCAGCGTGCGCAGCCGCTGCTCCAGCGCCGCAGCGCGCGCGGCGAGCACCGCGCCCAGGTCGCTGCGGCCGGCCTGGTAGGCGGTGGTGACAAGCGACACGCGTTCGGCGGCCAGGCGCTGGCCGTCCGTGCGCAGCCGCTGTGCCTGCGCATCCAGCGCCTGCAGCTCGGCCAGCTGCATCTCGACCTCTTCCCCGTGGCGCCGGGCCGTGTCCTCGCGCTCGGCTTCCACGCGCTCGAGCTCACGGCGCTTGCTCGCAACCTGCGGCTCCTGGCGCTGCCCCTGGCGCAGCGGCAGGTCGAAACTCAGCTGGAAGGACACCATGTCGTCATAGCGGGGACGCCGGGCATAGGCCACTTCCCAGGACCAGTCGCCGCGCTTTTCCGACTCGGCTTCGCCGATCTCGGCCCGGGCCATGGCGGCCATCGCCTCGAAGGGCTGCAGCTCGACGTGGCGGTGCAGTGCCTCCCGCACGGCCTCGGCGCGCACGGTCAGCGCCGGTGGCTCACCGGCCAGCGGCTCGTCGGCGCGCGGGCCCACCAGGCGGCGCAGCGTGGCGCGAGCCTTGGCCACGTCGCGCTGGAACTCGTCCTGCCGGTCGTCCAGCGCGAGCGTTTCCTGCCGCGCCATGGTGAGATCCGTGGGCTGTGCGCCGCCCGCGGCGATGCGCGCGGGCAGGGTCTGCAGCAGCAGCCGGTTCTCGCGCCGGAAGTCCTCCAGCAGGCCCAGCCGCTGTTCGGCGTAGTGCACGGCGAGCCAGGCGCGCATCGCCTCGCGCCGGGCCTGCAGCTCCGCCACGGCGGCCAGGCTGCGTTCGCGCTCGGTGCGGGCCTGTGCCAGCTGGGTGCGGGCCTCGCGCTTGGCGCGGTTGGGCATCTCCTGCATGACGCCCACGCGCTGCATCGTCATGAAGTCGCGCGTGAGCTTCCAGCGGTCCATGCCCGTGACGGGCAGGTTCTCCACGCCCACCGACAGGCGCGGGTCCGGCAGCGCCGCGGCGGCGGGCTCCGCGGCCTGCGCGCCAGCGGTTGCCGCCTGCTGTGCGCGCAGCGCCGGCGAGACTTGGCGCGCCAGGTCCACTGCTTCAGTGAAGCTCAGGGCGGCAAAGGCGATGGGAGCGTGGAGGGCGACAAGCGCCAGGGTGCAAGCGGCGGCCAGACGGCGCAGCCGAGGCTGCCGTGGCGCGGCAGCGGCGGGTTGCGCGAGGCGCGCACCCGGGAAGAAGACAGACATGGCGGACCTTCGGAAATCCAGTGACCAAGGACAAAAGACGGGAGCCCAGCGCGCACGCCGATGGCGGCGTGCCGTCTGGAAGCAACCCGTCAGGTCAATTCCGAAGTGAGAGGTGCGACAGGTAAATGGGAGGCGAGCCGCGCGGGGCGCCGTCCGTGGGCGGCCGCGAACGGGCTGCGACCGATGGCGAAACGGCCAGGACCGGCACCACCCACAGCAGCACCGGTAGGGCAGCCAGCGCCGCCCCGGGCTCGGTGCCCGGCTGCGGTGTCACGGAAGCGGTGCCCTGGTCGCAGTGCGCCTTGCACAGCTGCGGCTGGTCGGGGTCCATCGTGGCGTGCATGTCGCCGTCGCAGTCGTGCATGAGCACGGCGTCGGCGGGCATGGGAGCGGAGGGCACCTTGGCCTGCGGGCAGGCATAGGCGGCCGTCACCAGCTGCACCAGCAGCACGAACGCAGCCAGCCAGGAGGCCAGGCTGCGACGGTGACGGACGGTCAGGAACATGGGAGGCAGTCTAGGCGCGCGGCGCCGGCCGGAATTGAGCTTGCTCAAGATCCCGTAACAAATGGACGGCATGCGGGAATGGGGCTTGCCTCGAATGCGGCGCCTTTTTCACGGAAGACCGCCATGGAAACAAACCGCACCTTGTGCCTGCGCGTGTGCGCCGTTGCCCTGTCTTGCCTGGGCAGCCTCGCCGCCAGTACCGCCCATGCACAGGCTTCGGCGCCAATGGGCTCCTCGGGGCAAGGCTCCTCGTCGATGCAATCGGGCGGTTCGGGCTCGATGGACATGCACGGCACCATGATGCGCGGCATGGAGCAGATGCAGCAGATGAAGCCCACGGGCGATGCCGACCGTGACTTCGCCACCATGATGAAGATGCACCACCAGCAGGCGGTCGAGATGTCACAGGCCTACCTCAAGCAGGCCAAGTCGCCCGAGCTCAAGAAGATGGCGCAGAAGATCGTGCGCGATCAGCAAAAGGAGATTGGCCAGTTCGACAAGTGGCTGCAGTCGCGCAAGTAAGGCCCGGTTGAGCGGCAGGGCCACTGCCGCTACTAACGACCAAGCTGCCCAAGGTCGTCCAGGATCGGGCAGTCTGGGCGCTCATCGCCGTGACAGCACGAAGCCAGACGCTGCAGCGTCTGCTTCATCGCCGTCATCTCGGCGATGCGCCGCTCCAGGTCGGCGACGTGCTCCAGCGCGATGCGCTTGACCGAGGCGCTGTTGCGCCGGCGGTTCTGCCAGAGCTTGAGCAGCTCGGCGATCTCCGCCATGCCAAAGCCCAGGTCACGCGAGCGGCGGATGAAGCGCAGCATGTGCACCTCCCGCTCGCCGTACTGACGATAGCCCGAGTCCGTGCGCCGCACCTGCGGCAGCAGCCCCAGCGACTCGTAGTGCCGCACCATCTTGGCCGAGACGCCCGAGCGCGCGGCGGCCTCGCCGATGTTCAGGACGGGCGTCTCGGTGGCGGCAGCAGGCATGGCGGGCTCCTCGTGATGGGCTTGTCTTGGACGGCGGCGGTTTGGGCGCACCTTGCAGGGTGGGTCGGTGCGCAGACACTTCGCCATTCAGCATGAAGCTTTCCATGATGGCAAGGTCAAGTCATCGTGACCCATGTCCATGTCGGTGGGTGCAGTTCGAGAGAACAGGTGTTGACCTTCCCATGGTGGGAAGGTTGAAGCTGTCGGGCATCAGCAACCCACCAGCCAGGAAGGTCACCATGATCGAGTTCACCGTCCCCGAGATGAGCTGCGGCCACTGCGTCGGCGCCATCACCCAGGCCCTCAAGGCCGCCGATCCGGCGGCCCGGGTCGATGTGACCCTGGCCGACAAGAAGGTCAGGGTCCAGAGCACGCTGGAGCGCCAGGCGCTGGCCCAGGCGCTTTCCGAGGCCGGCTACGAGCCAGCCGCGGCCATCCCTGCCACAGGCCCTGCGCGCGGCGGCTGTGGCTGCGGCTGCCGCTGAAGGGGCGCCAAGGGGGCTGCGACTACAGCCGCTGCGAGATCTCCAGCAGCGGCTTCATGCCGGAGCCAAAGCGCCGCATCGGCTCCAGGTTCTTCTGCAGCTCGCCGTAGGGCAGGTAGCGGATGCCCAGCGACGACACGCGCGAGAAGGCCGGGCGCTGCAGTTGCAGCCGCACGTCCTCGCGCCGGTTGTCGGGTGCGACCAGGAACAGCACGCTGCCCTCGCCGATCTCGCATCCCAGCGCCAGGTCCAGCATGCGCACGATGCCGGAGTAGATCGATGTCGAGTGCTCGACCTCGAAGGCTGCGGCCACCTTCGCGCTGGCCGGATCGATCCATACCACGTCGATCAGGCGCACTGCGTCCAGCCCCGTGCCCGCCGTGGGTGGAAACTCCGCCAGGCACCCGTCGGAGAGCCGCCCGCCCGCGTACTCGCGGCTGCGGTCGTTGGCCGCGATCCAGACCTTGAAACCCAGCGCATGGCCCAGGTCGCGCAGCCAGCCCTGGACCTGCGTGTGGGTCGTGTCGTTCTCCTTCTCCGCCGCCCAGGCCTTTTGGGCCGCCGCGGACTCCTCGCGTACCTTTTGCAGGTCGGCTTCCCAGGCCTGGAGGGCCGCCGCATCGTCCGCACGTGGCGGCGCGGCATAGCGGCCGCTGCCGATGTCAAAGAGCAGCCCGGCGATGGCGCCCAGGTCGTTGGAGAGCTGCGTGCGATGCGCCTGGTTGAGCCGGATGGCGCCTTCTCGCATCGAGAGGTAGTGGTCCCAGCGTCCGAGCTTGACGTTGCCGCCCGTCACTGCGTTGTAGCCCCTGACCATCGCGGTGTTGAAGGGCATCACGAGGGTCGGGTGGATGAAGTACAGCAGGTTGGCCACCGCCGGACCCAGGCCCTTGATCTGCAGCGCGTCGATGCGCTGGATAGCCTCGCCCACGGCCTCGGCCGTGTCGCAGCAGTCACAGCTGTGCAGCAGCCGCGCGAAGGCCCGCTGGTTGGCGGCGTTCTCGTAGATGTCGGGAATGCGCAGCTTGGGTTTCCACAAGAAGGCGTGGTCCGCGCCCTTGAAGAGCTGGCGCTGCTCGGCGACGGACGCGACCACCGTCTCCAGCGCCGAGCCGCGGTAGGCATTGCCGAAGGTCCCGGCCTCGATCTCGCGCACGACCTGCCCGATGCCGCGGCGGATGGAGCGGAAGTTCTTGAGCCGCTCATCCCAGAGGAACCAGGTGTTGTAGGTGCTGTGGGGATCGGCTTTCCAGTGCTCGATGAGGATCGCCAGGGTGTCGTGCATCGCGGGAGTCCAGGTCTTGTGCGTCTTGTAAGGCCGGGAATGGTAAGAGGCGGTGACTGCGGCGATGCCCTGCAGATCAATCGATGCTCAGGCGCGCAACTCCCTCCAGCGCCGCAGCAGCAGCGCATTGCCCGCCACGCTGGCCTGGTTTGTGAACGGCGGTCAGGAAGTGCGCTTTTCCGGCGGTGATGGCGCGCTTTTTTGTTCCCGCAAGGCTCCCTTCTGTGGATAACTGCATGCGGCGTCGCGATTGTGGAAAACCGCTGTCGCGAGCGGCCTGGCCGACCTACGCCGGCTGATCCCACCTCGCGCTCAGCGACTGGAGTTGCACCACGGCACTTGGTTTTTTGTCATGATTCCAGTAAAGTGGAATCATGGAAGAGAAAGATGTTGTTCGATCGCTCGCCGCGCTGGCCCAGCCGGCGCGGCTGCAGGCGTTTCGCGCCCTCGTGGTGGCCGGCGAGCAGGGCCTGACGCCCGGCGCCATGGCCGAGGCGCTGGGACTGCCGGCGTCCACGCTGTCGTTCCACCTCAAGGAGCTGGCCAACGCGGGCCTGGTGACGCAGGAGCGCGAGAGCCGCAACCTCATCTACCGCGCCGCGTTCGAACAGATGAACGCGCTGCTGGCCTACCTCACCGAGAACTGCTGCCAGGGCGTGGCTTGCCTGCCCGCGGCCAAGCCCTGTACCGACTGCTGACCCAGCCCTTCAAAGGAGACCCGCGATGAAGCGCTTCCACGTCCACCTGCACGTCGATGATCTGGCCAAGAGCATCGCCTTCTACTCCAGACTCTTCGCCGCCGAGCCCGCGCGCGTGGAGAGCGACTACGCCAAGTGGATGCTCGACGACCCGGCCGTGAACTTCGCCATCTCCACGCGCGGCCAAGCCAGCGGCATCGACCACCTGGGCATTCAGACCGACGACCCGGCGGAGCTGGCCGCCATGAAGGAGCGCGCGCAGGCCGCCGACATGGCGCTGCTCGATGAAGGTGCTACGACCTGCTGCTATGCGCGCAGCGAAAAGCACTGGATCACGGACCCGCAGGGCATCGCCTGGGAGCACTTCCACACGCTGGGCAACATCCCCGTGTTCCGCGAGGGCGAGGCCGCTGCTGCAGCAGCCTGCTGCACGCCGGCCCAGACGCCAGCCGCCGAGCCGGAACCCGCCGCGTGCTGCACGCCGCGCGGCAAGCCGCTGGGCATCCCGGTGAAGTCCTCGACCTCCTGCTGCTGAAGGTGGCGACCATGAGCGACAAGGTCCGCAACGTCCTCTTCATCTGCACCGGCAACTCCGCGCGCTCGATCATGGCCGAGGGCCTGATGAACCACCTGGGCCGCGGCCGCTTCAAGGCGTACTCGGCCGGCAGCCATCCCGCCGGCGAGATCCGGCCGCTGGCCCTGCAGACGCTGCGCCAGTGGCACATCCCCACGGACGGCTTCAGCAGCAAGTCCTGGGACGAGTTCGCCGTGCCCGGAGCGCCGCAGATGGACTTCGTCTTCACGGTCTGCGACAAGGCTGCCGGCGAGCTGTGCCCTCTATGGCCGGGCCAGCCGATGACGGCGCACTGGGGCGTGGCCGACCCCGCCGCTGTCGAAGGCACGCCCGAGCAGCGGCAGCGCGCCTACATGGATGCCGCGCTGGTGCTCAAGCGCCGCATTGAGCTGATGCTGGCCCTGCCGCTGCAGACGCTGGCGGGCATGTCGCTGCAACGCGAGATCGAGCGCATCGGCAAGACCGGCGCCGCCTGATCCTCCAGCCCGCCGGGATCCTTGGCGGGGCATCTCCCTTGACTGACTCCACGCACCCGGGAAGCGCCGGGCCTGCAGCCATGACCATTCACGTCCTGATCCTCTGTACCCACAACTCCGCGCGCAGCGTGCTCAGCGAAGGGATGCTCAACCACCTCGCGGCTAGGCTGGGCCGTGACGTGCGCGCCCACAGCGCGGGCAGCGCACCCAGCGGGCGCATCAACCCGTTCGCCCTGGAGGCGCTGCACAACGCCGGCGTGGAAACCGGCGGCTACCGCAGCAAGAGCTGGGACGAGTTCTCGGCCGACGGCGCGCCGCCCCTGTCCATCGTCATCACGGTGTGCGACAGCGCCGCGGCGGAGTCCTGCCCGGTGTTCTTCGGCGGCAACGGGCAGCCGGTGAAGGTGCACTGGGGCTACCCTGACCCGTCCAACGCCGAGGGCGGCGACGAGGGGAAACGTCGCGCCTTCGAGCTCACGCGCCAGGCCATCGGCTACCGCATGCTGCAGCTGCTCGCGCTGCCGCTGGGGACCATGGACCGTGCCGCGCTGCAGGTGGCGCTTGCCGAGATCGGCCGCAGCTGAAAGCGCGCGAGGCATATCCATGAACACCACGCTGACCGCCCGCGCCGCCGCTCCGGCGCCCATGAGCGTCTTCGAGCGCTACCTGACCGTCTGGGTCTTCCTGTGCATCGTTGCCGGCATCGCGCTGGGCCAGATGCTGCCCGGCCCGGTCCAGGCCATCGGCCGCATGGAAGTGGCCCGGGTGAACCTGCCGGTGGGGCTGCTGATCTGGGTGATGATCATCCCGATGCTGCTGAAGGTGGACTTCGGCGCACTCCACCAGGTGCGCGGCCACTGGAGGGGCATCGGCGTGACGCTGTTCGTCAACTGGGCCGTCAAGCCGTTCTCGATGGCGTTGCTGGGCTGGATCTTCGTGCGCCAGGTCTTCGCGCCGTACCTGCCCGCGGACCAGCTCGACAGCTACGTGGCAGGCCTCATCCTGCTGGCCGCCGCACCCTGCACGGCCATGGTGTTCGTGTGGAGCCGGCTCACCAACGGGCACGCGCTGTTCACGCTGTCGCAGGTCGCCCTCAACGACACCATCATGGTGTTCGCCTTCGCGCCCATCGTGGCGCTGCTGCTGGGCCTCTCGGCCATCACGGTGCCCTGGGACACGCTCATCACGTCGGTGGTGCTCTACATCGTGATCCCGGTGATCGCAGCGCAGCTCTGGCGCCGGGCGCTGCTCAGGAAGGGCCAGGCCGCCTTCGACGCGACGCTGGCGAAGATCGGCCCTTGGTCCATCACGGCGCTGCTGGCCACGCTCGTGCTGCTGTTCGCCTTCCAGGGCGAGGCGATCCTCAAGCAGCCGCTGGTCATCGCGATGCTCGCGGTGCCGATCCTGATCCAGGTCTTCTTCAACTCGGCGCTGGCCTACTGGCTCAACCGGAAGCTCGGCGAGTCGCACAGCGTGGCCTGCCCGTCGGCGCTGATCGGGGCGAGCAACTTCTTCGAGCTGGCCGTGGCCGCGGCGATCAGCCTCTTTGGCTTCGAGTCCGGCGCGGCGCTGGCCACCGTGGTGGGCGTGCTCATCGAGGTGCCGGTGATGCTGCTGGTGGTGCGCATCGTCAACCAGAGCAAGGGCTGGTACGAGGCCGGCGCATGCAAAGCCTGAGCTGCTTCAAGGCGCTGCGTGCGTCTGGCGCTCACGATGGAGAGGCACTGGACGCCGGAGCAGGCACGGGCAGTGTTCGAGGTGTTGGACATGCTGCGCGACCAGCTCTGGGCTGCCTACGGAGCTGAGATCCAGCGGGCGGTGCGGGAAGGCCGCGTAACGCAGCAGCCCTGCGTGTCCCCCGACCTGCACGAGCCGTTCTGAGGGCCGTTGCGTCTTCTTGCGGCGCGGCGCCCCCAGCCAACCCCCAGGCGCCCTGTGCAATGCGCCAGCCCATTGTCAGCGCGATACCCGTCCCCCTCGGTGCTATGCCTGCGGCCAAACTGCCTTGCATGGACAGGGACGGTCGGTTGGCCATGAATGCCCGCTGCGCTTGGCTGGAGCACGAACTTCTGGCCATCGAGACAGCGCTTGGGAACCGCATGGTCGCCGCTGGTGACGCCGAGCGGCTGCAGCTGACCGCCTGCCAAGAGAGTCACCTTGCTGAACTTGGCACGGTCAACGCACGGCTCAGCGCTCTGCACGACGCCGCCGCTGCGACATAGCCGACCTTCACCAGCGCGCCGCCCTCTGAGCCGATCGCCTTCAAGGCTGCGGCCGCCCCTCACGGCCACCCATCCGCCGCGCCAAGCCAATGCGCAGCCGGCGCACAGCTGGCCGCCGAAAAACGCGTCGTCACCGCCGGAAAAGCGCGCTTCCTGACCGCCGCCAACACTGGTTGACATGGGCATCAAACACGCCCGGCACACGCTTGAGCGCCCACTCCACGCAGGCGATACAGCAGGCGCAGGTCATGTGCTTTCGATGGGCAACTCCCATGGCGTTGCAGGCGGGGTCGTTGCAGTGATGGTGGCGGTGTTCATGGTTGCTGCGGATGAGGGGTGGCAGCCAGTCGCGGCCTTGACATCATGGCAAGGTCAAGACCGCTGCGCCGAGCGGCCTGGGCAAGCTGCGGCATCGCCCGGGATGCACGCGAGCCGCGGCCAAGACACTGCGCGCGAGCGCCGCCACTGGTGCGTGTCTCTGCGGGCTGTATGCAGGTGCCGGCTCCGGGTTGATCCCCGTCAACCATGGTCAGGAGGTGGTGTCTATGCTGGTGCGCAAACACGTCTTGCTCGCACCCTCCACGCCATGCCCCTTCACCGCCGACAGCTGCGCCGCTGGACAGCCCTGGTGCTGTCGGCGTGGCTTTTCGGCATCGTGATGAGCATGGCCAACGCCTGCGCCGTGCGGCTTTCTGCCGAGGGTGCCGGCGCGATCGTGGAGCACGTGAGCGTGTCCGGGCACCACCATCATGGCGACGACCCTGATCACGACGACGGCGCGGACGCCGCCCAGGCCAACTGCCTGGACTTCTGTGATGCGGTGGCTGTGGCTGCCTCGGCCTGGCAGCCCACGCTCGATGCGGCCAGCCTGGCTTGGCTGCCCGCCGTCCTGGTTTCCCTGGTGATCCCCGCGCCGCTGGCCGTACGCGTGCGCTCGACTGCATTGCCACCCGACAGCACGGGTGCGCCTCCCATACCGATCGCGTTCCTGCGGTTGGCCTTGTAGCGCGGCCGTGTCCGCGGCAGCTCGCGCTGCCTGCGACCGCACCCGTGCCTTTTCCGCTGTGTCCTGCCATGAGCCTGTTGCCGTCGGCAACAGGTACGGCTCGACCGAGCGTTGCAGTCCCTGCAGTCCGTTCCCTACTCCATTTCACCGGGAGAAATCCATGACCCTTGTCCGCCAACTCTGCGCCGCCGCCGCCATCACCCTCGCTGCCACGGCTGCTCTTGCCCAGGCAGCGCCGTCCGACGCTGCACCCGCGCCGGCCATGTCCGCCTCGATGCCGCAGGACTGCTCCAAGATGATGTCGCGCCACGACCACGGGGCCGATCGCAACATGCCGTCGTCCAAGTCGATGGGCTGCGCCCAGGCCACGTCCGACAAGGCGTCCGCGCCGGCCAAGTCCAAGACCGCAGCGGGCAAGCACGACCACGCCAAGTTCCACAAGAACCAGTAAGGCCCGGCGCGCTGCTGGCGGTCCCGGCGTCCCGGACCCACCTGCGTGGTCCGGCGCCGTGCCCGCCAGGACTTCATGACGGGAAGCTGCCCCCCATAGGCAGCCTTCCCCAGCCCCTGGTTCCCGAGGAGTGCCTGCCATGCCCCCCGATGCGATGTTTTCTGGTCACGGACTTGCCGTGGCGAGGACCTTGCCCGCCGCCATGCCGGCCCTGGCGCGCTACTGGTCCGACGCGGCCTGGCGTGCGGTGGCAACGATGGACACGCTGCGCGAGCGAGCCGCGCGCATGCGCGAGCACGAGGCGGCGGGCATGCCGCCGCTGCTGCATTTTGACGCCGAGCAGGTGGCTGACGGCCGGGACGGCTCGCCGCCAAGCAACTACCGCCTGCTGCGCATTACCCGCTGTGGGAGTGACCACCTGGAACGCTTCGTCCGCCCTGATGCCGCACCCGTTGTCGTGGTGGAGCCGCGTGCCGGCCACGGCCCGGGCATCGGCGGCTTTCGGCGCGACTCGGAAGTCGGCATGGCTTTGGTCGAGGGCCACCCCGTCTACTTCGTCGTCTTTGATCCCGAGCCGCTCGAAGGGCAGACCATGGGCGCCGTGGTCCAGACCCTGGCCCGCTTCATCGACTTCGTAGCCCGGCGCCATCCCAGCACTGAGCCCATCGTCTACGGCAACTGCCAGGGCGGCTGGGCTGCGACGATGGCACTGTCGCACTGCAACCACCGCGCCGGATTGGCGGTGCTCAATGGCTCGCCGCTGTCGTACTGGGCCGGGGAGCCCGATGTCAACCCGATGCGGCTGTCCGGCGCCATCACCGGCGGTGCGTGGTCCGCGCACTGGCTGGCTGACCTTGGCGCCGGCCGCTTCGACGGTGCGTGGCTGGTGCAGAACTTCGAGTTGCTGCGCCCGGAAGGGCTCTGGAAGAAGTACGACGGACTGTTCGCCGATCCCGCTGCCGAGCACGACCGCTTTCTCGAATTCGAGCGCTGGTGGAACGCCTTCTACTTCCTGGGCCGCGAGGAGATCCTGGCCATCGTGCGCGAGCTCTTCATTGGCAACCGGCTGCAGAGCGGCGAAGTGGTGATCGATGGCCACTGCCACGCCAACCTCGCGCACGTGCACACGCCGCTGGTCATCTTCAGCTCCCACGGCGACAACATCACCCCGCCGCACCAGGCGCTGGGCTGGCTGCAGGCGGTCTACCCCTCGACACAGGCGCTGGTCGAGGCCGGGCAGCGCATCGTCTACCTGCTGCACCAGGACGTCGGCCACTTGGGGATCTTCGTCTCGGCCGACGTGGCGCGGCGTGAGCACCGGGCAATCCTGCACCATGCCGCAGCGATTGAGTCGCGGCCGCCCGGGCTTTACGAGATGCGGCTGACCGATGCGGCATCTGAAGGCGCGGCGCCCGGCGCCGCGTTCCTTCCACGCCGAATCGAAGACCTTCCTTTCGAGCCGCCGGGACCCGGCTTCGAACGCGTGAG
This sequence comes from Azohydromonas australica DSM 1124, assembly GCF_000430725.1. Taxonomy (GTDB): domain Bacteria; phylum Pseudomonadota; class Gammaproteobacteria; order Burkholderiales; family Burkholderiaceae_C; genus Azohydromonas; species Azohydromonas australica. Next base: position 49,443 of record NZ_KE387214.1, read on the forward strand.
CCGGCTGTCGAACGAGCTGGACGATCTCTACACGGCCTGGGTGTCGCCGCTGGTGCGGCTGTGGGTGACGCCGCAAGGCGCGCGGCTGCAGCAGCAGTGGCACCCGATGCGCACCAGGGTACGGGGCTGGTCCGAGCAGGTGCAGCCCATCCTGGCCGTGCTGCCAGCGGCCAGGCAGGCGCTCGAAGCTGCCGGAGCCCAGGACACTGCGCGGGCGTCGAATCCTTGGTTCCAGCTGGAGCGTGCGGCCAGCGCTGCCGTGGAGCACGGCATCACGGCCTGGCGGGTGCTGCGCGACCGCTGGGTGGAAGCCTCGTTCGAGCTGCTGCACGCGCCCGCGCCGCTGGGACAAGCGGCGGGACGGCTTGACATTGCTCAAGACGACTGCCGCGCGCTTGCCCACCCTGCGGCAATCAGGAACACGGATGCAGCCATCCCGGTTGAGTCCTCACCCAACTGCAGCTGACCGCGGCATCTCTTTCGGAGAAAGCTCATGGACCATTCTTCCGTCCCCTCCTACGGCCTGTGGGGCCTGGTGGTGGTGAACTCGCTGGTTTTCATCATCTTCGCTTTCAGCTTTGCCAAGCCGCAGAGCCGGCGCGACTGGCGCTCCTTCAGCGCCTTCTCAGCTTTCCTGGTGGCGCTGTTCGCCGAGATGTACGGCTACCCGCTGACCATCTACCTGCTCTCGGGATGGCTGGGCTCGCGCTTCCCCGGCGTGGACTTCCTCTCGCACGATGCCGGGCACCTGCTGGAGGTGATGTTCGGCTGGCGGGCCAATCCGCACTGGGGTCCGTTCCACGTGCTGAGCACCGTCTTCATCGGCGGCGGCTTCTGGCTGCTGTCCGCGGCGTGGCGGGTGCTGTGGGCCAACCAGCGCCGCGGCACGATGGCCTCGTCAGGGCCCTACGCGCGGGTGCGCCACCCGCAGTACGTCGCCTTCGTGCTGATCATGTTCGGCTTCCTGCTGCAGTGGCCCACGATCCTGACGCTCACCATGTTCCCCATCCTGGTGTTCATGTACGTGCGGCTGTCGCTGGCCGAGGAGCGCGAGTCCGAGCGGGCCTTTGGCAGCGAGTGGGCACGCTACGCGGCACGCACGCCGCGCTTCTTCCCGCGGCTGGGGCGACCAGGGCCTGATACGCAGCACCGCCACGGCGCGTGAAACCGCAAAGGGTGACGACCATGAAGCTGACCTTCCTGGGCGCAGCCGGCACCGTGACCGGCTCGAAGTACCTGCTCGAACACCGCGGCCACAAGCTGCTCATCGACTGCGGCCTGTTCCAGGGCTGGAAGGCGCTGCGCGAGATGAACTGGGAGCTGCTGCCTTTCGACGCCCACGACATCGACGCGGTGCTGCTCACGCACGCGCACCTGGACCACTCGGGCACGCTGCCACTGCTGGTGCGCCAGGGTTTCAGGGGCATGGTGCTGGCCACGCCGCCCACGATCGAGCTGTGCACGTTGCTGCTGCCCGACAGCGGGCGCACCCAGGAGGAGGACGCGGCCTTCGCCAACCGGCACCACACCTCGCGGCACGAGCCGGCGCAGCCGCTCTACACCGAGGACGACGCCCTGCTGGCGCTGCGCCGCTTGGCGCACCTGCCCTTCGACACGCCGGCCCAGGTCGTGCCGGGCGTGAAGGCCACTTTCCACCGCGCCGGCCACATCCTGGGCGCGGCGTCCATGGCCCTGGACGTCGAAGGCCAGACCCTGCTGTTCTCGGGCGACGTGGGGCGCCCGGACGATCTGCTCATGCGCGCGCCCGCACCCGTGACGCCGGCGCACTGGATCGTCGTGGAGTCCACCTACGGCGACCGGCTGCATCCCACCCAGGATGCCGAGGCCGCGCTGGGCGAGGTGATCTCGTACACGGCCGCGCGCGGCGGCACCGTGGTCGTGCCGGCCTTCGCGGTGGGCCGTGCCCAGACGCTGCTGTACATGCTCTACCGGCTCAAGCAGCGCGGCGCGATACCGGACCTGCCGGTGTTTCTCGACAGCCCGATGGCCATCGACATGACGGAGATCTACCACCGGCACCGCGCCGAGCACCGTCTCTCCGCGCAGGAGTGCGCCGGCATGTGCGGCGTGGCGCAGATGGTGCGCACGGCTGACGAGTCCCGCGCCGTGAGCCGCTCGCGCTTTCCGGCCGTGATCGTCTCGGCCAGCGGCATGGCCACGGGCGGACGCGTGCTGCACCACCTGCGCCAGCGGCTGCCCGACCCCCGCAACACCGTCGTGCTGGTGGGCTACCAGGCGGGCGGCACGCGCGGCGCGCGGCTGCTGGGGGCGAGCGCACGCTGCGCGTCTTCGGCCAGGACGTGCCGGTGCGCGCGGAAGTGGCGTCGCTCGAAGGCATGTCGGCCCATGCGGACGCGGCGCAGCTGGTGCAGTGGCTCGCCACGGCGCCATGGCCGCCGCAGCGCGTGTTCGTCACGCACGGCGAACCGGCGGCCGCGGACGCGCTGCGCCAGCGCATCAGCCATGAGCTGGGCTGGTTGGCCAGCGTGCCACTGCTGGGCCGCAGCGTGGAGCTCGGCGCTTGAGCCCTGACCGCAAAACTGCCGCGCCAACCGCTTCCCCTGATTCTTCGCTCCACAGGAGGCCCCCTCATGGACAAGTCGCAAGCCCCGCCCCTGCAGCCGGCCTCCCGCTCCTGGAGCCGCTGGATCTTTGCCGCCTTCATGGTCATCGCGCTGTTCCTGCTCTGGAGCGAGCACCGCGCTCACGTCCTGGGCTGGGTGCTGCACGCGCTGGTGGGCGCCTGCGTGCTGCTGCTGTACCTGAACACGCGCGCCTGCGAGCACGACGGCCCGGACGACGACAAGTTCCCGCCATGAGTGCAAGCACCGGGTGCGAACACCGCGCTGTCCAGGTGGGGTGACATGTGCTTTTCGGCGACCGCAAGCCTTGCCGCCGGCACCTTCCTGGCCGGTGTCGGCGTGATGACGCTGCGCAGGGTTCGGCATCGCTCGGAACTCGCCTACGCCGCCATACCGCTGCTGTTCGCGATCCAGCAACTGACCGAGGGCGTGGTGTGGCTCACCTTCGATCCGGCGCTGGAGCGGCTCAACACGGCGGCCGCGATGCTGTACTCGCTGTTCTCGCACGTGCTGTGGCCCATCTACGTCCCCGTGGCCGCCTGGCTGCTGGAGCGCACAGCCACCCGGCGCAAAGCCTTGGGTGCCGCGGTGGCGGTGGGTCTGAGCGTGGGGCTGTACCTGCTGGCCACGCTGGTGAGCGACGGCATCGTGGCACGCCCGATCGGGCGGCACATCGAGTACGACGCGCCCCACCTCTACATCCCGGCCGTGATGGCGCTGTACCTGGCCGCCACGACGCTGAGCCTGCTGCTGTCGAGCCACGGCCGGGTGCGCTTGTTCGGCGCGCTGGCATTCGCCTCCTCGGTCCTGGCCTACGTGGCCTACGCCCGCTGGTTCATCTCCGTCTGGTGTTTCTTCGCCGCCCTCCTCAGCATCGTGGTGTGCCTGCACCTGAGTCAGCACCCGAACAGGCTTGCCGGAGCGCGGCCATGACAGGGCCCGTGGAGGCCGCACCGGTACGCTGCACACAGCGCGTGCCACCCTATCGACAAAGGAGAGTGCCATGCAATGGCTCAACGACAACTGGCTCGTCGCCTTGCTGGTGCTGGGCGCCCTGGTCTTCCTGCTGCGACGCGCCGGTGTGGGTCGAGGCTTCGCCGCACCCCGCCCGCATCCCCAGGCCAGCCCGGGAGTGGACTGGTCGTCCACCGACCCGGTCAGCGGCGAGCCCGCAGCAGGCGACGGCACCTTGACGGCTCAGCACGGCGGGCGCGTCTACCACTTCGCCTCGCGCGAGACGCTGGAGCGCTTCCAGTCCGACCCCGAACGCTACCTGCGCGGCGGCGCCGGCCGCCACGGGCCCGGCACCGCGCACCGGCATGGCGGCCACGGCGGCGGCTGCTGCTGAAAGCCCCGCGCCCCAGGAACCACGACGACCCACACCAGACCTGCCCGGCAAAGGCGCAGGCCCGCTCCTTCAGACAACCAAGACCCAAGCATGGCTTCGATGGACAAGAAACAGACCTTCTCGCTCTGGTACGTGCTTCTCGCCCTGTTCCTGATCACGCTGCTGCAGGACTACCTCGGCCAGGGGCACACGCTCACGCTGAGCTACAGCGAGTTCAAGCAGGCCGTGGCCGGCGGGCAGTTGCAGGACCTCGTGATTGCCGACGGCATGGCCACGGGCACGCTCAAGACCGACGGGCTGGAGCAGGTGCTGCCCAAGGAGAAGGTGGACCGGCTCAAGGCCGCGGGCGGCGAGCACCGCTTCGCCACCGTGCTGATCGACGACCCCGGCCTGGTGCCAGCCCTGGACGCGGCCAAGGTGCGCTACGGCAGCGTGCGCGAGAGCAAGCTGTTCGCGATGCTGCTGTCCTGGGTGGCGCCGGCGCTGGTGTTCTTCGGCATCTGGTGGCTGCTCATGAAGCGCATGGGCGGCGCCGGCGGCGCGGGCGGGCTGATGTCCATCGGCAAGAGCAAGGCCAAGGTCTACATGCAGCAGGAAACCGGCGTGACCTTCAAGGACGTGGCCGGCATCGACGAGGCGCGCGAGGAGCTGATGGAGGTGGTGGAGTTCCTGCAGAGCCCGGAGCGCTACAAGCGCCTGGGCGGCAAGATTCCCAAGGGCGTGCTGATCGTGGGCGCGCCCGGCACCGGCAAGACGCTGCTGGCCAAGGCGGTGGCGGGCGAGGCCCGCGTGCCGTTCCTCTCGCTCAGCGGCTCGGAGTTCGTGGAGATGTTTGTCGGCGTGGGCGCGGCACGCGTGCGCGACCTGTTCGAGCAGGCCGCGGCCAAGGCGCCGTGCATCGTCTTCATTGACGAGCTCGATGCCCTGGGCAAGGCGCGCGGGCTGGGCGGCTTCGGCGGCGGGCACGAGGAGCACGAGCAGACCCTCAACCAGCTGCTCGTGGAGATGGACGGCTTCGACGGCAACCGCGGCGTCATCATCATGGCCGCGACCAACAGGCCCGAGATCCTGGACCCGGCGCTGCTGCGCCCGGGACGCTTCGACAGGCACGTGTCCATCGACAAGCCCGACCGCAAGGGCCGGCGCCAGATCCTGGATGTGCACGTGAAGAGCGTGAAGCTCGCACCCGGCGTGGACCTGGACGCCGTCGCCGCGCGCACGCCCGGCTTTGCGGGCGCGGACCTGGCCAACCTGGTCAACGAGGCCACGCTGCGCGCGGCCAAGCTCGGCAAGGACGCCGTGGACATGGATGACTTCGAGCAGGCGCTGGACCGCATCGTGGCCGGGCTGGAGAAGCGCAACCGCGTCATGAACCCCGAAGAGCGCCGCTTCGTGGCGTACCACGAGGCCGGCCACGCGTTGGTGGCCGAGCACCGGGCCACGGCTGACCGGGTGGCCAAGATCTCCATCATCCCGCGCGGCATCGCGGCCCTGGGCTACACCCAGCAGTCACCCACCGAGGACCGCTATCTGCTGCGCAGGAGCGAGCTGCTGGACCGGCTGGACGTGCTGCTGGGCGGGCGCGTGGCGGAGGAGATCGTCTTCAACGACATCTCCACGGGCGCAGCCAACGACCTGCAGCGCGCCACCGACATGGCGCGGCACATGGTCACGCAGTACGGCATGAGCCAGACGCTGGGGCTGGCGACCTGGGAGACCGCACCGCGCTCGGCCTTCCTGGCCGTGCCGGGCGGTGGGGAGCAACGCGACTGCAGCGAGCGCACCGCCGAGGCCATCGACGCCGAGGTGCGACAGCTGCTGGACGAGGCCAAGCAGCGCGTGACGGCCACGCTGCAGACGCACCGCGAGCAACTGGAAGCGTTGGCGAAACTGCTGCTGGAGAAGGAGACGGTGGACCGGGCAATGCTGGATACCGTGCTGGCCCGCGTGGGGGCCGATCCGGTGTTTCAGGTGCCGGTCACAAGCGCGGTGACGCCGTAAACACCGCCAGCAACGCACTTCTCAAGGAAAAGCCGCTCTAGCATCAATGGCCATGCGCCGGGTGCACCAGCGCGCGTATGCCGCGCCGAAGATCCTCCCCAACCAGGGGCGGCTCTCGGGCCAGGCGTATTCGATGAAGACGCCCAGCCGGCAGCCGCGCTCCAGCGGCGCGATGTCAAAGCCCATGCGGTAGCGGCCCACGACGAGCAGCCGCGGCTCGCCCACCGTGTGCCAAGTCTTGCGCAGCGGCGGTGCGCGCTCCTCGACCCGTGAGCTCACGTCGAGATTCAGGCCGAGCACCTTGCCGTGCAGGCGGTAGACCGAGCCGATGGAGCGCCCGCCGCCAGCATCCGTGGTCAGGGCCATCGCGGCGCCGGCCATCATGGCCGAGGGCTTGCCCATGTGGGCGGACAGCCGGCGCGGGTCGTCGAGATGCTCGAAGAGCCGCTGTGCGTCGGCGTTGACCAGCACCTCGGTGCGGTGCCGCAGGCGCAGCGGCTGGGCCACGTCACACCTTGCTGCCCCGCAACCGCAGCGCATTGCCCACCACCGACACCGAGCTCAGGCTCATGGCCAGCGCGGCGATCATGGGCGACAGCAGCCAGCCGGTGAACGGGTACAGCAGCCCGGCGGCCAGCGGCACGCCCAGCGCGTTGTAGACGAAGGCGAAGCCCAGGTTCTGCTTCATGTTGGCAATCGTCGCCTGCGAGATCACGCGCGCCTGCGCAATGCCGCGCAGGTCGCCCTTGACCAGCGTGACGGCGGCGCTGTTCATCGCCACGTCGGTGCCCGTGCCCATGGCCAGGCCCACGTCGGCCTTGGCCAGCGCCGGCGCGTCGTTGATGCCGTCGCCGGCCATCGCCACCACCTTGCCCTGGCGCTGCAGGCCGTCCACCAGCGCCAGCTTGTCGGCGGGCTTCACCTCGCCGTGCACCTCGTCAATGCCCAGGCGCGCGCCTACCGCGCGGGCGGTGGTCACGCCGTCGCCCGTGGCCATGATCACGCGCAGGCCCGCTTCGCGCAGCGTCTTCAGCGCCTCGGGCGTGCTGGCCTTGACCGGGTCCGCGACGGCCAGCAGCCCGGCGAGCTGCCCGTCCACGGCCAGGTGTATGACGCTCGCACCCTCGGCACGCAGCCCTTCCGCCTGCGGCACCAGCGGCTCCACCGCCACGCCCAGCTGCTGCATCAGCGCGGTGTTGCCCAGCGCCAGCGCACGGCCGGCCACGCGCCCGCGCACGCCGATGCCGCTGCCCGACTCGAACTCCTCGGGCTTGTCCAGCGCCAGGCCCCGCTGCCGCGCGGCGGCCACGATGGCGTCGGCCAGCGGGTGCTCGCTGCCCTGGTCCAGGCTCGCGGCCAGGCGCAGCACCTCGTCGGCGTCCCAGCCCGGCGCCGGCACGGCACGCTCAAACGCCGGCTTGCCTTCGGTGAGCGTGCCCGTCTTGTCCACGATGAGCGTGTCCACGTCACGCAGCCGCTCGATGGCCGCGGCGTCGCGGAACAGCACGCCGCGCGTGGCGGCCTTGCCCGTGGCGACCATGATCGACATGGGCGTGGCCAGGCCCAGTGCACACGGGCAGGCAATGATCAGCACGGCCACCGCGTTGATGAAGCCGAACACCCAGCCCGGCTCGGGCCCGAACAGCCCCCAGGCGAAGAAGGTCAGCAGCGCAATGCCCACCACCACCATGACGAACCAACCGGCGACCTGGTCGGCCATGCGCTGCATCGGCGCCTTGGAGCGCTGCGCCTGCGCCACCATCTGCACGATCTGCGACAGCATGGTCTGCGCGCCCACCCGCTCGGAGCGCATCACGAGGGCCCCGCTGGTGTTGAGCGTGGCGCCAATGAGCTTGTCGCCGGCGCGCTTGCTCACGGGCACGGGCTCGCCGGTGAGCATGGACTCGTCCACGGCGCTGGCGCCTTCGACGACGGCGCCGTCCACCGGCACCTTCTCGCCCGGGCGCACGCGCAGCAGGTCGCCCACGTGCACGTGTGTCAGCGGCACGTCCTCCTCGCCGCCGTCGGGGCGGATGCGCCGCGCCGTCTTGGGCGCCAGGCCCAGCAGCGACTTGATGGCGGCCGAGGTCTGCGAGCGCGCGCGCAGCTCCAGCATCTGGCCCAACAGGGTCAGCGAGATGATCACGGCCGCGGCCTCGTAGTACACCGCGACACGCCCCATGGCGAAGAAGGATTCGGGAAAGACTTGCGGCGCCACGGTGGCCACGAGGCTGTAGAGGAACGCGGCGCCGGTGCCCGTGCCGATGAGCGTCCACATGTTGGGGCTGCGGTTCACCAGCGACTGCGCCCAGCGCACGAAGAAAGGCCAGCCCGCCCACAGCACTACCGGGGCCGACAACGCCAGCTCGATCCAGCTCTGGGTGGCCATGTCAAAGAGGCCCAGGCGGTGCCCGACCATGGCCAGCAGCGTCACGACCACCGTCAGCGGCAGCGTCCACCAGAAGCGGCGAGTGAAGTCCTCCAGCTCCGGGTTGCGCTCTTCGGCGTCGAGGTCGGGCAGCAGTGGCTCCAGCGCCATGCCGCACTTGGGACAGTTGCCCGGGCGGTCCTGCCTGATTTCCGGGTGCATCGGGCAGGTGTAGATCGTGCCCGCGGGCGCCGGGTCGGTCGGGGCAAGGGCAGGCGCCGGAGCTTCGACGGCATAGCGCTGAGGCTCGGCGGCGAACTTGTCCTTGCAGCGGATGCTGCAGAACCAGTAGGGCCGGCCAGCATGCTCCAGGTGGTGCGCAGAGGCCTCGGTCACGGCCATGCCGCACACCGGGTCCTTCAGGGCATCCTGCGCGCCGTGGTGATGGTGCTCATGGCCATGGCCCTGCCCGGCACCCGGTGCAGCACCGTGGCCAGCGTGGGTGTGGTGGTGGACAGGCTCATCCATGGCATCACCACTTGCCGTCGGGCGACGAGGCGTTGGCACTGTTCGAGCTCCCCTGGTGGTGGCCGTGGCCGCCATGGCCGTGACCACCGTGGCCGAACAGGTGCATCAGCGGGCACCCCAGCAGCAGCAGGTACGGCCACAACCCCGCGACGTGGCCCCAGTGCTCGCGCAGCAGGTAGAAGCCGCCGATGAGCAGCAGCATGACGATGACCACGGTCCACGGGCTGCGCCGCGTGCCGCTGCCCTGACCGACGCTTGACGTGTCGTGGTGATGGGAGGTTTCCATGGTCCAGGCTCCTTCTTGGACGCCGGCTCAGCGAGCCGGCTGCAGGTGAAACTTAGACCCTCCCATCGTGGGAAGGTCAAGGCCCTGGCGACCGCACGCCGCTACCTTGTTGGCGACGTGCGGCGGCAGGCTTCAGGGCTTGGTTGCAGGGGCCGGCATGCGGTCCATCATCATCTGCATCATCGACTGCATCATGTCCATGCGCTGCTCCAGCGCCTGCATGCGCGCCGCAGGCGCAGCCGAGGCCGGTGCGGCGGCACCCTGGGGTGCCGTGCCACCCATGCCTTTCATGCCGTCCATCATGGCCATGCCTTCCTGCATGAGCTTCATGTGCTCGGCCATGAGCGCCTCGCGCTCCTTGGGCGTGCGCGCCTTGCCCATCTTTTCGTGCATTTCGCGCATGGCTTTCATGTGCTGCTCCATGCCGGCGGGTTGGCCCATCATCCCCATGGCACCTGCCGCACTGGCGCTGGCCGCCGCGGCAGGAGCAGGCGCGCGTCGCGCCGGTGCAGCCGCGGCCGGCGCGGAAGCCCTGTCAGGGTGGTGCGCGGCGTGGTCCTCCGGGCTGGTCTGGGCGTGTACGCCGAGCGACAGCGCGGCCAGGATGGCGGCAAGAGCGAGGGGGCGAAGTGCCATGGCGCAAGTCCTCCAGGTGGATTGAAGTGTGGGAATCAGATGCGCAGCGGGCGCTGGCCGGTGCGTTGGGGGTGCGCCGGCAGCAGCGCGCGCAGCCCGCCGCGAAGCAGGCCTTGCGGCGCACTCACTGGCAGGCGGGCGACAGACCAGGCTCTAGATCGTGAGCCGCAGGAACGCGATGGGGATGGGCGGGGGCGCCGGCAGGGTGGCGGCATCAGGACGCGGCACGCGCGTCACCAGTGCAGCGGGCAGGACCAGGCAATGGCCGGTCATGACAGCACCCAGTGGGAGCATTGCTGCCGCGTCACTCGCACCGGTCTTGGCGACCGCGCTTTGCTCGCTGTCGCACAGGCTCTTGCACGCCTGCTGTCCGGGCAGGGCTTCGTGCTCCTGCCCGTCGTCGCTGTGGGCGGCGCCGGAAGCGGCGTCTTGGTGATGGTGGTGCCCGGCATCGCCCGCGGCGTGCTCATGCGCGGCGGCGTGCGCCGCCGTGACGGCCACCGGCGCCTGCAGGACGCAGGCGTTGGCGGCACCGGCCATCCAGCCCAACAGCAGCACCCAGCACATCAGCCGGGCGATGACGCGGTTCAGGCGGGGCCGCAACGCAAAGCGCATGGCAGGGGGGCGTAAAGCCGGGCGTGTGGGATGGACGCCTTGATGCTACGGCAGCCCACCCCGGCTTGATTGACCGGCATCAATGGGCTGTCCGTGCACGGGGCACGGCGCGTGAGCGCCGTCGATCAGCCGCCGGCGCCCGGCTCGCCGTCGCTGCCGGTGTGCCGGCCCCGCAGCCCCTGCAGCGGCTGGTAGTCGCAGAACTTGAACCGGTTGCACAGCATGTCGCGCATCTCGCTGATGCCGTTGATCTGCGTGTGCTGGATGCCGCTGCAGTAGCGCTGCAGCGGGACGTGCTTGACGTCCGCGGTCACCAGGCAATCGGTGGCCATGGTCACGGCCATGTAGTGGTGCCGCGCCATGGTTTCGAGGAACGTATGGTCGAATTCGGCGCCGGCCGCCGTGGACTCCAGCAGCTGGATCTGCTGGCGCCCCATGTCGGTGAGCTGCGGCTCGTGGGCCTGGCCGTACCACGTCCTCAGGAACATCTGCGCCTTGCCGATCTCCTCGCGCTGCACGCGGTTCTCCTCGCGGGCCATGGAGCGAATGCTGCCCGAGAGCGCCTTGGGGCTCGTGGCTGCGGTGCCGGGCGTGGGCGACGTGCCTTCGCCGTAGCGTCCCAGCTCGGGATTGCGCGTCGTGTCGGTCCCGGCCGCGAACTCGGACATGCGCAGCGCCGAGTAGTGGTGGTCGATCATCGACTTCAGGAAATCGACCTCGAAGGTGGCCGTGAGGCCGCGGCCTGGGCCGCTTTCCTGGGCCTGGACGGCAGGAAACGGCAGAGCCAGCGCCAAAGCGGCAGCGGCCACGCCAGCACGCGACACGAGCGAGGAAACCATTGAAGGAGGTTGCATGGATCAGACCTTTCGACAAAGCCACACAGGCACGCCGCCGGCAATGCGGCAGCGCACACAGGCCTGATCAGCCTCCCCGGCCGCTGGTGCAGCGGCGCTCCATGGCTTTGCATGGACCTTTCCAGACCAGGCGCCGGTCATCCGGCCCACTGGCGGGGCAACACCTGTTCCCCGCTCAGAGGCATATTGGCGAGTGAAGCGCCCTTGCCGCCCGAATCAGGCCCGGAGCATTCCCTCGTGACCCAGGAGAAGCGAAGGCCCCGCAGGCTCCTTCGCTTCGCGCGAGCGATGCAGGGCACGCGGGCTCAGGGCCACTTGCCGCTGATGGCGGTCACTGGGCGGTCTGCATCTGCGTGACGACAAAGGCGCCGCCTTGCTTCTCGACGTGGAAGCGCACCTTGTCGCCCACCTTGACGGCGTCGAGCATCGCGGCGTCCTTGACCTGGAACACCATGGTCATGCCCGGCATGTCCAGGTTCTTGATCTCGCCGTGCTTGAGAGTGACCTTGCCATTGGGCTTGTCGATGCGCCGCACCTCTCCGTCAGTCAGGTCAGCGGCTGCGGCGGCCGACGCGGCCGCGGCGGGATGGTGCGCTGCGTGATCGGCGTCGGACGTCTGGGCAGCCGCGGGCAGGATGCCAGCAGCGCCCAGCAGCGCGGCGAGGATGAGCTTCTTCATGGATCAGTCCCTTCTTCAGCGATAGGTTTGGTAGGTGACGGCCGTGCCGTCCTTGCGCAGCAGCAGCACGTCATAGGGGTCCTTCTGGCCGCCGTAGTCCGGGCCGTCCATGCCGGGCGAGCCCACGGGCATGCCGGGCACGGCCAGTCCGATGGCCGTGGGGCGCTCCTTGAGCAGGCGCTGGATCTCGCGCGCCGGTACGTGACCTTCAAGGGCGTAACCACCGACGAGTGCCGTGTGACACGAGCCGTACTTCACGTCGAGCCCCAAGCGACTGCGCATCGCGGTGTTGCCGGTCTCGTTGACCTTGGTTGGGAAGCCGTTGGCCTGCAGGTGCGCGATCCAGTCCTTGCAGCAGCCGCAGGTCGGGCTCTTCCAGACCTCGACCAGCGGCGCATTGGCCGCGTGCACGAGCGACACGAAGGGCAGCAATGCCAGCGTGCCGAGCAGTCGGCGGCGTTGAGTAATCATCGTTCGTCTCCTTGGAGCGTCCTGTCGGAATCAGTGCTTGCGATCGGCATGGCCGCCGCTGGCCTGGGCGGACTTGGCCGGCTTGCCGGCAGCCACCTTCACGGCGCCCTTCATGCCGGCGTCATAGTGGCCGGGCTGCAGGCACGCGAAATCGACCTGGCCCGCCTTGGTGAACTGCCAGACCACTTCGCCACTCTGGCCAGGTGCGACCGTGATCTGGTTGGGGTCGGCGTGTTCCATCTCGGGGAACTTCTTCATCAGCTCGTAGTGCTCCTTCAGGGCCGCTTCGGTGCCGAGCACGAACTCGTGCTTCAACTGGCCCGAGTTCTTCACCACGAAGCGAATGGTCTCGCCTTGCCTGACGCGCACGCTCGACGGGTTGAAGCGCATGGCGTCGGTCATGTCGACGTTGACGGTGCGCGTGACCTTGTCGGGCTGGCCCGCTACGCCGATGGCGTCGGTGTCGCCATGGCCGTGTTCGTGGCCGTCGGCATGGGCGTGGCCCGTGGTGGTGGCCGGGGCGGCGTGGCTGTCGCCCTCATGCGCCAGGGCGGTGCCCGCGACGAAGAAGCCAGCGGCCAGGGCGAGCGTGAGTTGCTGCAGTTTCATGTGGGGGGTACTTCTGAATTCGGGAAACGGGTGCGGCGTCCTCAGTGGCCGGAATGGCCGCTGGGCTTGCGCACCTGGACTTCGGTGGGCGCTGTGCCCTTGTCGGCGCGCGGCATGGCGCTGCGCCCGGCGTCGCTGGAGCGCTCGGGCTCGGCGAGCTGGCCGGTCCACTCGTAGGCCACGGTGCCTGCCGGGTGCTTGAACCAGCCGGGGTCCGAGTAGTCGCCGGGTTTCTGGTCGCGGCGCACCTTGATGACGCTGAACATGCCGCCCATCTCCACGCCGCCGAACGGTCCCTCGCCGGTCATCATCGGCACCGTGTTGTCGGGCAGCGGCATGGTCATCTCGCCCATGTCGGCCATGCCGCGCTCGCCCATGACCATGTAGTCGGGGATGAGCTTGCTGATCTTCCTGGCCACGCCGCTGTGGTCCACGCCGATCATCGTGGGCACGTTGTGGCCCATGGCGTTCATGGTGTGGTGGCTCTTGTGGCAGTGGAAGGCCCAGTCGCCCTCCTCGTCGGCGATGAACTCCAGCTGGCGCATCTGGCCCACGCCGATGTCGGTCGTCACCTCCTGCCAGCGCGTGCTGCGCGGCGTGGGGCCGCCGTCGGTGCCGGTGATGGCGAACTCGTGCCCGTGGATGTGCATCGGGTGGTTCGTCATCGTGAGGTTGCCGATGCGCAGCCGCACCCGGTCACCCTGGCGCACGTTGAGCGAGTCGATGCCGGGGAAGACGCGGCTGTTCCACGTCCACAGATTGAAGTCCAGCATCGTCATGATCCGCGGCGTGTAGCTGCCCGGATCGATGTCGTAGGCGGAGAGCAGGAAGCAGAAGTCGCGGTCCGCCTCGTCGATGAGCGGATGCTTGGCCTTGGGGTGCGTGACCCAGAAGCCCATCATGCCCATGGCCATCTGCGTCATCTCGTCGGCGTGCGGGTGGTACATGAAGGTGCCGGGCCGCCGCGCCACGAACTCGTAGACGAAGGTCTTGCCCGGCGCAATGCCGGGCTGGGTCAGCCCCGTGACGCCATCCATGCCGTTGGGCAGGCGCTGGCCGTGCCAGTGCACGCTGGTGTGCTCGGGCAGCTTGTTGGTCACGAAGATGCGCACCCGGTCGCCCTCGACCACCTCGATGGTGGGTCCCGGCGACTGGCCGTTGTAGCCCCACAGGTGCGCCTTGAAGCCCGGCGCCATCTCGCGCTCCACGGGCTCGGCCACCAGGTGGAATTCCTTGACCCCGCCCTTCATGCGCCAGGGCAGGGTCCAGCCGTTGAGCGTGACCACGGGGTTGTAGGGCCGCCCGGTGCCGGGCACGAGCGGCGGCATGGTGTCGGGCCTTGTCTGGATCACGGGCTCGGGCAAGGCGGCCATGGCCACCTTGCTGACCGAGGCGGCGGCCACGGCGGCCGACCCGGCCAGGAAGCGACGTCGATTCGTCGTCATGGAAGGACTCCAGAAAATGTCTTGGGCACGGGGGTGGCGCTCAATGGCCGCCCGCGCTGCCGCCGCCGGTCGCGGCCGGGGCGGCTTGCAGGGAAACGCCCGCGGTGGCGGGACGCCCGATGAGCGCGGACTGCAACGCCGCGTCGGCGAGCCAGAAGTCGCGCTGGGTGTTGACGGCCTGGGCCACGGCCGCGACCTGGTCGCGGGCGTCGGCCAGCAGCTCGAACACGCCGATGAGCATGCCGTTGTAGCGAAGCTGGTTCTCGTCGGAGATGGTCTTGCGCAGCGGCACGATCTCGTCGCGCCAGTGGCGCGCCAGGTCGAATGCGGTGCGGTAGCCGCCGTAGCTCTCGCGCACCTGCGAGGCCGCGTCCACGGCCAACTGCGTCGTGCGGTGGACGGCCGCCATGTAGCGCGCCTGGGCAGCACCCCGCGTCGCGTCGCCGGCATTGAAGATCGGCAGCGGCAGCGCCAGCTCGTAGCCGCGCTGGTGCGGCCGGCCGGACTCGCTGTTGCGCACGGCGCCCAGCTCGAAGTCGCCCACCACGCTGGTGACGGTCGTGATGCCTTGCGAGCGGGCTGAGGACTCCAGCTCGGCGCGGGCCTGGCGCATGTCCAGGCGCTCGTCGAGCGCGGCCTGCATCACGGCGCGCTCCTCGCGCGGCGCGGCGGGCAGGTCCGGCAGCCGCTCGGGCAGCTTCAGGGCCTGCGCCTGGGCATCGTTGAGGCCCAGGGCACGCACCAGGGCCTCGCGGCTGGCCAGCGCTTCCTGCCGCGCGCGGGCCAGCTGGGCCACGGCCTCGGCGCTGAAGACCTGCTCGCGGGCGCGCTGCAGGCGGTTAAAGTTGCCGGCCGACTGCATGCGGCGCGCGAGCTCGGCGCCCGCGTCGGCGGTTTCCTTGACCTGCTCGAAGTAGGCCTGCGCCTGCACGGCCGCCACGGCGCGCACCCAGGCCTGGCGCGCCTGCGTCGCGGCCTGCACCACATCGCCGGCCATGCGCAGGCGGATCTGCTGCTGCTGCGCGTTGGCGATGCGCGTGCGCGCCGGCAGCAGCAACAGGTCCAGCAGCGGGAAGCTCAGCGCCCGCCCGATCTCCAGCTCGCGCTCACCGCCTTCGTTGCGCACCAGGCGCTCGAAGGCGAAGACCGGGTTGGGCAGCCGGGCCGACTGCGTTGCCTGGTAGGAGCTGGCCGCCGCATCCGACAGCAGCGCCTGCACGCCAGGGCTGTAGGCCAGCGCGATGCGCACCGCATCGTCGGCGGACAGAGGCTGCTGCAGCAGCCGGTCCACGTCAGTGCGCGCCTCCTGGCGCGCCTCGTCCGTGGTCAGCCACTTCAGCGGCGCGCCCAGGCGCTGGCTGGCCACGTCCTGCGCGAGCCCCAGGTTCTGCTGGACGGCCGTGCTGGCGCAGCCGCCCAACGCCAGCAATGCCAGCGCGGCGACGGCCAGGCGCTTGCGCGGCCGGGCGCGCACCGTGTCGTGGTTCGTGAACGGCGTCGTCATGGCTTGGCGGGGGCGTGGTGGTTCGAGTGCGAGCCGCCGGCGGCATCGGGCACGGGTGCGCTGGCGCTGGCCGCAGCGGGCCGGGCGTCAGGCGCCTGGATCTCCCGGGCGTAGGCCTTCCAGCCGCCGATGCGGCCGACGGTGTCGTTGGTCTCGCGCCAGGGGCGGACTGGTTCGTCGGTGAAGGCCCGATAGCCTTCGAAGGTGGAGCGGTAGACGGGTTGCGGCGCGGCCGGCGTGGCGGCGCCTTGCGCCGCGGCCAGGGCCGGGACGGCGATGAGCACCGCAACTGCGGCGGTGCAGGACCATGAGGCCATGAGGATGCTCGCTGGACGGGCCCGGCGCGGCCGCATCAATGCAGCCGGTGGGGCAAGGACGTGAGTGGCGGCGGATGCGCAGCCGCTGCGCCGTCAGACGACGGCCAGGCGAGCCACGACCCGCGCCAAGGGCGCGTCAGGCGAACAGGAGGCGGGGTGGACGGTCCGGGCCGTCCGTTAGAAACGCCACGGCGCTGAGAAACAGTGGCGTCGGCGGCGCCATGGCATCGACAGCCGCCTCGAAACGCAGCGTGGCCGCAGGCAGCGCCGCCGTGACGCAGCAGGCTGCACAGGCGCTGCACTTGTGCTGCGCGCTCTTGTGCAGATCCTGCGTGGCGGCTGCGTCGTCGTGGGCAAGCGCCTCGACGGCGTCGTGGTGGTGCGCCGCGTGGTCGTGTTCCCCGATGACGGCGGCGGCCACGGCCATGCGGTCATGGCCCGGACCGCACACGCGCAGCGAGGCCGCGACGCTGCCCTGCAAGGGCAGCGCGACGGCCAACAGCCACATCATCGCGATCCGGAAAACACGCCACATGACGGTAGTTTAGTTGCCCCATGTCAAGCGCACAGGGCTGTAGTTTCCATATGGCAGCAAGTGTGAACCTTCCCCCTGTGACAAGGTCAAGGGGCCCAGTGTGCGAAAAAGGCGCTTACAAACTGCAAATGCCCGCCGCCATTCTTGAGCGCAGACCGGTCCATCCACGGCTGGCTTCTCAGGCATGGCCTGTTCGAAGACTGGGCGACCGCTCACCTCGTGCCTGGATCAAGGACTCGACGTACCGTTCGACGCCAAAACGCATCGTGCCGCGGAAGTTGATGTGCCCGAAATGCGCTGGCCCGATGCGCCGCAGCCAGTCGTCCTCGATGCGCATGCCACTGTTGCGCAGCGCGAGGACCACGTCGTTCATGCGATGGGTATTGAAGGCGAGGACCACATTCGTCAGCAGCGTGTGCGCACCCGAGATCGCCCGCAGTTCGTCAGGTCGCCGGCCTCGCTCTGGCGCGATCCGGCCGCTGTAAACCGCGCGCTGCAACTGGTGCACAGATTCACCGCGCGAGAGCAGCGTGTGGATCTCGCGCCGGAAGTCCGCCACGGCCAAATAGTCACACAAGAACACCGTGCGAAGCAGCCGACCCAGATGCTCGGCAGCCCGGTGCACGGGATCGCCACGAGCCGCCGAGCCGAAGCGCTGCATCACCTGCGCGGCCGACACCCGGCCACTGCGAATGGACGCGCCCAGGCGCAGCAGCTCCGGCCAGCCGCGCTCGATGGCCTTGAGCGAAACGCGTCGTTCCGTCACGGCGTCCAATTCGTCGGGAATGAGAAACGGCCTGGGCAGGAAAAGCTTGCGCTCGGCCAGGTCGCGCAGGCGCGGACACAGGTCGAACCCCAAAACCTTCGCGATGCCCATGGCGGCGTCCGTCCAGCCGTGGGTATCGCAAGCAACCAATGACAGCCTGATGCGGTCTTCGACGCGGTTGTGCTGCTCGACGCCCTCGATGGCCGCACCTGCCTGGCGCTCGCCCAGCACGATGGGCTGGTCATAGACGATGCCCCAGCGGTCGCGCAGGTGGGTGTAGATGCCCGCGGCGTAGGTGCGCCGGCGTGGATCGACGCGCGCATTCCACAGGTGCCGTGACGCATCGAGCGCGAGCATGTCGCTCGACGCCTTGTCGCCTTCGCCCCAGAGTGCCGCCAGTGGGATGCGGCTCTGGAATTCGGCCACGCGTTCGTTGGCGCGACGCAGCCGGCCGCTGCCCTCGATGGCGCGCATGGCCACCAGGATCTGTGCGGCGTCCAGCTCGGGAATCATGTGCGCCACGCCTCGGGCATCGAGGTCCGTGCCGTGCGCCAGCAGCGCACCGTACACCGCAAGGAGCTCTTGCGAGGAGGTTGCCCGGTGTCCGAGCAGCGCGTCGCTGAAGTTGGTGGCGGCGTCCACCTCAAGAAGCAGCTCAGGCAGCTGGACGTCACCGATGCGCTGGTAGATGGCCTCACGGGTACGCACCGGCTCGCCGTCGTCGGGCAGCGCCAGAAGGGCTGGCAGATGCAGCATGCGATCCGTGCCGATCTCCACCTTGCCCACGCGCAGAGCTTCCACCACGGCCTGCATGCCCGCGTGGATGGCGGCCACCAGCGGCATCAGCAGCGCGTCGAACGATTCCGGCACGCCCAGCAGCTCCACATGCTCGCGCTGCTGCAGTGCCCACTGCTGTGGCGGGATAAGCAACTGCTCGCGGCTCTGGAAGCTCAAGGAATGGTCGATCCATACCGAGCCGCGCCGCAGGCTGCGCCGCAGTGCCAGCATCGTGCTGGCTTCGAAGGCCCGCCAGCCGGCCTTGCGGTCCCGCTGGTGAACCAGGCTTCTCCATGCCGCTCCAACGTCCGGCAGCTCGTCGCGCCCGCCGTCCTTGTGGCCAGGACGGGCACGCAGCGCTGTCCACGCCTGCCATTGTGTGAACCCGGCGTCCTTGGACCCTCCCTGGAACTCCAGGCTTGAGAGCACGTCGAGACAGGCATGGACACGGGTCGAGTCCTCGGCCAAAGCCTTGCGTACCCGCGATGCGAAGCTGACCGGCACGGCATCGCCGACCGCAGCCAGCAGCTCCTGCGCCTGCAGCACGCGTTCCTCCCAGGACTTGGCGCCGTCGTGCAGCACCGCCTTGGCCAGGGCGGCCTGCCGCAGTTGGCTCGCACTTTCCTGGGCGTGCCGGGTGCGGGCACGCTCGGCCGCCGAGCGCACAAGCTGCTGTGCGCGCCGGCTGGCCAAATGCAGCGCCGCGTCGGTGAGCTCCAGCAGCGTCACCCGCAGAAAGCACACCACCTCGACGAGCTGCGCGGCGAGCTTGATGTCGCGGGACCGGTAGGGCCGGCGGGCCTGGATCTGTCGCGCGTAGGCCTGTTGCCGTGCCAGCACAACGCCGGAGAGATCCCATTCGTGCACGCCAAGGCCCTTGAGGTAGCGCACCTTCTCCATCGTCTCGGCCAGCGTGGTGGGACTGTGGCGCCTGGGCGGCGTCTTGAGCCATTCGATGCGGCTCACGTCCGTGCCGGGCCGCGGAGCGTGGACAGCCAGCAGCAGCTTCGCAGCCTTCGCGCGGCCCACGGCATCGGCCACGCAGATCACGATCTGCGTCTCGATTTTTGCGAAGGCATCGCGCGCCCAGTCCAGCAGCCGGCGGCTCGACGGAATCAGGATGCGGCGGGTGAACAGCCAGTGCCTGGCCGCCTGCACCAGATCGTCGGTGTGCGCGGCATCCTGCGCCTGTACCTCCAGCGCCGACACGAGGTTTTGCTCCTGCGCGGGTTCGAGCGCGGTGAGGCCGAGGTATTCCTTGGCCCAACGCTGGTGAGCGAAAAGGGTCTGCTTGCGCCGATAGGTGGATCGCAGGCTGGCGATGGACGGGGCCGCCACGCCGAGGGCGCCGGCCGCGTAGCGCAGCAGGTTGCGCGGCAGGACGGTGAAGCCATCCAACGGACGACCGGCCACACGCATGAACAGCACCATCAACGCCGCGGCCAGCTGGTGCCCCTCCCGGAACTGCTCCTTCACAGCCTCGACGTCGGCCTTGGTGAGCGAGAAGAAATGCTCCCGGTCGAAATCGCTCAGCCGCCCCGGCAGGCAGTCGCATCCAACGAAGCGATCGGCAAATGCGGACATCGCTGCCTCGGCGCAGGAAGTGGGGTGCCGACTCTACTGGGTGAAAGTGGGGGCCGCCATCGGTCATCAGCTGGTTCAGACCATGGCTGGTGTTTCGGGGCCAACTCAGTCTGAGCCGAGAAATAAGTAATAACCCTAAATAGCTCGAAAGCAACTGGACGTAACCACAAGCGCACCTTTTTGCACAAGGAGTCCGTCCACCCCGTGTAGGCGAGCTTGGACTCGATGGCCTGGCGGTTACGGGCCTCCAGCGAGTCGAGGATGCCCGACAGGCGCAGCTGCTTCAGGTGCGGGCTCAGTACTGGCATGGGGTTCATGGCAAGCACTCCAGGTGGGTCAGTGACGCGGAGCGTCGGGGTCGAACAGCAGCTGTGCGCTGCGCACGAAGCGCGCGCCGGGCGCGTGCACGTGGCCGAGCTCGGCCACGCTCAGCGGCTGTCGGTCGTAGCCGCCGGCCAGGATGGTCTTGACCGTGCGGTAGAAGGGGCTGGCATGCAGCAGCGCCCGCGCGCACGCGGCTTCGAGCCGCTCGGCGCCGTAGGTGTCGCGCATGCGCAGCACGCCCTGGGCGGCGCGCAGCCGCTCAAGGATCCGGTCGGTGAGCATCTGCTCGATGAGCTCGGCGCACGCGGTGCCGACCTCGCGCGCCTGCTCCAGGCACCAGGCGCGGTCGTGGGCGAAGAAGAGCTGCGCCTCGGGCGGGAAGTGGTCGCGCACGCTCACGCGCTCGCCCGGGCGCTGCGCGCGCCGGTGCGTGGCCACCAGTTGGTGCTCGTGGTAGACGAACACCGCCGTGTCGGTGGCGCGCAGCCACAGCGTCTTGCCCACCAGCGTGAACGGCACCGAGTACAGCGCCCGCTCGTGGGCGACGTGGCAGTCGCGGTGCACCGTGACCCGGTGCCAGGTGCCGAGGTCGGGCGCGACGGCGGGCAATTCCAGCATGTGCGCCCGGTCCAGCTCGAACAGCGTCAGCGGCTTCTGGCGCGTGGTGCCGTGCACGCGCTGGCCGGCCTCGTCCATCACCCAGCGGCCGGCCTGTGCGTTCAGGTCGGCCAGGTCGCGGAACTCGCGCAGCGGCAGGAAGTTGACCTTCAGGTATTTGACTCCGGCCTCGACGACGCCCTTCTTGGGCGGGTCGCCTGGGGGGCATGGATCGATCCGGAAGCCCCAGCCTTCGGCGCACTCGGCGTAGGCCCGCTGCACCACTGGGTCATGGATGCAGGCCTTGCTGATGGCGCACTTGGCGTTGTCGATGACCAGCCGCCTGGGCACGGCCGTGAACCACTCGAAGGCGCGGCGGTGGCAGCCCAGCCAGGTCGCCACCGTCTGGTCCCAGACGAACTCGACGTACTGGTGGCGGCTGAAGCACAGCGTCATCACGAACGCCCAGGTGCGCCGCACGCTGCCGTCGGGGTGCAGCAGCTTCGGGCCGGCGCCGAAGTCCACCTGCGCCGCCTCGCCCGGCGCGAACGCCAGCGGCACGGTGGCCGCCGGCGGCGTCTCGCCGCGGATGGAGACGATCATCCGGTACAGCGAGGAGTAGCTGCCCGGGTAGCCGTGGTTGCGCTTGAGCGCCGCCAGGATCGCGGTGGCGGGCACCGACTGCTCCAGCCACTCCTGGATGCGCTGGCGGTGCGACTCCAGGCTCGAGACAGTGCTGGCAGCCTGCTTCGCCGGCTCCAGCGCCGCGGCGATCTGCGCCTCGTCCGGCAGCGGCGCCTCGGCGTCGAGCCAGCCCTGCACGGCGGCCAACGCCCGGAACTGCGCCAGCTTGCGCCGCCCCATGGTGTGGCTGCGTGCGAGCTCCCGGTCGGATGCGCCGCGCCGGATCTGCGCCAGCACGGATCGGTACTGGAACATCTCGAACCTCCTTCGGCCCATCGCTGCCTCCATGCGTGCCTGGTGTGGCACGCACTTCAGCACCGACGCGGCCGGGCTCAGATCGAGGTGTCCGTCAGCCCTGGGTGGCTCCTATATGCCGAAAACGAAGTGGCTCCATTACGGCGGAAACCGCGTGGCTCCATGACGCCGAAAACGCCGTGGCGCCTATACGGCGGAAAGTGACAGGCGCTGGCCGTCAACAACGGCCGCCGCGGCAATCGGGAGCCGTTGTTTCTTGGGGAGCCGGCCAATTTGGCTGCGAAGCGTTCCGGTGGCGGCACGAAGGAAGGCATCTTCATGACCAACACCGCGCGCGCCACGGTGGGTTGGGATGCTGTTTCCAATGAGGACGTCACGCCCCTCAAGGCCAGCCAAATTGAGACTTCTCAGGAAGAGGCCGAACTCGGCATCTCGGCTGACGACGTGGTCAGCGACTGGAAAGATGATCTGAATAAGAACCCAATTGGCAGCTTTGTGTTTTCAAGGCACACGCCACCATTTGCGGACTTAGACTTGGAAGTTTTGACACCGAAAAACTCTCGGCGCCAAGAGGCGGCGTCGGTCTACGCTGACATCGACGGCTTCACTGCTTACGTTGCAGGCCGCGTCAATGACGACGAGAAGGCCAAGGACGTAGTTCGTACGCTTCATGTATTGCGCGCTGAGATGGACTGTGTGCTCTACCAAAATTTCGCTGGCCGCAAAATTCGCTTCATCGGCGACTGTGTCCACGGCGTGATGGTGGAAGGCACCGCACCGACTACCGACGGCAATGAAACAGCCAAAAATGCCATGCTATGTGCTGCCGCCCTGCGCAGCAGCTTCGACCTCGCACTCCGTCTGTTGACCGAGGAGGAGATTGATGTTGGAAACCTTGGCTTGCAAATCGGGCTTGAGTACGGCCCCATTGCAATAACTCGCCTCGGTGTCAAGGGCGAAATGATTCGCTGCTGCATCAGCCGTTCGGTCCGCGAGTCCGAACGCCAGCAGTTGCGCTGCGAAAGTGGGGAAACGTCCGTCGGCGCAGAGTTGTACGCGCAGGCGCCGATGGCCTTCAAGACGCTTTTCAACCCCAACCGGCGCCGGAGCGGTTTTGATTATGACGAAGCCGTCAACGCTCTCGAAGCAGAAAATGTGGTAGCCAAGCGAGCTGCTGTGGCTGGCGGCGGGTTGCTACGTCAGGCTACCGCAGCGCCGGCCGCCGCCGCGGTATCCGGCTTCACTTTCCCTGCTCGCGCGGCGACGCCGTCCAAGACTCCAGCCGGATTTGCGTAATGTGGTTCGTGCTGCGTCGGGACCGGCTTACTGGCGAAATGCAAGCTTTGACCCAGCTGTGCGACGCACCCTGGATGCTGAGCACTGAATGGAGCATCGACTGTGAGTCCGGGACTTTGCGGGCCGCCATTGACATGATGGTCGGCGGGTATGTTAGGCGCGTATGGGTGAACTATCCTGACGTCTTCCCGTTCGCGCCACCTATGGTAGTGCCACGGGAAGCCGGTGAACGGTGGTCACGCCACCAATACGGGCCTGGCGGAGAGCTCTGCTTGGAGATACGTGCGGACAACTGGCTGCCCTATTACACCGGCGCCGACATGGTGAAAAGCGCGTACCGGCTTTTGTACGAGGAGGCACACATCGACGACACTGGACACGAACGGCAGGTAGCATCGGCGCATGGCTTGACACAAGCGCAAAGCCTGCGATTTACATTTCGACGTCTGGTTCAAACAAAGGGCTTGACCCAGCGGCTTACGTCGCTAGGCACCCCCTGCATGGCTAAGTTTCAGTTATCTGTTTTCGCTAAGTCTAGTGTTTGGAGATTGACGCAACTGAATCTTGAAGACGGTAGTATTTGGACTGATCCAGATCTGCCGCAACCGCTTGTCTGCCTCGCATTCCAAGACGGGGTGGCTATGTCGCTAAGAGACGATGACGAGCGATTGCCGCTGGTGGCCAATGCAAGCGACTTGGGCTCCGCGGCGCTTTGGCGTCTGTTTGCAGATAAACCGCTCCACGGCTCGCGTCTGCTCGTCCTGTCTCTGCCATCCGGACTTCAGGCATTTCACCTCTCTGAAGAAGACGACACAGTATCCGCTGTTGCGGTCGTAGACGTCGATGACGGTGCGCAGCGTCTCCCACTGGCCAACGCACGCTTGCTAGGGAAGAGGGTGGCCGTCCTAGGTGGAGGCTCGGTTGGCAGCAAGGTAGCAACGACTCTGGCACGTGCAGGTGTTCGCAACTTTTTGTTGATCGACGGTGACATCCTGTGCGCTGGCAACCTAGTTCGCAACGACCTTGATTGGCGCAGTGTTGGCGCACACAAGGTTGAAGGATTGAAGGAGCGGCTTGAGATGGTTGCCTCTGGCATCCATGTTGACATCGTTCGACAAAATCTTGGTGACCAGGAGGCAGGAATTTTCCTGAATACGGCTCTTAGAGGTATGTCCTTTTGCGACTTCATCGTTGAGGCCACTGGTAGCGCTAGGGCGTTCAACTACGCCGCCGCCGTTGCTGAGGACCATCGCAAGCCAATGGCATGGGCGCGAGTCTTCGGCGGAGGATTTGGTGGGCTCATCGCCCGTAGCCGGCCGGGGCTGGATCCCGCTGCGCAAGCAGCACGCGATGCCATTGACCGTTGGTGCGCCAACCCTGCGTTTCCAGAGCCGCCTAGGGTCTTGATCGACTATGGGATCGCTGGCCCAAATGAAGAGCCCATGGTTGCCGATGATGCCGATGTATCTGTGGTTGCGGCCCACTTCGCTCGGTTTGTGATCGACACGATGGCGAATGAGGCGTCATCCGAGTATGAACACTCAGCGTATATGATCGGCCTGCGGGAAGCCTGGATTTTTTCCGGTGCATTCGACACACACCCTATCGACCTTGGTGGGCCCTCCTCGCACCGCAACAGTCTCGACGAAAGTTGGCTTACGCGCCAGTCCATTGTCGGCCGTACTGAGCAGGGTGCCTTTGGCATGGTCGCGCTACGTGTGAGTCAGGGATTTATGACGTGATTGACGTTGTTCTTAGTCAAGCCTGTATGGCAAAACTCTGGCGCGAGCTACGCAAAGCCGGTTCCAATGAGATTGGCGGTGTGCTCGCAGGGGAAGCCTTGGGCAACGGGCACTTCCTTGTACTCGACCTTTCAGTGCAGCGGGATGGCAGCTTTGCAAATTTCTCGCGGAGTTCAACGTCGCATGACCGATTCATGCAGCACTTTTTCAAGCGAACCGGGCACAACTACGAGCGTTTTAACTACCTCGGCGAATGGCATTCACATCCAAGTTTCCCGGCATGGCCGAGTTCTACCGACTTTCTGCAGATGCAAGGGCTTGCTGAGGATCCAGATCAGCAAGCGAATTTCTTGGCCTTGCTTGTGGTGAAGTTGTCCCGGGACGGCAAGATCGAAGGAACAGCGCACGCGTTCCGCCGCGGGCGTCCTCCGATTCAAGCCGGTCTCTCAGCCTCGAACGCCGAAGCCCTCTGCAAGCCGGTGAGCGGATGGAGGCACCTATTGAAGTCAACGCTCCTGTGGCGGGATGAACCCGCGCGCGTATCCAAGTGAGGTAGATAATGAGTCTAAAGCAACGATTTGAGAGCCAATCGACACTGATCAACGCTCTTAGGGCGCAGAAGATCGTTCAAGGCGATACTGACGTAGCGACAGCCTTCGCAAATGCTGGGGAGTTGGTTGAGTTCGCTCCCGGCCAAAATCTGATCGTTGAGGGTGACAGCGACCGCGACATGTATTTCTTGCTCGCTGGCAAGGTACATGTGATTGTGAAGGATGCTAGGCTTTACCCTCGAGAGAAAAACGTTACGGTCGGAGAGATGTCAGCAATCAATGCTGAAATCACGCGTGCGGCAACAATACAAGCCAATGAACCGACAGTTGCTCTAAAAGTTTCGCACGAGACTCTTGACGCAATCGGACATAAGCACCCAAGCATCTGGCGGCTGCTTGCCATTGAGCTCTCCGGTCGTTTGGAGCAGCGCAATCAGTTCATCAACCGCCCGAATGCCAAACCGAGGGTCTTTTTCATCTGCTCGTCCGAGGCACTGGACATTGCCGAATGCATTCGTGCCGGGCTCCAGCGCGAAGATGCCATAGTCCAGGTCTGGAGCGACGACCATATCTTCTCGCCCGGTGGATATCCCATTGAGGCGCTGGAGCGCGCAGTCAGCGAGTCGGACTTTGGTATCGCCATCGCACAGCCTGACGACTTGATCCGCTCGCGCGACCGTCAATCGAGTGCCCCCCGTGACAACGTCATTTTCGAGCTTGGCTTTTTCATGTCTAGGCTCGGACGCGCGCGTACGTTGCTGCTTGTTCCCAGCGGGGAGGATGTGAAGCTGCCCTCAGATTTCAAGGGGCTTACACCTCTTTCGTACAAAGAACCGTCAGCGGATGAGGAGCCTGCAACTGCACTTGGTCCCGTCACCTACAGAATCAAGCAGCACCTGCGCAAGCTCGGTGTGCGCAAGCCGCTGCAGGCAGAAAAATAAAGGCCATGTAAGCCGGTGTTGCGAAGCGGGGGCATGCTGCACAGCATAAGCGCCCCTGCTTAATGCCCACCAAGCGCTGCACGATGAACAGCCCCATCTGGGGCTGTCATCCTTTTTAGGAAAAATGGCCCAAAAATGCCTCTCGCCGAATGGCAAGGCCTGCAAGTGAAATTTCCCCATATTGATAGCCGAGATTTTGTTCGGACTTCTTCTTGTCTATACCATCAGATCAGCGACGAAATTTTATTACGGTACTGCCGCATTGCTCTAGGAGTTAGATAAGAATGGGCAGGACGATTTTGCCCAGAAATGAACAGGACTAACGCAAAAGTAAATTCATAATATTTTTTGATCCTGTTTTTTGACTGGGTAAAATCGAAGGTCCATTCATGCGCGAGGATTTCTGTGAAGCCAACTCGTCGTGATTACTGTCAGTTCACCCTATCCAGTCATATCAATTACACACAAACCTATTTCGCAGACCATCATCCGTACTTCTCTCATGACGCCAGCAACCGCTACTTGCAGGATGACAATGTGACTCCTGCAGAATTTTGGAATAGCGTCAAAGACGTTATCGAATATGACGATAACGCTTACTTGATTTTCGGTTGTAGCGTCTTGGACAAGAATCACGCCCACAAGATCGATTTGGTGCGTCTGCAGTACAGCGGCAACGCCCATCGCTTGATCAAAGGCATCGGCGTGGTCAACTGCCTGTACGTCAATTTAAGGATGGGGCACTATTGGGTCATCGACTGGCGCGTCTACGCACCCGACGAAGATCATAAGACCAAACTGGCCCATACCAAGGAGATGTTCGATAACGCTATCCACAGCAAGAAACTGCGCTTTCGCACCGTGCTGATGGATTCCTGGTACGCCACCAAGGAGCTGATGAAACACATCCACGCCTCAGACGAGATTTTCTACTGCCTGCCTGCTCAAGAGCAACCGCAAGGTCAATGACAGCAGCAGCGAAGAGCCTTATAAGGCGGTGAGCGAATATACGGCCGCGCTGATTTAAACTGGAGGCCTGCGTCGAATCATCTTGGTGGCGCTTGAACGTGTGTGATCGGCGGACCACAAGGTCCTGACAATCTTGCGAAAGTGATTCTTGAGCTCAACCTCTGCCGCAATCAGACCAACCCTGGGACGCGGCTTCACGGTTGGTTAATGATTTCAGTATGTGAATCAAGGTTGATTGATCCTGGTTCGCAAGACCATGCGCGGTGCCGCCCTGCATCAGCTGTGCGGCACTGGCCGTGCCAGGCAACGCTACGCTCAAACTGCGCGCACTCTCCAGCGCCAAGTTCAATTCTTTCTGGTGCCGATCGATAAAGATTCCCGCCTCAAAGGCGCGCTCGATCATGCGCTCGCCGTACACGTCCAAGATTCGGCTGGCGGCGAAACCACCCATCAGTGCCTGACGTACCCTGGCCGGGCTAGCACCGGCCTTGCTAGCGAAAACCAGCGCCTCGCCCACAGCAGCAATGTTGAGCGCGACGAGGATATCGTGTGCAACCTTGGTGATCTGCCCGTCGCCGTTGCTCCCCACCAGCGTGATGTTTTTACCCATCAGCTCGAGCAAAGGTTTAACACGGCTAAAGGTCTGCTGCGGGCCTCCCACCGTGAAAGTAAGACTGGCGACCTTGGCAGCCATCTCGTCACCGTACGCTGGCGCGTCCAGGTAATCCACACCAATCTCATTGAGACGCTGGGCGAACCGCTTGGTTTTGATCGGGCAGATACTGCTCAGATCCACCACCACTTTGCCCGCCTTTAAACCAGAAGCCAGTCCTTTCTCATCAAACAATACAGACTCCACATCCGACGTGTCCGGCATCAAGGTGAAAATGATGTCCGCACGTTGTGCCACACCGCGCACGCTGGTGCATTGGGTGGCTGAACTTTCGGCCATCTCTCGCGGCACCTTGCCATGTGCGTACACGAACAACTGGTGTCCAGCCCTGATGAGGTGACCGCAAATGGGCGCACCCATGATGCCAGGGCCTACGAAGCCGACCTTCAGAGGTAAAGAGGTCATATATTGCTCCTGTGAAATTTGGATGCTCGGCGTGCGATGCAGTGAATCTGGATCGGGTGGTGATCAGTCAACATTCGCAACCAATTGGCTCGGCACCACGCCGATGACTAATGTGCTGAAGCGGATACTTTTGGTTCAGCCGTGCAATGTGCGTTCGTTGTAGCCAGGTTTGCCGAAGAGTGAATGCGGGCCATATATGGCAGCGATTTCGCGCGCCGTGCCTGGTAGGTGTTGCACTGCACGAAAGGATGAGCGTCCATCTTGTCTAGGTTCACCACCGCACGGCCGCTGATGGTGACCTAGAGATAGGCAAGAAGAATCTTTTAATCCAGCAGCCCGGCAAGCTCCAGCCCCTTGGTGCCCTCGGGGTGGCGGCAGTCGATGGACTCGAACTCATTGACGGCGTTGATCTCCACGCCCATGGCGATGTTGGTCACCCGCTCCAGGATGCACTCCACCACCACCGGCACGCGGTGCTCCAGCGCCATGGCGTGCGCCTGCTTCAGCGTCTCGCCGATCTTCTCGGGGTCGGTCACGCGCAGCGCCTTGCAGCCCAGGCCCTCGACCACCGTCACGTGGTCCACGCCGTAGCCGCGCAGCTCGCCGGCTTCCTCGGGCATGTTCTGGTTCTCGAAGGAGAGCTGCACGCAGTAGTCCATGTCAAAGCCACGTTGCGCTTGACGGATCAGACCCAGGTACGAGTTGTTGACCAGCACCTGCACGTAGGGCAGCCGGAACTGCGCGCCCACCGCCAGCTCCTCGATCAGGAACTGGAAGTCGTAGTCGCCCGACAGGCCCACGACGGTGCGCGTCGGGTCCGCGGCCACCACGCCCAGCGCGGCGGGAATGGTCCAGCCCAGCGGGCCGGCCTGACCGCAGTTGATCCACTGGCGCGGCCCGTACACATGCAGGAACTGCGCGCCCGCGATCTGCGACAGGCCGATGGTGGAGACGTAGATCGTGTCGCGCGGGAACACGGCATTCATTTCCTCATACACGCGCATCGGCTTGATCGGCGTCTGCTCGTAGTGGCTCTTGCGGTGCATCAGGCGCTTGCGCTCGGCGCAGCGGAAGGCCCAGTCGTCATAGGACTTGAGCGTGCCCGCGGCCTTGCGCTCCTTCGCGGCCTGCACGAACAGCTCCAGCGCCGCCTTGGCGTCCGAGACGATGCCGAAGTCGGGCATGAACACGCGGCCGATCTGCGTGGGCTCGATGTCCACGTGCACGAAGGTGCGGCCCTTGGTGTAGACGTCGACCGAGCCCGTGTGCCGGTTCGCCCAGCGGTTGCCGATGCCCAGCACGAAGTCGCTGGCGAGCATGGTGGCGTTGCCGTAACGGTGGCTGGTCTGCAGGCCCACCATGCCGGCCATCAGCGGATGGTCGTCCGGAATAGAGCCCCAGCCCATGAGCGTGGGGATCACCGGCACGCCCAGCGTCTCGGCCAGCTCGACCAGCAGGTTCGAGGCATCGGCGTTGATGATGCCGCCGCCGGCGACGATCAGCGGCTTCTCGCTGGCCAGCAGCATGTCCAGCGCCTTGTCGATCTGCTTGCGCGACGCGGCGGGCTTGTACACGGGCAGCGGCTCGTAGGTGTCGATGTCGAACTCGATCTCGGCCATCTGCACGTCGAAGGGCAGGTCGATCAGCACCGGACCCGGGCGGCCCGAGCGCATGAGGTGGAAGGCCTGCTGGAACGCGCGCGGCACCTGCGCGGGCTCACGCACCGTGACGGCCCACTTGGTCACCGGCTTGGCGATGGACTCGATGTCCACGGCCTGGAAGTCTTCCTTGTACAGCCGGGCGCGCGGCGCCTGGCCGGTGATGCACAGGATGGGGATGGAGTCGGCGCCGGCCGAGTACAGCCCGGTGATCATGTCGGTGCCCGCAGGGCCGGAGGTGCCGATGCAAACGCCGATGTTGCCGGCGCGGGCCCGGGTGTAGCCCTCGGCCATGTGCGAGGCGGCCTCGACGTGGCGCGCCAGCACGTGGCTGATGCCGCCGCGCTCACGCAGCGCCGCGTACAGCGGGTTGATCGCCGCGCCCGGCACGCCGAAGGCCTGGCTCACGCCTTCTTTCTCCATCACCAGCACCGCGGCCATCGCCGCCTTCATCTTGGCCATGTTTCACTCCAAATTTGTTCAAAGCAACTAGCTCAATGCTCAGATCAAAAGTGGTTGGATGAAATCCAAGCGAGCGCATATGAAATATTCCCTTTTGGCATAGCGAATCGCATAACGCCTTGAAATGGCTGCACTTGGCTTCCTGGACCGGTTTCGCCAGTGCCGATGACATGCCCGGCACAAAGGGCTGCACTAAAGGCTCAAGGTGGCAAGACTGGAGCAACTGTTCGATGCTGCTCATGCTGATGCAGCGACAAAAGCAGACTTGTCTGCTGCCACGACTGGGCCCACATGTCGTCTTTTCCATTTATGGAACCATTCGTTTCACGACACCCCCTTCAATAGCATGTGCTCTGCCTGTATCGTCGTGAAATCATTCATGCATCATAGTTAGATGCACAGTCAATAAAAGGCTAAATCTACGATCTAGTCGATTTAGTCATCGTTGACCCATTTCCCCAATAATCAAACGGCGCCTTCAGTACATTCGGATCAATTATCAAGAATGGCACTAGACTGTTTGGTGCTCGCGATACAGCTGCTGGAGTTTTCGCCAACGTACCGCCTTGCCTGATCGGTATGGAGGCGTCCACAAGCGCCCACTACTGCGTCGGCCAGCGGGCGCTGCGCGCGATTTTCGTGAGGCTGTGAGCCAAGCCAGTATGTGCTTCGTGCAGGTTAAGCAAGTTGAGCAGCATGCGGCTCTTACCCTGCACTGTGCTCGGCAGGGCTTCATCAAGGCGTGTACGGCACAGGCGCGGCTGGAGCCGGTGTTCGTGGGCGCACCACGGTAACCGATGCCACGCTGCACAACGAGGACGAGATCCAGCGCAAGGACGTGCGCATCGGCAACCGCAGGATCGAGCGTCGTGCCGGGGACGCGATGCCAGCCAAGGCTGTTGAGGCCCACCGAACGCTCGCGCCGACGACATGCCGCTCCAGCGACACCGGAACGTTGTGCTGACGTGGCCAAGCACTGCACACAGCGCAAAAGGCCGCACCGTCCGAGGTTGAACCGGGTTTGCCGGGCCACGACCGCGCTACACCCCGCCCAGTGCGAGCTATCGCCGGCCTACTGTCAGGCTATCGATCCTCAAACATGGCCAGCAGTCACAGAAGCGACGCCCGTTGCTCCTGAACAGCCTGTGCCATTAGCGGATGCAGCGCCGCGGTGCCGGCTTGGTCCACGTGCTCCAGCATCAGCCGGCGCATGCGCGGCTCCCAGAACTTGCGCAGGTGCTCAGCGATGCCCTCGACGGCCTCTTCGCGGTCGGGCATGGCCTGGAAGAAGTCGCCAATGCGGTTGGCCATGTGCACGAGGTTGTGAACGTCCATGTCAGATCTTGGTTGAAAAAGCAATCTCGTCGGCCGCTTGCAGGCCGAGCCGGTTGGCGCCCGTGTAGGCCACCAGGTCCTCGCCGCGCACGAAGCCCATCAGCAGCAGGCCGCAGCCGGCGGCCGTCTCCACCGCCAGTGCCGTCGGCGCGGACACCGCCGCCAGCGCCGCGACGCCGGCGCGGGCGCACTTCTGCACCATCTCGAAGCTGGCGCGGCTGGTGATGCAGA
>NZ_KE387214.1:82406-111371 GCF_000430725.1 Azohydromonas australica DSM 1124
GCGAAGTCCTCCAGGTCCGCCGGGCTGGCCAGCATCACGGCATGCGACACGCCGTTGAACACCAGCGCCACCGGCACCTCCTCGGCCAGCCAGTCCGGCTGCGCCAGCACGGTGCCGTCGCGGTGGGCCACCACGCGGGCCTGGCGCACGCCGGCGGGCACCAGCGGCGCATCCACCGGCTTCATCGGCCCGCCGCCGTTTCCGCCGTGCGCGCCTGCTCCAGCAACGCCAGCTGCTCGCGGTTGAACTCCGCGTACTCCGTTTGCCAGGTGGACGGCTGCATCACCTTGGTCACCTGCACCGCCGTCACCTTGTACTCCGGACAGTTGGTGGCCCAGTCGGAGCTGTCGGTGGTGATGACGTTGGCGCCCGACTCCGGGAAATGGAAGGTGGTCCACACCACGCCCGGCTGCATGCGGTCGGTGACGCGGGCGCGCTGCACCGTCTGCCCGGCGCGGCTGCTGATGCCCACCCAGTCGCCGTCGCGGATGCCGCGCTCCTCCGCATCGTGCGGATGGATGTCCAGCCGGTCCTCGTCGTGCCACTGGTTGTTGGCCGTGCGCCGCGTCTGCGCGCCCACGTTGTATTGCGACAGGATGCGCCCCGTGGTCAGCAGCAGCGGGAACTTGCGCGTGACCTTCTCGTCCGTGGGCACGTACTGGGTGTTGAAGAAACGGCCCTTGCCGCGCACGAAGCCCTCGATGTGCATGGTGGCGGTGCCGGCCTCCTCGGTGCCCTCGTTGCAGGGCCACTGCACGCTGCCCAGGCGCTCGATCTTCTCGTAGCTCACGCCGCGGAAACACGGCGTGAGCAGCGCGATCTCCTGCATCACCTGCTCGGGATGCCTGTAGTGCATCGGGTAGCCCAGCGCGTTGGCCAGCTTCACCGTCACCTCCCAGTCCGCCATCCCGGCCAGCGGCGGCATGACCTGGCGCACGCGCGAGATGCGGCGCTCGGCGTTGGTGAAGGTGCCGTCCTTCTCCAGGAAGGAGCTGCCCGGCAGCAGCACGTGCGCGAACTTGGCCGTCTCGTTGAGGAAGATGTCCTGCACCACGATGCATTCCATCGCTTCCAGCGCCTGCGACACGTGCTGCGTGTTGGGGTCGGACTGCGCGATGTCCTCGCCCTGGCAGTACAGGCCCTTGAAGCTGCCGCCGATGGCCGCCTCGAACATGTTCGGGATGCGCAGGCCCGGCTCCGGGTCCAGCGCCACGCCCCAGGCAGCCTCGAACTGCGTGCGCACCGTGGTGTCGCTGATGTGCCGGTAGCCCGGCAGCTCGTGCGGGAAGCTGCCCATGTCGCAGCAACCCTGCACGTTGTTCTGGCCGCGCAGCGGGTTCACGCCCACGCCCTCGCGGCCCACCATGCCGCAGGCCATGGCGAAGTTGGCGATGCCGATCACCATGGTCGAGCCCTGCGCGTGCTCGGTCACGCCCAGGCCGTAGTAGATGGCCGAGTTGGGCCCCGACGCGTACAGCCGCGCTGCGGCGCGCACCTCGGCCGCCGGCACGCCGGTGATGCCCTCGGTCGCCTCCGGCGAGTGCGCCGCCTGCGCCACGAACGCGCGCCACTCGTTGAAGCTCTTGGTGTCGCAGCGCTCGGCCACGTAGGCCTCGTTCACCAGGCCCTCGGCCACGACCACGTGCGCCAGGGCCGTGATCAGCGCCACGTTGGTGCCGGGCCGCAGCGCCAAGTGGTGCTGGGCCTTGACGTGCGGCGAGCCGACGAGGTCCGTCCGGCGCGGATCGGCCACGATCAGCCGCGCGCCCTGGCGCAGCCGGCGCTTCATGCGCGAGGCGAACACCGGGTGCGCGTCGGACGGGTTGGCGCCGATAACCAGGATCACGTCGGCGTCCTGCACCGACTTGAAGGTCTGCGTGCCGGCCGAGGTGCCGAAGGTCTGCCCCAGGCCGTAGCCGGTGGGCGAGTGGCACACGCGCGCGCAGGTGTCGACGTTGTTGTTGCCGAAGGCCGCGCGGATGAGCTTCTGCACCAGGTAGGCCTCCTCGTTGGTGCAGCGGCTGGAGGTGATGCCGCCCACCGACTCGCGGCCGTGCTGGGCCTGGATGCGCTTGAACTCCGAGGCGGCGTAGCTGATGGCCTCGTCCCAGCTCACCTCGCGCCACGGGTCCGTGATGCGGGCGCGGATCATCGGCTTGGTGATGCGGTCCTTGTGCGTGGCATAGCCCCAGGCGAAGCGGCCCTTGACGCAGGCGTGGCCCTCGTTGGCCTTGCCGTCCTTCCACGGGACCATGCGGACGACGGTGCTGCCCTTCATCTCCGCCTTGAAGCCGCAGCCCACGCCGCAGTAGGCGCAGGTGGTGATGACGCTGTGCTCGGCCTGGCCCAGCTCGATCACGCTCTTCTCCTGCAGCGTCGCGGTGGGGCAGGCCTGCACGCAGGCACCGCAGCTCACGCAGTCGCTGTCCATGAAGGCTTCGCTCTGCCCCGGCGAGACGCGGCTCTCGAAGCCGCGGCCGGCGATGGTCAGCGCGAAGGTGCCTTGCGTCTCCTCGCAGGCGCGCACGCAGCGGTTGCAGACGATGCACTTGCTCGGGTCGTAGCTGAAGTACGGGTTGGACTCGTCCTTGGCCGCGCCGCCGTGGTGCTGGCCGGCCACGCCGTCCACGCACTGGCCCGGCGTGCCGTAGCGCACGTGGCGCAGGCCGGTGACGCCGGCCATGTCCTGCAGCTCGCAGTCGCCGTTGGCGCTGCAGGTCAGGCAGTCCAGCGGGTGGTCGCTGATGTAGAGCTCCATCACGCCCTTGCGCAGCTCCTGCAGCCGCGGCGTCTGGGTGCGCACGACCATGCCGGCCTCGGCCGGCGTGGTGCACGAGGCCGGGAAGCCCCTGCGGCCCTCGACCTCCACCAGGCACAGCCGGCACGAGCCGAAGGGCTCCAGGCTGTCGGTGGCGCAGAGCTTGGGCACCTGGATGCCGGCGTCCACGGCGGCGCGCATCAGCGAGGTGCCCTTGGGCACGCTGACTTCGCGCCCGTCGATAACGAGTCGGACCGATTCCGCGGACTCGCGCGCCGGCGTGCCGTAATCGATCTCGGGATGGTGGTGGTGCAACATGCGCGGGCTCCTCAAGCGGCTTGCCGGCCCGGCGCCTCGGCGCCGAAGTCCTCGGGGTAGTGGTTCAAGGCGGAGAGCACCGGGTAGGGCGTCATGCCGCCCATGGCGCACAGGCTGCCGTGCAGCATGGTGTCGCACAGCTCGCGCAGCAGGTGGATCTGCTGCGGCCGGTTGCGGCCGGTGGCGATGCGGTCGATCACCTCCACGCCGCGCGTGCTGCCGATGCGGCAGGGCGTGCACTTGCCGCAGCTCTCCAGCGCGCAGAACTCCATCGCGTAGCGCGCCAGGCGCGCCATGTCGGCCGTGTCGTCGTGCACCACGATGCCGCCGTGGCCCACCACCGCGCCGACGGCGGCATAGGCCTCGTAGTCCAGCGGCAGGTCCCACTGCGACTCCGGCACGTAGGCACCCAGCGGCCCGCCCACCTGCACCGCCTTCACCGGCAGCCCGCTGCGCGTGCCGCCGCCGAAGTCGAAGATCAGCTCGCGCAAGGTGAGCCCGAAGGCCTTCTCCACCAGCCCGCCCTGCTTGACGTTGCCGGCGAGCTGGAAGGGCAGCGTGCCGCGCGAGCGGCCCAGGCCGTAGTCGCGGTAGAAGGCCGCGCCGCGCGCCAGGATCAGCGGCACGCTGGCGAGCGTGATGACGTTGTTGATGACGGTGGGCTGGCCGAACAGGCCTTCAACGGCGGGCAGCGGCGGCTTCGCGCGCACGATGCCGCGCCTGCCCTCGATGCTCTCCAGCATCGCCGTCTCCTCGCCGCAGACGTAGGCGCCGGCGGCCTTGCGCGTCTCCAGGTGGAAGCGCCGGCCGCTGCCCAGCAGGTCCTCGCCCAGGAAACCGGCC
The DNA here is from genome assembly GCF_000430725.1 of Azohydromonas australica DSM 1124. Classification (GTDB taxonomy): domain Bacteria; phylum Pseudomonadota; class Gammaproteobacteria; order Burkholderiales; family Burkholderiaceae_C; genus Azohydromonas; species Azohydromonas australica. Next base: position 86,326 of record NZ_KE387214.1, read on the forward strand.
GCCGTGGCGCGCGCGATGGCCTCGTCCATCGTCGCCAGCGCATGCGGGTACTCCGAGCGGATGTAGATGTAGCCCTGGCTCGCGCCCACGGCCAGCGCGGCGATCGCCATGCCCTCGATGAGCATGTACGGGTCGCCCTCCATCGTCATGCGGTCGGAGAAGGTGCCCGAGTCGCCCTCGTCGGCGTTGCACACCACGTACTTCTGCGCGGCCTGGGCCTGCAGCACGGTGCGCCACTTGATGCCCGCCGGGAAGGCCGCGCCGCCGCGGCCGCGCAGGCCGGAGTCCAGCACCGCCTGCACGATGGCCGCGGCGTCCAGGTCCAGCGCCCGGCGCAGCCCGGCCCAGCCGCCGTGTGCGGCGTAGTCCTCCAGCGACACGGGGTCGGTCACGCCCATGCGCGCGAAGGTCAGGCGCTCCTGGCGCGCGAGGTAGGGAATGCGCTCCGTGAGCCCGTGGCACAGCGCATGCGCGCCGCCTTCGAGCAGCCCGGCATCGAGCAGGCCGGGCACGTCCTCCTCGCCGACCGGGCCGTAGGCCACGCGGCCGGCGGGCGTTTCCACCTCCACCAGCGGCTCCAGCCAGAACAGGCCGCGCGAGCCGTTGCGCACGATCTTGACGGCCTGGCCGCGGCGCGCGCATTCGGACGACAGCGCGGCGGCCACCTCGTCGGCGCCGGCGGCCAGCGCGGCGGAGTCGCGCGGCACGTAGAGCTTCACCGGCTTCATCGCGCGATCTCCAGGGCTTGCGCCAGGCGCTGCAGCTTGGCGGGCGTGACGCGTGCGTGGAGCTTTTCGTCGATCTGCACGGCCGGCGAGGACGCGCACAGCCCCAGGCAGTACACCGGCTCCAGCGTGACGGCGCCATCGCCGCGCGTCGAATGCGACTTGCAGCCCAGCAACGCCTCAGCCTGCGCCAGCAGCTCGTCGGCGCCGCAGGCTTGGCAGGCCTCGGCGCGGCAGACCTGCACCACGTGACGCCCGGCGGGCTCGCTGCGGAAGTGGTGGTAGTAGCTGACGACGCCATGCACCTCGGCGCGCGAGAGGTTCAGCGCGGTGGCGATGCGCGGCACGGCATCGGCCGGAATGCAGCCCAGCGCGTCCTGCACCGCGTGCAGCAGCGGCAGTAGTGCGCCGCTCCGGTGCCGGTGCGCCTCGATCAGCGCGTCGATGCGCGCCGCATCGTTCTTTTCAGGGGATGGAGTCGTGTTCATGAGCCCGCCATGGCCTGTCAACGCCTGCCTTTTTTCGGCAGGCTGCAGTGCGTGGCTCCCTGGTTGAAAGCGCATCCGTACCGCTGTTTGGGGCGCATGGTCCCGGCTCTTCGCTACGCTCGCAATATGAGGCGAGACGCCCTATGCATCGGAGCTGCGCCTCCTAAGCACGGACCCTTATGAAAGACATTGCAATACGTCCCGCGTGGACGATCCAGGATGCCGACGGTGCGGCGCTGTCCATGCGGCTGATCGAGCTGCTGGTGCAGGTCCACGCCCAGGGCAGCCTGCTCATGGCCGCCAAGCGGCTGGGCTTGTCCTATCGGCATGCGTGGGACCTGGTGCGCCAGGGCGAGGCGCAGTTCGGCGCGCCGCTGCTGCACATGGAGCGCGGCAAGGGCTCCACGCTCACGGAGCTGGGCGAGAAGATCGTCTGGGCCGACCACCGCATCCATGCCCGGCTCAAGCCGCAACTGGCCTCACTGGCCTCGGAGTTGGCCGCAGAGCTGGGGCGTGCGCTGCGCCAGTCGTCCACGTTGCTGCGCGTGCATGCCAGCCATGGCTTTGCCATTGAGCGGCTGATCGAGCGGCTGCGCCAGGACGGGCTGCGCTCGGAGCTGACCTACGGCAACTGCTCCACTGCAGCGGCAGCTGTGCGCGACGGGGAGTGCGACGTGGCAGGCTTTCACCTGCCCATCGGGGCGATGCAGGACGTGGTGCTGGCGCACTACGCGCCATGGCTCGCCGGCGAGGACCTGACCATCATCGACATCGCTACCCGCCGCCAGGGGCTGATGGTGCGCGCCGGCAATCCCAAGGAGGTGTTCAGCCTGGCCGACCTGCGGCGCCAGGACGTGCGCTTCATCAACCGCCAGGCGGGAGCGGGCACGCGGCTGCTGCTCGAAGGCCTGCTCAAGGCCCAGTGCATTGCGGCGGCGGACATCACAGGCTTCGAACATGGCGAGTACACGCACGCGGCGGTGGCAGCCTACGTGGCCAGCGGCATGGCCGACGTGGGCTTTGGCTTGGAGCCGCCGGTGCGCCAGTTCCGACTGGACTTCGTGCCGCTGGCCAGCGAGCGCTACTTCCTGCTGTGCCGCAACAGCGTCATGGAGTCACCTGTGATCAAGCTGCTGCTGAGCGCGCTTCGCGACCCTGTGTTCCAGCAAGTGTTGAGCTCGTTGCCGGGGTATGACGGCACGATCGCTGGCCATGTATTCAAGCTCGAAGATGTCTTCCCCGCTGTCAGCGGACAGCGCTGATCAAATAGTCCTTCTTGTATCGCCAGCGGCGCCACAGGAGAAAACTGGACACCGTAAACGCGCGACTCACTCGTCCACCGAGCTGAGCCACGTGCTGAAACTGCCAGCCTGACGCCGCGGCGCTGCCAGGCCCGTCCTCGAGTGGCACACCGGCAGCATGCTGATCTGGTGGAGCATTTCACGGGCCCAGCGCGCAAAGGTGCCGCTGCGGCTCAGGCCCTAGCGCAGGCCTTCGAGGCGCTGCGCTTGGCGCCCATCCCGTGCCCGCTCATCGGCAACGACGTGGGCCGTCGGCTGCCGCCGCGCGTGGTGGCAGTCCTGCGCAAGGCCGGCATCCGGACCCTGGCCGAGATGACGCTGCGGGAGCCCCGCAGAAAGCGCTGGTGGCGCGGCATCGCCGGCCTGAGCAAAGCCATGGCTCAGCAGGTCGAAGGCTTCTTCGCCGCGCACGCAGGCCTCACCGAGCGGGCTCGGGCGCTGGAGACTTACCTGGCGCAGCGCCGAATGCCCGTGAGCCTAGCGGAATGGGATCCGCGCACGCCACTGCCGGGGAACCTCGATGGAGAGACGGGCAACATCGCCAGGCGGCTGTGAGCGGCCATGGTGCTCGCCAACGTCAATCCGGCGCCGGCTGAGGCGCATTCATGCCTGCCATACGCTGAAAACCGGCGCCGACCTCTCACTACCGTCCGCGACAACCTGCGCCACGCGTCGGTGTCCACCACATCGCTGTCCCTGCACGCCCCATCCTGCAAGGCGTCATTGCGCGTGGTACCGGAGATCCACATGATCCTGCACCTGGGTCTCAGCCTGCTATCGATGGGGAGACCATTTCCAACGAAGTACAAGCATGACCGTTTCGGATCGCATGCCTTGTTCGATGACTATGGCGACGAGTCAGCACCCTGACGTTGAGCAACGCCCATCACACCTTGATCTGCTCGAACCGATCCGCCGTTTTCCATGGAACGCGGAAGGCCGAGCGACTTGCCAACGAAGCCTGCTCGATGATCCGTGGCCACCACGCCACCATATTGGCGGCCTTGGGCCAGTACGGGTACTTGGCCCAGCTCCGGTGCAGCACAAAGACGTTGAAGCCAGCCTTGCGGATGAGCTCCTTCTCGGCGTCACTCTTGTTGAACTGGTCCCCGGAAACGATGCTCCAGCCGCCTTCTCTGCCGAGTTCTTCCAGCCATACCGTATCAGGCGTGTTTTGAGGGAAGCGATCTCGAAGGGCAATCACGTCCTGCACGTGGCCGGCCTCCCTGCGGGAGAGCTCCTTGAGCGCGCGTGCCAGGGCAGGGGGCAGGTTGTTGTCGAAGAGGAAGCGCAGACTCAAGCGGCAAGCCGTTCTTCAAAGCGTACGGCAGCATCCACCTGTCTGGGCGTGACCTCGTAGATGTGAGCAACGGCTGCCTTGCTGCGGCCCTCCGCGATGTAGGCAGCATACAAAGTTTCGGTTGGCACACCTGCCTCCTCGATGATCGGTTTGCCGAACTGCTGGTCCGGGTCAACGACGATTGTTCTGCGATCACGCCCTTCCGGGTACCAACGACGGGCCACGTCACCGACGTACTCGATACCTGCATAGAGCGAAGGCTTGATGATTTCCCGGATAACGTACTGGCGCGTGCGCAGATCCAGAACCTCAGCCTCTTCCCCCTCTTTGAGCACCTCTTGAAAAATCGTGCGGCCGTCCGTGCAAAAGCGCCGGCTTGTCAAGGGGTACTCGTCCAAGCCAAAGGCGTCGCGCGCGTACTCGAGGCACCGGCGGACGACCAGCAAGGGAACCCCATGCTGGACGAATTCGTTGACGATCCGCAACTCCAGCAGATCTTGAAAGCCGAGGACCTTGTCACCCAGGCCTGACGCGGCATGTTGTGGAGTCCATAGCGGGCTGGAATGGTACTGACGGCGCGTACCGTCTTGCTGCTGGCGGGCATAGTCGTAGCCGTACAGCCACCGACTGATGGACCGGCGGTCTGCTTGGATCAGTCGCGCTGCTGCGCCCAGCGTGTACACGCCGATTCCTGCTTGGTTCACTCGACTCACCTTGCACCCCTTTGACAAGGCTGCTCGCGAGCTGCCTCCTGCTTTCAGTCAACCACCCCGTGTGGCCTCTCCAGTCTAGCAAACCTCACGCCACGTCCTATAAAAGTTCGCTCTGGCGGAATCACGTAAGCCCGCGTGAACACTAAAGATTTTGTGTGCGGCAACCGGTGATCGGTGCACCAGGTTCAATGGCTTGGCCTTGTTGTTGGCACACCCGGGACAAGCCCATCAAAGCTGGCTGCTCTCACTGGCCCTGGTTCCTTATCTCCATGCCACCCGGCTTCAGGCTCAGTCAACTTGGCGAGCAGCTCGGCCAGGCGGGCGCTCAAGGATTCACGGGTGAGCTTGGCGACTGGCTTGATCCAGCCGGGCGGGACTTCGTGTGTTGTTGCGTACCTGCCCTTATCGTGCCTTACCGGGATGGGGCACGCCGTGGCTTGGCTTGATGCTGCTGCTGCGGTCAGGCGTAAATGCATCCGTTTGCCGCGTGCTGCGACAGACACGCCGAGTGCCGGTCTTTTGGATATTCGCCGTTTGACCTGCAACTGTGCTGTAGCCGAGGCTCGTTTGCGCGCACCTGCGTGATACGCGTCGTCTCCCGGCCAAGCTGACTCACGGCTGGGCCGGCCGCCGCTGCATTCTCGTGGACGGCCGACCCAGCAGTCCGACGCCAGGATGCTGAACGCAAGCAAGGTGGCTGTTTTTGTGCAAGGTCGACAGGTTTAGAAGGCGGCGCTTGTGAGATCACCAGGGTTTGCAGCGCCTGTGGCGGCGCTTACCCCAAGCCTGCAGCCATAGGCAGCGGCTGACCTCGACGGTTTGGGACCACGAAAGACTGGTGGATTACTGGCACGCAGGCAGCATCGACAGATCGCCGTGGCCATCGCGTGGCGGTTCCTTCTCCGCACAGGGTTGGCTCAAGACGCTGAACTGCTCATGACAGCGCATGTCATTGAGTGAGGTACGGATCGGAGACACCGATTGCTCTGGCCGTTCTGGTGTCGGGACATGCGTGACGCGTTTCCGACAGGCACAGGCGTGGGCTTGGTGCTCATTTCTGGACAGCCTGTATTTGGACTTCGCGTGCCGCACTTGTCGTTCGCTGACCTGCATCCCTGCGCTTGGTTAAAAAAACGGTTAATACCAATAGAAGCTGCAGGTGAGCGAACGACAACGTGCAGGTGAACGAACGACGGCTGCAGGTGAGCGAACGACAGCATGTGGACAAACTGCAGGTGAGCGAACGACAGATATCCACAAGTGAAGGCTGCTGGTATCTTCCCGTCGCCATGAAGTCCAAGACCTCCAGCAACCTCAGCACCGACGCTGCCACAAGGCTGCAGCAACTCCTCGAGGCGCGCGTGAAGCGCCCGCTGTTGAAGTCGGCTCCTGAGCCCAAGCAGATGCCGCTGTGGCCCAGCAGCAGGCGCGCGGTGCCCAACGAGTTTGCGCGCAGTGCCCTGTTTACCTGTGCTGGCCAGCGTGAGCCGAGGGCAAAGCTAGATGGCAGCGAGCCCATCGTCAGCACGGCTGGTTTCGAGCTCTACTACAGCGGAGAGGAACTGCGTCAGGATGACCTTGATCTGTGGCTGCAGGTCGTAGACATGGCGCAGGGTTCGGACCTGGTCCACCAAGTGGAGTTCACCGCGTCCACCATGCTCACGTTGCTGGGCTGGGGGTTGGGCGAGGCCAGCTACCAGCGCCTACGCGATACGATGAAGCGGCTCAACCGCGGCCACATCGCCATCATCTACGACGGTGGTCAAGAAGACACGGGCGGCGCGATGCTGCTCAAGGTCAAGAGCTGGCGCGGCAAGGAAACCCGCGGTCAGAAATGGTGGGCGCTGATCGACCGCGAGCTGGTTTCGGTCTTCCGGCCGGACATGACGCTGCTTGATTGGGAAACTCGGCGTCAGCTGGGGCCCCTGGCCAAGTGGCTGCACACCTTCTACAGCTCGCACCGTGAGCCCCATCCGATCAAGGTTGAAACGCTCTACCGGCTGTGTGGCTCAAAGGCCTCGGCCTTGCGAACGTTTCGCGCCGCGCTCAAGGACGCCGTGACGGCGCTGGTGGATATCGGCTTCTTGGTACCCGGCTCCGGCATCGAGCGGCCCAGCGACCACCTGGTGGTCAGGCGTGTGCGCTGATTGGCTGTCGTTCGCTCACCTGCGGTTGTCCAGGAGCAGCGACGGCTCGGGTGAGCACCGGGCTCGGATTGCGGCCTTGTGGAGTCTGCTGCGGCGTTTCACGGGTGCCTCATTTGTCGTTCGCTGACCTGCGGTGTTCGTAGGAAGCATGCAGCACGCTTGTCCAAGCTTTGAGTATGCAACATACCGGATTCAAGCGCTGCACTTTCAGCCACGTCCCTGTTCTGGCTGCGCTGTCGAACGAGGGGAGAAGCAACCTCCTTGATGCGCTGAACCCTCTGCGTTGGCAGTTCTCCGGGCATTAGCGGTGCTTGGTGCGGCGCGGCTGGCCGTGTGAGGTAAGGGGAAGCCGTGGAGCCGGTGCTGAAGTGGCTGGTGACGGCTGCTCCGTTGAAGGTGCGAAGCTAAGTCAGCTTTCTGCCAAGCCTTTATCCCTTTGAGGCCAGCCAAGGCTTAGCTGCGTTATTCCTGCGCGCGCCGTGGTTTTGAGGGAAGTCAGGGCAAGGCAGGCCCAAGCCTGCTGTTTTGTCCAGTTGATTTCCCGTGAGCGGTTTTCCTGTGGGAGGGGGTGGAAGGTGAGGAGTAGGGATTGTGAGAAAGAAGGGTGGTTGGGGTGCGGTAGTTGGCTTCAGGTATGTTGTGCTACTCGTCGCTGTGAATTTCCGGATACTGGTCCCTTCCCGTCTCCAGCTTCTTCATGACTCTCAAGATCGTCGTCTACAGTCAAAGCGCCTGCCCCCAATGCGATACCGCGAAGAAAATGCTGCGCAACAAAGGCCTGCCGTTCGAACTCATCCAGCTCGATGACGCGGGCCAGCGCACGGCGTTCCTCAAGCGCTTTGACCTGCGCGTACAGCAGATGCCCCAAGTCTTCATCAACGAGCAGCACGTCGGCGGCGTCGTGGGTCTGCAGACGGCATTGAAGCGCATCGAACTTTGAGACCGCGCACCAGGACAGCGGGCGCGAGACCGCGTTCAGCTGCTGAGCATCCAGGAGAGCGGCGGCCCGCACTCGACGCCCGTGGCTGACGACACGGCAACCAGCGAATTCACCCCTGGCCGGAGATCGCATGCATGCTACGGGCCGGTGACCAGCGCAGCGGCACCACCGACTCGCTGTAGTACGGGCCGCCGATGGATCTCTTGCCGCGCACGCTGCTGTTCCGGCTCCTGCCTCGATGGCGGCGATGAGCGCGACCGCACAGGCCGTGCGGATGGGTCTAGGACGCGCCAGAAGCCCCCAGGCGCGCGAACCAATGGCGAGGTAGATCGTCCGGCACGGGTCCTGACGCTGCTGTGGCGCTGGATTTTGGTACGTATCGCGCGGCGAGATCCACTGCCGGACTGTGACACCTGTCGCCTGGCTCCCGGCGGCAAATGCTGATGGCTACGCTGGACGGCAACGCATGTCGGCCAGCCTCTCGTTCACCAACTTTAGCCGGGCTAAGCATGCTGTGGCTACGCGCTCGGTCAGCACAGCTTCAGCTATCCCTTTTTTCGCACTGGTCCTCAACCGTCCATTTCAGCAGCACCATACGGAATTCCAGCACGTCAAGCTCTACACGCAGTTCGTCCGCTTGTTCCATGCGGGGACTGGGGCAACGGTGAGGTCTGCTGCTCCCCTGGACAATCCCAAAAGCTACCCAGGCTCGTCACGGCACCACCGGGGAATCCCTCGCAGCAGACACCACTTCCTGAGCTTGTTTACGGGACCGCAGGTGCATGCTTGTGCAACGCCCAAGGCAACGAGCATTGGAGGCGCGCATGGACCCTCTCGCAAGGACGCCGCTGGAGCAGGCATGGCTCCACCTCATCGACGCTGAGGTGCAGGTGACGGCGCAGGCAATCCGGCTCGGCGAGTTGATCTCCTTGCACAAAGACACGACCGAGGTAGAAGCCGTGCTTGCCGACCTCGAAAGCAGGTTGCGTCTGCTGCGCAAGACGTTGACGTTGGAGCAGGCAAAAGCGGTACGGCGCTGGACGTAGCAGCGGCTGCCGCTTCATGGCCAGCAGTCCAGCTACCACTTCGCCGCCCAGGCCGAGGCGTACCCGTGTTGGCAGTGCCCCCACTACGGCGGACCGCCGCCTGACAAGGACACCAACTGCTTCTGCCAGTACCTGCGTTTGTCGCCCGTGGTGGGGCAGCCCGAGAACGGCTGCCCCTTCTGGGAGCACGAGTCGGACACTGACGACAAGCGGCATCAGACCTGATGGCCCCGCTGGGGCTTGGCAACGAAAAAAGGGCCCCGGTCTACGGACTCGGGGCCGATAAAGCTGCAGAAGCGCGCGGCAACCTTCGTCACCGCAGCTGCATTCTGGGTCACGAGCGAGGCAGGGAGCGCAAGGGCCAAGCGCTGCGCCGGCCGACTTCGTGACATGCTGCCCACGATGACGGCCGGGAGTTCGAGCCGCAACGCCGGCCAGGTCCAGGCCGCCAGACGGCGCAGGGCGCACCTCCAGCCCGGGAAGGCCGGCGGTGCGCCCTGGAGACCTACAAGCCCAAGCGTTGCCTCCAATGTTCCCCTTATGCGGGCAGCCACAGCATGAGAGCGCCGGGGCAGTGCCATGGACACTGTGCAGCGTGGATTTGCCCGGAGTTGCACGAACCGCAACCTCAACCGCCCATGCGCACCAGTGGCGACGGGGCCTGTGTCGAGCCCGTGGGGCGGCCCTCGGTGTCCGGCTCGATGCGGGCTCCTCGGTGACGATGGCGGCAGGGGTCGAAGCCGGGGCGGCGTCGGGGCGGGTTTCAGGATGGGAATGGGGGCACATGGAGGCACTCCTGGCGATGTTCTTCAAGGTGTGGCCAGCGCGCGCACCGGCGAGGCATCAGCCTGGGTCAGCTTCAAGGGCAGGGCGATGAGCTCGTAGTCGCCCTCGGGAACGTCGTCAAGCACCAGGTTCTCCAGGACACGCATATTCAACCGGCGCGTTGCCTGGTGGCTGGGGAGCTGCTTGCTGTCACCGGGGTCGATGCTGGCCGTGTCGATGCCAATGAGCGTGACGCCCAATGCGGCCAACCGCTCGATGGTCGCCGCGGCATAGGCCGTGAAGCGGTCATCCCAGCGGTCCGTTGCACTGCGGCGGCAGGGGCGCACCGGCACGCGCGGCGGGCGCCTGGCAGATGCAGCCGCCGGCCAGGCCGGCGGCGTGATGAACGGCATCGGCGGCTTCACGGACGCGCTGCCCCTCGCTGTGGTGCACCCTGCGCGGCTTCGAAAAGGACGCCCAACGCGCTGTCATCCAGAACTTCAACCTCTCGATGCTGGCAGTGACGATGGCCACCTACGTCGGCTCGGGCGTCGTGACTCGCGAGATGCTTTCCTTCTTTGCCATCGTGGCGCCCGCCATGCTGATGCCCACACTGCTGGGGGCCAGGGTCTACATCGGCATCACGGAGATGCGCTTTCGGCAGATCGTGCTGGGGCTGCTGACGGCCTGTAACGCAGCGCTGCTGGCCTCGTCCGTGCCCCCGCTGCTTGAACGTGCCTCGTACATCGTCGGGCTCAACCTCACGCCGTAGGCTTGGCATAGCGCCTGAAGCGCAGTCGTGTTGTCCGCCAACGACGCAGAGCAAGTGGATCGCTCGCGGTTGCACCAGTAGAAACTGAGCTGGGTAATCTCAGCGGCCTTCACGTTGGTGTCTTCCTTGTGCGGTGTGAGGCCCACCACGCTGGGTGGATCGGCCACTGGACTGGTTCAACTACGGTCGCCGGACCTCATGCGTCGGATTTCCATGGCGCCTGCCTGTCGTGGCTTGTGCAGTCGCTCAAGTCGGCGCAATGCACCGGCTCACGCGTAAACGCCCCAGCATCCCAAACCTGCAGTCCGCCATGGCCGCTGACGCTCAACGTCACGCCATAGGCTTGGCACAGCGCCTCCAACGCAGCCTTGAAGCCGTGGAACTTCGGTCCTTCCCCGGGCGGCGGGAACGGGCCAACGAAATCGCAGTCCTTGAGATGGTCAGGGCCCACTCCCTCAAGGCGCTCTTCTGCACAGACTCCAAGGCGCCCAAGGCACAGGAAGCCCAGCACATCGTTGACGCGAGCAAGAGTTCCGCCGGCGTCGCCCTTGGAGACAAGCCAGTACAAACCCGGCTCCTTGATGTCGGCTGCTTTCATGAAAAGGTGGCCGGTCCCGTGGTGACTGCGATGCCCGGCAAAGGTCCAAAGTTGGTGTTTGCTCACCTTACTAGATTCAGCCTTCTGTGTGGCATCACTCTTCGAATAGGGCCTCCCGTATCCAAGGGAGAGCGCCCAGCGAGATGGTGAACTGCTGAACTCCGGCGCTGTTGCAAGGGCTGCAGCGCGCCTACGCACGTGCCGTGGCAGACCACAAAGCCCGTTCGCCATCCAGCCTCAACGCCGTCTGAACATAGAGAGCCGACCATGTACCTTGCCGCTGACCCGAGCTTGATCCGCGATTGGCGTCGCGCTGACAAGTCCAGCCCTGGTGATGCTGGCCGACAGCCGCAATGTCTGGCGCAACCTCGCGCATTTCTTCCCGCATCCCTATACCGAGGCTGATGCGGGCAGCTGGTTCGATTTCCTGATACGGAAGGCACCGCTGACTCACTGGGCCATCGAGTACTAGGGGGCGCTCGCAGCGCAATATTAGGCCAATACCATCATGTCAAGAAAGATGCGTCATCAACCTGTCCGGCGTCTTGCCTTATCAAGCCAACCTCTTGTCACCGAGGTGGACCAATTATACGTCTGCCAGTTTTATTCATCAATGCAACTATCGTGATCGTCGAGGAGTTATCGCTATAGCAGTACAAAGTGGGCGGGGTTGTGACCAGTTATGGTCGCTCAAACAAGTAAAGGCGTTCCTAAATTCCAACCAAAGTTGTGTTCATCACTCGCACTGCACACGGCTCCAGGGGACGGGCACCCGACAGAGGCACCGCCGTGCCTCGCCAGAGCAGCCCATTGCGATACGACTTTCGTTGAAATCGACCACAGAGTTACGGCTTTGATGTCGAAGGCAAGCCGGCTTCCTGCCGCGGCCCGAGCGGCTTCCCAGGGAAGCGGCGCTGCGTACGGGTGACGACTTTCCTTGTGTGAACGAAGCCGGACTGTGCCTTGTCATGGCAACGGTCACGGCGTAGGCCTTGAACACTGCGGTGGTTGGCTGTCCGACGAGGAGATCAAGTCCCTCGGCTTCTTCGTTGACCACCGAACTGGTGATGACCGCACCGCCAGGCAGCGTCAGGTGCACCAGGCTCGCCACGTCGCCTTTGCCGATGCGCGACACGGTGCCGGCAAGCTGGTTGCGCGCGGACATCCTGTAGCCCTCGAAGTCGGTCACCAACGCCACGGACGACGAGCTGACCATGGCGATGGCGTCGGCTCCCGGCCTGGCCTGCAGGCGTCGCACCGCGGTGCTGGTGAGAGTGGCCACGATCTCCTGGCCGCCGGCCAGTGCGACGGTGACCAGCGACGTCACCGGCCCGGGCTCCACGGCGCTGATCGTCCCGGCAAACTGATTGCGCGCCGTGGCCTTGATCGACAGGCGCTTGAGCACGCCCAAAAGTTGCGGCCGCTGCAGCAGCCACGCCTCCTGTATGCGCAGGTATTCCCGCTGCGTGGCTTGCAAGTGGTGCCATGCATCCAGCAAGGCATATGCGGTGGGGGTCAGGCGTGAGCCGCCACCATGGGCACCGCCGACGCTGCGCTCCAGCAGCGGCTGCGTGACCAGGTTGGCGGCTGCCTCCAGCACGAGCCAGGCGCCCCGGTAGCTGTAGCCGGCCGTCGCGGCGGCACGGTTGAGCGAGCCGGTGGCTTCAATGGCTTCAAGGAGTGCGAAAAAGCGGGCGTCGAGCCGCCCGGCAAGCTTGAGCTCGCCGGTCAGCAGGCTGGTATCGGACATGAGCGAGTTTTCGTGGCACGGGATCGGCATTCTGGGCCGTGCGAGGCCTGCGTCCCGTCGGCGCCAAGAGCACCACACAGAGCCCGGTTGCATGGACGATGATCTGGCCGAATGAATGCATGCCCCGGACAATCGGCAGGACGATACAAGCCTGCCGTGGCCTGCTTCAGGAGAGCGTCATGCCTGTTACGACCGCCGATTCCTGCGCCAAGGACACCGTGGCCCCGTGGGTCAAGCCTGATCCACTGGCGACCGCACTGCGGGTCGAAGGATGGGTGCGCAAGCCGCAGGAGATCAGCACCGGCGAGCTCGATGCCATGGAGGGTTGCTTGGTGCGGGACTTAGACGTGATCTGCACCTGGGACGGGTCGCACGGCGTGCTACCGCCGGTGCGGGCGGTGTTCCTGGGCGACCTCATCATCCGCGCGCAGCCGGCCTTCGAACAGCGCGTGGACTACAAGCGCACCGCCATCGTTGCCGAGGGCCGCGGCACCTACCGGGCGCTGTACTCCTGGGGCGAGATCTTCAACTCACCCTTGGGGCGTGGCATCGTGGTCGCCTATGCCCAGGACGGCACGCCGTTGCCCGACGACAAGGGCACCTTCGTGCTGTTCTCGCGCCACGACGTGGCCACCGGTCCGCGCTACGTCCAAGGCTTGCGCCGTATCGAGCTGGTGAAGGTCTGGTAAGGCTTGACCGGGAGGGCGGGTCGTGTTGCGCCTGAGCGGGACCCGCATCGCAGCCGGTTCGCCCGCCCATACGGGCTGGCTTGCATGACATTTCACAGTCTGCAATGCCCGGCCGTCAGGTGCCGGGGTGCCCTCCATCTGCGTCGTGGTTTTCCTGGGCCGGCGCAGCGCTCGACGGCGGCAGCTCGGGAATCCAGCACGACCAGACCTGGGCCGGCAAGACCGGGCGAGCGGGCGGAGCCGCCTGCGCGATGCTGCCGATGCTGATGAAGCCGGCCAAGGACTCATGCGGCTGCACCCTGAGCTGGCGTAGCAGCACCGTGTCGAAGCAGCGTTCGCCGCTGAGCATGATGGCCCCGAAGCCCAGCAGGTGCGCCGCGTTGAGCAAGTTGCCCAGCGCCGCGCCGGCCGCGAGCCACTGCTCGCGCAGCGGTACCTTGCAGCGCTCGCGCGGCATGACGACGAAGCCCAGCAGCACCGGCGGACGCAGCGCATGCTCACGCGCGCGCTGCAGGTCCTTGTCCGAAGCCAGCGGGTCGCGCCGCAGCTTCTCCTGCTCCAAGCAGTTGGCCAGCGCATCGCGCTCGTCAGCGCGGAACTCGATGACCCGCCACGGCTGCAGCGCCCCGTGGTCGGGTGCGCGCAGCGCCGCCTGCAGGATCAGATCGAGCTTATCCAGGCCCGGGCCGGGCGCGCACAGGCGCTTGGGTGATACCGAACGGCGCTCCAGCAGGCCCGCCAGCAGCGCTTCGGCGTGATCGATCTCGCGGTCCATGCGGATGGTCAGCCGGGGGTGAAGGGCAGGATATGCAGGGCGTTACCCGCCTTGGTGATGTCGGTGCTGTGCACCGTCACGAACAGGCGCTGGTTGGCGGTGTCATAGGCCACGCCGCGCACCTGCAGGCGGCCCGGGTCGGCGCTGGTGTTGAACGTGGCGATCGTCTTCACGGCCCCCGTGGCGCTGTTGACCTGGAACACTTTGCTGCCGCGCCCGCCGAAGAACAGCGTGCCGTCCGGAGCGGCCGTCATCAGGTCGATGTTATCGGCGGTGAGCGAGGCCGGGTCGCTGGAGACGAGGTTGGTCGTGAAGCTCGCCACCGTCGTGCCCTGGGCCGCGGTGGCCGGGGCGCTGCGCACGGCGTCGAGCGAGTACGACAGCAGCTTGCCGGTGGCCTGGTCGCTCACGAACAGGGTCCGCCCCACCGTCGCCGCGCCCACGGGCTTGCTCAGCCCGGTGATGATCTCCTGCTCGGCGGCGCTGGCATCGGCGTTCACGGTGAGGAGGCTGACGCTGCCGTTGGTCGTGGCCGGACAGGGACTCGGCGGCGTGGTGAACCAGCTGTCCAGGATCTCGCCGGCGCTGGTGCGCGTGAGGGCGATGCGCCGGCGCACAGGGTCGAGCCCAGTGAGGTTGCGCGTTACCTTGGCTGGGCTCACCTCGACCGCGGTGCCGGCGTTGCCGAAGCCGAAACGCGTGACGTGGAAGGTCTTGTCCGGTGCCCGAGCAATCTGGCCCAGCGAAACTTGGGTCGGCGTGGCGGGCGCCACGAGCGCCGGCAGCGCCGCGTAGGTCGTGAAGGTGGTGCGGCCCTCGCCATCCCAGGTGATGAGCGAGTTGGTGTTGTCGTCGGTGAAGTAAAGCTTGCCTTCTGCCGCATCCCAGTACGCCCCGTTCGGGTCGGCCGGCAGCGCGATCGCGGTCGGACCGCGATCAATGGCCGGGTCATCGCTGCCGCCACAGGCGGCCAGCAGCCAGGGAATGGACACCACGGCAGCGAGCCCGCGTGCGCGGGCTGCCAGCCTGGACAGGGTAAGGGCCATGTCGTTCGCCTCCATTGCAGTTTAGAAACGCGCAATATACGGCTATACATAGCGAAGCCAGGCTGTCAACGCAGCGGTGCCTTGGACGCGGCGGTGTCAGTACACGTCGCGCAGGTAGCGCTTGTCGCACGCCAGCTGCTGGACGTGATCGCGCGCGGTTTCGGTGCCGAGGCCACCGTGCTCGCGCATGCGGTGCTGCACGTAGACCTTCTCGGCTTAGTCGCGGGAGAAAGCGGTGTCGATCCGGTGCAGGTGGCCGCCGCAGTGTCAAGCTTCGAGTTCGTCGCGGTAATAGAAGTACGTGGCTGCGCGCTGCCTGCCGAAGAGGTGGAGGTGGCCGGCCCGGATCACTGGTATGTCGGCCCTGGCTGCGAACTCGCACACGCGGGCGTCGGTGTGGCCGCGCTGCGCCAGGCTAGCCAGCGCTGGGCTCCGGCGCTGGAAGTTGCTGCTCGCGCTCTCTGGCACGGCTGGCTTGATCAGGCGCTGAACGAGCCCTGAGCTGATGGTGTGCTGGCGCCGCTGCAACAATCCCCAGCATGAAAGCCAAGGTTCAATTGCGCCTGCGCATCTACCGTGGCGACGTCGTCGCCATCGGCCCCGGCAAGGTATCGCTGCTGGAGGCCATTGCCGAAACCGGCTCGATCTCCGCAGCGGCGCGCTCGATGGGCATGTCCTACCGCCGCGCCTGGATGCTGGTGGACGAGATGACCCGCTCGTTGCGCACCCCGCCGGTGAACACCGCCACCGGCGGCGCGCATGGCGGCGGCGCGGTCCTCACGCCGGCCGGCGAGAAGCTGATCCGCCACTATCGGGGGATCGAGGAACGGCTGCTGGCCGCGGCCAAGGACGACATCACCGCGCTCAAGGGCATGCTCGCACCTTGACAGCCCTTGCGCGCCATGGATGGCGCAACGGCCTGAACCGGGACGCTCAGGCGTCAGGACACCCGTGTGGCGCAAGCAGCGGCCAGCCCGGCGAAATACTGCTGCAGCAGCTGGCGCAGCGCTGGCCTGTGCGGCAGGTCCAGCTCCCGCCGCAGGGCGTGCGCCTCGGAACACGCCGCAGCCATGGACAGGCCCAGCGCCAGCGCCAGGCACCGGGCGTGCCGTTCATGAAGGCGGGTGCTGGCCTCGGCTGCGATCGAGCCCGCCAACGCCTTGAAGTCCTCGGGCAACGCTTTGAGCAGCGTGGCGTACTGGGCCTCGGTCATGGATTCCATCTCCTTGAGTGCCGGCAGCGCGGATTGCACCAGCAACAGCACTTCAGGCTGCGACAACCCGAGCGTCCAGGCCCACGGCGGCAGATCACTGCCTTGTACCGCATCCATCGCGCCGGCCATGGCGTGATCCAGCAGCGGCTGGGGGGCGCATGAAGGCCGTGTGTCCGGCAAAGGTTTGAAGCAGGAAGTCATCAGCGCAGCAGGCATGAAATGCAGATCGAATCCACAACGTTACACATGACTGTGCATAACGAAACACCGCTTGTGGGTAACGCACGGGGTCTTGTTCCCTTGCTGCAGCAGCCCGTGGCTCCGCGGCTTCGCACACGTGCGGCTCGACTACGTGAGGACCTGGGCATGTGGCAGGCCCCAGCGCCGTCGTGACCGGCTTGAGCGCCGCACTGTGCCGTTCAATGGTGGTCTGGGCCTTTGAGGTATCCGGGCCGGACCATGACGACTTCACAAGGGTTGCGAGAGCAACCCGGCTCGTGGACGGCTCCATCCGAGCACCGCTCGAACTCCTCGCACTTGCGGCACCCTGCGGGCACCGTGGGCGAGCGCCCAAGCCGGGTATCGAGCTCGCCGAACAGGAACCACTTCCACCGCAGGCGCCGCGTGTTGCGCGAGGCCAGCGCGCCGAAGTAGGTGTGCATCAGGCCACTCAGCGACTCGCGGTCGGCCAAGTCCAGGTCCTGCCAGAGATGGCGCTCCCCGAAGCATGCCGCGGCCACGGCATGCGCCAGTCCTCGCGTGTGTCGCTCGGGCGCGATGCCGCTGGACGCGGCGGCAAGCAGGCTGGCCAGGGGATGGAAGTCCTCGGGGACAGATCGCTGCAGCGCGGCGTACTGCACCTCGGGCATGCGCTCCAGCACGCCAAGCTCCGGAAACCAGCTCTGCACCAGCAGCACCAGCTCCGCCTGCGGCAGCCCCAGGGTCCACGCCCACAGCGGCAAGTCGCCGTCCTGCGCACCCTTCATGACGCCAGCCATGGCACGGTCCAGCAGCGGGTGGGCGAGGCAGGCAGGCGGCGTGGACATGGGTGCCGAAGTCTTCGTGCAGGGGTTCATGGGTATGCCAAGCGTGGCTGAAAAGGCTTGTTCGTTATACATGAGCATGCACAACGCTCCCCATTCACCGATTGATCCGTGTCAATCCGGGCGAACGGGAAGGCCCAAGACGGCTGGCGCCTGGCCAAGACCACACCGCGGCAAACGGCGGCGTGGAACCTGCTTAGACTGTCGTGATAAATAAGATTACATAACGATTGTCACGAATGTCCGAGCTCCTCCAACAATTCGATGCAGCGCCGCTGGCGTTGACCTTGCGCGTGGCGCTTCTGGCCACGGTGGCGGCGCTCATCGTGGGCGTGGCGCTGGGCTGGGTGTTCGCGCGCACGCGGCTGCCCGGGCGCGGCGTGCTGGAGGCGGTGTGCATGCTGCCGCTGGTGCTGCCGCCGACGGTGCTGGGCTACGGCATCCTGCTGCTCATGGGCCGCCACGGGCCGCTGGGCGGCTGGCTGCGCGAGCACTTCAACTACACGGTCATCTTCAACTGGCATGGCGCGGTGCTGGCTTCCGCCCTGGTGGCGCTGCCGCTGGTGCTCAAGGCGGCCAGCACCGCCTTCTCGCAGGTGGACCGCAACCTGGAGGCCGCCGCGCGCACGCTGCGCCAGTCGCACTGGGGCGTGTTCGTGCGCGTGACGCTGCCGCTGGCCTGGCCCGGCATCCTGGCCGGCACGCTCCTGGCCTTCGCCCGCGCCATGGGCGAGTTCGGAGCGTCGCTGATGGTGGCGGGGTCGATTCGCGGCCAGACGCAAACCGCCTCCATGGCCATCTACGACGCCGTGCAGGCCGGCCAGGACCAGGCCGCGCTGCTGCTGGCTTGTGCCATCTCCGCGGTATCGGTGGCCATCCTCGTGGCCTCCAACCGCTTCCTGGCTGCGCGCTGAAAGCTTTCACGCCACAACCAATCCCGCAAGGGCAAGAGGAGTTCCGCCCATGAAACCGTTCTGCCGCCTGGTCGTCGTAGCTCTGCTCGCCGCTGCGCCGCTGCTGGCCGCCGCGCAGCAAGTCACAGTGTCCGCCGCCGCCAGCCTCACCAACGCCTTCCGGGAGATCGGCACGCGCTTCGAGGCCACGAAGCCCAGCACCACGGTGCGTTTCAACTTCGCCGCCTCGGGCGTGCTGATCCAGCAGATCCTGCAGGGCGCGCCGGTGGACGTGTTTGCCAGCGCCGACCAGGAAACCATGGACCGTGGCGTGAAGGACAAAGCCATTGACGCGTCCACGCGGCGCGACTTCGCCGCCAACTCGCTGGTGATCATCACGCCCACGCTGGGCGGCCCGGCGCTCTCGAAGGTGGAAGACCTGGCCAAGGCGGAAGTCAAGCGCATCGCCGTGGGCAAGCTCGCCACCGTGCCGGTGGGGCGCTACACCAAGCAGAGCCTGGACAGCGCCAGCCTCTGGACAGCCCTGGCACCGAAGTTCGTGGAGGCTGACAACGTGCGCCAGGTGCTGGACTACGTGGCGCGCGGCGAAGTCGAGGCCGGGTTCGTCTACCGCACCGATGCCGAGTTGATAAAGGACAAGGTGCGCATCGCGCTGACGGCCGGCGGCCACGCGCCGGTGACGTACCCGGTGGCGGTGGTGGCGCAGAGCCAGCAGGGCGCCCTGGCGCGCGAGTTCGTCGCCTTCCTGGCCTCCAGCGAGGCGCAGGGGATCCTGGCGCGCTACGGGTTCGGCAAGCCGTGATCGACGTCGCGCTGCAGCTCTCGGTGAGCGACGGCCGCCGGCGCTTCGACCTCGACGTGGCCTTTGCCAGCGAGGCGCCCGTGGTGGCGCTGTACGGCCCCTCGGGCGCGGGCAAGTCGCTCACGCTGCAGGCCATGGCCGGGCTGCTCAAGCCCCGCGCCGGACACGTGCGCGTGGGCGGGCGCACCTGGTTTGATGGGGCTGCGGGCATCGACGTGCCGGCCGACACCCGCGGCGCGGGCTACCTGTTCCAGCACTACGCGCTCTTTCCGCACCTGAGCGTGCGGCGCAACGTCGCCTTCGGCCTTACCACCTGGTGTCGGGCCCTGTCGCGAGCCGACGCCCAGCGCGTGGACGAGCTGCTCGAAGGTTTTGGCCTCACCGCGCTGGCGCACAGCCGCCCCCGCACGCTCTCGGGCGGCCAGCAGCAGCGCGTGGCACTGGCGCGAGCCCTGGCATGCAACCCTCAGGTGCTGCTGCTCGACGAGCCCTTCGCCGCGCTCAATCCGCAGCTGCGCCAGCAGCTGCGCGAGGAGCTCTCGGCGGTGCGCGCGCGCTGGGGCATCCCGGCGGTGATGATCACGCACGACGTGGAGGACGTACTGGCACTGGCCAACGTCGCATTCCTCATCGAGGGCGGCCGGGCCGTGCGTGCGGTGGACCTGGACCGCGTGCAAAGCCGCGATACCGCGCGCTCGGTGCTGCAGCCGCAATCCGAGCGTCCCGCGCGCGCCGACGAGGCGCGGCTGCGCGCGCTGCTGGCGGCACACGACCCGACGTGAATCCATGAACATGCATGCCCTTCGATTCTTGCGCCTGCAGCAGCAGGCCTCCGCCGTCCTGTCCGACACCCAGCGCCGCGCGCCACGCCTGTCGGCCGCCCGGCTGCGCCGCCATGTCCTGGCGGCCACGGCAGCGCTGCTCCTGTCATCCCTAGCGATAGCACCCGCGCAGGCCCAGACACAGGCCGCCGCACCCGTGCTGACCGTCGTCGCGGTAGACGGCAGCAGCCGCGCGCTCGATGCCGCGGCGCTCAGGGCCTTGCCGCGCACCCGGGTGGCCGCACAGGCCCACGGGCGCAACCTCGACTTCGGCGCGGTGGATCTGCGCGACGTGCTGCGCGCCGTGGGCGTCGAACCGCCCGACCAGCTTCATGGCGCCGAGCTTGCGCGTGTGCTCGTGGCCTCGGCGCCGGATGGCTACAGGGTCGCCTTCGCCTGGGCCGAGCTCGATCCGACACTGGGCGGCAAGCGGGTGTACCTCGCCCTGGAAGAAAACGGCGTGCCGTTGGCAGCCGAGGCCGGGCCCTGGCGCCTGGTGGTACCGGGCGAGGCGCGGCCCACGCGCTGGGTGCGCCAGGTCAACCGGCTCGCCCTGCACGCACTGCCCTGACAGTCCTGGGGCATCCCTGCACGCCCGGGCGCAAACGCTGCATGGCAAGTCGACCCTGCCTGCCGGCTCCAACGGCGACCGCAGTACAGGGCGCTGACACGGCCAGTGCTATGCGGCACGGAGCCGTGCTGTGCGGATGGCTGGACGCGTGTTTTTCTCACGGCTCGGGCCGACCGAGAGCACCAGCTCGCTGAACAAGGCCGCGCGCTGCAGGCCTGAGCTTCAGGATCGTCTGGCAGCTGCTGGAGGCGGCGTCCCGCTTGGCGCACAGCCTCTGTGCGGAGGCAGCCACACGTAGGTGCGCGGCGGCTCGCGCCTGGTGCCCGCGGTGCATGGCCGCTTGTGGGCTTGGCAGCAGCTGCGCAGAGGGCATGCAGAATGCCAGAGGACTGCTACGACCGGTACGCCTAAAAGTTCGCTCAGCTTCTGCGACCGAGCACGCGCTCACGGTTCTTGCCGTCGAAACCATACATGGAATGGGCCATGGCCTTGTCCCCAAGTAGCCATTGGCCACTGACCGAATTCCCTCGCCCTATCTCGGTGACGCTTGCAGAGCAATGTTGCTGGAGCAGGACGACGCATGGGGCGGGGGCGTTAACTCTACAGGTGCCGGATGTCTTGCCAAGTTCGTTGCGGCGGTGTCCATTGCCGTGCGAGCCGCAGGCGAGAGCGACCAACCCAATGGCACCAGCGACGCATCCTGCATCTGGTCGAGCAGGCAGACGGGTGCATCATCGGTGCAGCCCTTGTCCTTTGGTAACTCCACACCTGCGGCCAAGCGCGCCGTCAAGGCAGCCACAGGCTCACGACCATGGGCGCCAGTGCCTAGGTTGTTCAGCACCGTCACTGCTGGCCCGAACAGGTCGGCAAAGAGCTCCAGGCGCTGGGCGTCTCGCGGCAGCCGCAGGTCGTAGGCGCTGGAGCTTGTCTTCAGGCACTCTGTTGGCGGCTCGTCCTGATTCTCCTTCACGGCTTGGGGCAGGCAATTCGTCGGAACTTGGCCGTTGCGAATCAACACCAGCTGGAAACGGTGGTCTGGGTACTTCGTGCGCAACCGCGTCAGCACGTCAGAGAGGCTGGCTGTGCCGCTATTGTCGTGATAGCCGCCGTCAACAAGGTGCGCAGCGGCAGGCCCAGATGCTTGATGCGGCAGAGAAGCCAGCGGATTGGTGAACGGAAAGCGGGCTGAGGTGTGGGCGGCGGTGACCAGGGCTGGTGACGACGGCACGCGGCCCGAAACGATCAAATCCTCGGCGCCCGGCAGTTCGCCAGGAGCGAAGCGCTGCGTACTGAGCACACCGCGGTTGCCCGTCTCGACCACCGTGCTATTCAGCAGCAGTTCTGGTTCACCCTCGAGGGGCGCCCCCAGTGGCTGGGCCAGACGCGGGAACGCACGCATCCACTCACGCTCAAACGCCATGGCACGACTTCGAATACCGCAGCCGCTGCTGGCGTCGCACAGCCAATCGGTAGGCAGCAGACGCATCCAGACATCGTCGAACAGCAGGCCAGCTACGAGAGGTGAGAGCGCGTCAAGGTGGGAAAACCGTTCCCTCACACACGTTTCTATGACAACGGGTTCGCCGCTGGCGCTACGTTGCCCTTTCGAGTCGCGTGCGCAGGCTCGCCAGGCGGCGATACCCATTGAGCCGCCGGAGACGCCACTCATTGCGACGATGCGTGAATCCCAACCCGGGTGTTCCTTCTCCATGGCGGCCAGCACGCGCGCAGTCCAGTACGCCGCACGCGCTCCACCTCCTTCGCTGGCTACCAGCAGCAGTGGAGGATTTCCTGATTGCGAGTCCTTATCCCTTTCAGAGAATACTGACCGATCCTGTGCCCGCGCTGTCCCGTTCTTCGCCGCCTTTTCGGGGTCACTGGGTGGCATGACGCTCGCAGCCCAGTGATCTATTCCCGCCAAGCCAAAACAAAGAATCACCACGCAAACCGTTGACAGCACAAAGCGCATAACGTCATCGAACACATGACGTCTGCTCTCATGGCCTTTGTCACGTCGGCTGGCGAAGATGCCAAGGAACTGACTTGCGGGCAGAACCAAAATCAGCCAGACCAGCGCGCTGATCACAGCGAGCAGCGAAAGCGCGCTCAGAGCGACACGGCCTAGTTCAGCCAACGTGCCGGGCACCGAGTCCAACTCGTGGATAACCAGCGTTGGGAGGGTATGGTTATCCGAAACCAGGCCCACGATGCCGGCGACGATCAGCAGCAGCAGCGCCCAAGGAAAGACGGCGCGTTGCTCGGCCATCGCGATAAGCCCGAGCGGCCCCAACCACCATACTATCGATAGCGCCAGCACGGCGAGCGTTGGCGGCGCGGTGCTGCTGGCATCCGGCGCCAGCAGCATGACGGCGCGCACGACCAGCAAAAAGGCCAGCGCGGTGAGCGGCTGCCATATCGGTTGCGCCAACACGCTGACAAGGTGGCCGAGGCGGCTCTGTGCAAGTTGGTTTTGTACAGAAGTATTGGGTGCCGCAAGGTAATAGGGATCAAGCAGTAGCAGTCGTACCGCGGGCACGCAGTTGTAATAGTCGGCCGGCTGCAACAAGGCGCCTTGACGCCGCTGGTGGATCAGCCAAAGTGCCAATCCGATGATGGCAACTGCGAACCCAGCCAGGATCAGCATCGTCTCAAGCAGGACACCGGGCTCCTGGCTATCCTTGGCCGCGATAACTGCATCTCCAGCCACATTGGCAATCAGCACTACCGTTATCAGCAGCGGCGCCAGCATCAACAGCCGTGCCCACGAGCGTGCCCATTCGCCAGCCCAGTCGGCCACGCCGTCAAGGTTGGATACATCGTAGCCACTGCGCTTCACCCTGCCAACCAAGCGCGCCCAGAGCCAGCAGGCATGACAAAGCATGCCCAGACCAATCGCGCCGATCCCCATGATGATGAACCGCCAAGCCTGAAGCTTCGGGACAGCCAAGGCCAATAGCACGTCGCGACATTGGTCCAGCATCAACGTGAAGGCAGCGAACAGCATCAGCATGGCCAGCACATAGCGGCTGCGGCCGATGACGCCCAAGGCAACCTGACGGCAAGCGGATCGGATCTCGGCCGCCTTGTTCGCGCTATTGTGGAGTTTCGAATCCAAGTCCAAGCCGAACCACCAGCACAGCCACAGGACGGCCAGAGGGAGAAGGGCAGCGAGTACAAACCACTTTTTTTGATCGTGAGCCCAGCCGCGAAAAGGCCAAGCCGGCGCGAGCGGCGTGTGCGATTCAATCGTGTAGCTCGCAACGGAGACGATCAGCAGCGACAGGGCCAGCCAGACGATGGCCAGTACGCCGTCGCGGGTCTCGGCCGTCGTGGCCCATCGTCGCAGCAGCCAGAAGGTTGGTATCGCAAGTGCCAAAGCACCGACCCCCCATCCCCAACTGATACCCAATCGGACCAGTCCCCCAAAATTCTCGACTGCGTCCGTGCACCACATCGCCACCAAAAGTAGCGCCGCCAGCCAGTACAGCACCCGGATGGGCCACGCCATCAGTCCGCCGTTCATCAACGTGCCCTTCACCTGGCGTGTGGCCCAGAGCAGGGTCAGCCCATAAAGCGGCATGAAAAGGGCCGTGTCGATGAGTAGATAGGCAGTCGCCGCGGGAACGCGAGACATGACTTGACACCGGCCCCAGGCATCCAGCGTTGCCTGTAACGTGGCGGGATCCTCCCAACTTAGCCAGTCCTCCACACCGAAGTGGGCCGGAAGACGCAATGACTGCCCAAGCGCGAACAGAATTAATCCAACCAGCGTGGTGCCGCCCATCAACCAACTCAGCACCTCGGTCGAACGAGTCTTCGTTGGAGCTTTGCCAAGCAACGTTTCCAACAAGTTCATGCCAAGTCCTCCAGGCACAACCTGACGGCATACTCTAGATAGCCCGTGTCGGCACGGCATCCCCAATATCACTGATCTGTCAAAGACGACTCGTAAGAGGAAAAAACGCTGCCGTTCTGCACACCGGCGACTATTTCGTGAGCGTCCAGCCGTTCCATCTTGAACAGGGCTTGCGCCCGTGATCATCAAGATGCGGTGGCGTTTCCGACGAAGGCGACGCACTCCACGAGGTTGAGGGCGGCCAGCAGCAGGAATTTCTCTGCGTCGGTGCGCACGGCCAGCAGATCGTGGTCGCCGAGGTAGCCGTAGACGAAGGCGAGCAGGTAGCGCTCGGGATGCTCGTCGCAGAACTGCTGGACGACCTTGGTCGCCAGCTCGCCCGGCAAGCCCTCGTTGAAGCGTGCGCGCGCCGTCAGGCGCTGCATGCACGTCTCCTGCACGGCCTCGGTGACCACCGGCCACTGGTGGCCGCTGAGCTTCATTGCCTGGAACGTGACCAGCAGGATGTGCAGCGGCACCTCCAGCTGCACCATGCCGACCCCCATGCGAGGCAGCACCAGGATCGAGGCGAGCATGTTGGGCTGCTTGGCGAAGATCTCGTCGGCCAGGCTGACCTTCTGTGCCTGGCCCATGCGCCTGACGTCGATGTCGGCCTGGACCATCACCGACTGCGTGATCACGCCCATCGTTCTCAGCCCGAGCGCCAACGGTGCGGCAGCAGTTCATCGAGCCGGTGGCTCGGGTGGGAGTAGATGCGCGCGAGCACGTCGC
>NZ_KE387214.1:111381-168746 GCF_000430725.1 Azohydromonas australica DSM 1124
ATGCCGCGCTTGCCCTCGATGCTCTCCAGCATCGCCGTCTCCTCGCCGCAGACGTAGGCACCGGCGGCCTTGCGCGTCTCCAGGTGGAAGCGCCGGCCGCTGCCCAGCACGTCGTCGCCCAGGAACCCGGCCGCCGTGGCGCGTGCGATGGCCTCGTCCATCGTCGCCAGCGCATGCGGGTACTCCGAGCGGATGTAGATGTAGCCCTGGCTCGCGCCCACGGCCAGCGCGGCGATCGCCATGCCCTCGATGAGCATGTACGGGTCGCCTTCCATCGTCATGCGGTCGGAGAAGGTGCCCGAGTCGCCCTCGTCGGCATTGCACACCACGTACTTCTGAGCTGCTTGCGCCTGCAGCACCGTGCGCCACTTGATGCCCGCCGGGAAGGCCGCGCCGCCGCGGCCGCGCAGGCCCGAGTCCAGCACCGCCTGCACGACGGCCGCGGCGTCCAGGTCCAGCGCCCGGCGCAGGCCGGCCCAGCCGCCGTGCGCGGCGTAGTCCTCCAGCGACACGGGGTCGGTCACGCCCATGCGCGCGAAGGTCAGGCGCTCCTGGCGCGCGAGGTACGGAATGCGTTCCGTGAGCCCGTGGCACAGCGCATGGGCGCCGCCTTCGGGCAGCCCGGCATCGAGCAGCGCGGGCACGTCCTCCTCGCCGACCGGGCCGTAGGCCACGCGGCCGGCGGGTGTTTCCACCTCCACCAGCGGCTCCAGCCAGAACAGGCCGCGCGAGCCGTTGCGCACAATCTCGACGGCCTGCCCGCGGCGCGCGCATTCGGACAACAGCGCGGCGGCCACCTCGTCGGCGCCGGCGGCCAGCGCGGCCGAGTCGCGCGGCACGTAGAGCTTCACCGGCTTCATCGCGCGATCTCCAGGGCTTGCGCCAGGCGCTGCAGCTTGGCGGGCGTGACGCGTGCGTGCAGCTTCTCGCCGATCTGCACCGCCGGCGAGGACGCGCACAGCCCCAGGCAGTACACCGGCTCCAGCGTGACGGCGCCGTCGCTACGCGTCGAATGCGACTTGCAGCCCAGCAGCGCTTCGGCCTGCGCCAGCAGCTCGTCGGCGCCGCAGGCCTGGCAGGCCTCGGCGCGGCAGACCTGCACCACGTGGCGCCCGGCCGGCTCGCTGCGGAAGTGGTGGTAGTAGCTGACGACGCCATGCACCTCGGCGCGCGAGAGGTTCAGCGCGGCGGCGATGCGCGGCACGGTATCGGCCGGGATGCAGCCCAGCGCGTCCTGCACCGCGTGCAGCAGCGGCAGCAGCGCGCCGGGCCGGTGCCGGTGCGCCTCGATCAGCGCGTCGATGCGCGCCGCATCGGTCTTATCGGGAGATGGAGTCGTGTTCATGAGCCCGCCATGGCCTGTCAGCGCCTGCCTCTCTCGGCAGGCCGCGGTGCGTCGCTCCCTGGTTGAAAGCGCATCCGTACCGCTGTTGGGAGCGCATGGTCCCGGCTCTTCGTTACGCTCGCAATATGAGGCGAGACGCCCTATGCATCGGAGCTTCGCCTCCTAAGCACGGACCCTTATGAAAGACATTGCAATACGTCCCGCGTGGACGATCCAGGATGCCGACGGTGTGGCGCTGTCCATGCGGCTGATCGAACTGCTGGTGCAGGTGCATGCCCAGGGCAGCCTGCTCATGGCCGCCAAGCGGCTGGGCTTGTCCTACCGGCATGCGTGGGACCTGGTGCGGCAAGGCGAGGCGCAGTTCGGCGCCCCGCTGCTGCACATGGAGCGCGGCAAGGGCTCCACGCTCACGGAGCTGGGCGAGAAGATCGTCTGGGCCGACCACCGCATCCACGCCCGGCTCAAGCCCTCGCTGGACACGCTGGCCTCGGAGCTGGCGGCCGAGCTGGGCCGTGCGCTGCGCGAGTCCACGCCACTGCTGCGCCTGCATGCCAGCCATGGCTTCGCGGTGGAGCGGCTGGTGGAGCGGCTGCGCGTGGACGGGCTGCGCACCGAGCTGACCTACGGCAACTGCTCGACGGCCGCGGCGGCGGTGCACGACGGCGAGTGCGACCTCGCGGGCTTCCACCTGCCCATCGGGCCGATGCAGGACGTGGTGCTGGCGCACTACGCGCAGTGGCTGGGCGGCGAGGACCTGGCCGTGATCGACATCGCCACGCGGCGCCAGGGCCTGATGGTGCGCGCCGGCAATCCCAAGGAAGTCTTCTCGCTGGCGGACCTGCAGCGCGAGGACGTGCGCTTCATCAACCGCCAGGCGGGCTCGGGCACGCGGCTGCTGCTGGAGGCGCTGCTCAAGGCGGGCGGCTTCCCCACGGCGGCCATCGCCGGCTTCGAGCATGGCGAGTACACGCACGCCGCGGTGGCGGCCTACGTGGCCAGCGGCATGGCCGACGTGGGCTTTGGCGTGGAAACGCCGGCGCGCCAGTTCAAGCTGGACTTCGTGCCGCTGGCCAGCGAGCGCTACTTCCTGCTGTGCCGCAGCCCGCTGGTGGACACGCCGGCGGTGCAGCAGGTGCTCGCCGCGCTGCGCGACCCGGCTTTCAGGCAACTGCTGGACGCGCTGCCGGGCTACGACGCGGCCATCGCCGGACAGGTGCTGAAGCTGGAGGAGGCGTTTGCGGCGTTGAACGGGCCGGGCTTTGGTGAGGGGACGCTGGCATCAGGGATTCGGCAAGCGAATCGCGGCGCCTGAGCGCCGGCAAAGCGCGGCCTTGGCCTATCCCCAGTGCACCGCCATGTCCGCCACGACCTTCCCGTCCGCGGCACGCCGCACTTGCGTCCAGCTCCAGTGCCCGCGCCCGCGCCCGGCCGGCCGGTGTGCCAGCAGCCGCAGCTCCAGCGTCTCGCCGACGTTGAGGTTGCCGTGGAAGACGATCTGCCGCTCCCGCACGGAGGCGCGCCCGTCCGCCAGTCCCCATGCCCCGTGCGCGCGGTCCGCCAGCGCCTGGAAGCTGGCGAAGTACAGCAGCCCGGCACCGTTGAAATCGCCATACGGGCACGGCCGCACCGCCTGCACCGCCAGCGCCTCAGCCTCGGGCCCGACGCCAAAGCGCTCGCTCCACGTCCCGCCGCGCACCGCGCGCGCGGCCTCGGCACAGGCCGCGGCCTCCTCTGAGAAGGCCGCGTCGGCAGCGCCGCCGGCCTCGGCCATGGGCACCCGCACCACGGAATGGTTGTCGCCCGCGCGCTCGCGCACCACGAACACCGACAGCAGCTCCAGCCGCGCCAGGCTGCCCTCGGGCCCCATCAGTGCCAACCGGCTGTAGTGCTGCGAGCGGCCCACCGGCGTGCCGCGCAGCTGGAATTGCAGCCGCTGGTCCTCCCGCGCCAGCGGCAGCCGCGCGTCGCGCAGGTGTACTTGCGTGAAGGCGGCATAGACGCGGCGCCCGGCGGCGTCGCGCAGGTCGCCGGGCCGGCTGCCCAGGCGGGCCGCCAGGTGGCGCCAGTGCCGGTCGCCGGCTTCCTTGAGCAGCCAGTTCTCCGACAGGCCCAGGCTGTTCATCTGCGGCATGCCGACCACGACCTCCGCCGGCGCCAACGCGCACGCGGCGGCCGCGGCCGGCCACTGGAGAGCGATCGCGCTGCCCGTCATGGCGGCCCCCGCCTCAGGCCGCCACCGCCTGCGCGGCCTCGGTGTTCACGCCCTCCCGCGCGTCGCCCAGCCGCTGCCGGATCACGTCCACCAGGTGCCGTGCGTCGTCCGCCACGCCCAGGAAGCGCCCTGAACCCCAGGTGTTCAGCCACGGCAGCCCCAGGAAATACAGCCCCGGCACGGGCGACACGCCGCGCGTGAAGCGCGGGTGGCCCCGGCCGTCGAAGGCGGGCAGGTCGATCCAGCGGTAGTCGGCGCGGAAGCCGATGGCCCAGACGATGCTCGTGATGCCCGCGGCCTGCAGGTCCAGCTGCTCCGGATCGCCCTGCGGCACCCACGCCTTGTGGAACGGCGCTTCCTCGGGTGCCTCGATGCCCGCGCGCGCGATGTAGGCGTCGATGTCGCGCCGGATGCTGCAGTACACCTCGTCGGCCTCGTCGAGGTTGCGCGTGAGGTCGGCCTTGAAGCCCACCACGCCGCCGCGGATGTCGGCGAGCGTGCCGTAGAGCTTCACGCCTTCGAGCGCGAAGCGGCGCAGGTCGATCTCGTGCCCGCCGTCGCGGCCCGTCATGTAGTGGTTCGTCTTGTGGCGCGCCTCGTCGCCCAGCGGATGCCGGTCCACGGTCAGCTCGTAGAAGCCCATCTCGTGCAGCCACTCGGTGGCCTCGCGCCCGCGGTACACGCGCGGCGAGCGCGGCGCCGAACCGACCGCCAGGTGCACCTTGCGCCCGGCCAGGTGCAGGTCTTCCATGATCTGCACGCCCGACTGTCCCGAGCCCACCACCAGCACCTCCCCCGGCGGCAGCTGTGCCGGGTTGCGGTAGGCCACCGAGTGCACCTGCGTGATGCTGTCCGGCAGCCCGTGGGCGCAGGGCGGCACGATGGGGATGTCATAGCCGCCGGTGGCCACCACCACGTGGTCCGCCAGGCAGCGGCCGATGGAGGTGTCCACCTCGAAGGCGCCCGACACGTGGCGGCTCACGCGCGTCACGGCCACGCCCTCGATCAGCGGCGGCTGCACCCGGGCGGCGAAGGCCTCCAGGTAGGCCACGATCTGGTCGCGCAGCATGAAGCCCTGGGGCTCCGGGCCGGCGTAGGGGAAGTCGGGCAGCCGGCACTGCCAGTTGGGCGTCACCAGGCAGAAGCTGTCCCAACGCTCGCTGCGCCAGGAATGCCCGACGCGGCGCTTCTCCAGCACGACGTGCGCGATGCCTTGCTGCTTGAGGTAGTGGCTGGTGGACAGGCCGGCCTGCCCGCCGCCGACCACGACGACGGGGTAGTGCGGGGCCAGCTCGGCCGGGGCGGGGGAAGGGGTGGTGCTCATGGTTGCGGTCTCGGTTGCGGACTCGGAAACGGGAAAACGGGAGAGGGAGGAGCGTCAGTGCGCCGGGCCGAAGGCGAGGACCGCGACGCGGGCGTCCTCGTGGCTGGTCCAGCGCCGCACCTGGTCTTCGAGCAAGGCCAGCTGGTCGCCGGCGCGCGAGCACACGAAGCCGAACTTCGCCTGCACGCGCTCGTTGGCGATGGCTGTGGCCTCGCGCAGGCGCTGGATGAAGTCGTCCAGGGGGTAGGCCTGGCCGACCTGGAAGTAGTCCTGGATCACCAGCGAGGGCGAGTAGCAGGTGCTTTCGCTGGCGTCGGGCCAGCGCAGCGTGTAGTGCATGGCGGGCATGCGCGTCCTTTCAGGAGGTGGAGAGAGCGGGGAGGAGGTCGGCGGGCGCTGCAGCTCCGGCCAGCACCTCGCGGTACCAGGCCTCGTGCAGCGCGGCGCTGCGGGCCCAGGCGTGGTCCAGGCACACCGGCGGCGGCGTGGCGGGACGCGGCAGGGCCGCCGCCTGGCGCAGGCCCTGGGCGATGGAGAGCTCGTCTTCCGGGTCGCACCAGGCCACGGCCGGGCAGCCGGCCAGGTGCTCGGTGAAAGGCGGGCGGCGCGACACCAGCACCGGCGTGCCGCAGGCCAGCGCCTCCAGCGCCACCAGTCCGAAGCCCTCGACCAGCGATGGCATGGCGAGCACCTGCGCGCGGCGCATGAGCGCGGGCAGGGTTGCATCCGGCAGCGGGCCTGTGCGCCACACCGCCGCGCCGGGGCCCTCGTCCAGGCCCAGCTCGCGCAGGGCGGTGCTCCAGCCGCGCAGCGCTGGGCCGTGGTCCAGCAGGCTGGCGCCGCCGGCCATCACGAGCCGGGCCTCGGCCCAGTCCGGGTGCGACGACCGCAGCCGCGCGAAGGCGCGCAGCAGGCGTGGGCTGTTCTTGCGCTGCTCGATGCCGCCCACGGCCAGGCACAGCGGCGCGCCGTCGCCGGGCAGCCCCAGCGCCTGGAGCGCGCGGGCGTCCTCCGGCGTGGCCTGCGGATGGAAGCGCTGCAGGTTCACGCCGTTGAACACGCGCCGGGCGACCGCGCCGTGCTCGCGCCGCAGTCGCTCGCACCAGGTGTCGCTCACGCAGGCGACGGCGTGCGCGGCGCGCCACGCGCGCGCCTGCCAGGCGGCGAGCTGCGGCTGCGTGAAATCGTCCAGGTGGTGCACGGTGCGCACCCAGGGCGGCAGGCCGGCGTCGCGCGACGCCAGCGTGGCCAGCGCGTTGCCGCTGAGGCTGTCCTGCGCGTGCAGCAGGTCGAAGCGGCCGGCCGCCAGCAGCGCGGGCAGGCCCGACTCCAGGCCGGCGATGCGCTGCGCCACCTGCGCCACCAGGTCGCCCGAGACGGGTTGCAGCGGCACTAGCGCCACCGGGCAGGCGACGCGGCGAAAGAGCTGCTGGCCAGGCTCGGCCGGCGCGATGACGGTGACGGCGTGGCCGCGCGCGGCCAGCGCCTCGGCCAGCTCCAGCGTGTGCACCACGCCGCCGCGCGGCAGCACCGAGTGCGTCAGCAGGGCGATGCGCAGCACAGCGCTCATGCCGCCCTCCGCCCGGTCATGAAGCCCTCGCCGGCCAGGTTCCACAGCTCGGCCTCGCGCGGCGCGCTGCCTGCAGGATCGGCCAGGGACAGCAGCACGCGCCGGCTTGCGGTGACCTCACCGACGTCCTCGCAGGCGATGCCGCGCTCGGTAAAACGCCGGGCCACCGCGGCGGCGTGTTCCGGCCGCACGCTCAGCAGGTAGCCGAAGCTGGGAAAGGCGCTCAGCCAGCGCAGCCGCGCCCCCTCAGCCGCTTCGCCGCCGGCGCGCCAGGGCGGCACCTCGGCCGGGCGCGGCAGCCGGTCCAGTGCGATGCGCGCCCCGACGCCGGAGCACTCCAGCAGCATCAGCGCGGTGCCGAGCGCGCCGGCCATGCTGATGTCCTTGCCGGCGTCGCACAGGCCGTCCTCGGCCAGGGCGGGCAGCAGGGCCAGGTCCTCGCGCAGGCGGATAGGCGGGGCTTCGGTGGAGGCGTTCCAGAAGGGATACGCGCCGTGCCAGTGGCCGCGCAGGTCCACCGCCATCAGCAGCCGGTCGCCGGGGCGGGCGGCGAAGCTGGAGATCAGCCGGCGCGCGTGGCCCAGCACGGCGACCGCCAGCTGCGCGCCGGTGCTGCGCAGGTTGGTGTGGCCGCCCACCAGCGGCACGGCGTAGCGCTCGCAGGCGGCGCGCATGCCGGCGATGACGTCGGCGGCCTGCGCTTCGTCGCTGCTCCACAGCGCATCCACGACAGCCACGGGGCGCCCGCCCATGGCCGCCACGTCGCTGAGGTTGACCATCACGGCGCTGTAGCCGGCGAACCAGGGCGAGGCCTGGACGAAGTCCTGCACCAGGCCCTCGATGGCCAGCAGCTGGTAGCCGCCGGCGCCGTCGGGCAGCACGGCGCAGTCGTCGCCGTTGGGCACGGTGGTGGGTGCGCCGGGGGTGGGCTGCTCCAGCCGGCGCAGTACGGCAGCGATGTCGCCCTTGTGCTGGAAGCCGCGGCTGGCGCGCAGGGCGGCGACCAGGGCCTGGAGCTCAGCCATGCCGCGCTCCCCGGATGGCGCCCTGCGCCAGCACGAAGCCCGCGTAGGGCGTGGCGCAGGGCGGGTAGTGCGCGAGGTCCGCGCGCATGAGCGCGTGGGCGCAGCCGTGCAGCGTCAGCTCCTCCCGCACCTGCCAGCGCAGCCGGCGGAACAGGGGGACGTTCTGGGCCTGCACGTGGGCCAGGAACTCGCTGCAGCCGCAGGCGTGCGCGCTGCTGACCGCCAGGCGGATGAGCGTGCTGCCCAAGGCCCCGTGCCGGCGCCAGTCGTGCCGCACCGCCAGGCGCGAGCCCCACCAGCGGCCCGGCGCTTCCTCGTGGATGCGCACCGTGCCGACCACCTCGTCGGGCTGCCCGCCCCAGCACGAGAGCGCCACCAGCAGCCGCGCGCTGCGCTCGTGCAGGTCGATGGCGTCCAGGTCGTCGCCGCTGAACAGGCGCTGCTCCTCGCAGAACACCTGGCGCCGCAGCGCCAGCGCCTGGGCCTGCATCCAGGGCCCGCTGGCCCACTGGACGCGGAACTCCTGCGGCTCGAAGGCGGTGGGCAGTTCGCACCAGGGCGGCAGCGCCGCGGCGGCGGGAGCGGGGAACGTGGCGAGGCTCATGCACGTGCTCCCGGTTCAGGCCGCCAGCGGCGCCTCGTAGCGCGACAGCGTGGAGCAGGCGGCGCAGCGCCCGCAGCCGGCCTTGATGTCGCCGGCGCTCAGGCCCGCCTCCGCCACCAGGCGGCCCAGCGGCTCCAGCACGCTGCGCATAAACTCGGCCGGTGGCGCGGGGTAGTCCTCCAGCGGCGTGCCGCTGATGGGCACGAACGGCACCACGAAGGGATAGACGCCCAGCTTCAGCAACCGCTCGCTGGTGGCCAGCAGCGTCTCGGCCGAGTCGCCCAGGCCGGCGAGCAGGTACGTGGACACCTGCCCGCGCCCGAACACCGCCACGGCCGCCTCGAAGGCGTCCCAGTAGCGCTGCAGCGGCACCTCGGCCTTGCCGGGCATCAGGCGCTGGCGCAGGGCTTCGCCGACGACCTCCAGGTGCATGCCCAGCGTGTCCACGCCCGCGTCCTTCAGGCGCTGGAACCAGGCGTCGGTGTCGGGCGGCTCGCACTGGGCCTGCAGCGGCAGCTCCACCGCGGCCTTCACCGCCTGCGCGCTCTCGCACAGCACGCGCGCGCCGCGGTCCGGCGTGGGCGGCGTGCCGGTGGTCATCACCATGTGCTTCACGCCGTCCAGCTCCACGGCCGCCTGGGCGACCTCGGCCAGCTGCTGCGGCGTCTTGCGGGCGATGGTGCGTCCCGCCGCCAGCGACTGGCCGATGGCGCAGAAGCGGCAGGCCTTGCGCCGGCTCTCGTAGCGGATGCAGGTCTGCAGCACCGTGGTGGCGAGCACGTCGGCGCCGTGCAGCGTGGCGATGTGGCTGTACGGAATGCCGTCGGCCGTGCTGCGGGCGTAGAAGCGCGGCAACGTGGGGAAGGCGATGCTGGCGATCGGGATGTGGCCGCGGCGCAGGGTGCTGCGTCCGTCGGGCCCGGGCGCGTCGGCGACGAAGGGAGACGAGAACGCGGTGGCGGTGTGCACCGGCACCATGAGCGTCACGCCGTCCACCGTGACGGCCTTGTGGTCCGAAGGCCCGGCGCCGCCGCGGCGGCTGGGCGCGCCGCTGCCCGGATCGAGCAGCCGCAGGCCCTGCGACTGCAGTTCCGTCATCAGGCGGCGCGTGGCGGCAGGGTCCTGGGGGGCGGCGGGCGTGACAAGGGCGAGCTCGGTCATGGCGAGTCCTTGGGTGTCGGTGGGGAGTCAGGCCACCCGCCGCAGCGCGTCGGCCGGGGCGAGGGGCAGGGCGGAAGGCGATTCATCCGGCGCCGTTGCGCCCACAACCTGGGGCGTCGGCGGATGCAGCGGCTGCGTGGTGGCGGCCGGCTCGCGGTGGATGGCCAGGCTCAGCAGCTCGGGGCGGGCGTAGTGGCCCACCGAGTCCATCATCCGCTTGCGCTTGGCGATGAGCGCCAGGTCCAGGTCGGCGATCACCAGCCCCTCGCCCTCGGTCAGCGGTTCGGCCAGGTACTTGCCTTCGGGCGAGACGATGGCGCTGTGGCAGCCGCCGCGCAGCGCGCCCTGCAGCTTCTCGTCCGGCGTGATGGCGCGCACCTGGTCGTCGCGCAGCCAGCCCGTGGCGTTGACCACGAAACAGCCCGACTCCAGCGCGTGGTGCCGGATCGTCACACCCATCTGGTCCGCAAAGATCGGGCCGACGAGGGAGCCCGGGAACTGCGCGCAGTGGATCTCCTCGTGCTCGGCCATGAGCGCGTAGCGCGCCAGCGGGTTGTAGTGCTCCCAGCAGGCCAGCGCGCCCACGCGGCCCACGCGCGTGTCCACGGCCTTGAGCCCGCTGCCGTCGCCCTGGCCCCAGACCATGCGCTCGTGGTAGGTGGGCGTGAGCTTGCGGCGCTTGAGCAGCAGCGCGCCGTCGGCGTCGAAGACCAGCTGCGTGTTGTAGAGGCTGCCGTGGTCGCGCTCGTTCACGCCCAGCACCACCACCATGCCGGCCTCGCGCGCGGCGGCCGAGACGGCATCCGCCATCGGCCCCGGCACGGTGGGCGCGCGCTCCATCAGTTGCAGGTGCGCCGGGCCCTGCAGCACGGGCGGCCACACGAAGGAGAAGTAGGGGTAGTAGGGGACGAAGGTCTCGGGGAAGACGATCAGCTCCACCCCCTGGCGCGCGGCGTCGCGGAGGGTCTCCAGCACGCGCGCGGTGGTTCCGTCGGCGCTGTCCAGGTCGGGGGCGATCTGGGCCGCGGCGGCCCGCACCGACTTGCGCTTCGTGTCAGCCATGCCGGTGCTCCGCTTACAGGGTCCAGGTGTCGAGGATGAAGGCGCCGGCCTTGCGATGCAGCAGCACCAGGTCCAGCACGTCCAGCGGGTTGATGGGGCGGATGCCCTCGATCAGCGCACCCTCGCCGTGGCCGTACAGCGCCTGCAGCGCGAAGCGGCAGGCGTAGACCTTGCCGCCCTCGGCGATGAACTTCGTGATCTGGTTGTTGAAGTTCTGGTGGCCGGGGAAGGCCTCGTCGCCCAGCTTCGGGAAGCCGCGCTTGACCCCCAGCGTCACGCCCGGGCCGTAGAGGAGGACGGATGTCTCGAAGCCCTTGCGCTGCAGCCGCGTGGCTTGCAGGAGGTTCACCAGGCCGATGGAGCCCTCGAAGGCCACGGTGTGGAAGGTCACCAGCGCCTTCTCGCCGGGCTCGGCCTTCACGTCCTCGAACACCTTCTCTTCGTAATCGACCAGGAAATCGCCCTTCTGGGCGGCGGGATGGGTGACCTTGGGCATGGTGTTCCTCGTTGGGTTGTGAACCGGGTGGCGGGCCGGACATCGGCCTCTTCCCGTCGTGCCCGGCGCGGGCCGGACGCTGGAACCCATTGCGACGCGCATGCCACGGCCGGCGGCGCGCATGCAACCAAGGTGCAATCAACACGGGGAAACGGCGCCGGCGCGGTCCGACCGGCGCACCGGGCCCGCCGCGGGCGCGCGCACCAGGAGCGGACGCGCGCCGATGCAATCAATGCATCCGATCAAGGGCGCGCATGCACCGCGATTGACCAGCCTCAAGGCGGGCCGGCGCTGCGATCAGGCGCTGCAACCGGCATGCTTCCTGCGGATATGAAGTCCCGCCCATCCGGCCCGCGCGGCCCTGTCGTCATGCCGTTCACCCATTGGCTTGCGCGCCTGCGGGGCAGCACGCTGCCCGCCTACCAACTCATTCCGGAGCTGATTGCCGAGGACCTGCAGCAGGGCCGGCTGGCGCCGCGCGAGCGGCTGCCGCCGCTGCGCGACCTGGCGCTGAAGCTGGAGCTCAACTACACGACCGTGGTGCGCGGCTTCGCCGAGGCGCGCCAGCGCGGGCTGGTCGCCTCGCGGCCTGGGCTGGGCTCCTACGTGCGCGGCTCCTTCATCGGGCTGCCGCTGCGCGCGGGCACCGGCGCCGAGATGACGATGAACCTGCCGCCGGAGATCGAGGAGCACCCGGCGTTGCGGGCGCTGCAGGACAGCGCCGCCGCCGCCATCGCCGCCACGCCGCTGCACGACCTGATGCGCTACCAGGACTTCGGCGGCACGGCGCGCGACCGCTCGCTGGCCGCGGCGTGGCTGCGCCAGTGGGTGCCCGAGGCCGCGGCCGAGCGCGTGCTGGTGGCGCCGGGCATCCATGCGGTGCTGCTGGCGCTGGTGTCGCTGCTGGTGAAGAAGGGGCAGAGCCTGTGCGTGGAGCCGCTGGTCTATCCGGGGCTGAAGGCCATCGCGGCGCACCTCAACGTGCAGCTGCACCCGCTGGAGATGGACGAGCAGGGCCTGCGCCCCGAGTCCTTCGAGGCCGCCTGCCGCAGCGCGCCGGTGGGGGCGCTGTACCTGTGCCCGAACCTGCACAACCCCACCACCGCGACGCTGCCCATCCGCCGCCGCGAGCGGCTGGCCGACATCGCGCTGCGCTACAGCGTGCCGGTGATCGAGGACGACGCCTACGGCATGCTGCCCGCGGCCACGCCGCCGCCGCTGGCCGAGCTGGCGCCGGAACTCACGTACTACATCAGCGGCTTCTCGAAGTGGCTGGGAGCCGGGCTGCGCACGGCGCAGGTGCTCGCGCCCACGGTGGCGACGGCGCAGCGCCTGGCCGGCGCGCTGCGCGCCACCACGGTGATGGCCTCGCCCTTCATCAACGCGGTGGTGGCCGACTGGCTGGAGCAGGGGCATGGCGCGGAGGTGCTGCTGGCGATCCGCGCCGAGTGCGCGTGGCGCAGTGCGCTGATGCGCGAGCGGCTGGGCGCGCTGGGCGTGTGCACGCAGCCCAACGGCTTTCACGCCTGGCTGCCGCTGGCACCGGCCGAGGACGGCCGCTGCGTCGCGGCGGGGCTGGCGGCCTCGCTGCAGTCGCTGGGCGTGGCGGCGGTGGCGGCCAGCGCCTTCTCCACCGACCGCCAGCCACCCGAGGGACTGCGGCTGTGCCTGGGCGGCGCGCTCACGCGCGACGACTGCGGGCGGGCGCTGCAGGCGGTGGCGGAGGCGGTTCAAGCCGATGCCTGAATATTCCCGCTGCCGTCGCGAGCCTGCCGGGCGACAACCGGCTCAACCGCCGGATGGACATCAACGACCGGCGCGGGATGGCGCTTTGCGCGATGGCCGCCGCGGTTATGAAAGTCGCGCGGATCGGGAATATCAAGGCGCTTGCGTCAGGAAATAATTGGATTGTTACCAGGGCGCTCGGTGGATTAATCGTCCTCGATTCCGCCCTGCCAGCTAATGCAGGTGGCCGAGGAGGCGCCGCACGACTCCGTGCGCGAAATGTTGTTGGGCAGACGTTGCATGTGGTTGTCCGCCTCGCCAATGGCCGGCCCATGATTTCCTTGCCCGTACGCGCAAGGCCAATGGGTACGGTTCATTTTTACCAGCCAAGCCACCGGAGAATGCCATGAATGCTCGACACGCCGTGTTGGCCGCAATGGTCATGGTTGCAGCCAATTCCGGCATTTCTTTCGCACAAAAACCTGAGTCACCGGAGCCGCAGGTCTTCGACGTGCCGGCAGGCCTGGGTTGCGAGTTTGAACTGCGGATCGCCCAGACGGGAGGCAACCTGATTCTCAAGGAGTTTTACGACCGGGATGGAAACAAGCTCAGGATTTTGCAGGCCGGCAAGGGATTCGACCTGGTTTTAACGAACCTGGATACGGGCAAGCGGCTCACGCTGCCCACGCCCGGGTCCGTCATGTCCACCAGATTGAACGCGGATGGCACCCAGACCGTGAGCTCGACCGGGCACAACCTGGTCGTGCTGTTTCCGACCGACGTGCCTGCCGGGCCCTCGACAGTGCTGTATATCGGCAGGCTCGTATATCTCGTCAATACCTCGGGCGCATTCATCGTCCAAAGCTTCAACGGGAGGACCAGGGATATTTGTGCCGAATTGAGGGGGTGATGCAAAAGGCCAATTCAACAGGCCGACGGCTGCCACTTTTCCATGCGGCGCGGCGCCTTCACGCCAACTCCATGCGATGGGGAGTTCGCCGCCATGGGCGCGCCAGGCCCCGGCGCCGCGCTCCCGCGCGGCCCGGGGCGCCGGTCAGGTCAGCGCAGCAGTCCCTGCACCTGGCAGCTGACCGTGTTGGCCTTGTAGGGGTAGCTCAGGTCGGAGTCGACGCTGCGCGTCTGGCGGCCGACGTTGCAGCCCAGCGAGACGTTGTGGGTGACGGCCCAGTTCACGCCGACGCTGGCCAGGCGGGTCTTGTCGCTGCCGGTGCGGGTCTGCGGCGTTCCCACGGCGCTGAGCACGGGGTTGACCAGCTTGCGGTCGCTGTAGCGGTAGTTCGCGTTGAGGCTGACCTTGGCGGTGGCGTTCCAGGTGCCTTCCAGGAGCAGCGAGTTCGTGACGCGCGAGCCCGCGGCTGTCAGGTCGGTGCCGGTGGCCGGGAGCAGGCGGTCCGTGTCGTCCGCGTCGCGCACCAGCGAGGTGGTGAACATCAGCTTGCCCGTGGGCTGCCAGCGCCAGCGCAGCAGGCCGTTGAAGCCGTTGAAATCGGGCCGCGAGCCCGCGTCGTAGCTTCGCTTCTCGTAGCCGAGGCGGCCGTTGAGGCTGCTGGCGCCGCTGATCGTCCAGTCGCCCAGCAGGTCGATGCCGTGGCTCTTGTACTCGTCGGAGCCGATCACGCCGCCTGGCAGGAAGGAGTTCGGGTACTTGCCCCGGGCCTCGGCCAGCGCCACGCCCAGCATCAGCCGGTCGCTGGGACGCCAGCGCAAGCCGGCGCGCAGGCCATGGCGGGTGTTGTCGCGGAACTGGAAGGCCGTGGCCGAGTAGTCGGTGTTGCGGTAGGTGTAGGCGGCGAAGGGCTGCAGCGTGTTGGCCATCGTGCCGCGCTGCGCGCTGAGCTCGAAGGTGCGCTCCTTGAGGATGTTGCGCTGGCGCTGCACGGTGGGGTCCGTGACGAAGGGCGAGCCGTAGCTGGCCAGCGACTTCTCGGCGCCGAACTTCAGGTTGCCCGACATCTGCCCGACCGTTTCCCAGTCCACGCCGGCATTGACGCCGTAGCCGTTGTTGTCCAGCTCGGACAGGTGCTGGAAGTCCTGCCTGCGCAGCGCCACGTCGGCGAACAGGCGCTGGCGGCCGATGGGCTGGTCCAGGCCGGCCAGGAGGCTGGCCGTGGTGTAGGAATCGCTCACCGGCCCCAGCGCCTCGGGCAGGCGGTAGACGTTGGAGTCATGCGCCCGGGCCAGCGAGGCGCCGAGGTACCAGGGCGAGGAGAACTCCGAGTTCGGGCCGGTGCCATTGGGTTGCGCCTGGGCCGCTGAAGCGACCGACAACAGCGCAAAACCGGCCATGCGCAAATACGGCCCTTGCGAGGTGCGAGGCATCACGAATCTCCCTCTGTGGATGCTTGCGGCACGAACCTTCGATGGAGTGAGGTTCAGATGCCGCGTGACTTGAGTGGTCCGTGCCAACGACGGTAAGGCCGATCGTAGAACACCCGCGCGGGCCAACCGGCGCGGGTGTCGCTTTCGCGCCGCGACGCGGCCGGCCCGGGAGGCCTCGCGGGCGCCCTTCGCGGCGCGCCACTCATGAGCGGAAACGGCGGCACGGCAGGGAGCGGCCGTGGCGCGGTGCGGGCCAGGTAACGATTCGTCGTCAAGCGCAACGATCGCTTTGCAACGGCCCGGTTCGACGGGCGCCTGGGCCCGGCGCGGGGCCCGCTTATCGGCGCAGGCCGGTGCCGGGCAGGGGCGGCGCGTTCCAGTCGCGCCGCTGCTCCGGCAGGGCGCGTGCCGTAGCGCCCGGCCAGACGACGGGTTGCTTGAGCGGGCGGGGCGGAACCTGAGGCTCCGGCGCTTTCTTCCAGCGCCCGTAGTCCGCATCCAGCGGCCGGTAGAAGTGGGTGGGCAACTGGCTGAGTTCCGCGGATGCCGCGATGGCTTCAACCTGGGACTGGGGAGATACGAGCTGCGCGAAAGGGTTCACAGGCTTGCTCTCGTAGATGCAACTTCCTGAATGTATCTACCGCAAGCAAAGTTTCCGCGAACACACCCCGATTCGAAGGGTCGGCGGCGCCGCCCAGAGGCCGCCGGGCCACGGCGCGAGACCCGTGCCGTGGACGGCGGGAGTAGCGTTCAGCCCTGGGCGGCGGCCTCGCTCGCCGGTGCCGTCAAGCGGGTTGCCAGCGCGCGCAACAGTGCGCCGGCGTCGCCGTGCCAGGCGCTGCCGTGCATGCAGGCCAGCGTGTGCGGCATCTGGTCCGCCAGCCGCTGCAGCGTCGTGGCGGTCTGGGGCGCATGGGCGAAGTAGTCCATGGCCTGCCGGAAGGCTTCGCTGGGGCCGAGGATGTCGCTCTCGCACAGCGGCAGGTCGCCCGTGCCGGGCTGGGTGAAGAGGTCGCCGCAGAAGAAGGTGCGGGTGGTGGTGTCGAGCATCAGGCCGCATTCCCAGCCGTGGGGCGTGTGCGGGGTGTCGAACCAGCGCACGGCGTGCCGGCCCAGCGACAGCGTCTCGCCATCGGCCAGCGCGTGTGCCGGCCGGTCCGCCAGGTCGTTCACGGACACGAGGGCCGCCACCTGGCCGCACAGCGGCGTGGCCTGGGGTGCCGCCGCAAGGAACTCGTTCATGGCCCCGCACTCGTCGGCTTCGACGTGCGACAGGCCGATCCAGCGCAGCCGCTGCAGCGGCAGCACGCGGGCGATGGCTTCGCTGACCAGCGGGAACATCTTGCGCGGCCCGGTGTGGAACAGCAGCGCGTCGTCGTCCACCAGCAGGTACTGGTTGAAGCTGAAGGCTTGCCCGCCGGGCAGCTGGACCGGCGTGTGGATGCGGTAGATGTCCGGCGCGATCTCGTCGATGCGGGTGCCTTGCTGGGAATCGGTGACCATGGGGCCTCCTGTGAGTGACTGCAGGAAGTGGCGCGAGGCGGGCGGACGTTACACCCTCTTTTGAGGGGGCCGTGCGCTCGCTATGCTGGCCTTCATGGACGCACGGGAGCACGAAGACGGCGTCGAGGCGCTGCTGGCGCGGCAGATTGCCGCGTCGCCGCCGGGCGCGGCGGCGCAGGCGGAGGGCGAACTCTACCGCCGGCTGGCGCCGCGGGTGCGCCGCTACGGGCTGCGCCACCTGCGTGACGACCACGCCGCGGCGGACCTGATGCAGCACGTGATGGCGCTGACCATCGAGCAGTTGCGCGGGGGTGCGGTGCGCGAGCCCGAGCGCGTGGTGTCCTTCGTGCTCGGCGCGTGCCGCATGACGGTGCTGGA
This sequence comes from Azohydromonas australica DSM 1124, assembly GCF_000430725.1. GTDB lineage: Bacteria > Pseudomonadota > Gammaproteobacteria > Burkholderiales > Burkholderiaceae_C > Azohydromonas > Azohydromonas australica. The sequence goes on from NZ_KE387214.1 coordinate 128,127, forward strand.
GCTGCGCCGCGGCACGCACCGGCGCGAGCAGCTGCTGCAGCGCCACGGCGCGGAGCTGGAGATCGCCGACATCGCCGAGGCGCCGCGCCTGGACCAGGAACGCCTGGCCGACTGCCTGCAGCGGCTGGCCGAGCGCGAGCGCGCCGTGCTGCTGCTGAGCTTCTACGAGGAGCGGCCCGCGCAGGAGGTGGGGGCGCAGCTGGGTCTGAGCGCGGGCAACGTGCGCGTGATCCGCCATCGCGGCATCGGCCGGCTGCGCGCCTGCGTCGAAGCCGGCAGGAGCGCGGCATGACGGCTTCGAATCCGGCCGGCGCCCACCCGGGCCTGGAGCGGCTGCTCGACTACTGGTTCGGCGACACGGACGACGCGGCCACGGACGCCATCGACGCGCACCTGCTGCGCTGCGACGCCTGCGGTGAGGCACTCGACGGCGTCGTGGCCCTGGTGCGCGGCGTGCGCGGGCTGTTCGCCGGCGGGCAGGTCGGCGCCGTGGTGGGGGCCGGCTTCGTCGACCGGCTCGTCGAGAAGGGGCTGCGGGTGCGCCGCTACGAGGTGCCGTGCAACGGCAGCGTCGCGTGCAGCGTCGCGCCGGAGGACGAGGTGCTGGTGGGCACGCTGCGGGCACCGCTGGCGGGCGTGCCGCAGCTGGACCTGGCGGCGGACTTCAGCTTCGGCGGCGACACCCTCTGGCTGCGCGACGTGCCTTTCGATCCCGGCAGCGGCGTCGTGGTGTGGGTGTCGCCGGTGGCCGCCGTGCGCCGGCTGCCGACGCACCGCATGCGCGTGCGGCTGCTGGCCGTGCAGGGCGAGGACGCGCGGGAGATCGGCCATTACACCTTCCATCACAGCGCCGCCGGGGACGCGGCGGGCGCCTGAGGCCCGGCTGCACGCCGGTCGCTATCCAGTGGGCCCGCCTGGGTCTTGGCGAGGGCGACTTACACTTCCGCCCCCGGGTTTCCACGCCCGGTGTCGTTCACATCCGAGGCGCCGACAGGCGCCTCGTCAATTTCCACATCCCATTTCCGCATGAATTCCGCACTCAAGCTTTCCGCCGTGGCCGCGCTGGCCTGTGTCGCCCAGGCCACGCTGGCCCAGGATCTGGTGGTCAAGATCGGCCACGTGGCCGCCACCAGCGGCCCCGCCGCCCACCTGGGCAAGGACAACGAGAACGGCGTGCGCATGGCGATCGACGAGCTCAACGCCAAGGGCGTGAGCATCGGCGGCAAGAAGGCCCGCTTCGAGCTGCTGGCCGAGGACGACGCCGGCGATCCCAAGCAGGGCACCGCCGCGGCGCAGAAGCTGGTGGACTCCAAGGTCAACGGCGTGGTGGGCCACCTCAACTCCGGCACGGCGATCCCCGCGTCCCGCATCTACAGCGATGCCGGCATCCCGCAGATCGCCCCGTCGGTGACCAACCCCCGCTACACCGCCCAGGGCTACAAGACCGCCTTCCGCGTGGTGGCCAACGACGCGCAGCTCGGCGGCACGCTGGGCCGCTACGCGGTGGAGCAGCTCAAGGCCAAGACCATCGTCGTGATCGACGACCGCACCGCCTATGGCCAGGGCGTGGCCAACGAGTTCGAGAAGAGCGCCAAGGCGGCCGGCGCCAACATCGCCAAGCACGAGTTCACCAACGACAAGGCCACCGACTTCACCGCCATCCTGACCTCCGTCAAGGCGGCCAAGCCGGACGTGGTCTTCTTCGGCGGCATGGACGCGGTGGGCGGCCCGATGCTGCGCCAGATGAAGCAGTTGGGCATCAACGCCAAGTTCATGGGCGGCGACGGCGTGTGCACCGCCGAGCTGCCCAAGCTGGCCGCCGGCTCGCTGGGCGACAACGTGGTGACCTGCGCCGTCGCCGGCGGCGTGGACGCTTCGCAGAAGGCGACCATGGACAAGTTCCGCGCCGACTACAAGAAGAAGTTCGGCACCGAGGTGCAGATCTACGCGCCCTACACCTATGACGCCACGATGGTGATGGCCGAAGCCATGGTCAAGGCCGGCTCGGCTGAGCCGGCCAAGTACCTGCCGGTGCTGGCGGGCATCTCTCACAAGGGCGTGACCGGCAACATCGCCTTCGACGCCAAGGGCGACGTCAAGAACGGCGCGCTGACGCTTTACACCTACCGCGGCGGCGAGCGCGCCGAGCTGGGCGTGGTGCGCTGACAGCAGGACGGGACCGCGCCGGAGATCGACCGCCGGCGCGGTCATTTTTCCCGCGCAGGGTCCTGTCGCTGTTGGCGCTTCAATAACACTTATGTCAACTGATGGCGACGGGCGTGTGACGTTGCTTCCTGTGCCTGTGGGCTGGACGCCGCGTCTTTGAAGGCGCCCACGGCGGTACGGCGTCCCGGTCTCGAATTGAATGCGGCCGCCCGGCCGGCGGCATACCAGTAGGGCACCGGGAAGCTGGAAAACAACATACGCGATTCGTCCAGAACGGTCCGCACAAGCGCACTCCTCCGTTCTTGCCACGCGGTATTTCTGGATCTTCCTAGATCCCATCTCCCGTTCCCTTCCACGGCGCGCCCCAGAAAAAACGCCCCGCATAGGCAGGGCGATCAAACGAAGCGGAGAGCACTCGGAGAATCGTTGGGATCGCGTATGTTGTACCGCGATGCCAACGAAGAGACGCGGAGCCGTGCGCGGCTTGGCCCCGCGTCAACGACTTCAGAACGAGTGGCGCATGCCCACCATGAAGGCGTTCTGCGAGCCGCCGGCCAGCGGGTTGCTGCCGGGCTGGCCGGAGCTCACCGAGATGGCCAGCCGCGCGCCGTTGCTGATGTGCGCCGCCTGCACGTAGGCCATGGTGCGCTTGGAGAAGCTGTAGGAGCCGCGCAGCGCGGTCAGCGTGGACTGGTCGCCGCCGTTCTTGAAGTCCAGGCGCTGGATCTGGCCGTCCAGCACGAAGGCCTGCGAGAAGCTGTAGGCGCCGCCGATCCAGTACAGGTTGCTGCGCGCGCTCGCGCCGTTGACGGCCGACAGCGGCGCCGCGCCGTCGTTGTCGCGCCGGATCACGCCGGCCGTGACCTTCACCGGGCCAAACTTCGCGTAGCCGTTGAGGGTGACGCGCTGGTCCTTGAACGCGCTGTTGGTCAGCCCGGCGAAGGCGCCGGCGCCGCCACGCAGCTCGTCGGCCGCCAGCGCCACGCCCCACACCGGCGAGTCGTACTTGACCATCGCCGACCACTCGCGGCAGGCGCTCTTGTCCGCGGCGTTCTCGCCCGCGCAGTTGGTGCCCGCGGGGCTCGGCCCGGCGTTGACCGTGTCGCGGCCCAGGCTGTAGCCCGCTCCCACCGACACGCCGCTGAAGCTGCCGCGGTAGGTGATGGCGTTGTCGGTGCGCGCGTTGGGGATGTAGCTGTCCAGCGAGCCCAGGCCGTAGACGTTGGGGCCGAGCTGGTCGGCGTCCAGCAGCGACCAGAACAGCATCGTGTACTGCCGGCCCAGCGAGACCGTGCCCCAGCCGCCGGACAGGCCCACCAGCGCCTGGCGGCCGAACAGCCGCCCGCCCTGCCCGGACGCGCCGTTGTCCGGCCCGAAGCCGGACTCCAGCGTGAACACCGCGCGCAGCCCGCCGCCCAGGTCCTCGTTGCCGCGCAGGCCCCAGCGCGAGGGCAGCGTGCCGGAGATGTTGGGCATGCGCGTGAGGCTGCCGCCGGTGGCGCCGACGTTGGTGATGCGCTCCACGCCGGTGTCGATCAGGCCGTAGAGCTGCACGCTGGGTGCGGGAGCCTGCGCGTGGGCCACGCCGGCGGCCGCGAGGGCCGCGGCGATCAAGGTCTTCTTCATGTTGATGTCTCCTCCTGAGGGACCGCGCCGGGCGGACGTCTTGCCCGGCGCGTGATGGACGGTGCCTGGCAACGCAGGCACCGTGTCGTTCACTTGCAGCTGAAGCTGTCGGCCGACTCCAGGCTGCCGCTGCCGTTGTAGCGGGCGACCTGCGGATACGGGCACAGCGGACGGGTGCGGTTCGGCGCCCAAGTCGTGGGCACGTCGGCGTTGACGCCGCCCGCGTTGCCCGCGCCGCGGGCCGAGGCCACGATGCGCTCGGGCGCCTGGCCCTTTTCCACCCAGTTGACGATGGCCGAGAGCGCATCGAACTGGTCCGTGGCGGGGCCGCCGCGCGAGTGGCCCATGCCCGGGACGCGGAAGAAGCGGGTGAACTCGGCGGCCCTGCCGCCGTACTGCGTGTTCAGGCCCTCGTACCACGCGGTCGTGTCATCCACCGAGAACACCGGATCCGAGTTGCCGTGGATGACGATCATCTTGGCGCCGCGGTCGCGCAGGGTGTCGAGCTTCGTCGGGTTGGGCGGCGTCATGAACGACATCGCGCTCTCGGCGTACACGCCGCTGGTGGCGAAGATCTTCGGCGCGTCCGTGTCCATGTTGAAGTTCAGCGCGTAGCTCAGCGTGTCGCTGAGCACGCTCGGGCTCGCGGGCGGCGAGGAGAAGATGAACGCCACGGCCAACGGGTCGCGCGTGTTGCCCACCGAGTTGCGGAACTTCCAGTCCGCCCAGCCCGTGGCAGCCATGCCGGGGTCGAAGGGCCAGCGCGAATACAGCGCCTCACCCTTGCTGTTGCGCGCCCCCGCATACACGCTTTGCACCGCGGACTTCTGCGCCGGCGTGAGGCAGGTGCCGTCGCGCGCGGCGATGCAGGTCGGCACGTCGCGCACCACGTCGAAGGCCGTGCGGCACGCCTCCACGTCCTGCACCAGCCCGTCGGCGGCACCGTCGAGCGCGTCGCACTTGGCCAGGATCGCGTTGGCGACCAGCTGGCGCTCGTTCTGCGGCAGCGCCGTTTCCAGGTTCTTGACGTCGGTCGCCACCTTGGCCCACTGCTGCGCACCGTAGAGCTGCGCCACGGCGGCCTTGGGCAAGTTGAAGCCGGGCGACAGCGCCACGAAGCCGTCGTACTGGTCCGCATAGCGCGCGGCGGCCACCATGGTGTGCCGCCCGCCGTTGGACGTGCCGCCGATGTAGGAGCGGTCCGGTCCCTTGCCGTAGGCCGCCTTGATGAGCGCCTTGGCCATCGGCGTGAGCGCGCCCACGGCCTGGTAGCCGTAGTCCAGCCGGGCCTGGGGATCGAGGCCGAACAGCACCTGGGAGCCGTTGTGCCCGGCATCGGAGCTGATCACGGCGAAGCCCTGCTGCAGCCCGTTCTGCAGCGGGCCGCCGCCGCTGAAGCCGCCGACGGCCGGCGCCACCGCCCCGTCGGTACCGCCATTGCCCTGGTAGAGGAAGCGTCCGCTCCAGTCCTTGGGCAGGCGCATCTCGAAGCCGATGGCGTAGGTCTGCCCATCCACGGCGCTGACGCGCTCGTTCATCTTGCCGGTCACGACGCAGTGCTCGCCCACGGGGCTGCCGGCGTTGGTGAGCGTGCCCACGGGCGCCACCGTGGCACCGGTGATCGTGGTGCCCGGGAAGGAAAAGGCCGTGGCCAGCGCCGTGCACGACTGCAGCGTCGCCGACTGCGCGGCGGACAGTTGTACCGGCGCGGGATCGTCGCCGCCGCCACAGGCGGCCAGCGACAGCAAGGCCAAGGTGCCCAGCCCCAAGGGCAGCGCGGGTCCGGTTGTGAAACGCATGAAGGATGTCTCCTGTACTTCTGGAAGCGCCGTGTGTCCGCCGCGTGGTCCCTCACCACCGCTTCGGACCCCGGCACTTGGTTAATGGTATTAAACGTTTTTCATGTTCAACATCGGGATTGCCCTGAGCCGCATCAAGACGAAACGTGCATCAACGGAGGCACCCGGGAAAACACCAAGGGTCTTCGACCTCTATTTGCTTAATAGTCTTAACCATCAACACGCCCCTCCCAACCATGCAAACCGACTTCACTCCCGCCACCGGCCTGCTGGCCGAACTCGATCTGCTGCGTGTCGAGGTGTCCGGCCCGGTGCTGCACCTGCGCCTGACGCGCCCGGCCAAGCGCAACGCCATCAACGACCCGCTGATCCAGCAGTTGCACACCGCCTTCGTGAACCTGCCGGCCGAGACCCGCGCCGTGGTGGTCAGCGGCGAGGGCGAGCACTTCTGTGCCGGGCTGGACCTGTCGGAGCTGGTGGCGCGCGACATCGGCGACGGCGTGCTGCATTCGCGCATGTGGCATGCCGCCTTCGACGCGGTGCAGTTCGGCCGCGTGCCCGTCATCGCGGCGCTGCACGGCGCGGTGGTGGGCGGCGGGCTGGAGCTGGCGTCCGCCTGCCACATCCGCGTGGCGGAGGACTCGGCCTACTTCGGGCTGCCCGAGGGGCAGCGCGGCATCTTCGTCGGCGGCGGCGGCTCGGTGCGCATCCCGCGCCTGATCGGCGTCTCGCGCATGAGCGACCTGATGCTCACCGGCCGCGTCTACGACGCCGACGAGGGCTTCAATGCCGGCCTGGTGCAGTACCGCGTGCGTGACGGCGAGAGCCTGTCCAAGGCCGTGGAGCTGGCGCGGCGCATCGCCACCAACGCCCCCATGAGCAACTACGCCGTGATGCACGCGCTGCCGCGCATCGCCGACCAGGCGCAGTCCGAGGGCCTGTTCACCGAGAGCCTGATGGCCGCCGTGGCCGAGAGCACGCCCGACGCCCAGGACCGGCTGCGCGCCTTCCTGGAAAAGCGCGCCGGCAAGGTCGTCAAGTCCTGACGTTTTGCGCTGCCACCATCGAGGACACGAGGAGACATTCATGAGCATCCTGGCCAAGTACCGGGCGGCGCGTGTCGGGGGCTGCCTGGCCGCGACGATCGAGGAGGGCTCCGGCGGCGTGCTGGTCATGCACTCCACCGAGGCACTGCAGCCCTACCCGGCGCGACTCACCGACCGCCTGGAGCGCTGGGCCCGCGTGGCCCCGAACCGCACCTTCGTCGCCAAGCGCGATCCGGCCCTCGGCGGCGACTGGCGCCGCATCAGCTACGCGCAGATGCTGGAGCTGGCGCAGCGCGTGGGCCAGGCGCTGGCCACGCGGCCGCTGTCGGTGGACCGCCCCATCGCCATCCTGTCGGACAACGACCTGGAGCACTTCATCCTGACGATGGCCGCGCAGTGGGTAGGCGTGCCCTACGTGCCCATCTCCCCGGCGTACTCGCTGGTGGCCACCGACTACGCCAAGCTGCGCCACATCTTCAACGTCACGACGCCGGGCCTGGTGTTCGCGTCGGACGCGCGCTTCGCCAAGGCCATCGAGGCCGTGGCCGGCCCGGACGTGGAAGTGGTGCTGACCGAGGGCAGCCTGGAAAGCGGCCCCGTGACCTCCTTCGCGGAGCTGGCGGCCACCGAGCCCGGCACCCGCGAAGAAATTGCGCATGCAACGGTCGGCCCGGACACGGTCGTGAAGTTCCTGTTCACCTCGGGCTCGACCAAGGCGCCCAAGGGCGTGGTCAACACCCAGCGCATGATGTGCGCCAACCTGCAGATGGCCACGCAGGCCTACCCGTTCCTGCAGGACGAGCCGCCGGTGCTGGTGGACTGGCTGCCCTGGAACCACACCTTCGGCGGCAACCACAACGTCGGCATCACGCTCTACCACGGCGGCACGCTCTACATCGACGACGGCCGCCCCACGCCGGCGGGCATGGCCGAGACGCTGCGCAACCTGCGCGAGATCTCGCCCACGATCTACTTCAACGTGCCGCGCGGCTTCGACGAGATCGCCGCCGCGATGGACAGCGACGAGCAGCTGCGCAAGACGCTGTTCGCCCGCGTGAAGATGTTCAAGTACGCCGGTGCCGTGCTGTCGCAGGCGACCCTCGACAAGCTGCACGCGCATGCCGAAGCGACCATCGGCGAGCGCATCCTGATGATCACGGGCCTCGGGATGACCGAGACCGCGCCCTCCTGCACCTTCGCGCTCAACAAGGAGCTGCAGACCGGCCACGTCGGCCTGCCCTGCCCCGGCGTGGACGTGAAGCTGGTGCCGGTGGCGGACAAGGTGGAGATCCGCTTCCGCGGCCCCAACGTCATGCCCGGCTACTGGCGCAACCCGGAGCAGACGGCCGAGGCCTTCGACGACGAAGGCTTCTACTGCACCGGCGACGCCGTGAAGTTCGTCGACCCCACCGACCCGCAGAAGGGCCTGCTCTTCGACGGCCGCATCGCCGAGGACTTCAAGCTCAACACCGGCACCTTCGTGAGCGTCGGGCCGCTGCGCACCAAGGTGCTGCTGGCCGGCGCGCCCTGCGTGCAGGACGCGGTGGTGACGGGCATCAACCGCGGCGAGGTCGGGCTGATGGTGTTCCCGCGGCTGGACGAGTGCCGCCGCCTGGCGGGCCTGGCGCCGCGCACGCCCGCGCCCGAGGTGCTGCACCACCCGGCGGTGCGCGAGTTCTTCCAGCAGCTCGCCGACAAGCTCTGGGCCGAGGGCACCGGCAGCGCCAACCGCGTGGCGCGCCTGCACGTGCTGGCCGAGCCGCCCTCGCTGGACAAGGGCGAGGTCACCGACAAGGGCTCCATCAACCAGCGGGCCGTGCTCACCAGCCGAAACGCGCTGGTGGAGGCCATGTACGACGGCTCGGACCCCTGGCTGATCCTGCCGCGTCGCGCCTGAACGCAAGCACACAAGGAAACCGCATGGACATCCACGGACAAGCAGCCCTCGTCACCGGCGGCGGCTCTGGGCTCGGCGAGGCCACCGCGCGCGAGCTGGCGCGGCTGGGCGCGCAGGTGGCGGTGCTGGACGTGAACGAGGCCGGCGCCAAGCGCGTGGCGGCCGAGATCCACGGCCTGGCGCTGCACTGCGACATCACGGACGAGGCCAGCGTCACGAAGGCGCTGACCATGGCGACCGAGGCGTTCGGGCCGGCGCGCATCCTGATGAACGTGGCCGGCATCGGCGGCGCCAAGCGCGTGATCCAGCGCGACGGCTCGCCCGCCCCGCTGGCCGACTTCGAGCGCACGGTGCGCGTGAACCTCATCGGCACCTACAACGTCATCCGCCTCTTCGCCGCGCAGGCCGCGAAGCTGGCGCCGGTGAACGCGGCCGGCGAGCGCGGCGTGATCGTCAACACCGCCAGCGTCGCGGCCTTCGACGGCCAGGTGGGCCAGGAGGCCTACGCCGCCTCCAAGGGCGGCATCACTGCCATGACGCTGCCGCTGGCGCGCGACCTGGCGCAGTGGGGCATCCGCGTGATGACCATCGCGCCGGGGCTGTTCAGCACGCCGCTGCTGCAGGAGCTGCCGGCCGAGGTGCAGCAGTCGCTGGCCGCGGCCATCCCGTTCCCGAAGCAGCTGGGCCAGCCGCAGGAGTTCGCGCAGCTGGCGGCGCACATCGCCAGCAACGGCCACCTCAACGGCGAAGTCATCCGCATCGACGGCGCGCTGCGGCTGGCGCCGCGCTGACGACCTTCCGGTACGCCAAAGATCACACAACACAGGCCGCAGCAGCGGCCGGCAACACCACTCAGGAGACCACCACCATGACGCTCGATCGCAGACAGTTCCTGGCCGCCACCGGCGGCGCGTTCGCCACTTCCAGCCTGTTCGGCGGCTTGGCCGGGCTGCCGGGCCTGGCCTCGGCGCAGACGCTGGTGGAGCAGACGCGCGTGCTGTGCGGCTTCCCGGCCGGCGGCACCACGGACGCCGTGTCGCGCCGCGTGGCGGAGAAGCTGCGCGGCAGCTTCGCCAAGATGGCGCTGGTGGAGAACAAGGCCGGCGTGGGCGGGCGCCTGGCGGTGGAGGAGCTCAAGCGCAGCGCCCCGGACGGCAGCACGCTGCTGATGACGCCGGCGGCCATGATCACGCTCTACCCGCACATCTACCGCAGCATCAACTACGGCATCGAGGACGTCACGCCGGTGTCCACCGCCGCCATCGTGCAGTTCGCGCTGGCCGTGGGCCCGGCGGTGCCGGAGAGCGTGAAGACGCTCAAGGACTTCCTGGCCTGGTGCAAGGCCAACCCGGCCAAGGCCAACTACGCCACGCCGGGCGCGGGCTCGCCGAACCACTTCGTGGCGGCGCTGCTGTCCAAGGAGAGCGGCGTGGAGCTCAACCACGTGCCCTACCGCGGCTCGGCCCCGGGCGTGACGGACCTGGTGGGCGGCCAGATCGCCTCCATGAGCTCGCCCATCGGCGACCACCTCCCGCACCTCAAGAGCGGCAAGGTGCGCGTGCTGGCCACCTCGGGCCCGCAGCGCTCGCGCTTCCTGCCCGACGTGCCGACCTACGCCGAGCAGGGCTTCAAGACGCTGACCATGCAGGAGTGGTACGGCTTCTTCCTGCCGCCCAAGGCGCCGGCGGAGCTGGTCAACCGCGCCGCCGCGGCGATCAAGGCCGCCGTGTCCACGCAGGAGACCGCCGACGCCTTCGCCCAGCTCGGCTTGGAAACCTCGTCCATCGGACCGGCGGAGCTGCAGAAGATGGTGCGCGAGGAGAACGCCGCCTGGGGGCCGATCGTGAAGAAGGTGGGCTTCACGCCGGAGGGCTGAGCCCACGGTGTGAGGGCATCCACGCGCGCCGGGACGCCGCCCGGCCAGCGTGGACACCCGCCTGCGCGGGTGTGACGGATTCCAACGAGAAAGAAAGAGCGCCATGAGCCAGGACGCCCTGCGCGACACCCGCTTCGTGCTGCAGCAGCTGCTGCAGGCCCCCGCCGTGCTGGCCGGCTTGCCGGCCTTTGCCGAGGTCGATGCCGAGCTCATCGACCAGGTGGCCGAGGCGGCCCATGACTTCGCCGAGGGACTGCTGGCGCCGCTCAACGCCGCCGGCGACCGCGAGGGCTGCCGCCTGGTGGACGGCGAGGTGCACGCGCCCACCGGCTTCGCCTGGGCCTGGAGCGAGTTCGTGGAGGGCGGCTGGCCGCTGCTGGCCTGCCATCCGGAGGACGGCGGCCAGGGCCTGCCGCACGTGGTGGACGCCGTGCTGCACGAGGCCATCAGCGCCGCCAACCCGGGCTGGGGCATGTACTTCGGCATCCTGCACGGCGGCTACGCCTGCCTGCGCGCGCACGGCAGCGACGACCTCAAGGCCCGCTACCTCGGCGACCTGGCCAGCGGCAAGTCGCTGGTCACGATGGCGCTGACCGAGCCCCAGGCCGGCAGCGACCTCGGCGGCTGCCGCACCCGCGCCACGCCGCGCGGCGACGGCAGCGTGGCGGTCGAGGGCACCAAGATCTTCATCTCCGGCGGCGACCACGACCTCACGCACCAGATCGTGCACCTGGTGCTGGCGCGGCTGCCCGACGCGCCGGCGGGCTCGCGCGGGCTGTCGCTGTTCCTGGTGCCCAAGTGGCTGCCCGACGGCGCGCGCAACGCGGTGGTGGTCGAGCGCCTGGAAGAGAAGATGGGCCTGCACGCCAGTCCCACCTGCGTGCTGCGCTTCGACGGCGCCACGGGCTGGCTGATCGGCGAGCCCGGACGCGGCCTCAACGCCATGTTTGTGATGATGAACGCGGCGCGCATCAACGTCGGCCTGCAGGGCGTGGGCGCGGCTGCCGCCGCGCTGGCGCAAGCGCAGGACTACGCGGCCGAGCGCATCCAGGGCGGCGCGCCGATCCTGCGCCACGCGCCCGTGCAGCGGCTGCTGGCCCACACGCGCGCCTGGACCGAGGGCGGGCGCATGCTGGCCCTCTGGACCGCGCTGCGACTGGACGAGGCGCACGCGCATCCGGACACGGCCGAGCGCGAGCGCGCGCTGCGCGAGGCCTCGCTGCTGACGCCGATCGTCAAGGCGCTGCTGACGGCGCAGGGCTTCGACTCGGTCAGCGACGCGCTGCAGGTCTTCGGCGGCCACGGCTACGTGGGCGAATGGGGCATCGAGCAGCGGCTGCGCGACCTGCGCGTGTCGATGCTGTACGAGGGCACCAACGAGATCCAGGCGCTGGACCTGTGGCAGCGCAAGCTGCTGCCCGACCACGCGCAGGTCCTGGCGCGGCTGCTGGCACGCCTGCTCGACGGCGTGGACTCGCCCTGGACGGCGCCCGCCGCGCAGGCCGCCGAGCGGCTGCTGGGCGGCCTGCGCGGCGCGATGGACGCCGACACGCCCGCCGGCCTGGCCGCGCCGGCCGCGCTGCGCGCCTGCGGGCTGGTGCTGCTGGCCGCGCTGTGGGCCCGCGCCGACGCGGCGGCGGGCATCGCCGATGCCGACGACTTCACCCGCCGCAAGCGCGCCACCGCGGCGGTGTACTTCACGCGGCTGCTGCCGGAGCTGGAAGCGCTGCTGGCGCAGCTCGACACGCTGCGCCGCGACCCGCGCGAGGCGGCCGGGCTGCTGGCGCAGGCCGCCGGGCTGCCGGAGCCGGCCATGGCAGAGTAAGCGCCGCAGTGCCCCCGGCCGGTCGGGGTGAGAGGAGACAAGCGACATGCAGGCATGGACCCTGGGCGCCCCGCGCCCGACCCCGGCGCAGGCCGCGCTGGACAGCGTGATCGGCGCCGTCGCCCGCCCGCACTTCGCCGCCGCCGCGCTGGCGGCGCTGGAGGGCGCCGTGGGCGCCGCCTCCTGGGCCGTGTACCGGCTGCGCCCGCAACGCCCGCCCACCATGCACCTGTCGGCCAGCCGCGGCGTGCCCGACACCACCGGCGAGTGCTTCGCCATCTACCGCGACGCGGGCCTCTACCACCGCGACCGCAGCTTCGACGCCGTGCGCGCCCACGGCGGCCCGGGCAGCGCGGTGATGCTGCGCATGCATGCCGACGAGGCTCCCAGCGCCGACCATCGCCAGGCCATCTACCTGCGCCACGGCATGGTGGAGCGGCTGTCGGTGGCGCGGCTGGAAAGCGACGGCTCGCTGCTGGCCGTCAACCTGTACCGCCACGCGCCCCAGGGCCGCTTCGGCGACGCGCAGCTCGACCACTTCGGCCAGCTCGCGCAGCCGCTGCTGGCCGCGGTGGCGCGCCACGCCGAGTGGCAGCAGGAGCAGGCGGCGCCCTCCCCTGCACCCTCGGACCACCGCCAGGCGCTGCGCCGGCGCTGTGACGCGCTGACCGAGCGCGAGCTCGACGTGCTGGAGCGGCTGCTTCGCGGCATGACCTACGACGGCATCGCCGCCGACCTGGGCTTGAGCCTGGCGACCGTCAAGACCTACCGCGCCCGCGCCTTCGAGCGGCTGGACATCCGCTTCAAGAGCGAGCTGTTCGCGGCGTTCATGCCCGGCGCCAGCTGTACGCCCCAGCCGCAGGCCCTGCCGGGCATACCGGATTTCGCGCCGACGCAGCGGTGAGGCCGCGCTTCGGCGCCGTGGCGGGCGGCACGCCGCGCTGCCCGTCCCGCGGCGCTGAGCCGGCCCGCGGCCTGCCCAGGCCCGCCCCCCATGCCGAATGACCTGACCCCGGGCCTGGCCCCCGGCGAAGCCGCCGAGCGGCTGCGCCGGGACGGTCCCAACGAGCTGGGCACCAGCCGGCGCCGCACGCTGCCGGACATCGTGGGCGAGGTCGTGCGCGAGCCGATGTTCCTGCTGCTGCTGGGCGCCGGCGGCATCTACGCCGTCATGGGCGACACGCGCGAGGCGCTGGTGCTGCTGGGCTTCGTGCTCGTCATCATGGCCGTGACGGTGCTGCAGGAGCGCCGCACCGACCGGGCGCTGGACGCGCTGCGCGACCTCTCCAGCCCGCGGGCGCTGGCCCTGCGCGGCGGCACCGCGGTGCGCATCCCCGGGCGTGAGGTGGTGCGCGGCGACGTGCTGCTGCTGGCCGAGGGCGACCGCATCCCGGCCGACGGCGTGCTGCTGCAGGCACACGAGCTGGCCACCGACGAGTCCATGCTGACGGGGGAGTCGGAGGCGGTGCCCAAGCCCGCCGGCGGCGAGCGGGTGTTCGCCGGCACGCTGGTGGTCAGCGGCCAGGGTGCGATGCGGGTCGAGGCCACCGGCCGGCACACGGAGCTTGGGCGCATCGGCGCCTCGCTGCAGGACATCGGGCTGCAGGCCTCGCCGCTGCGCGACGACGTGGCGCGGCTGACACGGCGGCTGCTGGTCGTGGGCCTGGCGCTGTGCGCGCTGCTGGTGGCCCTGTTCCGGCTGTCGCGCGGCGGCTGGCTGGAAGCCCTGCTGGCCGGGATCACGCTGGCCATGGGCGTGCTGCCGCAGGAGTTCCCAGTCGTCATGATCGTGTTCCTGGCGCTGGCGGCCCGGCGCCTGGCGGCGCAGCGGGTGCTCACCCGCCGGCTGGGCGCCATCGAGACGCTGGGCCAGACCACCGTGCTGGCCGTGGACAAGACCGGCACGCTGACGCTCAACCGCATGGCCGTGGCCACGCTGTCGGCCGGCGGCGAGGCGCTGGACGTGCGCGACCTCCCCGACGCCGCGCTGCCGCAGCGCTTCCACGAGCTGCTGGAATACGCGGTGCTCGCCAGCGAGACCGAGCCGCACGACCCGATGGAGCAGGCCTTCCACCGCCTCGGGGCCACGCAGCTCGCGCACACCGGGCGGCTGCACCCGTCCTGGACGCTGGCGCGCGAGTACGAGCTGGCCCCGGAGCTGCTGGCGATGAGCCACCTGTGGCGCGAGCACGGAGGCCGCCACGACACGGTCGCGTCCAAGGGCGCGCCGGAGGCCATCGCCGAGCTGTGCCATCTGGACGCCGCAGCGCTGTCCGCGGTGATGGCGCAGGCCGCGGCACTGGCCGACCAGGGGCTGCGGGTGCTGGCCGTCGCCAAGGCCCGCCACCCGGTCCAGCAGGCGTGGCCGGCCGCGCAGCACGACTTCGACTTCGAGTGGCTGGGACTGGTGGCGCTGGCCGATCCGCTGCGCCCCGAGGTGCCGCAGGCGGTGGCGACCTGCCGCGGTGCCGGCATCCGGGTGCTGATGATCACGGGCGACCACCCGCGCACCGCCCGGGCCATTGCCCGCCAGGCCGGACTCGACGCCGCCCGGGTGGTCACCGGCCAGGAGCTGGCGGCCCTGGACGCCACCGGGCTGGCGCGCCTGGCGGGCGAGGCCAGCGTGTTCGCGCGCATGCGGCCGCAGCAGAAGCTGGCCCTGGTCGAAGCCCTGAAGTCCCGCGGCGAGGTGGTGGCGATGACGGGCGACGGCGTCAACGACGCCCCCGCGCTCAAGGCCGCCCACATCGGCATCGCCATGGGCCAGCGCGGCACCGACGTGGCCCGCGAGGCGGCGTCCCTCGTGCTGCTGCAGGACGACTTCGCCTCCATCGTCACGGCCATCCGACGGGGCCGCCAGACCTACACCAACCTGCGCCGGGCCCTGACCTACACCGTCGCGGTGCACGTGCCGATCGTCGGGCTGGCGCTGCTGCCGGTCATGCTGGGGCTGCCCGTGGTGCTGGCGCCCATGCACATCGCCTTCCTGGAGCTGGTGATCGACCCGGCCTGCTCGCTGGTGTTCGAGGCCGAGGACAGCGATGGCGACCTCATGCGCCAGCCGCCCCGGCGGCGCGCCGAGTCGCTGCTGCCGCGGGCCTCGGTCCTGCAGTCACTGCTCCAGGGCGCGATGGCCACCGCGCTCGTCATGGGCCTGTACGCGGGCATGCTCTCCAGCGCGGCGCTGGCGCCCCTGGCGCCGGCCACGGCCTTCACGGCGCTGGTGGCGGCCAACGCCGCGCTGATCCTCCCCAGCCGCGCCGGCGGCCGGGGCTGGTCGCGACTGTTCACCGGCATGACCCGCGTCAGCCGCCTCGTCGTCACCCTCACGTTCGCGGCCCTGGCCATCGCCACCGGCGTGCCCGCCGTGGCAGCGCTGTTCGGCTTCACCGCGCTGCCGCCCTGGCTCTGGCTGGGCTGCGCCGTGGCAGGCTTGCTGATGGCGGTGCCGTTCGAGCTGGCCCGGCGCTGGCTCAGCCCCGGCAGCCGCGGCGGTGCCGAGGCCGAACCCGCGTGACCCTGGAGCCCCAGGCGTCAGCGGGCCGCCCGGGGCCGCCTCATCCATCAAGGGAGATACGTGTCGTGAAGATCCTGGTTGCGGTGGACGACAGCGAATGCTGCAAGCGCATGCTGGCCGGCCTGGTGTCGCAAGCGTTCTGGACCGGCGGCGGGCACGACTGGACCGTCTTCCACGGCGTCCCGCCGCTGCCGCACCGCGCGGCGGCCCTGGCCGATCCCTCGACCGTCGAGGACTACTACGCCGCCGATGCCGAGCGCGTGCTGCGGCCGGTGCGCGCTTTCCTCGGCCGGCACGGCATCCAGCCCAGGTTCGTGCACAAGATCTGCCCGCCGGCCCGCGAGATCGCCCGCCTGGCCAACTCGGGCCGCTTCGACCTGGTCGTCATGGGCAGCCATGGCCGCAGCGCGCTGGGCGCCGCCGCACTGGGCTCCGTGGCGCAGAAGGTGCTGGCCGGGACGAAGACACCGGTGCTGGTCTTCCGCTGAGCTCGCGGCGCTCGCGGTGAGCGGGCCGCCGCTCGGCGTCCGTCCAGCCCTGCCGCCGAAGGAGCCGTGGCATGCACGTGCTGATTATCGAAGACAACCCCGACATCGTCGCCAACCTGTACGCCTTCCTGGAGCCGCTGGGGTACGTGCTGGACAACGCGCGCAGCGGACCGGCCGGGCTGGAAGCCGCCAGGACGGGCTCGCATGACGCCATCGTGCTGGACCTCTCGCTGCCGGGCCTGGACGGCGTGGAGCTGTGCCGCCGGCTCAGGCGCGAGCTGCGCAAGGCCACGCCCGTGCTCATGCTGACCGCCCGGGACACGATCCAGGACAAGGCGGCGGGCTTCGAAAGCGGCGCTGACGACTACCTGGTCAAGCCCTTCCTGCTGGCGGAGCTCGACCTGCGGCTCAAGGCCCTGGTGCGCCGCGCGCGGGCCGGGCACGTGGAGACTCAACTGCGGGTCGGCGACCTGTGCTTCGACACCGCCGCGCTCACGGTGACGCGCGCAGGCCGGCGCATCGAGCTCACGCCCACGGGTTACAAGCTGCTGGCCCGCCTGATGCAGGCCGGCGGCGGCCTGGTCCCGCGCGAGGTGCTGGAGCGCGAGGTCTGGGGCGACGAGCCGCCGGACAGCGACGCCTTGCGCACCCACATCTACGCCCTGCGGCGGGCCATCGACAAGCCCTTCGACCAGCCGCTGCTCAAGACCGTGCCCGGCCTGGGATACCGCCTGGAGGCCGCGGGCCCGCTCGCCGGAGGCGCGTCCCATGAAGCGTGAAGGCTCGCTGCGCGGACGCGTCGTGGCAGCGTTCACGCTGGTGGCGATCGCCGTCGGTGTCTTCTTCGCGTTCGTGGGCTTCCACACGGTGGAACAGGTCGAGAGCCGGCTCATCGGGGCCCGGCTCGGTGAACTGGCGCAGTGGCAGCTGCAGCGCCTGCGCGCCGGCCAGGAGCCGGCGCTGCCCCCGGGCCTGAGGCTCTACCTGGGAGAGCAGGTGCCCCAGGCGCTGCGGCAGCTGCCGCCGGGCTTCCACGACATCGACGGTCCGGCAACGACCCTGGATGCGTTCGCCGGCACCACGGACGACGGCCGGCCCTACGTGCTGGTGGACGAGGAGAGCGACTTCGAGACCATCGAGCAGGAGCTGGTGTCGCGGCTGGCGACCGGTCTGCTGGCCGCGGTGGCGCTGGCGGCTGCGCTGGGCTGGGCCGTCGCCGGGCGCGAAATCGCGCCGTTGACGGCGCTGGCCGAGGCCGTGCGGCACAAGCGGCTGGACGCCGCCGCGCCGGCCCTGGCCCGCGACGACGAGATCGGCGTGCTCGGCCGTGCACTGGCCGCGCATACCGCGGAGCTGCAGGAGTTCCTGCACCGGGAGCGGCTATTCACCGGCGACGTCAGCCACGAGCTGCGCACGCCCCTGACCGTGATCCTGGGCGCGGCCGAAGTCCTGGGCGCGCAGTGCGCGGACCGTCCGGCGCTCCTGGCCACCGTGGAGCGCATCCACCGCACCGCGCAGGACACGGCCGACCGGGTCGGGGCCCTGCTGCTGCTGTCGCGCGCGCCGCAGGCCATCAGCGCGCCGCGCATCGCGCTGCGCCCGCTGGTGGAGCGCGAGATGGAACGCTGCCGGCCCCTGCTGCGCGGACGCGGCGTCGAGCTCGCGCTCGATGCGCCCGGCGAGGTGTGGGTGTTCGCGCAACCCGAGCTGGCCGCCATGGCCATCGGCAACCTGCTGCGCAACGCCTGCCTCTACACCGAGCACGGACGCATCGACATCCGCCTGGCGCCGGTCGGGCTGGACGTGGTGGACACCGGGCCGGGCCTGCCGCCGGCCGTGCGGGCGCAGCTCTTCGAACGCTTCGTGCGCGGCGATGCGCAGGCGACCAGCGGCGCGGGCTTGGGCCTGGCGCTGGTCAAGCGCATCACGGAGCACCTGGGCTGGAGCGTCGAGCTGGTCGCCTCGGACGCCGGCGGCAGCCACTTCAGGCTGCGCTTTCCGGGCTGAGCGCGGGCGCACGCACCGTCTTGACGTTCTCTTAACGCGCCGGACCCTAAGGTCCGGACCGTGGACACGCCCGCGCAACACGCCCAGCCCTTCACCCGCTACACCCTGGCCGGCGGCGCGGCCACCGCCGTCCATTACGCATTGCTGTCCGCGCTGGTGGAGGGCTTGCGCATGGACGCCGCGCCGGCCGCGGCGCTGGGGGCGCTGGCCGGCGCGCTGGTGGCCTATGCCGCCAACCGGCGCTTCACCTTCAAGCACCGCGGCCGTGCCGGGCACCGCCGGGCGCTGCCGCGCTTCCTGCTGGTGGCGGCGACGACGATGGCGCTGAGCGCGTCGATCGTGCGCCTGGGCACCGCGGCCTGGGGCCTGCACTACCTGCTGGCGCAGGCGCTGGCCACGGGCATGGGGCTGGTCCTCGGCTACGGCCTGAACAGGCACTGGACTTTCAGATGAACGCTTCCTTGATGCGCCCGCACACGGGCTGCGCCTGCACGCTCAGCGTCGTGATCCCCGTCTTCAACGAGGAGGCGGCACTGCCCGCGCTGCACCGGCGGCTGCTGGACGCCGTGCAGGAGCTGCACGGCGGGGTCGAGATCGTCTACGTGGACGACGGCAGCACCGACGGCTCGGCACGGCTGCTGGGCGCGCTGCACGCGAGCTGCCCGCTGGTGAGCGTGGTGCGCCTGAGCCGCAACTTCGGCAAGGAGCAGGCGATGACGGCGGGGCTGCAGTTCGCGCGCGGCGCGGCCGTGGTGGTGATGGACGCGGACCTGCAGCACCCGCCCGAGATGATCCCGGCCATGGTGGCCGCGTGGCGCGCCGGCGCCGACGTGGTGAACATGCGCCGGCGCAGCCGCCGCGACGAGCCCCGGTTGCGCCGACTGGCCGCGCACGCCTTCTACCGCCTGCTCAACCGGCTCAGCGACATCCCCATTCCCGAGGACGTCGGCGACTTCAGGCTGCTGAGCCGCCGCGCCGTGGAGGCGCTCAACCAGTTTCCGGAGCGCAACCGCTTCATGAAGGGCCTGTTCGCCTGGGTCGGCTTCCGGCAGGCCACCATCGAGTTCGACGTGGCCGAGCGCGCGGCCGGACACAGCAAGTGGCGTCCGCACCAGCTCTGGGCCCTGGCCGTGGAGGGCATCACGGCCTTCTCCATCGAGCCGCTGAAGCTGGCCTCCAAGGTGGGGCTGCTCAGCGCCGCGCTGGCCTTCTGCATGGGCGTCTACTTCTTCTTCCGCACGCTGATGTACGGCGATCCGGTGGCCGGCTTCCCGACGCTGGTGATCGTGCTGCTGATGCTGGGCGGGCTGCAGCTGCTGGCCATCGGCGTGCTGGGCGAATACCTGGGCCGGCTGTGGCTGGAGAGCAAGCGCCGTCCGATCTACCTGGTGCAGGACTACGAGGCGGCCACCGGCGTGGAAGAGAAGCCGCTGTACGCGCAGCCGCTCGCGAGGTCGTGATGGAGAAGAAGCACGGTTTCACGCTGCGCCACCTCGTGCTGCTGCTGATCGCCGCCCTGGTGCTGGCCCGACTGGCGAGCATGGCCGCGCTGCCGCTGATGGACACGACCGAGGCGCGCTACGGCGAAATCGGCCGCAAGATGGCCGCGCTGGGCGACTGGGTGACCCCCTGGCACGACGACGGCGTGCCCTTCTGGGGCAAGCCGCCGCTGTCGTTCTGGCTGACCGCGGCCAGCTTCAGGCTGCTGGGCGTGAACGAGTTCGCGGCCCGGCTGCCGCACGCGCTCTGTGCCCTGGCCATCGCCGGGCTGGTCTGGGGCCTGGCACGCCGGCACGACCCGCGGGAGGCACTGCCCGCGCTGGCGCTGCTCACGGGCTCGACCCTATTCTTCGTTTCCGCCGGCGCGGTCATGACCGACGGCGCGCTGGTGCTGGGCACGACGCTGGCGATGCACGGCTTCTGGCAGGCACTGCACGCGCCCACGCACGGACAGCGGCAACGAGCCGGGTGGAGCTTCTTCATCGGCCTGGCCATCGGGCTGCTGGCCAAGGGACCGCTGGCGCTGGTGCTGGCGGGCACCCCGCTGCTGGCATGGCTCGCATGGGCGCGGCGCTGGCGCGACGCGTGGCGCGCGCTGCCGTGGCTGCGCGGCACCGTGCTGGCGCTGGCGCTGGCGCTGCCCTGGTACGTGCTGGCGGAGCGCCGAACGCCGGGCTTCCTGCAGTACTTCATCGCGGGAGAGCACTGGCACCGGTTCGTCACGCCGGGCTGGCAGGGCGATCTCTACGGCACGGCACACCGCTTCGCGCCGGGCACCATCTGGCTCTTCGCGGCGGCCGGGTTGCTGCCCTGGACCGTCGTGCTGCCGCTGGCCGCCTGGCATTCACGCCGGCACTCGGTTGACGCCGCATCGGCGACACCCGCCGAGCGGCAGTGGCTGGCCTACCTGCTGCTGTGGAGTGCGGCGCCGCTGCTGTTCTTCACGGCCTCGCGCAACATCATCTGGACCTATCCGCTGCCGGGGCTGCCCGCCGGGGCGCTGCTGGGCGCGGCCTGGCTGGTGCGGCGGCGGCTGCGGGTGGAGGCCTGGCTCGCCGCCGGCCTGTCGCTGGCGCTGGCGCTGAGCGGCGTGGCCTGGGCCCAGGCCGCGCACTCGGGCGCGATCGGGCGGGCGACGGCGAAGTCCGCCGTGCAGGCATGGCGCCGGTTGGGCATCGCCGATCAGCCGCTGGTGGTCGTGGGCGGACCGCTGTTCTCCGCCGCCTTCTACAGCCGCGACCAGGCGCATCGCGTGCAGCAGGTCGCGCAGATCCAGCCGCAATGGGTGCGCGACGGGGCCTTCGTGGCCGTGTCCGGCGGGCGCCAGGACCAGTTCCGGCCGGCGGGCTTCGACATCGAGCGGAACCTGGGCCGCTTCGGCAGCTATGAGCTGTTCAAGCTGCGGCTTGCGGAGCCGGCGCCTGCCACGGGCCACGGCACGGCACCTTGAACTCCGGGCAGGCCTGCACGGCCACGCCCATCGGCGTGTGCGTGGACGACTACGGCTGCAACGAGGCGGTGGACGAGGCGGCACTGGCACTGGCTGCGCGCGGTCGCGCCAGCGCCATCGCCTGCATGACGCGTTCGCCGCGCTGGCCCGCGGCCGCCAGGGCGCTGGATCCGGTCCGCGCGCAAGCGGACCTGGGCTTGCACCTGGACCTCACCGAATGGGCCGACGCCAGCGTGCGCCGGCCGCTGGGCCGCCTGATCCTGGCCGCGTATGCAGGACGGCTGGACCCGGCGGCGCTGCGCGAGGAGATCCGCGCCCAGCTTGACGCCTTCGAGGCGGCGCTGGGTGCCGCGCCCGCCTTCGTCGACGGGCACCAGCACGTGCATCAGCTGCCCGGCGTGCGCGAAGCCCTGCTGGCGGAGCTGGCGCGCCGCGGCACGGGCCGCCGGCCCTGGCTGCGCTGCACCCGGCCACCGCCGCGGCCCAAGGCGGCAGCGCCGAGGGACGGCAGCGCGCTCAAGCACCTCGTCATCGCCGCCCTGGGTTCGCGCCAGCTCGCCGCGCGGGCCCGCGCCGGCGGACATGCCTTGAATGCGCACCTGCTCGGGGTGTACGGCTTCGATGGCGACGAGGCGGGCTACGCCCGCCGCCTGCAGGGCTGGCTGGCGCAAGCCGGCGCGGCAGACCTGCTGATGTGCCACCCGGCCACGCGGGCCTTGCCGGACGACCCGATCGGGGCGGCACGGAGGGCGGAGTTCACCGTGCTGTCGGAACCGCGCTGGGACGGGCTGCTGCAGCGGCACGGGCTGCACGTCGAACGGCTGTCGCGCGTGCTGGACGGCTGCGGTGGAACACGGACGCAGGAGGCCAGGCCGCTCTGATCAAGCGCAGCGGCGCGGGCCTCACCGGCAAGTCCGCCTGCCCAATGAAAAAGGCCGGCCACCGGAATCCCCGGTGGCCGGCCCCTTGAGCCGGCGCGCAACCGTCAGGCGATGACCAGGTCGCTGTGCTGCGTGGTCGACGTACCCGTCAGCGCCTCCACCACCAGCTCGCTGAAGTCGGCGAGCTTCTCCACGCTCCAGATGCTGGCCAGGTCGTAGCCGGCGACCTTGTCGAAGCTCACCTTCTCCGCCGCCACCAGGTCGGCGATGTCCACGCTGGCGATCTGCTGGCCCGCGGTGTCGAACAGCGTCAGGTCCTGCACGTTCACCGAGGCCTCGTCGGCGATGGTGATGCGGCCGTAGCTCACGCCGTCCTGCACGAAGCTGATCACCAGGTCGTCGCCGTCCATCGCCGTGACGATGGAGCTGGCCGACAGGGTGAAATCCTCGTCCCACAGGCGGCTGGCGTGGACCTCGATGTGGTCGTTGCCGCCGGCGACCTCGTAGATCGTGTCGCGGCCGTCGCCGACGTAGAACACGTAGGTGTCGGTGCCGCTGCCGCCGCGCAGGTCGTCGTCGCCCATGCCGCTGTAGAGCGTGTCGTTGCCGGCACCGGCGGTCAGGTCGTTGTTGCCCGAGTACGAGTAGGTGAGATAGCCCATCAGCGCCGACAGGCCCACGGTGAAGCCGGTGCTGTCGTCGGCATTGCCGATCACGTCGCCCAGGTCGGCGGCGGCGCCGCCGATCCACTTGAAGGCGTCGGCCAGCCAGCCGTCGTCGGTCCAGCCCTCCACGGTGGTGTCGAGCGAGTCCATCGCGCCGGTGAGCCAGTCGATGCTGGTGTCCATCGCGCTGTCCACGCCGCCGGCCACGTCGAAGTCCAGGTCCAGCCCGGTGACGGCCTTCAGGCTGCCCAGGCCCTTGTCGAGCAGGCCGTCCACGCTGCCGGCCACGTCGGAGACGATGTCCGCCACGTCCTCGGCGGCGTCCACCACCTTGTCGGTCATGCCGCCGAAGGCCGAGGCGATCTTGCCCAGGAGCGATTCCGACAGGTAGAACTGCACGTTGCCCAGCGCGTCGGCCAGGCCGTCCACGGCGCCGCTGATGTCCTTGGTGTGGGTGCTGAGCAGGTGGTCGATCAGGCCCCAGCCGAAGCCCATCATCACGTCGTCGCCGCTGCCGCCGCCCACGTAGCTGCCGGCCGAGGAGGCGAACACCACGTCGTTGCCGTCGCCGGCGTCGATGATGTTGCCGATCGCGTAGACGCTGGAGAGGTTGCCGCTGTAGGCCGCCTTGGCCTGCTTGATGATGGAGAACAGCGCCATGCCGCCGCTCATGCCGTCACCCAGCGTGGCGAAGTCGTTCTCGGCGAAAGACTCGATCGAGTCGAAGATGGTCGCGGGCGCAATGGCGATGATCGTGTCGTCGCCCGCGCCGGTGACGACGATGTTGGCGCTGTCGGAGAGCGACACCACCGTGTCGTTGCCCGCGCCGGTGACGGCCACCGTCTGCACGCCCTTGAGCACCGCGGTGTCGTCGCCGTCGCCGGTGATCACCACGTTGAAGCCGGTGTCGATGTTGAACGCGGACTTGTCGGTGCTTGTCGTGCCGTCGTCCTTGACCGTCTCGGTCTTGGTCTCGGTCTTGAAGCTGCTGCTGCTGCCCCACACCACCACGGTGTCGTCGCCGCCGGCCGACAGCAGCACGTTGTGCTGGCCGTAGATCACCGCGATGTCGTCGCCGCCGCCGGTGTAGGCCGCGTTGACCGAGGTGTCGTAGCTGGTCTTGGTGTTGCTGGTGCCGCCGCCTTCCTCCTCCACCGTGCTGCTGCTCGACGTGCCGGAGCCGAAGTTGACCAGCGTGACGATGTCCCGGCCGTTGCCGGTCACGGCCAGGTTCTCGGCGCCCACCTGCGTCACGATGTTGTCGCCGTCGCCGGCGTACAGCGCGTTGTAGCTGAGGTCCGCGCTCTTGGTGCTGCCGGTCTCGGTCTTGGTGGTGGTGGAGCCGCTGAGCGAGACGCTGGTGAGGATGTCATCGCCGTCGCCGGCGATCACCGCATTGCCCTTGCCCAGCAGCGTGACGACGTTGTCGCCGGCGCCGGCCACCACCTCGCTGTACTTGCCCACGGCGGTGACGATGTCGCTGCCCGCGCCGCCGACCACGACGTTGTAGCTGCCGATGGTGGTGATGACGTCGTCGCCGGCGCCGCCGATGACGCCGTTCTTGCTGCCCAGCACCGTGATGACGTTGCCGCCGCTGCCGCCGATCACGGCGTTGTTGCTGCCCACCACCGTGGCGACGTCGCTGCCGTGCTGGCCCGTGCCGGCCTTGTCCAGGCCCAGGGCCTGCACGTAGTCGGTGGCGACGATGCCGGCGGTGACGGCGTCCACCACGCCCACCAGCGAGGCGCCGGTCTCGACCGCGCTGCCCAGCACCACCACGTTGTTGGAGCCGATGGCCGTCACCACGTCGGCGTCGGCACCGGCCCACACCACGTTGGTGCTGCCGATGGCGGTGACCAGGTCATCGCCGCCGGAGGTGACGACCACGTTGGTGGAGCCGATGCTGGTGACGATGTCCCTGCCCGCGTCGTCGGCGACGTTGGCCGCCAGGAACTTCTTGAACGCCGCGGAGCCGGCCGTGCCGGCGGCCTCGTCGATGAGCGACGCGACCTCGTTGAGGTCCTGCCCGATGCCGGTGAGCGTGATGTTGTTCTGGCCGATCGCGGTGACGACGTTGTCGCCCGCGGTGTTGACCACCACGTTGTTCTGGCCCACGGCGGTGACGATGTTGTCGCCGCCGTTGGTCAGCGTGATGTTGTTCTGGCCCGCGACCGTGATCACGTCGTTGCCCGCGCCGGTGTAGACCACGTTGAGCGCGCCGATGGCCACCACGGTGTCGTCGCCGTGGCCGGTCTTGATGTAGTCGGCGACGGCCTTGTCGATGGCCTGGTCCATCGTCTTGGCGGCGCTGTCGCCGACCAGGTCCGAGAAGTAGTCCGACAGGGCCGAGGCGCTCACGTCGCCCAGGTCTTCCAGCATGCCGCCGAGCTCGGTGGCGACGATGTTGGAGCCGCCCAGCGCCACGATGGTGTTGTCGCCCTCGGTGCTGAGCACGAGGTTCGTGCCGCCCGCGGCCACCAGGGTGCTGTCGCCGCCGTTGACCAGCATGGCGTTGCCCATGCCCACGCCGGCCAGGATGTTGTCGCCCTTGGTGGTCGCGAGCACGTTGTACATGCCCACCGCCGCGACGATGTTGTCGCTGCCGTTGACGGCCACCACGTTGGCCGCGCCGGCGGCGATGGCGAGGCTGTTGTCGCCGTTGGCCACCACCACGTTCAGGCCGCCGCCGGCCAGCAGCAGGTCGTTGCCGTCGGAGGTGTAGAGACCGTTGGCGCCGCCCAGCGCCAGCACGCTGTCCTGGCCCTTGCCGGCCACGACCACGTTGGCGCCGCCGTAGGCGTCGATGTCGTCGTTGCCGCTGCCGGTGGTCACGGCGTTGGCGCCGCCATAGGCCGCCACGGTGTTGTTGCCGTCGCCGGCCAGCACCACGTTGACGCCGCCGCCCACGGTGATCTTGTCGTTGCCGCTGCCGGTGGTCACGCCGTTGCCGCCGCCCCAGGCGGTGACGGTGTTGGCGCCGTCGCCGAGCTTGATGACGTTGGCCGCGCCCGCGGCGGTGACGACGTCGTTGCCGCCCTCGGCGCTGATGACGTTGGCGCCGCCGTAGGCGGTGACGGTGTTGTTGCCGCTGCCGGCCTTGATGACGTTGCTGGCGGCGTTGGCGGTGATGCTGTCGTTGCCCGCGCCGGTGTCGAGCACGTTGCTGGCGCCATTGAGCGTGACGGTGTCGTCGCCGTCGCCGGTGCCGATGACGTTGCTCGCGCCGTTGGCGGTCACGACGTCGTTGCCGCCGTTGGTGTAGACGACGTTGGACGCGCCCGCAACCGTGACCTGGTCCTTGCCCGCACCGGCATTGACCTGGTTGCCGCCACCCTCGGCGACCACGGTGTTGTCGCCGTCGCCGGCCGTGATCTTGTTGTAGCCGCCGTAGGCCTTGAGCGTGTCGTTGCCCGCGCCGGCCGTGACCTGGTTGTAGCCGCCGCTGGCCGTGACGCTGTTGTTGCCTTCGCCGGCCTTGATGATGTTGCTGGCGGCGTTGGCGATGACGGTGTCGTTGCCGGCACCGGTGTCGAGCACGTTGCTGGCGCCGTTGAGCGTCGCGGTGTCGTCGCCGTCGCCGGTCTCGATGGTGTTGCTCGCGCCGTTGGCGGTCACGCTGTCATTGCCGGCATACGTGTAGACGAAGTTGGCCGCGCCGGCGACCGTCACCGTGTCCTTGCCGGAGCCGCCCCAGACCTTGTTGGCGCCGCCTTCGGCCACCACGGTGTTGTCGCCGTCGCCGGCCGTGATCTCGTTGTAGCCGCCGTAGCCCTTGAGCACGTCGTTGCCGGCGCCGGCGCTGATCTTGTTGTAGCCGCCGGCCGCGTTGACGCTGTTGCTGCCCTCGCCGACCTTGATGGTGTTGTAGCCGCCGGCGGCGGTGACGCTGTCGCTGTCGTCGCTGACCAGCGACGGTAGTGGTGCTGGTCGGGATCTTGATGGTCTGCTTGAAGATGCCGAAGCCCACCGTCATGGTGGTGTAGTTCGTGACGGTCTCGTAGACGGCGCTGCCGCTGGTGTCGATGACGTTCCAGGCGCCGGCGGCCGTCACGGTGTCGTTGCCGCTGCCCGTGGTGATGGTGTTCTTGCCGCCGATGGCCGAGACCGTGTCGTTGCCGTCGCCGGTGTCCACCGTGTTGTCGGCCGCCAGCACGTCCACCTTGTCGTTGCCGGCATAGGTCATGACCTTGTTGCTGGCCCCATCCACGCTGAAGGTGTCGATGCCCGAGCCGCCGGTGACCTTGTTGGAGCCGCCCAGGGCGGTGACGGTGTTGTCGCCGTCGCCGGCCGTGATGGTGTTGGCGCCGCCGTAGGCCTTGATGCTGTCGTTGCCGCTGCCCGCGGTGATGGTGTTGGCGCCGCCCCAAGCCTCGGCGCTGTTGTTGCCGTTGCCCAGCGCGATGCTGTTGTAGCCGCCCACGGCCGAGACGGTGTCGTTGCCGTCGCCGGTGTCCACGCTGTTGCGCGCGGCCAGCACGCTCACGCTGTCGTCGCCGGCGTAGGTGACGACGGTGTTGCTGGCGCCGTCCACGCTGAAGTTGTCGCGGCCCGAACCGCCGGTGACCTTGTTGGAGCCGCCCACGGCGGAAACGGTGTTGTCGCCGTCCCCGGCCGTGATGGTGTTGGCGCCGCCGTAGGCCTTGATGCTGTCGTTGCCGCTGCCCGCGGTGATGGTGTTGGCGCCGCCCCAGGCCTCGACCGTGTTGTTGCCGTTGCCGACGTTGATGCTGTTGTAGCCGCCGACGGCCGAGACGGTGTCGTTGCCGTCGCCGGTGTCCACGCTGTTGCGCGCGGCCAGCACGCTGACCTTGTCGTCGCCGGCGTAGGTGGCGACGGTGTTGCTGACGCCGTCCACGCTGAAGGTGTCCCGGCCCGATCCGCCGGTGACCTTGTTGGAGCCGCCCCAGGCCTCGACGGTGTTGTCGCCGTCGCCGGCGGCGATGGTGTTGGAGCCGCCCCAGGCCTTGATCGTGTCGTTGCCGCCGTAGGCCGTGATGCTGTTGGAGCCGCCGGTGGCGCTGACGCTGTTGTTGCCCCAGCCGGCGTTGATGGTGTTCTTGGCGCCCAGCACGCTGATGGTGTCGTTGCCGTTGCCGCCGTCCACCTCGGCCACCGCGCCGGCGGACACCGTGATGGTGTCGTCGCCGTCGCCGCCGTAGAGCTCGTTGTAGACGCCGGCGCTCACCGAGATCTTGTCGTTGCCGCTGCCGCCGTCGATCTTGTTGTAGCCGCCGACGGTGATGCTCAGCGTGTCGTTGCCGTCGCCGCCCTTGAGCACGTTGTAGGCGCCGGCGGTCACCGTGAGGTTGTCGTCACCGCCGTTGCCGTTGAGGATGTTGGCGCCCAGCGACCACGAGGTGTAGTTGTCGTTGCCGTTGCCGAAGTCCTTCTTGGTGTAGCCGAGCTTGGCGATGTCCTCGGCCAGGCTCTTGATGTCGTTGCCCAGCTCCTTGAACTCGTTGCCCAGGTCCTTCAGCCCGTCGCCAAGGTCGCTGACGGCGGTTTCAACCGTTTTGGCCCAGCTGCTGACCGTGCTCGACACATCGTTCCAGGCCTTCTTGGCCCAGCTGAACATTCCCATGGTGATCCCTCCTGTCCTGCGTTTGACGTCTTCGCGGGCGCACTGCCCCCAGCCCACCGTGCGTTTTACGCAGCGAATGTGGAGCAATGTGGGAGAACCGCCGCCGGCGTGCGGCATGGGCGCGCGGCGCTGCCGCCGGGGCGGACAATGCTCGGGCGCGCGGGAAGAACGCTGCTGGAGCGGGCCGCGCGCGCGATGAGACGAGGGAAGCCGCAGCGATGAGCCCGAGAAAGAAAGCCCTGCTGGTCGATGACGACCCGGCAGTCACCGACTACCTGCAGATCAAGCTGGGGGCGCGCTACGACGTGGTCGCCGTCAACGACCCGACCCGCGTGCTGGACGTGGCGCGCGGCGAGCATCCGGACTTCATCGTCTGCGACATCGACATGCCGGTGATGGACGGTGGCGCGGTGTGCCGCGCGCTGGCGGAGGCGCCGGACACGCGCGACATTCCCTTCCTCTACCTGACCTCCATCGTCTCGCGCAGCGAGTCGGCGCAGCTCGATGGCGTCATCGGCGGGCGCCCGGGCGTGTCCAAGCACGCGCCCATCGGCGACATCCTGGCGCGCATCCGCGCCGTGGTCGGCACCTGAGCCGTCGCCGGCGGCCAAGGCCGCGGGCCAGAAGCAAAGAGTTCTGAACCCCGTGACCCGCGCACAGACGCGGGCCGCCCGGCAGGGGCCGGGCGACACGGGATGCTGGGAGGGAATGGATGGACGAGTCCAGGCAGCCGCCACGGGTGCTGGTGGTGGAAGACGACGAGCACGTCGCTGCGGTGCAGCTGGAACACCTGCGGCAGGCGGGGCTGCGCACCGAGCACCTGAC
Source organism: Azohydromonas australica DSM 1124 (assembly GCF_000430725.1). Classification (GTDB taxonomy): domain Bacteria; phylum Pseudomonadota; class Gammaproteobacteria; order Burkholderiales; family Burkholderiaceae_C; genus Azohydromonas; species Azohydromonas australica. The sequence continues at coordinate 157,276 of NZ_KE387214.1, forward strand.
GCGCGGCGACGCGGTGGTGGCGCACGTGCGCACCCATGCGCCGGACCTGGTGCTGCTGGACGTCATGCTGCCCGGCGCCGACGGCACCGAGGTCTGCCGCGCGCTGCGCGCCTTCAGCGACGTGCCCATCGTGATGGTGTCCGCCCGCGGCGACGAGATGGACCGGCTGCTGGGCTTCGACCTCGGCGCCGACGACTACCTCTGCAAGCCCTTCAGCCCGCGCGAGCTGGTGGCGCGGGTGCAGGCGCTGCTGCGCCGGCTGGGACGGCTGCCGCAGCCGGTGCCGAGGCCGGACCAGGCACCGCCGCCGGCGCCACGCCTGCTGGAGCTGGACGCCACGGCGCAGCGCGCGCGGTGGCAGGACCGGGCGCTGGACCTCACGCCGCAGGAGTACCGGCTGCTGTCGGTGCTGGCCGGGCAGCCGGGGCGGGTGTTCTCGCGCGCGCAGCTCATCGAGCTGGCCTACGACGGCAGCACCGAAGTGTTCGACCGCGCGGTGGACAGCCACGTCAAGAACCTGCGGCGCAAGCTCGCCGCCGCGGCGCCGGGGCACGGCTTCATCCATTCCGTCTACGGCGTGGGCTACCGCTTCGAGATCAAGGCGCAGGAGCCCGCCGCGGAGCGCGCGCCGGCGCCGGAGGCGGAGTCCCCCGTGCTGGTGCCCGAAGACCTGCGCGAGCGGCTGCCGGATTTCCTGGCCTCGCGCCGTGTGCTGATCGAGGAGGCGCGGCACGCGCTGGCCCGCGGCGAGCTGGACGCGGTGCGGCGCGTGGCGCACCGGCTGGCCGGCAGCTTCGCGCTCTACGGCTACACCTGGGCGGCACAGGGTTGCCTGCGCATCGAGAACGCGGCGGCGCTGGAGCCGGCGCAGGTGGCGTACTGGCTGGACTCGCTGGGCCGCCACCTTGACGGCGCGCCGGTGCGCTTCGTGGCGGCCTCGTGAAGGCCGCCGCCTGGACCGGCGCCATGGCGCACCTGGCACGCTGGCTGATGCTGCTGTGCGCGCTGCTGGGCAATGCCGGCGCCTTCGCCAACCCGGCGCCGCTGGTGCGGCTCAAGGCCGAGCTGCTGGCGCTGGATGCGGGGGTGGACGCGGTCGAGGCGGCGCGCCAGGCACCGGCAGTGGCGTCCGACCCGCTGCACCTGAAGCTGCCCTTCCGCGACCACGGCAGCTGGCTGCGCATCACGCCCTCGATGCTGCCGGTGCAGTCGGTGCTGGTGGTCGAGGGCAACGTGTCCGAGCCGCTGACGCTGGTGCTGCCCTACGGCGCGCGCGAGACCCGCTCGAAGCTGCGGCCGCAACCCGACAGCCCGGTCACGGCCTATGCGCAGGTCTTCGCGCTGCCCGACACGCTGGCGCGGGGCGCGCCGCTGCTGCTGCACGTCGCGCACGAGCACCGCGCCACCGTCCGGGTCAAGCTGATGGATGCCCAGGCCTGGCGCGACGTGGAGCGCCGGCGGCTGCTCGCCGCGGCGATCTTCTACGTCGCCGTCATCACCTTTGCCGTTATCGCCGCCTGCTACTGGGCGGTGCTGTGCGAGCGCATGCTGGGCGAGTACACGCTGTACCTGCTGGCGCTGGTGCTGTTCACGGCCTGCAACGCCGGCTACCTCTACGCGTGGCCCGGCGGCGCGCTGTGGGCCCGCCTGGGCATCGACGGCCAGTGGCTGCTCGCGGCGCTGGCCCTGGGGCTCTCGCTGGGCTTCACGCACGGCTTCCTGGGCTTGCCGCGCCAGGTGCCGCGCCTGGCGCGCCTGTACGAGCAGCTGCGGCTGGCGGGCCTGGCCGTGGCGGCGCTGCTGCTGTTGTCGCCGGTGCACCTGTCCTTCGGCGGCGTGGCGCTGTCGTTCGTCACGCCGCCCATCTTCCTGCTGCAGCTGGGCACCGGCATCGTGCTGGCGGCGCGGGGCAACCGCTACGCCCTGTACTACGTCGTCGGCTGGGCGCCGCTGACGGTGTCGGCGCTGCTGCGCTCGCTGCAAGGCCTGGGCTACCCCGTGCCCTTCGAAGGCGAGATCGTCTACGGCGTGTCGATGGTGTGGCAGGCGCTGGTGCTGACCATCGGCGTGGCGGAGCAGGTGCTGTCCGCGCGGCGCGAGCGCGACCTCGCGCGCCAGGCCGCCGCGCAGGCGGCGCAACTGGAGGTGCAGAACGCGACCCTGAAGGAGAACGTGCGGCTGCGCGAGGAGGTCGAGCGCATGAGCCGCCACGACCTGAAGACGCCGCTGGCCAGCATCGTGGCGCTGCCGCGCCTGGTGCGCGAGGCCGGTCCGCTCAACGAGGACCAGTCCGAGCTGCTGGTGCTGGTCGAGCGCGCCGGCTACCGCGTGCTCAACATGATCAACCTCTCGCTGGACCTGCTGAAGATGGAGCAGGGCCGCTACCGCTTCGAGCCCGCGGCGGTGGACCTGGCGCCGCTGCTGCACAAGGTGATGGCCGACCTGGGCTCGCTGGCCGCCGCGCGCCGGGTGGCGGTGTGCGTGCGCGCCGGCGCCGAGCCGGATGCGCCGCTGCTGGCGCTGGCGGAGGAGACGCTGTGCTACTCCATCCTGGCCAACCTGCTGAAGAACGCGATCGAGGCCGCGCCCGAGGGCAGCGCGGTGACCATCCGGCTGGAGCCGGGCGATCCGCTGTGGGTGCACATCCACAACCTGGGCGCGGTGCCTGAGGCGGTGCGCGGGCGCTTCTTCGAGAAGTACGCCACCGCGGGCAAGAGCGGCGGCTCGGGCTTCGGCACCTACTCGGCGCGGCTGATGGCGCGCATCCAGGAAGGCGAGCTGGACATGCGCACCGCCGAGGACGAGGGCACGACGCTGAGCCTGCGGCTGCGCTCGGCGGCCGGGCATGGCGCGGCGCCGGCCTGCCCGGCGGACGTGGCCCCGCCGGACGCCGCGCGCCACGAGGCGCCGCTGCCGCGGCTGAACGTGCTGATCGTGGACGACGACGAGCACAACCTGCTGGTGATGCGCCGCAGCCTGCCGAGCCCGCCGCTGCAACTGCGCACCGCCACCAGCGGCGGCGCGGCGCTGCAGGCGCACGCGGCGCAGCCCGCGGACGTGATCTTCATGGACCTGGAGATGCCGGCGATGAGCGGCATCGAGGCGGTGCAGGCGCTGCGCGCGCGCGAGAAGGAAAGCCGCTGCCGGCCCACGCTGGTGATCGCGCTGACCTCGCACGAGGACGAGGCCACGCGCAGCCGCTGCCTGCAGGCGGGCTTCGACCTGTACCTGAGCAAGCCCGTGGGCCGCGAGGAGCTGCTGCGCGCGCTGCGCGGCGCGGGCGGCGTGCCGGGCGAGCCGCCGCCCGTGCCGCCGCCGGTGCCCCTGCCAGGCCCGGAAGCGACGCTGGAGCTGGACCCGGACCTGCGCGACACCCTGCCCGGCTTCCTGGCCTCACGCCGGCAGGCGCTGGAGGAGATGGCGCAGGCGCTGCAGGCCTGCGACGGCGCCGCGCTGCGCCGCATCGCGCACCGGCTCGCGGGCAGCTTCGCGCTGCACGGCTTCCGCTGGGCGGCGCACTGCTGCCAGCAGATCGAGCACGCGCCGGCGGATGCCGACCCGCTTCAACTGGAGGCGCAGCTGGCAGCGTTGCGAAGGCACCTGGAAACGGTGCGCATCACGTTTGGGGAAGTGGAGGCGTAGCTCACCCCAGCCGATACAAATCCAGCACCACCCGCCGCGCCTCGCGCTGCCCCACGGCAATCGCCATCATCTTGTTGAGATGCACCCAGGCCGGTGCCCCGGTGGTGAAGCGCACGAGGGTGCGGAAGAAGTACTCGTGCGACCCGACGGCCTCGCCGCGCGCCAGGCGCGCCATGACTTCCGCCGGGCCGTGGCGCAGGCCGTTGCTCTGCACCTCCACCAGGCTGCCGTCCGCCAGGCGCAGCACGTAGTGCGCGGCGATCTCCAGCACGCCGTCCTTGCGCTGCACCTGCCAGTCCACCCCGCCCGGCACCAGCGTGCCGTTGAGCTCCGGCCCCTCCACCGTGCCGCCGCCCAACGGCACGTAGCGCCGCTCGCCACAGGGCGCCTCGCCCAGCGACACCAGCGCATCCACCTCGCAGGTGATGCGGCACAGGGGAACGAGCTCGGGAGCGGGAGGCAGTGCGGACATGGCGATGCGGTTGCAATGGTTGAGCACCCATCTTGACCGGCCACCCCGCCCGGCGCAGTCCACCCAGAGGACGACAGGCCTCAGCTGCCGGCACTCGCGCCGCGGCGCCCGATGCCGCGGTGCCGGTCGGCGCGCACCTCCGTGGCGAAACTGCCGTTGATGCGGCCCGCCTGCGCCTCCAGCCGCTGCAGCGCCGCGTCCAGGCCGGCCAATAGCGTGTCGTCCAGCGCCTCCAGCAGCTGCCGGTTCAGCTCCGCCACCTGCGGGAACAGCTCGGCATGCAGCGCCTCGCCCTTCTCGCTCAAGCCCACCCGCGCACGGCGCCGGTCGCCCGGCAGCGCCACGCGCTCCACCAGCTGCTTGTCCACCAGCCCGCCGATGGCGCGCGAGGTGCGGGCGCGGTCCAGCGCGATCTGCTCGGCCAGCGCCGACGGCGACACCGGCCCCTGCACCGCCAGGTGCGCCAGCACGCGCCACTCGCGCCGCGAGATGCCGTAGCGCCCTTCGCACAGCCGGATCACCGGCGCGCCGCTGAGCGCAATGAGCCGCGTCAGGCGGTAGTTCATCAACTCGTCGAGGCGCTCGGCGCGACGGCTCAGGGTCATTGCGTAGGTCGGTTGATTTCAACAATCGATTGTCGCGTTCCTAGAGTTGAGCCATGTCAAGCACGCGCAACATCCTCTTCATCATGGCCGACCAGCTGCGCTGGGACCACCTGGGCTGCAGCGGCCATCCGTACCTGCGCACGCCCAACCTGGACGCGCTGGCCGCGCGCGGCGTGCGCTTCGCCAACGCCTTCGTCAACAGCGGCGTGTGCGGCCCCAGCCGCATGAGCTACTACACCGGCCGCTACCCCATCAGCCACGGCGCGACCTGGAACCGCGTGCCGCTGCCCGTGGGCGAGGTGACGCTGGGCGAGTACCTCAAGGGCGCCGGCCGCACGCTGGCGCTGGCCGGCAAGACCCACGTCATGCCCGACCACGAAGGGCTGGCCCGCCTAGCGCTGGACGGGCAGTCGGAGCTGGGCACCTTCCTGGAGCGCGGCGGCTTCGAGGAGATCGACCGCTACGACGGGCACCACACGCCCGGCGACGAGAGCGGCTACCCCGGCTTCCTGCGTGCGCAGGGCTACGACAGCGCCGACCCGTGGAGCGACTACGTCATCTCCGGCGTGGACGCCGAGGGCCGCGTGGTCAGCGGCTGGCACATGCGCAACGTGCACCTGCCGGCGCGCGTGCGCGAGGAGCATTCCGAGACCGCGTTCATGACCGACCAGGCCATCGGCTTCATGGACCGCATGGGCCAGCAGCCTTGGGTGCTGCACCTGAGCTACGTGAAGCCGCACTGGCCCTACATGGCGCCCGCGCCCTATCACGCGATGTACACGCCCGACCAGTGCCTGCCCGTGGTGCGCAGCGCCGCCGAGCGCGAGGACGAGCACCCGGTGGTGGCGGCCTACCGGCAGAGCGAGGAAAGCCTGAGCTTCCAGCGCGAGGACTGCATCCGCACCGTGCGCCCGGCCTACCAGGGCCTGGTCTCGCAGCTCGACGCGCACCTGGGCCGCCTGTTCGAGCACATGGAGGCGCGCGGCCTGATGCAGGACACGCTGATCGTCTTCACCGCCGACCACGGCGACTACCTGGGCGACCACTGGCTGGGCGAGAAGGAGCTGTTCCACGACACGGTGCAGAAGGTGCCCTTCATCGTGGTCGATCCCCGCCGCGAGGCCGACGCCACGCGCGGCCGCGTCGAGGAGCGCTTCGTCGAGGCCGTGGACGTGGTGCCCACCATCCTGGACGCGCTGGGGCTGGCGCAGCCCACGCACCGCGTCGAGGGCCGCAGCCTGCGCCCGCTGCTGCACGGCGAGGCGGTCCCGGCGTGGCGCGACTTCGTCTACTCCGAGCTGGACTACAGCTTCAAGCAGGCGCGGCTGCTGGTGGGCCAGGGGCCGCAGGAGGCGCGCGCCTTCTCGATCCGCACGGCGCGCTGGCGCTACGTGTACTGGCTCAACGCGCCCGAGCAGCTCTACGACCTGCAGGCCGACCCGCAGGAGTTCCAGGACCTGGGCCGCAGCGCCAGCCACGCCGGCGTGCGCGAGACGCTGCGCCAGCAGCTGCTGGACTTCCTGGCCCGGCGCAAGCACCGCACCACCGTGACCGACGCCTTCGTCGAGTCCCGCACCAACCGCCACAAGCAGGCGGGCGTGTTCTTCGGGCAGTGGTGAGCCGAGCCCTGCCCGCCACCCGCAACACATCCACTCGCCGCCCATGATCCGTCCGCCCGCCTGGTGGCCGCCCACCCCTGACAGCCTGCGCGCCGATGCGCTGGCCGGGCTGCTGGGCGCCGTGCTGGTGCTGCCGCAAGGCATCGCCTTCGCCACGCTGGCCGGGCTGCCGCCGCAGTACGGGCTGTACTCGGCCGTGGTGCCATGCATCGTCGCGGCGGTGGCGGGCTCCAGCCGCCACGTGGTGTCCGGGCCCACCAACGCCAATTCGCTGGCGCTGTTCGCCATGCTCACGCCGCTGGCCGCCGTGGGCAGCGGGCCTTACGTGGAATTGGCGCTGGCAGTGACGGTGCTGGTCGGGCTGCTGCAGTTCGCCACCGGCGCGCTGCGGCTGGGGGCGATTGCCAACTTCATCTCCCCGACCGCCCTGCTGGGCTTCACCACCGGCGCGGCGCTGCTGATCGTGGTGCACGCGCTCAAGGACGCGCTGGGCCTGGCGCTGCCGCCGGGCACCGCCGCGGCCGGCGTGCTCAAGGAAGCGTTCACGCAGGCGCCGCAGCCCGGCGCGCTGCTGGTGGCGGCCGCGACGCTGGGCGTGGCCGCCGGGCTGCGCTGCTGGCGGCGCGGCTCGCCTTTCATGCTGGCGGCGCTGGCCGTGGGCACGCTGCTGGCGTGGGCGCTGCAGCACGGGGCGCCCCCGGCCTGGCAGCTGCGGCTGCTCGGCGCCCTGCCCTCGGCGCTGCCGCCGCTGCACCTGCCGCGCGTGGAATGGCAGCAGCTGCCGCAGTTGCTGGGCATCGCCGCGGCGCTGACGGTGGTGGCGCTGGCGCAGTCCATCGCTATCGCCAAGGCCGTGGCGGCGCGCTCGGGCCAGCGCATCGACGCCAACCGCGAGTTCCTGGGCCAGGGCCTGTCCAACCTGGTGGGCGGCCTGTGCTCCAGCTACGTCTCCTGCGGCTCGCTCAACCGCTCGCTGCCCAACCTGGAAGCCGGCGCGCGCAGCCCGTTGGCGGCCGTGATGTCGGCGCTGCTGGTCGTGCCGCTGGTCGCGCTGAGCGCGCCGCTGCTGGCGCTGATCCCCTTCGCCGCGATCGCGGGCCTGCTGGTACTGGTGGGCTGGACGCTGCTGGACCTGCCGCGCTGGCGCCACCTGGCCCGCTCCAGCCGCCAGGAGCTGGCCGTGGCGCTGATCACCTGCGCCGCCACGCTGACGCTGCGGCTGGAAGTGGCGGTGCTCATCGGCAGCGCGCTGTCGCTGGGCCTGTACCTGCACCGCACCTCGCGCCCGGCCCTGCGCAGCATGGGTTTCAACGGCGACCCCTCGCCGCACCGCCCCTTCGTGGTGCTGACGCACACGGCCGACCCGCGGCCGGAGTGCCCGCAGCTGAAGCTGCTGCGCATGGAGGGCTCGGTGTACTTCGGCGCCACCGCGCATGTGTCGGACCGGCTGCAGGCGCTGCGCGACCAGCCCGCGCCCCAGCGCCACCTGCTGGTCATGGCCAAGAGCATGAACTTCATCGACGTGGCCGGCGCCGAGCTCTGGCGCCAGGAGCTGCGCGCGCGCCGCGCCCAGGGCGGCGACCTGTATTTCCACCGCCCGCGCCCCGGCGTGCTGGCGCAGTGGCGACGCGACGGCTTCCTGGACGAGCTGGGTGCCGACCACGTGTTCCCCGACAAGCGCCGCGCCATCGCCGCGATCACCCGGCGCCTGGACCGCGAGGCCTGCCACGGCTGCACGGCGCGCGTGTTCGAGGAGTGCGGCGCGCCCCAGGCGGGCTGAAGCGCCCGGCCACGACGCCCCACCCGGCAGCGACCTGCCGGGCAAGACGAACCACAACCACCAGGAGACCCCTGCATGAACAAATCCGTCCTCAGCGCCGCCGCGCTGGCCGCCTGCGCCGGCGCCGCATCGGCGCAAACGGGCGTCACCCTCTTCGGCCTCGTCGATGCCTACGTCGAATCGGCACGGATTTCGGGGCGGGAGACAGTGAACCGCGTCTCCAGCGGCGGCAGCGCCGCCTCGCGCTGGGGCCTGCGCGGGCGCGAGGACCTGGGCGGCGGCCTCAGCGGCAACTTTGTGATCGAGAACGGCTTCGCTCCCGACACCGGCATGGCCCTGCAGGGCGGACGGCTGTTCGGCCGCCAGGCCTGGGTCGGGCTGGCCTCGGCCACCGCCGGCGAGATCCGCCTCGGCCGCCAGTACGCGCCCATGCACTTCTCGATGCAGTCCAGCGACATCGACGCCTTCTCCGCCTTCTCGCCGGTGTTCGCCATGTACCTCTCCAACGGCGAGCAGAGCCGCCAGGACAACCAGGTGAGCTACTGGACGCCCAAGCTCGGCGGCTTCTCCGGCGCCGTGTCGGTGGCCGCCGGCGAGGGCGCCGCCGTCGCGCCCGGTCCCACCACCGGCTGGATTCCCGCGGCAGGCACTGCCAAGCGCAGCCTGGGCGCGCTGCTGCGCTACCAGGCCGGCGCCCTCGACGCCAGCGCCGGCTTCCACCAGGGCGGCCAACGGCTGGCGGCCGGCGAGGCCCAGCAGCGGGCCTTCAACCTGGGCGCCACGTACCGCTTCGGCAGCGCGCAGCTGGGCGGCAACTACTGGGAACACCGCAACGAGCTGCCCACCGCAACGACGGCGCGCACACGCGGCTTCGCGCTGGGCGTGCGCGTGCCCGTGGCCGGCGCGCTCAGCGTCGTGGCCCAGGTGGGCCAGGTGCGCGACAACGGCCGCGCCTATGCCACCGGCGCCGTCAAGGCCGATGGCCGAACCACGCACGTCAACGTCGGCGCCAACTACACCCTGTCCAAGCGCACCGAGCTGTACCTGCGCTATGCGCGCGTGGAGGACCGCGACGCGGGCTACAACGGCCGGGCCACCGCCGCCCTGTTCGGCGCCTTCGGTGCCAACAACGCCCTGCCCGTCAGCGGCTCGGCCCGCACCCTCGGCGTGGGCCTGCGCCACAGCTTCTGAATTCCCCGGCCTGAGCACACAAGGAGACGACGATGCAAACCCACGCCCAAACCCGAGCCCCGTCCCGTTTCGCCCTGCCCGCGTTGGCGCTCGCGCTCGCCGCGGCACTGCCGCTGGGCGTTCAAGCCCAGGCGGCCTGGCCCGCGAAGCCGATCCGCGTGATCGTGCCGCTGCCGCCGGGCGGGCCCAGCGACATCGTGCTGCGCATGGCAGCCGAGAAAGTGCAGTCGCAGCTCAAGCAGCCGGTGGTGATCGACAACAAGCCCGGCGCGGCCGGCAACCTCGGCGCCTCGGAGGCCGCGCGCTCCGCACCCGACGGCTACACCTGGCTGTGGACCACCGACACGCTCATGACGGTGAACCCGCACGTCTACCAGCGCCTGAGCTTCAAGCCCGAGGACCTGCAGCCAGTGATGCGCGCCAGCAGCTTCAGCCAGACCCTGGTGTGCCATCCGGGCGTGGGCGTGAAGACGGTGCCGGAGCTGGTGCGCCGCGCCAAGGACAAGCCCATGAGCTACGGGTCCGGCGGCGCCGGCTCGCCGGGGCACCTGGCGACGGAGCTGTTCAGTTCGGTGGCGGGCGTCTCGATGTCGCACGTGCCCTACAAGGGACCGGCCCCGGCGATGCAGGACATCATCGGCGGCGTGGTGGACTGCGGCTTCCTGGCCGCGCCCACGGTGCTGCCGCACGTGCGCTCCGGGCGCCTGGTGGCCCTGGCCGTCTCCGGCGCCAAGCGCTCGCCGCTGCTGCCGGAGGTGCCGACGGTGGCCGAATCGGGCTACCCCGGCTTCGACGCCACCTTCTCGCTGGTGCTGTTCGCGCCGCGCGGCACGCCGGAGCCCATCGTCAACGCCATGCACGCCGCCCTGACCAAGGGGCTCAACAGCCCCGACGTGGTCGAGAAGCTGCACCTGACGGACCAGGACGTCGTGGCCGCCACCCCGGCGCAAACCGCGCAGCGCCTGGCCGCGGACAGCAAGACCTGGGGCGCGGTGGCGAAGCGGATCGGGTTGCGGCAGGACTGAGAGGGCCTCCTGTCAGGCGGCGGTCCCATCCCGGCGGGGACGATTCGCTCCGGTGGCCGTCACGACGCCGCCTGATCGCCCTCCCCACTCGCTTGCCCACCGCGCGCACGCCACCCGCGCCCATCCCCCGGCGTCCCCAAGCGCCGAGCGCCCTTCCACCGCCTCAGCAACAGCGCATTGCTGCCCACGTCCGCCAGCCAGGAGACGGAGCGGCTCTCGGCAGCGGGTGCTCGCTGTGGGCCTGCATCGCGGCGGCGAGGGACAGCAGCGCGGCGGCGTCGCCGTCCACGGCCTCATGCGCCTCCAGCTTCGGCTTGCCTTCCGCGAGGGTGCCGGTCTTGTCGAAGGCGGCGGTGCGCACGCCGTGGGCCACCTGCCGTGGCTTCGGGGGATGACCACGGCACTTTCGACCCTGACATCGTGGGGAGGCCAGGCGCCTTTCGCGGGATGACGAACCAGGATGCGAAACGCGGCAGCTCGCTGGAGACGGCAAGCCGCGTTTTCAGGCGGCTTGGGTCCATTGCCCAATTGAATTCCCAAAAGCAAAACGCCCCGACCATATTCTGGTCGGGGCGTTTGCTGGGATATTAGCCTGACGATGTCCTACTTTCACACGGGAATCCGCACTATCATCGGCGCTGAGGTGTTTCACGATCCTGTTCGGGATGGGAAGGGGTGGGACCACCTCGCTATGGTCATCAGGCTTGAACTTTTTGCCCAACTGCTTCGTTCAGCAGTTGAGCCAATTCACAGAGTCTATCAGCTTTATTGATTGCGTCGCCGTCTTGGGCAACAACTTCAAATTCTCGCCTTTGACTGCTTCGTCAAAGTTATAGGGTCAAGCCTCACGGGCAATTAGTACTGGTCAGCTTAACGCGTTACCGCGCTTCCACACCCAGCCTATCAACGTCCTGGTCTCGAACGACCCTTCAGGGGGCTCAAGGCCCCGGCAAGACTCATCTTGAGACGAGTTTCCCGCTTAGATGCTTTCAGCGGTTATCTCTTCCGCACTTAGCTACCCGGCAATGCCACTGGCGTGACAACCGGTACACCAGAGGTGCGTCCACTCCGGTCCTCTCGTACTAGGAGCAGGCTCTCTCAATCTTGCAGCGCCCACGGAAGATAGGGACCAAACTG
>NZ_KE387215.1:0-123444 GCF_000430725.1 Azohydromonas australica DSM 1124
GTGTGCCGGTGTCCACCCACCGCATCGATTGGATCGTGACCAACGATCTATCTCAGGATTCCACGGATGCAACACAAGAAGCGTGCGGCATGCGTTGGAAGATTGAGCAGTTTCATCGCGAATTCAAGCAGCTCACTGGAGCGGAAAAATGCCAGTGCCGGCGCGGCCGGATGCAGCGCAACCATATTGCTTGTGCCGTGCTGGTTTGGGATTGCTTGGCAGCTCAGGCGCGACAGGTCGGGAAAACACTCTATCAGCTCAAACGCGAGATGCTGTCCAACTATCTAAGAGCCGAGCTGCGCAGCCCGGCGGTGCGGATGGTGCTCGTTGCGTAAGTCCTAAGTGATTTTTAGAAAAAATTACCCGAAATTAGATTTTGGTGGTGTTAATGGATTCTTTGTTGAGTCAGTGGTGGCGACAATCGAAGTAAAGTCAGTGTTGGACTCGGTCGCAATGCATCAGGCGGTGTCTGCTGCAGCTAATCTAAAGAGGCTTGAACCAAGTCATGCAAGGTTCGCAACTTTCGGCTGGTTCCCGCCAAAGCCGCTTTCATATGTTATTGCATATTCTGGGCCCGCTAAAATGGCAACTGTCAGGGAATGGGAAAAGAAAGCAAGACGTGAATTGAATCTGGATCGCGACGAATGGATGCCGAATCATCGTTTGGAGACTGCTGGGCACTGCTTGGATGGCGTCGCCGTTCTTGGTATGGGGGCACATTTTCTTTGTAATAGTCCACTGTTCCCTTCGTCCATTGACGAGCGTGCTCGTTCCTTTTCTTGGGAAGGGGGGCGGGGTGCGCTGTTATTCCTCTTTCTCGCATTGCAAAATGCATGCATGAATATTGAAGGTGCTGATCTTAATTCTAAACCTTACTTGCCCGGTCATGGGTTCAATGGCACGTTTTTTGACTAAGTTAGAGAATTCGAAATTAAGAGAATGCCAAGGTGATCCACTGACGCTTTTGGTTCGGTCACTCAATCCATAGCTCATGGTTTCCTACTCAAAACGCATCCACATACCTTTCCAGTTCCCAAGCGCTGACGTGCCGCGTGTATTCGGCCCATTCCAGCCGCTTGAGCCGCACGAATTCCCGCACCAGTGCGGGAGAGAGGGCGTTGACCAGCACCTCGTCGGCTTCCAGCGCGTCCAGCGCCTGTGCCAGGCTGTGCGGCAGCGAGCGCAGGCCCAGCTCGGACAGTGCTTGCGGCGGGGCTTCCAGCAGGTCCACGTCCACGTCCGGACCCGGGTCGAGCTCGTGCTCGATGCCGTCCAGCCCCGCCGCCACCATCCCGGCTAGCATCAAGTAGGGGTTGGCACTGGCGTCCGGCAGCCGCCACTCGAAGCGGCCGTGCAGATCGCGGACCAGCGCCGTGCGGTTGTCCGGGCCGTGCGCGATGAACTTGGGCGCGTAGCCGGGGCCGGACAGGGTGGGGCGCAGCCGCTTGTAGGAGTTCACCGTCGGCGCGGCCAGCGCACACAGCGCCGCGCTGTGCGCCAGCACCCCCGCCACGAAATGCCGCCCCAGCGCCGACAGCGGCCGGCCGCGGTCCACCGCGCCATCGGGCAGGTGCGGCGTGAACAGGCTGCGCGCATCCACGCCTTCGCCTTCCCACAGCGACACGTGCACGTGCATGTCGCTGCCCGCCTGGTCCGCGAAGGGTTTGGGCATCAGCGAGAACAGCATCCCGTGCTGCTGCGCGATGGCGTGCGCCGCCTGCTTGAACAGCATGAACTGGTCCGCGCACGACACCGCGTCGGTGTGGCCGAAGTTCACCTCGTACTGGCCCGGCGCCTCGGCGTGCTCCAGCTGCATCACGTCCAGCCCGCAGCGCTCCAGCGCCTCGCGCAGCTCGTGAAGGTAGCCGGCCTGGCGCGGCAGGGTCTTCAGGTCGTAGGCGGGCTTGTCCAGCCGCTCGTGCGCGTCGGCCGGCACGATGCTCTCGCCCTCGCGGCGCAGCAGGAAAAACTCCGGCTCCAGCCCCACCCGCAGCGTCCAGCCCTGCGCCTCCAGCGGCGACAGCGCGCGGCGCAGCACCTGGCGCGGGTCGGCATCGAAGGGTTCGCCGGCCACGAAGCCGTCGGCCACGATGCGCGCCACGCCCGGCAGCCACGGCAACGGCACCAGCGAGGTGGCCTGCCCACGCGCGTGGTAGCGGGCCCGCTCGCCCGTGCGCGGCAGCGCGCTGCCCCAGATGGCCGGCCCGGCAAAGCCCGCGCCGTCGGTCAGCACGTCGTCCAGGTGCGCCAGCGGTACGAACTTGCCGCGCGCCGCCCCGTGCAGGTCAGTGAACTGCACCAGCAGCGTGTGGATGCCTTGCTTCTTCAGCCGCTCGCGCAAATCTTTCATGTGCTTGCTCCGTCAATGCGCAACCAGGTGGTCTTGAGCTCGGTGTACTTGTCGAAGGCGTGCAGGGATTTGTCCCGCCCGTTGCCGCTCTGCTTGAAGCCGCCGAAGGGCACGGTGATGTCGTCCTCGTCGTACTGGTTGACGTGCACCGTGCCCGCCCGCAGCGCCCGCGCCACGCGGTGCGCGCGGCTCAGGTGGTCGCTCCAGACGCTGGCCTGCAGCCCGTACGGCGTGGCGTTGGCCATGCGCACGGCCTCGGCTTCGTCGCTGAAGCGCAGCACGGCCTGTACCGGCCCGAAGATTTCCTCCTGGGCAATGCGCATGCGGGGGTCTACACCGTCGAAAAGCGTGGGCTCGACGTAGTACCCGCCGCTGTCCAGTCGCGCCTGCCGCCCGCCCGCCAGCAGCCGCGCGCCCTCGGACTGGCCGGCCTCGATGTAGCCCAGCACCGTGCGCAGCTGGATGTCGTCCACGATCGCGCCCATGGCCGTGCCCGGCAGCAGCGGATCACCCGGCGCGTGGCGCGGCAGCTGAGCTGCCAGCGCTTCGACGAAGCGGTCGGCGATGTCCGCGTGCACCAGCACGCGCGAGGGCGCATTGCAGCTCTCGCCCTGGTTGAAATACATGCTGCCCGCCGCGGTGGCGGCGGCGCGCTGCAGGTCGGCGCAGTCCGGAAACACGATGAAGGCCGACTTGCCGCCCAGCTCGTTGAACACCCGCTTGAGGTTGCTGCGCCCGGCGTACTCGAGCATGCGCCGCCCGGTGCGGGTGGATCCGGTGAAGCCGATGGCGTCCACGTCCATGTGCAGCGCCAGCGCCTCGCCGGCCTCGGCGCCGTGGCCCGGCACCACGTTGAACACGCCCGGCGGCAGCCCCGCCTCCAGCGCCAGCTCCGCCAGCCGCAGCGCGGTGAAGGGCGATTTCTCGCTGGGTTTGAGCACCAGCGAGTTGCCCATGGCCAGCGCCGGCGCGATCTTCCAGGCCGCCATGATCATCGGGTAGTTCCACGGCACGATCGCCCCGACCACGCCGACGGGCTCGCGCGTGATCAGCGCCAGCGCCGTCTCCGCCGTCGGCGCGATCTCGTCGTAGCGCTTGTCCAGCGCCTCGGCGTACCAGGCGATGCAGCGCGCCGTGGCCGGCACGTCCACCGTCAGCGCATGGCCGATGGGCTTGCCCATGTCCAGCGTCTCCAGCAGCGCCAGCTCCTCGCGCGCGCCGAGGACAGCCTCGGCGAAGCGCTGCAGCACCTTCTTGCGCGCCGCGGGCGGCTGCTTCGCCCAGCGCCGGTCCTCGAAGGCGGCGCGGGCGCTGCGCACGGCAGCGTCGACGTCGGCCTCGCGGCCACGTGCCACCGCGCCCAGCAGCCGGCCGTCCACGGGCGAGTATTTGTCATAAGACACGCTGTCGACTGCTTCGACGCGGCGGCCGTCGATGAAGCAGCGGCCGTCCGGGCGCACCTCGGCGGCGCGGGCATGCCAGTCGATGGCAGGGCGGTTCATGGGGGCTCCTTGGGGCAGGGCGTTCAGAGCCAGCCGTTGCGCTGGGCATCGGCCAGGGTCAGGTCGAGGCAGTGCCGGATTAGCGCCGCCATCTCGTCGAGCTGCGCGCGGGTGATGACCAGCGGCGGGGCGACGATCATGCGTTCGCCCACGGCGCGCATGATCAGCCCGTTGCCGAAGCAGTGGCCGCGGCAGACCATCGCGATGTCGAGCTCCGGCGCGAAGGGCTCGTTGGTGCCCTTGTCGCGCACCAGCGTCAACGCGCCCATCAGCCCGCAGGTCTGCACCTCGCCCACCAGCGGGTGCTCGGCGATCTGGCCGTAGAGCTCGGCCATGTAGGGGCCGGTCTCCTCGCGCACGCGCTCCACCAGCTTCAGCTCGCGGATCAGGTTCAGGTTGGCCACGCCCACGGCGCAGGCCACCGGGTGGCCGGAGTAGGTGTAGCCGTGGGTGAACTCGCCGCCTTTCTCGATCAGCGCCTCCGCCACCCGCTGGCCCACCATCACGCCGCCCAGCGGCACGTAGCCGCTGGTCACGCCCTTGGCGAAGGTGATGAGATCCGGCTTGGTGCCGAAGCGCTCGCAGCCGAACCACTGGCCGGTGCGCCCGAAACCGCAGATGACCTCGTCGCTGACCAGCAGGATTCCGTAGCGGTCGCAGATGCGCTGGATCTCCGGCCAATAGCTGTCCGGCGGCACGATCACGCCGCCCGCGCCCTGCACCGGCTCGCCGATGAACGCGGCCACGTTCTCGGCGCCGATCTCCAGGATCTTGTCTTCCAGCCACCGGGCCGCCTGCAGCCCGAAGTCCTCGCGCGAGAGGCCCAGGCGCCGTCCGTGCTCCCACCAGTGCGGCTGCTCGATGTGCACGATGCCCGGAATGGGCAGCCCGCCCTGTTCGTGCATGCCCCGCATGCCGCCCAGCGACGCGCCGGCCATGGTCGAGCCGTGGTAGCCGTTCCAGCGGCTGATGATCACCTGCCGCTGCGGCTGGCCCATCAGCGCCCAGTAGCGCCGCACCATGCGCACCACCGTGTCGTTGCTCTCCGAGCCCGAGCCGGCGAAGAAGAAGTGCTGGAACTGCGGCGGCGCGAGCTGCGCCAGCAGCTCCGCCAGCTCGATGGCCGGCGGCGTGCTGGTCTGGAAGAAGCTGTTGTAGAAGGGCAGCTCCTGCAGTTGGCGCGTGGCGGCGTCGATCAGCGGCTGCTGCCCGTAGCCCACGTTCACGCACCACAGGCCCGACATCGCGTCGAGGATGCGCTGGCCCTCGCTGTCCCAGAGGTAGATGCCCTCGCCGCGGGTGACGATGCGCGCGCCGCGCGCCGCCAGCGCCTTGAAGTCGGTGAAGGGGTGCAGGAAATGCGCCGCGTCGGCGGCCTGCCAGTCGCGGGTGCTGCGTCCGCGGTAGAGGTGGTCGGTCATGGCTCCTCCTTGTGCGTGTGTTGTCTCAGACGTGCAGCAGCAGGTGCTCGCGCTCCCAGGGCGAGATCACCTTCATGAACTCGGCGAACTCGGTTTCCTTGACCTCGGTGTAGACGGTGACGAACTCCTCGCCCAGCACCTCGGCCAGCGCCTCTTCCGCACGCAGCTTCTCCAGCGCCTCGCCCAGGCTGCGCGGCAGCGCGTAGTCGCCCAGGTACGCATCGCCCTTGCACTCGGGCGTGGGCTCGATGCGGTTCTTGATGCCCAGCCAGCCGCAGGCCAGCGTGGCCGCCAATGCCACATACGGGTTGGCGTCGGCGCCCACGACGCGGTTTTCCACCCGCCGCGCCGCCGGCGGCGCCACCGGCGAGCGGATGCCCACGGTGCGGTTGTCGGTTCCCCACTGGATGTTGATCGGCGCGGCCGTGAAGCGCGCCAGGCGCCGGTAGCTGTTGACGTAGGGCGCGAACAGCGCCATGGCCGCGGGCACGTACTTCTGCAGCCCGCCGATGTACCAGTAGAACTCGCGGCTGGGGCTGCCGTCGGCGTTGCTGAAGATGTTGAGCCCTGTGTCCTTGCGCAGCACGCTCTGGTGGATGTGCATGGCGCTGCCGGGCTCGCCGGCGATGGGTTTGGCCATGAAGGTGGCGAACATGTCGTGCCGCATGGCCGCCTCGCGCACCGTGCGCTTGAAGAAGAAGACTTCGTCCGCCAGCCCCAGCGGGTGGGCGTGGAAGAAGTTGATCTCCATCTGCCCGGCGCCGATCTCGTGGATCAGCGTGTCCACGTTCAGCTCCATCTTCTCGCAGTAGTCGTAGACGTCCTCGAACAGCGGGTCGAACTCGTTGACCGCATCGATGGAGTAGGCCTGGCGCGAGGTCTCGGCGCGTCCGCTGCGCCCGATGGGCGGCTTCAGCGGCATGTCGGGGTCGGTGTTGCGCGCCACCAGGTAGAACTCCAGCTCCGGCGCCACCACCGGCTCCAGCCCTGCGGCGGCGTACAGGTCGCACACCCGGCGCAGCACCGAGCGGGGGGCGAAGGGCACCAGCCGCCCGTCGCGGTCGAAGCAGTCGTGAATGACCTGGGCGGTGGGGTCGGTGGCCCAGGGAACGATGCGCACCGTGGCCGGGTCGGGGCGCAGGTGCATGTCTCGGTCGGTGGGGGTGATGACGTCGTAGTAGGGGCCTTCTTCCGGGAACTCGCCCGTCACCCCCATCGCCACCACGATTTCCGGGAGCCGCATCCCGCGGTCCTCGGTGAACTTCTGGCGCGGCAGGATCTTGCCTCTGGCCACGCCGGTGAGGTCAGGCACCAGGCACTCGATCTCCGTGACGCGGTGCTGGTCCAGCCAGTGTTCCAGGTCGCTGTACGTGAAGTCCTTGCGTTCCGCCATAGGCTATTCCTCCTGTCGGTTGTGGCGGCGAGCCGCCCGTTCGCTGCATGCCAGCCCGAAGGCCCGCAGCAGCCGCATCGATACCGGGTTGTCCTGGGCACGCCATTCCGGATGCCACTGCACGCCCAGCGCGAAATCCATGCCATGCACGGAAAAGGCCTCGACCAGCCCGTCCGGTGCGCGCGCCTCCACGCGCAGCCCCGGGGCGAGCCGGTTCACCGCCTGCCCGTGCACCGAGTTGACGCGGAAGGCCGCGTCCCGCACTACCGTCTCCAGCAGCCCGCCGGGTTCCACGCGCACCTCGTGCGCCGGCGCGTACTGCGACTCCGCCGTCTCACCCTGGCCGCGGTGGTCCGCGTAGCCGGGCAGGGCGTGCACCGCCTGGTGCAGGCTCCCGCCCAGCGCCACGTTGAGCTCCTGCGCGCCGCGGCAGATCGCCAGCAGCGGCAGCCGGCGCTCGACGAGGCGGGGAATGAAGGGCAGCGTCCACGCGTCGCGCGCCGGGTCCAGCGGCAGCGTGGCGTCGTGCACCGCCTCGCCGAAGTGGCTGGGATGCACGTTGGACGGCGAGCCCGTGAGCAGCACGCCGTCGGCCAGGTCCAGCAGCGGATCCAGCTCCTGCACCGAGGCGTCGGGCACCACCAGCGGCAGCGCGCCGGCCAGCCGCACGGCCGCCACGTACTTGGCGCCAGCGACGTGGAAGGGGTGCTGTCCCAGCACCCGGTTGCAGGCCGGCACCAGCACCACCGGCAGCGGCCGCGTCGTGGCTAACGCAGTGCTCATGCCGCGCGGCGCAGCGCGCCGGAGAGCACGTCCACGATGCGGTCGATGTGGCTCTTCTCGATGATCAGCGGCGGCGACAGCGCGATGGTGTCGCCCGTGGTGCGGATCAGGACGCCTTGCTCCCAGCAGTCCAGGAACACGTTGAAGGCGCGCTTGGCCGGCGCGTCGGGCAGGGGCGCCAGCTCCACGCCGCCCACCAGGCCGATGTTGCGCACGTCCACCACGTGCGGCAGGCCCTTGAGGGAGTGCAGCGCCTGGCCGAAGTAGTCGTGCAGCTCGCCGGCGCGCGTGAGCAGCTGTTCTTCCTCGTAGGTCTGCAGCGTGGCCAGCGCCGCCGCGCAGGCCAGCGGGTGCGCCGAATACGTGTAGCCGTGCGGGAACTCGATCAGCTGCTCCGGCCCGTGCATGAAGGCGTCGTGGATGGAGCGCCGGGCGAACACCGCGCCCATGGGTACGCAGCCGTTGGTCAGGCCCTTGGCCACGGTCATGAGGTCGGGCGTGACGCCGAAGGTCTGCGCCCCGAAAGGCTGCCCGGTGCGCCCGAAGCCGGTGATGACCTCGTCGAAGATCAGCAGGATGCCGTGGCGGTCGCAGATCTCGCGCAGCCGCTGCAGGTAGCCCACGGGCGGCAGCAGCACGCCGGTGGAGCCGGCCACGGGCTCGACGATCACCGCGGCGATGGTGCTGGGGTCGTGCAGCGCGCACAGCCGCTCCAGGTCGTCCGCCAGCTCCGCACCGTGCGCCGGCTGGCCGAAGCTGTAGGCGTTGCGCGCGGGGTCGTGGGTGTGGCGCAGGTGGTCCACGCCGGTGAGCAGGGTGCCGAACAGCTTGCGGTTGCCGACGATGCCGCCCACCGAGATGCCGCCGAAGTTCACGCCGTGGTAGCCGCGCTCGCGTCCGATCAGCCGGGTGCGGCTGCCCTCGCCGCGCACGCGGTGGTAGGCCAGCGCCATCTTCAGCGCCGTTTCCACCGACTCGGAGCCTGAGTTGGTGAAGAACACCCGGTCCAGCCCCGGCGGCGTCAGCTTCACCAGTTCCTCGGCCAGCTCGAAGGCCTGCGGATGGCCCATCTGGAACGGCGGCGCGTAGTCCAGCACCGAGGCCTGCTGCGCGATGGCCTGCACGATGCGCGGGCGCGCATGGCCGGCGTTGACGCACCACAGGCCCGCCACGCCATCGAGCACCTGCCGTCCTTCGGGCGTCCAGTAGTGCATGCCTTCGGCACGGGCCAGCAGCCGTGGCGCCTGCTTGAACTGCCGGTTGGCCGTGAACGGCATCCAGTGGGCGTCGAGGGAAGGGCTGTGGTCGGTGCGATCGGTGGTCATGTGGCTTTCAACACAAGCGCGGCCCTGCAGCCGCAGGCCGCTCCAGTCTAGTCCCGGGCAAGGGGGGCTGCCGGCGGGCGCCGTGCGGGCCTGGCGCGGGCGTGGGCAGCCCCCTGGCCGGGCTGGTGCACGGGTGCAGGCGCAGCGGTCTTGTCATCGGGACAAACCCATGGTGACCACCGGTCCTGGCGCCGTTCTTGTGCCTTCTCAACCAAGCGGTCGTTGCCGCCGACCCTTTGCCGGAGCGGGTCATGCATCGCCCGCGCGGCGGTTGCACGGGCATCCTCCAAGCCGCGAACACGTCCAGGGATGTGCAGGAGGAATCGCATGGCGGTGGACCCGGGCTGGCTGGCGGCGCAGCGAGAGCAGGCGCTGGCGATGGAGCGGGAGATTGCGCGCGTGGTGGTGGGGCAGGCGCGCGCGATCCGGCTGGTGAACATTGCCGTCTTCGCCCGCGGCCACGTGCTGCTTCAGGGCGACGTGGGCGTGGGCAAGACCACGCTGCTGCGCGCCTTCGCGCGCGTGGTGGGCGGCGCCTTCGCGCGGGTGGAAGGCACCATCGACCTGATGCCCGCGGACCTGCTGTACCACACGCACATCACGGCCGAGGGCCGGCCGGCGGTGGACGCGGGGCCGCTGATCGCCCACGGCCCGGAGCTGGCGGTGTTCTTCTTCAACGAGATCAACCGGGCTCGGCCGCAGGTGCACTCGCTGCTGCTGCGCGCCATGGCCGAGCGCAGCGTCTCGGCCTTCAACCGCGAGATCGCATTGCCGCACCTGCTGGTGTTCGCCGACCGCAACCGTGTGGAGCGGGAGGAGACCTTCGAGCTGGCGGTGGCGGCGCGCGACCGCTTCCTGATGGAAGTGACGCTCGACACCCCCGCCAGCGCGGCCGAGCGCGAGGCGCTGGTGTTCGAGCCGCGCTTTCACGACACCGACGCGCTGGTGGACACGCTGCCCGCAGGGCTGGTGTCGCACCGCGAGCTGGGTGCGTTGTCCGCCGCCCTTCAGAACTACATACAAGCGTCCCCCGCGCTGCGCCGCTACGCGCTGGCGTTGTGGCGCGCCACCGAGCGGCCGGCGGAAAGCGGGGTGCGGCTGGCGCAGGCGGACGCGCCGGACCTGTCGCAGCTGGTGCTGGCCGGTGCCAGTCCGCGCGGCATGAGCATGCTGCTGCGCGCCGCGCGCGTGGCGGCCTGGCTGGACGGGCGCGACCACCTGGTGCCCGAGGACCTGCAGGCCGTGTTCCACGAGGTGCTGGCGCACCGGCTGGTGCTGCAGCCGGTGTACGAGCTGCGCCGCGCGGCGCTGGTGCCGGCGCTGACCGCCGCCATCCTGCAGGCGGTGCCCGCGCCCTGAGCCGCCATGGACGCCACGCCGGCCGAGTTCTTCTACCGGCTGCCCGCGCCGGCGTCGGGCCTGCGTCCGGGCGCGCATCGCGGGCAGGGCGGCGATGGCGGGCTGGAGTTCCGCGGCCATGCCGACTGGCTGCGCGCGCCGGATGCGCGCCGGCTGGACCTGCGCGCCACGCTGCGCGATCCCTTCCAGCGCTGGCAGGTGCGCCTGCACAGCCCGCCGCGGGCGCAGACGGTGTGGCTGGTCGCCGACGTCTCGGGCTCCATGGCCTTCGGCGCGCCGCGGCCCAAGCTGGCGCTGCTGGCGGACTTCGCGTCGAGCCTGGCCTGGTCCGCCTGGCGCACGGGCGATCCCTTCGGCTGCGTGGCCTGCGACGACCGCGTGCGCGAGGACCTGCTGTGGCCGCCCGCGCACCAGGCCGGTCGGGCGCTGGAACTCGGAGCGCGGCTGCACGCGCTGCAGCCGGTGGGCCATGGCAGCCGGGCGCTGGCGCAGGCGGCGGCCGTGACGGGACGGGGGCGGGCGCTGCTGTTCCTGGCTTCGGATTTCCACGTGCCGCTGGAGGAGCTGCGGGGCTGGCTGTCGGCCTTCGCCGCGCACTGGGTGGTGCCGGTGGTGCTGTGGGACCAGCGGGAATTCGAGCCCGGCGGCCGGGCTGGCCTGTTGCCGCTGGTGGATGCGGAAAGCGGCGAACGCCGCCTGCTGTGGTGGCGGCCCGCCCTGCGCGCGCGCTGGGCCCAGGCGGCACACGAGCGGCGCGAGGCCTTGAAGGCCGTCTTCGCGCAGGCGCGGCTGCGGCCGCTGTTCATCGAGGAACGCTTCGATGCGGATGCGGTCACGCGGTACTTCGTGCAGGGGTAGGAAGCGCCTGGTAGGGCTTGCAGGCCGAAGCCCAGGTGCCTTCATTCATAAGCAGGAGCACGGCTGCGGGCCGCGCCGATGGAGTGCCTCGACCCTCACCCCAGCCCCTCTCCCGCAGAGCCGGCAAGGGGAGGCTGATGCCGCGGTAAGCGAGAGCCGGATGGTTCGCCGGCAGGAAAGCCACCCGCTTCGGGAACCGGTGGCGTTGATGGTTTCCGTGTTTCTCGTGTCCACGCTGGCGCTGATGGCCGGCCCCGCCAGCGCCCAAGCCGTACAGCTGCGCGAGCTGGAACCCCGCCGCTTCGGCTACCAGATCGGCGACCTCGTGGAGCGGCGCGCCGAGGTGGACCTGCCCACCGGCCTGCGTCTGGACAGGGAGTCGCTGCCCACCCCGCGCCCTGGCGCCTCGATGGAGCTGCGCGAGGCGCGCTGGGAGCCGTCCCCGTGGTGGCGGCCCGGCGGCAGCGCCACGCTCCTGCTGCGCTACCAGGTGCTGCGCTCGCCCGGCACGCCGCAGCTGCTGGACCTGCCGCCGGTGGCGCTGCGCTTCGTCGGCGGCGCCCGCCCGCAGGAGGTGCGGCTGGACGGATTGCCCATCTTGGTGAGCCCGCTGGTTCCCGAGCCGCCGCCGGAGCGCCGGGGCCTGGGCGCCCTGCAGCCCGACCTGCCGCCGCCGCTCATCGACACCCACGCGCTGCGCTCCCGGCTCGTGGTGGAGGCACTGATCGCCGTGCTGGCCGGCGCGGTGCTGCTGGGAAGCGTGCTGGGCTGGCCGTGGCGGCGGCGTCCGAAACCCTTCGACGTCGCCTGGCGGCAGATGCGCCGGCTGCCCGAGCCGGCCAGCGCGGTGCACTGGCGCCAGGCGATGACGGCGCTGCACCAGGCGCTGGACCTGAGCGCCGGCGAGGCGCTGTTCGCGCCGGGGCTGGATGCCTTCCTGGCACGCCGGCCGGCCTTTGCGCCGCTGCGTCCGGAGCTGGAGCGCTTCTTCGAGCTGTCGCGCCGCACCTTCTTCGCGCCGGGTGGCGAGGCCATCCCGGAGCTGGGCTGGCTCAAGGCGCTGTGCCGGTTGGCCCGGCAGCTGGAACGGGAGAGTGGGCGATGACGTTGGCCCAGCCGCTGTGGTTGCTGCTGCTGCCGCTGGCGCTGCTGCCCTGGCGCCGCGGCGCCGAAGTGCCGGTGCTGCACGGCGCGCTGGCGCTGTTGCCGCCCGATCCGGCCGGCCGGCTGCTGTCGCTGCTGCTGCGCGCGCTCGGCTCCCTGGCGATTGCCGCGCTGGTGCTGGCGCTGGCCGGGCCGCGGCTGGCCGAGCGCGTGGTGCAGCGCGTGGGCCGCGGTGCCGAGATCGTGCTGCTGCTGGACCGCAGCGGGAGCATGGACCAGAGCTTCGGCAGCGCGCGCAACGGCGGGGGCGAGGCGGCGCGGGGCGGTGGGCTGGCGGCCCAGGCGCGGGGCCGCGCCAAGAGCGGCGTCGCGCGCGAGGTGCTGTCGGGCTTCGTGGCCCAGCGACCGAACGACCGCTTCGCGCTGGTGGCCTTCAGCTCCGCGCCCATGCCGGTGCTGGACTTCACGCAGCGCACGGAGGCGGTGCTGGCCGCCATCGCCGCCGGTGCGGTCGGGCGCGGGCTGGGAGAAACGGACATCGGGCGCGGCGTGCTGGCGGCGCTGGACCACTTCGATCAGCGGCCCTTTGCCGGCGCGCGCATCGTGATGCTGGTGTCCGACGGCGGCGACCACCTGGAGCCGGCCATGCGCGAGCGCATCACGCAGCGCATGCGGCGCGACCGCGTATCGCTCTACTGGCTGTACCTGCGCTCGGCCGGCAGCCCGGGCCTGTTGCCGCCGCCGGGCAGCGACCCCGAGGCGGCGTCCAACGTGCCGGAGGTGTTCCTGCACCGTTATTTCGGCACGCTGGGCCCGCAGTA
This sequence comes from Azohydromonas australica DSM 1124, assembly GCF_000430725.1. Classification (GTDB taxonomy): domain Bacteria; phylum Pseudomonadota; class Gammaproteobacteria; order Burkholderiales; family Burkholderiaceae_C; genus Azohydromonas; species Azohydromonas australica. The sequence goes on from NZ_KE387215.1 coordinate 12,917, forward strand.
CCACGCTTACGAGATCGAGGACCCGGCGGCGTTGCAGCGCGCGGTGGCGGACGTGGGCCGCCTGGCCGACTTGCCCAGCGCCTTCGAGGAGCGGCTGCCGCCGCGACCGCTGGACGGTGCCTGCCTGGCCGTGGCGCTGGGGAGCTGCCTGTTGCTGTGGGGGGCGCAATGCGTACAGCGCACACGTTGGGCCTGAGCCGCCGCGCGGGGCGGCATGTCCTGGGGGTGCTGCTCGTGGCGGCACTGGGGGCGCTGGCGTGGGACGGGCTGGCGCTCAGGCGTTCACAAGGCTGGAACACGGTGATCGCGCAGCGGCAGGCCCTGGCCGTGGCCGGCGCGCAGGCGGCCAGCGCCCCGCAGGCGCTGCCGGCCGAGCTGCGCTTCGCCGTCGCGAGCGAACAGGCGACCGCCGGCAACGACGCGGCGGCACTGGATGCCTGGCGCGCGCTGCAGTCCGGCACGCCGCTCGGCCGCGCCGCGCGTTTCAATGCCGCCAACGCGCTGCTGCGCGAGGCCGGGCGGCTGCGCGCGGGGGAACAGCCCGGGCAAGCCATCGCGCTGGTCGAGCTGGCCAAGGAGAACTACCGCGAGCTGCTGCGCCAGGACCCGGGCCACTGGGCCGCCCGCTACAACCTGGAGCGCGCCCAGCGCCTGCAGCCCGACGGCGACGAGGCCGAAACCGCGCCCGCCGCAGCACCGCGGGACGCGGAGCGCGCTCCGACCACGGCGCGCGGCGTGGCGCAGGGGCTGCCGTGAGCGGGGGCCGGTTTGCCGTCCTGGCGGCGCTGCGCCGAGTCCTGGCCGGGTCGCGGGGGCGCCGGGCGCTGCTGCCAGCCGCCATCGGGCTGCTGGCGCTGGCGCTGGCCGATCCGCAGCTGCCGCTGGTGCGCGCGCAGGTGGAATCGGTGGTGGTGCTGGACATCACGCAGAGCATGGACGTGGCGGACGTGCAGTTGCAGGGCCGCAGCGTCTCGCGGCTGGCGTTGGCACGAGACGCGCTGCACGAGACGCTGGAGCGGCTGCCCTGTGGCTCGCGCATCGGGCTGGGCGTGTTCACCGAGCACCGCAGCGTGCTGCTGCTGGCGCCGCTGGAGGTGTGCGCGAACCTGCAGGAGCTGCGCGGCGCGCTGGCGCGCATCGACGGCCGCATGGCGTGGAGCGGCAACAGCGAGGTGGCCAAGGGACTCAACAGCGCGCTGCGCCTGGTGCGCGCGCTGCCCGACGTGCCTTCCCTAGTCTTCGTCACCGACGGCCACGAGGCGCCGCCGCTGAACCCGCGCTACCGCCCGCCCATGGACGGTACCGACCGCGCCTCGGGCTGGTTAGTGGGCGTGGGCGGGCTGGCGCCAGTGCCCATCCCGCGCAGCGATCCCGAGGGCCGGCCGCTGGGCTTCTGGGGCGCGCGCGAGGTGCTGCAGGTCGAGCTCTACAGCCAGGGCCGCGGGGGGAGCGTGCAAGGCGAGCGCATGGTGGAGGACCCCGCCGGCCCCGCGCCGCCCGACCTGGGCGCCACGCCGGGGCGCGAGCACCTGTCCGCCCTGCGCGAGCCCTACCTACAGCGTCTGGCCCAGGAGACCGGCCTGCGCTATGCCCGGCTGCAGCCGGGCACGCCACTGTTGGGGCTGCTGCGGGACCCCGCGCTGGCGCAGCCGCGGCGCCAGCCGGTGCCGTTGCGCCCGCTACTGGTCGTGTTCGCGCTGGCGCTATTGGCGCTGCGGCATGCGGGCCGGCAGCGGCTGGGGAGCTGATTCCGCTTCATCTGCAGCACTGAGAAGTGCCCGCTCGGGTTGAGCCTGTCGAAGCCCCTGGCACGGCGGGTCGGCAGGTCCTTCAGCCAGCTCAGGACGAACGGTGCGCTTTCATGGGCGACTTGAAGGTCAATGAGCCGGATCGGACGCCCGGTCTGCGTTCAGTTCGGTCAGTCCCTGCGCAACCACCTGGTTGAGTGCGCTCCGGGTTGCTGGGGATGCGGGCCGCAGCGGTCTGTGCTTGAGGTCTTCTTCGCACGGTGAAAAATGGCGTTTCGCATCGTGAGATCCTGATTTTTCGCGGCGCAGCAATTTTTCTCATTACGGAAAACAACATTCCGCATTGCGAGAGTGTTTTTGCAAGTGCTTGATTCCTATGAAGAAAAAAATCTGTCTTATATAAGACATAAGTCTTCTGTCCGGGGCCTTGCGCCTTTAGGCTTTAGCCATCGATTCCCCACTTGCATCTCACCCCTGAAGGAGTACCTGATGAGCCAACTGACCCGCGAACAGCAGATCGCCGCCCTGGAGAAGGACTGGGCTGAGAACCCCCGTTGGAAGCTCGTGAAGCGTGGCTACAGCGCCGCCGACGTGGTGCGTCTGCGCGGCAGCCTGCAGCCCGAGTACACGCTGGCCCAGCGCGGTGCCGAGAAGCTGTGGGAGAAGGTCAACGGCGGCGCCAAGAAGGGCTACGTGAACGCTTTCGGCGCGATCACCGCCGGCCAGGCGATGCAGCAGGCCAAGGCTGGCCTGGAAGCCGTGTACCTGTCGGGCTGGCAAGTCGCCGCCGACGGCAACACCTCCGAGACGATGTACCCGGACCAGTCGCTGTACGCCTACGACTCGGTGCCGACGATGGTTCGCCGCATCAACAACACCTTCAAGCGTGCCGACGAGATCCAGTGGTCGCGTGGCATCAACCCCGGCGACGAAGGTTTCGTGGACTACTTCCTGCCCATCGTGGCGGACGCTGAAGCCGGCTTCGGCGGCGTGCTCAACGCCTTCGAGCTGATGAAGAACATGATTGCCGCTGGCGCCGCCGGCGTGCACTTCGAAGACCAGCTGGCCGCCGTGAAGAAGTGCGGCCACATGGGCGGCAAGGTGCTGGTGCCGACCCGCGAAGCCGTCGAGAAGCTGATCGCCGCTCGCTTCGCCGCCGACGTGATGGGCGTGCCCACCATCGTGCTGGCCCGTACCGACGCCGAAGCCGCCAACCTGCTGACCAGCGATTGCGACGACAACGACAAGCCCTTCGTCACCGGCGAGCGCACGCAGGAAGGCTTCTACCGCGTCAAGAACGGCCTGGAGCAGGCCATCAGCCGCGGCGTGGCCTACGCGCCCTACGCCGACCTGGTGTGGTGCGAGACCGGCGTGCCCGACATCGGCTTCGCCCGCGAGTTCGCGCAGGCCGTGCACGCCGCCTGCCCGGGCAAGCTGCTGAGCTACAACTGCTCGCCTTCCTTCAACTGGAGGAAGAACCTGGACGACAAGCAGATCGCCGCGTTCCAGGAAGAGCTGTCCGCGCTGGGCTACAAGTACCAGTTCATCACGCTGGCTGGTATCCACATCAACTGGTACAACACCTTCCAGTTCGCCCATGCCTATGCCCGCGGCGAAGGCATGAAGCACTACGTCAACATGGTGCAGGAGCCCGAGTTCCAGGCGCGCGAGCAGGGCTACACCTTCGTGTCGCACCAGCAGGAAGTCGGCGCCGGCTACTTCGACGACGTGACGACCGTGATCCAGGGCGGCTCCTCCAGCGTCAAGGCGCTGACCGGTTCCACCGAGGAAGAGCAGTTCCACTGATCAACCAGATCCACTGAGCCTGTGCGTGGGGTGCGGGCCGCCGGCGAATCCAAGCCGGCTCTTCAGTGAGACATGCGGCGGCAACCCTGCCGCATGCAGCCCGACGGCTCAAACGGCCGTCGGGCTTTTTGCTTTTGGGGCTGCCGGAGCTGCTGATCGGGCAGGGCAGGGCGCGCGGGCATACTCGCCGCCCGTTGCCACCCGGACCGTCGTCGCTTGAGCACCCAATTCCTGACCCCGCAGATGGCCGGCCTGCTCTCGCGCATGTCGCGCGCGAAGACCCCGCCGCTGCACACCATGACCCCGGCCGACGCGCGCGCGGCCTACACGCTGCGCGCCGAGGTGCTGGACCTGCCGCGCGCCCCGATGGCGCGGGTGGAGGATTTCACCATTCCCGCCGCCGACGGCACGGCGCTGCCCGCGCGCCTGTACGCGCCCTCGCACGAGCGGCTGCCGCTGCTGCTCTACCTGCACGGGGGCGGCTTCGTCATCGGCAACCTGGAGACGCACGACAGCCTGTGCCGCCAGCTCGCCCTGCGCAGTGGCGGCGCAGTGGTGGCGCTGGACTACCGGCTCGCGCCCGAGCACCGCTTCCCGGCCGCGGTGGACGACGCCTGGGCCGCGCTGCACTGGCTGGCCGGGCAGGCACACACGCTGGGCCTGGATGCCTCGCGGCTCGCCGTGGGCGGCGACAGCGCGGGCGGCACGCTCGCGGCGGCCACGGCGCTGCATGCGCGCGACGTGGGGCAGCCGCTGGCGCTGCAGCTGCTGATCACGCCCGGCACCACGGCGCATGCCGATACGGCCAGCCACAAGCTCTTCGCCAACGGCTTCGTGCTCGACGCGGCAGCCATCGCCTGGTTCTTCGACCACTACATCGACGTGCACCACCGCCGCGACTGGCGCTTCGCACCGCTGGAGGCGGAGGTGGACGGCGTGGCGCCGGCCTGCCTGATCCTGGCGGAGTGCGACCCGCTGGTGGACGAGGGCGTGACCTACGCCGACAAGCTGCGCCTGGCCGGCGTGCCCGTGGAGCTGGAACTCTACCGGGGCCTTACCCACGACTTCATCAAGATGGGCCGGGCCATCCCCCAGGCGGCCCAGGCGCAGCAGGTGGCTGCCGAGGCGCTGCGGCAGGCTTGGGGAGGGTGATGCAAGAGCGCGGCCGTCGCCAATAACAACGTACATGGCTTTTTGGGATCACCTCAAGCAACGTACAGGCTGTTTGGTATGGACCATGGCGTCCGTTTTGGCTCTATGGCTGCGTGGCGGTTGGAGCAACGCTGTCCGTGAATATCCGTGGCAGGGCATCGACGGGATGCCATGCTCGGAGAATGCTTTTAGATGCTTGGTGCAACGTACATGATTATGAACTACACCAAATTTTCCCCCTGCGACACCCGTATCGAAATCAATAGCTGGCAGGTCCTGGAGGAGCCTGCCCAGATCGTCCGCCATGCCGTGTTCGTGGAGGAGCAGCGCATCCCGGCCGAGCTGGAGCGTGATTCGGCGGATGCAGATTGCATTCATGCAGTCGCTTTCGACGCCGACGGCCAGGCCGTGGGCACCGGGCGCCTGCTGCCGCTGCCCGACAGCGTGATGAAGCTCGGCCGCCTGGCGGTGCTGCGCTCCTGGCGCGGCCGGCGCGTGGGTCAGGCGCTGCTGCAGGCCTTGCTCGATGCGGCGCGCGGGCAGGGCGCACGCGAGGTGATGCTGCATGCACAGCAGTCCGCGGCGAGCTTCTATCGAGAGGCCGGTTTCGAGCCCCGCGGCGAGGAGTTCATGGAGGCGGGCATTCCGCACCTGGAGATGGTGCTGGCGTTGAAAAGCGGGGATTGAGATCGGCTGCTGTCCGGAGAAGCAGCGGTCTGTGGCGTTGACATCTCATCCCGGCGCCTTCGCCGGGCAGCGGACGCAAGCTTCCTACAGCAGTGCCTGTACCGTTCCCGCCACCCGTACTGCCGGCTCGGCCGGCCAGCGCGGCAACTCGACCCGGGTACGGAAAGGCGCCGGCCCGTGCGTCAGCTCCACCGCCACAAGGCGCCGGCTCTCGCGCTCGCGCACCAGCACCGTCGAGCAGCGCGTGGCGTAGTGCGGCATGGCGATGAAGACGGAGGAGAGATAACGCTCCACCTCCAGCGGCACGCCCGTGCTGGGCAGCGCCGCATCGGGCGCCGGCGTGCGGTCGGACAGCGCCAGCAGCAGGGCGTCGATCAACGGGTCCACGTCGTCGTGGCGCTGCAGCGCCTGCGCCAGGTCGTGCTTGAGTTGCACGGTCTTGGGCCAGGGCGTGTCCAGCGCAGCATTGGACAGGCCGTGCACACCGGGCCGCAGTGCGTGCGGGGCGGGGTGGTCAGTGCCGGTCCAGAAGAACTCGCCGCGCACGAGATCGGCCGCGAGCAGGTTGAAGGGGTTGTGCCGGGCGGCGCCCAGTGCGTCGCAGAAGCCCGCGGCGTCGGCGTCGCCCAGCAGCCACTGCGGGACGATCTCGCCGCGCGAAGGCGCGTCCGGCAGCACGGCGCCGGGCCGGCGCACGTTGGTGAGCATCGCCAGACGGCCGGCGTCGGTGAAACCGCACCAGGTGCCACCAGCGCGCAGGTCCCGGCCGGCCACGATGCCTTCCGGCCACCGGTGCAGCGCGGCCGCGGGGCGGTCCAGGAACTCGTCGCGGTTGGCGGCCAGCACGAGGTCGAAGCGGGGATGCACGTCCCACGCCAGGGCAATCAGGCACATGGCTCGAACACTTCCACGTGGCGTGGCCCCGCCACCAGCAGCGCCAGCGCCGTCGCAGCGGCATGGGCGATGTGGGCCTCCAGCGCCGCATCGATGCCGCCGGGGCGGGCGTAGGTTTCCATCAGCGTGCGCTGCCCGTCCACGTCCTGACTTTGCGGCCGCTGCAGCAGCGCGCAAAGCAGGTCCGGGTGCGTGCGCTGCAACTCGGCCTGGAAGGCCCGCACCGCCAGCGCGCACGCGCCCAGGTCGGGCAGGGCCACGCGGTAGTACACGAAGAGCTGGCGCCCGTCAAGAGCGCCGGGCTGGTCAGGCGACATCCAGGGGCACGTCGTAGGGCAGCGGCGTGTGCCGCAGCACCGGACCGTCCGGGCTGCGCAGGTGCAGCGAGGGCGCCTGCAGCGCCGCGATCTTCAGCTCCACCAGCGTTGCGGTGCGGCCCTGCAGCGTGGCAGCATCGACCACCATGCCCGACGGCTGCGTCGGGTCGTCGCCGGCGGCGAACACTTCCTGGCCCGGCGCCGCGTCGGCGGCATCGCTGTCGAACAGGAAGGCTCGGCGCTTGGTCGTACCGCGGTACTGGCTGCGCGCCACCACCTCCTGGCCCGGGTAGCAGCCCTTCTTGAAGTTGACGCCGCCCACGAGCTCCAGGTTGATCATCTGCGGCACGAACTGCTCGGTGGTGGCGGCGGCCACGCGCGGCAGCGCGCTGCGCACTTCCAGCCAACGCCAGGCCTCTTCGGACAGCGCGGGCAGCGCCGGCGGCTGGGCGGACGCCACCAGCCAGCGCGGCACGCCGTCCACGTCGGGCAGGCGCACCACGTCGGCGTCCTGCACCCGGGCGCGCTGCCAGGGCTGCTGGGGCGCGGCCTCGCCGAGCCAAGCTGCGGCGCTGGGGCCGGCCAAGCCGTAGAGGCGCAGGTCGGTGGCCTCGGTGAGCTTGCACTTGGCGCGCAGCACGAACATCGAGAGCCGCTTGACACTGGCCGGGAGCACGTCGGCGCTGCAGGCCAGCAGCACCTCGTCCGGCGCCGGGCGCCACACGATGAAGCTCGCCAGGAGGCGGCCCTTGGCGGTGCAGTAGCCGGCCAGGCGGGCGGTGGTGGCGTTGAGGGAACTCACGTCCTGCGTGAGCTGGCCGTGCAGGAAGGACGCGGCATCCTCGCCGCTCGCGCGCACCAGGCCCCAGTGCGTCAAAGGCGCGGCACCGTCGAAGGTACCTGCCTGAATGAGGGTGTCGGTCATGCGGCCATTATGATCAGCGGCTTTGCCCCGAGCGGTTGTTGGTGTGGTGATGAAGCGGATCTTGCTGGCGCTCGTGCTGCTGGTGGCCACGGCAACGCTGGCCGCGGGCGGCATCGTGTGGTGGTGGCTGCAGCGGCCGCTGCCGCTGGCGGCGCCATCGGTGGAGCTGTCCATCGAGCCCGGCACCGCGCCGCGCGCGGTGGCGCAGGCCTGGGTGCAGGCGGGGGTGCAGACCTCGCCGGAGTTCCTCTACCAGTGGTTCCGCTGGTCGGGCCAGGCGCGGCAGATCCGCGCCGGCAGCTACGAGATCGAGCGCGGCGCCACGCCGCGGCAGTTGCTGGACAAGATGGTGCGCGGCGACGAGGTGCTGGAGAGCGTGCGCTTCATCGAGGGCTGGACTTTCAGGCAGCTGCGCGCCGAGCTGGCTCGGGCCACGGCGCTCAAGCCCGCCACGGCCACGCTCAGCGACGAAGCGCTCATGGCCGCGCTGGGCGCGCCGGGCGTGGCGCCGGAAGGGCGCTTCTTTCCCGACACCTACGCCTACAGCCGCGGCGTAAGCGACCTCACGGTGCTCAAGCGCGCACATGCCGCCATGCAGCGCCGTCTGGCGCAGACCTGGGCCGAACGCCCGGCCGACACGCCGCTGCGCAGCATGGACGATCTACTGGTGCTGGCCTCCATCGTCGAGAAGGAAACAGGCCAAGCCGCAGACCGTCCCAAAGTGGCTGCGGTGTTCCTCAACCGGCTGCGCGTGGGCATGCCGCTGCAGACCGATCCGACCGTGATCTACGGCCTGGGCGAGCGCTTCGACGGCAACCTGCGCAAGCGCGACCTGCAGACCGACACGCCCTTCAACACCTACACCCGCGCCGGGCTGCCGCCCACGCCGATCGCCATGCCGGGGCTGGAATCCCTGCGCGCATCCGTGAAGCCGGCACCCACCAAGGCGCTGTACTTCGTCTCGCGCGGCGACGGCAGCAGCGTCTTTAGCGACAACCTCGCGGACCACAACCGGGCCGTCAACCAGTACCAGCGCGCGCCCCGATCGTCGGGTACGCCCTGATCCACCGTTTCCCCATCACACGTGAACCACGGCTTCATCACCTTCGAAGGCATAGACGGCGCGGGCAAGAGCTCGCACATCGAGGCGCTGGCCCAGTGGCTGCGCGCGCGCGGGCGCGAGGTGCTGCTCACGCGCGAGCCCGGCGGTACGGCGCTGGCAGAGCGGCTGCGCGAGCTGCTGCTGCACGAGGCCATGGACGCGCTCACGGAAAGCCTGCTGGTGTTCGCCGCGAGGCGCGACCACCTGCGCCAGTGCATCGAGCCGGCCCTGGCGCGCGGCGCCACGGTGCTGTGCGACCGGTTCACGGACGCCACCTTTGCCTACCAGGGCGGCGGGCGCGGCTTCGACCTCGACGTGCTGGGCCGGCTGGAAGGCTGGGTGCAGGAGGGCCGGCAGCCGGACCTGACGCTGTGGTTCGACCTGCCGCCGCAGATCGCGGCGCAGCGCCGGGCCGCGGCGCGCGCGGCGGACCGCTTCGAGCGCGAGGACGAGGTCTTCTTCACCCGCGTGCGCGAGGGCTACGCAGCGCGCGCCGCGGCAGCGCCGGGGCGTTTCATCCGCATCGATGCCGAGCAGCCGCGCGAGGCGGTGTGGGCGCAGATCGAGCGCTCGCTGTTGGAGCGCAGCTGGTGAGCGCGCCGCTGCCCTGGCTGGAGGCACCGCTGCAGCAGGCGCTGCACCAGCGCGCGCATGCGCTGCTGATCCACGGCCCGGCGGGCGTGGGCCAGTACGAGTTCGGCTTTGGGCTCTCGCGCGCGCTGCTGTGCGAGGCAACGGGCGAGGGCGCGATTCGGCCCTGCGGGCGCTGCACGGCCTGCCACCTGATGGACACGCACGGGCATCCGGATTTCCGGCTGCTGCTGCCCGAGGCGTTGCGGGAGCCGCTGGGCTGGGCGGAGGAGGAATCGCGCAAGAAGGATGCGAAGCCCAGCAAGTGGATCCGCATCGAGGAGGTGCGCCAGGCCATCGACTGGACGCACCAGAGCGTCTCGCGCGGCGTGGCAAAGGTGCTGCTGATCCACCCGGCCACGGCGATGCAGGAAGCCAGCGCCAACGCGCTGCTCAAGACGCTGGAGGAGCCCTCGGCGCAGGTGCGGCTGCTGCTGACCGCCACCGACCCCGAGCTGCTGCTGCCCACCATCCGCAGCCGCTGCCAGCGCCTGGGCCTGGCACTGCCGCCGCGCGAGCAGGCGCTGGAATGGCTGAAGGAGCGCGGCCTGGCCCAGCCGCAGGTGCTGCTGGACGCCGCGGGCGGCCGGCCGCTGGAGGCGGTGGCCTTGGCGGGCGAGGGCGTCGACGCCGCCGCCTGGGCCGCGCTGCCGCAGCGGTTACGCCAGGGCGACGCGACCGCCGTGGCGTCGTGGGGCCTGCCGCGGTTGCTGGAGACGCTGCTGAAGCTGTGCCACGACCTGATGGCCCAGGCCGCGGGCGGCGCGCCGCGCTATTTCCCGGCCGAAACCTTGCCGCCAGGTGCAGCGCTGGCCGAGCTGGCGAGCTGGTCGCGCGAGCTGACGCAGCTCTCGCGCCACGACGAGCATCCGTGGAACGCGTCGCTGCTGGCGGAGTCGCTGGTGGCCCAGGCCGCGGCGCTGTGGCCGGCGCGCGCCGGTTCCAGCCGCGCCCGCGTCACTACACTGGGCCGTTGATGAACGCCACTTCTTCCTCCGACCTGGATGCGGCCCCGGCGACGCGGGTGCAGCTCGTGTTCAACGACAAGGCCGCCCTCTACGCGGCCTATATCCCGCTGTTCACCGAGGGCGGCCTCTTCATTGCCACGTCGCGGGAGCATGGCCTGGGCGATGTCTTCGAGCTGGAGCTGACGCTGCCCGGCGAAGCCGAGTGCCGTGTGGTGGCAGGCAAAGTGGCGTGGATCACGCCGGCCCATGCCGCCGGCGGGCGGGCGCAGGGCGTGGGCGTTGCCCTGGCGGGCGACGCCGAGTCACGCACGCTGCGTGCCCGGATCGAGGAGATCCTGGGCAGCGCGCTGGCCTCGGCCCGGCCGACGCAGGTTTTCTGATTTTTCCTTTCCGCGCCCGGCCGCGGACTTCAACTGCCGACTGCGATGTACGTCGATTCCCATTGCCATCTGAGCTTTCCTGAGCTGCACGCGCGGCTGGACGAGATCCGCGCCGCCATGGCCGCCGCGGACGTGGACCGCGCCCTGTGCATCTGCACCACGCTGGAGGAGTTCGAGTCCGTCCATGCGCTGGCCATGGCCCATGACAACTTCTGGGCCAGCGTGGGCGTGCACCCGGACAACGAGGACGTGATGGAGCCCACGGTGGGCACGCTGTGCGAGTGGGCGTCGCGCCCGCGCGTGGTGGGCATCGGCGAGACCGGGCTCGATTACTACCGGCTCAACGGCCGCAGCGTGGCCGACATGGAGTGGCAGCGTGAGCGCTTCCGGGTGCACATCCGCGCCGCACGAGGCACGGCCAAACCGCTGATCATCCACACCCGCAGCTCCAGCGAGGACACGCTGGCGATCCTGCGCGAGGAGGGCGGCGAGCAAGCAGGCGGCGTCTTCCATTGCTTCACCGAAACCGAGGCCGTGGCCCGGGCGGCCCTGGACCTGGGCTTTCACATTTCCTTCTCCGGCATCCTCACGTTCAAGAACGCGGCGGACCTGCGCGACGTCGCGAAGTTCGTGCCCATGGACCGGCTGCTGATCGAGACCGACAGCCCGTACCTGGCGCCGGTGCCGTACCGCGGCAAGGTCAACCAGCCGGCCTACGTGCCGCACGTCGCGGCGCAGCTGGCCGAGCTCAAGGGCTGCAGCGCGGAGGACATCGGCCGCGCCACGAGCGCCAATTTCGAGCGGCTGTTCAAGGTAGCGGAGGCGGCATGAGCGGGATGCTTGACGGCTTGAAAGCGCAATCCGCAGGCGTGCAGGCGGGCCGGCGGCGGCTGGTCGGCGGCCTGGGCCTGGCGGCCGCCGCCTGGATGCTGGCGAGCCCGGCCTGGGCCGGCAGCTACGAGGATTTCTTCAAGGCGGTCGAGCGCGACGACGGGCGCAGCGTCCTGTCGTTGCTGCAGCGCGGCTTCGACCCGAACGCCCGCGACGAGCGCGGCCAGCCGGCCTTGACACGGGCTTTCAAGGAGGACGCGCTGAAAGCTGCGGAGGCGCTGTGGACGCACCCGCAGCTGGACCTGGAAGCCGTCAACGCCGCCAACGAGACGCCGCTGATGATGGCGGCGCTGCGCGGCCACGTGGTCTGGATGCAGCGGCTGATCGAGCGCGGCGCGCGCGTGCACCGGGAGGGTTGGGCGCCGGTGCATTACGCGGCGTCGAGCGCGGAGCTGGAGCCGATGGAGCTGATGCTGCGCGCCGGCGCGCCCGTGGATGCCGTCAGTCCCAATGGGAGCACGCCGTTGATGATGGCCGCCGGCTACGGCGCCATCGACGGTGCGCGGCTGCTGCTGCGCCGCGGTGCCGATGCCACGCTGCGCAACCAGCGCGGGATGACGGCCGCGGATTTCGCGCGCTCGATGGGGCGCGACGGCTTGGCGGCAGAAATCGAAGCCGCGGCGGCGCGACGCCGGACGGCGGTGGCGCCGGCGCAGTGAGATGCCAGTGGCGGTATCGGAATTGAAATGGGATCTCGGCGCTGAGGGCTGGTGCCAGCCATTCAGTGCCGCCGTAGCCTGCGAGCAGGGTGCTCGCCAGGCACGCATGAAATCGCCTCAATGCGTATTATGTTAAATGAGATTGATGTCGAGATTGCGGGAACGCGGCGTTGGTTGTCAGCGGGCTTCTTTCCTGCCCTGGGTTTGTGTTCCTTTCGCATTCCGAGCTGAGCCATGAACGACGCGGCCTCCTCGCTCCAGTCCCTGCTCTTCGACGAACCGCTGCCACCCGCTGTGGCCTCGGTGCAACCAGCGCCGCCCGATCCAGAATGGCTGGAGCTTGCGCAGCAGTTGCGCGAGCGCTGGGATGGCCGGCTGCACCTGGGCACCTCCTCTTGGAACTTCAGCGGCTGGTCGGGACTGGTGTGGGCACAGGCCTATCCGGAAGCCCGGCTGTCGCGCGAAGGTCTGCTCGCCTATGCGGCGCATCCGCTGCTGCGCACGGTGAGCCTGGACCGGGCCTTCTACCGCCCGCTGGATGCGGCCGGCTACGCCGGTCTGGCGGCACAGGTGCCGGAGGAGTTCCGCTTCGTGGTCAAGGCAGCGTCGCTGGTGAGCGATGCCGTGCAGCGCGACACCGGCGGACGTGCCGAGCGCAGCAACCCGCTGTTCCTGGACCCCGGCATGGCGCTGGAGCAGTGCCTGCGGCCGGCCGTCGAAGGTCTCAAGGACAAGCTGGGCGTGCTGGTGTTCCAGCTTTCTCCATTGCCCCCCGCGTGGCTGCACGACCCGGTCCGGCTGGAGTCGCAACTGGAACGCTTGTGGCAGGCGCTGTTGCCCGAGCTGCCCGCTGGCAGCCGCTTGGCGCTGGAGCTGCGCGATCCGGAGTTGCTGCAGCCGTGGATGGCGGCGCATCTCAAGGCCTTTGGAGTGCGCTATTGCCTGGGTCTGCACGACCGCATGCCACCCATCGAGCGGCAGTTGCCGATGCTGCGCGCCACCTGGCCCGGCGACGTGGTCTGCCGCTGGAATCTGCAGGCTGGCCAGAGCTACGCCGGTGCCAAGGACGCCTGGGCGCCCTTCGACAAGCTGGTGGCGCCGGACCTGCCCACGCGCCAGGGTCTGGTGCGTGTGGTTGCTGGCACACTGGCGGCGGGGCACCAGGCCTTCGTGACGATCAACAACAAGGCCGAGGGCAGTGCACCCTGCTCCGTTCTGGCGCTGGCGCGGGAGCTGGCGGCGGCTCCAGGCTGATCAGGTCTCGGCGCCCTGCTCCACGTTTCACATCCGCGGCTCCAAGCCCAAAGCTCCTGCGGCTCTCTCAGCGGCCATCAATTCGGCCTTCGCTGGTGATCGGTCAGACCCAAAAGCAAAAAGACCGAAGGTCCTTGCGGAACCTTCGGTCTTTTGCGTGTTTGGCGGAGTCGGAGGGATTCGAACCCTCGATGCAGGTTTTGCCCGCATACTCCCTTAGCAGGGGAGCACCTTCGGCCTCTCGGTCACGACTCCAGTGCAGAAGCTGCTATTCTAGCCAGGTTTTTTCGAACTTCCAAGCACTTTGCGAAGTTTTTTTAAACGCCGGCTTTTTCCTGGTCCAGCTCGAAGGCGCGATGCAGCGCGCGCACGGCGAGCTCCATGTATTTCTCGTCGATCACCACGCTGGTCTTGATCTCGCTGGTGGTGATCATCTGGATGTTGATGCCCTCGTCGCTCAGCGAGCGGAACATCTTGCTGGCCACGCCGGCGTGGCTGCGCATGCCGATGCCGACGATGCTGACCTTGCAGATCTTGGTGTCGCCGAGGATCTCCTTGGCGCCCAGCGCGGGCAGCACCTGGCTTTGCAGCAGGTCCACCGTGCGCTGGTAGTCGTTGCGGTGCACGGTGAAGGAGAAGTCGGTCTTCCCGTCGTGCGACACGTTCTGGATGATCACGTCGACGTCGATGTTGGCCTCGGCCACGGCGCCCAGGATCTGGTAGGCGATGCCGGGCTTGTCGGGCACGCCCATGACGGTGATCTTGGCCTCGTCGCGGTTGAACGCGATGCCGGAGACAACGGCTTGTTCCATCTTTTCGTCTTCCTCGAAGGTGATCAGGGTGCCGGAGCGGGCTTCCTCTTCGATATCAATATCCCAGGGCGTGAAGCTGGAGAGCACGCGCAGCGGCACGCGGTACTTGCCCGCGAACTCCACCGAGCGGATCTGCAGCACCTTGGAGCCCAGGCTCGCCATTTCCAGCATCTCTTCGAAGCTGACAGTGCTCAGGCGCCGCGCTTCGGCCACGACGCGGGGGTCGGTGGTGTAGACGCCATCGACGTCGGTGTAGATCAGGCACTCGTCGGCCTTCATCGCCGCCGCCACCGCCACCGCGGAGGTGTCAGAGCCGCCGCGGCCCAGCGTGGTGATGTGGCCTTCGGCGTCGATGCCCTGGAAGCCGGTGATGATCACCACCTTGCCCGCGGCCAGGTCGGCGCGCACACGGGCGTCGTCGATGCTCTCGATGCGGGCCTTGGTGTAGGCCGAATCGGTCTGCACCGGAACCTGCCAGCCGGTGTAGCTGATGGCTTCCATGCCTTCGGCCTGCAGCGCGATGGCCAGCAGGCCCACCGACACCTGCTCGCCGGTGGCAGCAATCATGTCGAGCTCACGCAGCAGCGCGGAACTCGTCTGCTTGGGCGACAGTTCCTTGGCCAGCCCCAGCAGCCGATTGGTTTCACCGCTCATCGCGGAGGGAACGACCACCATCTGGTGGCCCGCGCGTGCCCACTTGGCCACGCGCTTGGCGACGTTGCGGATGCGCTCCGTGGAGCCCATCGACGTACCGCCGTACTTGTGAACGATCAATGCCATGGTGTTTGAAACAGGCCCGGTGTTTGCCGCGAGGCACCAGCGGCCCGCGAACCCGCGATTCTAGCCGGCTGCATCAGGCACCCATTCGAGGCCCAGCTGCGGCTCGCCAGGAGCTGCCCACAGCCGCGCATCGACTCCCAGGCCGGGCACAAACAGGAGTGACTCGTCCAGCCACAGCAGCGGACCGCCGCGGTGCCACGCTGGCACGCCCAGGGTCTGGTACTGCTTCTTGAGACTGCGCGGAACGCCTCCCGGCTTGAGCTGGAACTGCTCGCCGCCGCTGCGCGCGCGCGCGATGCATGCCCGCAGCCGCGCCGGCGCTACGCCGCCCTCTTCCACGCTGCGCACTTCCAGCCAGCCACCCCAGGCATCCAGGCGCTGCCGACCTGGGCCGTCGATGAAAATCATCTGCTCCTCGTGCACTGCCATCGCCGTCACGCCCTTCCCGGCCGGCTCGCAGCGCAGCCGGCCCCGGTAGCGGTGCAGCACCTGCTCACCGGCTGGCCAGCAGGCGGGCGCATCGCTTACGTACAGCTCACTCAGCAGGCGCTGCAGCAACGTTTCGCCGGGACCGCGGCCACAGTGCTGCAGCAGCCAGTGGCGCAGCAGGTTCGCTTGGCGGGCCTGGGGCAGCACGGCCAGTGCCGGCAGGCGCAGCTCATGTCCTTCGGCCACGGCGCGCAGGTCGATCTCCGCCAGCGCCTGCAGGCATTCGCGCGCCTGTTGTGCTTGCCGGGTAGCCGCTCCCAGTGCCTGCTCAGCCTGTGGAAACGCAGCCGTCAACGCCGGCATCACCCGATGCCGAAGGCGATTGCGGGCATAACCGTGGTCTTCGTTGCTGGGGTCCTGGATGTGCGTCAGCCTGTGCGCCTGCACGTAGGCATCGATGGCTTCCGAGGGCTGCTCCAGCCAAGGGCGCGCCCACGAAAGGCCGTCACGCACTGCTTGCCGTGGCATCGAAGCCAGCCCGGCCGCGCCGCCACCACGCAGGGCCTGCAGCAAGAACGTTTCGGCTTGGTCACGCCGGTGGTGGGCCAACAGGACGAGCGCTGCACCGCCCTCTCGCGCCATGCGGCTCAGTGCGGCATAGCGCTCTCTCCGGGCCCAGGCCTCGACGCTTTCACCACGCCCGGGGCAACCTTCGAGCCGGCACCATCGCAGCGCCACGGGGAGGCCTTGCCGCGCCCAGTCGGCGCACTGGCGCTCCAGGTGTTCCACCCAGGCGTCGGCTTCGGGAAGCAGCCCGTGGTGCACATGCAGCGCGAGCACGTGCAGGCCCAGTGCCTGGGCGGCACGGGCCGTGGCATGGAGCAGCGCGGTGGAATCTCGGCCGCCGCTGGTGGCAACGGCGACGCAGGGAACGTCAGCGCTCGGTGGTGTCGCTGAAGCGGCCATAGGACTGCAGCCGCTCGTAGCGGCGTTGCAGCAGCTCGCGCGGCTTGAGGTCCACCACTTGGCGCAGCGCGTCGTTGAGCGCGCGCTTGAGCGTGGCGGCCATGTGCCGCATGTCGCGATGCGCGCCACCCACGGGCTCGCTCACGATCTTGTCGATCAAGCCCAGCGCCTTGAGGCGGTGCGCCGTGATGCCCAGCGCTTCCGCCGCATCGGAAGCGCGCTCGGCGGTCTTCCACAGGATGGACGCACAGCCCTCGGGCGAGATCACGGAGTAGACGGAGAACTGCAGCATCAGCACCTGGTCTGCCACGCTGATGGCCAGCGCGCCGCCGGACCCACCCTCGCCGATGATGGTGGTGATGATGGGCACCTCCAGTTGTGCCATCTCGAAGATGTTGCGGCCAATGGCCTCGGACTGTCCTCGCTCCTCGGCACCGATGCCCGGATACGCGCCCGGCGTGTCCACGAAGGTGAAGACCGGCAGCCCGAACTTCTCGGCCAGCTTCATCAGCCGCAGCGCCTTGCGGTAGCCCTCGGGCCGGCTCATGCCGAAGTTGCGCGCTGCGCGTTCCTTGGTATCACGCCCCTTCTGGTGGCCCAGCACCATGCAGGCCTGGCCGTTGAAACGGGCCAGACCGCCCACGATGGACTGGTCGTCCGCGTAATGGCGGTCGCCGTGCAGCTCCTGGAAGTCGCTGAAGATCTCGTTGGTGTAGTCCAGCGTGTAGGGGCGCTGCGGGTGGCGGGCAATCTGCGTCACCTGCCACGGCGTGAGGTTGGCGTAGATGTCCTTGGTCAGCTGCAGGCTCTTCTTCTGCAGCCGCTCGATTTCTTCGGAGATGTCCACCGCGGACTCGGTCTGCACGTAGCGCAGCTCTTCGATCTTGCCTTCCAACTCGGCGACGGACTGTTCGAAGTCGAGGAAGTGTTTCTTGCTCATGAAAGGATTCCTTGCCGGGACGGCTCAGTATTCGACAGGCACCGGATCGAGGCTGCGCCAGAGATACCAGGTGGCCACCGAGCGGTACGGCGCCCAGGCGTCACCGACCTCACGCGCCTCTGCGCGTGATACCGGCTCGCCGCTGAAATAGTTGAGGCTGATGCCCCGCAACAGGCCCACGTCGTCCAACGGCAGCACGTTGGGACGCATCAAATGAAAGATGAGGAACATCTCGGCCGTCCAGCGACCGATGCCGCGCACGGCAACGAGCTCCTCGATGATGGCCTCATCGTCCATCTGCTGCCATTGACGTACATGAACCGTACCGTCAGTGAAGTGCGTCGCCAGGTCACGCAGGTATTCCACCTTGCGCGCGGACAGCCCCGCCTCTCGCATGGCCGTGACTTCGAGGCCCAGCACGGCCGCAGGCTGCAACCGGGTGGAGCGCCCACCGGAAAGCGCGATGAAGCGCTCCCACACCGACTGCGCCGCGCGAACCGAGATCTGCTGCCCCACGATGGAGCGCGCCAGCGTGGTGAAGGCGTCACCGCGGCATTGCAGCCGCGCCTCGCCGAACTGCGGGATGAGCTTGCGCATCACCCGGTCGCGCTTGGCCAGGTGTTTGCATGCCTCGTCCCAATAGGCGGGCGTCACGGCAGCGGCCGGGCGCGCCATTCAGGCCTTCACCCAGGTCGTACCTTGCGCCGAATCCTGCAGCACGATGCCACGCTCGGCCAGGTCGCGGCGGATGGCGTCGGCCGCCGCGAAATCGCGCGATTTCTTGGCCGCGGCACGCTGCTCGATCAGCCGTTCGATGTCGACCTCGTCGAGGGTGCCCCCCCCCTGCAGGAATGCGCGCGGCGATTGCTGCAGCAGGCCCAGAACCGCACCCAATGCCTTGAGCAGCGCAGCCGCATCCACCGAGCGGCTGCGGTTGACCTCGGCAGCCAGTTCGAACAGCACAGCCACGGCACCGGGGGTGTTGAAATCCTCGTCCATCGCCGCGCGGAAGGCTGCAGCCTGCGGCTGCGTCCAATCGATCGACTCCAGTGCCGGAACGGCTTCCAGGCTAGCCAGGGCCGTGTAGAGACGGCGCAGCGCGTGGCGGGCGTCCTCAAGGTTGGCGTCGCTGAAATTGAACGGACTGCGGTAGTGGGTGCGCAACATGAAGAAGCGCACCGTCTCGCCGTCGAAGCTCTTCAGGACATCGCGGATGGTGAAGAAGTTGCCGAGCGACTTCGACATCTTCTCGTTGTCCACGTTGAGGAAGCCGTTGTGCATCCACACGTTGACGAAGGTCTGGCCCGTAGCGCCCTCGCTCTGCGCGATCTCGTTCTCGTGGTGCGGGAACTGCAGGTCCATGCCGCCGCCGTGAATGTCGAAGTGCTCGCCCAGCAGCGCGCAGCTCATGGCCGAGCACTCGATATGCCAGCCTGGACGGCCCGGCCCGAACGGACTGGCGTACTTGGCATCGGCCGGCTCCTCCGGCTTGGCGGATTTCCACAGCACGAAGTCGAGCGGGTCTTCCTTGCCTTCCAGTACCGCCACGCGTTCGCCGGCGCGCAGTTCGTCGAGTGACTTGCCGGAAAGCTTGCCGTAGCCGGGGAACTTTCGAACCGCGAAGTTGACGTCTCCTCCGGCTGCTCGGTAAGCCAAGCCCTTGTCCTCCAGGCGCTGGATCATTTCCAGCATCTGCGGCACGTACTCGGTGGCGCGCGGCTCGTGCGTCGGCGGCTCGATGCCGATGGACGCGATGTCCTGGTGCATGGCAGCAATCATCTCGTCGGTAAGCTGCCTTATCGGGATGTTGCGTTCCAGAGCGCGGCGGATGATCTTGTCGTCGATGTCGGTGATGTTGCGTACGTAAGTCACCTTGTAGCCACTGGCCCGCAGCCAGCGACTCACGACGTCGAAGGCCATCATCATGCGCGCGTGCCCGACGTGGCATAGGTCGTAGATGGTCATGCCGCATACATACATGCGCACATGCGAAGGCTCTATAGGCGTGAAAGGCTCAACCTGACGGCTGAGCGTGTTGTAGATGCGAAGGGTCATCGACGGGAAGGCGACAGCTGGCGCCGGGAACGTCCCCAAACGCGACCCGCCCGGCAGGCGCCGGCCGGGAAACGGGCGCCGGGGGCTTCAGTAGAATCGGATCAGTATAGCCAAGGACGCCCAACCCATGATCCGACTGACTGCCCTCGCCTCCTTTGGCGCTGCGTTTGCTCTGTGCATGACCGCACCTGCCGCACTGGCACAAAAGGTCAAGCTGCAGACTTCAATGGGCGATGTGGTCATTGAGTTGGCGACCGACAAGGCGCCCAAGACCGCGGCCAACTTCCTACAGTACGTGCGTGCAGGACAGTACGACGGTACGGTGTTTCATCGTGTCATTGAGGATTTCATGATTCAGGGCGGTGGCATGCTGCCCGATCTGACCGAGAAGCCGACCCGTGCAGCCATCCCCTTGGAAAGTCGCAATGGCCTGTCCAATGTGCGCGGCAGCGTCGCCATGGCGCGCACCATGGTGCCTGACTCGGCCACAGCCCAGTTCTTCATCAATGTCAAGGACAACACCTTCCTGGACCAGCCCAACGCTCGCGACGGCAACGGTTACGCCGTCTTCGGCAAAGTAGTTTCAGGCATGGAAGTTGTTGACAAGATCCGGCAAGTGCCCACCGGCAA
The DNA here is from genome assembly GCF_000430725.1 of Azohydromonas australica DSM 1124. GTDB lineage: Bacteria > Pseudomonadota > Gammaproteobacteria > Burkholderiales > Burkholderiaceae_C > Azohydromonas > Azohydromonas australica. Next base: position 32,942 of record NZ_KE387215.1, read on the forward strand.
CAAGGGCCCTCACCAGAACGTGCCGCTGCAGCCAGTGGTGATCAACAAAGCAACCGTAGAGAAGTAAACATGACCAAGACCGTTGAAATGACCACCAGTGCTGGCGCTGTCCGCATCGAGCTGGATGACGCCAAGGCGCCCGCCACGGTGGAGAACTTTCTGAATTACGTGCGTGCCGGGCACTATGACGGCACGGTGTTTCACCGAGTCATTCAGGGTTTCATGATCCAAGGGGGCGGTTTCGAGCCCGGCATGAAGCAGAAATCCACGGGGGCACCGATCAACAACGAAAGTGCCAACGGCCTGCGCAACGAGAAGTACACCATTGCCATGGCCCGTACCATGGCGCCGCATTCGGCCACAGCCCAGTTCTTCATCAACACCAAAAATAACGGCTTCCTAGACAAGGACCGTTCTCAGGACGGCTGGGGTTACGCTGTTTTTGGCAAGGTCGTTGCCGGTACCGACGTGGTTGATGCCATTGAACGTGTGGCTACCGGTAACCGTGGCGGGCACGGCGACGTGCCCGTGCAGGACGTTGTCATTGAACGCGTGGTCGAGGTCGCCTGAGTACTCCAAAGATCACGGCGGCAGTGCCAGTGCTGCCGCCACTTCAAGCCATTTCAGCACCTTCGAGCTGGAAGTGCATTGATTTCATCAGCGATTTGCATCTGGATGCCTCGCATCCGCGTACCTTTGACGCATGGAAGCATTTCCTAGCGGAAACGGCCGGACAAGCAGTATTCATCCTTGGCGATTTGTTCGAAGCCTGGATTGGCGACGACGCATGTCGGCAAGAGGCTTTCGAAGCTGACGTCATCAATGCACTACATCAGGCAGCGCAATACCGCTGGATTGGCTTCATGCCGGGCAATCGGGATTTCCTTGTTGGCTCCAACCTGCTGCAAAACATGGGCGTCCACCCAGTTGCTGATCCGGCCGTACTTGAGGCACACGGGCAGCGCATTCTGTTGACGCATGGTGACCTGCTGTGTCTTGAGGATGTCAGCTACCAACGTTTTCGCCTTCAGGTACGCGATCCAAACTGGCAGCGTTTATTCTTGGCCAGACCATTGGCAGAGCGTCGCGAACTGGCCCGCAACATGCGAGACGCCAGCCGTCAGCATCAAAACGACATGGCTGCCTGGGCAGACGTTGATCCGGAAGCCGCGCTGGATTGGCTTACCCAAGCGAAGTGCAATACCCTGGTACACGGGCATACCCATCGTCCTGGCAGTCAAGCGATTGCCTCTGGCTATGAACGACATGTCCTGACGGATTGGGAACTTGACGGCTCAGGCCCCGCCCGAGCAGAAGCATTGCGTCTCACGCAAGAAGGATTCGCGAGAATCAAGCTTTGATATGTTTAACCGGCTGCGGCAAGCCTTTGAGCAGCGACGCGAAGCCCGTGCATTGCAGCGAAGGGCTATTCCTGACGCCATATGGCAGTTAACGTTACGGCGTTTTCCATTCCTGCGTTTCCGCCCCGACGCTGACCTGATAGCGTTGCGGCGGATGTGCAGCCTGTTTCTCGACAGCAAGGAGTTTCATGGTGTCGACGGATTTGAGTTGCGCAATGATATTGTCGTTGCGGTCGCTGCCCAAGCTTGTTTGCCGGTCTTAAAGCTAGGCCTGTCGCCAAGCTACGACTCATTTGTGGGCATCGTTATGCACGCAAACACGGTTGTTGCCCCACGTGAAATCGTGGATGCATTTGGCGTCGTGCATACCTACGAAGAAACCTTGGCTGGCGAAGCCGTGGGTGGAGGGCCTGTCATGCTAAGTTGGAGCGACATCTACGACGTCGAAGGCGTGGGAGGACCTGCATATAACGTAGTGATCCATGAGTTTGCTCATGTTTTGGACATGCGAGACGGTGAGGCCGACGGCGTGCCTATGCTGCCTGGTCTCCAAGCACAGCAGCACTGGCTTGCAATACTGGAACCGGAATTCGAGCGTTTTTGCCGTCTGGTAGACAAAGGTATGGAAACAGCTATCGATCCTTATGGATGCGTAGGGCCGGAGGAGTTCTTTGCTGTGGCCAGCGAGGCGTTCTTCGTCACGCCATGGGCTCTCAAAGAACAACAGCCGGCGATGTACCGGCTGTTGGCGTCTTATTACCTTCAAGACCCAGGGGAACAAGTCCACCGGGCCTAAGCTATCAAGATGTCGTCGCAGGCTCCGCGCGTGGACGATCACTCTTGCGCGGCTCGATCTGCAGCTGCACCTCATCCTTGTCGTCAAGGTCTACCGTCAGCCGCCCACCGTCCACCAAGCGACCAAATAACAGCTCATCAGCCAAGGCGCGGCGAATGGTGTCCTGGATCAACCGCTGCATTGGGCGTGCACCCATAAGCGGATCGAAGCCCTTCTTGGCCAGGTGCTTACGCAACGCATCCGTGAATGTCACTTCCACCTTCTTCTCGGAAAGCTGACTTTCAAGTTGCAGGAGGAACTTATCCACTACGCGCAGGATGATCTCTTCATCCAGCGCCCTGAAGCTGACTGTGGCATCAAGCCGATTGCGGAATTCGGGTGTGAACAGCCGCTTGATGTCGGCCATCTCGTCACCGCTTTCGCGTCGGGTCGTGAAACCGATCGTGGCCTTGTTCATCGTTTCCGCGCCCGCGTTAGTTGTCATGATGATGATGACATTGCGGAAGTCAGCTTTGCGCCCGTTGTTGTCGGTCAGCGTGCCATGGTCCATGACCTGTAACAGCACATTAAAGACATCAGGATGGGCTTTCTCGATCTCGTCCAATAGGAGGACCGCGTGAGGCTTCTTGGTGACCGCCTCAGTCAACAAACCTCCCTGGTCAAAGCCAACATATCCGGGAGGCGCACCAATGAGACGGCTCACCGCATGGCGTTCCATGTACTCGGACATGTCGAAGCGGATAAGTTCAATGCCCAGGATAAACGCCAGTTGCTTGGCTACTTCGGTCTTGCCAACGCCAGTCGGACCACTGAACAAGAACGAGCCGATGGGTTTGTCCGGCTTGCCTAGGCCGGAACGTGCCATTTTGATTGCAGCAGCTAGGGCGTCGATAGCCGGGTCTTGGCCGAACACCACGCTCTTGAGGTCCCGGTCCAGCGTCTTGAGTTTGCTGCGGTCATCGCTCGACACCGAGGCCGGCGGTATGCGCGCGATCTTTGAGACGATCTCTTCGACCTCAGTACGAGTTATCGTCTTCTTCTGCTTGCTCTTGGGCAGGATCCGTTGGGCTGCACCTGCTTCGTCAATGACATCGATCGCCTTGTCAGGAAGGTGACGATCATTGATGTACTTGGCCGACAACTCTGCAGCGGCTTGCAGGGCGCCCAGTGCGTATTTGACACTATGGTGTTCTTCAAAGCGGGACTTTAACCCCTTAAGAATTTCTACCGTCTGTTCCACCGACGGTTCTACCACGTCCACTTTTTGGAAACGACGCGATAAGGCTGCATCCTTCTCGAAGATCCCCCGGTACTCACTGAAGGTTGTCGCCCCAATGCACTTCATCGCTCCCGAGCTCAATGCCGGTTTGAGTAGATTACTGGCATCAAGCGTCCCACCAGAGGCAGCACCGGCGCCGATGAGGGTGTGAATCTCGTCGATGAAGAGAATCGCGTGCGGCTGATCCTTGAGTTGCTTCAGCACACCCTTGAGACGCTGCTCGAAATCACCACGGTACTTGGTGCCCGCTAGCAAGGCGCCCATGTCCAGTGCATAGACAGTGGATCCAGCCAGTACTTCAGGCACTTCGCCCTGCGTGATACGCCAAGCAAGGCCCTCTGCAATTGCAGTCTTGCCTACGCCAGCTTCTCCTACCAGCAGCGGGTTGTTCTTGCGTCGACGGCACAATACCTGGATGACGCGCTCCACTTCCCCTTCGCGGCCAATGAGCGGGTCAATCTTGCCGGCAGTGGCCAGAGAATTAAGATTTTGAGTGAACTGATCCAGCGGCGATCCCTTGCCCTCGCCCGCTTCTTCCTTCTCACCCTCGTTACTGGGGCTGTTGTCGTTGGACTTGGCCGGTTCCGGTGGATCGGACTTCTTGATGCCGTGAGCAATGAAATTGACGACGTCTAAGCGCGTTACACCTTGCTGATGCAAGTAGTACACGGCGTGCGAGTCCTTCTCTCCAAAAATCGCCACCAGCACATTGGCACCAGTGACCTCCTTCTTGCCACTGCCCGTGCTTTGCACATGCATGATTGCGCGCTGGATCACGCGCTGGAAGCCTAGAGTCGGTTGCGTATCGACCTCGTCAGTGCCACCCACCGTTGGCGTGTTTTCCTTGATGAAGGCTGACAAGCTCTTGCGCAGGTCATCAATGTTGGCTGCGCATGCACGTAGCACTTCTGCAGCCGATGGGTTGTCAAGCAGTGCCATCAGCAAATGCTCAACCGTAATGAATTCGTGCCGCTGCTGGCGCGCTTCGACGAACGCCATGTGCAGGCTGACTTCAAGTTCTTGCGCGATCATGCGGCCTCCATAATGCACTGCAGCGGATGACCGGAGCGGCGAGCCGCTGCCAGTACCAGTTCAACCTTGGTAGCCGCAACGTCTTTGGTGTAGACACCGCAGACGCCCCGACCTTCGTGATGGATCTTCAACATGATGTGCGTGGCTGTCTCCAAGTCGCGCTTGAAGTACTCCTGCAACACCATCACGACGAACTCCATCGGTGTGTAGTCGTCATTAAGCAGGACGACTTGATACATGCGTGGTGGTTTGGTGCGCGCCGTCTTGCGCTCCACCACGACTGCACCGTCGTCGCGTCCGGGCGCAACAGGCGCTCGCGAAGGGGGCTTGGGGGGTTCCGAGGGCATGGATTCATTCTATCGACTTGCTTTGCGCTGGCATCTGCTGCGGATATTGCGCCAGGGGGCGTCGCTGCAAGACTACCGAGGCCACTGCGTGTATCAATTTGTGTAAAGATGGTGTCGCTGCTCATTGACACGAGGTCAAAGCGCCCAAGAAAATCTGTTGCACCGCAGCAAAAACACCTGGAGGGACGCAGAGATGGCTATCGGTACTGTCAAATGGTTCAACGACGCTAAGGGTTTTGGCTTCATTCAGCCTGCCGATGGGGGAGCAGACGTGTTTGCTCACTTTTCGGCCATCCAGATGGAAGGCTTCCGCACCTTGAAGCAAGGTAGCCGGGTGAGCTTTGAGATCGTTAAGGGTCCAAAGGGTGAACTGGCGCAGAACATCCGGGCCATTGACACGCCGACCTCGGCCGTCAGCGGAACGGACCATCGTTAAGGCGCTTGGGGCCTCTGCCGCTGCTTTCTGATCAGCGGCAGCAGCTTCAGGCTCGCTGTATTACGGTACAGCTCTGACTGGAGCAGCGCAGCGGGGTCGAGCTTCGACATCTGGCGTTGTTCGTCAGGCTGTCAAACGATCCATCCTTTTTAAGGAACGCGGATTTCTTGTTGTATGGGTCTGCCGTTGCCATGGCTGGATGATGATCACACGCCTTTGCCGCCTCCCTCGTCAGCGCTAGGACGTGCTTCACAGGCGCCTGGACTGCTGGCAGCGGGAGGCCACCTCACACTGGCCCGTCTCCACGAGGCCTACCGCAAAGGCATCTTTCCCTGGTATTCACAAGGTCAACCTGTGCTGTGGTGGTCACCAGACCCCCGCATGGTGCTGCCTGTGAATGAATTTCGTCTTCACCGATCGCTGCGCAAGACACTGCAGCGGTTCATTGGCACCCCGGGCTGCGAGATCCGGGTGGACAGCGCTTTTTCGGATGTGATCCAAGCCTGTGCCTACAGTCCGCGTGACGGCCAGGATGGCACCTGGATTCTCCCCGCCATGCAGCAGGCCTACTTCGTATGGCACGAAGCGGGCACTGTTCACAGCTTCGAGACCTGGGTCGATGGCGAACTTGTTGGCGGGCTGTATGGCGTGGGGCTCGGCCGCATGTTCTTCGGTGAGTCGATGTTCTCCCGCCGCACCGATGCCTCCAAGATAGCCTTGGCCGCACTGGTCTGCTTCTGTCGCTCCCAGTGCATTGGGCTTGTGGATTGCCAACAGAACACGTCGCACTTGGCTTCCCTGGGTGCACGCGAGGTGCCGCGCTCAGAGTTCCTGTGCCATCTCGCGGCCACGGTCGATGCCGAACCCGTGCGGAGCTGGACCTATCATGAGTCGATGTGGACGCAGCTCGGCCTGCGCCCGACGCCCTGAGGATCTCCCGCGTGACTGCTCCCAAGGAACTTCCCCTCGCGTCGTTGCAGTTCTATGCCACGGCTCCTTACCCCTGCAGCTACTTGCCGGGCCGCTTGGCGCGGTCTCAGGTCGCGACACCAAGCCACCTGATCCACGCTGACGCCTACTCCGAACTCGTGGCACGCGGATTTCGCCGCAGCGGTCTGTTCACGTACCGGCCTTACTGCGACGGCTGCAGGGCTTGTGTCCCGCTGCGGCTGCCGGTGCAGCAGTTCAAGCCTTCCCGAAGCCAGCGCAGGGCCTGGAAGGCCCATCGCGGTCTGGTAGCCCGCGTGTTGCGCTTGTGCTTCCTGCCTGAGCACTACCAGCTTTATCTGCGCTACCAGTCCGGCAGGCACAGCGGCGGCGGCATGGACCACGACAGCGTGGACCAGTACACCCAGTTCCTGCTCCAGAGCCGTGTCAACTCACGGCTGGTGGAATTCCGCGAGCCCAGCGAATCCGGCTTGGGTCCACTCAAGATGGTTTCCATTCTGGACGTACTCAGCGACGGGCTCTCGGCCGTCTACACCTTCTACGAACCGGACGATGACGCCAGCTATGGCACCTACAACATCCTCTGGCAAGTCGAGCAGACGCGGCTGCTGAAGTTGCCGTTCCTGTACCTGGGCTACTGGATCAGCAACAGTCACAAGATGGCCTACAAGGCCCAGTTCCGTCCGCACGAACTGCTTGTCGACGGCCAGTGGCAACCAGGCGAAGCGGCCTGAGCCGCCTGCCGCCCTGCTCTGCTTCGGCCGTGCTACCGCCGGCGGGCTCTATTCCGAGCGTGAAGCGAGCCGCGCCGCTCCGCTCCGCTTGGCTTGGCTTGGGCATCGATTTCAGTCCTTGCTTCCGCTTCGTGTAATCCTCAAAAACCTTAGCGTGGGAGAAAACCGCTCCAAGGCTCCCTATGAGTCTTAAGCAGGTCCTGCCTTGGCGGTCGGCAATTCATCAGGCTCGAGGCAGCCCCTTCTTTGGTTGCATGTATTCCTTCTCAAGGTCGCTGAAATTGATCGAGTTTTGTAGATTTATTCCTGTACGTTGTGCATTGATCGATCGACATCCATCACCGGTCAATGTGCGAGAAGCGACCATTCATCTCTGACCAAGCCAAGCTCTCCCCACCATGGCGCAGCGCGCTGGCCGCTCGCGCCTTGCCGGCCTGTCCGGCTACTCGCCCAGTGCCATGGCGGCCAAAGCCATCCCGCCAGCACATGCAGTTGCGCGTCAGCACCCGAGCCAGTCCGGACACCCTCCCGCACAGCCCCTCCTTTCACGACGCAATCGGCATACGCCGCCCGACCAGCACCGTCGCCATCACGGCCAGTGAGAAACCCACCGTCGCCGCCTCCAGCGGCTCGCCCAGCACCGGCACGGCGAACAACAGGGCCAAGAAGGGCTGCAGCAGCTGCACTTGGCTTACCCGCACAGCCCCACCCCACGTCAGCCCCCGGTACCAGGCGAAGAAGCCCAGCCACATCGAGAACAGCGTGACATAGCCGAAGCCCAGCCAAGCGGATGCCCGTGCCGGCTCGGCCGGCCAGGACAGCAAGCTCGCCGGCAACGTCAAGGGCAGGCTCAGCACCAACACCCAGCAGATCACGCGCTCGGCGCCCATTTGCGCCGCCAGGTGCGCGCCCGCCACGTAGCCCACCGCGGCGGACAGCACCGCGCCCAGCAGCAGCAGATCGGCCACCGTGATACCCCCGCCCTCGCGCAATGCGAAGGCCACGACCAGCCCGCAGCCCATCGACGCACACAGCCAGAAGCCAAAGGACGGCCGCTGGCGCAGCCACAACGCCGCCATCACCGCCGTGGCCAGCGGCAACACGCCCGTCACCACGGCCGCATGCATGGCCGGCGCTTGGCGCAGTGCGAGGGCCAGGAACAACGGGAAGCCCAGCACCGTGCCTACCGCGCTAATCCCCAGCGCCGCGAGCTGCTCGCGCTTCGGCCAAGCGGCCCGTTGCGCCAGCAGCCACAACAGGCTGAGCACGCCGGCGCCGGCCGCCCGCCCCGCCGTCACGAAGAACGGGGGCAACTGGGGATCCTGTATGTCTCCCACGGCCAACCGCGTCATTGGCAGCGTCATCGCGAAGATCACCACGCCCAGCAGCCCCAGCCACAAGCCCCGCCGCTCACGTTCCGCCGTCTCCAGAACACCCATGTATGTCTCTCAAATCGCGCCGATGAGGCTCCCACTACGGTGATGCCACGGCTCGTGCCGCACTTGGTGCCATTGCACTGCTGCGTTAGCCAGAGGAAAGCGTGCCGCTCCTTCGATTCGGCCACTCTGCAGGGCGTGGATCCCGCCGAGGCTGTTCATGAACGAGGCCTGCCCCCGTTGCCGTTCCCGCTCACGCCCGCGTCATCCACGCCGCCGTCAGCACCAGCACCAGCGCCATGGCGCGGTTGAACCACAGCAGCCGCCGCCCCTGCGCCAGCCAGCCGCGCAGCGCCGAGCCTACGAGCGCATAGCTGAAGTTGCTGCTCCAGGCGAACACCACCATCACCGCGCACACGATCAGCAGCCGCTGCCCCGGATTCGTCGACGGTTGGCCGCCTGCGCTGCTCACCCAGCCGCCCGCCAGGGCCAGCGCCAGCATCCACGCCTTGATGTTGAGGAACTGCAACCCCACGCCCTGCCAGAAGCCGACGTCCAGGCGCCGCGCATCCGCCTGTCCGAGCTGTCCCGCCTGAGCCAGCTTCCAGGCCAGCCAGAGCAGGTAGGCGATGCCGGCCCCCTTCACCGCCCAACGCGCTGCCGGCAGCGCCAACAGCAGCGCCCCCACGCCCAGGCCGCAGCCCAGCATCAGCAGCGTCCAGCCCACCGGCACCGCGCTCACGAACACCAGCGCCCGGCGCAGGCCGAAATTCACGGCCAGCGCCGTGGACAAGGTGGTGTTGGGACCAGGCGTGAAACTCATCGCCGTGGCCAGCGTAAGCAGGGCCACGAATTCATCTGCACTCATCCGGTGCAGTCTATCCAGCGGCTGCGGGGCGATCCGCGGACGGGGCCACAACCCGTCTCAGGCTCCGGGACGCCGCTCAAGCCGCCGGACCGCCCTCGCTGCGCGAGAGGTCGAACAGGCTGGTCGCTTCCAGTTCCAGCGCCTGGCGCCCGTCGACGTGCAGCAGCTCCCAGCGCCAGCGCAGCACGCCCAGGTTCGGCTTGCTCTGCGAGCGACGCACCTCCAGCACCGTGGCCTCCAGCCGCATCGGGTCGCCGGGGCGCACCGGGCTGGGCCACTTGATGTAGGCGATGCCCGGCGAGGCAAAGCTCTCGGAGCCGTCCAACGCCGCCTGGCAGGCCAGCCGCATCGCCAGCCCGCAGGTCTGCCAGCCGCTGGCGATCAACCCCTTGAACGGCCCGCCCTCCGCGGCAGCCGGATCGGTATGGAACCACTGCGGATCCCAGGCCGACGCGAACGCGACGATCTCTGCCTCGCTCAGGCTCGCCGGCCCGGCCGTGATGCGCTGCCCCTCGTGAAACTCGGCGAATTTCATCAGGCATTGCCTCCGACGCACACCGCCTCGTGACCGCCCTGCCCCCACGCGCGCAGCCGCAGGCCCGGGCTGACACGGTAGCGCTCGCCGCGGTAATGGGCGTCCAACGCATCGAGCAGCGCGATCACGGCCGCGGCATCCCAGCCGCGCAGCCACTCGAAGGGACCCTGCGGATAGTTCACGCCCAGCTTCATCGCCGCGTCCGCCCCGCCCTCGTCGCACACGCCCTGGTGCACGGCGTCGGCGGCCTCGTTGATCAGCATGGCGATGGTGCGCGCCACCACCAGCCCCGGCGCGTCGGCCAGGCGCTGCGCATTGAAGCCCAGCGCCCGCAGCCAGCGCGGCGCCAGCTCGCACCAGGCCGGCGAGGCCTGCAGCGCCGGCGCCCAGGCCAGCACCGAGCCGGGCTGAGCCGACAGCGGCAGGTCGAACACCGCCACCTCGGCCACCCCGCCCGCACCCACCTGCGAGGCCGGGCGCCCGTCGGTCAGGCGCAGCTGGGCGCCGTCGATCTCCAAACCGATCCAGTCGCTGTCCGGCACCGGCTCGAAGCCCCGCCCCGCCGCCGCCAGCGCGTCGCCCAGGCACCGCGCCACCGGGCCCTGGCCGTGCAGGCTCAGCAGCGTGGCCGCCGGCAGCTCCGCCGGCACGTGCTCCGGCAGCGCCGGCTTCGCCGCGCCCTCGGCGTAGTCGTAGAAGCCGCGCCCCGACTTGCGCCCGAGCAGCCCGCCATCGACCAGCTCGCGCTGCACCAGCGAGGGCACGAAGCGCTTGTCGAAGAAATTGGCCTCGAACACCGACTGCGTGACCGAGAAGTTCGTGTCGTGCCCGATCAGGTCCATCAGCTCGCACGGCCCCATGCGGAATCCTGCGGCGCGCAGGCAGGCGTCCAGCAGCGCCGGCGTGCCGGCCTGCTCCTGCAGCAGTGCCAGCGTCTCCGCGTAGTACGGGCGCGCGATGCGGTTGACGATGAAACCCGGCGTGGAGCGCGCGAACACCGGCACCTTGCCCCAGCGTCGGGACAGCGCGTGGATCGCCTGCGCCACCGCCGGCTCGGTCTGCAGCCCCGACACCACTTCTACTAACTTCATCAGCGGCACGGGGTTGAAGAAGTGCATGCCCACCAGCCGCCCGGGGCACTGCAGCCCGTTGGCGATGGCGGTGACGGAGATGGAGGAGGTGTTGGTCGCCAGCACGCAATCCGCGCCCACGATGCCTTCAAGCTGGCGGAACAGCGCGCGCTTGGCGTCGAGCTTCTCGACCACGGCTTCCACCACCAGCCGCGCCGAGGCCGCGGCCTCCAGCGAGGGCACCGCCTCGATGCGCGCGAGCGTCTGCGCCGCCTCCTGCGCCGTGAGTTTTCCTTTGGCCGCCAGCGCTTCCAGGCCCTTGCCCAGCTTGGCCCTGGCCTCGGCCGCGGCGCCCTCGCGCAGGTCGAACAGCATCACCGCGTGCCCGGCCTGCGCCGCCACCTGCGCGATGCCCGCGCCCATGATCCCCGCGCCCACCACCAGCAGCGGCGCGCCCTCCAGCGTCTCGATGTTCATGCCTTGGGAATCCAGTTCGCGGGCCGCTTGGCCAGGAAAGCATCGAAGCCCTCGCGCGCCTCGTCCGTGCTGCGCACACGGGAGATGGTCTGCGCCGTGAGCTCGCGCACCTCGTTCGTGATGGGCCCGACTTCCAACTGCGCGAACAGCTGCTTGATCTCGCGCTGCGCGTTCGGACCGCCCACCAGCAGCTCCGCCGCCATGGCGTCCACCGCGCTGTCCAGGCCGTCCAGCGGCACGACCTTCTGCACCAGCCCGATGTCCAGCGCCTCCTGCGCGCCGATGCGGCTGGTGGTCAGCGCCAGCCGCAGCGCCTGGCGCTTGCCCACGGCGTTGGTCACGTAGGGCCCGATCACGGCGGGCAGGATGCCGAACTTCGCCTCGCTCACAGCGAACTTGGCGTCCTCCCCGGCAATGGCGATGTCGCAGGCGCAGGTGAGCCCCACGCCGCCGCCCAGCGCCACGCCCTGCACGCGCGCGATGGTCGGCTTGGGGCACTGCTGGATGGCCGCGAGCATGCCGGCGAAGCGGCGCGCATCCTGCAGGTTCCACTCCTGGCTGGCGCTGCTGGCGCGCTGCATCCACTGCAGGTCCGCCCCCGCGCTGAAGGCCTTGCCCGCGCCCTCCAGCACGATCACGCGCACGGCCGGGTCCTCGGCCAGCGCGGTGAAGGCGTCGTGCAGGGCGGCGATCATGGCCTCGTCGAAGGCGTTGAACACCTCGGGGCGGTTCATGCGCACGCGCGCCACGGCGCCGCGCTCCACGACAACGGTCATTGGCGGATCTCCTGCATCAATAGGTCTCCAGGTGCAGCCGGCCGTCGCGCTTGAGCTGCTGGTGCAGCGCGGGCCAGTCCAGGTCGTGCTGCGTCGCCACGTCGCGCAGCACCTCCAGCACGCCGGCCTCCATGCCCTTGAGGCCGCAGACGTAGAAGCAGGTGTTCGGATCGCGCAGCAGCAACGCCAAGTCTGCCGCACGTTCGCGCATCACATCCTGTACGTAGCGCCGCGGCTGGCCCGGGATGCGCGAGAAGGCGAAGTTGATGTCGATGAAGTCCTTGGGCAGGTTCATCAGCGGGCCGAAGTACGGCAGCTCCTGCTGCGTGCGGGCGCCGAAGAAGAGCATGAGCTTGCCGCCCTCGCCCTGGCCGCGGCGGCGCCGACGGCGCTCGGTCATGGCGCGCATGGGGGCGCTGCCCGTGCCGGTGCAGATCATCACCAGGTGGCTGCCCGGGTGGTTGGGCATCAGGAAGGTGCTGCCGAAGGGGCCGATCACCTGCACCGGGTCGCCCTTCTTCAGGTCGCACAGGTAGTTCGACGCCACGCCGCGCACCGGCCGGCCCTGGTAGTCCGCCGTCACGCGTTTCACCGTGAGCGAGACGTTGTTGTAGCCGGGGCGCTCGCCGTCGCGCGGGCTGGCGATGGAGTACTGGCGCGCGTGGTGCGGGCGGCCGTTGGCGTCCACGCCCGGCGGCAGGATGCCCAGCGACTGCCCTTCCAGCACCGGGAACGGCACGTTGCCGAAGTCCAGGACGATGTGGTGCGTGTCGCTGTCGGTGCCCAGCTCCGTCACCCGGTAGTTGCCGGCCACCGTGGCCGTCACGGGGTTCTTGTGCGTGTAGAGGTTGACGTAGGGGTGCGACGCGGACCAAGGCGGCACCTGCGCGCCGGCCACCGCCTCGGACAGCGGCAGTTCCTGGACCTGCGCCTGCACCTGCGGCCCGGCGGCCTCGGCCGGCGTCTCCACGTTCACGCCCAGCGCCTTCTCCGCCGGCAGCTCGTCCCAGGTGAACTGCTCCTCGACCGAGTAGGCCTCCAGCCGCAGCACGGTGCGCCAGTTGTCGATGGCGCCCGTGGGGCACGGTGGCACGCAGGCCATGCAGAAGTTGCACTTGCCCGAGTCCACCACGTAGTTGTTCGAGTCGTGCGTGATGGCATCGACCGGACAGCTCTCCTCGCAGGTGTTGCAGCGGATGCAGATCTCCGGATCGATCAGGTGCTGCTTGAGCACTTCGGGCAGGGGGGCGTTCATGGCTGGAGCTTGCTTGTGTATGGGAAGACGTTTGTCGCGAGCCGAAGCGTTTCACCAACCAACTCGTCATTCCCGCGAAGGCGGGAATCCAGGCGGCCCCCAAGCGGCTCGTGAGCTGCCTGGGCGGCACACCAAGGGTTGCTGGTTCAGCGATCCCGCGTCGGCTTTGACGGGCTGACGTGGGGCCGCCTGGATCCCCGCCTTCGCGGGGATGACGAAGTAAGTTCGCGGGGATGCGAAGTAGGGGTCGGAGCGAAGCAGCTCACGGCCACCAAGCGCCTCAGCCGAACCGCACGTACTCGAAGTCCACCGGCTGGCGGTTGATGCCCATGACCGGCGGCGCGATCCAGTTGGCGAACTTGCCGGGCTCCACCACGCGGCCCATCAGCGAGGCGACGAAGGCGCGGTCCGTGTCCGAGGGCAGCCATTCGTCGTGGCGCGCGGCGCACTCGGCGCTGCTGACCACGCGCCCGTCGGGCGTGACGTTGGCACCGGCCAGCGAGCCGATCTTGCGGTTGAACGCCTTGTGCGGCGCCACCAGCCGGAACGGGATGCCCGCCTTCTCGATGACCTTGTTCCAGCGGTTCACGCCCGCGATGGAGTCCTTGATGTAGTCGTCGCGCAGCACCTCGTTGAGCGCGTTGAGCATCGGCACCTCGCGCTCCACCAGCCGGCCGCCGTCGCCGCTCTTCTCCACGCCCAGCACCTTGTAGGTCTGGCCGTGCAGCTGGTGGTCGTCGCCGCGCTTGGTCTCCTCGAAGCGGCCCTTCAGGCCCGAGTTGTAGAAGATGGCCGCGTTGCTCGACTCGTCGGCACCGAAGAGGTCGATGGTCACGCTGAAGTGGAAGTTCAGGTAGCGCTGGATCGTCGGCAGGTCGATCACGCCGGCGGCGCGGATCTTGGCCGGGTCGTCGGTCTTGAGCTGGTTCATCACCTCGCAGGTGCGCGCGATCACGCGCGAGACGCCCGACTCGCCCACGAACATGTGGTGCGCCTCTTCCGTCAGCATGAACTTGGTCGTGCGCGCCAGCGGGTCAAAGCCGCTTTCAGCCAGCGCGCACAGCTGGAACTTGCCGTCGCGGTCGGTGAAGTACGTGAACATGTAGAAGGACAGCCAGTCCGGCGTCTTCTCGTTGAAGGCGCCCAGGATGCGCGGGTTGTCCGCGTCGCCCGAGTGGCGCTCCAGCATCGCGTCGGCCTCCTCGCGCCCGTCGCGGCCGAAGTACTTGTGCAGCAGGTACACCATCGCCCACAGGTGGCGGCCCTCCTCCACGTTGACCTGGAACAGGTTACGCAGGTCGTACTGGGACGGTGCCGTCAGGCCCAGGTGGCGCTGCTGCTCCACCGACGCGGGCTCGGTATCACCCTGCGTGACGATGATGCGGCGCAGGTTGGCGCGGTGCTCGCCGGGCACGTCCTGCCACGCACCTTCGCCCTTGTGCTCGCCGAAGTTGACCTGCCGGCCCTCCTCCTTCGGGTTCAGGAAGATGCCCCAGCGGTAGTCGGGCATCTTCACGTGCCCGAACTGGGCCCAGCCCTGCGGGTCCACGCTGATGGCCGTGCGCAGGTACACGTCGAAGTTCTGCGAGCCCTCGGGGCCCAGGTCGTTCCACCAGTTGAGGTAGTTGGGCTGCCAGTGCTCCAGCGCGCGCTGCAGCGTCTTGTCCTCGGACAGGTTGACGTTGTTGGGAATCTTCTCGCTGTAGTCGATGGTGGACATGGCGTTGTCTCCTGTGTTCGTCGAATGTCGGGTCAGACGCGGTTGAAGTCGAACTGGGCCTTCTCGCCCTTGCCGTAGACCTTGAGCGCCCCTTTGTCGCCCACGGCGTTGGGGCGCTGGAAGATCCAGTTCTGCCAGGCCGTGAGGCGGCCGAAGACGCGGGTGAACAGGGTCTCGGGGCCGTTGAAGCGCAGGTTGGCCTCCATGCCGGTGAGCGCGTCGGGCGACATGGCGGCGCGCTCCTCGACGGCCAGGCGTACCTCGTCGGCCCAGTCGATGTCGTCGGGGTTGGAGGTCACCAGCCCCAACGCGAAGGCGGCATCGGCGTCCAGCGCCTCGCCCAGCCGGGCGCGCACCGCGTCCAGCGCCGGCGCCTCGTCGTAGAAGCGGCGGCCCAGGCGCGACTGGTTCGTCGCCATCGGGAACAGGCCGAAATTCGACTCGGTGGCGACGATCTTCGGCGCCGTGGCTTCGTCGTCCGGCAGCGCCAGCATGTAGCTGCGGTCGCAGGCCAGCGCCAACTCCAGCAGCGGCCCGGCGAAGCAGGAGCCCGGCTCGATCAGCGCGAACAGCGTGCGCGAGGACACGTCCAGGCGCGAGAAGGTGCGGCGCAGCAGCCCGATGGTCTCGCGCACCAGCCAATGACTCCGGTTCGCCTGCAGCACCGCGTCCACCGCCAGCACCGCCTGCGCGTCGCCCGCGGTCTTGAGCAGCCAGGTGCCGATCTCGGTCTCGTTGGTGCGCATGGACAGGATGGCGTCGTCCAGCTCGCGCGCCACCTGCAGCGGCCACCAGGCGGTGCCGGCGGCCTCGATGCCGGCCACGTCCGCCGGCTGCGCCGCGCTCGGGGCGCTGACGGTGAAGGTCGCGGCGCGCCGGGCGCGGTCGATCTCCACCGTGACGAAGCCGTAGCGCAGCGCATCGGCCTCGATGCTGCGCTGCAGCGGCCGCAGCGCCACGCCCTGGCCTTCCGCCGGACGGTCACTCTGCGCAGCCAGCGCCTGCGCGCGCTCCTGCACCTTCTGCGCGAACTGCGCGGGCTTCACCACCTCGTCCACCAGGCGCCAGTCCTTGGCCTTCTTGCCACGCACCCCCTCGGTGGTGGTGCAGAAGATGTCGGCCAGGTCATGGCGCACCTTGCGCTTGTCGGTGACGCGGGTCAGCCCGCCCGTGCCCGGCAGCACGCCCAGCAGCGGCACCTCCGGCAGGCTCACCGCCGAGGAGCGGTCATCGACCAGGATGATCTCGTCGCAGGCCAGCGCCAGCTCGTAGCCGCCGCCGGCGCAGGCGCCGTTGACGGCCGCGATGAACTTCAGGCCGGAATGGGCGCTGGAGTCCTCCATGCCGTTGCGGGTCTCGTTGGTGAACTTGCAGAAGTTCACCTTCCAGGCGTGGCTGGAGACGCCCAGCATGAAGATGTTGGCGCCGGAGCAGAAGATGCGCTCCTTGGCGCTGGTGACGATGACGCTGCGCACCTCCGGGTGCTCGAAGCGGATGCGGTTGAGCGCATCGTTGAGCTCGATGTCCACGCCCAGGTCGTAGCTGTTGAGCTTGAGCTTGTAGCCCGGGCGCAGGCCGCCGTTCTCGTCGATGTTCAGCGTCAGCGTCGCGATGGACCCTTCGGTCCGCAGCGACCAGTGCTTGTACTGCGAGGGCTCGATCTGGTAGTCGACTCGGGCGGTGTCAGCGGCAGCGTTCATCGGGTCTCCTGTGCAGCATCCCGGCGGGACCGGACATGCAAAATCATGCAGTGCTTGTGTGATGCATGATAGTGCGACCCTGATGCACGTCAACTCTTTGCAAGCACTTTAGTGCATATCACCGGGAAAACACCGAGCACTGAACCCGTTCGGGAATCCTTCAGATCCCCGCCTGCTGCCGCAGCGCCTCGCGCAGCCCGCTGAAGGCCTCGGACAAGGTCTTGCCGCTGGTGTCGAAGCTCAGGTCCGCCTTGCCGTAGAAGGCGGCGCGGCCTTCCAGGATGCGGCGCAGGTCGTCCATCGCCTCCTGGTTGCCGGCCATGGGCCGCAGGTCGCCCTGCTCGACGACGCGACTCATGTGCTCCTGCGGCGATGCGCGCAGCCACACCGTGTAGCAGTGCGCCAGCAGCAGGTTCAGCGTCGCGGGGTCGGACACCAGCCCGCCCGGGGTAGCGATCACGGCGTCGGGATAGAGCTGGATCGTCTCCTCCAGCGCGCGGCGCTCGTAGCGGCGGTAGGCGGTGGGGCCCAGCAGGTTGTGGATCTCGCCCAGCCCGCAGCCGGCCACGCGCTCGATTTCCCTGTTCAGCTCGACGAAGGGCACGTCCAGCTCGTCGGCCAGCAGCTGGCCCAGGCTGGACTTGCCCGCGCCGCGCAGGCCCACCAGCGCGATGCGCGAGCTGCGCGCATCGGCCGGCCCGGCCTGACCGTACAGCTCGCTCAGCGCCAACCGGGCGCGGCGCAGTTCCTCGTCGGAGCGGCCGCGCAGCAGCTCGCGGATCAGCAGCCACTCCGGCCCGTTGGCACCCTCGTCGTTGAGCAGGTCCACCAGCTCGCAGTCCAACGCGCGCGCCACCTGGCGCAGCACCAGCACCGAGGCGTTGCCCACACCCAACTCCAGGTTGGCAAGGTGGCGCTCCGACACGTCGCTGGCCAGCGCCAGCGCGCGCCGCGTCAGCCCCTTGCGCGCCCGCAGCGAGCGCACGCGCTCGCCCAGCGTCGCCAGGAAAGGGTCGCGCTGGGCCTCGGCCGGGCGGTCCGAAAGTTGTTCTGCTGAGGGGTTGGCGTTGGCATCCATGGGGGTCGGTGTTTACCCGGCTTATGCACTATATTGCTTGACCGGGAACAAGGGTGCATTTAAGTTTCAGTCATGCACTTTAGTTCAACCACCAGGGTTCGTCCCTAGGCGCAACCAGACCCGGTGAAGGACCAGCCCCCCCGTGACGACCATGACGCCCGAACGCTTCCAGGACCTGATCGCCTCGCTCACCGCCTCGCTGGAAGGCCAGCCGCTTGACGCCGCGCTGGCCGAGCGGCTGAACCGCGAGCACCCAGCCGGCAGCCCGGTGTTCGAGGCGATCTTCGAGGCCTGCCGCCAGGCGGTGGCCGCGGGCTGGATGTGCAGCCGCGAGAACGACGGCATCCGCTGGGGCCGCGTCATTAAGCAGGGTGCGGCCACGCACGGCTTCTCGGTGGACGTGGTGGACATGAAGGATCTGGCCGGCCCGCACCACGGGCACCCCCACGGCGAGATCGACATGGTCATGCCCCTCCAGGCCGACGGCACGCCCGGCGGCGAGGCCCGCTTCGACGGCCAGGGCGCGGGCTGGAAGGTGTACGGCCCGGGCAGCGCGCACCGCCCCACCGTCAGCGGCGGCCGGGCACTGGTGCTGTACCTGCTGCCGCAGGGCGCCATCGAATTCAGCCGCGCCGCCTCCGCCTGAGGCCGGCGCCGCGCCCCTGCCGGGCAGGCTTCCGACAGAGAAGCCGCCCGCCCTGATCCGAGGACCCGAGGAGACAAGCCATGGCCTACACCGCGCCGCCGCCCGCGCGCTTCAACTTCGCCCAGCACCTGTTCGAGCGCAACGCCGGCCGCGCCGCCAAGGCGGCCTACGTCGACGACCTGGGCCGCCTGACTTATGGCGAGCTGGCCGAACAGGCGCAGCGCGTGGCCGCGGGTCTGGCGATGCTGGGCCTGCGGCGCGAGGAGCGCGTGCTGCTGCTGATGCACGACTGCGTGCACTGGCCGGTGGCCTTCCTGGGCTGCCTGTACGCCGGCGTGGTGCCGGTGGCCGTCAACACCCTGCTCACCGCCGACGACTACGCCTACATGCTCGGCCACAGCCGCGCGCAGGCCGCCCTGGTCTCCGCCGCGCTGCTGCCCACGCTGCAGGCCGCCATGGAGCGCGCGCCGCACGAGGTGAAGCAGCTGGTGGTGTCGCGCGGCAGCGCGCTGCCCGCGGGCGCGCAGGACTTCGACGCCTGGCTGCAGACGCTCGTCCCGGCCGAGAAGCCCGCCGACACCGGTCCGGACGACATCGGCTTCTGGCTCTACTCCTCCGGCTCCACCGGTCGGCCCAAGGGCACCGTCCACACCCACGGCAACCTGTACTGGACGGCCGAGCTCTACGCCGCCCCGGTGCTGGGCCTGGGCGAGCGCGACGTGTGCTTCTCCGCCGCCAAGCTGTTCTTCGCCTACGGCCTGGGCAACGCGCTGAGCTTTCCGCTGTCGGTGGGCGCCACCACGGTGCTGATGGCCGAGCGGCCCACGCCGGACGCGGTGTTCAAGCGCTGGACAGAACAGAAACCCACCGTCTTCTTCGGCGCGCCCACGGGCTACGCCGGCATGCTGGCCTCGCCCCAGTGCCCCACGCGCGAGCAGGTGGCGCTGCGGCTGTGCTCTTCGGCCGGCGAGGCGCTGCCGCGCGAGATCGGCGAGAAGTTCAAGGCCCGCTTCGGCGCCGACATCATCGACGGCATCGGCTCCACCGAGATGCTGCACATCTTCCTGTCCAACCGGCCCGGCGACGTGCGCTACGGCACCAGCGGCAAGCCGGTGGACGGCTACGAGGTGGAGCTGCGCGACGAGAACGGCCGCGTCATCGAGGGCGCCGACCAGGTGGGCGACCTGTTCATCCAGGGTCCGAGCGCCGCGCTGATGTACTGGTGCAACCGGGACAAGAGCCGCGACACCTTCCGCGGCGCCTGGACCAAGAGCGGCGACAAGTATTTCCGCGACGCCGAGGGCTACTACGTCTACGCCGGGCGCAGCGACGACATGCTGAAGGTGAGCGGCCAGTACGTGTCGCCCTTCGAGGTCGAGTCCACCCTCATGCAGCACCCGGCCGTGCTGGAGGCCGCCGTCATCGGCGTGAGCGACACCGACGGCCTCACCCGCGCCAAGGCCTACGTGGTGCTCAAGGACGGGCGCGACGGCGGCGAGGCCCTGGCCGAGGCGCTCAAGAGCTTCGTCAAGGAGCAGCTCGCGCCGCACAAGTACCCGCGGCACATCGAGTTCGTGGCCGAGCTGCCCAAGACCGCCACCGGCAAGATCCAGCGTTTCAAGCTGCGCGAGCGCGAGGCCCACCAGTGACCGGGGCCGCGGTGTCCGGCGGCTTCGCCAGCATCCGCGTGGGCGGGCGCGAGTTGCGCATCGAATTCGGCTGGGTAGGCAGCGACGCGCCTGACGCGCCGCTGATCGTGTTCCTGCACGAGGGCCTGGGCTCGCTGTCCATGTGGAAGGATTTCCCGGCGCGCCTGTGCGAGGCCGCCGGCGCGCGCGGGCTGGTCTATTCGCGCCCGGGCTACGGCCGCTCCACGCCGCGCCCGCACGAGGAGCGCTGGGGGCTGGACTTCATGCACGTCCAGGCGCAGCAGGTGCTGCCCGCGCTGCTGGACGCGCTGGGCGTGCAGTCGAGCTACGGGCTCTTCGGCCACAGCGACGGTGGGTCCATCGCGCTGATCCACGCCGCGAGCTTCCCGCACCGGGTGGCTGGCGCCGTGGTGATGGCGCCACACATCCTGGTCGAGGAGTTCGGGCTGGCGAGCATCCGCGAGGCGCGCCGGGCCTACCTCGACGGCCCGCTGCGTGCGGGGCTGGCCAAGTACCACGACGACGTGGACTCGGCCTTCTGGGGCTGGAACGACATCTGGCTGGATGGGGAGTTCCCCCGCTGGACGATCCAGCCCCTGCTCTCCAGCATCAAGTGCCCGCTGCTGGCAATCCAGGGTTTCAGTGATCCCTACGGGACCATGGCCCAGATCGACGGCATTGCGGAAGCGGCACCGCAGACGGCGTTGTTGAAGCTGCCCGACTGCGGCCACTCGCCGCACCGCGACCAGCCTGAGGCGGTGATCCGAGCCGCCCGGGATTTCATCCAACAACACCCCAAGGAGACGACGTCATGAAGTTCATCCCCACGCTGGGCGCGCTGGCCGCCGCCGCGCTGCTGGCGGCCCCGTCGGCCTGGGCGCAGGCCGGCGCAAAGCTCAAGGTCGGGTTCATGCTGCCCTACACCGGCACCTACGCCGCGCTGGGCAATGCCATCGAGAACGGTTTCCGGCTCTACGTGCAGGAACAGGGCGGCAAGCTCGCCGGGCGCGAGCTGGAGTTCGTCAAGGTGGACGACGAGTCCGACCCGTCCAAGGCCACCGACAACGTCAACAAGCTCATCAAGCGCGACCAGGTGGACGTGATCATCGGCACGGTGCACTCCGGCGTCGCCATGGCCATGGCCAAGGCCGCCAAGGAGAGCAACACGCTGCTGATCGTGCCCAACGCCGGCGCCGATGCCGTCACCGGCCCGATGTGCGCGCCCAACATCTTCCGCAGCAGTTTCTCCAACTGGCAGCCCGCCTACGCCATGGGCGACGTGGCGGCCAAGCGCGGGCACAAGAAGGCCGTCACCATCACCTGGAAGTACGCCGCGGGCGACGAGTCGGTGGCCGGCTTCAAGGAGGCCTTCGAGAAGGGCGGCGGGCAGGTGGTCAAGCAGCTCACGCTGCCCTTCCCCAACGTCGAGTTCCAGGCGCTGCTCACCGAGATCGCCGCGGCCAAGCCCGATGCGGTCTACACCTTCTTCGCCGGCGGCGGCGCGGTGAAGTTCGTCAAGGACTACGCCGCGGCGGGCCTGAACAAGACCATCCCGCTCTACGGCGCCGGCTTCCTCACCGACGGCACGCTGGAGGCCCAGGGCGACGCCGCCCAGGGGCTGCTGACCACGCTGCACTACGCCGACGGCCTCAACACCCCGCGCGACAACGCCTTCCGCCTGGCCTACGCCAAGGCCTTCAAGCTGCAGCCCGACGTGTACGCGGTGCAGGGCTACGACGCGGCGCAGATGCTGGGCGTGGGCCTGAACGCCGTGAAGGGCGACGTGGGCAAGAAGGCCGAGTTCGCCGCCGCGCTCAAGGCGGCCAAGATCGACAGCCCGCGCGGCACCTTCACCATCGCCAAGAACCACAACCCGGTGCAGGACTTCTACCTGCGCAAGGTGGAAGGCAAGGAGAACAAGAGCACGGGCATCGCGGTGAAGGCGCTGGCCGACCCGGGACGCGGCTGCCGCATGTGAGCGTTGAGCGGGCCGGCCCTCCGGCCCGTTTTTCCGTAGTACCGCCCGCGGCGCGCGCCGCGGGCCACCAGGGGCCGCCATGGACGTCGCGACCTTCCTTATTCAGTGCCTGAACGCGGTCCAGTACGGGCTGCTGCTGTTCCTCGTGGCCTCGGGGCTCACGCTGATCTTCGGGATCATGGGCGTGATCAACCTCGCCCACGGCAGCTTCTACATGATCGGCGCCTACATGGCCTACGCGCTGGCGCCGTGGGTCAACCAGTACCTGGGCGGCGGCTTCTTCACCACGCTGCTGGTGGGCATCGTGCTGTCGGTGCTGCTGGGCTACGTGCTGGAGTGGGTCTTCTTCAGCTACCTCTACGAGCGCGAGCACCTGCAGCAGGTGCTCATGACCTACGGGCTGATCCTCGTGTTCGAGGAGCTGCGGTCGATCCTGGTGGGCAACGACGTCTACGGCGTGCAGCCGCCCGACTGGCTGTCCGGCAGCATCCCGCTGGGCGACCTGATGACCTACCCGGTCTACCGGCTCTTCATCTCCGGCGTGTGCGTCGCCATCGCGGTGGCGATGTGGGCGCTGATCACGCGCACGCGGCTGGGCATGAAGATCCGCGCCGGCGCCAGCAACCGCGAGATGGCGCGCGCCATGGGCGTGAACATCCGGCTGCTCTACCGCATCGTCTTCGCTTTCGGCGTGGCGCTGGCGGCGCTGGCCGGGATGATCGCGGCGCCGGTGTCCAGCGTCTATCCGAACATGGGCGCGGGCGTGCTGATCGTGTGCTTCGTGGTGGTGGTGATCGGCGGCATCGGCTCGATCAAGGGCGCGCTGGTGGCGGCGCTGCTGGTGGGCCTGGTGGACACCTTCGGCAAGGTGCTGTTCCCGGCCTTCGCCGGGATCTCGGTGTACTTGCTGATGGCCGTGATGCTGCTGTGGAAGCCCGAGGGGCTGTTCAAGGCGGGTTGAGGAGACAACGGGATGAACACGACCACGCTTTCGTCCTCGCTGCCGGCCGCGGCCCCTGCCGCGCCCGCGCGCGGCCTGTCGCTCAAGGCGGTGCCGGTGCTGCTGGGCTTCCTGGTGCTGGCGCTGCTGCCGCTGGTGCTGTCGGGCTTCTACGTCGAGCTGACGATGAAGATCATGATCCTGGCCCTGTTCGCGCTGAGCCTGGAGCTGCTGGTGGGCCAGACCGGGCTGGTGGCCTTCGGCCATGCCGGCTTCTTCGGCATCGGCGCCTACGTGGCGGCGCTGCTCACGCCGCAGGCGGGCGGCGCCTCGCTGTGGTGGCTGCTGCCCGCGGCCATGGGCGCGGCGGGCCTGTACGCGCTGGCGGTGGGCGCGCTGTCGCTGCGCACCAAGGGCGTGTACTTCATCATGATCACGCTGGCCTTCGCGCAGATGGCCTACTTCGTGTTCCACGACACGCCGCTGGGCGGCGGCAGCGACGGCATCTACCTCTACTTCAAGCCCGAGGTGAAGCTGGGCGAGCTGCAGCTGCTGGACCTGGATGCGGGCCACACCTATTACTGGTTCGTGCTGGCCTGCCTGGTGGCGACCTTCACCCTGCTGGCGCTGCTGCTGCGCAGCCGCTTCGGGCGGGCGCTGGCGGGCGTCAAGGCCAACGAGCAGCGCATGCGCGCCGCCGGCTTCGCGACCTATCCGTACAAGCTGGCGGCCTTCGTGCTCTCGGCCATGTTCGCGGGCCTGGCGGGCTTCCTGTACGCGCTCAAGGACGGCTTCGTGAACCCGGAGATCCTGAGCTGGCACCAGAGCGGCGCAGTGCTGCTGATGATCATCCTGGGCGGCCTGGGCCACCTGCGCGGCGCGCTGCTGGGCGCCCTGGCCTTCACGCTGCTGCAGGAGCTCTACCAGTCGGAAGCCCTCTTCGGCAGCTTCGCCAAGCACTGGCAGCTATCGCTCGGTCTCACCATCATCGCCTTCGTCGCCCTGCTGCCGCACGGGCTCATCGGGCTGCTGCAGCGCAAGGGAGACAAGCAATGAGCGCGGTCCTGAACCCGGCCGCCGGCGCCGCGGCGAGCACGCAAGCGCTGCTGGTGGCGAGCGACATCTCGCGCCGCTTCGGTGGCCTGAAGGCGGTGGACGGCGTGTCGCTGACGCTGGAGCGCGGCAGCCTGCACGCGGTGATCGGCACCAACGGCGCAGGCAAGTCCACGCTGATCAACCTGCTCTCCGGCGAGATCCCGCCCAGCGAGGGCCGCGTGCTGCTCATGGGCCAGGACGCCACGGCCTGGAGCCAGCCCAAGCGGGCGCGCGCGGGCCTGGGCCGCTCCTACCAGCGCAACACCATCTTCATGAACTTCACGGTGCGCGAGAACTGCCGCCTGGCGGCGCAGGCGCGCTGGCAGCGCGCCTGGGACTGGTGGACGCCGGCGCAGCGCTGCGGCAAGAGCCAGGCCGCCGCGGACGAGGCGCTGCGCAAGGCGGGCCTGTCGGCGCAGGCCGAGCGCGTGGCCGGCGCGCTCTCGCACGGGCAGAAGCGCCAGCTGGAGATCGCCATGTGCCTGGCGGGCGCGCCGCAGGTGCTGCTGCTGGACGAGCCGCTGGCCGGCATGGGTGCGGAGGAGACGGAGCGCATGCTGTCGCTGCTGACCGAGCTGAAGCAGGAGCACGCGATCCTGCTGGTGGAGCACGACATGGACGCCGTGTTCCGCGTGGCCGACCGCATCACGGTGATGGTCAACGGCCGGGTGATCGCCAGCGACACGCCCGCGGCGGTGCGGGCCAACCGCGAGGTGCAGATCGCCTATCTCGGAGAGGGCCACTGATGAGCGCCGTGCTGAACGACACCGACGACCTGCTGCGGGCCACCGATCTGCACGCCCACTACGGCCAGAGCCACGTGCTGCAGGGCGTGTCGCTGCGCGTCGCGCGCGGCGAGGCCGTGGGGCTGCTGGGCCGCAACGGCATGGGCAAGACCACCTTCATCCGCACGCTGCTGGGCCAGCTGAAAGCCTCGGGCGGGCGCGTGAGCGTGACGGGCCGGGACATGACCGGGCAGCCGCCCGAGCGCATCGTGCGCCTGGGCATCGGCTACGTGCCCGAGGGACGCGGGGTGTTTCCGAACCTGAGCGTGCGCGAGAACCTGGTGATGGCCGCGCGTGCCGGCACCCGGGGCCAGCGCGACTGGACCTTCGAGCGCGTGCTGGAAACCTTCCCGCGGCTGGCGGAGCGGCTGGAGCACGGCGGCGGGCAGCTCTCCGGCGGCGAACAGCAGATGATGGCCATCGGCCGCGCGCTGATGACCAACCCCGACCTGATGATCCTGGACGAGGCCACCGAGGGCCTGGCGCCGCTGGTGGTGGCCGAGATCTGGCGCGTCATCGGCCTCATCCGCACCAGCGGCATCGCCTCGCTGGTGGTGGACCGCAACTTCAAGAAGGTGTTGGCGCACACCGACCGCTGCGTGGTGCTGGAAAAGGGCCGCGTGGTGCTGGAGGGGCCCTCGGCCGAGCTGGCTGCCGATGAGGCGGCGCTGCATCGGTATCTGGGGGTGTGAATCACCGCCGCCCCGAACACAACGCCAGCCAGCGCTCCACGTCCGCGGCCGAAGGCTTTCCGGCCACCCACAGGGCGCCGGCGTGCGAGCCCAGGAAGGCCACGTAGGGCGTGACGCTGCCGGGCCACTGCGGGTTCACCGCGTAGCGCAGCGCCTGCGGCGAGCCCGAGAAAGCCATCAGCCGGTCGGCGCCGCGGTAGTGCCGGTCGGCCAGCAGCGCACGGTCGGATTCGCCCGGCGCCGCGTCGATCACCACCGCCACCAGCGAGGCGTCCAGCTTGCGCTGGCGGATCTCGCTGGCCATCTGGTCGATCACGGCCGGGCAGTAGGCGCAGTAGGTGGCCGTGAACACCACCACCGTGGGCCGCCCCGGCGCGGTCCGCAGCTGCTTCCAGGAGTGGGCGTCGAAGGCTTCGACGGCCGTCGGCGCGGCCTGGGCGCCGGCACAGGCCAGCAGCAGCGCGACAGCCAGCGCGCGCGCCGATTCAGGGAACCAGGGTTTCAACTTGCACTCCTTCCGCGGTGCGCCACAGCGCCACGATGCGTTGTCCATGCTGGGCCAGGCGCGGCTGGTCGCTCTCGCCGCCGCTGCGGCCCAGCTCGCGCAGGCTGAAGCTGCGCCCCTCGTCGGCCGACACCCAGGCCCGCCACCGGAACGCCTCGCCGTCGAAGCCGCGCCAGGTGATGGCCACGTGCCGCCCCGCGCTGCGCACGTCGGCATGCTCGGCCTGCGCATCGGGCAGCAGCCGCGGCTCGCCCTGCGGCGTGCCGTCGGCCGTGAGCCGGCCGTAGCGCACGCCCGCCACGCCGGCGCGCTCGCCGAACCACACGGCGTGATAGCCCTGCGCCGCCGGCGCCAGCCCCGGCCCATGGTGCGGGCAGGCGTCGATGGCCCAGCCGTCCTGCGTCGCGCGCACGGCCTGCGTGCGCTGCGCCGTGCCGACGATGGCCGCGAAGGCGTGGTCGCGCTGGTTGGGCGCGAACACGTGGCGCCACAGCGCGGCCACGCCACCCTCAGGCGCAGGCGCCAGCGCGATGCGGCAGCACTCGCAGCTGTGGTCGGCCACCTTCATGTCCGGCCCGAAGGTCACGCCGCCGTCGGTGGAGGCGTTGCGGTAAATCGCCGCGCCCCGGTAGTCCTTGCGCCCGGCCGCGCGGCTGGCCTCGGCGTCGCGCTTGTCGATCCACAGCGTGTGCAGCGTGCCCTTGGCGTCGAAGGCCACCGCGTCGAAGCGGTGCGTGATCACCTGCTGGTCGCGGTGCACCGTGAAGGGCGCGGAGAAGCTGCGCCCGCCGTCGGCCGAGCGCAGCATGCGGATGCGCCCCGTGTACGGCTTGTCCAGCGGCTGGGTGTAGGTGATGACGGCACGGCCCTCGGGGCCGAAGGCGATCTTCGGGCTGCTCTCGCCCTCGGCCGCCACGGTGTCGCCCGCCGTGTCCAGCACCCGCGGCGCGGACCAGCTCCGGCCCGCGTCGGCACTGCTGCGGGTGAACAGCCGCGCCTGCTCGTCCAGCCCGACGATCCACAGCTCGCCCGAAGGCGAAAACGCGGCGCCGATCGCCAGCTGCGGCTTGTGCCGGCCCATGGGGCCTGCGTGGCCCTTGTGGTCAGCGGCGCCCGCCGGCTGCGCTGGCACCGGCACCCCGGCGGCCAGCAGCAGCGCGCCCGTCCAGGCGCACAGCGCCCGCCGGCCCATCGCACGGCCCGGCCTCACCACGTCGCCTCCACGCCGGCGACGAGGGTGCGCGGCAGCGCCGGCGAGAACACCGGCGTGTTGGACGTCACCCCGGCGCTGTCGGCATAGCGCTTGTCGGCCAGGTTCATGACGCGGCCGAACAGCGCCACGCCGCCCGGCAGGCTCTGCCGCGCGCGCAGGTTGAACACGTTGTGGCCCGGGTACTTGCCGTAGACCGACGAGTTGCTGGCCTCCAGCCAGTAGGCGCCCAGGCGCACCCATTCGAGCTGCACCGTGCTGCCGTCGCGCGGCGTCCAGCCCAGGCGCGTGTTGGCCATGAGGCGCGGCGCGCTCTCCATCTCCTTGCCCGAGAAGTTGCCGCTGCTGCTCACCCAGTCCACGTAGGTGTGCCGGGCCCAGGACAGCGCGGTGTCCAGCCGCCAGCCGGCCGCGAAGCCCTTGTGCAGCCCTACCTCGATGCCGCGGTGCCGCGTCTTGCCCGCGTTCACCGTGGTCGTCACGTTGGTGGCGAGGTCCTTCTGGCTCACGAGGTCGTCGCGCTTGACCAGCTCATAAACCGCCACGTCGTAGCCCCAGCCGCCGGCGTCGCCGCGCAGGCCCAGCTCGAACTGGCTGGCCTTGATCGGCTGCAGCCCCAGTGCGGCCTGCGCCTTGGCCTGCGCCTCGCCGGCCGCCGTGGCGCCGCCCGCGCGGAAGAGCTGGCCCTCCGAAGGCGTGCGGAAGCCCTGGTTGTACGAGGCGTACAGGCTGGCGTTGGAGGCCAGCGCGTAGGTGGCGCCGAGCTTGGGGCTCAGACGCGAGTAGTCCGCGCTGGCCGAGGGCGTCTGGGCGTACAGGCGCGGACCCGCCGCCGTGGTGTCCGCGGCCAGCTGGTTGCTCATCCGGTAGCGCAGCACGTCGTAGCGCAGCCCGGCGGTCAGGCGCAGCGCAGACGTGGGCGACAGCTCGCCGTGCACGTAGGGCGAGGCGCTGTGGATGCGCACGTCGTAGTCGTAGATGCGGCTGCCCAGCGTGTAGCCGGTGTAGGCCGTGTCGGCCCCGGTGCCGGTCTTGGTGAGGTTCAGGCTGTCCTCGGCGTGCGAGCCCCGGCTGTGGTCCAGGTCCAGCCCGGTGATCAGGCGCGGGCGCAGCAGGCCGCCGAAGTCCTGCCGCCACTTGGCCAGCAGGCCCAGCGAGGTCACGCGCGTGGTCTCGATGCGCGGATCCGAGCTGAGGTTGAAGCTGCCGTTGAGCTCCATGGCGTTGTGGCGCAGGTAGGGCGTGAGCGTGAGCAGCGCGCCGCCGCCCTCGTGCTCGGCCTGCGTGGACAGGCGCAGCGCATCGACCTTGCGGAAGGCGATGGCCAGGTTGTTCCTGGTCGGGTTGTTCAGGTAGTCGCCGTAGGTCAGCGGCGAGTTGGCGCCCGTCTGCTGGTCGATGTGCGTGGCGCCCAGGAGGGTCTTGAGCTGCGTGCCGCCCGCCGTGCCGGCGTCCCAGCGCAGGCTCACGCTCTGGCGGTCGTAGGCCGTGCCGTCGCGCCAGCCGCCGCTGTGCGTGAGGTTGGCGCCGGCGCGCAGCGCGGCGTCCGCGCCGGTGGGCGTGTTGCCCTCCAGCAGCAGGCGGCGCCAGCCGTAGCTGCCCAGCTCGCCGGTGGCCGAGCCGCCGGGGTCCATCGCGGGCGTGCGGGTGAGCACGTTGACCGTGCCGCCGATGGCGTCGGAGCCGTACAGCGCCGTGTTGGGCCCGCGCACCACCTCCACCCCCGCGGCGCCCAGGATGTCCACCTCGTACAGCGCGTTGTGGTTGAAGAAGCCGGTGGCCCGGGTCGGGATGCCGTCCTCCAGGTACAGGTACAGCGGTCCGGTGGTGAAAGGCTGGCGGATGGCGGTGCTGTGCCCCTCGCCGTTGGTCACCGCAATGGCCACGCCCGGCACCTGCCCCAGGAGCTGCTGCGGGTGCGCGGGCGCCGTGAGGCGGATGTCGCGCTCGCGGATCACGCCGACCGAGGCCGGCGTCTCGGCCAGCCGGGCTTTCTCCCGGGTGCCGGTGACGCTGACCTGCGAGGAGACGGTTTCCGCCTCGGCGGCAGCAGCAACGGCGACGGGCGCCTCGGACTGCGCCCACGCGCCGGCGCAGAGGCTGAGCATGGCCAGCGCCAGGGGTGTGGGCGCGGGCTTGAAGGAACGGAACTTCATGAAAGGAACACCGGATCACGCCCGCGGGACCGTGGCCCGGAGCGTGGCAAGAGCAGGGAAAGCTCGGCAGGCATGCGCCGCCGTCTCGCGACGGCGCACGCGGGAGCCCGGGCCGCCGCGCCTTCGACCGGCGGGCTTCAGACCCGGGAAGCGTCGGCGCCGGTGCGCAGGTGGCCCGTGCTTCAGCCGCGCCGCCCAGGCCGCGCTGGCGTCCCTGAACGCCGTGGCGGCCGGTGCGTGTCCATGCGCCCTGCTCTCCCAGGGTAGGAAGGCCAGCAGGGTGGCGGCCTCCAGGGACTGCGGCGCCAGCGCCGCCAAGGCCGCCAGCGCGCAGTGGTCGCTGCGGTGCGCGGCCTCGGAGCCTTTGCCGTGCGAGGCCGGCTCCGCCGCCTTCGCATGGGCGGCATGCGCCGCGTGGGCGTCGTCATGCGCGGCGGGCAGCGACTGCAGCGTCAGTTGCGCCGGCGGCACGCCGTACAGCTCGCACACTTCCCCCACCGCCACGCCCTGCAGCCGCGCCGCGGCGCTGGCCAGCAGCGGCACCGCGGCCTTGAGCAGCAGTGCCAGGATCGCGAACTGCACGACCCAGCGCGCCAGGCCACGGGCCTGGCGTGGAGGGCTCATGCGGCGCGCCGGGTTCATGGCAAGGCGGTGGCGTGGGGAACGGGCACGGACGCGGGCTTCAGCCCACGGCCTGCAGTTGCGCCCGCATCCCGGGCGTGGTCCAGAGGCTGCCGTCGCGGTGCGCGATCAACGCCTCGGCACCGCCGTGCCGCAGCAGCGGCGGCGCGTCCCGGCCCAGCACCATGGCGGCGGTGCCGACGCCGTTGACGGCCTCCAGCGTCTCGCCCACCAGCGTCACGCCGTGCGGGCCCTGCGCGGGGTAGCCGGTCTTCGGGTCCAGCACGTGGTGGTAGCGGCGGCCGTCGCGCACGAAGCAGCGCTCGTAGTCGCCGGACGAGGCCACGAAGCCCCGGTGCACCGGCAGCACGCCCAGCAGCCGCTCGGGCTGGCGCGGATCGCGCACGCCCACGCGCCAGGCCGGCGCCTGCGCGGGCGCCATCGCCACCACGTCGCCGCCGCCGTTGATCAGCGCCGACTCCACGCCCTGGGCACGCAATACGTCCATGCCGGCCTGGAGGATATACAGCTTGGCAATACCACCCAGGTCCAGGCGCATACCGCGCCGGGGCAAATAGGCGGTGCCGGCGCGGGCATCCAGTACCAATTGCCTATACCCAATGGAGGATAGACGGCTGGATATATAGGAGGGTGCCGGCATTTGCGGCGCCTGGGGATCGAAATGCCATTTCCCCACACTGCCCACGGTAATGTCGAAGGCGCCGCCACTTTGCCTAGAAATGGACTGGGCCATTTCCAGGACTGTCAATAGTTCCTTCGAAATAGGCACCGGCTGCAGCCCGGCCGCTAGGCCGATGGCGCCGACGCGGCTGGTGGCCTCGTAGTGGCTCATCTCGGCCGCGAGCGCGCCCATGCGCGCGAAGGCGGCGTCCAGGGCCGGGCGCAGCAGTGCGGCGTCCGCGGACAGCACGGCGACGTCCACCTGCGTGCCCATGAGGACGCGCGTGTCGCGCAGGCGCGCCGGCCCGGCGTGCGCGGCGGCGCGCCGCGGCCAAGCCGCCACGCAGGCGCCCAGCGCGAGCGCGGAACCGCCCAGCAGCAGTTGGCGGCGCCGCGCATCGGCCAGGGCCGCGGCCCGTGCGCGGCCGCCGGGGTGAGCTCCAAGTTCGCGCTGCATAAGGAAAAAGCCTCCGCCTCAGCGCGAGGCCGCGACCATGTAGTCCACGGCCGCCTTGACCTCGTCGTCCTTCAGCGCCGTGTTGCCGCCGCGCGCGGGCATCTGGCCCTTTGCGCCATTGAAGCCTTCGAGCGCGTGCTTGTAGAGGGTGTCGGTGCCCTGGGCGATGCGCGGGCCCCAGTCGGACTTGTCGCCAGGCTTCGGGGCCCCGGCCACGCCGGCGCTGTGGCACATCGCGCAGGTCGAGCCGTAGACCTTCTTGCCGGCGACGTTCTCCGCCTCGGGCGCGGGTGCAGGCGTGGCGGCCTGGGTAGCCGCGGCCACCGGTGCCTGCTGCGGCGCGGGTGCCGCTTCCTGCTTGCCGCAGGCGCCAAGCAGGCCAAGGGCGCACAGCGCCAGGGAGAGCGTGAGGTATTTCATGGGAGTACCTGTTCGTCGTCAATTTCGATGGGAAATTCTAGGATCGGTTTTCCCGCGAAATCTCGCCCGAATGCTTCGATTTGATCCAACTCAAAGCTGTACCGGCGATATATCTCAATCATCCAGCCTGCATAAATGGAGGGCGGTGGCCGATGATGCAGTTTCACCGCCTGTTTAGGCAAAAAACTTGAACTGGTTTAAGGAATTTTCCATGGATATCGGCGTGAAGAAGAAAATCGCGGCACCCGAAACCGGCATGGCTCGGCGCCGCTTCCTGAACACCGCGGCCGCGGCCGGCCTGGCCGGCGTGGGCATGGCGGCCTGCTCCGAGAAGCCTGCTTCGGCGCCGGCCACCACGGCCCAGGCACCGGCGTCGCACGCGCCGCAGCCCAACCCCGGCGAAGGCAACGGCAGCATCCACCTCAAGCCCGGCGAGCTCGACACCTACTACGGCCTGTGGAGCGGCGGTCACACCGGCGACATGCGCGTGCTGGGCCTGCCTTCGGGCCGCGAGATCACGCGCATCCCCTGCTTCGTGCCCGATGCGCTGGTGGGCTGGGGCGTGACCAACGAGTCCAAGAAGATCATGGGCACCAAGCCCGACGGCAGCCTGAAGTACACGGTGGCCGACACCCACCACACGCACGCCTCCTACAAGGACGGCAACTACGACGGCCGCTACGCCTGGGTCAACGACAAGATCAACAGCCGCATCGCCCGCATCCGGCTGGACTACTTCACCTGCGACAAGATCACCGAGCTGCCCAACGTCCAGGGCTTCCACGGCATCTTCCCCGACAAGCGCGACCCGGTGGATGAGGCCGTCAACCACACCACGCGCGTGTTCTGCGGCGGCGAGTTCCACATCCCGCTGAGCCCGGCCGACCTGGACAAGCCCGAGAAGTACCGCTCGCTGTTCACCTGCGTGGATGCCGAGAGCATGGAGGTGCGCTGGCAGGTGCTGATCGACGGCAACTGCGACCTGGTGGCCACCTCCTACGACGGCAAGCTCGCCGCCACCAACCAGTACAACACCGAGGGCGGCGCCAAGTACGAGGACATGATGTCCGCCGAGCGCGACGCCTGCCTGTTCTTCAACATCGCGCGCATCGAGGCGGCGGTGAAGGCCGGCAAGTTCAGGACCATCGGCGACTCCAAGGTGCCCGTGGTGGACGGCACCCGCGAGGCCAACCAGGACCCGAAGACCGCGCTGACCGCCACCGTCAGCGTGCCCAAGAACCCGCACGGCGTGAACGCCAGCCCGGACGGCAAGTACTTCATCTGCGCCGGCAAGCTCTCGCCCACGGGCACCGTCATCGAGCTGAGCAAGGTGCTGGACTACTTTGAAGGCAAGCTGGAGAAGGCCGACCAGGCCATCGTGGCCGAGGTCGAGCTGGGCCTGGGCCCGCTGCACACCGCCTTCGACGGCCGCGGCAACGCCTACACCACGCTGTTCCTGGACAGCCAGGTGGTGAAGTGGAACGTCGAGAAGGCCATCGCCTTCCACGGCGGCGACAAGAACGCCAAGTACGTGGTGGACCGTGTGGACGTGCAGTACCAGCCCGGCCACGTCAACGCCTCGCAGTCCGAGACCAAGGCCGCCGACGGCAAGTGGCTGGCCGTGGGCTGCAAGTTCTCCAAGGACCGCTTCCTGCCCGCGGGCCCGCTGCACCCGGAGAACGAGCAGCTCATCGACATCTCGGGCGAGAAGATGGTGCTGATGGCCGACCACCCGGTGCGCGGCGAGCCGCACGACTTCATCATCTTCAAGCGCGAGCTGGTGCGCCCGAAGCCCGTCTACAACATCGACGACTCCGAGATCGCGGTCAAGGACGCCAAGGACGGCGGCGTCGTGCGCAACGGCAAGAAGGTCACCGTCAGGATGACTTCGCAGGCGCCGGCCTTCAGCCTGCGCGAGTTCAAGGTCAAGCAGGGCGACGAGGTCACGCTCATCCTGACCAACCTTGACAAGGTGGAAGACCTCACGCACGGCTTCGCCATCCCGAAGCACAACGTCAACTTCATCGTCAACCCGCAGGAGACGAAGTCGGTGACCTTCACCGCCGGCAAGCCGGGCGTGTACTGGTGCTACTGCACCCACTTCTGCCACGCGCTCCACCTGGAGATGCGCACCCGCATGATCGTCGAGGCCTGATCCGGCGCCCCCTTTCCGCGCGCCGGGCCACCCCCTCCCCCGGCACGGCGCGCGGACTCACTCCCGCACCATGACCCTGCTGACCCTTCTGCTGCGCCTGTGCGTGGCTGCCGCCGCGCTGCTGGGCGCTTCCTCGCCGTCGTGGGCCACGGCCTACGAGGCCGCGCTGCCCGAAGGCATCCACGGCCCGAAGCTGTGCGACTTCGCGCCCTGCGCCGAGGTCTTTCCCGGCGCGAGCTCGTTCTCCGAGCGCAAGGGCCAGCCGCCCTACGTCGAGGCCTACGCCGACGACCACGGCAAGCCCAGGCTGCTGGGCTACGTGATGCTGTCCACCGACATCACCGACACGCCCGCGTACTCGGGCAAGCCGGTGGTCACGCTCATCGGCATGGACCTCAAGGGCCGCTTCACGGGCGTGAAGGTGCTCAAGCATTCCGAGCCCATCCTGCTGCTGGGCATCCCCGAATCCGCGCTGACGAAGTTCAACGACCAGTACCTGGGCAAGTTCGTCGGCGACAACATCGAGATCGGCCAGTCGCGCCCCAATGAGGGCGTGATCGGCCTGGACGCCATCTCCGGCGCCACCGTCACCGTGATCGCGCAGAACCAGGTGATGATGACCTCCGGCGCCGCCGTGGCGCGGCAGACCGGCATC
Source organism: Azohydromonas australica DSM 1124 (assembly GCF_000430725.1). Lineage (GTDB taxonomy): Bacteria > Pseudomonadota > Gammaproteobacteria > Burkholderiales > Burkholderiaceae_C > Azohydromonas > Azohydromonas australica. Next base: position 67,375 of record NZ_KE387215.1, read on the forward strand.
CTGGCGCCCACGGTGCGCCCGCAAGCGAAGTTCACCGACACCGGCCGCGCCCTCGACTGGGCCCGCCTGGTGGACGAGGGTTATGTGCAGCGCCTGGTGGTGACGCCGCAGCAGGTGGGCCTGGACAAGAGCGCCACGCCCTTCATCGAGCTGTGGTTCGGCCTGCTCAACCCGCCCGACGCAGGGCGCGCGCTGCTGGGCAGCGAGGGCTGGAAGCAGCTCATGGAGCAGCTCAAGCCGGGCGAGCAGGCACTGTTCGTCGTCCGCAGCGCGGGCGCCGAGTCCTTCAAGGGCTCGGGCTTCGTGCGCGGCGGCATCTACGACCGCGTGCAGGTGCGCCAGGGCCTGGACACCTTCACCTTCCGCGACCTCGACTACCTCAACCTCTACGGCCTGGCCGCCGCCGGCGCGCCGCGCTATACCGAGTCGGCGATCTTCATCGTGCGCTCGCCGGTCTTCTCGGCCGCCTTCCCCTGGAAGCTCAATTTCCTGGGCAACCGCGTGGACCGCGCCACCGGCACGCGCAGCTTCGCCAACTTTGAGACGCCCTACTGGCTGCCGGCCGCCGCGCTGGAGGGCGGCCGCCCGGTGGTGGAGGAGCCGCAGGCGGCGTGGGTCAAGGTGTGGAAGGCGCGCGCGGTGGAGATCGGCCTCTTCGCCGCGCTGCTGGTGGCGGTGGCCGTGGTGTACGCGCTGCGCGATGAACTCACGCGCCGCTCCACGCGCAGGAACAAGTGGCCGGTCAACGCCTTCAAGTACTCGGCCTGGCTGCTGAGCATCGGCTTCGTGGGATTCGGCGCCATGGCGCAGCCCTCGGTGACGCAGGTGCTGACCTGGTTCCACGCGCTGCTGTTCCACTGGACCTGGGAGCTGTTCCTCAGCGACCCGTTCATCTTCCTGTTCTGGATCTTCATCATCGTCACCGTCTTCCTCTGGGGACGGGGCCTGTTCTGCGGCTGGCTGTGCCCCTTCGGCTCGCTGTCGGAGCTGCTGTACAAGCTGGGCGGCGCCGTCGGCCTCAAGCGCTTCCAGCGCGCGCTGCCCCGGGCGCTGCACGACAAGCTGAAGTGGGTGAAGTACGGCGTGTTCTTCGGCCTGCTGGCGGTGTCGATGTTCTCCATGGGCCTGGCCGAGAAGCTGGCCGAGGTGGAGCCCTTCAAGACCACCTTCCTGGTCGGCTGGGGCCAGCGCTCGTGGCCCTACACGCTGTTCGCGGCGGGCCTGTTGGGGCTCTCCCTCTTCGTGGAGCGCCCCTTCTGCAAGTACCTGTGCCCGCTGGGTGCCTCGCTGGCGATGCCTTCCACCTTCCGCTGGTTCGGGCTGCGCCGCAAGCAGGAGTGCAACAGTTGCAAGGCCTGCGCGGCGGGCTGCGGGGCGCAGGCGATCGACGCCGACGGCCGCATCGACCACCGCGAGTGCCTGCACTGCCTGGACTGCATGGTGCTCTACACCGACACCCACGCTTGCCCGCCGCTGGCCAAGGAGCGCAAGCGCCGCGAGCGCGAGGGCCTGCCGCTGACGCGCATCGGCCGCGACGGCTACTTCATTCCCATCATCCCGATCGCCGCCGAGCCGGCCCGCCCGGTGTCCGAAGCATGAAAACCCTGGTCGATCCCCGCATGCCCACCGATCCGGTGGAGCCGCCCTGCGCCGCCGCGCGAGGCGTGGCCGGCCGGCTCTGCGCCGAAGCCTGGGACCATCTCTGGCCCTGGCGCCGCGGCGTCGCGGCGCCCCACGTCGCGCTGCGCGCGGCGGGCATCGCGCTCGCGCTGGCCGCCACCATCGCCTGGGTGCTGGGCGCCCTCGGCGAGCTGCGCGCCGGCGCCCTGATCGCCTGGTGGTTCGGCTGGAGCGTGTACGAGGTGCTGATCCGCCTGCGCGCCAAGCGCTACGTCAAGGACGGCCCGTGGTGGGGCCGGCGCTACCGCGTCGCCAACGTGATGGACATGCTGTGCTACGTGGGCTTCAAGAACCTGCTGATCGGTGCTGCGCTGTTCCTGGCCCTCAAGGCCGTGGGCGCGCTGGTGGTGTGAGGATGCGCATGACCCGCCGCCTGCTGAGCCTGCTGGCCTTGGTGCTCCCGCTGGCGCTGCACGCCGCCACCTGGACGGTGCACCCCGGCGAGTCCATCCAGCCGGTGCTGGACCGTGCCGCCGCGGGCGACGTGGTGGAAGTGCAACGCGGCCACTACGACGGCAACCTGCGCATCACCAAGCCGCTGACGCTGCGCGGGCTGCAGCGGCCCACGATCAGCGGCGGGCTGCAGGGCGACACCATCCGCATCACCGCGCCGGACGTGACCATCGAAGGGCTGATCGTGCGCGATTCCGGCAGCAGCCTGCTGCAGCAGAACGCCGGCATCTACGTCACGCCCGGCTCGCACCGCGCCACGGTGCGGCGCTGCGACCTGGTCTACAACCTGTTCGGGCTGTGGATCCAGAAGGCCAATGACGTGCGCGTGGAGCACAACCTCATCGTGGGCAAGCGCGACCACGGCTCCTCGCAGCGCGGCAACGGCGTGCAGCTCTACGACACCACCGGCGCGCGCATCGAGCACAACCACATCAGCTTCGTGCGCGACGCGCTGTACGTGGACGTCTCGCACCACGCCGTCTTCCGCGGCAACAGGCTGCACCACAGTCGCTACGGCACGCACTACATGAACTCCTACCACAACCTGTGGGAGGACAACGACAGCTACCTCAACCGCGGCGGCCTGGCGCTGATGGAGGTGCGCGACCAGGTCGTGCGCAACAACCGCGCCTGGGGCAACACCGACCACGGGATCATGCTGCGCACGCTGCAGGACTCGGTGATCGAGAACAACGTGGTGGCCGGCAACGCGCGCGGCTTCTTCATCTACGACGTGGAGTACGTGCAGCTGCGCGGCAACCTCGTGGTGGACAACCAGGTGGGCGTGCACCTCTCGGCCGGCTCCACGCGCAACCGCGTCGAGGGCAACGACTTCGTCGGCAACCGCGAGCAGGTGCGCTACGTCGGTGCCAAGGATGAAACCTGGGGCGCCGAGGGCGGCAACCACTGGAGCAACTACCTGGGCTGGGACCGCGACGGCGACGGCCGCGGCGACGTGCGCTACGAGGCCAACGACCTGGTGGACCGCCTGGTGTGGCAGCACCCCTCAGCGCGGCTGCTGCTGGCCAGCCCCGCGGTGCAGGCGCTGCGCCTGGTGGGCCAGCAGTTCCCGGTGCTGCGCGTGCCCGGCGTGGTGGACCCCAAGCCGCGCATGCGCCCCGCGCACCCGGACTGGAAGGAATGGAATGGAAAACAGTCTTCGCTTGAGCCCTGAGAAGGGAGCCTCGTTCGTGTCGAGCGACGCCGCCCGGGCCAACTTCGTGCCAGCGGATGCCGATGCGAGCCTCTGCGCCATCACCCTGCGCAACGTGGTCAAGCAGTACGGCGCGGAGCGTGCGGTCGACGGCGTGAGCCTGGACGTGCGCCGCGGCGAGATGTTCGGCCTCATCGGCCACAACGGCGCGGGCAAGAGCACACTGTTCAAGATGATGCTGGGGCTGGTGGCGCCCACCGCGGGCGAGATCCGCATCCAGGGCGCGCCGGTGTCGGGCCGGGACTTCCGCGCGGTGCGCCGCGGCATCGGCTACCTGCCCGAGAACGTGGTGCTCTACGACAACCTCAGCGGGCTGGAGACGCTGCGCTTCCTGGCGCGGCTCAAGGGCGTGCCGGAGCAGGAATGCGTGGGCGTGCTCTCGCGCGTGGGCCTGGGCCACGCCGGCCACCGAGCGGTGCGCGAGTACAGCAAGGGCATGCGCCAGCGCCTGGGCTTCGCGCAGGCGCTGCTGGGCAAGCCGCGCGTGCTGTTCCTGGACGAGCCCACCACGGGCCTGGACCCGGAGGCGATCCGCGCCTTCCACGCCACCTTGCGCGAGCTGCGCGACGACGGCGTGACGCTGATCGTCACCTCGCACATCCTGGCCGAGCTGCAGGAACGGGTGGACCGCCTGGCGATCCTGGCCGCCGGGCGCGTGCGCGCGCACGGCAGCGTGCAGGCGTTGCGCGAGCACATGGCGCTGCCGCTGCGGCTGGAGCTGCAGGTGGCCGAGTCCGGCGCCGCAGCGGTGCGCGCCGTGCTGGCAGTGTTGCCGCTGGACGGCGTGCGCTGGCACGGCCTGCGGCTGGAAGCCCGTTGCACGCGCGACGCCAAGATGGCGGTGATGGCCGCCCTCGCCGGCCTGGGCGGCGCGGTGCTGGACCTGCAGATGCACGAGCCCTCGCTGGAAGACGTGTTCTTCGGCCTGGCACATTGAGAAGGAGCACGCCATGAGCTTCGAATTCGGCCAGGTGCTGGCCATCGCGCACAAGGAGCTGCGCGACCGGCTGCGCAACCGCTGGGTGCTGGCGGTGGCGCTGGTGTTCACGGCCTTTGCGCTGGTCATCGCCTATTTCGGCGGCGCGCAGCAGGGGGCCGTGGGGCTGCGCTCCATCGAGTTCACCATCACCAGCCTGGTGAGCCTGGTGATCTATTTGATCCCGCTGATCGCGCTGCTGCTGGGCTTCGACGCCATCGTGGGCGAGCGCGAGCGCGGCTCGCTGGACCTGCTGCTGGCGCTGCCGATCACGCGGCTGGAGCTGCTGCTGGGCAAGTACCTGGGGCTGGCGGCGGCGCTGAGCCTGTCCACGGTCGCGGGCTTCGGCCTGGTGGCGCTGCTGCTGGGCACGCAGGCGGGCCAGGCGGTGCTGGCGCCCTACCTGAACTTCATGGGCAGCTCGGTGCTGCTCGGGCTGGTGTTCCTGAGCCTGGCGGTGATGCTGTCGGTGCTGGCTTCGGACCGCACGCGCGCCTCGGGCCTGGCCATCGCGCTGTGGTTCTTCTTCGTGCTGGTGTTCGACCTGCTGCTGCTGGGGCTGCTGGTGCTCACCGGCGGCCAGACCGGCGGCGACTGGTTCGCCTGGGCGCTGCTGCTCAATCCCGCGGACGTGTTCCGCATCCTCAACGTGTTTTCACTCGACGACGTGCGCAGCCTCTACGGCCTGACCAGCATCGTCCCGCAGGCGCTGGCCAAGCCGTGGATGATGGGACTGGTGATGCTGGGCTGGATCGTGGCGCCGTTGTCCATTGCCACCTGGAGATTCCGTCCATGATGCCTCGCCGCCGAACCCTGCTGCTCGCCGCCTGTGCCGCGCCGCTCGTCCTCTACGGTTGCGGCCGCAAGGAAGCTGCCGCCGTCGCCGCGGTGGAGATCGAGCCCGCCACCACCTGCGACCTGGACGGTATGCTGCTGGCCGACTACCCCGGCCCCAAGGCGCAGATCCACTATGCCGACGCCGCCGCGCCGGTGTTCTTCTGCGACACGGTGGAGATGTTCTCCACGCTGCTGAAGCCCGAGCAGGTGCGTGCCGTGCGCGCGGTGTACACGCAGGACATGGCGCGTGCGGACTGGGAACAGCCGCGCGGCCACTGGTTCGATGCGCGCAGCGGCTTCTACGTGGTGGGCAGCAAGCGCCACGGCTCGATGGGGCCGACGATCGCCGGCTTCGCCGGCGAGCAGGACGCCCACAAGTTCGCCGCCGAGTACGGCGGCAAGGTGCTGCGCTTCGCGGAGGTCAAGCCGGAGATGGCGGACCTGGGGGGCGGATCGGCGCATGACAAGCACATGTGAGGCGGCAAAGAAGCGGGAAAGCGGATAGCTACACTCGTGCTTCGACCAGCAACCCCGTGCAGGCAATACCGGCCTGACGGGGTTGCTTCCTTCTGATCCCTCACCGTCATGAGCTCCACCGGGACTCCAGGGCCCGCCCACTGGCCCCCGGGCGTGCCGCGGCACTTGGTGCCGCCGGCCACGCACCTCTTCGCCAATGCGGAGGCCGCCGCCGAGCGCTTCGGCCATAAACCTTTTCTCGTCTGCGGCGAGACCTGCCTGAGCTTCGCCCGGTTCCGCGACCAGGCCCTGGCCGTCGCCGGCTGGCTGCAGTACGCCGCCGGCGTGCAACGCACGGACCGCGTGCTGCTGGCGCTGCCCAACGGGGTGGCCTGGGCCGTGGCCTGCTACGGCATCCTGCGCGCCGACGCGGTGCTGGTGCCGGCCAACCCGGCGAGCCGCCGCGAGGAGCTGGAGCGCCTGGCGGCCGACAGCGGCGCCACGGTGGCCTTCGTCGCCCGGGAGCTGCTGGGCGAGGCGCTGCCGCTGCTGGGTACGCGGCTGGAGCGCATCGTGGTGGTGGACGGCGACGACGCCGCCACGCCGCCTCCCGCCGACGCGCGCCTGGTGCCCTGGCCGGCGGTGCGCGCCTTCGGGCAGCCGCCCGCGCCCCCGCTCGCCGGGCCCGACGACCCCGCGGTGCTGCCCTACACCTCGGGCACCACAGGCGAGATCAAGGGTTGCCTGCACACCCATGCCAGCGTGATGAGCGCGCTGGCGGCCGGGGCGGCGTGGTTCGCCTGCCCGCCGGATGCGGTGTTCCTGGCCACGCTGCCCTTCTTCCATGTCACCGGCTTCACGGGCAGCCTCAACGTGCCGCTGTACGTGGGCGGCACCGTCGTGCTGCTGCCGCACTGGAACCGCAATGCCGCGGCGGTGCTGGTGCGGCGCCACCGCGTCACGCACTGGCACTGCATCACGACCATGGTGGTGGACCTGCTGGCGCATCCGCGGCTGCAGGCGCTCGACCTGTCCAGCCTGCGCTGCATCCGGGGCGGCGGCGCGGCCATGCCCGAGGCGGTGGCGCAGCGGCTCAAGGACAGCACGGGGCTGGACTACGTCGAGGGCTACGGCCTTACCGAGACCATGGCCGCCACGCTGCTCAACCCGCCGCACCGGCCCAAGCCGCAGTGCCTGGGCATTCCCATGTTCGGCGTCGACGCCCGCATCCTGGAGCCCGGCACGCGGCGCGAGCTGCCGCGGGGCCAGCGCGGCGAGATCGTGCTCAGCGCCCCGCAGCTCATGCGCGGCTACTGGCGCCGGCCGGAGGCCGACGCCGAGGCCTTCGTCGAGATCGACGGCCGGCGCTTCCTGCGCACGGGCGACCTGGGGTACGTGGACGCGGACGGCTACTTCTTCATGACCGACCGCCTCAAGCGCGTGATCAACAGCGCGGGCTTCAAGGTCTGGCCGGCCGAGGTGGAGGCGCTGCTGTACCGGCACCCGGCGGTGCAGGAAGCGTGCGTCATCGGCACGCCCGATGCGCGGCGCGGCGAGGCCGTCAAGGCGCTGGTGGTGCCGCGCCCGGGCCACGAGGCGCTGGACACGCGGGCGCTGATCGGCTGGATGCGCCAGCACCTGGCGGCCTACAAGTGCCCGCGCCTCGTGCAGCTCGTGCCCTCGCTGCCGCGCTCGGCTTCGGGCAAGGTGATGTGGCGGCAGCTGCAGGACGCGGAGCGGGCGGGCTGAGCTGGAACGAAACGCTGCTGCGCGCCCGGGGCACCTAGAACCGAAGGGCCATGACGGCCAGGATCACGAACAGCAGCCATCCCACCACGAATCGCCGCCACAGAGCAGGCGCTCCGCGCAGCTCCATGAAGTCCAGCGCGATGGCAAGGCCCTTGGCCAGCGACATCGCGAAGACGACGGCAACAGGCCAGCCGTCACCGATGCCAAGGGCCGATTCCCCGACCCACCAGGAAACACCCGTGGCCACCAGCGTCGCCAGCCACAGGACATCGAGCCGCTTGCAAAGGATGTTCATCGCAGCACGTACACCAGCGGGAAGAGCACCACCCACAACAGATCCACCATGTGCCAGAACACGGCTGCCGTTTCGAGGGCCTGTGTGTCGGCCGGTCCCCATTGGCGGCGCGGCACGAGAAAGGCGACCGCGGCAACGATGAGCACCGCCGCGGCGACATGCATGAAGTGGAAACCGGTCAGCAGGTAATAGAACATCCAGAAGTCATCGCTCTCCGGACCGTGGCCGGCGTGCAGCTTCTGTTGGTACTCGAAGCCTTTGACGAACAGGAAAGCGGTACCCAATGCCGCAGCGCCCCAGAGCCAGCGTGCGCCGGCGCTCCTGCTTGAGCTGCGCAGTGCATGCACGCCCCGTGCGACGCACCAGCTGCCGGTCAGGAGGATCACCGTGTTGATGGCGCCCAGATGCAGATTCAGGCTCGACTGGCCCGTGCGAAACGTCGATGGGTCCTTCGCTCTGGCGACGGCGTACACGACGAACAGCAGCCCGAAGGTGAGCATCTCCAGCGCGATGACGAACCACATCGTGATGTCGCCGCTCAAGCGGCGCTCATCCCCAGGATCCGCAAGCGGCGGTCCGGCCGCATCCGGCCCGGCAGACAGGCTACTTTTGGCAATCGTCATGCTGGCGAATCGTTGTTCCACTCGGAGGTGGCCGCCTCGCAACGGCGCTTCAGGTGGCGGCCATCCCGGACGCGGCTCGCGCCGGGTGGAAGGTCAGGACTTGCGCGAGCGCGCGGCGGTTGGTCATCACGTCGGCCAGCGAGTAGCGGTCCAGCACTGCGTAGAACGCTGCGACGGCCTCCGCCAGCGGCCCCTTGAGTTCGCAACAGCCGGAGAGAATGCAGTGGCCGCCACCGGCCTCGAAGCACTCCGCGGGCACCGCATTGCCTTCCGTGTCGCGCACGACTTTTCCGAGGCAGATGTCCTTGGGCTGCATGGCCAGCGTCATCCCGCCGCCCTTGCCGCGAACGGTGGCGATCCAGCCCTGCTTGCCCAGGAAGTGGACGACCTTCACGAGGTGGTGCTCCGAGATGCCGAACGCCGTGGCGATTTCCGCGATGGTGGCCTTGCGGCCGGAGTTCGCAGCCAGGTAGAGCAGCACGCGCAGGCTGTAGTCGGTGAAGGCGGTCAGCTTCATGGTGCGGGGCTCGGTGTATTTCCTGTCTGATGTGAAAAGGGAGGGCCTGCGCCCTCCCCCGCGGACTTGTCGCTTGGCCGCGGCAACGAGCAGCGCAGGGTGCCGACACCCTGCGTCCGGCCGCCAGCCGCAGCAGCCGTCAAGCGTACAGCGCGAGGAACACACTGCCCGCGGCGAAGACGATGTCGCCGGGCCCGTGCGACATGAGTGCCTGGCGAGAGGGTCAGGCGCCGCCGCAGGAGCCGCAGCAGCGGCCGTCGCTGCGCGGCGTTGCGGACTTGGTGATGCGCACTTGCCACACTTCGGGGCCGGACTGCAAGTAAGTCCAGGTGAAGAGCCCAGGCTGCTCCGCCTGCATCTGGTAGTACAGCGGACGTGGGTCGTGATCGTTGACGATGTCCATCGTCCCGCCGTCGCCCAGGGCGTCGAAGGTCTGGAAGATCAAGGGATGGCGCTCGCGCGGCGGGACAGTGCGAACGTCGATGGTCGTAGCGACGGTGGTCTGCGTCATGGGGGCTCCGTGGTGGCGTTTAAAGGTTTATTTCCGATGCACCTAATGTAGGCAGCGGCCCCACCTGCTTCCTTGAAGCAGTTCAAGACGCGCCACGGCAGATGCTTGGTTGAAACCCTTGCGCGTGTGGCGCTTTGCATGACGTCTGCACAAGCACTCACTTAAGATGCATTTTTTTGCACCTTTTACAGAGCACCCTGTGGACATCGACCGATTCAAGGACCAGCACACCCAGATCTTCGACGCCATCGCCCAGTTGCGGCGCCATGCGCAGGCAGGCATCGCCGAGCATGCAGACGACATTGCCCGCCTCATCGTGTCGATGAGCGCGGTGATCAAATTGCACTTGGCGGCAGAAGACCGAACGCTGTACCCGGCGCTGGAGGCTGCCGGCAACCGTCAGCTGGCTCACCTTGGACGCCAGTTCCAATCGGAAATGGCTTCGATCGCAGGGGCCTACAACGCCTTCGCGCGCCGCTGGAACACCGCCGCTCAGGTGCGCGCTGACCCGGACGGCTTCAGGGCGCAAGCCAACCAGGTGCTGCGCAGCGTGTTCGAGCGCATGCAGCGGGAGGGCCGCGACTTCTACCCGGCCGTCGAACGGAACCTGGCCACACCTGCATACGTCTTGCCGGCATCGGCACGCGGCGCACAGCCTCGGCCGTCGGGTCGTTGATGCGCTGATTCACGCTCGGCAGCGGCGCGGCCTGCGACCGCAGCGCGGTGCTGCCCCGCGGGAGAGGCCGCACCCAAGCGCCGCGCGGAACCAGGGCTATGAACTGTGGGCAACAGGGACAAGACCCGCCCTTGGCCGCCCTAGCCAGCGCCCGTAGCGCAGCAGCCACCCCAGCGCCACGGCGGCCCACGCCGTGGCCGCCAGCGGCAGCAGCCAGGGCGCGCCCACCGGCCACAGCGCCGCGGCCACGCGCGCCAGCACCGCGAACTGCTGCAGCCGGAACAGCAGCCACAGCAGGTCGTCCGCCACCACGGCGCGGCCGGACTGCCCGCAGGCCACGCGCGAGGCCATGGCCAGCAGCAGCGTGCCCAGGAAGCCCAGCGCGTAGGCATGCAGCGCCGCAGCCGGCTGCGCCAGCGCCGACAGCAGCAGCGCCGCGCCCAGCCAGATAAAGCCCCGCAGCAGCATCGCCGGCAGCCGCTGGCGCAGGCTGGGCAGCCGGCTCCAGCGCCATGCCAGCCCCAGCAGCAGCACGGCGGCCACGCCCTGCCCCAGCGCCTGCACGCCACGCACCGGGCGCGGCAGCGGTCCGGTCAACCACTCGACGGGCTGCGCCAGCGCCTGCAGGCCCAGCACCGCCACCAGCGTCCACAGCAGCCAGGCCGGCCAGCGCGCGTCCAGCCGCGGCGACGCGGCGCCGAGGAACGGGATCATCCGGTGCAGCGCCGCGGCATAGACCACGCCCAGGCAGCCCCACAGCGCCGCGCGCGTGAGCGCCAGCACCAGCGTCCAGGCCTGCACCACCACGGCGCCCACGGTGGCGTCCAGCAGCAGCGCGCCCAGTGCGCAGGCCGCCAGCGCCACGCGCGCGTGCAGGCGCTCCGGCGCGGCACCGGCGCGCAGCAGCCGCCACAGACGCAGCACCAGGTGGCTCCAGCCCGCGGCCACGGCGGCCAGCCCCATGCCGGCCATCAACGGGGACTGCGGCCCGGCATCGGCCAGCGCCAGGCCGAACACCAGCCAGCCGGCCAGCTGCGCGCCGATCGCGGGAAGGAGCGCGCGCGCGGGCACCGGCGGCGCCTTCAGCCAGCGCGGGCCGGCGGTGAAGAGGAAGCCGGCGATGAACAGCGGCATGAAGCCCCAGCTCATCCACAGCGCGTGCGCCACGACGCGCGGCACGGCCTCGACCGCCGCCGGCTGCGGCAGCACCCGCAGCCACCACAGCGCGCTGGCGGCCAGCATCAGCGCGCCGGCGCTGAAGCCCAGGCGGTGCGGCGAGGCCAGCAACTCGCGCGGGTGCCAGCGGGCAGCGGCCGGCGAGGCAAGAGAGGAAGCGGAAGGCATGGGGCGCAAGGCTGAGGGCTCGCGCGCGAAAGGGATTTGCGTCGCGTCAGGGCTGGCGCCCTTCGCCGCGCACTGGTCCAGGGCCAGAACCGCTTGTCCCACCCACCGGGCGCCAGTGGGATTTGCCCTGGTCGCCCCTCAAGCGCGGGAGTGCGGATTGCTGCAACGCCGCAAACGCAGACGTTGGGGAAGCGCCGCCGGCGCGGGCGCTCTGCGAGCCGAAGGACAGGGACGCATGCCGGACTGGGCGAGCTTTGACGGATTCACTTCCACCACATTCCTGGGCGCTTCGCTGCCGAGCTGGGCCACGGCGCTGGCCGTGACGCTGGCGAGCTGGGTCGGCATGCGGCTGGCGCTCAAGCTGCTGCTGAGCCGCGCCAGCGTGGTGGCACAGGCCACCACCAACCGCGTGGACGACCTGCTGGTGGACCTGCTGCGCGGCACCAGCCGGGTGCTGCTGTTCGTGACGGCGCTGCTGATCGGGCTGTCGATGCTGGAGCTGCCGGCGCGCTGGAACGGGCGTGTCAACCAGCTGTGGTTCCTGACGCTGGCGCTGCAGTTCGGGCTGTGGGGCAACCGCGCCATCGTCATCGGGCTGCGCCGCTACGTGGAGAACCACGCCGCCGGCGGCATGGCGCAGCAGGTCAGCACCTCCGCCACGCTGATGTCGTGGGCGCTGCGCACCGTACTGTGGGCGGTGCTGCTGCTGGCCATGCTGGCCAACCTGGGCGTCAACATCACCGCGCTGGTGGCCAGCCTGGGCGTGGGCGGCGTGGCGGTGGCGCTGGCGGTGCAGAACATCCTGGGCGACCTGTTCGCCTCGCTGTCGATCGCCGTGGACAAGCCCTTCGAGGTCGGTGACTTCATCACCATGAACAGCGTGGCCGGCACGGTGGAGCAGGTGGGCCTCAAGACCACGCGCATCCGCGCCCTGGGCGGCGAGCAGGTGGTGATCTCCAACACCGAGCTGCTCAAGCAGACCATCAACAACTACAAGCGCATGCAGCAGCGGCGCATCGTCTTCAAGTTCGGCATCACCTACGACACCACGCCGGAGCAGGCCGAGGCCGTGCCGGGCATCGTGCGGCGGGTGATCGAGGGGTTGGAGCAGACGCGCTTCGACCGTGCCCACTTCCAGGCTTTCGGCGACAGCTCGCTGGACTTCGAGGTCGTCTACTTCGTGCTCGCGCCCGAGTACAACCTCTACATGGATCTGCAGCAGCGCATCAACCTGGCGTTGATGCGCGAGTTCCGCCAGCTCGGCGTGGGCTTCGCCTTCCCCACCCGCACGCTGCAGATGCCGGGGCTGGAGGCGCGGCTGGCGGCGCAGCCGCTGCCCGGGAACGCGGCTGCGATGCCGCAGCAGCCGCTGGAGCAGGCGTCGATGCGCCCGCGACGCGTGGCGCCTTGAGCGCGGCCGGCCAGGAAGGTTGAGCCCGGCGACGGCTGCGGTCACGCCCGCAACGGCCTGATTCCGGCACTGCTGCACGCCGCGCGGCGGCGCGGCAAGCCCCCGTACCTCCGGAGGCAACGAGCGGCACCTTAAGCTGTGTGGGTTTGCAACTTTCCCGCGCAGTCCCGGCGCCGCAAGGCGCCCGCGGTGCCGTACCGGCCGCCTTCCGATGTCGTTGTCCTTCGCAGTACCCCGCTCCGCCCCCTCTTCCCTTCCCTCCACCGCCAAGCGACTGCTCCAGGCCCTGGGCCTGGCGCTGCTGTGCACGCTGTCCCAGGCGCAGACGCAGCGGCTGCCCACGGGCTTCGCGCAGTGCCAGGGCTTCTTTCCGACGCAGCAGCTGCCGCGCGTGCCCGCGACGACGGCGCAGCTGCCGCGCGAGCTCTGCTACGAGTCCTTCGCCGTGCTGCATTCGGGACGCAGCCGCACGCCGGTGTACGTGGTGGAGAAGCTCACGCGCGAGCAGTTGATCGACGCGCAGGACGAGCAGCGTGCGCAGCGCTTCTTCGCCGATGCGCGCCTGCCCAGCGCCGAGCGCGCCACGCTGGACGACTACAAGGGCTCGGGCTTCGACCGCGGCCACATGGCGCCCGCGGCCGACATGCCCAGCCCCACCGCCATGGCGCAGTCCTTCTCGCTGGCCAACATCGTGCCGCAGGCGCCGGTGAACAACCAGCGCACCTGGGCCGGGATCGAGAAGTCCACGCGCAGCTACGTGATGCGTGCGCAGGGACCGGTGTACGTGTTCACCGGCCCCTACTACGCCACGCCCAGCCCGCGCACCGTCGGCCCCAACAAGGTGTGGGTGCCCACGCACCTGTACAAGCTGGTGTTCGACGCCTCCAACCGCCGCGCCTGGGCGCACTGGGTCGAGAACACCGACGACGCGCGGGCCGGCGCGCCGATCAGCTACCGCGAGCTGGTGCAGCGCACGGGCATCGAGTTCCTGCCGGGGGTGCAGGCGCGGCAGTAGCCACCGTTCAGGCTGAGCTTGTCGAAGCCCAACCGCGCGGCCGAGCTGCAGGCCCTTCGACAGGCTCAGGGCGAACGGTCAGGAGCCTCAAGCCGGCTCGGCCGCCAGCACCCCGCGGCGGATCTGGTCGCGCTCCATCGACTCGAACAGCGCCTTGAAGTTACCCTCGCCGAAGCCGTCGTCGCCCTTGCGCTGGATGAACTCGAAGAAGACGGGGCCCAGCAGCGTCTGCGAGAAGATCTGCAGCAGCAGCCGCTTGTGGCCGCCCTGCGTGCTGCCGTCGAGCAGGATGCCGCGCGCCTGCAGTTCCTCCACCGGCTCGCCGTGGCCCGGCAGGCGCTCCTGCAGCATTTCGTAGTACACCTCGTTGGGCGCGGTCATCACCGGGATGCCGGCCATTTGCAGCGCATCCACGCTCTGGAAGATGTCGTCGGTGAGCAGCGCCACGTGCTGGATGCCCTCGCCGTTGAAGGCCATCAGGAACTCCTCGATCTGCCCCGAGCCCTGCTTGGATTCCTCGTTCAGCGGGATGCGGATCTTGCCGTCCGGCGCCGTCATGGCCTTGGAGGTCAGCCCCGTGTACTCGCCCTGGATGTCGAAGTAGCGGATCTCGCGGAAGTTGAAGAGCTTCTCGTAGAAGCCGGCCCAATACGCCATGCGCCCGCGGTACACGTTGTGCGTGAGGTGGTCGATGAGCTTGAAGCCGTGGCCCACCGGGCGGCGCTCCACGCCTTCGATGAACTCGAAGTCGATGTCGTAGATGCTCTTGCCGTCCTCGAAGCGGTCGATGAGGTACAGCGGCGCGCCGCCGATGCCCTTGATGGCCGGCAGCCGCAGCTCCATCGGGCCGGTCGGGATGTCCACCGGCTGCGCGCCCAGCTCCAGCGCGCGGGCATAGGCCTTGTGGGCGTCCTTGACGCGGAACGCCAGGCCGCACGCGGACGGCCCATGCTCGGCGGCGAAGTAGCCGGCGACGCTCTTGGGCTCGCGGTTGACGATGAAGTTGATGTCGCCCTGGCGGTACAGCAACACGTCCTTGGAACGGTGGCGAGCGATGAGGGTGAAGCCCAGCTTCTCGAACAGCGGCTCCAGCAGGCCCGGGGTGGGCGATGCGAACTCGACGAACTCGAAGCCCATCAGGCCCATCGGGTTCTCGAACAGGTCGGTGGTGGCGGTCATGGTGGTTCCTCCTGGGGTTATCGGACCAGCTGGTCCAGGGTGATGGCGTAGGCGCTGCGGGCCAGCCCGGTGGGCTCGGCGGAGTGATCGCGGCACCGCTGCAGCGCCGCGGCGATGGTGGAAGACACGTCGTTGAAGATGGCGGCCTCGCCGTCGCGGGCTTCCTCGCCCATCAGGAAGGCGAAGGCGCGCGCCATGCCGCAGTTGGCGATGAAGTCCGGGATCACCGCCACGCGGCCGTCGGCGTGCTCCTGGATCGGGCCGTAGAAGATCTCGCTGTCGGCGAAGGGCACGTTGGCGCCGCAGGCGATCACTTCCAGCCCGGCCGCGGCCATGGCGTCCACCTGCTCGCGCGTCACCAGGCGCGAGGCGGCGCAGGGCAGGAAGATCTCCGCGCCCAGGCTCCAGATGCGGCGGTTGACCTCGTCGAAAGGCAGCAGGTCGTCAGCCGCGAGCTGGTTGCCGCGGCGGCCCAGGAACAGCGCCCTCACCTCCTCGACGCTGAAGCCTTGCGGGCGCAGCAGGCCGCCCTCGCGGTCGATGATGCCCACCAGCGTCGCGCCGGCCTGCGCCAGGTACCAGGCCGCCGCGGCGCCCACGTTGCCCCAGCCCTGCACGATCACGCGCTGGCCTTCCAGCGACCGGCCCCACAGCCGCCGCTGATGGCGCACCGACTCGGCCACGCCCCAGCCGGTGATTAGGTCCGCCACCGTGTAGCGGCGCGAGACGGCGGGCGTGAAGCGCGAGTCCTCCACGGCGTGCGACACGCCGCGGCGCAGCTGGCCCACCTTGCGGATGCGCTCGCTCTGGTCCGGGTTGAAGTGGCCGTTGACCACGCCTTCCTGCGGGTGCCACAGGCCGTGGCTCTCGGTGATGGGGATGACCTCGTGCACCTCGTCCACGTTGAGGTCGCCGCCGGTGCCGTAGTAGCTCTTGAGCAGCGGCGCCACGGCCTTGTACCAGCGGCGCAGCACGTCTGCCTTGCGCGGGTCGGCCGGGTCGAAGTCGATGCCCGACTTGGCGCCGCCGATGGCGGGGCCGGAGACGGCGAACTTCACTTCCATGGTCTTGGCCAGCGACTCGACCTCGCGGCGGTCCAGGCCCCGGCGCATGCGCGTGCCGCCGCCGGCGGCGCCGCCGCGCAGGCTGTTGATCACCACCCAGCCTCGCGCGGGCGTCTGGTCGTCATGCCACTCGAACACGATCTCGGGCGGCTTGTTCTCGAAGCGTTGGAGCAGGTCTTTCATGGGGGTCTCTGATTGCTTGGGCATTTGTGGGGCGCCGGCTCAGGCCAGCAGCAGCTTGTCGTCGTCCACGCGCTCGCCGCGGGTGCGCTCGAACAGGCGCAGCAGGTCGGGCACGTCCAGGCCCTCGCGCTGCGTGCCGGCCACGTCCAGCACCACGCGGCCCTGGTGCAGCATCACGGTGCGGTGACCATGGTCCAGTGCCTGGCGCATGCTGTGCGTGACCATCAGCGCGGTGAGCCTGGACTCGTTGACGATGCGGTCGGTGAGCTCCAGCACGAAGGCGGCGGTGCGCGGGTCCAGCGCCGCGGTGTGCTCGTCCAGCAGCAGCAGCTTGGAGGGCTGCAGCGAGGCCATCAGCAGGCTCACGGCCTGGCGCTGGCCGCCCGAGAGCAGGCCCATGCGGTCGGCCAGCCGGTTCTCCAGGCCCAGGTTCAGCGTGCGCAGCTTGGCGCGGAACTCCTCGCGCAGCGCGCGGTTGAGCGTGAGGCCCAGGCCCCGGCCTTTTCCGCGCTTCCAGGCCAGCGCCATGTTCTCCTCGATGGTCAGCGCCTCGCAGGTGCCGGCCATCGGGTCCTGGAACACGCGCGCCACCAGCGCGCTGCGCTGCCAGGCGTTGCGCCGCGTGACGTCCTCGCCCGCGATCTCGATGCGGCCGCTGTCCACCAGCAGGTCGCCGCTGATGGCGTTCAGGAACGTGGACTTGCCCGCGCCGTTGGAGCCGATCACGGTGACGAACTGGCCGGCGGGAATCTCCAGGTCCAGCCCGCGCAGCGCGCGGTTCTCGATCGGCGTGCCGGGGTTGAAAGTGATTTCCAGTCGTTGCGCGCGCAGCATCACAGGGCCTCTTTCGTGGTCGTCGCGGTGGTGGTCTTGACGGTGGTAGCGCGCCGGTTGGAGCGCTTGAGGAAGCGGCGCTTGAGCGTGGGCGCCAGCAGCGCGAAGCCCACGAGCACGGCGGTGACGAGGTTGAGGTCCTGCGCCTGCAGCCCCAGGAAGTCGCTGTTGAGCGCGCCGGCGATGAAGAAGCGGTAGAGCACGGCGCCCAGCACGCAGGACAGCGTCGCCAGCACCAGGCCGCGCGCCGGCAGCAGCGTCTCGCCCACAATGACGGCGGCCAGGCCGATGACGATGGTGCCCACGCCCATGGAGATGTCGGCCCCGCCCTGGGTCTGCGCGAACAGCGCGCCGGCCAGCGCCACCAGCGCGTTGGACAGCGCCAGGCCGTAGATGGTGAAGCGGTCGGTGGAGATGCCCTGCGCACGGGACATGCGGGCGTTGTTGCCGGTGGCGCGCATCGCCAGGCCGGCCTCGGAGGCGAAGAACAGGTCCAGCAGGACCTTGACCACCGCCACGATCGCCAGCAGCAGCAGCGGCTTGAACACGTAGTCGGGCCAGTCGTTGAAGGCGAACAGGCTGAAGAGCGTCGGCTCGGTGATCAGCGCCACGTTGGGCTTGCCCATCACGCGCAGGTTGATCGAGTACAGCGCGATCATCACCAGGATGCTGGCGAGCAGCTGCATGATGCGCAGCCCCACGTGCAGCCAGGCG
Organism: Azohydromonas australica DSM 1124; assembly: GCF_000430725.1. Lineage (GTDB taxonomy): Bacteria > Pseudomonadota > Gammaproteobacteria > Burkholderiales > Burkholderiaceae_C > Azohydromonas > Azohydromonas australica. The sequence continues at coordinate 85,105 of NZ_KE387215.1, forward strand.
GTGAGCGCACCGGCCGCGGCGCCGGCAAGCACCGCCACGGCCGTGGCCGCCAGCGGGTGCCAGCCCGCGACGATCAGCGTCGCCGCCACGGCGCCGCCCAGCGGGAAGCTGCCGTCGACCGTCAGGTCGGGGAAATTGATGACGCGGAAGGAGATGAAGACGCCCAGCGCGACCAGGCCGAACACGAGGCCGATCTCCAGGGCGCCGAGTGATGCAATCAACGACATGAGGTTTTCCTGCGGCAAGGCTCCGCCCGGAGCGCGCCGCTTCAGGCGCGCCGGACGCTCAGCTTGTTGAGGGAGAGGAGTAGAAACGCGCCGCGCTTACTTCTGGGCGACGGACAGCTTGGCGGCCTTGAGCAGGTCCTCGGGCAGCGTGACGCCCTGCTTCTGCGCCGCTTCGGGGTTCACGTGCAGCTCGAACTTCTGGCTGGTCTGCGCGGCGATGGCGCCGGGCTTCTCGCCGTTGAGAACGCGCACCACCAGCTTGCCGGTCTGGCGGCCGAGGTCGTAGTAATTCAGGCCCAGGGCGGCGACGGCGCCGCGCTTGACGGCATCGGTATCGGCCGCAACCACCGGCAGCTTGGCCTGCTGCGCCACCTTGACGATGCCCTCGAAGGCGGACATCACGTTGTTGTCGGTGGGCGCGTAGATCACGTCGGCCTTGCCCACCAGGCTCTGCGCGGCGCCGGGCACGTCCACGGTGCGCGGGGCGGCGGCTTCCACCAGCGTCAGCCCGGCAGCAGCCGTGGCCTTTTTCAGCGCCTGGACGATGGCCACGGAGTTGGCCTCGCCCGGGTTGTAGATCACGCCCACCTTCTTGGCCTGCGGTCGCACGCGCAGCATCAGCTCCAGGTGCTTCTCCAGCGGCGAGGCGTCCGACACACCGGTGACGTTGCCGCCCGAAGGTTCCCAGCTCTTGACCAGGCGCGCCGCGACGGGGTCGGTGACGGCGGAGAACACCACCGGGATGTCGCGCGTGGCCGCCACGGCCGCCTGCGCCGAGGGCGTGGCGATGGCGACGATGGCATCGGGCTTGTCGCCCACGTACTTGCGCGCGATCTGCGCTGCCGTGCCGGTGTTGCCCTGCGCGCTCTGGTACTCGAACGTCAGGTTCTTGCCGACCTCGTAGCCCGCCGCCTTGAGCTCGTCGCGCACGCCGTCGCGCGCGGCGTCCAGCGCCGGGTGCTCGACGATGGCGGTGACGGCCACGCGCTTGGTGGCAACGTCGGCAGCCTGCGCGCCCAGGGGCAGCAGCGAGGCCAGCGTGAGGCCCGCCAGTGCGGTGCGGATGAAAGCTTTTTGCATCGGGGTGTCTCCTGGTGTCGGCCCGTTCCGGGCTCGTGGCCCGTCGCGGCAGTCATTGCGAACAGGCGAAACTTTAGGGACCGACACGCGCAATTGCTTTGCATCAAGCGTTGGGACCTTCCCCCGAAAGCGAGACAAAATTTCATGTATCGCACGAAACGGGAGATTCCCTTGCACGCCTTTGATCTGGATCGAATCGACTGCCGCATCCTGGCGCACCTGCAGGCCCAGGGGCGGGCCTCGAACCTGGAGCTGGCGGAAGCGGCGGGGCTGTCGCCGGCGCAATGCCACCGGCGCCACCGTCGGCTGGAGGAACTGGGCCTGATCGCCGGCTACCACGCGCAGCTGGATGCGCGCCGGCTGGGGCTGACGGTGGTGGCCTTCATCCACATCGGCATGGAAAAGGGCCACCTGCGCGACCTGCCGAGCTTCCAGCGCCTGGTGGCGGACCTGCCGCAGGTGCTGGAGTGCTACTCGGTGACGGGCGACTTCGACTACGTGCTCAAGGTGGTGGCGCAGGACCTGAAGGCGCTGTCCACCTTCCTGATGGAGACGCTGATGCGGCTGCCCGGCGTCAACAGCGTGCGCTCCAGCGTGTGCCTGGACGAGATCAAGTGCACCGCCACGCTGCCGCTGGCGCAGGGATGAGCGCAGCGGCAGCGGGCCGGACTCAGAGCTTGCGGCGCTTGCGCGCCCTCGGTGCCGGCGTTGCGTCCTGCACAGGTGCCGGGGACGGCCCGGGGTCGTCCTCACCCGGCATCGCATCCTTGCCCTTGCCGCCTTCCCCGGGCTCGCCAGCGCCCGAGCCGCCGGACAACAACGACGGGCCGCCAGATGGTGGCGGTGACGGCGGCGCATCCGGATCGGGGCCCACCGCATCGGCGCGCTTGCACTCGCTGGAGCCCAGCCCCTGCGCCAGCGCCACCATGTGGGCCGCGACGTGCCACAGGGCGGTTTTCCCGCTGTACAGGTACAGCGCATCGGCCAAACGGGACAGCTGGCACAGGTGTCTCCGCACCGAGTCCAGCTCGCGCCGCTTGATCATCAGCCGCTGGAACTCGGTACGGTACTCCTGCAGCAACCGCTCCCGGGTGGACAGTGCGTCCGGGGCGCTGTCATCCAGCGAACCGTCCAGGAGGGCCTGTACCAGTCGCGCGTCCATGGGCATGAGCGCGTTCCAGGCATCGGGCTCGGTTTCAAAGGCGCGGCGGGCCTCGGTTTCGCACAGAGCCGCCAGCTCCAGCGCCTGCTCGGCTTTCTCCTGTCGCAGCGCCTGCACTTCCTTCTCGTCCTGCATCACGGTGCCGGCCGCGCCGGGAGCCGCGGACACGGCGGGAGCGCCGCCGTCGGCCTTGAGCAGCAGGGCTTGCAACGCCAGCCGGTTGAGCGCGTTGTAGGGCCGGAAGTCACGCTGTCCGCCCAGGCCCTCCCCTGTGCGGTAGGCGGCGGCACTGCGCCACAGTGTGCGCACCATCTCGCTTCCGGTCGGGGCGCCTTGGGCCGCCGTGCCGGCTGCCAGCACACCCTTGCCATACAGGCCCGCCAGCCGCTTGAGCGACGCACCGCGCAATGCACAACGCTCAGGGTTGACGCGCGGTGCGGCGCTCCCGTTGCCGCTCACCAGCTGGTCGAGCTTCGCGAGGCGTTCGAGCGAGAGCTCGATCAGCTCGGGCTTGCCCTGGCGCTCACCCAGCCGGGCCTCCATGTTCGCCAGCTGCTCGATGTCACGGATGGGCACGCGGCCCAGCAGGTCCTCCGCCCGCACTGCGCACTCGTAAGCCTGTTTCGCACTTTCGAAGTCGCCCAAGTCGGCCCAGGTGGCGCCAAGACTGGACTGCAGCGACGGCAGGTTGCGCCAGTCCTGCGGGCAGCGCTCGTCGAGCATCGCCTTGATCGCGCGGCGCTGCTGCGCCTGCTCCTGCGGCGTGAGTGCCTCGGGGCGGCGCGCCAGGGCCGCGCGGCGCGCCGCCAGCTCGTCGAGCAACTCGTCAGGGCTGGCCACGGGTCCATCGGTCAGGGTGGCCTGGCCGTCGGCTGCGGTCTCGGCGCGCCAGTCGGCGTCGCCATAGGCCTGATAGGCCCCCCAGGTGATGTCGCTCTGGCCCTCGGTGAAGATGGTCCGGCGGGCGTTGAACACCGCGTCGCCGAAGGGCTGCCGGCGCAGCAGCAGCTCGGTGTAGAACGCCTCGCCGAACTGCTGAGCCAGCGAGTCGCTGACGGCCCAGCCCGCCACCACGACGCAGCGCACCCCGATCTCGATGAGTTCGCGCGCGACGCTGGCGGCGAGCCTGTTGGCGTCGCGCAGCCGCTCGGCGTCGCGCAGCCGGTCGGCCTCGCTGTCGATCCGGCCCAGGTGGCAGCAGGAGAGGAACACCAGCTCCGGCACCCACTCCATGGCGCCGATCTCGGCCGCCGTGATCAGCAGACCGTCGGAGAGCACCACGCCGGAGCGGCGTCCGCCGTCCACGTGCAGCATGTCGAACACGCCGTGGGCGGCGATGTGCAGGATGCGCCAGGGCCGCTGCAGCAGCAGCGCCAGCACGTCTGGAGCACGCTTGTCGGCGCCGATGGCGTCCTTGACCTCGTAGCCCAGGCCCCTGAGCGCCTGGAACACGGCCGTGGCCTCCCTCTCAGCCCCTGGCAGCGGCGGCAGCGGTCGTGCGGGCTCGGCACCGTTGCAGAAGTTGCCTTCGAACCCTGCCACCGACGGATTGCCCACCACCAGCGCCGTGCGTTGAACGCTCGGCCGCACTTGGCGGCGGAACTGCACGCTGGCGAGCTGGCGCACCATGGGCGTCTGCAGCGCCAGCGGTCGGCGCCGCGCGCCCTGGAGCGCGCCGGGCTGCTCGTCGGCTGCGAACATCAGCTCCCAGGGCATGTTGGCGGTGTAGGCATCAAGCACCAGCACCACGCGCTGCAGCTGCCGGCCCGCCTCCTTGAAGTCGTGCGGCACCATGAGCTGGTAGAGCATGCGTCCGATGTTCTCGTCCCAGCGCGGATTGGCGATCTGCTGGCGCACCAGCGTCTCGATCAATCCGGGCTGGCGCTGCTGCACCACGGTCTCGGCCCGCGCGCGCTGGCCCACGTAGACGAAGCGCAGGCTGTTGGCAATCGCCGCGCCGCGCCGCGGTCGGCCCGCAGCCGCCTGCGCACAAGGCGTGAGCGCTGTACCGGGCGGCGGCAGCGCCGCCTCGCGGCGCGGCTCCTCGGCGTCGGTGATCATCAGGCGCGGCCAATAGGCACTGGCGTGGTTGTCGAACAGGCGCTGGCGCATGCCCTGGCCCTGGCGCAGCGTACGGCGGCATACCAGCGAAGTGCCCTCCCGCTGGGCCAGCGCCGATAGCGCCGAGCCTGGCTGCGCCAGCCGGCGCAGCGCGTACACCGCGGTGATGGCGGTGTCCAGGTAGAGCTCGACGACGTCGAGCCGCCCCACGCGCAGGCGCAGCTTCGTGCTCTCGTGGAACCGCGCGTTGGCCTCCACCACGCCGCGAACCAGCGCCTCCACTGAGGCCTCCACGCTGAGGCTGGCACTGGAGTTGTAGCCCATCAGCAGCGTGGCCAGCGGCAGTTCGAACTCCGTCTGCCCCAGGTCCGGACCGAGGTAATCGGCCAGCTGCAGCAGCAGCCGCAGCACGCCCGCGCGCACCGCCTCGGCAAGGTCGGTGGCGTTGAGCGGCTGCTCGTAGCGGCCCAGCCCCGTGACCACCGCGCCGCGCACCATGCCGGGCCGCAGCGGCCGCACCGGCGCCACGCGCAGCACCACGGAGGCCGTGCCGCGCGGCCCGGCGTACAGGCCCAGGGCGCGGCGGCGGCTGAGCTCGCCATCGAGCAGTTCCCGGTCGATCAGCGCCTCCGGGCCGGCGATCGGATCGAGCTCGAAATGCCCGACCAGCACCGGTTGGGTCAGGAAGCGCAGGTCCGTGGCCGTCACGCTCACTTCCAGCTGGCGCCTGGGCCGCGGCTGGAGGGCAGTGCGCGCCTTGCCTCCCACGGCGGCGGCGGCCAGCGCCGCATCGCCCAGCACCGTCGGCGGACCGGCGTCGAAGACCAGCGGCGCGTCGGCCTCGGCCGCGCGCACCACCGGGGGCGCTTCGGACAAGGCCGTGGTGCTGCCATCGACCAGCAGCTCCAGCAGCGCCCCGAAATACTCGCTCGTGTCGCACAGGTTGCCGTGCTCGGCGGGCATGTAGTAGTGGCGGCCGACGTTGCCAATGCGGCCCGAACGCCAGGTGACGGTGCCGTCGCCGCGCGTCGTGCCCTTGAGCTTGAGCCGGCCGCCGTCGTCCATCACGCCGCAGGTGGTGTTGGACGCCACGCCGAAGACATAGACGGACTTGGACTCGTACTCCTTGGGCAAGGCGAGCGGCTTTTTCGTTGCGGTGGCCTCGGCGCTGTCCTGGCGCCACAGCCAGCTGCCCTCGGTGAGCGCGTCCTGCTCGGGCACCGCCATGCGGCCGTCGCCAAACCAGAAGTCCTTGAGCAGCGGCTGCAACCCGGACCACGTGCTGCTCTTCAGGAAGTCGTAGCGCGGGTCCTTGCCTGGGTCGAAGAACTCGTCCTCGAAATCCGCAGGCGGCAGCAACTGCAGCGCGCCGCGGAACTTCGCGACGATGTCCAGCAGCTCCTGCAGGGTGTGGCGATGGTCCATGGCGGCCAGGGCGCGCAGCATGCTGCCTTTGCCCAGCAGGTTCTGCACCATGGTGTGCGAGCCGCGGTGCGGCGTGCCCAGCATGAGCAGGCGCGCGCCCTCGCGGGCCATGAGCTCGTCCATGACTGCGCGGCGGCGGTAGATGCATGCGCGCACCACCAGACCGCCCATGCTGTGGGCCAGCAGCCGGATGGGCTGCTTGGCGTGCTGCTTCAGCAGTTGCTCCAGGAAGCTACCCAGGCGGTCACCCAGCACGTCCAGCGGCTGGCGCCAGTCGTAGGCGAAGGTCACCACACGGTGCGTGCGTGCCAGCTCCTTGCACAACGCGCCGTAGGACAGCGCCAGCAGTGCATCGGCCTCCACGCCGCTGCGGCCCCAGCCGACACGCTCCAGCCCGCCGCCCAGCAGCCGCAGCGGGTCCAGCCAGATGCGCTCGCCGTTGGCCTTCAGGGTGGATCCCATCACGCCCGGCAACACCACTACCACGGGCCACTCGGCCTGGGCCGCCGCGTCGCGGGTCTGCACCTGCAGCGAACGCTCGAGCTCGGCCTCCAGCGTGGCCAGGTCCTGCGGCAAGTCCACGAAGGCCGGTAACTCCTGGGGCCTTTCGCTCACCAGCCAGTCGCGCAAGGCGCATCGGGTGTCGAGGTTGCTGAAGTAACGGAAATGCGTGGTGGCGCTGCTGCGCTCCAGCAGCGCCCGAGCACCGCTGCGGGCCGCGATGCCGGCGAGCATGGCGGGCGTGTCCACCACCAGGTCGTTGTCCACCTGGTCGAAGAGCAGGAAGTCGGTGAGCAGCACGCCCAGCCGGGCCAGCGCACTGCCGCCTTCGGCGTCGCCGGCGATCAGCCCCATGGCGATGCCGGACTGCACCTGTGCCTCGCGCAGCAACCGCGCCAGCGGCGAGTCCGGCAGCATGGCCTCGATGCCGGGCACCATGTGCGGGTCGGTGCGCCGGTTTGCAATTTCCAGCACCACGCGCTTGAAAGCCGAGTACAGCGGGTTGCCGAAGAACCACGGACTCAAGCCCAGCAGGCTCAGGATGCTTGAGAGGAAGAGGTCGAAGTTGCCGCTTGCCAGCCGCGTACCGTTGGCCGGCGCAGCCACGCGCACGTAGCGCTCGACGGTCAGCTGCTTGTCCTTCAGCAGCGTCGCGAGCTTCATGAGTTGCTCGCGTTGCTCGGCGTGGCCCTGTTCCAGCTCACCGTCCAGCGACGATCCTTGCGGCAGGCGGCGTTCGCTGCCGGCGCTGCCCAGGCCCGTGAATGCGGCATCGCGGCGGTACTCGTCGATCAAGCCACCGAAGTCGCGGATGCACAACAGGTCCGCCACCAGCCCGCCGCGCGAATGCGACACCAGGCTGACGCGTGCGCCTCGCGGCAGCGCCTTGACCAGCGCGACGGCGTTTTCGATGGGGCTTTCCGAAAGTGTGCGGTGTTCCAGCGCGTAGATGCCGCCGGGATAGGCGCTCTTGAGCGCGGGCCACGCCTCGGAGTCGGCGCCCTGCAGGTCGCCGAAGCTGCCCAGGGTGCTGGAGGCCGTGCCGTGCACGAACACCAGCATGCGCTCGTCCTTGTACTTGTCGAAATGGCCGGTCTCCACGGGCCTGAGCGTGGGCGTCCCGCCCTGGGCATCGCTCCATGCACACAAGCCCTCGTTCTTTACGGCCTTGCTTTCCAGGGCGTGCATCAGCGCCTTGGTGCCGGCCCAGGACAAGCCCAGCACCGCGGCATCGACGCCCACGTTCCTGAACAGCTCGCCCGAGTCGAGGTCACCGCGCAGCACGGCGGTGAACACCCGCTTCACTACCGCCTTCGCCACGTCGCCCATCAGGCCGCGGGACGGCCCGCCGCTGGCCTGGTTGAGCAGGTCGAGCCGGATGGTGTCGCCCGTCACCCACTCGGGATGGCTGCGCTGCAGGCTGGCGCGCAACTGCGCCGCGCTGGTGACCAGCGTGCTGCCGTCCTCCAGCTCCAGCAGCAGCACCTCGCCGTCCGCCGCCTCGATCGTGCGCACGGGCACGCCCGTGCCAGCCTCGCGCGAAGCCGGTCCCACGAGCACGGCGCTGGTCACCTCCACCAAGCCGTCGGGCAGCAGCTCATCGCGCGCACCGGCATCGGCGGATCTTCCTGCATTGTTCAGGAATGCCGGCTGGACCTTGCGCGCCGCCTCCCACCCCTGGACTTCGAGAACTTGCGCCATGGACCGTGCTCCCCGATTCGTTCAGCCGAACACCTTGGAACGCCGTGCCGCCGCGGCACCGACGAGCTGAGGCACCTGCGGATAGCTCACCGACGGCAGCTGTGCGGGCGTGATGGCCTCGTGCCACGTCGCATAGGTCGCGTCCGCACCCAGTCTGCGCAGCGCCTTGAGCGCGTAGTAGGTGAAGGCACCGTTGAAACGCCCGTTGATGAAGGCGTCGTAGCTGAAGTTGTCCGGGCCCTCCTGGCAGCCTGAGAGCAGCAGGTCGCCGCTGCGGCGCGCCACCAGCTTGGCCAGCGGGCTTTCGCCCTGCACCGGCGGCAGCCGCCGCAGCGGCGTGTTGCCGGCGCCGCGCGGCAGCGCCGCATCGTCCATCCAGTTGCCGATGGGCATGAATCGCGCGCGGGTGGCGCGCGGATCGGCGTCGACGTCCTGCGCCGCGCGGGTGACGGTGCCGGAGTGGCAGCTGTCGGAGATCAGCACCAGCTTCACCTTTGAGTGGCGACGCAGGAACAGCTCGTGGATCTCGTCGTCGGTGAGTGCGCTCTCGCTGCGGATGTCGTACGGGCACAGCGCCTCGTCCAGGCCGTCCACCTCGTCGCCGTCCATATCGGGCACGTAGGTGCCGTGGCCGGAATAGGTGATGACGACCAGGTCGCCAGGCTGGGCCTGCTCGATCAGGCTGCCCATGGCCTGAGCCATCGCCGCCTTGGTGGCCTGCCCGTCCAGCAGCATCGACACGCTGAAGCCGCGCTGCTGCAGCTCCTGGGCCCAGTCCCGGGCGTCGTTGACGCAGCCCTGGAGATCCATCCCGGTGCCGGGATAGTCATTGATGCCGATGCACAAAGCCTTCTTTGCCATGTCGCCTCCGCAAATCCGGACGCCCTGTCCGAGCGCGTCAGACTAGGACGGGACGAAAAAGGCAAACACTGGCGAAAGTCATGGCGCAAACAGCAAAAAGCCCGGTGTCTTGTGGACACCGGGCTTCGGCTGTTTCTTTGGTCGGGGTGGCGGGATTCGAACTCGCGACCCCTTGCACCCCATGCAAGTGCGCTACCAGGCTGCGCTACACCCCGACTGCTGAAGCTGAAAGTATACCGCATTTCAGATGCGGTTCTTCAACTGCGCAAAAGGTTTCACGCACAACCTTCGGGGTTGCGACCACAACTGTGTCCTCATGCGCGGCATGTGCACGTCCACCGCCGGCAGGCGCTGGTTGCCGCGCCCCTCGTACGCCCTCGCTGCGCAACGGCGGCACGCGCTGCCCATGGACGCCAGCGCGGGGCGCGCCTGCAATGCCTGGCCAAAAGCGAAAAGCCCGGTGTCTTGTGGACACCGGGCTTTGGCTTTTTTGGTCGGGGTGGCGGGATTCGAACTCGCGACCCCTTGCACCCCATGCAAGTGCGCTACCAGGCTGCGCTACACCCCGACGACTGAAGCTGAAAGTATAACACCAATCTGCTATTTCTGGTCAAGCAGCGCGCGAATCTGAAAAAGCTCCGCACGCAACTCGTCCAGCAAATCGGCATGGCCGCCGTTGGTGGACAGCGGGAATTCCGACAGATCCTCGGCCACCGCCTCCGTTTCCAGCAGCTCCGGCTCCGCAGCCAGTGCCTGGGAGGCGGCGCGCAATGCGGCGCCGCGCGGAGATTCATCGGCCAGACGGTTGCGCGCGCCGTTGATGGTGAAGCCCTGCTCGTAGAGCAGGTCCCGGATTCGGCGGATCAGCAGCACCTCATGGTGCTGGTAGTAGCGCCGGTTGCCGCGACGCTTCATGGGCTTGAGCTGCGAGAACTCCTGCTCCCAGTAGCGCAGCACGTAAGGTTTGACGCCGCAGAGCTCGCTGACCTCGCCGATGGTGAAGTAGCGCTTGGCGGGGATTTCGGGCAGCGAGGCCTTGTCCGGCGGCGGCGTCTTGTCCATCACAGGGGAGCCATGTGGAAGCCCCAGCCGCTGCGCTCAGCAGAAGCGGCGCAACGGCTGAACAGCCCGGCTGACCGGCGGTCCGCGCTCACGCCCTCACTCGGCGTCGTCGTGGGCGTCGGCATCGCCCTGCACCAGCCCCTTGAGCTTGTGGCTCGCATGGAAAGTGACGACGTTGCGCGCGTTGATGGGGATGGTCTCGCCGGTGCGCGGGTTGCGGCCCGGGCGCGGCGCCTTGCGGCGGATATTGAAGTTGCCGAAGCCCGAGAGCTTCACTTCCTGGCCCTGCACCAGCGCGCCGTGCAGGATGTCGAAGAAGGCCTCCACCATGTCCTTGGACTCGCGCTTGTTCAGGCCCAGCCGCTCGAACAGCAGCTCGGACAGCTCGGCCTTGGTCAGCGTCGGCGTCTCGATGCTGGGCAGCAACACGGACTCGGGCGGATTGGTGATGTCGTTCATGGTCCTTCGTCCCCTCCTCAGCCGCGCAGCCGCACACCCAGGCGCTGCTGCAGCCGCTGCAACAGCGCGGCGACGGCAGCGTCGATGCGCTCATCGGTGAGCGTGGCCTCCGGATCGAGCAGCTCCACCCGCACTGCCAGGCTGCGCTCGCCCGCCTCGATGCCGGCCACCGGCGTGGCGGGCTTGTAGAGATCGAACAGCTTGGCCGAGCGCACCAGGGCGCTGTCGTCGTCGAGGATGACGCTCATCAGCGCATCATGGCCGAGGTCTTCACGGGCCACCAGCGCCACGTCGCGCACGGCCGACTGCTGGCGCGGGATAGGCTTGAACTCGGGCACCGGACGGTGCAGCAGCGCGTCGAGCTCCAGCTCGAACAGCACCGGCGCCTGCGGCAGCTCGTAGGCCTGGCGCCAGCGCGGATGCAGCTCGCCGATCCAGCCGACGCTCACGCCATCGATTTCCACGCGCGCGCTGCGCCCGGGGTGCAGCGCCGGATGGGTGTCGGCCACGAACTTCGGCTGCAGCGGCGCCAGCAGCGCTTCCACATCGCCCTTGACGTCGAAGAAATCCACGCCGCGCTCGCGCTGGCCCCATTGCAGATCGTGCTCGCTGCCGAAGGCCAGGCCCGCCAGGCGCCGCGGCTGGCGCACGCCAGCGACGCTGGTGTCGCTGTCGGTCACCGAGGCATCGCGCCGGAACACGCGGCCGATCTCGAACACGCGCACGCGCGGCGCCTTGCGCGCCAGGTTGTAGCGCAGCACGTTCACCAGGCTGCCCAACAGGCTGGAGCGCATCACCGCCAGCGGCGCGGCGATGGGGTTGAGCACGCGGATCGGGTCGGCATTGCCGGCCAGCTCCTGCTCCCAGCGCTCCTCGACGAAGCTGAAGTTGATCGTTTCCTGGTAGTCCAGGTCCGCCATCAGGTGGCGCAGCGCATGCGTGCTGCGCTGGTTCTCCGGGCGCACATGGGCCGTGACCGGCGCGATCGGCGGCGTATCGGGCAGGTTGTTGAAGCCGACGACGCGGATCACTTCCTCGATCAGGTCTTCCTCGATCTGCAGGTCGAAGCGCCAGGTCGGCGGCGTGACGGTGAGCGTGCCCTCGCCTTCGCTGAACTCCAGGCCCAGGCGGCGGAACACCTCGGCGCACTGCGCCTGCGTGAGAGGCATGCCGATCACGCGCGCTGCGCGTGCCACGCGCAGCGTCACGGGCTTGCGCTCGGGCAGCCGCGTGACCTGGTCGTCGATCGGGCCGGCCTGGCCGCCGCAGATGTCCAGGATCAGCCGCGTCAGGTGCTCGATGTGCTCCACCGTCAGCGCCGGATCGACACCGCGCTCGAAGCGGTGGCCCGCGTCGGTGCTGAAGTTGAAGCGGCGCGAGCGGCCTGCCACCGCCTGCGGCCACCAGAAGGCGGCCTCGACGTAGACGTTGCGCGTGTCGTCGGAGACGGCCGTGGCGTCGCCGCCCATGATGCCGGCCAGCGACTCCACCGCCTGCGCGTCGGCGATCACGCCAACCTGCTCGTCGAGCTCGATGGTGTTGCCGTTGAGCAGCTTCAGCTGCTCGCCCTGGCGGCCCCAGCGCACGACCAAGTTGTCGTGGATCTTGTCGAGGTCGAAGATGTGGCTGGGCCGGCCGTACTCGAACATCACGTAGTTCGAGATGTCCACCAGCGGGCTGACCGAGCGCTGGCCGCAACGCGCCAGGCGCTCCACCATCCACGCCGGCGTCTGGGCTTTCAGATTGATGCCGCGGATGACACGGCCGGAGAAGCGGCCGCACAGGTCGGCGGCTTCGATGCGCACCGGCAGCCGCGCATCATGCGCCGCAGGCACGGGCTCGAAGCGCGGTGTCTGCAGCGGCGTGCCGGTGAGCGCGGAGACTTCGCGCGCGATGCCGTACACGCTCAGGCAGTGCGCCAGGTTGGGCGTGAGCTTGAGCGTGAACAGCGTGTCGTCGAGGTTGAGCACCTCGCGCACGTCGGCGCCCACGGGGGCGTCGGCCGCCAGCTCCAGCAAGCCGCCGTGCTCATCGGACAGTTGCAGCTCGCGCGCGGAGCACAGCATGCCGTGGCTCTCCACGCCGCGCAGCTTGCCCAGCTTGATCTGGAAGGGTTTGCCGTCCTCGCCCGGGGGCAGCTCGGCGCCCACCAGCGCCAGCGGCACCCGGATGCCGGCGCGGGCGTTGGGTGCGCCGCAGACGATCTGCAGCGGGCCGTCCTTGGAAAACTCGCCGGCGTTGACCTTGCACACGCGCAGGCGGTCGGCGTTGGGGTGCTGCTCGGCTTCCAGGATCTCGCCCACCACGATGCGGCTGAAGGCGGGAGCGGCCGGGCGCAGCTCTTCCACCTCCAGGCCGGCCATGGTCAGGGTGTCGGCCAGCTCGGCAGTGCTCAGCGGCGGGTTGCAGAACGCGCGCAGCCAGGACTCGGGAAATTGCATGGTCGATCTCAGCCTTTACTTGAACTGCGAGAGGAAGCGCAGGTCGCCGTCGAAGAACAGGCGCAGGTCATTGACGCCGTAGCGCAGCATGGTCAGCCGGTCCGGGCCCATGCCGAAGGCGAAGCCGATGAACTCTTCCGGATCGAGCCCGAAGTTGCGCACCACGTTCGGATGCACCTGGCCCGAGCCCGCGACTTCCAGCCAGCGGCCCTTGAGCGGGCCGCTGCTGAAGGCGATGTCCACCTCGGCCGAGGGCTCGGTGAAGGGGAAGAAGGACGGACGGAAGCGGATCTGCAGATCGTCCGTCTCGAAGAAGTTGCGGAAGAAGTCGGCGAAGACCGCCTTCAGGTCCTTGAAGCTGACGTTGCGGCCGATCCACAGGCCTTCGCACTGGTGGAACATCGGCGAGTGCGTGGCGTCGCTGTCCACGCGGTAGGTGCGGCCCGGCGCGATGACGCGGATCTCGGGCATCTCGACGCCCTTGCCCGCATGCGCCTTGACGTGCTGCACCGCGTGGCGCACCTGCATCGGGCTGGTGTGCGTGCGCAGCAGGTAGCCGCCGGCAGGGCCCCGGGCATCGACGTAGAAGGTGTCGTGCATCGAGCGCGCCGGGTGGTCGGCGGGCGTGTTCAGCGCGGTGAAGTTGAACCAGTCGTTCTCGATCTCGGGGCCGTCGGCCACGGCGAAGCCCATGGAGCCAAAGATGGACTCGATGCGCTCCAGGGTGCGCGAGACCGGGTGCAGCCCGCCGCTGCCGCGGCGGCGCCCGGGCAACGTCACGTCCAGCGCCTCGGCCTGCAGCTGGCGCTCCAGCTCCGCGTCGGCCAGCGCCTGGCGACGCGCGTTGAGGGCGGCTTCGACCTGCTGCTTCAGGGCATTGATCTCGGCGCCGCGGGCCTTCTTCTGCTCGGGCGGCAGCGCGGCCAGGCCCTTCATCAAGTCGGTGAGGCGGCCGGTCTTGCCGAGGTAGCGCGCCTTGGCGTTCTCCAGCTCGGCCGGCGTCGCGGCGGCTGCAAAGTCGGCGCGCGCGGACGACACCAGGGGATCGAGGTCGTTCATGGGATGCTGGACAGGACGATAAAAAAGGCCGGTCACCAGGTGCCGGCCTTCAGAGGATGCGTCCGGTCCATGACAGGACCGGGACAGCGCGCGGCGATCGGACCGCCGCGCGGGACGGTCAGGCCGCCACGGGCGTGACTCAGGCGAGCTGGGCCTTCACCTTCTCGACGATGCTGCCGAAGGCGGCCGGATCGTTGACGGCCAGGTCGGCCAGGACCTTGCGGTCGATGTCGATCTGGGCCTTCTTCAGGCCGGCCATGAACTTGCTGTAGGTCACGCCGAGCGAGCGGGAAGCCGCGTTGATACGGGCGATCCACAGCTGACGGAACACGCGCTTCTTGGCACGGCGGTCACGGTAGGCGTACTGGCCTGCCTTCATCACCGCCTGCTTGGCGATGCGGAAGACGTTCTTGCGGCGGCCGCGGAAGCCCTTGGCCAGGGCCAGGACCTTCTTATGACGGGCGCGGGCGGTTACACCACGTTTGACGCGAGGCATGGTTCTACTCCTTTAACCTTGAAGCTCAGAGGCCAGCGAAGGGCAGCATCGCAGCGATGTGGCCCATGTTGGTCTCATGCACGTTGGCAGCGCCACGCAGCTGGCGCTTGTTCTTCGTGGTCTTCTTGGTGAGGATGTGGCGCTTGAACGCCTGACCGCGCTTCACGGTACCACCCGGACGAACGCGAAAACGCTTCTTCGCGCTGCTCTTGGTCTTCATCTTGGGCATGACTGCTCCTTGTAAGTGACCCTTGCGGGCGACCGCGGAAAACTCATCCGCGGTGCTTGTTGGCCCGCAACGGCTTCTGGTGTCACGATCGCCGCCAAAACGCCGGCAATCGGACCGTTGGCACCGCCGGTGACCAGACCGACGGTGCCGAACCCTGCTTGTGCTGGCGCTTACTTGCGCCGCGGCGCCAGCACCATGATCATCTGGCGGCCTTCGAGCTTGGGCATGTGCTCGACCACCGCCACGTCGGCGAGTTCATCGCGAATGCGCTCCAGCAAGCGCATGCCGATTTCCTGGTGCGTGATCTCGCGACCACGGAAACGCAGCGTGACCTTGCCCTTGTCGCCGTCTTCCGCGATGAAGCGGCGCAGGTTGCGCATCTTGATCGCGTAGTCGCCTTCGTCGGTACCGGGGCGGAACTTGACTTCCTTGACCTCGATGACCTTCTGCTTGGCCTTGGCCTCGGCAGCCTTCTTCTGCTCCTGGTACTTGAACTTGCCGTAGTCCATCAGCCGGCACACCGGGGGATCAGCCGTGGCAGCGATCTCAACCAGATCAACGTCGGCCTCACCGGCCATCCGCAACGCATCCTGGATGCTCACGATGCCCAACGGCTCGTTATTGGGGCCGTTGAGACGCACCTGAGGCGCCATGATCTCCCGGTTCAGCCGGTGCTTGCGCTCGGCATTCGGAGTGCGACGGTCGAAAAAAGTAGCGATGGTTGGAACCTCTTGTCAGCCGAAGGCGGCGGCCATGGATCGGTCAGAACGCGAAACGGGGCCGCTCAGCCCTTGTTGGCGATGGCCTCGGCGATCTTTTGGCTGAAGTCGGTCGAGCTCATCACCCCAAGGTCCTGGTTGCCCCGGGCGCGCACCGCAACAGCCCCGTTTGCCTTCTCCTTGTCGCCCACGACGAGGATGAACGGAACCTTTTGCAAAGAGTGCTCGCGGATTTTATACGTGATCTTCTCATTGCGCAAATCGGCCTGCGCCCTAACTCCTTGTTTTTGCAGCGCTTTCACCACTTCCTGCGCGTAATCCGCCTGCGAGTCCGTGATGCAGGCCACCACGACCTGCGTCGGAGACAGCCAGGCCGGCAGCGCGCCGGCGTGCTGCTCAATGAGGATGCCGATGAAACGCTCCAAGCTGCCAACGATAGCGCGGTGCAGCATCACCGGCGTGCGGCGCTCGCCGGACTCGGCCACGTACTCCGCACCCAGGCGCTGCGCCATGGAGAAGTCGACCTGCATCGTGCCGCACTGCCACTGCCGGCCCAGCGCGTCCTTGAGCGTGTACTCGATCTTCGGGCCGTAGAAGGCGCCATCGCCAGGAGCGATGACGTAGTCGCAGCCCGAGCGCTTGAGGCTCTCGATCAGCGCCTGCTCGGCCTTGTCCCAGATCTCGTCGGAGCCGATGCGCGCCTCCGGCCGCGTAGCGACCTTGTAGAGGATGTCGGTGAAGCCGAAGTCCTTGTAGACCTTCTGCAGCAGCGCCGTGTAGGCCACGCACTCGTCCAGGATCATGTCCTCGGTGCAGAAGATGTGGCCGTCATCCTGCGTGAAGCCGCGCACACGCATGATCCCGTGCAGGCCGCCACTGGGCTCGTTGCGGTGACACTGACCGAACTCGCCATAGCGCAGCGGCAGGTCGCGGTAGCTCTTGATGCCCTGCTTGAAGATCAGGATGTGCCCCGGACAGTTCATCGGCTTGAGCGCGTAGTCGCGCTTCTCCGACTCCGTCGTGAACATGTTGTCGCGGTACTTGTCCCAGTGGCCCGTGGCCTCCCACAGCGAGCGGTCGATGATCTGCGGCCCCTTGACCTCGAGGTAGCCGTTGTCGCGGTAGACGCGGCGCATGTACTGCTCCACCTCCTGCCACACCGTCCAGCCCTTGGGATGCCAGAACACCACGCCCGGCGCGTGGTCGTCGATGTGGAACAGGTCCAGCTCGCGGCCGAGCTTGCGGTGGTCGCGCTTCTCGGCCTCCTCCAGCCGGTGTAGGTACTGCTGCAGGTCGTCCTTCGAGGCCCAGGCCGTGCCGTAGATGCGCTGCAGCATCTCGTTGCGGTGGTCACCACGCCAGTAGGCGCCGGCCACCTTCATCAGCTTGAAGTGCTTGAGCTTGCCCGTGGACGGCACGTGCGGGCCGCGGCACAGGTCCTCGAAGCTGCCCTCGCGGTACAGCGACACGTCCTCGCCCTGCGGAATGCTGCTGATGAGCTCGGCCTTGTAGTCCTCGCCCAGGCCCTTGAAATAGGCTACGGCCTCGTCGCGCGGCAGCACGCGGCGCGTGACCTTCTCGTCCTTCTTGGCCAGCTCGGCCATGCGCTTTTCGATCGCCTGCAGGTCCTCGGGCGTGAACGGGCGCTTGTACGAGAAGTCGTAATAGAAGCCGTTTTCGATGACCGGCCCGATGGTGACCTGCGCCTCCGGGTACAGCTCCTTCACCGCGTAGGCCAGCAGGTGCGCCGTGGAGTGGCGGATGAGCTCCAGCCCGTCCTCGTCCTTGTCGGTGACGATGGCCAGCGGCGTGTCCTGCTCGATGCGGTGGCTTAGGTCCACCAGCCTGGCTTCCTTGCCGTGGCCGATGCGCCCGCCCAGCGCCGCCTTGGCCAGGCCGGGGCCGATGGAGGCAGCCACTTCGGCGATGGTGACGGGTGCGGGGAACTCGCGGCGCGAACCGTCGGGCAGCTGGATGGCGATCATCAGGGGACTCCGGAAATGAAAAAGCGCGGTGGGAGACCGCGCTTCAGGAACGAAAAGGCAAGGGAATGACGCGCGGCAGCGACTACGAAACCTCAGCGAAGGTCGAAGTTCGCGGTGTCATAACCAAGGTGCCTTTCTCGCTCTTGCTGGATTCGGGGAAGGCACTGATTCTAAATCAGTCGGCCTGACCCCTGTCCAAGATCAGTAGCGGTAGAGCTGCCCGTCCTGCAGCCAGACCCGGTCACCCACGCGCAAGTCGCCCAGCTCGGCGTAATCGAAGGCGCGTGCGCTGCCGTTGTCGAATTGCACCGACACGCGAATGGCCCCGTTGCCGCTCTGCCCGCGCTCGATCTGGTGCCCGATCAGCGCGCCGCCCACCGCGCCCAGCACGGTGCCGGTATTGCGCCCTGAAGAACCGTGGCCCAGCTGCCGACCCACCACCGCGCCGACCACGCCACCAATGACGGCACCGCTGCCGCTGGCCTCGCCGCCCACCCGCTCGATGCGCGTGACCTGGCCGTACTGCACGCTGGTCGGCTGGGGCTGGGGCTGGGGCTGCGCCCCCCAGCCATAGCCGGGCGACGGATAAGCCGGCGCCCGCCCCACCGGCTGCTGCGCGCAGCCCGCCAACACCGCCATGGACAGCGCCACGGTGACCCACTTCGATTGCATTCGTTGCTCCACGCGCCGGAACGTGGCGCGCCTGAAGGAAGCAACGCGCCGCGGCCACGGCCGGTTGATGGCCGAACTGCAACCGGTTGTTGTGCCCGCCGCGCCGAGGCCCCGGAGAGCCCCGCGCGTCGGCGCCCCGGGCGCCGGCTCAGCGCCGCGCGATGACGCCGCAGGCGATGCGCGGACCCGAGTTGCCCGCGGGCTGCGAGCGGTAATCGTCGGGCTGCGCGTGCACCACCACCGCGCGGCCCACGATGTCGCCAGTGGCGCCGCCCACGGAAACGCCCTGCAGCATGATGCGCACGTCCGCGTTGCCGTTGGCGTCGGTGCGCACGTTGGGCATGTCGCCGGCGTGGTGCGCGACGTCCTGCCCGCCGTGCGGCTGGTTGTCAGGGTTGAAGTGGCCACCGGCGCTGGTGGCGTCAGGCGCGGAGCAGTCGCCCTTCTCGTGCACGTGGAAGCCGTGCTCGGCGTTGGGCTTGAGGCCGGTGAGGCGCGCGTGCGCCATCAAGTGCCCGCCCATGTCGTGGAACATCACCTGGCCGCTGGCCGTCTGGCCCTGCGTGGGCGAGAGCGTCGCCATCGCGGAGGGCATCATCATGCCGCCCCCACCGCCGGGGCCGCCCATGGCGCCCTCCGGCCCGCCGCGGCCGTGCCCGGCGCAACCTGCCAATGCCGCGGCCAGCGCCGCCAAGCCCACAACCCTGCTCCAGCTCAACACCTTCATGAGGTTCTCCATGCCAACGTGGATGAGGCCGCAACGATAGCGCGACCGCGGCACGGTCCTGCAGCCGGCATGCCCATGAAAGCGCCGGGCAGGACGCCAGGCCGCAGCTTAGCCGCCGTCGTCGCCCTGCCCGCCGGCCCGCGCTCAGCCGCGCTTCTGCAGCTTCGCGAAAGCCGCCGCCATCGCGCCCTGCGGCGCCGGTGCGCCGCCCTGGCCGCGCCCGGCGCGCTCGTTGCGCCCGGCCGGGCGGAAGGCGTTGCCGCCCGCGCCGCCCGCCGCGCCGCCGCGCTGGGCGCCCGCGTCGGTGCGCATGCTCAGCGCGATGCGCCCGCGCGCCAGGTCCACCTCCACCACGCGCACCTTGACGATGTCGCCGGTCTTGACCACCTCGCGCGCGTCGGCCACGAACTTGTTGGCGAGCTGGCTCACGTGCACCAGGCCGTCCTGGTGCACGCCCAGATCCACGAAGGCGCCGAACTGCGCCACGTTGCTCACCGTGCCCTCCAGCACCATGCCGGGCTGCAGGTCCTTGATGTCCTCCACGCCCTCGTTGAAGCGCGCCACCTTGAAGTCCGGCCGCGGGTCGCGCCCGGGCTTGAGCAGCTCGCCCAGGATGTCCTTGACCGTGATGGCGCCGAAGCGCTCGTCGGCGAAGGCCTCGGGCTTGAGCTTGGCGATGACGTCGGTGTTGCCCATCAGGTCGCGGATCGGCCGCCCGGCCGCGGCGATGATCTTTTCCACCACCGGGTAGGTCTCCGGGTGCACGCCCGACATGTCCAGCGGGTTGTCGCCGTCGCGGATGCGCAGGAAGCCGGCGGCCTGCTCGAAGGTCTTGGGGCCCAGCCCCGTGACGTCCAGCAGCTGGCGCCGGTTGCGGAAGGCGCCGTGCTGGTCGCGCCAGCGCACCACCGAGGCCGCCACCGTGGCCGACAGGCCCGAGACGCGTGACAGCAGCGGCGCCGAGGCGGTGTTGAGGTCCACGCCCACGCCGTTGACGCAGTCCTCCACCACCGCGTCCAGCGTGCGCGCGAGCTGGCCCTGGTTCACGTCGTGCTGGTACTGGCCCACGCCGATGCTCTTGGGCTCGATTTTCACCAGCTCCGCCAGCGGGTCCTGCAGCCGGCGCGCGATGCTCACCGCGCCGCGCAGGCTCACGTCCAGCTCCGGCAGCTCCTTGCTGGCGAACTCGCTGGCCGAGTAGACCGACGCGCCCGCCTCGCTCACCACGACCTTCTCCACGTGCGCGTCGGGCGCGAGCTGCTGCAGCCGCTTGATGAGGTCGCCGGCGAGCTTGTCGGTCTCGCGGCTGGCGGTGCCGTTGCCGATGGCGATCAGGTTCACGCCGTGCGCGGCGCACAGCCGCTGCAGCGTGTGCAGCGCGCCGTCCCAGTCGCGCCGCGGCTCGTGCGGATAGACGGTGGCCGTGTCCAGCACCTTGCCGGTGTCGCTCACCACCGCCACCTTCACGCCGGTGCGGATGCCCGGGTCCAGCCCCATCACCACGCGCTTGCCCGCGGGCGCGGCCAGCAGCAGGTCGCGCAGGTTCTCGGCGAAGACCTTGATCGCCACCGCTTCCGCCTCCTCGCGCAGGCGCGAGAACAGGTCGCGCTCCAGGCTCAGGCTGAGCTTGACCTTCCAGGTCCAGGCGATGGTCTTGCGGATCAGCTCGTCGGCCGGGCGCTTGCGGTGGCTCCAGCCCAGGTGGATGGCGATCTTGCCCTCGGCCAGCGAGGGCTGGCCCGGCACGAGTTCCTCGTCCAGCACCAGCCGCGCGTCCAGGATCTCCTGCGCCCGCCCGCGGAACACCGCCAGCGCGCGGTGCGAGGGCATGCCGCGGATCGGCTCCTGGTGGTCGAAGTAGTCGCGGTACTTGGCGACGTCGGCGTTGTTCTCGTCCTTGCCCTCGACGCGCTTGCTGCGAATGAAGCCTTCGGCCCACAGCCACTCGCGCAGCGGGCCCACCAGCGCGGCGTCCTCGGCCCAGCGCTCGGAGAGCAGGTCGCGCACGCCGTCGAGCACGGCGAAGGCGTCGGCGAAGCCCGCCTCGGGGTTGAGGAAGGCGGCGGCCTCGGCCAGCGGGTCGAGCATGGGGTCGGCCAGCAGCTTGTCGGCCAGCGGCTCCAGCCCCGCCTCGCGCGCGATCAGCCCCTTGCTGCGGCGCTTGGGCTTGTAGGGCAGGTACAGGTCTTCGAGCTCCTGCTTGGTGGGCACGGCCAGGATGGCCGCGCGCAGCTCCGGCGTGAGCTTGCCCTGCTCCTCGATGCTCTTGAGCACCGCCCCGCGGCGGTCCTCCAGCTCGCGCAGGTAGGACAGCCGGGCTTCCAGCTCGCGCAGCTGGATGTCGTCCAGGGCGCCGGTGACTTCCTTGCGGTAACGGGCGATGAAGGGCACGGTGGCACCGCCATCGAGCAGCTCCACGGCCGCCTGCACTTGCGCGGGCCGAACCTTCAGCTCGTCCGCAATCTGCAACAGGATTTTTTCCAACTCGGTCGATCCCGGGGGTCTGAGAAAGCGCGCGAGTGTGCCACGCCGCCCCTGGGTATTCCCGAGTCCCGGACCCGCGCGCGGGCATCGCCGGGCGGCCCGCGGAGGCACCACAACTCGTTTCACCCCGGGCGCCCCGGAAACGTTGCGTCCAAAAGCACCCGGCTAGTCTTGCCCTGCCCCGATCGGGTGCACCTCCCCGGCACGTTTCGTGCCACTCCGGACCCCATGAATCCATCCCCCAGCGCCACTTCACGGTGGCGCCCCCTCAGAAGCGTTTTGCCTTTTTCGCCCGCCAAGTGTTTGGCGGCAGGCAACGCCGTGCAGGCATGGGATGGCCCGGCGACCAGGTTGCGCGAGCACGCATGCGGGCTCGCGCCACGGTGGCTGGGCAGCACGGAATGCGAAAACACCTCGGAACGTGTAGTCGTTTTCGGTGCTTACACGTTACTGACGCCATCGGCCTTGGCGCCGGCCCAAGTGGCAAAGCCTGCCACCCGGGCCAGCACTGAGGCCGACCAGGTCAACGCCCACCGCCCGTCGTTTTACGGCGGTGGGTGCGTGACGCCGCTTCGGCGGTGTCCGGCGCGCACGCAACCTGTGGAGCTGCGCGTCTTCCTTCAATTGGGCACCCAGGTGCTGAGAAAAACATGGAGCCACGCCATCCAGCCGCAATGAGCGTCGACCAAAACACCGCGGCCCGCGCCGCCACCATGCCGTCTTTGAAGAGACGGCCCATGACTCCCCGCCGCTGGTTCGGCCCCAGCGCCGCGCTGCAATCGCTGCTGCGCGGTACCGGCGGGGGTGAACGCGCCCGCTCGCGCGAGCGCATGCCGGCCCCGCAACCCTGGACGGAAGCCGCGCGGCGGCGCCGCACCGGGCTGCTCGCGGCCGTGGGCCTGTCCGCCGCCGCCGCCACACTGGTGCTGGCGCAACCGGCCGCCGCGGACGGGCTGGACTGGATCGAAGCCGCTCACCTGCTGCTGTTCTTCCTGCTCTTCGGCTGGGTCAGCGCCGGCTGCTTCACCGCGCTGGCCGGCTACCTGAGCCTGCTGCGCGGCGACCCGCACGCGCTCTCGGCCGAACGGCTGGCCGCCGGCGCGGCGCCCGACCCGACCGCGCGCGTGGCGCTGGCCATGCCCATCTGCAACGAGGACATCGACACCGTCATCGCCGGGCTGCGCGACACCTGCGAGTCGCTGCGCGCCACGGGCCAGGACGACGCGTTCGACGTCTTCATCCTCTCCGACACCAGCGACCCCGCGCTGCGCGCCGCCGAGCTGCGCGCGTGGCAGGCGCTGCGCGCGCAACTGGGCGCGGGCCTGGGCGAGCGCATCTACTACCGCCATCGCCGCCGCCGCACCAAGCGCAAGGCCGGCAACGTGGCCGACTTCTGCCGCCGCTGGGGCGCGCTGTACCGCTACATGGTGGTGCTGGACGCCGACAGCGTGATGAGCGGCGAGTGCCTGGTGAGCATGCGCGGGCTCATGGAGCAGCACCCGCGCGTGGGCATCCTGCAGACGCAGCCCGTGGCGCGCGGCCACGACACGCTGCATGCGCGCGCGCAGCAGTTCCTCGGCCGCGTCGCGGCGCCGCTGTTCGGCGCGGGCCTGCGCTGCTGGCAACTGGGCGAGTCCCACTACTGGGGCCACAACGCGATGCTGCGCGTGGAGCCCTTCATGCAGCACTGCGCGCTGGCGCCGCTGCCTGGGCGCGGCGGCCTGCGCGGCGAGATCCTGTCGCACGACTTCGTGGAGGCCGCGCTGATGCGCCGCGCCGGCTACGAGGTCTGGCTGGTGGACCTGCCCGGCAGCTTCGAGCAGCCGCCGGCGCACCTGCTCGACGAGTTGCAACGCGACCGCCGCTGGTGCCAGGGCAACCTGCAGAACGCATGGCTGGTGGCCGAGCCGGGCTTCGCGCCGGTGCACCGCGCCATGTTCATCAGCGGTGCGCTGTCCTACGTCGCCTCGCCGCTGTGGCTGCTGTTCATGGGCCTGGGCGTGCTGGCCGCCGACGACGGTGCCACCCACGTCTTCTCCGGCGCGCCGGTGCTGTGGGTGCTGACGCTGGCGATGCTGGCCGCGCCCCGGGCGCTGGGCGTGGCGCTGATCCTGCGCCGCGGCCAGGCAGCGCAGTTCGGCGGCGCGGTGCGGCTGGTGGCCGGCGCGCTGCTGGAAGCGCTGCTGTCGGCCCTGCAGGCGCCGCTGCGCATGCTCGCGCACACGGTGTTCGTGGTGGGCGCGCTCACGGGCCTGAAGCTGGACTGGAAGTCGCCCTCGCGCGACGCGGTGGCCCTGCGCTGGGGCGACGCGCTGCGCCGCTTCGGTCCCTGGGCCCTGCCGGCCGCGGCCGTGGCCTGGCTGGTGGAAGTGCCGACGCTGGCGCCGGTGTGGCTGCCGCTGCTGCTGGCCGTGCCGCTGGCGGTGTGGACCAGCCGTCCCGAGATCGGCGCCTGGCTGCGCCGCCACGGCCTGTGGCTGACGCCGGACGAGCTCCAGTTTGCGGACGTGCCCGCCGCGGCGCCGACGCCCGCCCGCCCCGCGGCACGGCCCACCGGCACGGGCCGGCCACTGAGCGGGATCGTGGCCTCGCTGCTGCAGGCGCCGGCGCTGCGCCCGCAGCGGGCGCTGGCCCAGGTGCTGGCAACCGCGGCCCTGGCCATCCCGGTGGTACCCGCGGTGCTGACACCCGAGCGCACCAAGGTGTCGGTGGCCTACCTGATGGCGGAGCCCGCCCCCTACGAGGGCCGCACCGCCGCCCGGACGCTGACCCTGCGCGAAACCTCCACCACCCCGGTCAAGCGCCGCTTCAGCACGCAGCAGCGCGGGGTGTCAGCGTCGCTGTGATCCGCTGAGAAGCCGCCGCGCCATCAGTTCCCCTCTCCCGCTATCGCGGGCGAGGGGATGGCGTCACCCGTGCTTCGGCCGGCGAGCCGGTTTCTTCTAGCCCTGCAGCGCGTGGATCATCCCTTCCGCCACCGCGCAGCCGCTGGCGAAGCAGGCGGTGAGCAGGTAGCCGCCGGTGGGGGCTTCCCAATCCAGCATCTCGCCCGCGCACCACACGCCGGGCAGCGCGCGCAGCGCCTGCGTGCGCTGCTCCAGCGCCTCGAAGCGCACGCCGCCGGCACTGCTGATGGCTTCCTCGATGGGCCTGGGCCGCAGCAGCGGCAGCGGCAGCGACTTGATCGCCGCCGCCAGGGGTGCCGTGTCCGCACCCGGCGCGAACAGCGCGCGCGGCAGCAGCTCGTGCAGCAGCGCTGCCTTGGCACCGTCCAGGTGCAGGCGGCTCTTCAGATGCGTGGACAGCGAGCGCGGCCCGCGCGGGCGCGCCACCTCGGCGGCGACGAATTCCGCGCTGCGGTCGGGCAGCAGGTCCAGCGTGGGCACGGCCCGACCGTGGCGGCGGATGGCCTCGCGCAGCAGCGACGACGCGGCGTAGACCAGGCTGCCCTCCACGCCGTGCTCGGTAAGCACGAACTCGCCGCGCTGCTCGAAGCGCGCATCGCCGTCCTCGAAGCGCAGCGCCACCGTCTTCAGCGGCGCGCCGGCGAAGCGGCTGCGCAGGAACTCGCCCCAGCCCGGCTGCACGCTGCCGTCCTCGCCCACGCGGCCCACCTCGAAGCCGCAGTTGGCGGGCTGCAGCGGCGCCACGTCCACGCCCTGCTGCGCCAGCAGCGGCACCCAGGCGCCAGTGGAGCCCAGCCGCGGCCAGCTCGCGCCGCCCAGCGCCAGCACCACGGCGCGGGCGCGCAGCGTCAGCGGGCCCTGCGGCGTCTCGAACAGCATCGCCGGTGGCGACGCGCCAGGCACGGATCCGGATGCAGATTCGGCCGGCGCCTCCGCCCAGCCCACCCAGCGGTGCCGCATGTGGAAGGTGACGCCCAGCCCGCGCAGCCGTTGCAGCCAGGCACGCAGCAGCGGCGCGGCCTTCATGTCGGACGGGAAGACGCGGCCGGAGCTGCCGACGAAGGTTTCGACGCCCAGCGCTGCGGCCCAGGTGCGCAGCGCGTCGGCGTCGAAGCGGCGCAGCAACGGCTCGATCTCGGGACGCCGCGCGCCGTAGCGCTGCACGAAGCGGTCGAAGGGTTCGGAATGCGTGAGGTTCATCCCGCCCTTGCCGGCCAGCAGGAACTTGCGGCCGACGGAGGGCATGGCGTCGAAGACCTGCACGCGCAGCCCGGCTTGTGCCAGGCGCTCGGCTGCCATCAGGCCGGCGGGGCCGGCGCCGACCACGGCAACCGGTGAATCAGGGGGGGTACTCATGAGGCGGCGCAGTGTGCCACGCCACCCCCGGCGTCCTGCCGCCCCTCAGGGCATCGCCCGCGCCAGCAGCAGCTCCACGTCGCAGTCCTCGGGCAGCTGCCCGAACACGTCCGCGCCGGCGTCGATGCGGGTGGCGCAGAAGGCGCTGAACACGGCTTCCGGTGCCTGCCGTCGCAGCAGCGCCGCCTGCAGCAGCAGCGCGACGTCGCGCGCAAGGCGCCGCGCCTGCGACTCCTGCGGCGCCGCCAGCCGCTCGGTCAAACCGGCGGCCAGCCTCTCGGCGCCGCGGTGCGCGCCGCGCAGGCACTCCAGTTCGTCGCGCAGCACCTCGGCCACGCCCGCGCTGCGCAGCGCGCGCAGCAGGTCCAGCGCCATCACGTTGCCCGCGCCTTCCCAGATGGAGTTCAGCGGCATCTCGCGGTAGAGCCGCGCCATGGGGCCGTGGCCGTCGTCCTCCACGTAGCCGTTGCCGCCCAGGCATTCCATGGCCTCCTGCGCGAAATGGCTGCCGCGCTTGCAGACCCAGAACTTCCCGATCGGCGTGAGCAGCCGCCGCAGCACGGCCTCGCGCGCGTCGCCGGCGTGCTCGCTGCGGTCCACGGCGCGGGCCAGGCGCATCACCAGCGCCGTGGCGCCCTCCACCTCCAGCGCCAGGTCGGCCAGCACGTTGCGCATCAGCGGCTGCTCGATGAGCTTCTTCCCGAAGGCGCTGCGCTGCGCGCAGTGGTGCAGCGCCAGCGCCAGCGCCTGGCGCATCAGCCCGGCGCTGCCCAGCGCGCAGTCCAGCCGGGTGAGCGTGCCCATCTCCAGGATCTGCGCGATGCCGCGCCCCTCCTCACCCACGAGCCAGCCGGCGGCGCCGTCGAACTCGATCTCGCTGCTGGCGTTGGCGTGGTTGCCCAGCTTGTCCTTCAGGCGCTGGATGCGCAGCGCGTTGCGCGTGCCGTCGGGCAGCAGGCGCGGCACGAAGAAGCAGGTGGGGCCGGCGGCGGTCTGCGCCAGCATCAGGTGCGCGTCGCTCATGGGCGCGGAGAAGAACCACTTGTGGCCGGTGAGCCGGTAGCAGCGGCCCCAGGGCGTGTCCTGGTCGAACGCCGCGCGGCTGGTGTTGGCGCGCAGGTCCGAACCGCCCTGCTTCTCCGTCATGCCCATGCCCATGGTCAGCCCGTTCTTCTGCGGCCCGGGCAGCGGGCGGGGGTCGTACACCGGCGCCGTCAGGCCCGGACCCCAGTCGGCATAAAGAGAAGCGCTGGCGCGCAGCGCCGGCGTGACGGCGTAGCTCATGGAGACCGGGCACATCACGCCCGCCTCCGTCCCGTTGAAGAGCAGGAAGCCGGCGGCGCGGGCGACATGCGCGCCCGCCGGCCGGCCCCAGGGCGCGGCCTGCAGCCCGTGCGCCGCGGCGCACGCCATCAGCGCGTGGTAGGCCGGGTGGAACTCCACCTCGTCGATGCGCCGCCCGCCGCGGTCGTAGGCGCGAAGCCGCGGCGGATGGCGGTTGGCCAGCCGCGCCTGCGCCTGCACCTCGGCGCTGCCCAGCTCGCGGCCCAGGGCGTGCAGCGGCGCCAGGTCCACCTCCGGCGCCATCGCCTGCAGCGCTTCCTGCAGCGGCCGGTGGCCGGCGAACAGGTCCACGTCCGCGAGCTCGCTGCTCTGGTTGAAGACCTCGTGCGTGCTCTGAGGCTGCGTCATGGCGGCTCCCCTGTAGGCGTCCGTGCCCGAGGAAGCAGGATGCTAGGTCGGCTCGGGCCCTCGCAAGGTTTTCAGCTGCCGCCCTGCCGGCAGCAGGCGCATGTACTTGAACGTAGCGGTGGCGTGGGCGCAGCGCTGGCCCTTGGCGTCGAAGACCGAACCTTCGCAGAAGGCCATGGTCGAGGTGCGGTGCAGCAACTGCGCCGTGGCGCGCAGCCGGCCCTGGCCCGGGCGCATGAAGCTGGTTTTCATCTCGATGGTCACCACGCCCGGCACGCCCTTGGCGTCGCGCGGGTCGGTGCCCGGCTGCACGTCCACGCTGCGCGCGGCGTGGGCCATGGCCACGTCCAGCATCGTCATCACCACGCCGCCGTGGGCCACGGCGAAGGAGTTCAGGTGCGCGGTGGCCAGGTCCACCTGGATCTCC
This sequence comes from Azohydromonas australica DSM 1124, assembly GCF_000430725.1. Classification (GTDB taxonomy): domain Bacteria; phylum Pseudomonadota; class Gammaproteobacteria; order Burkholderiales; family Burkholderiaceae_C; genus Azohydromonas; species Azohydromonas australica. Next base: position 112,837 of record NZ_KE387215.1, read on the forward strand.
GCCGCCCCGGCGCCGAAGGCGTGCAGCTCCAGGCCCAGCTCCTCGACGAAGGGGATGTGGATGGGAAAAGGCAGCGGGCTGCCGGCGGCGGGCGGCGCCTCGGGGCCCGCGGAAGGAGCGTCGTCGTTCATGGCGCCGATTGGACATCAGCCGGCACCGCCGCCCGGGGCACGGCGCCGGGGCGGCGTCAGCTCTTGCGCACCAGCCAGTCCTTGTACTTCGCCCGCAGCGTCAGCTTGCTGAGCTTGCCCGTGGCGGTGTGCGGCAGCTCGTCGACGAAGACCACGTCGTCCGGCGTCTGCCAGTGCGCGATGCGGCCCTTGTAGAAGCTCAGCAGCTCCTCGCGCGTGACGCTGGCGCCGGCCTTGAGCTGCACCAGCAGCAGCGGGCGCTCGTCCCAGGTCGGGTGCGTGGCGGCCACCACGGCCGCCTCCTTCACGGCCGGGTGCGCCATTGCGATGCACTCCAGGTCAATGGAGCTGATCCACTCGCCGCCGCTCTTGATCACGTCCTTGCTGCGGTCGGTGATCTGCATGAAGCCGTCGGGGTCCATGGTGGCCACGTCGCCGGTGGGGAACCAGGCGCCGCGGCCCTGAACCTCTACCAGCGGTGAGTCGTCCTCGTTCCAATAGCGCTCGATCACCCAGGGCCCGCGCGCCACCAGGTGCCCGGCGTGCTCGCCGTCCCAGGGCAGCGGCTCGTGGGCGTCGTTGACCACGTCGATGTCCACGCCGTAGATGGCCTTGCCCTGCTTTTCCAGCAGCCGGTGCTTCTCGGCGGCCGGCAGCGCCGCGTGCTTGGGCTGCAGCCGCGCCAGCGAGCCCAGCGGCGACATCTCCGTCATGCCCCAGGCGTGGATCACGTGCACGCCGACCTCCTCCAGCGCGCGCATGAGCGCCGGCGGGCAGGCCGAGCCGCCGATGACGGTGCGGCGGAAGGTGGAGAACGCCAGCCCCTGGCCGCGCACGTGCTCCATCAGCCCCATCCACAGCGTCGGCACGCCAGCGCTGAAGGTCACCTTCTCGCTCTCGAACAGCTCGTACAGCGAGGCGCCGTCGAGCTTCGGCCCGGGCAGCACCAGCTTGCAGCCCACCAGCGCCGCGGTGTAGGGCAGGCCCCAGGCGTTGACGTGGAACATCGGCACCACGGGCAGCACCACGTCGCTGGCGCTGCAGGCCATGGCGTCGGGCAGCGCCGCGGCGTAGGCGTGCAGCACCGTGGAACGGTGGCTGTAGAGCGCGCCCTTGGGATGCCCGGTGGTGCCCGAGGTGTAGCAAAGGCTGGAGGCGCACTGCTCGTCGAAGGCGGGCCAGGCATAGTGGCCGTCCTCGGCCGCCAGCAGCTCCTCGTAGCACAGCAGGCCGGGCAGCGCGCTCTGGGCCGGCATGTGGGCGCGGTCGGTCATGAGCACGAAGTGCCGCACCCGCGGCAGCTGCGGCGCGAGCTGCTCGACCAGCGGCAGCAGGTTCAGGTCGAAGCACAGCACCTGGTCGTCCGCGTCGTTGGCGATCCAGGCGATCTGCTGCGGGAACAGGCGCGGGTTGATGGTGTGGCACACCAGCTGCGAGCCGGAGGTGGCGTAGTAGACCTCCAGGTGCCGGTCGGTATTCCAGGCCAGGGTGCCGACGCGGTCGCCGCTCTTGCAGCCCAGGCGCCGCAGCGCCTGCGCCAGGCGTCGGGCGCGCTGCTCGACCCGCGCCCAGTTGCTGCGATGGATGTCGCCCTCCACGCGGCGGCTGACGATCTCGGTGTCGCCGGCGTGGCGGGCCGCGTGCGTGAGCAACGAGGAGATGAGCAGCGGCATCTGCATCATCCGGCCGTACAGGGGGCTGGTCATCGGGGCGTCTCCGGCAGGGTTGGCTCAGGGTTTGCGCCATCTTCCCGGCCGGATACGGGTGGCGGGAGCCGGTTAACCCCTGATGCCGGGTCTTGCAGAAGCGCCTCACTACACTCCCGCCAGAGGCCGGCGCGCACCCGTGGCGCGCTTGGACAGGAGGAGCATCGGGGTGGGCTTGTCCCGGGCATTCGACACGGCCCGGCGGCCTGTGCCCTGGCCGGGGGGTGTTCGGATCGAAGTATCCTGCTCCTCTTGACCGCTGCTCTTGGCGGCCTCGCTTCCTGAGGCCAGAGGTTCCGCGGAGATTCCCGATGAAGCACAACCCGCATCCGCACGACGATCCGCGCTACCCGGTTCGGCACAGCGACGCCGAGTGGCGCGCCAAGCTCGACCCGATGCAATACCAGGTGGCGCGCCATGCCGCCACCGAGCGCCCCTTCAGCGGCAAGTACTGGGACCATTTCGAGGACGGCATCTACCGGTGCGTGGGCTGCGGCGCGCCGCTGTTCGATGCCCGCACCAAGTTCGATGCTGGCTGCGGCTGGCCGAGCTACTTCGAGCCCATCGAGGGCGAGATCGTCGAGCGCGTGGAGGACCGCAGCCACGGCATGGTGCGCGTGGAGGTGCGTTGCAAGCGCTGCGGCACGCACCTGGGCCACGTCTTCCCGGACGGCCCGGCGCCCACGGGCGAGCGCTACTGCATCAACTCCGCGGCCATCGACTTCGCGCCGCGCCAGGAGCAGGACTCCAAAGAATGAAGCTGCTGCTGGACTTCCTGCCGATCCTTCTCTTCTTCGGCACCTTCAAGTACACCGGCGCGCACCCGGACCAGGCCGCGGCCTTCGCCACCGAGCACTTCGGCTTCCTGGTGCTGGGCGGCAGCGTGGGCCCGCAGGAGGCGCCGGTGCTGCTGGCCACGGTGGTGGTGATCCTGGCCACGCTGGCGCAGGTGGCGTGGACCGTGGCACGCGGGCGCAAGGTGGACCTGATGCTCTGGGTCAGCCTGGCGCTGGTGGTGGTGCTGGGCGGGGCCACGATCTGGTTCCACAGCGAGACCTTCATCAAGTGGAAGCCCAGCGTGCTGTACTGGGTCATGGGCATGAGCTTGTGGCTGTCGCAACTGCTGTTCCGCAAGAACCTGCTGCGGCTGCTGCTGGGCGAGCAGCTGCAGCTGCCCGACGCGGTGTGGCAGCGGCTCAACGGCGCGTGGGTGGGCTTCTTCGGCGTGATGGGCCTGCTCAACCTCTGGGTGGCCTACAGCTTCTCGACCGATGCGTGGGTCAACTTCAAGCTCTTCGGCGGCATCGGGCTGATGCTGCTGTTCACGCTGGCGCAGGGCCTGTACCTGAGCCGCTACCTGCCTGAAGAATCCCCCGCCCCCAAGGACAAAGCCCGCCCCGGAGCCTGAAGAAATGCCCGTGACCGCCCAGGACATCGAGACCGCGCTGCGCCAGGCGCTGGCGCCGCAGCAGCTGGAAGTCGTTGACGACAGCCACCACCATGCCGGCCATGCCGGCGCGGGCGAAGGCAGCCACTACACCGTGCGCATCACCAGCGAGCGCTTCGCCGGACTGCGCCCCGTGGCGCGGCATCGCCTTGTGTATGATGCCCTCGCCTCTCTCATCCCCGCGGGCATCCATGCCCTGGCCATCCAGGCGCGCAGCCCCGCCGAATCAGACTGATCGACAACTATCGCGAGGCCGGAGTTCGAGACGAACCGGCCCTCCTGAAAGGACTCCCCATGAAAACCACCTCCTCCGCGCTGCGCGCGGTGCTGCTGTCCGCGTCCATCGTGCTGCTGAGTCCGCTGGCCGCCCAGGCCCAGAACGTTGCCATCGTCAACGGCAAGGCCGTGCCCAAGGCGCGCGTGGAGACGCTGATGCAGCAGGCCCTGCGCGGCGGCCAGCAGCAGCGCACGCCGGACCTGGAGCAGAAGGTCAAGGAAGAGGTGGTGCTGCGCGAGATCTTCATGCAGGAAGCCGAGAAGCGCGGCCTCAACGCCTCCGCTGACTTCCGCAACCAGATGGAGCTGGCGCGCCAGACGGTGCTGATCCGCGAGCTCTTCTCCGACTTCCAGAAGAAGAACCCCGTCACCGACGCCGAGGCGCAGGCCGAGTACGACAAGTTCAAGGCCCAGGCCAGCGGCACCGAGTACCGCGCCCGCCACATCCTGGTCGAGAAGGAAGAGGACGCCAAGGCCGCCATCGCCCAGCTCAAGGCCGGCGCGAAGTTCGAGGACCTGGCCAAGAAAATGTCCAAGGACCCGGGCTCGGCCGAGAACGGCGGCGACCTCGATTTCGCCAAGCCCGATGCCTACGTGCCCGAGTTCGGCCAGGCCATGAGCAAGCTCAAGAAGGGTGAGATCACCGAGGAGCCGGTCAAGACGCAGTTCGGCTACCACGTGATCAAACTCGAAGACACGCGCGAAGCCGCCTTCCCCGCCTTCGACGAAGTCAAGCCGCAGATCCAGCAGCGCCTGACCCAGATGAAGCTGCAGAGCTTCCAGGAAGAGCTGCGCAACAAGGCAAAGACGGACTTCAAGTTCTCGCAGCAGTAAATCCAGGCTGTGTCCGCGAAAAAGGTGCCCATCGGGCACCTTTTTTTCTGCCCGGTCATTTTCCGAGCCGACTCCGCCGCATTCCGGGCAATTTTCATCCAATGAGTCCGCGCAACAGCAGCAGGCCGCCGCGAAAAACCTTGCGGACAATAAGGAGCGCTGGCGCCTGGCACTGGAATCTGACCACCAACCAGGTCATTTACTTGGCGCGCTGGAAAACCATGCTGGGCTACGCCCCCGAGGATATTGGCATCCGCCTCGAAGAGGAATTGAGGACCTTCGCCACCACCGACGGCCGCGACCGCGTGGTGATGTACACGCCGGTGCTTCAGGCGGTGCTGGAGTCCGAGCCGGCGTGAGGCGGCGCGCCGGCCCGGGCTTCAGCTCACCAGCCGTCCGGCCTGGATTTCAAGCTGGCGCTGGCAGCGCGAGGCCACCTGCGCGTCGTGCGTGACCAGCAGCAGTGTGGTGCCGGCCTCCTGGTTGAGCTCGAACATCAGCTCCATCACCGTCTCGCCGGTGGCGTGGTCCAGGCTGCCCGTGGGCTCGTCGGCCAGCAGCAGCGCTGGGCGCAGCACGAAGGCGCGCGCCAGCGCCACGCGCTGCTGCTCGCCGCCGGAGAGCACGCGCGGGTAGTGGCCCAGGCGCTGCGCCAGGCCCACGCGCTGCAGCATGCGCGCGGCCTGCTCGCGCGCGTCGTCGCGGCCCAGCAGCTCCAGCGGCAGCATCACGTTCTCCAGCGCCGTGAGGTTGGACAGCAGCTGGAAGTTCTGGAACACGAAGCCCAGCTGCCGCGCGCGCACCGCCGCGCGTGCGTCCTCGTCCAGCGCGAACAGGTCTTCCCCGGCGAGCCGGACCGTGCCCTGCGTGGGGGTGTCCAGCCCGGCGATGATGGACAGCAGCGTGCTCTTGCCCGAGCCCGAGGCGCCGACGATGGCGGCGGACTCCCGCGGCTGAAGGCGGAAATCGATGTCATGGAGAATGGTCAGCTCTCCCGTGGCGTCGCTCACGCGCTTGTGGATGTGCTGGACCTCGATGATCGGTGGCTTCATGAAGACGGAGTTTGAAGACAAGCAGGCTGCCGGCGGCCGTCGCCGCTGGCTGACCCAATGTAGCCTGCTGGCGCTGGCCGCCTGGTTGCCGGGGACAACGGTTGCGAAGACACCGTCCGTGATCCTGGTGGTGGGCGACAGCCTTTCGGCCGAGTATGGGCTCAGGCGCGGCAGCGGCTGGGTGGCGCTGCTGCAGCAGCGCCTGGAGCGCGAGAAGCTGGACGCGCGCGTGGTCAACGCCAGCATCAGCGGCGACACCACTGCCGGCGGGCGCACCCGGCTGCCCGCGCTGCTCAAGCAGCACCAGCCCACGCACGTGATCCTGGAACTCGGTGCCAACGACGCGCTGCGCGGCCAGCCCCTGGCGCAGACCGAGGGCAACCTGAAGGAGATGGCCCGCGCCGCGCGCGCCGCCGGCGCGCGCGTGGTGCTCGCGGGCATGCAGCTGCCGCCCAACTACGGCCGCCGCTATGGCCAGGAGTTCGCGCAGCTCTATGCCCGCGTGGCCGAGGAGGCGGACGCCGCGCTGGTCCCCTTCTTCCTGCGCAACGTCGCCGACGTGGCCGACCCCACCGCGCTGTTCCAGGCCGACCGCATCCACCCGCGCGAGGAAGCGCAGCCGCTGATGCTGGACAACGTGTGGCCGGTGCTCAAGCCGCTGCTGCGGTGAGGGGCTGACTGGGCGTTCTTGCCCAGCACGCCCTCACATCCGCTCCCGCGGCCCGCCACCGCCACCGCGGCCACCACCGCCGGGCCCGTCGCCAGCCCGGTCGCCACCGCCACCGCCACGGCCTTGCCAGCCGCCAGGCCGATCGCCGCCACCACCGCCCTGCCATCCGCCGCCGGGACGTCCGCCGGCGCCGTCCTGGCCACCACCGGCCCAGCCCCCGGGCCGGCCGCCACCCTGCCCGGCCCATGCTCCGCCGGGTTGCTGGGGCATCGCGTGCGCGGGCGGCTGCGGCGCCTGCGGCGGCGCGATCTGCACGGGCGCCGGCGGCAACACCGGCCGCGGCGCGGCGATGGCCGGCGGTGCAGCCGGCGTTGCGGGCGCTGCGGGCGCAGGCATCGCGCGCTGCCCCGGCAGCGTCGGCGGCACCGGCCGGGCGTGCTCCCAATCCCGGCGTCCGCCCTGCCCGCGCTGGTCGGGCGTCACCACCTGGTCGCGGTCAGCGCGCGGCGGCCGGCCCGGTCCGGCGTCGCCGGCCTGGAACCCCGGCGCGCGCTGCAGCGGCTCCGCATTCCCGCCGCCGAAACGCTCGCGTGGCCCGCGCTGCTCGACATCCGGCCGCCCCGGCATGGCGTCGCGCCGCGGCGGCTCCACGTTGGGATCACCGAAACGCTCGCGCGGCCCGCGGTTTGCGATGTCCGGTCGCCCCGGCACGTCGTCGCGCCGCAGCGGCTCCGCGTTCGGACCGCCGTTGCGCTCCCGCCACCCGCGGTTGGCGACGTCCGGCCGTGCCGGCCCGTCCTCGCGCGGCTGCGGCTGCGCCACGCCCGGCGGCACCGTCGCCCCGGGCGCCTGCGCCGACGGCGGACGCGGACGCTCGTCGCCCGCGCCCGGCCAGGGGCGGCGGCCCTCGCCCGGCTGCGGTTCGATGGCTGCCTGGTGGGGCGGCCGCGGCACGCTGTCGAAGCGCCGATCCGGCACACCGCCCTGCGGCGGCGTCCACACGCCGCGCGGCTGGGCCGGCTGCGCCACCGCGCCGGGCGGCGGCGCGACGCCCGCAGCGGGCGGCATGCGGCCGATGCCCTGCGGCATGCGCGGCGCCTGTGGCAGCGCCGGCCGGTCGATGGACGGCGGCGGCGGCACCAGCGCCGCCACGCCGCCCGGGCCGTGGCCGTGCCGGCCCGGCCGGTCCGCCCAGTCCGGGCGCGGCAGCGCCGGCTGCTGCTGGGGCAGCGCGGCGTTCCAGCGCGGCTCCGCCCTGGGCAGCACGCGGTCCGCCACGCGCACCTGCTGCTGCAGCGTGTTGGCCGGCACCACCGTCACCGCGCCGGGAATGTGGCGGTTGCCCCAGGACGGCTGGCCGCCCGGCGGCAACCAGGGCGCATGCGTGGCGTTGACGCCACGGATATAGCGCGGCGTGGCGTTGAAGCGCGGCACGAAGGCGTCGCGCGGGCTCAGCGGCACCCAACCGATGACAGGCGGCGGCCCGCGCCGGCCGCCCACCGCCACGCTCACGTTGACGTTGCTGCCGCCGATCCAGCCCACCAGCGCCGGCGCGTACACCGGCCGCGCCACGTAGCGTCCCGGCACCCAGCACCAGCGCCCGCGCCACGAGGCCCAGCGGCCGTAGTGGAAGGGCGCGAAGCCCCAGGGCGCGTCGTCCACCCAGCTCCAGCCCCAGGGCGCCACCCAGGCCCAGCGTCCGTAGCGGTAAGGCGCCCAGTTGGCGACCACGACGGTGGGGAACCAGACCGCGCCGTACTCCGGGTGCGTGTCCCAGCGCCCGTTGCGGTCCAAGTCCAGCGCGCCGGTCATCTCGGGCGAGACGTAGCGGGTGGAGGCGGCGCGGTCCTCGCGCTGATCCTGCGCCAGCACCCAGGCGCCGAAGGCGTCCTCGCCGGAGGCCGTGCTCATGTCGTAGTGGGTGCGGTCGTCCTGGCGCCAGAAGCTGTAGCGCGTGCCGGACTGCAGCGTGAGCGCGCTGTCGGCGGACTGGAAGCGCATCTCGCCGCTCCAGATCCGGGCGTGGGTGACGTTGTCCTCCACGTCCACGCGGTACTGGCCCGGCTGCGTGGGGAAGAAGCGCGCGTCCTGTGCCTGCAGCTCGAACTCGTTGACGCTCTCGGCCGAGCGCAGCCGCAGCGCCGCGCTGCCACGCTCCACCCGCAGGCTCACGCGGGAGTCGTCGAGCTGGTCCACGGCCAGCTCGGTGGCACCGTCCAGGCGCAGCGAGGCGGAGCCGATCTGGACCTCCGCGCGCGCGCCGTTGTCGGTGGCGAGCCGGTCGCCACTGGTGAGGGGCCGGTTCGGGGCCGCGGCGACCCACTCGTTCTGCTCGGTGTCGTAGACCCACACCGTCCCGCTGGCCTGCGCCAGCCGGCCCACGCGCCCGGGCGGATCGGCCCAGGCCGCGGCGCCGAAGGCCATCAGAAGTACCAGCGCCAGGAACCACCGCAGGCCGCGGCGCAAATCTCGGAATGCCATGCCGTCTCCACCCGGCCGCGGCGATGGCGGCCCTTTCCGCTTTGTAACGGGCAGACGGTGCGCCGCGCCGACCCTGCGTGCCAGACGGTTACAACGTTGCGGCCGGGGTCAAGTCCGGAAACAGGGGCTGCAGGGGATGGGTACGCCGGCCTTCAGCCACCCTGAAGCGACGAGGACGCGCCTCGTCCGTGGCCACGTGCGGGCCACCGGGATGGGCTCAGAGACTGTCCCGGTACTTCGTCAGCGGCAAGTGGAGCGTGACCACCAGCGTGACGTCGATCGGGTGCTCGTCGACCTCATAGGGCTGGAACTTCACGTCTCGCATCGCCCGCAGCGCCGCCTCGTCGTGCGCGGCGCTGCCGCAGCTCTCGATCAGCGCCACCCGCTCCACCGCGCCGCGCGCATTCACATGCACGCGCATGGCGACCGGCGCGCGAACCGCACCCCTGGGGCGCATCTTCGGCACCGAGAGGCTGATCGGCGTCAGCAACTCCATCTCCTCGATGCGCACCACCTGCTCCGGCCAGGCGCCGGCGGCGGCGAGCGGCAGGGAGCAGATGCAAAGCAGCAGCGAGAAAATGAGGCGGCGCATGGCGAATCCGGGGGTTTAAAACAGGCAAGGCCCAGACCCGAATTCAAGCCGGCCTCCCTGTTTCTCACATCGACACGGCGCCACCCTAGCGCGCCCGGCGACCCCTGCCGTGGCGCGGAGCGGATGGGAGCGTTAAATCTTCCACGTCACCCGCCGGTGATGGGCGTACACAGCTCGACCAGGATGCCGTCCGGGCAGCGCAGGTAGGAAACGGTCTGGCCCCACGGTTTCTGCTGGGGTGCCGCCATTTCCCGTGCACCGGCTGCGACGGCCTTGGCGTGTGCGGCAGGCACGTCGCCAGTGACCAGCGCAATCTCGAAACCCAGCGGCAACGCGGACTCGTCCGCGTGCACGTGGCCGCCCGGAAAATTCATGTCCCCCAGCGCATGCGCGGCGAAGGAGAGCGTGGTTTCCCCGGTGTCCAGCTCGCCGTAGGTGCCGCTCTCGTGAATGAATTTTCGCTTCAGGCCGAAGGCATTTTCAAAGAAGGCCAGTGACGCCAGAACGTCGGAGACGTAGACGATGGTGTAGCCGAGTTTCATGAATTATTTCTTCCAACCAAACTTGAATTAAGAAAATTCAATAATTAATCCTCTTTTCCATCCAACCCAGGAAACAACACTTCCGTAAACCCGAATTTCGTCAGATCCCTCATCCGCGTCGGATAAAGCCGCCCGATGAGGTGGTCGCACTCGTGCTGCACCACCCGCGCATGGAATCCATCGACCTCGCGGTCAATCGAATTGCCGTCCAGGTCGAATCCCCGGTAGCGGATGCGGGTGAAGCGCGGCACCAGCCCGCGCAGGCCCGGCACGGAGAGGCAGCCCTCCCAACCTTCCTCCTCCGCATCCGACAGCGGCTCGATCACCGGGTTGCACAGCACGGTGCGCGGCACCGGCGGCGCGTCGGGGTAGCGCTCGCTGCGCTCGAAGCCGAAAAGGACGACCTGAATGTCCTCGCCGATCTGCGGGGCCGCCAGCCCCACGCCGCCGGCGGCCTGCATGGTGTCCACCATGTCCCGCAGCAGCGCCTGGAGCTCGGGCGTGCCGAACTCGCGCACCGGCTGCGCGATGCGCAGCAGCCGCGGGTCTCCCATCTTCAACAGCTCGCGCACCGCCATCGCCATCACTCCTCTTCGGTTTCGTCCACGGATTCGGCCGCGCCCGCCACCAGCGCGCGCAGCCCGTCCTCGTCCAGCACGGGAATTTCCAGCTGCTGCGCCTTGGCCAGCTTCGAACCCGCGTCGGCGCCCGCCACCACGTAGGCCGTCTTCTTCGACACCGACTTGCCGGCCTTGCCGCCCGCGGCCTCGATCAGTGCCTCGGCCTCGTCGCGCGTCATCGTGGGCAGCGTGCCGGTGACCACCACCGTCTTGCCCTCCAGCGGCCCCGGCGGCGCGGCCTGGTGGCCTTCGTGCTC
>NZ_KE387215.1:124054-162320 GCF_000430725.1 Azohydromonas australica DSM 1124
TAAGAGGGTGTTGAATAAATAAATAGTTTGCCGAACACCTCATGGTAGGCGATGCTGCGGGGTAGGAGGCATAGATGGGACGGCGCGACGATGAGCCAGAGGCCAAAGAGAAGCGATCCGCGGGACGGCCGCCGGCGCTGAAGCCTGAGCATGTTCAGCTGCTGTGTGAACTGGCCATGGCCGATACGGGCATGACGCTGGATGGGCTAGCGCAGCAGCTGCAACAGCGCTGCGGCGTGGAGGTCTGCACCATGACGATCCGCCGTGCCTTGGCAGTAGAGGGCATCAAACGTGTCAAGCCTACGCGTCGTGCGGTACCGAAAGAACGCGGCAAGACCGCACGCTATGGCTATACCGAGGCGCACCGGCGAGAGGCAGAAGTAACCCCGTACAGTTGCGCTCTCACCCCGGCTGAATGGGAGCTGGTCGCTGATCTCTTCGAGCGCGAACCTCATACGCGCGGCGCTCCAAGCAAGTTCGAGCGCAAGGCGTTGGTGGATGCGTGTTGCTACGTGCTCAGGACGGGCTGCGCCTGGCGGCTACTGCCGCGGGACTTCCCGCCCTGGACCACCGTGTACAAGGCCTTCGTGCGCTGGGCCGACATGGGCCTTTTCGAGTCGATGCACGACCGGCTGCGCGAGCAGTGGCGACAACGCTTGGGGCGCCACCACGGTCCGACTGGTGCGGTACTGGACTCGCAATCCAACCGCTCGTCGCCGCAGGGTGGCGAAGCAGGATTTGACGCGGGCAAGAAGGTCAAGGGCCGAAAGCGCCACATCATTGTCGATACGCTGGGCGTGGTGCTGGCCGTCACCGTCACGGCCGCGAGTGTTCAGGACCGCGACGGCGCACCCGCTGTCACTGCCCAGGCCTGCGACAACCACCCTACGCTGCAAAAGCTCTGGGTCGATGGGGCCTACTCAGGTCGGTGCGCGCAACAGCTGCGCGCAGCCCATGGACTCGATGTGGAGGTCGTACGTCATCCGGGCAACGGCAACGCCTATGTCTTCCACAGCGAGGGCGCCGCACCGGCCGAGCCTTCTGTCGTTCCAAAAGGCTTCGTCGTCCTACCCATTCGCTGGATCGTCGAACGTACCCACGCCTGGAACGAGCGCTGGCGACGCCTGGTGATGCATCACGACCGGCGTGCGGATATCAGCCGTGCATGGGTATGGCTCGCGGATGCCTGCCGGCTCGCATCGCGCCTCACTCGCACCGTTTGATTTATTCAACACCCTCTTAGATTCGACAGGCCAGCACTTGGCCTGTCTGCCGCGGCACGCAGAAATGGATGCATTCGCAGGCGACTGCGCCGCCGATGGCGGCAAGTTCGGCTGCGGGTTCTGTGGGTGCCGGCGACGCGGCATGACGCCCGCCATGTACGTGAATGGGCTGAAGAGAGCGCCTTGGGGTAGCGCCTAACATCGGCGCCGATTGAACCCGGAGGAGCCTCACCATGTCTGCGACCAGCGATGCCAGCACGCTGCCTGAGCGTCCCAAGCGTGGCCGACCCAAGATCGTCATTGCGCCTGTCTATCCCGAGCTGCCTGAACCCACGGGAGAGCAGGTGCGCGAACTTCGGCTGCGCATGGGCTGGACCCTGGACTACACCGCTGGCATCGTCGGGCTCAACGATGCTCAAGCCGTGAGTGAGATCGAACGCAACTCGGACCGCAAAGGCACGCCGCGCAGGCTCAATAACTGGCGCTGGACCTTGATGCTGCTGGCAGCCGGCGAGCATCCGACGCTGGTGCTGTCTCCGCGCACGCAGGCCGTTACTGCACCAACGGCCTTGACTTCGCAGGAGTAGGAGCAGCGGCCGCTGGGGCCAACTCCAGACCCGAGCGGCTGGTAGGCCCACTCGATCACGCGCGCCGCCACATTGCCGGCCGCTGGCTGAAAGCCGCTCCGCTCCAGTCCGAACGCGCTTTCCACTGCCGAGCCGTCGTCGGATGTTTGCGGGCACAGCAGCACACTTGTGAAGAACGGCAGGGGCATGCTGCCGGGTGACTTTGTTCACCCAAGGCGGCGCATAAAGGCCGGCGGCACTCTGGCCGTGAGCCACACCCCATTCTCCGCCCGGTGGAAAACAAAGCCTTGCGCGTGCATGCGCGCGGCGTCCACCACGAGCACCACCGGCAGCCCGTAGCGCAGGCCAACGGAGCGAGCCGTCTGCTCGTCGGTCGAAAGGTGAATGTAATGCCGTGAGCCCGGCTTGAGGCCCTCTCGGCTGATCGCGGCGACAAAGCGCGACGCCGTGCCATGGAACAACACGTCGGGCGGTTGCCGCGGCTCGAACGGGCGGTCCACGCCGCGCGTCGAGTGGCCCTGGACCGCTCGGATACGCTGGCCGTCAGCCGAGATCTCGAAACGCTTCTTGTCGTTGGTGGCAACGACCTGCTCGATGAGTTCGCGGGATAGCTGCCGCCCCTGCCGGGCCGCGCCGGCGATGAGCTCGTCCACGTCGCCCCAGCCGTCGGTGTCGAGCGTCAGGCCGATAGCTTCGGGCTGGTGGCGCAGCACGAAGCTCAGGAACTTGCTGGTCTGGACGAGCTTGCTGTTGCTCACGCCTGCCTCTGGCCAGATGACCCGTTGCCGGTCCTGGGCGAGGGGCGTGCCTGCTCGGTCGCCCGGTACCACAGCCGGTGCCCACCTGACGCAATCCGTTCCGATACGTGCTGCGAGCGCATTGGGAATGGGCTTGTCGCCCGGGCAGCGATCACGGCGACGCTCCTTGCTCATGCGGCGTGGCCCGGCGTCTGCACCGATCAGGACGCTCGCGCTCACCCATCCGGCTTTGGTGGGTCCTGCGGGACGAACGCTCTTGCCGCCACCGCCAATACGACACGCGGCGCAGGGAACATGAACGGCGTCATTCTCGATGGCAGTCAACCAAGGCGGCATGGGAAAGTCGTCTGTCAACAACAGACTACTTCAATGGACTGATGAGCTGGCGTTGCCTGCACAACGCGTTGCGTTTCTGCGCGGCGTGGGGCTCAGGCGCTTCACTGAATGGTGCGGTGCAACACACCACTGGATACAGCCAAGCCTTCGCCCGGGAAGCCAAAATCAAAGCGCGAGAAGCGTCTGCTTCCATTTTTATGGGCCGGCATTTTCCTCAAACCCCCTCCCCTTTGCGCCCCTTCTTGTGGCTCGCCCCCTGCCGGCCACCTTTCGGTCATTCACGCATAGGGCACAGCAAGTGCGATAGGTCACCGCCGCAGGCAACCATTTCAAGTCGCGCATCGCGACTGCACCTTTGAGCGGCTTGCCGTTTGGTCTTGAGCCTGTTGGATTCATCTGCTGGAGGCTTGCGAGCTCGCCGTCCTGCAGTGTCCACCGTCTTACTCTTGAAACGATTGAGAGGTAGGTATGCGTAAGGATCTTCATGCGGATGCGCCCGGGCCCCTCGTCAACTGTTCGCGGCGCGAAGCACTGCATCGGCTCGCCGGCGCGGGCGGCGCAGTGGGGCTGGCGGCCATGCTGCCGGGCTGTGGTGGCAGCGACGACGGCGCAGCGGCCACTGAAAGCCCCCAGGCGCTCGCGGAGGTCCAGGCAGAAGCGCTACCGGCAGCGCGCACGCTGCACAGCGGCCTCGACCATGCCTGGGGTTTAGCCTTCCTGCCCGACCACAGCATGCTCGTGACCGAACGCATTGGCCGGCTGCGCCATGTCAGCGCGGACGGCAGCCGAATCAGCACGGTCAGTGGCGTTCCGGTTGGACGCATCCAGAACGCCGGTCACGGTGGCCTGCTGGACGTGGCGGTGGACACGCAAGGCAGCGACATCTGGGTGTATCTCAGCTATGCCGAACACGGGACGGGAGACCAATTCAACCGAGCTGGCACCGCGGTCGCCCGGGCACGGCTGGTGGGCAACGACTTGCGCGACTTCCACGTCATCTTTCGCGCGTATCCCAAGTACCTGCTGAGCATCAGCAAGTATCACTATGGCTCGCGGCTGCTGCTGGCGGGCAGCGGCAAGCTTTTCATCACGCTGGGCGAAGGTCGCAGCGACGAACTGCGCGGGCAGGCGCAGTGGCTGAGCAGCCACCTTGGCAAGATCGTTCGCATCAACCGTGACGGCAGCGTGCCCGCAGACAATCCCTTCGTCGGTCACGAACATGCGCTGCCCGAGATCTGGACCCTTGGCCACCGCAATCCGCAAGGCTTGGCGCTGCACCCGGCTACCGGTGAGCTCTGGAGCAGCGAGCATGGACCGCAAGGCGGCGACGAGCTCAACCTTATTGAGCGAGGCCACAACTACGGCTGGCCCAGGATTTCCCATGGCTGCGAGTACGGCACGCCCGTGGACACCTGTACCGTGGTGGGCGGCAGCACTTCCGCGCCCGGGCTGGATCAACCTGTGACGCATTGGGGCCGGGTGCGTATCGCTCCCAGCGGCATGACGTTCTGTGACGGGCGCATGTTTCCTGAGTGGAGGAACCACCTGGTCATTGCCGGGCTGGGTGGCAAGGAACTGTGGCGCGTGGTGATTGAGGGCCGCCGTGTGGTATCGCGCACCCGCATGTACGCCGGATTGGGCGAGCGCTTTCGCCATGTTCAGCAGGCACCCGACGGCGCGCTGTTACTGCTGACCGACGAAGCCAATGGCCGCGTCCTGCGCATCGCCCGGTAGTGGGTCGGGCGGCATGGCATAGGTGGCTGCTACTGGCTGGCGGCACCACGGCCGCCGACCAGGCATGTAAGAAAAAGGGCGGCCGCCTGAAGCGGCGCGGGATGGGAATTGAGGTAGGGAGGGAGGAGAAAGCACCCACCCTGCCGGTCGCCCTGAAAGCTGTTCAGACCTTGCGACCGCTCAGGTCGCAGTCCTGGGAGCACGTCGCGGCAGCGGCGCCGCGGTACTTGAAGCTTGCATGCCACGCGGCTGGTGCTCGGCCAACCCTGCACGCAGGCGTTGATACAAGGCATTCAGCGTGCCGCGCAGGTCCTCGTCCAGCACGTCGCGCAGCTGTTCGGCCAGGGCATCGAGCGTTTCGGCGTCACCCTTGTCGGCCGCGCGCTGCATCTGCTCGGCAAAGGCGTCGACATCGAAGCCGCGGCGGGCCTGTGGCGGTGGCGCCATCGGCCGGGCAGATGCGGCAGCCGCTGCAGGGGCCGTCTCGCCGGGTTGTGCAGGCGCGGGTGCCCCAGCGGCAACCGGCACTTCCACCCTGCCGGCGTGCATCGGCATCGCGCCCAGATCGATATCAGGCTCCTGCGGTGGCTGCAGCGCCGGCGGCTCGGCGTCGCCCGCGACTACCGCGCGCACGGCGTCGGGGTCAGCCAGTCCGCCCAGGTCCAGCACGCCGGCCTCGCTGCGGTTGTCGATCTCGGCGGCCAGCGCCAGCGCGTCGTTGCCCGCCAGCGGCAGCCCCTTGCACTGCAGTTTGACCGCCGACTTCGATGCCATGGAATCCTCCCACGCCACCCAAGGCGTTTCGGCCAGACGCCGCTCGGCCGCTGCGCGTTCCTTGGTGGTTTCTGCCGCATCCACTGCCCGCACGAGGGCGCTGTACGTTTCGCTGCGGGCACGGACCTTGAGGATGTCCTCCAGCGGCAGCACGCAGGCCAGCTCGATGCCGCTGGCCAAGTGGACGTGCGAGAACGAGCCGATGAGCAGCCCCCGCTCGCGCAGGCTCTTGCGGTACTTCAGGAAAGTCTCGCTGCCCTGCATGTGCTCGAAGAAGTCACCTTCGTGGATGGCCTCGGCCTGCAGGCTTCTGACATGCGGGCAACGGTAGGCCAGCGTGATGAAGCCGCGGTACCCAATTTGGAACTGGCATTCAAAGACGTCATTCCAGTGCCGGGAGCCGTCCGGAGGTGGCACGCGTTTCTTGTAGGGGATGAGGAAGGCCTGCTGCTGCGCCGTGTTGGGCTCCAGGCCCAGGGCGGCGGACGTCATCATGGCGCCCAGCACCGACTGCGGATCGCACTGCAGCAGCCGTGGCGTCTTCTTCACGGCGTTGACGCACAGCGTGAGCATGCGCTCGGCCCTGAGGTACTTGCCCGCCACGGCCGTGATGCCTTTCCTGACCTTGGCGTGCTCCAGGAAGTCGAAGATGGTCGGCGCCCGCTCGGCGGCACCCTGGCCGGTGGCGACGGCCTTCAATGTTTGCGTGCTCATCTTTCGCACTCCTTCGCGTCGAAGCTTCTGACGGTGAACACGCGAGCCTCCCAACGGCGGGTGAACTCGCGCGCGATGGCCGGGTGCGCCTTCTTCAGGGCCGTTTCGTCGATATAGGAGCCGCTGCGCTGCTTCCAGTCCACAGCCCGGGCGCCGCTCGCAAGCAGCAGCTCGCCGTGGTCGCCCATGGCGCGCTTGACGTCGAATTCCAGCGCCTGGGCCTCCAGCTCACGGGCCTTGGCTTCAGCCAGCACCGCGCGCAGCCGTAGCACCTTGGCGGTCAGTTCCTTGTCGGCCATGAGCGCCGGGGTATCGCCCTCGCGCGGGAAGAGTCGTGCCAAGTCCTCCAGCGTGGTGGGCGCAGGCGGCAGCCGCCGCAGCACGTGGTCGCGCCAGAACGCCAGGCCCCGCGCCCGGATGGCGCCGATAGTCTCGGCGTCGGCTTCCACGGGGTAACTGCGCAGCTCGTCGGCGCCGAAGAGTGCGGCGACCATGCCGTGGCGCCGGCGCGTGACGCCCAGGCCCCACGTGGCCTGCGCGAGGTAGTGCAGCGGCAGGTTGTCGCTGCCCGTGACCCCCCACAGGTGCAGCTTGAAGGGGTGCACGGTCTTGAGCTCCACGTTGGTGACTTCTTTCTCGCCGTCCAGGCGTACCTCGAAGTCGATCTCGGCGGCCATGAAGGCGTGCTCGGCGTCCTGGTAGCGCACGTTGCTTGCCACAATCTCGACGGCATGTCCGCGTGTTTGCAGCTCATCCACCAGCATCTCGGCCACGGCGCCCTCCCAGCGCACACCGCGGCGCTTCACGCCGGTGGCTGCAACTTGCGCCGCGCCGGGCCGCGTCTTGGCTTCCCACAGTTGCAGCGGTGTGGTCCAGGGCGAGATACCCAGCACGGCCGCGATGTCGGCGCCGCCCAGCCACTGGCTGCGGTCGCGCTCGGGCGGGATGACACTCAGGGTTTGCATGTCCGGCCCCGGCGTCAGAATGGGCAGCCGGCGGGGCAGTTCCAGGCGCCGGCCTTGACCAGCAGCTGGAACGAGGCGCGCCAGTTCATGTCGCCGCACCATGTGCTGCCGCGCTCGAACACGACGCCCAGGCGCTGTAGCTCCACCAGCGTCACGCGCCCCACACGGCCGTCCATGCCCTGCACCGTGTCACCCAGCGCCAGCGGTTCGCTGTAGGGATCGAAAGCGGTGGCGGCCCCCTCGCCTGCCATGGCGGCCAGTTCATCGTCACCCTCGGCTGGGCACACCCGCGCCAGGTATGCCGGCATGAAGGCCCAGGGTACGCCGTCCAGCATTACCAGCACGAGCCCAAGCGAGGCGCAGCCCGAGTGCTCGACCACGATCCCCTCACGGCCGGCCAGGGCAGCGGCTTCTTCGGGCTCGAACGGGTTCAGGTCCTGCTCCAACAAGTCGTCGGCGGAGGCATCGACCCGCACTCGCTGCCCAGGGCGGAATACGGAGCTCGGCATGGCGGGCGGCGTGGTCTGCGCCGTGGTCGCGCCGTCCGGGCAGACGTAACCCGGTACGAACGATTGCCGCCCGTCCGCTCCAGTGGCAATGGTGCCCAGCGGCGTTCTGCGCAAGGACGCCTGCCTCAGCCTCTCGCGCAGATGCGGCTTGAGCATGGCCCTGTGAGCGTCAGTGAAGCGGTTGCCAATGGCAGGACCGAGTTGCGACATGGCAGGTACTCCAGAAGCGGGCCGGCAAGAAGGGCCGCCAGCCAAGGCCCAGGGGACTCAGTACGGAAAGAAGGGCGCGGACAGCAGCGCCAGCAGCAGACCGGCGATGAAACCAAGCACGTCCCAGGGGAAGGACCGGGCGCGGCCATCACGAGTGCAGGCAAAGGCATCGGCCATGGCTTGCTTGGCCAAGGCTTCGTTGGTGTCGTGCAGATCAGGCATGGCGTGCCTCCCTCTCGCGCACCGGGCAGCCGCCGCCACGCAGGCAGACATGCCCGTACTCGCACGCCGGGCACGTCGGGTCGTCGGCTTCCTCGGCCACACATGCGGCCTCGTGCTCGCGGATCAGCGCATCGACCCGCTGCTGCCCGGTGGGGTCCGTGGGCCGGTGCGCTGCCAACCAATGGATGGCTGAGCGGTGAAGAGCCGTGCTCATGCCATCGCTCCCAGAGCACGCGCCACCGCCACATGCGCAGCTTCCACCAGCACCGCGATCCGCGCCGCCAGGGCTTCGGCGTCGGACGTGGTGCGCAGGGCAGGCAGAGCCGTCAGGGCTTGGGCAACGGCAAACAGGTCCGGTGCGGCCTTGAGCAAATGGGCGTTCGCGAGGACTGGCACCACGGCCACCATGCCGCCAGGGTTCGGTACGTTGTCGTGATGCAGGGTTCGCCCGCTGGCTCCCAGGTAGTACGGGCCGGGCTCGAATCCGAAATAGCCGAAATGCAGGCGATCAGAAAAAAGCGTTTG
The DNA here is from genome assembly GCF_000430725.1 of Azohydromonas australica DSM 1124. Lineage (GTDB taxonomy): Bacteria > Pseudomonadota > Gammaproteobacteria > Burkholderiales > Burkholderiaceae_C > Azohydromonas > Azohydromonas australica. Next base: position 132,612 of record NZ_KE387215.1, read on the forward strand.
GCTGGGTGCCGCCGCATGGCCCCGCGCCGGGGGCCACGGGCTCCGCTGGATGCAGAGCCTTTCCATTTAGAACCTCGCGGGGATGTAGCTGTCGCGAGCGGTCAGGAAGATTTCTGCTTCGCGCAGGAAGAAGTGATCAGGCTCGCCATCATCTTCGCCGACCTTTTCGTGGTCGGCTTCGGCTTGCGCCAACCAGATTCTCAGTTGCTCCGGGTGGAAGAAACCGGCGTCTTCGCAAAGGTCAACTTCGTGGCTGCCGATGACGCAAGTCGTGGGGATGACAACCACGTCCCGGCCACGATGGTCCTCATTGACTTCGATCTCATATTGGATTTCGACCGGGATGCCAGCGAAGGTGCTCTTGAAGCTGTAGATGGAGGGAGAGAAATCAAAGTCAACCATTTCCATCTCCTGCTGCACCTGCCCTGGTGCATGGAGAGATTATACTTCCGTCTCCTTCATAATTTAGGTCTAGCCACTATCTATTTCGTCTCTATTTGTTATATTCCGGGTTACCAACACAAGAACAAACTGAGGCCAACCAGTTCTGCTAATCCATGATGTTATTGGTGGAATATGCGCATTCTGCTTTCTGTAGCTTTTATTCTTGCAGTGATTCGCTATTTGCGAAGATCGCTTCGGAGAGCAGATGTCACCCCGCGCCGAGTTCATTGAAGCGCTGTTCGACCGGCTTACGCTGCGCTACGGCCATGCCTTCCTGGCCCGTTGGAAGGACCTGGACCTGCAGGCTGTGAAAACGGATTGGGCGCGCGAGCTGGCCGGCTACGCCGACCGTCCCGCAATCATCGAGCACGCGCTGGCGCTGCTGGACCCGAACGAGCCGCCCACCGCTGCTCACTTCCGCGATCTGTGCAGCACTGCACCACCATCCTTCCGCGCGGATGCGCAACCCAAGCAAGCGCAGCGTGCCGCCGAGATCCGGCGCAAGTACCTGCGCCCGGTGCCTCCCAGGGCGGGTCGAGAGAGAGCCTGGGCCACTGACATGGTGCAGCGTGCCCAAGCCGGCGAGCGAGTTTCCGGGTACAGCCTCCGGCTCGCACTTGATGCGCTGGGGCGAAGTCGTTTGACACAGCGGTAGCCAGCGCAGACGCTATTCCTTTCGCAACTCGCCCAAGGCGCATTGCCGTATGGACCCCCTGAACTACTGCACGCATGCCATCGAGGACTATGGCTATGTTGCTCCAGGGATGGCGCGAAATGGCTGGCCTATCTCAGCACAGGCTGTTGTGGCCGCTACCCAGTTGATGCACCGAGCAGTTAAATTCAACTTGCCTCCCGGCGGGAACGTCCTGGATATCAATACGCTGGACGAAAGCTACGTCGACCTGCTGGTGTTGCCTTACCCCGTGGTGGCATTGGAGTTTCCCGCGATGGAGTCAGATGAGGAGCCTTCCATTGAACTTCCCGAAGATGTCCATGCCACGACTCGCGATATCATCCTGCTGTTCGAAACCTCACTGGGTCGACAGCATCATCCAGGTGTCGCCCCGGAGGCTAAACGTGGCATCACCATTTGGCCGCAGCACTACAACGATGAGACAAGAGAGTGGGCGCCTTCATATGCGACCGTGACTCTGGATTTTGACAAGATATCTATCACCGTTGCGCCTCCAGAGGAAGCAATAGACGAGTACGTGCGTGCGACTGAACTGCTTCAACTTCAGTTGGGCGGACAGACCAGGAAAAGAGGGTATGCCATTGGACGCGTTCAGTATTGGCCTGCATTGCCCGAACTCTGTGACTTGGTCGAGGAACGTGTAGGCACTGTGCAGGCACAGGCTTATTTCAGGGCGTCACTATCGACCGCCATGAATGCGGCCTTGGCGTTTCTTCTTTTTATCAATGCCGCCAACACGGGAACGAAGACGCTCACGCCGCCGGAAAAGCTGAACAAGCGGCGCGCGGAGCGCAAAAAACCGCCCTTCTACGAGGCCCACATCCTGGAGTTCCGCCGCCACGACGAGGACGAGGAAGGAGCAGCACGAGGGCCAATGGGAACGCGCGAGAGTCCGCGGCAGCATCTGCGGCGCAGCCACTTGCGGCGGCTGAAGTCTGGAAAGGCCGTCGTGGTGAAAGACGCCATCGTCGGCAATCCAAGACGCGGCCACATCGACAAGACATACCGCATTTCCAACGGGCCACACTGACGTTCTGGGATGTTGTAGCGGGTTGGTGACCGGAGCCGGGCTGCCGCTGGCGGTGGACGCACGGGGCCTGCTGCGATAGACCCATTGCTGACAGGAGCACGCACAATGAAGGAACCGCAGCCCCAGGTGGAATGGATCGTAGACTGCATGGACGGCGTGACAAGTGACTGCGGATGACGATCTGACCGAGGACGAGGTGCACGCCGCGCTGCACTTCGATGGCCGTGTCCTGGCTCTCCTGGAACGGTCTCCAAAGGAGGGACCGGTGCCCAAGGGAGCAAGCCCCAAATTCGATCCGGCAACAGTGAAGTACCGACCGCCTGATCTGGCTTGGGCGCGCGAAGGTTTGTTCATCTTGCAGGAGCGGTATCGGGTGCAGCTGCCCAGGGCTGATCTGAACAGCATGCCGATGGAAGTCGGCGCCAAGCTCGCTCGCATCGCCGCAAGCGGCTGGACCAAGCGCACCGTGCGTTGACAGGCCATGGCTGCCGCAGTGCCGAGGCGGGCAAAGGCGGTAGGCTGTTTCCACCCTTGCCCTGCCGTTCTGGTAGCCGTGCCGCAGGGGTTCCCCAGCCTCGCCGCCGCCCACCCAGCGGCTGGCACCGGCTTCCACCCGTTGCTCGGTGCCCAGGACACTTGAATGCAGTGGAGGTCCCCGATGAACGTCATCACCGTGATGCTGTTCGAGGAGCAGTTCAGCACGCTGGTCGCCGTGGCCACGACCGCGCAGGACCAGGCCAAGGCGTGCGCGAGCAGCCTGGGGCTCTCGCCGACGCTCGGGCTGCAGTACCGCGACCGGGCTGCGGCGCTGGGCAATGCGCTCATGGCGCTGGAGATGAACGTGCGCCCGGGCAACGTGAGCGCCGAACTGGCGGACCTCAAGGAGCGGCACGCGGAGCTGCTGCGCCAGCTCGACGAGGAGAAGGCCCGCGCCGACGAGCTGGCCGCGGCGCTGGGCCGCGTGCTGGAACGGCACCCAACCCTTAACTCAGCCGAAATCGACGCCGCCCGCGCGCTGGTCACGCACTCCTGAGAACCCGGATGCCCCAGCCCAGGCCCCACGGGTTTCGCGCTCGACTCTGTTACGAGCGTGCTGGGACGGCGGCGCATCATGGCCTTTTCCGTAACCACGCCAAGAGGAGAGCCCATGGACCTGAAGCGTTGCACCTTGCGCGCTGCCCTCACGATGACCATGGCAGCGGTGACTGGATCACCGTGGGCCGGCGAGGTCAAGCTCACCGGCGAGTAGGAGGTGCCGCCGGTACAGACCCTGGCCGTCGGCAGCGGCACAATCGACGTGGCAGCGGACGGCACGGTCAGCGGCAGCGTCAAGACCACCGGCGTGGACGGCATGGCCGCCCACATCCACCACGGCGCCGCGGGCGCCAATGGGCCGGTGATCATCCCGCTGACCAAGGGCGACGCCGGCACGTGGAGTGTGCCTGCCGGCGCCAAGCTCACGCCGGAACAGATGAAGGCCTACCAGGCCGGCGAGCTGTACGTGAACGTGCACAGCGCTGCCAACAAGGGCGGAGAGGTGCGCGCCCAGCTCAAGCCCTGAGCGGGGCGAGCGGGCGCGGCGGCGTGTACTGCGCATGACCGAGAGGCTCGCACCAAGGCCTACTGGCCCGAGGCCGTGGAGTACGCGCTGGCGGACCCGGACGAGCCGCCCACTGCTACCCGCTTTCGTGAGTTCTGCGCCAGCGCGCCGGCACCGGCATGCCGTGCGAAGCTCAAACGAAGCAGGCCCAGTGCGCCGCCGGGATCCGGCGCAGGTACCTGCACCCGGTGGCGCCCAGGACCAGCCGGGAGCGGGCTTGGGCTGCACGGATGGTGCAGCGTGCCGATGCCGGCGAGCGCGTCTCGGGCTACAACCTGCACGGGGCTCTGAATGCGCTCAAGCGGCCGGGCTCGCCGTTCTGATTGCAGGTCGCTTGGGCAGCCCTTCGGTGCTGGTGGGGGGCGGTGAGTGGCGCTTGTACCATCTGTTCTGCTTGAATCGTGGCGGAGCAAAAGCAGCAAACATGGCATCGGGCGTTAGGTGGACCAGGCAGCAGGTGTTGGCAGCACTGCATCTCTATGTGCAGTTGCCTTTCGGCCAGTTGGACAGCCGTCATCCACGTATCCGTGCGCTCGCCACTTGGATGGGCCGCACGCCCTCGGCAGTGGCCATGAAGCTTGTCAATCTTGCCAGCTTGGATCCACAAATCACGTCCACAGGGCGCACCGGACTGGCCGGCAGTTCAGCCCTCGACAAGGCGGTGTGGAGCGAGTTCCTGACTTCCTGTGATGAAACCTTGCATCAGGCTGCGGAGGCGTTCGAGCACTTTGCCGCTGGCGCAGGAGTGGACATCCTGCAAGCCGAAGACCTTGTGCCGGATGACCTGGGTCCTGAATGGGAAGAAACAAACTTCGGCGAAGGTCGCAGCCGCCCTGCTTGGCTTTCCATCCGTCTGGATCAGGCTCGGTTCCGGCGTGCCGTACTTGCCAGCTACAGCGGCCGCTGCTGCATGACCGGCCTGGACGATCCTCGACTACTCAATGCCAGTCACATTGTTCCTTGGGCTGTTGATCATCGCAACCGCCTCAACCCTCGCAACGGTCTTTGCTTGTCGGCCCTGCACGACCGGGCTTTCGACAAGGGCTTGATTACCGTGATGCCCGGGGAACTCGTTGTCCGGGTGTCAGACTCGCTGCGCCGGCATATCAAGCAGGGATTCGGAACCGAAGCCCTGTTGCGCTACGAAGGCCAGCGCATCCACTCGCCCAGCAAGTTCAAGCCCGACGATGCCTTCCTCGCCTGGCACGCACGGCAACACGGTTTCTTGAAAGCGTAAAGCCGGCCTGGGGCCGGGATCCAAAGAACCGGACACGGTCCATCGCACATCTTGGGCATGCATCAAAAGTTCGGAGCCACACCTATACGGTCGCGGCACTGCAATCTCCTTTGCCCCAGACCCGGGATCTGACGGAAGCTGCGGCGCTGGCGAAGCTCAGACCCTCATGCGCGCTTTCGCACGACCATCGAAGCATCCCGCGAACCGCAGACGCCTTGCACCTGCGGCTGGTGGGCGGGCTCTTCCAGAACCTTCAGGGTCCCAAGGATCGGAGGCGTTCACCAATCACTTTTCATCCGTGGTATCGGCCAGCAACGCCCGCAGGCCTGCCTCGTCCAATACCGAAATGTTCAGCTCCTGCGCCTTGGCCAGCTTCGAGCCCGCGTCGGCGCCCGCCACCACGTAGGCCGTCTTCTTCGACACCGACTTGCCCGCCTTGCCGCCCGCGGCCTCGATCAGCGCCTCGGCTTCGTCGCGCGTCATCGTGGGCAGCGTGCCGGTGACCACCACCGTCTTGCCCTCCAGCGGCCCCGGCGGCGCGGCCTGGTGGCCTTCGTGCTCCGTCCAGGTGACACCGGCGGCGCGCAGCTGCTCCACCACCTCCACGTTGTGCGCCTGGTCGAAGAAGGTGCGGATGCTGTGCGCCACCACCGGCCCCACGTCGTGCACCTGCAGCAGCGCCTCCTCGCTGGCCCGGATCAGCCGGTCCATCGAGCCGAAATAAGCCGCCAGATCGCGCGCCGTGCGCTCGCCCACGTGCCGGATACCCAGCGCAAACACGAAGCGCGCCAGCGTCGTCTGCTTGCTCTTCTCCAGCGCGTCCAGCAGGTTCTGCGCGCTCTTCTCCGCCATGCGCTCCAGCACGACCAGCGCGGTGAAGCCCAGCTTGTAGAGATCGGGCAGCGTGCGCACCAGCGGCGGCTCGTCCCCCTCGCCCACCAGCTGCTCCACCAGCCGGTCGCCCAAACCCTCGACGTCCATCGCGCGCCGGCCCGCGAAGTGCAGCACCGCCTGCTTGCGCTGCGCCGGGCAGAACAGGCCGCCCGAGCAGCGCCAGTCCACTTCGCCCTCCTCGCGCGTGATGTCGCTGCCGCAGGCCGGGCAGTGCCCGCCCAGGCGCTGGTAGAGATCGAAGGGCTCGCTGCGGCCCGGGTAGTCGTTCGGGTTGACGGCCGGCTCCGCCGCCTCGACCGCCGTGCCCTCGGCCACCGCGGCCGGGTCGGGCTGGCGCTCCAGCACGTCCAGCGCAGCGCCCGCCAGCGCCTCGGCGCCGGCGCCTTCGAGCCGGGCCGCGTCCAGCGAGGCCGAGGGCACCACGCCCACGATCTCCGGAATCACGTCCCCCGCGCGGCGCACGATCACCCGGTCGCCGATGCGCACGTCCTTGCGCCGGATCTCGTCCTCGTTGTGCAGCGTGGCGTTGGTCACCGTGGTGCCGCCCACGAACACCGGCTCCAGCCGCGCCACCGGCGTCAGCTTGCCGGTGCGGCCCACCTGCACGTCGATGTCGCGCAGCGTCGTCACCTGCTCCTGCGCCGGGTACTTGTGGGCCACCGCCCAGCGCGGCTCACGCGTCACGAAGCCCAGGCGCTGCTGCAGCGCCAGCTCGTTCACCTTGTAGACCACGCCGTCGATGTCGAAAGGCAGCCCGTCGCGTGCCGCGGCAATGCGCGCATGGAACTCGATCAGCCCCTCCGCGCCCTGCGCCACCGTGCGCTCACCACTCACCGGCAGCCCGAACTGCTCGAAGGCCTCCAGCACGCCGGCCTGGGTGGAGGGCATGGCATCCCAGCCGACGATCTCGCCCCAGCCGTAGGCGAAGAAGCTCAGCGGACGCTTCGCGGCGATGGCCGGGTCCAGCTGCCGCACCGCACCCGCGGCGGCGTTGCGCGGGTTCACGAAAGTCTTCTCGCCCGCCTCGCGCTGGCGCTCGTTGAGCCGGTTGAAGGCGTCGCGGCGCATGTAGACCTCGCCGCGCACCTCCAGCACCGGCGGCGCGTCGCCGTTCAGCCGCAGCGGGATCTGGCCGATGGTGCGGATGTTCTGCGTCACGTCCTCGCCGGTCTCGCCGTCGCCGCGCGTGGCGGCGCACACCAGCACGCCGTGCTCGTAGCGCAGGTTGATCGCCAGGCCGTCGAATTTCAGCTCGGCCACGTACTCGATGGCCGCATCGGCCTCGGTGAGCGCCAGCTCACGGCGCACGCGGGCGTCGAAGGCGCGCGCGCCCTCGGCGGTGGTGTCGGTCTCGGTGCGGATGCTCAGCATCGCCACCTTGTGGCGCACTGGCGCGAAGCCCGGCAGCACTTGGCCCAGCACGCGCTGCGTGGGCGAGTCAGGCGTGCGCAGTGTGGGATGCGCTTCCTCCAACACCTGCAGCTCGCGGAACAGCCTGTCGTACTCGGCGTCGGGAATCTCGGGGGCGTCCAGCACGTAGTACTGGTAGGCGTGGTGATGCAGTTGCCGGCGCAACTCGGCAGCACGGGAAGCGGTGTCGGCAAGCACGGTGCGCGCACGACGTGCGCCTTGGGAGGAAATTGGATCAGACATGAAGGTTTTCTTGAGAACGTTGTGCTGTTTGCGTAACAACGGCACCAGTGCAATTTCCGTGATCTTGCCGCGGGCCGGAGCCACTTCAAGCAACGCCGCTACCTGAACCGAGAGATGCCCATCGCGGTATGCCTCTGGCTACCCATGCTCAACGCTCGGTCAGCGTGCCCGCTATGACGGCCGCACCGGTGCAGCCCATTGACCAAACATGCCGCGCAGCACGTCAGCCAGACGAGAAGCTCTGGCGTCAAAGCCCGGCGTGGCACAGGCGGCTGAGATTTAGCGCAATTCTCTGCGCTGATGCGGCCCAGGATCGAGCGCGAACCAGCTTGGCTGGCTGAGGCGGTGCAGCAGGCTTGTGCCAAGGCGCGGCTAGACTTGGTGCGCAACGCGCGCCATACGGCTCAACGCCGCCAGTGCCCCACAAGACATGAACCTGCCCGGCTGGAAGCTGCACCCGCTCAAGGGCTCGCTTGCGGGCCATTGGGCCGTTTCGGTCAGCGGCAACTGGCGGCTGACCTTCCGCTTCGACGGCACCGATGCGGTACTGGTCGATTACCAGGATTACCACTGAGGACTGACACCATGGCACGCATGTTCAACCCCCCTCACCCCGGCCTGACGCTGCGCGACGACGTGCTGCCCGCTCTGGGACTGAGCGTGACCGAAGCCGCCGAACAGCTCGGCGTGGATCGCACCACGCTGTCGCGGGTGCTCAACGGTCGTGCGAGCATTTCGCCTGAGATGGCGCTGCGCATCGAGGCCTGGCTGGGCAAGGACCGTGGCGGTGACGCTGCCGTGTGGCTGGCCGTGCAGGCCGCCTATGACCACTGGCAGGCCGAACAGCATTTCAAGGACGTGCCGCTGAATGTGCGCCCGGCGCCGCGGCGCGAGGGCACCGCAAGCTGAATGGGCCTCTCGTGTTGCTCCAGACCAGAAGTCGCCAGGGTGTCACGACCGGCGGGGCAGACCACGTTTTTTCCACCTCTGGCTCGTAGCGCAGCCATACCGTGTCGAGCACAGCAAGACGCCGTCGTGGCGTTTTGACCGCGGGCCTGCATTGACCAACCTGACCGCACGCGGGCTGCTGGGTCACAGACTTCGAAACGGTGCCAGGCGGCAGCTGCGTATCCCTACTTCCACCGCCTGATTGGGTCTATTTCCGTGGCAGCCTCCTACAGTGATTGCATCCGGTTTCATGTAGAGACCGGCGAGGAGATGTCCATGAAGCTCTGCATCTCGATGGTGGCGCTGGCCGCCGCACTGGCCTCCACAGCAGTCTGGGCGCAGGAGAGGCCGCTCACGCGTGCCGAGGTGAAGGCTGAGGTCGAACGCGCACGTGCCGATGGCTCACTGCAAAGGCTCAACAGCGATTACTACGGCTGGGAGAGCAACACGAACCAGGCTGCCACCCCAGCGGGTGCTGCCGGCCGCAGCTTTGACAGGGGTGCTCCGGCCATGCAGGGCGGCAAGACTCGCGCCGAGGTGAAGGACGAACTGCGTCGTGCCCGCGACAGCGGTGAGCTGCAGCGCCTGCAAGAAAGCTATGGTCCTGGCGACTGAACCGGCGTGCACCGGTGCGGCATGCTCCCCGCGCCGGGCTTGCGCATCCCGGCCTGAGACTCGTGGACGAGGTCCCTCGCCTATTGAGCCGGCCGTAGCGACCTTGGGCGAGAGGGCTGCGGTGCTTTCAGGCCCTGCCGGCGACGATACGGATGGCGCCTTTCTCCTGCTTGTCACCAGCGTTGTTCCCACCCTTCTCTTCAGTCGCCAACCTGAAGCCGGCCTTGAGCGTCACCTGGTGGTGGCCGATGCGGCCATCGACTACATGGCCACGCGTTTCCATGAAGGGCACTCTAGTGAGGCAGTGACCCAGCCCGCTGGCCTGGATCTGCGATAGCGAAATAGTGCCGCTACTCACGGCCCCGCCCGCCATGCGGCTGAGGGCCGTACGGCGCCGAGGCTGCGCCATCCGGAACTCATGCGCAGCGTCCGCCGCACGCTGTAGCGGCATATCCATGCCTGGCGTGCCCTGGGTGTCTGGGCTTGTCCTGCCAGACCAGCTTGGTACCGGGCTCCGTGACCGGGCCATCCCGGAAGCTCAGACCGTCCGTCTTGAGAGCGCCCTGGTACCAGCCATCCAGCCAGGCATCGGCTTCTGCTGAGCCGTGCGGGTATGGACATACCCCGACTACGTCCGAGAGCGCTTGTCCATGAGCGAAGCCATCGCTCCATATCTCTTGTTCGCTTTGCTTGAGGGTTTTCATGGCGCCGATCCTTTGGGGTTGCCCCTCTCGCCCATGGCAGCAGTTCAGCAAATCCGGGACCAACGTGCCCGACCATGCCACGGCCGCTTTTGAAGAGTGGCTACGGCAGGCGCTTGATGTGCTGAATAGCCACGACCCGATGCGGTAGTCGCTGGGTGCCAGCCCTGAGGATGTGCGCAATGAAGCCACCGAAGCAGGTCGAGTGGACCGTGAACGGCCTGGAATACGTGATCGTCAGCGCAGACGCCGAGATGTCAGGGGACGACGTGCGCGCGGCCCTGCGCGTCGATGGCTGCGTCCTTGCCGGCATTGAGTTACCCCTGCCCAAGGGCTCAAGGTCCAGACGTCGCGCGCCAGGCTTGGCCTACGTGCACGGGGGCGTCCTGGTCGTGCAGCCGCGATATCACGTCCAGTTGCCCACCAGCATGGCCGGCTCGGACTTGGAGATAGGCGCAAAGCTCCTGCGCATCATCTCGAGCCAGTGGAGCGAGCGCGTCATGCCTTGACAGCCGGGCCTGTGTACCAGCACCAGCTACGGAAACGACGACCTCCAATTGGCAGCCTGCTTGCATGTACCGGGCTCGATTTCCTGGCGGCAGGCTGTGGCGTTATGGAAGGTCCAAGCTGTCTCAGCGCACGGTTCTTACCGTCGACGGTAATTCGTCCCAGCTTTCAACGTTGACGGCAACTGGGGGCAGCCAGCGCAAGTCGAAGCGCCGCAGGCCTTGTTTGGGGCCGCTCCAGAAACCGTGCCAGTGCGCACGGCGGACATGCGGCTTGAGGCCAGGCAAGCTGTCGTGGCCGGGGTCGCGTAGCTGCTGGGCTTGATAGGCCCGGCGCAGGGCGGCTCCCAAGCGCACACCCACGTCCCAGACGGTCGGCCTTTCGGCCTGGAACATGCGTGGTCCGCGCTTGGTCTTCTTCGGCACCGGGTTGCCGGGGCGATGGCTGCCGTCACCGATCTCGGCGGCCTGGCTGCACAGGTACAGCAGCAGCGACACGAGCGGCTCGACCACGAGGCGCAATCCAGCGACAGCAGTCGCATGCCGTACGGCATCGCTGCCGGTGCTGGCCAGCGTGCGTGCAATGGACTCGCCCAGCGGCCACGGCCCGAGGGGCAGTGCCAGTGGATCCAGCGCATCCTCGGCATCGAGCAGCAGCCGCAACTGGGCCGCTCCAGTGTCGAGGGTGGCGTCCAGATGAGCGAAGAAGCCGTGCAGCGGCTGAGCCCCATGGGACAAGCCAGGCGTCTCGACGTAGACACACCACTCGGGCAGCCGGAACAAGACCTCGTGCGGCAGATCTCCCGTGACGGGGGTATGAGCAACAGCCTCGAACACGGCCGGGTCGAACCTGTAGATACCCTGCGTCAACCTCCAGGCAGCGAGTGCGGCGAGCCGCTCCACCTGGAGTGTCTGCTGCGGAGTCAGCTCCGCGTCCTGGCCGTTGCTCACGACGGCGTACATCCCCGGCAGGGGCAGGTAGCACCAGTGCGGCCAATCGGGCAGGCGGGCGCCCTTGCTGGCGCGAAACTCGTCGCAGACCTTCCACGCCTCGGTATAGCGTCGGCCAAGAGCCAGCAGGATCTCGCGCGGACGGCAGGTCCGTTTGTCGTCGGTGATGGGCACGGCGCCATCCGCTCAGCGCGCCAACAACGGCTTGACCTGTACGGAAGAGACAGTGGTCATTTTCGTGTTTAGGCAACTGACATGCCGGCCATGACATTGGCAAGGCAGCCACTGCGGTGGCTGCAGTCCTTGCAGCGGGCTCTTGGGTGAGGCACTTCCCACGTGCGCCGGCCGGCACAAAAAAAGCCCCGGTCCTTGCGGAGCCGGGGCCTGTGAGGTTGTACCAATCGACGAAGTGCAGCTGCTTCCCGCAAGCCACGTCGCGCATCTTGCCCGGCTGGGCAGCGAGCGCGTTGTGGAAAACCGCAGCGCGGTTGACCGTTGGGCTCGCTGTGGCCTGCATGGGCCTCGTCTTCCCCGTGCACGCCCGGCGCAGACGCACTTGGATCGCCGCTAGGCAGCGATTTCGGCTTCGGATAACGTCAGTAATCTCAGGGCATTTTTTCAAAGCCAATTTGCAGACTTAACTGCGCAGATGTCGGTTTCCCTTGCACATCAGGCACTTGCAAGCGAGGCCGTGGCCGAGGTCGGGGCTCGCCCCTCAGGGGCTTGGGCGGCCCTGCACTCAGGTTGGTTCCCGCCGTTGGGACAGTTCGCACGGCGCCTGAGTCCGTAGCCGATCAGCCCAGGCAAACAGCTCTGCCAGCGATGACGGCGCCTCAGCGCGTGCAGCAAAGTCGATCCAGCACATGGTTGCGTGCGCGGTGTCGTGTGTCGCATTGCTGCGCTTTTTCCGCAGGCTGGCCACCAGATCATGCGCATTGCCTGGTGCTGCCAGCCGCCAGTAGCCGACTGCCATCACATCGGCCACGGCCTCACGCCAGAGCTGCGTAGCTGGGAGTTCGCCGGCCGCAAGCCAGCCCTCAAGGTCCTTGACGTGTACGGCATCGGAAGGCGCAAGTGATCGTGTTCCCACGGTGCTTCGGGAAAAGGTAGGCGCGTCCCGCGATCCATCGAGGCAGTGCGCAAACTCATGCAGCATCACGCCCTGTATCCACACCGCTTCGCTCACGTGGCCGGCAGGCTTGAAGATACGCAACACGTTCGCCCGGTTCATGCTCAGATGGCAGTAGCCTGGGTGTAGAGTCATCGAGGCCGGGGAGGCATTCGGCAGTGCCACCGAGGTGGTCGCCCAGCTCTGGCCCGCGTCGCCCAACACCACTTTTATTCCGTAATGCTCGCGAGCGAGCTCGCGCAACATCGGGAAGCCGGTCGGGTCTGCTTTGAGGGCGGCATGGTCGGCTTGGAATCGGCGGATGGAGACTTCCTGCATCACTTCGCCAACAACACCTGGGACGAAGTAGGTGAACCCGGCCAGCACCGCCGCGACAACTGTGCAGAGAATCGGCCGCTCCCAACGGCGCTGCCGCGGATCGTTGCGCTGCTGCATCCATGGCCGTGTGTAGGTCCACCACCACCCCACTGCTGCAGCCAGCAGCCCCGGCACGGCGGGCATCAGCAGATCCTCGGCCATCGTTCGCCTGCTCACCGCTGCCGCTGAAACGGCGGCGATCCATGCGAGCGGCAACAGCAATTCGCGCTTGGCTGGTTCGCTGCCAAGGCACTGTCCCAGGCGATCACGGCAGGCAGCGGCCGCGTCAGCAGATAGTTTCCCAGCAGCCGCCAGCCCCCGCACGTAAGCCTCGGCCTCGTCTCTCCATACCGTGCGCTTGGCGAGCGCCTGGCGTTCCAGGTCGGCGAGCCAGGCCGCCGTGGCGCCCTCGCTTGGGGCACTCTGCTTGAGATAGGCGAAAAACGCTGCGACGTTTGCGGCGTTCGAGAATCCAGACTTGGCCACGCTGCGCTCCCTTGCCTTCCCGAGTGGAGGTTCCTGAATCTCGCCGAATGCGCTGCGCCGTCCCGACTGGCTCCGTGCCGTGCGCCTGCAGCCCTGCCATTGAACACAGCCAGCGGCCTTTCGTGTACCTCCGGGCAACATGACGTCATGCCTTCTTCTGTCATCGACCCCGCACCTGCCGCCCGCGCGAGATCCTGACCGCCATTGGCCGCCGCTACCCCCACGCCTGGACCGGGTGCGACGGGCTCCGCGCCGACAAGGGTTGCGCCCTGCCCTCCTGGCCGGACTGGTGCTTTCTGCCCCTACCGGCCATGTACCCCGTCGTGAGCGATGGGTGCGACGTGGGTTTGCCCGAGCACCAAACGCTCGACTTGTACCGGCTGGCAGCACTGTCAGCGTGGAGGATGACCCAGGGGGGCTATCAGTTCGACCCGGACGTGTTCGAGGCCATTGCAGATACGCTGGTGACGGGTGCCCTACCCCACGAAATCCTGTTCCGGCTGCCCGAACGGGCCGTGTACGTTGAAACGCCAGGATTGCTGTACGCGGGCGATCCGCTGCACGGCTTCTTCGCTCATCTGGACGCCACCCTCGACACTGGAGCGGCCCAGTTGCGGCTGCTGCTCGATGCCGAGGATGCGCTGGACCCCTTCGCGCTGCCGCTTGGGCCTTGGCCGCTGGCTGAATCCATCGCCCGCGTGCTTGCCTCTACCGGCACCGATGCGGCGCAATCGGCACCGGCCGCGGCCGGTGCTGGAATCCGGGCTGTGATCGAACCGCTGGTGTTGCTGCTGCTGTACCTATGCAGCCAAGCTGCCGAGACCAGCGATGCCACCAACCGTCCAAGCAACCCGCAACCTAAAAAGGCGAAGTGGGGCCTGCGCCTGTTCCAAGCTGAGCAACCGCGCAATCCTGGCGACGGTACTCATCCCGGCTCCAGCGCCCATATACGGCGTGCACACTGACACGGCCTCTGGTCCAGAACGCTGGAAGGGCAACGGTGCTTTCACCTGCGCTGGTTAACGCCCATCGCGGTCAACCTCGAAAGCCAGGAAGAACTGCCTGCCACTGTGCGCTGCGTTCAATAGAGCGGCAGCGCCAGCCGCTGCGCCGCAATACAGCGGCAATCGTCACCACCCGGGACCGGGTTCCTGATGCATGTTCGGCTGTGCTACGGGCTGGCGCTGCTGCTCCTGCTGCCGCTCCACCTCCAGCCCAACCACGTGCCCCAACATCGGCGTGGACTTCACGAAGTCCTTGACTTCAACCGCCAGCGCCCAATCGGCCGCATCCGGCGACTCTGCCAGCGCCGCGTGCAGGTGTGCCCAAGCCGTGATGACTTGCCGCATGGTCTGCTCGCGCGTGGTGACGCGACCCTTAAGCGCCGCTTCCTGGCGCAGCGTGCCGGTATTGCGCGCACGCACCACCCACGCCGGCTCGGTCTGACGCAGCGAGCCGCGCACGAGCCGCGACGATGCATCGGCCTGGATGCCCCGCGCACGCAGCTCCTGCGCAAACGACTCGCGCCAACGGTGCAGGTCCGTCTTGCGCGGATCCAGCCGCTGTGCACGCCAGCCCAGTGCCCTCACAATCAAGTGAGCGTGTGGCTGGCTCTGGTGGCTATGGAAGGCCCAGGCCCACCTGTGCCCTTCGAACTCGCGCCGCGCAAACGCTTCCACTGCTTCTGTCATCCGGTGCGGGTCCGTGCCGGCCGGCATGCCGATGGCCAAGTGAAACGCTTGGCGCGGGCCGTCCTCAGTAGGAATCGGCGGCCCGGCATACCTGAACTGATCCCCAAAATCCTTCACCTCAGCCGGTGTGCAGTACTCCCGTCCGTCGTCGTCGCGCAGCATCTCTCCGCGCTCGGTGAGATAACGCAGGTGGCCACGCACAGCACCCATGCTGCGCGACGAGCCGGTGAGTTTCACCATCACCACCGGGGCCTTGGAAACGACGAGCTGGATGCGCTGACGCACCGCCGCTGCTGTGATATCGCCGCCGCCACGTCCCTCGGGCAGCGGCAGCTTGCCGGCGTTGTCCATCTTCCCCATGACGGCCCTCGGCCAGAACAGATCGGCTCCGTGCTGCACCAACAGAGCGTCGACTTGGCTGCGCTTCACCCGCCGCCTCCGCGTCGCCGTGTCGCCGACACTTCGCCCAGCGACTGCGCCACCTGCCGCATCTGCGCTCGCACCAGCCGCGCCGTGCTCTGCAATAGCTTCTGCACTGCCGGGTCAGCCGCCCGCGCCGCCATACCCTTCAAATCCTGCCCGATGGCCTGCAGTCCCGCGTTGAGCACACCCAGCTCGGCCACCACCTGATGTCGCTGCGGCACCAGCGTGCCCTGCGCCATGCGCGCGACGTACTCGGCCTGCGACAGCCCCTCTGCCCCCGCCGCTGCACGCAGCGCCTTGCTTTCCACCGCCGTTAGCCGCGCGCTGAAATGCACCACTGCCGCCCCAGGCTCCCGGTTCGCCGCCACCCGCGCCACTTGCGCTGGCAGCGCCTGCTGCTCTTGCAGCGCCAGCACCACCGCATCGCGCACCCACCCTCCTGGCCGTTTCCCCTGATTCTTCGCAGCTGCCTCCACCAGCGGCTTGAGCTCGCCCAAGTCCACGTTCAGCGTCTGCCGGGACTTCGCTTCAGGCATCGTGTGTCACCTTGTCGTCCAACTCACCGCTCGCAGATGCACGCATGCCGGCCAGCGACAGATGGGGCCCGTACCCCTTCTCGCCAGGATGGTCAGCCACCCCCTGCTATCCGTGTCGCAGTCGGCCAGCATCTGCTTCAGATCGGTCACTGTCAGGCCGTTGGGAGATCGCAGGGTTTGCATGGGACTCCAAAGATAGAAAACATTAGAAAAACTGAGAAGCCCGGTAGGCACAGTGAACTCATTTGTGCCACAAAAAAACCAGTTTCTCTGAGAAACTGGCTCTTGTTCCGGATCAATCGCTCGCGAAACCCACCAACCGGAGGTCGGCCGCAGCCACCATCAGCCGGCGCGTGCTTCCTGGCCGGCGCCCGTAGAAGTGGCCCGGCGCAGGCGGCACGGTAGCCGTGTCCAGCGCCAGTGGCTGTCCCTTGTATTCGGCCATTACCACCGGCATGACCGGCGCTGGGTTCGCTGCTTGAACAGCAGCCGAGGATGAGGCTGGTTTGGCCGGCGTCTTGGTGTCCGGGGTTTTGACCTGTGCAGGTGCAGGTGCAGGTGCAGGTGCAGGGGTTTCGATTACAGGGGCCAAGTCAGGCCGCACCGCTGGCACCTCAAGCTGCTCGCGCAGTGCAGCGATGGCCGCGCGTGGAATCTCCGGTTGAGCGGCCACCCACGACTCCACCGCCTGTGGATGATCTGCGTACAGCCGACGCAGTTCATACGCCTCGTTGACCCCGGCTAGCTTACCGGTGCGCAAGGCATGCACAACGATGTCCGGTGCTTCGATGAGTGCTGCGGTCTTGGAAATGAAGCCCTTACTCTTTCCCAAGCGCCGCGCTATCTCCTGCTGCTCCATGCCCTCGGCCAGCCGCGCCTTGATG
Organism: Azohydromonas australica DSM 1124; assembly: GCF_000430725.1. Taxonomy (GTDB): domain Bacteria; phylum Pseudomonadota; class Gammaproteobacteria; order Burkholderiales; family Burkholderiaceae_C; genus Azohydromonas; species Azohydromonas australica. Next base: position 149,391 of record NZ_KE387215.1, read on the forward strand.
AACAGCGCGAGCTCCAGAGGCTTCAGCCCGTCGCGCTGCTCGTTCTCAATGACTTGGTCAAACGAGTCGGCTGTGCGGTCGATGAAGTACGGGATGTCGGGCAGGCCCAGCAAGCGTGAGGCGCGCAGCCGGCGCGCACCGAAGTTCAGCATGTACCGGCCGGGCTCGGTTGGGTGAGGGCGCAGGGACACTGGTGACTTAACGCCGCCGCTGACCTTGATGCTGTCTGCCAGCTCCTGCAGCGTTTCCTCGTTGAACTCCGTCCGCGGCTGGTTCGGGTCTTCGTCGATGAGCTCCAGCGCCATGCGTGGCGCTTCCTCGCTGCGCGGCTGGTCATCGAACTGGCTGACGTCGAGCAGATCGGGCAGTTTGAAGTTCGGCAATGCAGCCATCACGCAGCTCCCATCAACGTTGCGATCCGGTGCAGCACCGGCTTGACTTCGGACCAAGCTTCGCGAGCGGCGGTCTTGCGCCCCGATCCCAAAAACTGCCCCGCCGCCTGATATTCCCTGATGACATCCGCCTCGCGGATGCGAGCGAAGTCGTTCCCGGTCTTGGGATCGTCCACCATCGTCAGCAGGTGCTGCCGGTAGGCCGGCGTGCTCATAAGCAGTTCCAGCACGGAAAGCTGGAAGGTCGTCTTCTTAACCAGCATGGGCAGCATGCCCAGGAACCGCAGGCGACGGTTGTAGCCACGCTGCTGCAACATGAAGATTCCCACGCGGGGGTGGTTGTAGAGGTCGGCCAGCCCGTCGATGGCTTCCTGAGTCAGCGTGATCGGCGCCAGCGCGAAGTCGCTGGCCACCAGTGCCGCGAGCATCCGAATGTCCGGCGCCGGGTTGGTGTCAATGATGGCGAAGTCAAAACGATCGCCATGGCGGGCCAGAAATCCGCGCAGGTTCTTGGCGAACTCGTTGTAGCGATCCGGGGATCGTTCCAGAGCCTGCAGCGGGAGCTTGTCCTGGGGCACCAGCACCATCGGTGCGTCTTCCACGGTAGCTTCGGGGTCCGTCATCAGCTTGTCAGCAGTGACGCTAGACACCATGCATTTGCCGGATTTCGTGAGCGGCTCAGTGAAGTTGCCCTGATGGTCGAAATCCAGGCACAGCACGCGGTGCCCGAGGCTGCGCAGGTAGTGGGCCAACATGGTCGCCGCGGCCGACTTGCCGACGCCGCCCTTCTGGTTGGTGAGAGTGAGGGTTCGCATGGTCACCGGGCCTTCTCCGTAGCAGCCGGTTTGCCGGTTTGCTTGTGACGCTTGAGGTACTCATCGAGCGCGCGCCGGATGTGCTCAGAGAGGGACAATTCAGTTCTTGCGGCCAGATCTTCCAGCGCAGCGCGCTGTTGGTCGGGCAGCAGCATGTTGATTCTCTTCATGCGCGCATCATACGCATAGTTTACGTATGTGCGAACTGCCGCTTGGCCAGGATCGCCGCCGCCTCGACCACTTCCAAGAATCGCAACCGGCCAGCCTGGGCCGCCTCAACGATGCGGGGCAGGGCATCCGGCGGCACATCACCATGCAGCCACTCACAGTAGGTGCGCCGGTGCTCGACGCATCCGCCGGCATGGACCTCTACCAGCACGGCGCCGCCGATTTTCGCCAACCACTGCCCGGCATGGGCCGCCAGGAACCCCGGCACGTCGGCCTGTGGCGCCTCCACGCGCGCATGTTCCGGCGCGGGTGCCGCGGCAGTCCCACCACCGCCTGCCAAGGCCGCCGATGGCACCACAGGCCGCGTCCAGTTCTCGCCGCTGTGGATCAGGTAGACAAGGTAACCCTCGGGGTCGCGGGCGCGCAGGATCGCCGGCAGGCGGTGCGCCATGATGTGCTGCACCCAGACATTCGCGCGCCTGGCCACACCCAGAACCTTCTTGATCTGGGCCGGCACCAGCACCTGCAGCAGCGGGGCTAGATCCTTGCGAACCTGGAATCGCTTGCCTTCCGCCGTAGTGGTGGCGATGGGCTGTTCAGGGGTTGGGTGTTCTTCCTCATCGGCCCGGGGCATAGCCTCTTGGCCCCCTGAAAGGGTTTGTTCTTTATCCAGTGGCGGCGCAACTTTTTGCGCCTGGTCCCCGAAGAGGAGGGCGCGGGCCTTGGGCGTCAGGTAGGTGTGCCAAACGGGGGTACGCCGGCCGCGCAACACAGGCGCTGGCCGCTCGATCAGACCCACAGCAACGAGGTCGCTGTGCGCATAGGACACCGTGCGCTCGCTGTATCTAAGCGCTAGCTCCAGCTCGTCGCTCTTGAGCTCGAAGCAAGCGCCAGAACCGAGCCGGTGGAGATCCACCTTGCCAAGGTGCTCACGCAGCACGCGGTACGCGCGCCGCTTCAGGGAACTCAGCTCGCCGTGCAGGTAGTGCGCGTCAAGGCGGCTTTGGGCAGCCAGGATCTTGCCCGGAAGGACGCGCAACAGGTCGGGCAGGCTGACGCCCGCCATCGCTGCGGATTGCGTATGCATGGGTTTTTAGGGACGAGTGCGCCCACGCGTTGCGCGAACCCCTATTTGCCGGCATACTTCGCTTCACATCACTGACGCGTGGTCTGCCTTCTGGGGGTCACACATCACGTAAAGAGCCCAGTCCCCACTGGGCTTTTTGCGTTGTGGGCCACGGATCTACTGATCTACGTCGATCCCATCCTTTCCTTGGTTAGTTGGTTGCGGGCCGAACTTGGGCCAGATTCAAGGGGCGCATTGTGACGCCCTTTTGGGTGCCTCAGCGACTACTAACGCCGCTCGGCATCACTCTTCAGACATAGAACCGCCTGTACTGCTTGACTTGCTCTCACATGTGATCAGCAGTCGCTGCACCTCGCGCGCTTGTATCGGGATACCTGTCGCCGGCACGATGACCCAGTTGCCAGGTGCACCGAGCGCGACGAAATCGCAAGAGAACGGTGGGCCAGCAGGTGGACCGAGCTCCACTAGGCATGGGATGCGCATCTCCGACACTTGCATCAGCGCTGGTTCCATGCCGACCGTTAGGACCGGTGCCAGAACTTTGTTCAGTGGTTCGCCAAAGCGTTTCGCGATGACTGCGACCTCATCCATCGGCATTTGGTAAGCGCCACTCAACCGACGGTAGCCGTTCACTCGGCTCAGTCCCAGTGTTTCGGCAAGCAGGCTGGCGCGCTTCTTCTTAGGTACGCCGTGCCGTTCCATGAGCCTGACAACACAGGTCGGAATCAAGCTCTTGTCTTCCTCTGATAGTTCAACGAGCAACTTAGTCGCCATAAGCATGTTGTGTAGTGCCGCGCGATTTTGCGGGCTGCGCTCATGACGATCTGACCGGGCAAGGCTCATTTTTGTCCTTCTGACGCCATCTTTCGATAAACGTTTTCGTCAGGCGCGCATTTGAGGCACAACAGACAGCTGTCTGAAAAGAATTCCATTAGCGTAACGTATACAGACAATTACAAGTGCAAAGTTCACGGAATTGCCAATTTCGTGCCTAAAGACAGTTAATGTAGCGATAAGCGTACAGATCGGATGATTGTTGCCAAGGAGTGCGGTATGCGTTACTCCAATTCCTATGTGTGCCCTCCTGATGAAACATCTGGCTGCAACTGCATTGGTTGCCAATGCAGCGTTTGCACCACAAGCGGCGCTGGCGTTTAACGGCTGCAAGGTGCTCCTGTGTTTGACAGGCAATTGGCAGCAAATTCAGGAATGCCAGGCCGACGTGCGCGAGGCGTTGCGCTGTATGGCCAGGGGCCGGTGCTGGCCCACCTGCAACGACGCCCCGGGCGTGACGCTGGCCCCGGCCAGCACCGCTGAGTGTCCGCCGCAGTACGGGCTCTATGAGCTGGACGCCTGCGGCCGGCACGTGATGGTGGGCTGCACGAAGAACATGGCGATCGACGTTGCTTTTCAAGGCATGCCGTCCTGGTTGCGCATCTGGACGAACACGGTGGACGGCTCTCAGGCAGTGACGCAATACAGCGAGCCGGCACGGCTGCTCTACGGCGAGCACGTCAACTTGCAGTTCGACACCGACTACGCCGCCTGGTTGGCGCTGCAGCCGACCGAGCCGCCGCCGCTTACCTGCATGGATAGCGGCGGGCACTGAAATGCTGACCGTCGAAGCACTGCTGGCTCTGGCCATGCTGCATGCACCGGTCATCCATCCAAACACGGTCGCTCGCATCGTTGAGCACGAGTCCGGACGCCAGCCCCTGGCCATCGGCGTAAACGGCGCCAGCTTGGAGCACCAGCCGCGCTCCCTGGCACAGGCAATCAACACCGCCCGCGCGCTGCGCGCACAGGGCTATGACTTCGACGCCGGCCTTTGCCAAATCAACGTGCGCAACTTCCACAAGCTCGGCCTGGATGAGGTCAGCGTGTTCGACCCGGCCGAAAACCTGCGCGCGTGCCAAACCGTACTACTGGATTGCTTCCGGCGTGCGCCATCTCCTGATCCCCAAGCCGCGCTGAGGCAGGCGCTCAGCTGCTTCAACAGCGGCAACCACCAGGCGGGCTTCGCAAGCGGATACGTGAGCCGCGTTGTGAATGTTCCCGCTCCCATCCACGCACTTGCTTCCAAGGAGCATTCCCGATGACCCGCCGTCTCAAACTCATCCATCGTGCCTGCCAGCACCGTGACGCTCTCTCGGCCTTTCTGGCCGCCGTGGCACTAGCTTCGCTGCCGATGGCCGCGCACGCCGGCCTGCCCGACATCGCTGGTAAAGCCAACGCCATTGCCGCTTGGCTTATAGGTGCCGGACTGGCCGTAATGACCGGCGCCGTTGTGTGGGCCGGCTTTCGCGTTTTGTTCCAGGGGGCCGACTTCCGGTCGTTGAGCAACCTGCTGTGGGGCGGCCTGCTCATCGGCGGCGCGGCCATCTTCGCGGCCTTCTTCCTCGGCTAATCATCCATGTTCGAACGCATCTATAAGGGCGCCACCCGCCCGCCAATGCTGTTCGGCATGCCGCTGAAGGCCGCCATGCCCGTGGGTGGCATGGGCGTGGTGTTCACCTTCTGGGGCGGCTGGGCGCTGGGCTGGAAGGTGGCCGTGTCTCTTGGGCTCGTGACCATCGCGCTGCTGATGCTCATGCGAGCCATCACCTACACGGATGACCAAGCGCTCATGCGGCTGATGAAGGCCCTGCGCCTGAAATTCCTGCACCGCAATAGCGGCAAGTGGGGCTGCCGCAGCTATTCGGCCACCGTGTATCGAGGGCGCGACGATGCTTGGATTCGGTGACCTGAAGCAGCGGTGGGACGCCGCCGAGCGCGAGGTGCCACTGTCCGCGATGCTGCCGTACTCCAGTTTCCTGACGGAGCACGACCTGGCCACGCGCGGCGGCGGGTTTGTGCGATTTTTTGAACTGGAGGCGGTGCCGTTTGAAACCGCCAGCGCCGAGCAGATCCTGGCGCTGCACATGGCGTTGTGCGCGTGGCTGGCGACGTTCAGCGAGGACTTCGCCGTTTATCACTGGCGCACGCAGTTTTACGAGGACGTGTACCTGCCGCCCGTGCGCGGCGGCGGTTATGCGCAGGTGCTGGACCAGGATGTCACGGGGTTGTTGAGCAAGCGCCCGTTTCTGAACAACCGCATCTTCATCGCCATCGTTTACCAGCCGCGCGCCACGAGCACGCACCGCAGCCGCGCGCAGATCGAACGAGACCAGCGCGACGCCCTGCAGGTGATGCAGGAGCGCACGGCAAGCACGCTGCGCATGCTCCACGACTTCTCCCCGAGGTTGCTGGGCAATGAACGGCGCGATGGCCGCGAGTTCTCGCGCCCGGCCGAGATTGCCTCGCTGCTGGTCAATGGAAAGTGGATGCCAGTTCTTGCCGGCCGTGGCCCGCTACATCGTCGGCTACCCGCAGTGAGGTTGTCGGCAAATGACGGCACGGTGGAGCTCGCCGGTATCGCCAACACCCGCTATGCAGCCGTGCTCGCGGTGCAGGAGTACGCCGACGAGGTAGAGCCAGGTTTTCTGACCGGGCTGCTGTACGAGTCGCTGGAGTACATCGAGTCCCAGTCCTTCAGGCCGCAAGCCAGACGCGCGGCGATGAAAACGATGGAGCTCCAGCTGCGCCAGTTGGAGGCGTCGGGCGACAAAGTGCAGTCGCAGATCGATGCGCTGCGCGAGGCCATCGACCAGGTGGGCGCCGGCACGATGGGTTGGGGCGAGCATTTCCTCACCGTCTCGGTCCTGGCAGCCACGCTGGACGAGGCCAAGCGTGCCGGCGAACGCGCGGTCGGCACCGTCATGGAAACCACCGGGATTCGGATGGTGCGCGACGACATGCTGGCTGACAGTGCGTGGCTGGCGCAGGCCCCGGGCAACCTCAAGCGCCGCACACGCGAGGCCTGGATTTCCTCCCGCGCATTCGGCGCGCTCACCTCGGGCCACGGCTTCTACCGCGGCAAGCCCAGCGGCAACGTCTGGGGGCCGCCGATCATGAACGTGCGCTCGCCCTCCGGCAGCGTGATCCACATCTCGTTCCAGGCCTCTCCGTTGAACGAGGACAGCTTTGGCCAGCCGCTGCCCGGAAACACCGTCATCACCGGCCGCACCCGCAGCGGCAAGACGGCGTGGGAGGCGGCCATGCTAATCCTCTCGCGCCGGCTGCCGCTTCCGCCGCGCATCCTCGTGTTCGATAAAGATCGGGGCTTGGAGATCGCGGTGCGGCTTATGGGCGGTACCTACCTGCAGCTGCTGCCCAACACGCCCAGCGGCATCAATCCGATGCAATGGCCGGTGACGCCCAAGCTGCGCTCGTTCCTCGTGCAGTGGATCAGGACGTTGATCAGCGACCCGAACCTGCCGCTACAGCCGGCCGAGGTCGCGGCGCTGGAGATGGCCGTGGACACGGTGCTGGGAGCCAATTGGGAATTGCGTCACCTTACCAGCGTGTACGAGCTGCTGCCGGTGGGAGGCCCACACGGCGCCGGCAACAGCATGCGCGCCCGCCTGGGCCGCTGGATTCGCGGCGGCGCGCTAGGCTGGTGCTTCGACGCGGCCGACGATAGGCTGCCCAACACACTGACCGTTGCCGGCTACGACTACACCGAGTTCCTAAAGTTGCCCGAGGTCCGTACGCCGCTGGTGATGGCGCTGCTGGAGTACGGCGAGCGGTTTGTCGATGGCTCACCGTTCATCCAGGTAGTGGCCGAGACCTGGCGCGCGGTACAGGACAAGCAGCTTGCGCAGTTCCTGCACGACAAGGCCAAGACCATCGGCAAGACCGGCGGTTGTCTCGTGATGGATACCCAGGAGCCCAACGACCTTGTCGACTCCGGTGAGGACGCGGACGCCATCGGCGGCACGCTGGTGTCGCAGGCCGCAACGCTGGTGTGTTTCCACGACGACCTAACCCGCGACGAGGCGTACCTGCAGACGCTGCAGTTGACTCCGGCCGAGCTGCGCGTGGTCCGCACGCTGGCGCATCGCGGCGGCCGGAAGTTCCTGTTCAAGCAAAACGGGCAGTCCGTGGTGTGCGACTTCGACCTGTCCGAGATCCCCGAGCACCTGATCGCGCTGTCCAGCACCACCAAGAACGTGTTGTTGCTCGACGCCATCCGCGCTGAAGTGGGCGATGACCCCGAAGTGTGGTGGCCCGTGCTGGTGCAGCGGGTACGCGAGCGCGATGCGCGCACGCGCGCCGGCCAACCCACAGCCCAGGAGGCGAACTGAATGGATGCTGATCTGGCTCTGCTGTTCTTGGGACCCATTGGCGGGCTCTTTTCCATCGCGGTTTTCTGGATGGGGGTTTGCAAATTCCTATGGGCCTTGCTACTGCCGGACTCCATCCCAGACAGGCCCTTGCTCCTGTCCCGATACGGCGCCTGGATGGTCGTTGGGCTTCTCGCTCTCGCCATCGCCCTGTACGCAATCCGCCCCGAGGCCACTTCCTTTTGCTGAAGGCATATTGACCATGAAGCATCTGCTCCCACTGATCCTTTGCGCCGCCGCAGCGGCGGCCCATGCCGGCATCCCTGTCACGGGCGGACCCAGCCTCCAATGGCCCAACACTGAGCAGCTACAGCAGCTGGTCAAGCAGCACTTACTGGTGGCACAGCAGTACCAGCAACTGGCACAGGCCACGCAGGTGCAGCAGACGCAGCAAGCCCCGCCGCAGTTGAAGAACGAGGCCGTGCGCGTGCTGCCCGGCGGCAAGCGCATCGTGGAGGAACCGCCCGGCCCGAAGACCTTGCGGAAGGCGCCCACGCGTCCGAGCTTTTGGGCCGGCAATCCTTCGCCCACCTACGTCATCGACAGCGAGACGGGATTGAAGGAGTGCGGCTGGCCGTGGATTTCAGAGGGTTGCCGTGCCTACAAGCCCGGTTTTGACCGGCGCCAGCGCGCGTGGGTGATCAAGCACGGAGGCCAGTGGTTGAAGTGCCCGCGCCGCGAAAGCATCGCCGGCTGCGTTGACTACTACGCGCCAGCGCCCCAGATGCCTGAGCAAGACTGAAAGGAGCCCGCCATGTTCGTGTGGATCGGTCAGGAATTCGACACCACGCTGTTCACCTACGTCGGCGCCGTCGTGGCCCGGTTGTTCGCCTACCTCGTGCCCGTCGCCATAGCGTGGCTCACCATCCGCGTGCTGCTCTACGGCTACAAGGTGCTCACCGGCAAGGTGTGTGAGCCGGTAATGGAGTTCAGCGAGAACATCATCACTGCGTCCGTGATCGTTGCCTTCGCCACTGTGGGTGGCGTCTATCACGAGTTCGTGATCGACGTTTACAACGCGCTGGTGCTGGACGTAGTGAAGGTATTTGCGCCCGCCGGCTCGGAGCTGGCCGATACGTACAACGTGTGGGCCGCCATCCAGAAGTTCAACGACCGGGCTGGTGATCTGACGCTGCAGATTCTCACCGAAGGCGTTTTTTCTCTGCAGGTCATCGTGTCGATGGTCGCCGTGCTGTTCTTCTCGTTCGGCAACATCTTCTTCCTGCTGGCAGCCATGCTGATTGTGGTGATGACCAAGGGATTCGGCTCGTTCATCCTCGCCATTGGTCCCATCTTCATCATGTTCTTGCTGTTCGAGCAGACCCGACAGTGGTTCGTGAACTGGGTGGGCACGCTGTTTGGGCTGGCGGTACTGACGTGGCTGGCGTTCTTCCTGCTGGGATTCAGCCTGACGATGCAAATGAAGATGGTGGACACCATCATGTCGAACGTCGGGCAGATCAACGTACTCACGCAATCCATCTCCTACCTCGTGCTGTGCCTCGTGTTTGCGGTGCTGCTGTGGTCAGCCCCCGGCTTTGTGCACGGGCTCACCGGCGGTGCCGCAGCGCAAATGGGAGTGCAGATGGCCTCGCAGATCTACCACTTGATGCGCAAGGGTCGCGGCGGCAGCCCTAGCAGCCCGGCGCCCGGCGGCAACAGCATGGGTAAAAACCATGGCTGGGCCTACCGCGCCGGCTCGGCCGTTGGCCGCACAACGGGCGTGCAGTGGGCCTTCCAGCGCCTCGCCGCTGCTGGCCGCCCCTGAGTCGCAACAAGGAGAAGAACATGCTGAAGAAGCTCGTCGCAGCTGGTGTGCTCGCCGCCTCGGGCAGCGCAGCTCATGCCGGCATTCCCGTCATAGACATTGCCGCTGTCATTGAAGCCGTGCAGCAAACGATCCACATGCTCACCCAGATCGAGCAGCAGTACCTGCAGATCCAGAACCAGTATCAGCAGATCGCGCAGGCCAAGGCCACGCTGGAGAGCATGAGCGGCAGCCGCGGGCTGGGGATGCTGCTGCGCAACCCGGCCCTGAACAACTACGTGGCACTGGACGCGCCCATGCAGCTCGACGGCGTGGTGATCAACGGCTACGGCGGCCTCACGGCGCCGGCCCGTGCGCTGCGCGACGCGGACATGGTGTGGAACTGCCAGGGGCTCGGCGGCGCGCTGCAGACGCAGTGCCAGTCCACGCTGGCGCAGCCTTACCAGAACAAGGCCCTGCTGCGGCAGGCCATCGGCAGTGCTTCGCAGCGCATCGGCCAGATCAACGGGCTCATCACCGCCATCAACGGCACCAACGATCAGGCCGCCAAGCTCGAGATCGGCGCCCGCATCCAGGGCGAGCAGGCGCTGCTGCAGCACGAAGCCACGCGCGCGCAACTGCTGGCGCAGGACATGGAGAACGAGCGCCGCCGCGAGGAAGCGCGACGCATGGAGCGCACCGCCGAGATGATGACCCGGCCGCTCGACGCGCGCGCCTTCCTCGGAGGAGCCGCACCGTGAAGAACCTCACCGAGCTGATGAGCGGCCGATCCGACGCCTCCTGGGAGGTAGACCGCTGGGAGCAACTAGAGAACTCCAACCGCAACCACAAGCGCGTGAGCGCCGCGAGCCTGGGCATCGCTGCACTGGCCGTGGCCGGCATGGTGGCGCTGAGCCAGATGAAGCAGGTGGTGTTCGTGCCCATCGTCACCGACCGCATCACCGGCGAAACCACGGTCGGCCAGCCGCTACGCGAAGACACCGTCCCAGCGCTCGATGCGCTGGACAAGAAATGCGCGGGCGACTTCGTGCGCGCACGCGAGGGCTACTCCTGGGCCTTCCTCAAGCGCGACTACGACGCCGTGGCCCGGTTGGCCTCGCCCGAGGTGTTCGCACCGTTCCAGGCGCTCTACTACCCGCAGATCGGCAAGGGCCGGCAGCAGGCATGGGGCAAGGGCCAGGAGCACGTCATCACCATCGTGAGCCGGCGGCTCACCGGCGCGGCCGTGGGCGGCGGCAAGGGCATGGTCGTCACCTACGACAAGACCAGTACCTACCACGACAAGTCGCAGCCCGACACCACCACGCGGCACGTGGCGACGCTCACCTACGACTACCACCCGAAGATGTTGCAAAAGGAGGAGGACCGCGCCGAGAACCCCTACGGCTGCGTCATCACCGCCTATCGCTCCGATCCGGTGGGCGACACGCAGGGGGTGGCGCCGTGATGACCCGCCTGACCCTGGCCCTGCTGGCACTGCACGCCAGCGCCAGCGCCGCGCCCATCGCGGAAGTCGACTACGACCGCATCCGCGTCATCCACGTGCCCGTGACACGCGGCGTCGCCACCCACATCGAACTGGAGCCCGGAGAAACCATCAGCACCGCCGCGGTGGGCATCGGCGCTGACTGCGCCAACCCGGAGCACCCGTGGTGTATCGAATGGCAGGAAGGTGGCTCGCACCTCTTCGCCAAGCCGCGCCAGGGATCAGGCCCGAGCAACACGATGGAGCTGGTGACGAACAAGCGCAGCATCAGCCTGCAGTTCGATGTGGCCAAGACCGCCGCACGCCGCGTGATCCTGCGCACGCCGGCCCCGCCCGTGGACCCGCGCGCGCAGCAGGTGGCCGCGGCCATGGCGATGATGCCCAAGCCCGAGGAAGTGTTGGCCCAGCGGCTGGAAGCGCCGCCCCAGGTGCGCAACGTGGCGTACAGCCTGGCCACCGGGAAGGGCAGCGACGACATCGTGCCCCGCGCCGTCTACGACGACGCCCGCAGCACGTTCTTGGAGTACCCCGGCAACCGGCCGGTGCCGGCAGTGTTCCAGCGTCTGGCCGATGGCACCGAGCAGATGGTGACCACGCGCATGGACTCGCGCCGCAACGTGCTCGTGGTGCCGCTGGTTGCCCGCCGCCTGGTGCTACGCCAGGGCAGTGCGGTAGTGGAGATCTTCAACGATGCCTTCGACCTCGATGGGCGCGGCCCCGAGGCCGGCACCGTGGCCGATGGCGTGCAGCGCCTCACGCGCAATCCCAGGACCGGACAGATGGAGGCCCAGCCTTGAGCAACACCACGACCACGCAGGGCACGCCGCCGGGCCCTGTGGGCATCCCCAACGTTGCGCAGCAGAACAACCTGCGCGTGAACAAGCGCGCAGCGGCCCTGGCAGGGGTCGGTTTGCTCGTTTTCCTCGGCGCGGCTGGCGCTGGCTTTTGGAAGCTGCAGCAGTACCTCGACCAGCAGGAGGAAATCAAGCGAGAGCAGGAGGCGGTGAAGTCGGCTGCTGCCGCTGGCCAGGCGCGCAAGTTCAAGAGCGAGGTGCCGCCGCCGGCCGCCACGCCGGCCAGCACCCCGCCTCCTGATCGCAAGAAGCACGAGGTGCCCGATGTGGACCCGAACGCCAACGATGCGATCCGCGTGGTGGGCAATGGGCAGCGTACAGGCAGCGGTGCGCCGGCGCAGCGCAAGCTGGACCCCCGCGACGCGCCGATGCTACTGGCGCCGAGCAAGGGACGCGGCGCACCGGCCGCCACCTACGCCGGCCAGAGCGAACCTGTGCCAGGCACCGACATGGACAGCATTCGCCAGCAGCGCCAGCACTTGGAAAGCGTGCTTTCAAACCTGCGCCAGCAACAGCAGGCGCAGCAGCGCATGAGTGGCCAGGCAGCGCCAGCCGGTGGATTCTTGCGCACAGCCATGCCCATGGGGCCGCAGGCCGGCATGCCGGCGCTGCCCCGGATGCCTCAGCAACAACAGCAGCCTCAAGACGAAACACCCACCGAGCGTGCGCCGCTGGTGGCCGGGCAGATCGCGGACATGAGCCTCACGCTGGCCGAGGGCGACGGCTTCGCCTGCACGCTGGCAGTGGAGGTGGTGTCCAGCGTGGCGGGCCGGATCAAGTGCGTCACGCAGCAGGACGTGCGCGGCGCCGATCAGAAGGTGGTGCTGGCCGAGAAGGGGACGATCCTGACCGGCGAATACAGCGTCACGAACGTGCGTCCCGGTACGCGCGCCATCGCGGCGCAGTGGACGCGGCTGCGCACGCCCTACGGCATTACGGTGCCGCTGCGCTGGAATGCGGTCGGTCAGCTCGGCGCCTCGGGCATCTCTGGGCACGTGAATAACCGCTGGGGCGAGCGCATCACCGCGGCGTTGCTCCTGGCCCTCATTGACGATGCGGTCAAGGTCGTGATCGCAGACAAGCAGGACACGGGCGGGGGTGGCAACACCAACATCGTCCTGGGCGGCACCGCGCA
>NZ_AUMO01000043.1:0-1544 GCF_000430725.1 Azohydromonas australica DSM 1124
GAGCGGTGGTACTCGCGGGCGGCATCGCGCAGGGCCAGCTCGGCCGGGGACATGGAGGCTTCTTCGGACATATGCTTCACTTGAGTAGAGACGTGCAACGCATGGTGGCGTTGGCTGAGGAACGCCGCGCGGTGCGCGGCATTTCCGATATGGACCGCTCTAGGCCTCAGCCCATGTACAAGCCGCCGTTACTGGAGAAGTTGGCACCGGTGGTGAAGCCCGACTCCTCGCCGGCCAGCCAGGCGACGATGGAGGCGATCTCCTCCGGCGTGCCCAGGCGCTTGATGGGAATGGTGGCCACGATCTTGTCCAGCACGTCCTGGCGGATCGCCTTGACCATATCCGTGGCGATGTAGCCCGGGCTCACGGTGTTCACCGTCACGCCCTTGGCCGCCACTTCCTGCGCCAAGGCCATCGTGAAGCCGTGCATGCCGGCCTTGGCTGCGGAGTAGTTGGTCTGGCCGAACTGGCCCTTCTCGCCGTTGACCGAGGAGATGTTGATGATCCGGCCCCAGCCCTTGTCCAGCATGCCGTCGATCACCTGCTTGGTGACGTTGAACATGCTGTCCAGGTTGGTCGACATCACGGCCTGCCAATCGGCCTTGCTCATCTTGCGGAACTGCCCGTCGCGCGTGATGCCGGCGTTGTTCACCAGCACGTCCACGGTGCCGTGCTCGGCCTTGACCTTCTCGAAGGCGGCGACGGTGGAGTCCCAGTCGGCCACGTTGCCCACCGAGGCGTAGAACGTGTAGCCCAGCGCCTTCTGCTCACCCAGCCACTTCTCGTGGTCGCGGGTCGGACCGCAGCCGGCGATGACCTTGAAGCCTTCCTTGTGCAGGCGCTGGCACATTGCGGTACCGATGCCGCCCATGCCGCCAGTCACGTAAGCCAGTCTCTGTGCCATCTCGGTCTCTCCTTCATTGGGCTGTCTTTCAGCCCTTGGTGGTTTGAATGGATTCGTCAAGGGGCTGTTCCCAGCCCCTAGCTCGATCAGCGCTCGATGGCCAGCGACACGCCCATGCCGCCGCCGATGCACAGCGCGGCCAGGCCCTTCTTGGCATCGCGGCGCTGCATCTCGTGCAGCAGCGTCACCAGCACGCGGCAACCGGAGGCGCCGATGGGGTGGCCGATGGCGATGGCGCCGCCGTTGACGTTGACCTTGGCCGAATCCACGCCCAGCTCCTTGTTCACCGCGCAGGCCTGGGCGGCGAAGGCTTCGTTCAGCTCGAACAGGTCCACGTCACCGACCTGCCAGCCGGCGCGCTCCAGCGCCTTGCGCGAGGCCGGCACCGGGCCCATGCCCATGGTGGCCGGATCCAGGCCGCTGGTGCCGAAGCTCTTGATGCGCGCCATGGGCGTCAGGCCCAGCTCCTTCGCCTTGGCGGCGGACATCACCATCACCGCGGCGGCGCCGTCGTTGATGCCCGAGGCATTGCCCGCGGTCACGCTGCCGGCCTTGTCGAAGGCCGGGCGCAGGCCCGCCAGCGCTTCGGCGGTGGTCTTCTTGTTGATGAACTCGTCGGTGTCGAACACCAGCGGGTCGC
>NZ_AUMO01000043.1:1554-159758 GCF_000430725.1 Azohydromonas australica DSM 1124
GAGCGGTGGTACTCGCGGGCGGCATCGCGCAGGGCCAGCTCGGCCGGGGACATGGAGGCTTCTTCGGACATGGTTGTCTCTTCCTGGGGAGGTGTTGTCAGGTCGAAGTAAGGAGTCAGCTACGCCGACGGCTGCGCCGGCCGGGCGCGCGCGGCGTCCGTGCCGGATGGTCAGTGCGAAGGGAGATGGAAGGTAGGAGCGAAAACCCGGCGCCTTGTGGGCGCCGGGCTTGCTGGGGATCAGCCCGCGGCGCGGCGCGAGAGGATTTCGAAGGCCGGCAGGGTCTTGCCCTCCAGCACTTCCAGGAAGGCACCGCCGCCGGTGGAGATGTAGCCCACGTCGGCTTCGATGCCGTACTTGGCGATGGCGGCCAGCGTGTCGCCGCCGCCGGCGATGCTGAAGGCGTCGCTCGCGGCGATGGCACGGGCAACGGCCTCGGTGCCCTTGGAGAAGGCAGCGAACTCGAACACGCCCACCGGGCCGTTCCAGACGATGGTGCCCGCGGCCTTGAGCTGCGCAGCGAGCTTCTCGGCCGTCTTGGGGCCGATGTCCAGGATCAGGTCGTCGGCTTCCACCTCGGTGGCGGCCTTGACGCTGGCCGGCGCGTCAGCGGCGAAGCGCTTGGCGGTGACGACGTCCTCGGGGATGGGCACCTCGGCGCCGCGGGCCTTCATGGCCTCGATCACGGCCTTGGCTTCCTGCAGCAGGTCCGGCTCGGCCAGGCTCAGGCCGATGGGCAGACCGGCGGCCAGCATGAAGGTGTTGGCGATGCCGCCGCCCACGATCAGGCCGTCCACCTTCTCGGACAGCGCCTTCAGGATGGTGAGCTTGGTGCTGACCTTGGAGCCGGCCACGATGGCCACCAGCGGGCGCTTCGGGTTGGCCAACGCCTTGGAGATGGCGTCGATCTCGGCCGCCAGCAGCGGGCCGGCGCAGGCCACCGGCGCGAACTGCGCGATGCCGTAGGTGCTGGCCTCGGCGCGGTGCGCGGTGCCGAAGGCGTCGTGCACGAAAACGTCGCACAGGGCGGCCATCTTGCGGGCCAGCTCTTCCTTGTTCTTCTTCTCGCCCTTGTTGAGGCGGCAGTTCTCCAGCAGCACCACCTGGCCCGGCGCGACCTGCACGCCATCGACCCAGTCGCTCACCAGCGGCACCTCGCGGCCCAGCAGCTCGCCCAGGCGCTGCGCCACAGGCGCCAGCGAATCCTCGGGCTTGAACTCGCCCTCGGTGGGACGGCCCAGGTGCGACGTCACCATCACTGCGGCGCCGGCGTCCAGCGCCATGCGGATGCACGGGATGGAGGCACGGATGCGCGTGTCCTCGGTGATGCGGCCGGAGTCGTCCTGCGGCACGTTGAGATCGGCCCGGATGAAGACGCGACGACCGGCCACCTGGCCTTGGGCGACGAGATCGGAGAAGCGAAGAACGTTCATGGAGAGCGAGCGCCGAAGAGCGGGCAATATTCCCGAAAGGCGACGATTCTAGGCCTGCCTCGTCACCACCCCAGGCCGAGGCGCAGCGCGAGCAGCACGGCGGTGCCACTGACGATGGTGCCCAGGATGCCCCGGCGCCACCAGAACCACGCGCTACCGGCAACCACGGCGAAGAGCCGCGCGTCCTGCCAGGTGTGGATGAGCACGCCCTGCGTCATCACCACCTCCGGCACCACCACCGCCGCCAGCGCGGCCAGCGGCGCGTAGCGCAGGCCCTGCTTGAGCCAGACCGGCAGCGGCATCTCGCGCTGCGACAGGAAGAAGAAGCTGCGCGTGAGCACCGTGATCAGGCCCAGCCCAAGGATCGTGAGGACGGCCTCTGCACCGCTCATGCCGCTCTCCGTTGCCGGGGCAGTTGCTCCATCAACAGCCCCATGGCCACCGCCGCGGCGATGGCCACCACGATGTTCAGCCGCAGCGGCAGCGCGTAGGCCGCCACCGCCGCGCAGCCCGCCACTGCGGCCGCCACCCAGGTAGCGCGGTCGGACAGCAGCGTGTTCATCAGGCCCAGCAGTGCCAGCGTGCCGGCGAAGCCCAGGCCCCAGTGCGTGGGCACGCGCTCGCCCAGCAGGATGCCGGCGACGGAGGGGATCTGCCAGGCACACCAGTTCAGCGACACCCCGCCCCAGAAGTACGGCAGCTGCTCCGCCGACGGCTTCGGCTCCGGGAAGCGCTTCATGAACAGCACGTAGTTCAGGTCGGCCGTGAAGTAGCCCAGCCGCAGCCGCTGTGCCAGCGGCAGGTGCGCGAAGTACGGGCGCCACTGCGCGCTGAAAATGACGAAGCGCAGGTTCACGCACAGCGCCGTGGCCCATACCACCCACACCGGCGCGCCCGCAGCGATGAGTGGCAGCGCAGCCAGCTGCGCGCTGCCGGCGAAGACCACCATCGACATCAGCAGCGACAGTGGCACGCCCAGCGCCTTGACCATGGCCACGCCCGTCACCAGCCCCCAGGCCGAGATGCCCGGGGCAATGGACATCATCTCGCGCGCCCCGGTCCGGAAGGACGGATGGCGCCATGGCGGCAGCGTGCCGCCCTCGGAACCTCGATTCATTGCCGGGATTGTGCCCGGGCGCCGACGGGGCTCAGCTCTTGCGCGCCTTGGTGCCAGGGCGGGACTGCTCGGCCACGTCGGCCGCGGACGCGGAAGAGGCGGCAGCGGCCGCACTGCTGGGGGGCGTCGCCGAGAGCTGCGGCGAGACCGCCTGGATGCTGTTCTCGCGCATGTAATCGTTCATCTCGCGCCAGCCGGCGAAGATGGCCGCCTTGTCAGCCTTGCGGTTGAGCGTGAAGCAGTCCTCGATGGCCCGCCCAGCATGGCGGCATGCACCGCCAATGGCCTTGCTCTCGGCCTCGCGCCGCGTCGCGGTGGTGTTCGCGGACTCATAACCCAGCTGCTCACAGCCCGCGAGCGCCAGGACGACAAGCAACAGGGACAGGCGCGGAGTCACGGCCGGGATGGGTAGAAGAAGGCGACGCTTACTTATCGACGCGCGGCGACCAAACTTGACCCGCCCACGCGTGCGCATTGCACGCGCGACGGACTTCCCTGCTTCAGCGCGCCATGGCCAGCAGCCGTGCCACGCGCTCCTCGGTGGCGGGATGGGTGCTGAACAGCCCCTGCAGGCCGCCGCCCGAGAGCGGATTCATGATCATCATCTGCGCCGTCTCGGGATGGCGCTGGGCCGCGGCCAGCGGGATGCCGGTGGCGTAGGCGTGGATCTTCTCCAGCGCGCTGGCCAGCGCACGCGGGTCGCCGCTGATCTCGGCGCCGCCGCGGTCGGCCTCGAACTCGCGCGCGCGGCTGATGGCCATCTGGATCAGGCTGGCCGCCAGCGGTGCCAGCAGCGCCACCAGCAGGCCCACCAGCGGATTGGTCGGACGGCCCTCGCCGTCGCGGCCGCTGAAGAACATCGCGAAGTTGGCCAGCATCGACACCGCGCCGGCCATGGTGGCGCTGATGGTGCTGATGAGGATGTCGCGGTGCTTCACGTGCGCCAGCTCGTGCGCCATGACGCCGCGCAGCTCGCGGTGGTTGAGCACTCGCAGGATGCCGGTGGTGGCAGCCACGGCGGCGTTGTCCGGGTTGCGGCCGGTGGCGAAGGCGTTGGGCGAGTCCTCGTCGATGAGGTACACGCGCGGCATCGGCAGCCCGGCACGCTGCGCCAGCTCCTGCACCATGCCGTAGAAGTAGGGCTCGGACTGGGCATCGACCTCGCGCGCGCTGTACATCTTCAACACGAGCTTGTCGCTGAACCAGTAGCTGAAGAAGTTCATGCCCAGCGCCACCAGCAGGGCCAGCGTCATGCCGGCACGGCCGCCGATGAGATGCCCGATGGCCATGAACAGCGCAGTGATGGCGGCCATCAGGATGGCCGTCTTCATCAGGTTGAACATTGTTTCGATTCCCCGGTGGGTTGCTCTCTCTGCCCGGTAGATGCGGGCCGCGGCCGCAAGTTCAATCGGCCTGTGCCGCGGGCAGCGCGGGCCCGCGGCGGCTCAGCCCGCCAGACTGCGGCCCGCGCCCAGCGCAAGCTGCTGCTGGAAGACGCGCACCGGCACCCGCTTGCCGCCCGGGCGCTGCAGCTCCAGCAGCGCCAGGGCGTCCTCCCCGCAGGCCACGACCAGTTCCTGCGCATCGGCGCGCAGCACCATGCCGGGCGGCCCGGAGAGTTCGGGCCGCAGCGCCGCGCGCCAGAGCTTCACGGCCTGTCCGTCGAGGTTGAAGCTCATGCCCGGGAAAGGGTCGAAGGCGCGCACGCGGCGCTCGATCAGCGCGGCGGGCTGGCTCCAGTCGATGGCGCCTTCGGCCTTCTCGATCTTGTGCGCGTAGCACACGCCCTCGGCCGGCTGCGGCACGCGCGGCAGACGGTCGAGCTCGCGCAGCGCCTGCACGATGGACGCAGCGCCCAGCGCCGCCAGACGGTCGTGCAGCGTCGCGGAGCTTTCGTCCGGCGCCAGGTCCAGGGCATGCACCAGCAGCATGTCGCCGGTGTCCAGGCCCTCGTCCATCTGCATGATGGTGATGCCGCTTTGCGCGTCGCCCGCCTCCACCGCCCGCTGGATGGGCGCGGCGCCGCGCCAGCGCGGCAGCAGCGAGCCGTGGATGTTGAGGCAGCCACGCGGCGGCAGCTCCAGAACCCAGCGCGGCAGGATCAGGCCGTAGGCCGCGACCACCATCACGTCGGCGCGGGCCGCCTGCAGGGTCTCGCGCGCGGCGGCGGCGTCCTCAGGATATTTGCCGTCCAGGCGCAGGCTGCGCGGCTGCGCCACCGGGATGCCGTGCTCCAGCGCCAGCTGCTTCACCGCCGAGGGCTGCAGCTTCATGCCGCGACCGGCGGGGCGGTCGGGCTGCGTGAGCACCAGCGGCACGGTGAAGCCGGCATCCAAGATGGCCTGCAACGCCACGCGGGCGAATTCCGGCGTGCCGGCGTAGGCCACGCGCAGCGGCGCGGCGGCGGCGCCGGGGGCCGCCGTTCCGGGCATGACGCCGCTCATGCGCGCTGCGGCTCTTCGCGGTTCTTCTTGAGCAGCTTGGTCTTGATGCGCTCGCGCTTGAGCGGGCTCAAGTACTCGACGAAGACCTTGCCCAGCAGGTGGTCCAGCTCGTGCTGCACGCACACGGCGGTCAGTCCCTCGGCCTCGAACTCCTGCACGTTGCCGTCGCGGTCCAGCGCACGCACCTTGACGCGGGCATGCCGCTGCACCTTGTCGTAGATGGCCGGCACCGAGAGGCAGCCCTCGTCGCCCACCATCATTTCCTCGCTGCGCTCGGTGATCTCGGGGTTGATGAGCACCACCGGCTGGTCGCGCGTCTCGGAGGTGTCCATCACCACCAGACGCTCATGCACGTTGACCTGCGTGGCGGCCAGACCGACGCCATCGGCGGCGTACATGGTGTCCAGCATGTCGGCAGCGAGGCGGCGGATGCGCTCGTCCACCGCCTTCACCGGGGCGGCGACGGTGTGCAGGCGGGGATCGGGATAACGCAGGATGGGAAGCTGGGCCATGGCGCAAGGCCCCCGGCGTCGCGGCGCTCAGTGGCGGGAGGCTGCGCGCAAGGGCTGCACAGCAATCGGGGCCACGGCCTGCGGCGTGCCTGGGGGCAGAATCAGGTGATACCGGGCCTGCATTTTCGCCCATCGGTCAGGCCGTCACCGGCGTGTGCCCATGAACCGCAGCGCCCTGGCGCCCCAACGCCGTGCAGGTGCTGCACCGACCAGGAGCCTTGCACCATGGCCTTTTCATCCCCGGAGCCGGCCTTTACGGAGCCGCCACCTGCCACCGACCACCTTTTTCCACGTGCAGGCGAGGACGAGCTCCGGGCGTGGCTGCGCCTGGTGCTGAGCGTGGGCCGGGTGACGGCGCGGCGGCTGCTGTCCGCGCTGGGCACGCCGCAGCAAGTGTTCGACAACCCGGTCGAGACGCTGCGGGAGCTGGTGACGCCGGCCCAGGCCCAGGCGCTGTCGGCGCCGCCGAAGGAGCTCGAACGCTGCCTGGCACAGACGCTGAACTGGCTGGACGGCGGCGTGGACCGGCATGTGGTGACGCTGGGCGACCCGCTGTATC
Source organism: Azohydromonas australica DSM 1124 (assembly GCF_000430725.1). GTDB lineage: Bacteria > Pseudomonadota > Gammaproteobacteria > Burkholderiales > Burkholderiaceae_C > Azohydromonas > Azohydromonas australica. The sequence goes on from NZ_AUMO01000043.1 coordinate 7,620, forward strand.
CAGCCACGTTGCTCGACACCGCCGACCCGCCCCTGCTGCTGCACCTGCGCGGCCGCCACGAGCTGCTTGCCCGGCCGGGCTTGGCCGTCGTCGGCAGCCGCAACCCCAGCGCCCAGGGCGCGGACAACGCCGCCGCCTTCGCCCGCTTCTTCAGCGAGGCCGGCTGGACCATCGTCTCGGGCCTGGCGCTGGGCATCGACGGCGCCGCGCACGAGGGCGCGCTGGCTGGTCCGGGCAGCACCATGGCGGTGCTGGGCACGGGCATCGACCGGCTCTACCCGGCGCGCCACCACGCCCTGGCGCTACGCATTGCGGCCCAGGGGCTCCTGATCAGCGAGTTCCCGATGGGCACGCCGCCGCTGCGGGAGAACTTCCCGCAGCGCAACCGGCTCATCGCCGGGCTGACGCGCGGCACGCTGGTGGTGGAGGCGGCGTTGCAATCCGGCTCGCTGATCACGGCGCGGCTGGCGGTAGAAAGCGGCCGGGAGGTGTTTGCCATTCCGGGCTCGATCCATGCACCGCAATCGCGCGGCTGCCATGCGCTCATCAAGCAAGGAGCCAAGCTGGTGGAAAGTGCCCAGGACATCCTGGAGGAGCTGCAGATGGTGCAGAAGAACGGTTCGCAACCCGTGGACCCCGAACGTAAGGCGTCGAAGCCTGCTTCCGCCACGCCACTGCCGGCCGATGACGGCCCGCCCGACGCAGTGCTGGCTGCGCTGGGGCATGACGCCGCAACGCTGGACATGCTGATCGACCGTACCGGCTGGCCAGCGCCCGCGCTGGCGGCGCGGCTGCTGGAATTGGAGCTGGAGGGCCGGCTGCAGCGCCTGCCCGGCGGGCTGTACCAGCGCCGCGGCCTGGCCTGAACGCATCGCGGCGCTGCCCACACGGGCATCCTTCCTGCAAGCCTGCGTTCAGATGCCCTGAGCTATAGTGACTCCCATGTTCGACGTGCTCGTCTACCTGTACGAAAACTACTGGCGCCCTGACGCTTGTCCCGATCACGACCAGCTCACGCGCAAGCTTTCGGCGGTGGGCTTCGAGTCTGACGACATCGAGGAGGCGCTGAGCTGGCTGGACGGTCTGGCCGGCGTGGCCGAGTCCTGTTCGCAAGCCCAGGCCTCCACGAGCATGCGTGTGTACACCGCCGCGGAGTGCGAGCTGCTGGGCGATGCCTCCATTGGTTTCATCAGCTTCCTGGAAGGCGCCGGCGTGCTGCCGCCGCTCATGCGCGAAATGGTGATCGACCGTGCCAGCGCCATCGGCCGCGTGCCGCTGGAGCTGGAAGACTTGAAGATCATCGTGCTGATGGTCTTCTGGAGCCTGGGCGAAGAGCCCGATGCGCTGATCCTCGACGAGCTGTTCGTAGACGACGCGGAGCGCATCATCCACTGATCGATTCAGCCAGCGTGCCGGGCCACTCTCGCCGCCTGGATGCACCGACCAAAAGACAAGGGCCGCTATTGCGGCCCTTGTGCTTCATGGGGTCTGCGGTGTCACACCGCAGCGCCGGCGTTGGGATCGTTGGGATCCGAGCTGCCGCGTGAAGAGGCCTTCACCAGGTCTTCGCGCTTGACGCCCAGCCACATGGCGATGGCGGCAGCGACGAACACCGAGGAGTAGATGCCGAACAGGATGCCGATGGTCAGCGCCACGGCGAAGTAGTGCAGCGTCGGACCGCCGAAGAGCAGCATCGCCAGCACCATCATCTGCGTCGAGCCGTGCGTGATGATGGTGCGGCTGGTGGTGCTGGTGATGGCGTGGTCGATCACCTGCATGGTGCTCATCTTGCGGTACTTGCGGAAAGCCTCCCGGATCCGGTCGAAGATGACGACCGATTCGTTGACCGAGTAGCCCAGCACTGCCAGCACCGCCGCCAGTACCGCCAGCGAGAACTCCCACTGGAAGAAGGCGAAGAAGCCCAGAATGATGACCACGTCGTGCAGGTTGGCGATGATGCCGGCCACGGCGAACTTCCACTCGAAGCGTATGGCCAGGTAGATCATGATCCCGGCCACCGTGACGGCCAACGCCAGCGCACCGTCGCGCGCCAGCTCTGAACCCACGGAAGGGCCGACGAACTCGGTGCGCGAAAGCTTCAGCGGTTCGCCGCCATCGGCGGCCACACAGGCCTGGCGCGTCGTGTCACCTTCACCGGGACGCGTTTCCACGCGCCCCTGCGTCGCCTGGCACAGCGCGCCGAAGACGCGGCTGGCCACCTCGCTCTGCTTCACGTCGCCGCGCACAGGCAGCCGGATGAGCACGTCCCGCGCAGTGCCGAAGTTCTGCACCTGCACTTCACCGAAGCCTAGCGACTCCACGGCGGCGCGTGTGCGGTCGATATCCGCAGCCTGAGCGTAGTTGACCTCCAGCACCGTGCCACCTGTGAATTCGATGGACAGGTGCAGGCCGCGCGTGACCAGGAAAAACACGGCCGCGGCGAAGGTCAGGAACGAAATGATGTTGAACACCAGCGCATGCCGCATGAACGGGATGTCGCGCCGGATGCGAAAGAACTCCATGCAGGTCTCCGAGGGCTACTGCTGCTTCAGGCCTTGGCGGCCGGGGTGTCGCCCTCGGGGCGCCAGACTTGGCCGATGGACACCGACTTCAGGCGCTTCTTGCGCCCGTACCAGAAGTTGACCAGGCCACGCGAGAACATCACGGCCGAGAACATCGAGGTGAGGATGCCCAGGCAGTGCACGACGGCGAAGCCGCGCACCGGGCCTGAGCCAAAAGCCAGCAACGCCACGCCGGCGATGAGCGTGGTGACGTTGGAGTCCAGGATGGTGGCCCAGGCGCGCTCGTAGCCGGCGTGGATGGCCGTCTGCGGCGAAGAGCCGTTGCGCAACTCCTCGCGCACGCGCTCGTTGATGAGCACGTTGGCGTCGATGGCCATGCCCAGCGTCAGTGCGATGGCCGCGATACCCGGAAGCGTCAGCGTCGCCTGCAGCATGGACAGCACCGCCACCAGCAGAAGCAGGTTGAAGGCCAGCGCCAGCGTGGAGAACACGCCAAACAGCAGGTAGTACGCGCACATGAACGTGGCGATGGCCAGGAAGCCGTAGGTCACGCTGTGGAAACCCTTGGCGATGTTGTCCGCCCCCAGGCTCGGCCCGATGGTGCGCTCCTCGATGATTTCCATCGGCGCCGCCAGCGAGCCCGCGCGCAGCAGCAGCGCGGTGTCGCTGGCTTCCTGCGTGGTCATGCGACCGGAGATCTGGACGCGTCCGCCGGAAATTTCCGAGCGGATCACGGGCGCGGTAACGACTTCACCCTTGCCCTTTTCGAACAGCAGGATGGCCATGCGCTTGCCCACGTTCTCGCGCGTGATGTCGCGGAAGATCCGTGCGCCCTTGGCATCGAGCGTCAGGTGCACGGCGGGCTCGTGGTTTTGGCCATCGAAGCCCGGCTGGGCGTCGTTGAGGTTCTCGCCGGTGAGGATGACCTGGCGCTTGACGATCAGCGGCGCGCCGCCGCGCTCGACGTAGCGCTCGGTACCGAAAGGCACGGGGCCTGAGCCCACGGCGGCCGCGGCCGCCTCGGCACTGTCGTCCACCAGGCGCACTTCCAGCGTGGCGGTGCGGCCGATGATGTCCTTGGCCTTGGCGGTGTCCTGCACGCCGGGCAACTGCACCACGACACGGTCCGTACCCTGCTGCTGGATCACCGGCTCGGCAACACCGAGCTCGTTGACGCGGTTGTGCAGCGTGGTGATGTTCTGCTTGAGCGCAGCCTCCTGCACGGCGCGCGCGGCCTGCGGCTTGAGCACGCCAGTCAGACGCAGATCACTGCCCTCGCCCATGGGCGTCCATTGCAGGTCAGGCAGCTGGGTGGTGAGCAGGCTCTGGGCGCTGGCGAGCGTCGCGGCATCGCGGAAGCGGACTTCCACGTTGTTGCCCTCGCGCGCGATCCCGGCATGACGCACGTTCTTGTCGCGCAGCAGCGTGCGTACGTCACCGGCCATCGATTCGGCCTTCTTGGTCTGCGCCGCCCGCATGTCCACCTGCATCAGGAAATGCACGCCGCCGCGCAGGTCCAGGCCCAGGTACATGGGCAGTGCGTGCAGCGACGTCAGCCAAGCCGGCGAACGGCTGACCAGGTTGAGCGCGACGATGTAGGTCGGGTCGGCCGGATCCGTGTTGAGGGCGCGATTGAGCGCGTCTTTTGCCTTGAGCTGCGTATCCGGATCGGTGAAGCGCGCACGCACCGAATTGCCGTCGAGTTGCACGAAGTCGGGCTGAACGCCCGCCTGCTTCAGCACGTCTTCAACGCGTTGCGTCAGCGCGGCATCGACCTTGACGGTGGCCTTGCCGCTGGAGACCTGGACCGCAGGGGCCTCGCCAAAGAAGTTGGGCAGCGTGTACACGAGCCCGACCAGCAGCGCGATCGCCAAGATCGCGTATTTCCACCAGGGATAGCGGTTCATCGATGGTTCCTTGCGCCGCGCGAACCCGGCGCCTGCGACCGCCCGTCAGGACGGGCACGCCGCGAATTACTTGAAGGTGCCCTTGGGCAGCACCTGCACCACGGCGCTGCGCTGCACCTGCATTTCCACACCGTTGGCGACTTCGATATGGACGAAGCTCTCGCCGAGCTTAGTGACCTTGCCCAGCAGACCGCCGGCGGTCACCACCTCATCGCCCTTGGCCAGGGCGGAGATCATGGCCTTGTGCTCCTTCTGCCGCTTCATCTGGGGACGGATCATGATGAAGTACAGCACCACGAACATCAGCACCAGAGGCAGCATGCTCATCAGGCTGTCAGTGGCAGAGGCGGCCGGGGCGGCGGCCTGGGCAAAGGCGGGGGAAATCAACACGGCAGGCGTTCCTTGTTCTGTAAGGTGTCCAGCGCCCGCGCTACCGACGGCAGCGCGAAGCAGGGAACCCGGGATTCTAAGCGGCGGTCAAGCCACCATCGGAGTGGCTTGGAGTGACATGCCGGCCGGTGCGTTCCCTTGATGGCCACAAGCACTGCACATACACAAGGCATACGCCCAAAAGCAAACAGGCCGTCACACGGACGGCCTGTTTTGATTTTTGGTTGCGGGGGCTGGATTTGAACCAACGACCTTTGGGTTATGAGCCCAACGAGCTACCAGACTGCTCCACCCCGCGACTGAAGAATTGAATTCTAGCAAGCCTTTTGGCGGCACACAAGGGCTGCTTCGAAAAAGTTTTGTTGACGCACGGAACCCCAGGATGGCGGCCCCAGCACAACAGGGGCGCCAAGGCACGAAAAAGCCCGCTCAGGGCGGGCTTTTGTATGAGGCGCTGTATCGCGACTTATTCGGCAGCAGCTTCAGCAGCCGACGCAGCTTCGGTGGTCTCGGGACGATCCACCAGCTCGACGTAGGCCATGGGAGCGTTGTCGCCAACGCGGAAACCCATCTTCAGGATGCGGGTGTAGCCGCCCGGACGGGCCTTGAAGCGCGGGCCCAGGTCGTTGAACAGCTTGACGACGATGTCGCGGTCACGCAGGCGGTCGAAAGCCAGGCGGCGGTTGGCCAGCGTGGGCTCCTTGGCCAGAGTGATCAGCGGCTCGACAACGCGGCGCAGTTCCTTGGCCTTGGGCAGCGTGGTCTTGATGGCCTCGTGCTGCAGCAGCGACACGCACATGTTGCGCAGCATGGCGGCGCGGTGTTCGCTGGTACGGTTGAGTTTGCGGGGGCCGTTACGGTGGCGCATGGTGCTTTCCTTTCCTTATCAAACCCCCGGCCGGATCAGGTACCGGGGGGTGCACCGGGCCGCCCGCCAAGGCGGCCCTATTTCGTAGGTCACAGGCACAGTGGCAACTGCGCCTGGCGTTCATCAACGCTTGTCGAGGCCTTGCGGTGGCCAGTTCTCCAGACGCGCGCCCAGGGTCAGGCCGCGCGAGGCCAGCACTTCCTTGATCTCGTTGAGCGACTTGCGGCCCAGATTGGGAGTCTTGAGCAGCTCGGTCTCGGTGCGCTGGATGAGGTCGCCGATGTAGTAGATGTTCTCTGCCTTGAGGCAGTTGGCCGAGCGCACGGTGAGCTCAAGCTCATCCACCGGGCGCAGCAGGATCGGGTCGAACTGGGCACTGCGCTGCGCAGGCTGGTCAAAGGCGGCGATCTCGTTGCCTTCGAGTTGCGCGAACACGGCGAGCTGTTCCACCAGGATCTTGGCCGAAGCGCGGATGGCTTCCTCCGGCGAGATGGCGCCGTTGGTTTCGATCTCCATCACCAGCTTGTCGAGGTCGGTACGCTGTTCCACGCGCGCGTTCTCCACGGCGTAGCTCACGCGACGCACAGGCGAGAACGAAGCATCGAGAACGATGCGACCGATGGCCTTGGTCGGCTCGTCGCCGTAGCGGCGCATGTTGCCGGGCACGTAGCCGCGGCCCTTCTCGACCTTGATCTGCATGTCGAGCTTGCCGCCTTGCGACAGGTGCGCAATGACGTGCTCGGGATTGATGATCTCGACGTCGTGCGGCGTCTGGATGTCGCCGGCGGTGACGGGGCCCTCGCCTTCCTTGCGCAGCACCAGCGTGACCTCGTCACGGTTGTGCAGCCGGAACGTCACGCCCTTGAGATTGAGCATGATGTGGACCACGTCTTCCTGCACGCCGTCGATCGTGGAGTACTCGTGAAGCACGCCCGCGATGGTGACTTCCGTCGGCGCGTAACCCACCATCGACGACAACAGCACACGGCGCAGGGCGTTGCCCAGCGTGTGGCCGTAGCCGCGCTCGAACGGCTCGAGTGTCACCTCGGCACGGTGACCACCCAGCGACTCGACGTTGATGGCCTTGGGTTTCAGCAGATTGGTTTGCATTGAGTCCTGTTCCTGTCAATACCCTCGGCTCGTTACACCGATAAGGCTGATGGAGCTGCCGGGCCTGACGCAGCCCGCTGCACGCCCGGCATGCACAGCAGGTCTGCCGCCGCCATGCGCGCCCGCGGGTGCGGCGCACGGCGGCGAAGGCTCGCGCATCAGCGCGAGTAGAGTTCGACGATCAGCGACTCGTTGATCTCGGCACCGAATTCATCACGGTCCGGGGCCTTCTTGAACACGCCTTCCATCTTGGCGATGTCCACCTGCACCCAGCCCGGCAGGCCAATGGAGTCGGCCAGCTTGAGCGCATCCTGGATGCGCAGCTGCTTCTTGGCCTTCTCGCGCACGGCCACCACATCACCCGGCTTGACCAAGTAGGAGGCAATGTTCACGACCTGGCCGTTGACCGTCAGGGCCTTGTGCGACACCAGCTGACGCGCTTCAGCACGGGTGGAACCAAAGCCCATGCGGTAGGCCACGTTGTCCAGGCGCGACTCCAGCAGCGACAGCAGGTTGGCACCGGTGTTGCCCTTGCGGCGTTCGGCTTCGGCGAAATAGCGGCGGAACTGGCGCTCCAGCACGCCGTACATGCGCTTGACCTTCTGCTTCTCACGCAGTTGCAGGCCGAAGTCGCTGGTGCGCGAGCCGGAGGTACGGCCATGCTGTCCGGGCTTGCTGTCAAACTTGGCCTTGTCACTGATGGCGCGACGGGCGCTCTTCAGGAACAGGTCAGTGCCTTCACGGCGGGAAAGTTTGGCCTTGGGGCCGAGATAACGTGCCACGTGCTTGTCCTTGGAAGTCGGTCTGACGCGACGGCCAAAGGCCGCGCGCGAGTCTGGCGGGTCTTGTTGTGCAAACGCTCAGACGGTGGTCTTCATGGCCCAAAACTGCTCGACTCATGCGTCGAGTTGGCTATTGGGCCCACTGTAAGCGCCAATGCCGCCCGAAGGCGGCGGCAAAGGGCGCGATTCTACAACGAAATCAGATGCGGCGACGCTTCTGGGGGCGGCAGCCGTTGTGCGGCACGGGCGTCACGTCAGAGATCGACGTGATGCGAATGCCCAGCGAGGCCAGGGCGCGCACCGAAGACTCGCGACCCGGGCCCGGGCCCTTGATCTTGACGTCCAGGTTCTTGATGCCCTGTTCTTGCGCCGCACGGCCGGCCATCTCGGCAGCCACCTGCGCCGCAAACGGCGTGCTCTTGCGCGAGCCCTTGAAGCCCTGGCCGCCCGAGGAAGCCCACGACAGGGCGCCGCCCTGGCGGTCGGTGATCGTGATGATCGTGTTGTTGAACGACGCGTGCACGTGCGCGATGCCGTCGGCGATGTTCTTGCGAACCTTCTTGCTGACGCGACGCGCGGCGGTGTTGGTAGGTGCCTTAGCCATGTTCGGTATCTCTCAATCGCTGCGAGCAGCTCACTTCTTGACCAGGGCGCCCGACTTGCGCGGACCCTTGCGGGTACGGGCATTGGTCTTGGTGCGCTGACCGCGCACGGGCAGGCCGCGGCGGTGGCGCATGCCACGGTAGCAGCCGAGATCCATCAGCCGCTTGATGTTGATCGACATCTCACGACGCAGGTCGCCTTCAATGGTGAGGCGGCTGATCTCGTCGCGGATCTTTTCCAGATCGGCGTCGGTGAGGTCCTTGACCTTCTTGGAATAAGCGATGCCGACCGCGTCGCAGATCTTCTGCGCGGTGGTACGGCCAATACCGTAGATCGAGGTCAGGCCGATCTCGGTGTGCTTGTGCGGCGGGATGTTGATGCCGGCAATACGTGCCATGGAATACCTCTGTGTCCTGTCGTTGAGGGCTCAGCCGCTCAACCCTGGCGCTGCTTGTGGCGCGGGTCGGTGCAGATGACGCGCACCACGCCGTTGCGGCGGATGATCTTGCAATTGCGGCACATCTTCTTGACCGAAGCTGCTACTTTCATGGTCTTCTCCTTGACCTTTCAATGACTCATTTCGCCCGGAAGACGATGCGAGCGCGACTCAAATCGTAAGGGGTGAGCTCCACGGTGACCTTATCGCCGGGAAGGATGCGGATGTAGTGCATGCGCATCTTTCCGGAGATGTGGCCGAGCACCACGTGCCCGTTCTCAAGCTTCACCCGGAAGGTGGCGTTGGGCAGGTTCTCGAGAATTTCGCCCTGCATCTGGATGACGTCGTCTTTGGCCATGCGTGTCTCAGCTTGCCTTGAAGTTCGCCTTCTTCAGCAGTGACTCGTACTGCTGGCTCATCACGTAGCTCTGGACCTGAGCCCAGAAGTCCATCGTCACCACCACGATGATCAGCAGTGAGGTGCCACCGAAATAGAACGGTACGTTGTACTTCAGCACCAAGAACTCGGGCAGCAGGCACACCAGCGTGATGTACGCAGCACCCGCCAGCGTCAGGCGCGAGAGGATGCGATCAATGTGCCGCGCCGTGTTCTCGCCCGGACGGATGCCCGGAATGAACGCACCGCTCTTCTTCAGGTTGTCTGCCGTCTCACGGCTGTTGAATACCAGCGCCGTGTAGAAGAAGCAGAAGAAGACGATCATCGCCGCGTACAGCAGCACATAGATCGGCTGCCCCGGCGACAACGCACCCGAAAGATCCTTCAGCCACGTCAGACCCTCGCCGGTGGCGAACCAGCCGACGATCGTCGCGGGCAGCAGGATGATCGACGACGCGAAGATCGGCGGAATCACGCCCGACATGTTGAGCTTCAAGGGCAGATGCGACGACTGGCCGCCGTAAACCTTGTTGCCCACCTGGCGCTTGGCGTAGTTCACCAGGATCTTGCGCTGACCCCGCTCGACGAACACGACGAAGTAGGTCACCAGCACGACGATGGCGATGATGAACAGCGCGGCGATGATGCTCATCGCGCCGGTACGCACCAGCTCGAACAGACCGCCCACCGAACCCGGCAGACCTGCGGCGATACCCGAGAAGATCAGGATCGAGATACCGTTGCCCAGACCACGCTCGGTGATCTGCTCACCCAGCCACATCAGGAACATCGTGCCGGCCACCAGGCTCACCACGGTCGTCATGCGGAAGCCGAATCCCGGCGACAGCACCAGACCCTGCGATCCTTCGAGCGCAAGCGCGATACCCAGCGACTGGAACAGCGCCAAACCCAACGTGCCGTAGCGCGTGTACTGGGTGATCTTGCGCCGCCCGGCCTCGCCTTCCTTCTTCAGCGACTCCAGCGAAGGCACGACGTAGGTCATCAGTTGCATGATGATCGACGCCGAGATGTACGGCATGATGCCCAACGCGAACACCGTGAAACGCGACAGCGCCCCGCCGGAGAACATGTTGAACAGGCTCAGGATGCCGCCCGACTGGCTCTTGAAGAGCTGCTGCAGTTGCTGCGGGTCGATCCCCGGCACCGGGATATGGGCGCCGATGCGATAGACCACCAGCGCAAGCACCAGGAACACGAGCCGGCGACGCAGATCGCCGAACTTCCCGCTCTTGGCCAGTTGGTTCGCTGAAGTAGCCAAGGTCGCAGGTCCTTAAGCGTTGCTGGCCAGGCTGCCGCCGGCCGCTTCGATCGCCGCCTTGGCGCCCGCGGTGGCACCAATGCCCGACAGCGTGACCGCACGGGTCAGCTCACCGGACTTGATGACCTTCACGTTGCGCGCGATCTCGGGCACCAGGCCTGCGGCCTTGAGCACCACGAGGTTCACTTCCGTGGCCTCGAGCTTCTGCAGCTCGGCCAGGCTGATCTCGGCGTTGTACTTCAGCGAAGCCGACTTGAAGCCGCGCTTGGGCAGGCGGCGCTGCAGCGGCATTTGGCCGCCTTCGAAGCCCACCTTGTGGAAGCCGCCGGCACGCGACTTCTGGCCCTTGTGGCCACGACCCGCAGTCTTGCCCAGGCCCGAGCCGATGCCACGGCCGACACGGCGCTTGGCATGCTTGGCGCCCGAGGCGGGCTTGATGGTGTTGAGTTGCATGGTTCGATTCCTTGTGCCTGGTCCCGTGGATGCTTAGAGCACCTTCACGAGGTAGGCGACCTTGTTGATCATGCCGCGCACAGCAGGCGTGTCCTCAAGGACAGACTCGCTGTTGAGCTTGCGCAGGCCCAGGCCACGCACGGTGTCGCGGTGGGACTGCTTGGTGCCGATCACGCTGCGCACCAGCTTGACCTTCAGGGTTTGCTTGTCAGACATGCTGATTCTCCGCTGCGGCTTAGCCGAAGATCTCTTCGACGGTTTTGCCGCGCTTGGCCGCAACTTCGGCCGGCGTGGTGGAGCGGCGCAGCGCGTCCAGCGTGGCACGCACCATGTTGTAGGCGTTCGAGGAGCCCAGGCTCTTGGCCACGATGTCCGTGACGCCCATCACCTCGAAGACGGCACGCATCGGGCCGCCGGCGATGATGCCGGTACCGGCCGGCGCGGGGGCCAGCAGCACCTTGGCAGCGCCATGCTCGCCGCGCACGTTGTGGTACACGGTGCCGTTCTTCAGGGCCACCTTGAACATGTTGCGGCGGGCGGCTTCCATGGCCTTCTGCACCGACACCGGCACTTCCTTGGCCTTGCCCTTGCCCATGCCGATGCGGCCGTCGCCGTCACCCACCACCGTCAGAGCCGCGAAGCTCATGGTGCGGCCGCCCTTGACGACCTTGGTGACGCGGTTGACCGCGATCATCTTTTCCTTCAGACCGTCGTCGTTGCCTTCAGTCTGAGCGCGAGGTTGAAACTTTGCCATGTTGGATCCTGGTCAGAACTGCAGGCCGGCTTCGCGAGCGGCTTCGGCCAGCGCCTTGACGCGACCGTGATAGGCGAAGCCCGCGCGGTCGAAGGCCACCTTCTCGATACCGGCGGCCTTGGCCTTCTCGGCAATGCGCTTGCCGATCAGGGCCGCGGCGGCGGTGTTGCCACCTTTGCCTTCGGCGCCCAGTTGCTCGCGCACTTCCTTCTCGGCGGTCGAGGCGCTCACGAGCACCTTGGTACCGCAGTCGGAGATGACGCTGGCGTAGATGTGCAGGTTGGAGCGGAACACCGTCAGGCGCGCCACGCGCTGCACGGCGATGCGCGCGCGCGTCTGGCGCGAGCGGCGGATGCGCTGATCCTTCTTGTTGATGGTCATGCTGCCACTCCTTACTTCTTCTTGGTCTCTTTGAGGACCACGCGCTCGTCGCTGTAGCGGATGCCCTTGCCCTTGTAGGGCTCGGGAGGACGGATGGCGCGCACTTCAGCGGCCACCTGACCCACCACTTGGCGATCGGCTCCCTTGATGAGGATCTCGGTCTGGGTCGGGCACTGCACGGTGATGCCGGCAGGCATGTCCTTGACCACAGGATGCGAGAAACCCACTTGCAGGTTCAGCTTCTGGCCCTGGGCCTGGGCGCGGAAGCCCACGCCGACCAGGTTGAGCTTGCGCTCGAAGCCCTTGCTCACGCCCGTGACCATGTTGTTGACCAGCGCGCGCAGCGTGCCGCTCATGGCATCGGCTTCGGCGCTGTCATTGACGGGGGCGAAGCGCAGCGTGCCGGCCTCGTTGCTCACCGTCACCAGCGAGTTCACGGGACGGGACAGCGTGCCTTGCGCGCCCTTGACGGTGATTTGTTCGGCCGTCACCGACACGTCCACGCCCTGCGGGACGGCGATGGGCATTTTTCCAACGCGGGACATTGCTCGTCTCTCCTTAGGCCACGTAGCACAGCACTTCGCCGCCGATGCCGGCAGCGCGCGCCTTGCGGTCCGTCATCACGCCCTTCGGGGTGGTGACGATCGCCACGCCCAGGCCGTTTTGAACCTGGGGAATGTCGTGGCGGCCCTTGTAGATGCGCAGGCCCGGGCGGCTCACGCGCTCGATGCGCTCGATCACCGGACGACCCGCGTAGTACTTCAGCGCGATTTCCAGCTCGGACTTGCCCGGCTCGCCCTTGATGGCGAAGCCGTCGATGTAACCCTCGTCCTTCAGGACCTGGGCAATCGCCACCTTCAGCTTGGACGACGGCATGGACACGCTGGCCTTGTCAACGCTTTGGGCGTTGCGGATGCGCGTCAGCATGTCGGCGATCGGATCACTCATGCTCATTCGAAATCTCCTGCTCTCGCCGACTTACCAGCTGGCCTTGACGACACCGGGGATGTCGCCCTTGAAGGCCAGTTCACGGATCTTGGTACGTGCCAGACCGAACTGGCGGAAGGTGCCACGGGGACGACCGGTGAGTTCGCAACGGTTGCGCAGACGGGTCGGGTTGGCGTTGCGGGGCAGCTTCTGCAGCTCCAGGCGCGCGGCGTAGCGCTCTTCTTCCGAACGCTTGGCATCGTCGATGATGGCCTTGAGCTCGGCGTACTTCTTGGCGAACTTGGCGACCAGCTGTTCGCGCTTCAGCTCGCGCTGAATCAGAGAAAGTTTAGCCACAGGTCACCTCAGTTCTTGAACGGGAAACGGAAGGCCTGCAGCAGGGCCTTGCACTCGTCGTCGGTCTTGGCCGTCGTCGTGATGCTGATGTTCAGACCACGGATGGCGTCGATCTTGTCGTACTCGATCTCGGGGAAAATGATCTGTTCCTTGACGCCGACGTTGTAGTTGCCGCGACCATCGAAAGAACGGCCCGAGATACCGCGGAAGTCACGCACGCGCGGCAGCGCGATGGTGACAAAGCGGTCCAGGAATTCGTACATCTGCACGCCGCGCAGCGTGACCATGCAGCCGATGGGCACGTTCTCGCGGATCTTGAAGCCGGCGATGGCTTTCTTGGACTTGGTGATCACGGGCTTCTGGCCGGCGATCTTGGTGAGGTCGCCCACGGCGTGGTCCATCACCTTCTTGTCCGACACCGCCTCGCTCACGCCCATGTTCAGCGTGATCTTGGTCAGGCGCGGGACTTCCATCACCGACTTGTAGCCGAACTTCTTCATGAGGTCCGGCACGATCTTTTCGCGGTACTGCTGCTGCAGACGAGCGATTTGTTGGTTAGCCATTCGAACCTCGCCTTAAGCTTGAATCTCGTCGCCGCTGGACTTGTACACGCGCACCTTCTTGCCGTCGGCCAGCAGCTTGACGCCAACGCGGTCAGCCTTGCCGGTAGCGGCGTTGAAGATGGCAACGTTGGACTGGTGGATCGGCATGGTCTTGTCGACGACGCCACCGGTCGTGCCCTTCATCGGGTTGGGCTTGACGTGCTTCTTCGCAACGTTCACGCCTTCGACGATCAGATAGGAATCGTCCACACGCTGCGTCACGGTGCCACGCTTGCCCTTGTCGCGGCCGGTCAGCACGATGACCTGGTCGCCCTTGCGAATCTTGTTCATGGTCTGTCCTTTGACCTGGGGCTCAGAGCACTTCGGGCGCGAGCGAGACGATCTTCATGAAGCGCTCGGTACGCAGTTCACGCGTGACCGGGCCGAAGATGCGGGTACCGATGGGCTCGAGCTTGTTGTTCAGCAGCACGGCGGCATTGCCGTCGAACTTCACCAGCGAACCGTCCTGACGGCGCACGCCCTTGGCAGTGCGCACCACCACGGCGCTGTAAACCTCGCCCTTCTTGACGCGACCACGAGGCGCAGCTTCCTTGATGCTGACCTTGATGATGTCGCCAATGCCGGCATAACGACGCTTGGAACCGCCGAGCACCTTGATGCACATGACGGATTTGGCGCCCGTGTTGTCAGCGACGTCGAGTCGCGATTGCATTTGGATCATGTCTGTCCCCAACTTGCCCCAGAGCGACAACAACGTCGCACCGGTCAGTCTTGGGCCCGTCGCACCGGCGGCTAAAACGAACGCTCAGACAGCCGGCGATTGGGGCGGATCCGGAGGCCTTGCCTACGTCGCTGTAACTGGACGCAAGCCGGCCTTCCGGCGAAGCTGCTGATTATGCAGCGGAATTCCACGCCGTGTCAACTCATGGCACGGCGTGGGGTCATGGGCCCGGCCACCGCGCGGCGAGCGGCTCCGGGCCTGAAGTTCGGGCTTCAGCCTTGGCGCAAAGCGCGCGCCTGGGCCAGCAAGGTCTGCGCGTCGCTGACCTCGAACTTGCCCGGCGCCTCCACGTTGAGCGCGCGCACCACGCCGTCGACCACCAGCATGGAACAACGCTGCAGGCGCTTGCCCAGACCGCGACCGGTGAGGTCCAGCTCCAGTCCGGTGGCCCGGGCGAAGTCGCCGCTGCCATCAGCCATCATGCGAACCTTGCCAGCCGTGCCCTGCTCGCGACCCCAGGCCCCCATCACGAAGGCGTCGTTCACGGACACGCACCAGATCTCGTCCACACCGGCAGCCCTGAGTTCCTCGGCTGCCGCGACATAGCCAGGCACGTGCTGCGCCGAGCACGTCGGGGTGAATGCACCGGGCAGTCCAAAGAGGGCTACCGTGCGCCCGGCGGTGGACTTTGCGATGTCGAAGGCGTTGGGACCCAGGCTGCAGCCCTCTCCCTCGACTTCGATGAACTCGTACAGCGTGCCCTCGGGCAGCCGGTCACCGATTTTCAACATGGTGCTCGTCTCCTGCAGTGGAAATGAAAAACGGCCGCCACGCCGGGGATCCGACGCAGGCGGCCGCTCGTGCGGACGCTAAGGCCCTAAGGTCAAACGGTGCGGGCCTTCTCGACCAGGCGCGTCACGACCCAGGACTTGGTCTTGGAGATCGGACGGCTTTCCGTGATCTCGACCGTGTCGCCGACCTTGTACTCGCCGTTCTCGTCGTGAGCGTGGTACTTGTTCGAGCGCGCAACGATCTTGCCGTAGAGCTCGTGCTTGACGCGACGCTCCACCAGCACCGTCACGGTCTTGGCGCGCTTGTCGCTGACGACCTTGCCGATGAAGGTGCGAACGACCTTGGTCTTGCCTTCGGCGTTTTGGGCTTGGGCGTTCATTGGGCGGCTTCCTTCTTCTTCTGAGCCAGCACAGTCTTGGCGCGGGCGATGTCGCGGCGCGTCTTGCCCAGGACAGTGTGGTTGCTCAGCTGTTGGGTCGCCTTCTGCATGCGCAGACCGAAGTGGGCCTTCAGCAGCTCGGAGATTTCCTTCTCCAGTTCGGCGACGTCCTTGGCGCGGAGTTCAGATGCTTTCATGAGGTTCTCCGATCTCAGGCGCCGACCTGGCGCGCCACGAACGTGCAGCGCAGAGGCAGCTTGGCAGCGGCCAGCGTGAACGCTTCGCGAGCGAGCTGCTCAGGCACGCCGTTGATTTCGTAGAGCACCTTGCCCGGCTGGATCTCGGCCACGTAGTACTCGGGGTTGCCCTTGCCGTTACCCATACGGACTTCGGCAGGCTTTTGCGAGATCGGCTTGTCCGGGAAGATGCGGATGAAGATGCGGCCGCCGCGCTTGATGTGACGCGAGATGGCACGACGCGCAGCTTCGATCTGGCGGGCGGTGATACGGCCGCGCTCGGTGGCCTTCAGGCCAAATTCACCGAACGACACATTGGCGCCGCGCGTGGCGATGCCGGTGTTGCGGCCCTTCTGTTCCTTGCGGAACTTGCGACGAGAGGGTTGCAGCATTGCTAGTTCTCCTTAGGCACCCGTGGGCGCCTTGCGCACGCGCTGCGGCGCGCCGCCGGCAGGCTTGTCGCCGCCACCATCGGCACGCGGACCACGGCTGTCACGGCCATCGGGACGACCACGGCCGCCCGGACCCGGACGCGCATTGCGACGCGGACGACGCTCTTCTTCACCGGCGGGGCTCACGATGCCAGGGGCTTCGCCGCTGGCCAGACGATCACCGCGGTACACCCAGACCTTGACGCCGATGACGCCGTAGGTCGTGCGGGCTTCCGAGAAGCCGTAGTCGATGTCGGCCTTGAGGGTGTGCAGGGGCACACGGCCTTCGCGGTACCACTCGGTACGGGCGATCTCGATGCCGTTCAGACGACCGGCGCTCATGATCTTGATGCCCTGGGCGCCCAGGCGCATGGCGTTCTGCATCGCGCGCTTCATGGCGCGGCGGAACATGATGCGCTTTTCCAGCTGCTGAGTGATCGAGTCGGCGATCAGCTGCGCATCGACTTCGGGCTTGCGCACCTCTTCGATGTTCACCGCCACCGGCACGCCCAGACGCTTGGTCAGTTCGGCCTTCAGGTTCTCGATGTCCTCGCCCTTCTTGCCGATCACCACGCCCGGACGTGCCGAGAAGATGGTGATGCGGGCGTTCTTGGCGGGGCGCTCGATCAGGACGCGCGACACGGCAGCGTTCTTCAGGCGCTGGCGCAGGTAGTCGCGCACCTGCAGGTCTTCAGCCAGCATGCCGGCGAAGTTGGTGTTCGACGCGTACCAACGCGACGCCCACGCACGGGTGACGGGCAGGCGGAAGCCGGTCGGATGGATTTTCTGTCCCATAGTCTTCCTCAGCGCCTCAGTTGCCGACCGTCACGAAGATGTGGCAGGTGGGCTTGCTGATGCGGTTGCCGCGGCCCTTGGCGCGCGCGGAAAAACGCTTGAGCGTGGCAGCCTGCTCGACGTAGATCGAGGTGACCTTCAGTTCGTCGATGTCGGCGCCGTCGTTGTGCTCGGCGTTGGCGATCGCGGACTCCAGGGCCTTCTTGATGATGCCGGCGGCCTTCTTCTGCGTGAACGTCAGGATGTTGAGCGCCTGGTCCACCTTCTTGCCGCGGACCAGATCGGCCACCAGGCGGCCCTTGTCGGCCGACAGGCGGACGCCGCGAACGATTGCACGGGTTTCCATGGTCGTCATCCTTTAGCGCTTGGCCTTCTTGTCGGCCGGGTGACCCTTGAAGGTCCGGGTCAGCGCGAACTCGCCCAGCTTGTGGCCGACCATCTGGTCGGACACGTACACGGGCACGTGCTGCTTGCCGTTGTGCACGGCGATCGTCAGGCCGATGAACTCGGGCAGGATCGTCGAGCGACGCGACCAGGTCTTGATCGGCTTCTTGTCCTTGATCGCCACGGCCTTCTCGACCTTGGCCAACAGGTGGTGGTCCACGAAAGGACCCTTTTTCAGAGAGCGTGCCATCTGGTGCTGCCCTTCTTACTTCTTGCGACGCGAGACGATGAACGTCTGCGTGCGCTTGTTGTTGCGGGTGCGGTAGCCCTTGGTCAGCGTGTTCCACGGCGACACCGGCACCTGGCCCTCGCCGGTACGGCCTTCGCCGCCGCCGTGCGGGTGGTCCACCGGGTTCATGGCCACGCCACGAACCGTCGGACGGATGCCCTTCCAGCGGATCGCACCGGCCTTGCCGTACTGGCGCAGGCTGTGCTCTTCGTTGCTGACCTCACCGATCGTGGCGCGGCACTCAATGTGAACGCGGCGCACTTCACCCGAGCGCAGTCGCACCTGGGCGTAGGTTCCTTCGCGAGCCATCAGCGTCACCGAGGTACCGGCCGAGCGGGCGATTTGCGCACCCTTGCCCGGCAGCATTTCGACGCAATGGATGGTCGAACCCACGGGGATGTTGCGGATGGGCAGCGTGTTGCCGGCCTTGATCGGGGCTTCAGAGCCGCTGATCACGGTGGCACCAGCTTCCAGGCCGCGCGGCGCGATGATGTAGCGACGCTCGCCGTCGGCATAGCACACCAGAGCGATGTGGGCCGTGCGGTTGGGGTCGTACTCGATGCGCTCGACCTTGGCGGGGATACCGTCCTTGGTGCGCTTGAAGTCCACCACGCGGTAGTGGTGCTTGTGACCACCACCCTTGTGGCGCATCGTGATGTGGCCGTTGTTGTTGCGGCCGGCGTTCTGCTTCTGGGGCTCCAGCAGCGAGGCTTCAGGAGCGCCCTTGTGCAGATGCTTGTGCACCACCTTCACCTGGGCGCGGCGGCCCGGCGAAGTCGGTTTGATCTTGACGACAGCCATTACGCGGCCTCCCCACCGAAGTTGAGCTCCTGGCCTTCCTTGAGCGACACGTACGCCTTCTTGACGTGGTCGCGGCGGCCGATGGAGCGACCGAAGCGCTTGACCTTGCCCTTCTGGTTCACGGTCTGCACCGACTCGACCTCGACCTTGAACATCAGTTCAACAGCGGCCTTGATCTCGGGCTTGGTGGCGTTGCGCAGGACCTTGAACAGGACCTGGTTGTGCTTCTCGGAGACGCTCGTGGCCTTCTCGGACACGATGGGCGCCACCAGCACCTGGGCCAGACGGCCCTCGTCGAACTTGGGGGTGCTCATGCGAACATCTCCTTGAGTTGCTCGATCGCGCCCTTGGTCACCAGCACCTTCTTGTAGAAGACCAGCGACAGCGGGTCGGCGTAACGCGGCTCGACCACGAGCACGTTGGCCAAGTTGCGCGAGGCCAGTGCCAGGTTGTCGTCGATCTGGTCGGCGATCACGAGCACGGAATCCAGGCCCATGGCCTTGAGCTTCTGGGCCAGCAGCTTGGTCTTGGGGGCTTCAACGGCCAGCGACTCGACCACGGCCAGACGGCCTTCACGGGCAAGCTGCGAGAAGATGGCGGCCATGCCGGCGCGATACATCTTCTTGTTGACCTTCTGGCTGAAGTTCTCGTCCGGCGTGTTCGGGAAGATCCGACCGCCTCCGCGCCACAGCGGCGAGGAGGTCATACCGGCACGAGCGCGACCGGTGCCCTTCTGGCGGAACGGCTTCTTGGTCGAGTGGTGAACTTCGGCGCGCGTGAGCTGCTTGCGGGTGCCTTGACGGGCGTTGGCCTGGTAGGCCACGACGATCTGGTGCACCAGCGCTTCGTTGTAGTCGCGAGCGAAAACGGTGTCGGGGGCGTCAACCTTGGCGGTGGCCTGACCCTGCTCGTTCAGGAGCTCGAGCTGCATTACTGGGCCCCTTTCTTGACCTTGACCTTGACGGCGGGACGCACGACCACGTGGCCGTTCTTCGACCCGGGGACGGCACCGCGCACCAGCAGCAGCGAGCGAGCCTCGTCCACGCGCACGACGTCCAGGTTCTGGGTGGTGACGGTCTCGTCGCCCATGTGGCCGGACATCTTCTTGCCCGGGAACACGCGACCCGGATCCTGCGCCATCGAGATCGAGCCAGGCACGTTGTGCGAACGGCTGTTACCGTGCGACGCGCGCTGCGAACCGAAGTTGTGGCGCTTGATGGTGCCGGTAAAGCCCTTACCGATCGACGTGCCCTGCACGTCCACCAGTTGGCCCGCGGCGAACAGCGTCACCGGCACCGCGGCGCCCGGCTGGTACTGCGAGGCCACATCAGCGCTGACGCGGAATTCCTTGAGGACTTCAGCCGGCTCGACGCCAGCCTTGGCCAGATGGCCCGCCTCGGGCTTGGTCACGCGCGAAGCCTTGCGCGTACCGAACGCCACTTGAATGGCGCTGTAGCCGTCGGTCTCTTCGGTCTTGATCTGGGTGACGCGGTTGTTGGACACGTCCAGCACCGTCACGGGCACGGCGTCGCCGTCGTCCGTGAAGATGCGCATCATGCCCACCTTGCGGCCCAGCAATCCGAGGCGATTGCTCAGACTCATGGTTCTTCTCCAGCCCCGCATGGCGAGGCCTTTGTTTCAGACACCCGACAACGATTGGCCGGGAGTGACATGACCGACGACCCCCACGAAAACTCCGTGGAAGACCGCCGGCCTGTACAAAAGGCGCCCACGAAGGGCGCCCTTGTGCAAAGCCGGCGATTGTAGCAGACGTGGAAAACCCTACGCCAGCCCCAATCGCTCAGAGCAAGATCACTGCAGCTTGATCTCGACGTCCACGCCCGCGGGCAGGTCCAGCTTCATCAGCGCGTCCACCGTCTTGTCGGTCGGATCGACGATGTCCATCAGACGCTGGTGGGTACGGATCTCGAACTGGTCGCGCGAGGTCTTGTTGACGTGCGGCGAACGCAGGATGTCGAAGCGCTGCATGCGCGTGGGCAGGGGCACGGGACCCTTGACGATGGCGCCGGTGCGCTTGGCCGTGTCCACGATCTCGAGGGCCGACTGGTCGATCAGCTTGTAGTCGAAGGCCTTGAGGCGGATGCGGATCTTCTGCTTTTGCATGACGTTTCCTTGAAAGAGCGATGCGGCCCGCGGGCCGCGGTGTTGAAGGCGCAACCCGGGCCGTCGCCGACCCAGGCCGTCACGCAACGACTTACTCGATGATCTTGGCCACGACGCCGGCGCCGACGGTACGGCCGCCTTCGCGGATGGCGAAGCGCAGACCTTCTTCCATGGCGATCGGGGCGATCAGCTTGACGGTGATGGAGACGTTGTCGCCCGGCATCACCATTTCCTTGTCCTTGGGCAGCTCCACCGCGCCGGTCACGTCCGTGGTACGGAAGTAGAACTGGGGACGGTAGTTGTTGAAGAACGGCGTGTGGCGGCCGCCTTCATCCTTGGACAGCACGTACACCTCGGCGGTGAAGTGCGTGTGCGGCTTGATCGAGCCGGGCTTGCACAGCACCTGGCCGCGCTCGACGTCCTCGCGCTTGGTGCCGCGCAGCAGGATGCCCACGTTGTCGCCGGCTTGACCCTGGTCCAGCAGCTTGCGGAACATTTCCACGCCGGTGCAGGTGGTCTTTTGCGTGGCACGGATACCGACGATCTCGATTTCCTCGCCAACCTTGACCACACCGCGCTCGACGCGACCGGTCACCACGGTGCCGCGGCCGGAGATCGAGAACACGTCTTCCACGGGCATCAGGAACGTGCCGTCCACGGCGCGCTCGGGCGTGGGGATGTAGCTGTCCAGCGCATCGGCCAGCGCCAGGATGGCCTGCTCGCCGAGCTCGCCCTTGTCGCCTTCCAGCGCCAGCTTGGCCGAGCCCTTGACGATGGGGGTGTCGTCGCCGGGGAAGTCGTACTTGCTCAGCAGCTCACGCACTTCCATCTCGACGAGCTCCAGCAGCTCGGCGTCGTCGACCATGTCGCACTTGTTGAGGAAGACGATGATGTAGGGCACGCCCACCTGACGCGCCAGCAGGATGTGCTCGCGGGTCTGGGGCATCGGGCCGTCAGCGGCCGAGCACACCAGGATGGCGCCGTCCATCTGCGCCGCGCCCGTGATCATGTTCTTCACGTAGTCGGCGTGGCCGGGGCAGTCCACGTGCGCGTAGTGACGGTTGGCCGTCTCGTATTCCACGTGCGCGGTGTTGATCGTGATGCCGCGGGCCTTTTCTTCCGGGGCCGCGTCGATCTGGTCGTATGCCTTGGCCTCGCCGCCGAACTTGGCCGACAGAATGGTCGTGATCGCCGCCGTCAGCGTCGTCTTGCCATGGTCCACGTGGCCGATCGTGCCCACGTTGACGTGCGGCTTGGTCCGCTCGAACTTACCTTTTGCCATGCTCAGCTCTCCTGGCGATCAAACGAGTTCACTGTTGGGTGGTGCCCATGGCGCGGATCGAACGCGCGACCTCTCCCTTACCAAGGGAGTGCTCTACCACTGAGCCACATGGGCATCGGCACAGGTCTAGGCTCTTTTTCATCAGAGCCCACACCACTGCCGAAGCGTGATCGCTGGAGCGGGAGACGGGAATCGAACCCGCGTCATCAGCTTGGAAGGCTGGGGTTCTACCATTGAACTACTCCCGCTCTGGGAGCTGGATCAGCACCCCCACTGCAACCGAAGTCATCGACTGCAGC
This sequence comes from Azohydromonas australica DSM 1124, assembly GCF_000430725.1. Taxonomy (GTDB): domain Bacteria; phylum Pseudomonadota; class Gammaproteobacteria; order Burkholderiales; family Burkholderiaceae_C; genus Azohydromonas; species Azohydromonas australica. The sequence goes on from NZ_AUMO01000043.1 coordinate 29,882, forward strand.
AGAGCTACCGACCCTGACCACACTGCGTCAGCGAGTCGCAGCACGGCCGAATTTGTTTGCCTTGGTGGAGGAGGCTGGATTCGAACCAGCGTAGGCGTAAGCCAACAGATTTACAGTCTGCCCCCTTTAGCCACTCGGGCACCCCTCCGAGGCAAGACCAAGACTATAACACCGTAAAAAAAGAATGCAAAGCCTTTCGAAGAAAAATTTCTGAGACTCGCAGAAGTCGCTCTGCGGCGCAGCCCCCGGTTGCGCCGGACCTCCCCCGCAGACGCCGGCTCGCGCCCCTGCTTCACCCTGGCAAGCGGCCCGCGGCAAACAGTTCCAGTCCAGTCAAACCAGGCTGATCCGGACCAGCCCTCAGCGTTCCCGTCACAGCTGCCAGTCGATCGCCCCCCCCCGCTCGGCCAAGAAGGCGCTCGCCTTCCCGAAGTGCCCGTTGCCGATGAAGGGAATCGGCGGCTTCGTCGCCGCCAGCGGCGAGGGGTGGTTGCTCACCAGCACCAGATGATCTCGCCCTGCCGCCTCGATCAGCGGCCGCTTGGCCTGCGCATGCGCGCCCCACAGCATGAAGACCTTGGGCTGCGCCTCCTCCGCCGCAGCGCGGATCAGCGCGTCCGTGAGCGCCTCCCAGCCGCGCTTGGCATGGCTGGCGGGCTTGCCCTCCTCCACCGTCAGCGTGGTGTTGAGCAGCAGCACGCCGCGCTGCGCCCACGCCACCAGATGGCCGTGGCGCGGCGGCTTGAGCCCCAGGTCGCGCTGGATCTCCTTGAAGACGTTGCGCAGGCTCGGCGGCGGCGTCACGCCTTCGGGCACCGAGAAGGCCAGCCCCTCGGCCTGGCCGGCGCCGTGATACGGGTCCTGCCCCAGCAGCACCACGCGCGTCTGTGCCAGCGGCGTGAGCTCCAGCGCCCGCAGCGGCCGCGCCGGAAACACGGTCGCCCCGGCCGCCAGCCGCTGGTCCACGAAGCTCACCAGCGCCTGCCCGGTGATCGAGTCCAGCCAGCCGTCCACGACGTGCTGCCAGCCGGGATCGATGCCCTGCAGCTGCGCCTCCAGGGGCGGCTGCAGGCGATTGAGTTGTTCGATGTCGTCCATGGCGCAAGCCTAGGGCCGGCGCGGACCCGCCGCCGCGCCCCAGCCGCCATCTCCCCGCCGGCACATCGGCCGCACCATGAAGAAAGCCTGCCCGCGACCTCCTGCGAGGCCCCGGGCAGGCTCATCAGGCCACCTTGGCGGCGCGTGGAATCAGCCGAACAGCGCCTGCAGCGCCGCGCCCGGGTCCGGGGCGCGCATGAAGGCCTCGCCGACCAGGAAGGCGTGCACGTCGGCGTCGCGCATGCGGCGCACGTCCGCAGGCGCCAGGATGCCGGACTCCGTCACCAGCAGCCGCTCCGCCGGCACGCGCGGCAGCAGCGCCAGCGTGGCGTCCAGGCTGACCTCGAAGGTGCGCAGGTTGCGGTTGTTGATGCCCACCAGCGGCGTCTTGAGCTTCAGCGCCCGGTCCAGTTCCTCGCCGTCGTGCACCTCCACCAGCACCGCCATGCCCAGCGCCTGCGCCTGCGCCTCCAGGTCGGCCATCTGCGCGTCGTCCAGGCAGGCGGCGATCAGCAGGATGCAGTCCGCCCCCATCGCCCGCGCGTCGAACACCTGGTAGGCATCGACCATGAAGTCCTTGCGCAGCACCGGCAGCGCGCACGCGGCGCGCGCCTGGCGCAGGTAGTCGGCATGGCCCTGGAAGAAGCGCTCGTCGGTGAGCACGCTCAGGCAGGCCGCGCCGTGGCGCTCGTAGCTGGCGGCGATCTCGGCCGGCACGAAGCGCTCGCGCAGCACGCCCTTGCTCGGGCTGGCCTTCTTGACCTCCGCGATCACCGCCGCCTGCCCCGCCGCCACCTTGGCGCGCAGCGCGCCCACGAAGTCGCGCTGGCCGCCCAGGGCCTCCGCCTCGCGGCGCACCACCTCCAGCGGGCGCACGGCCCGCGCCGCCGCGACTTCCTCGTGCTTGACCGCGACGATCTTGTTCAGGATGTCGCTCATGCCGCGCTCCCAGCCGATGGCTGCGTGGCCGCCACGAAGGCCTCCATCTTGGCCTTGGCCGCGCCGCTGGCCAGCGCCTCCCGCGCGCGCTCGATGCCCTCGGCGATCGAGGCCGACACGTCCGCCGCGTACAGCGCCACGCCGCTGTTGAGCAGCACGATGTCGCGCGCCGCGCCCGGCCGGTTGTCCAGCACGCCGCGCAGCATCTCCAGCGACTGCTGCGGCGTCTCCACGCGCAGCGCGCGGTTGCTGGCCATGGACAGGCCGAAGTCCTCCGGATGGATCTCGTACTCCTCGATGCCGCCGTCGCGGTACTCGCCCACCATCGTGGCCGCACCCAGCGACACCTCGTCCATGCCGTCGCGGCCGTAGACCACCATCGCGTGCTTCGCGCCCAGGCGCTGGAGCGCGCGCACCTGGATGCCGACCAGGTCCGGGTGGAACACGCCCATCAGGATGTTGGGCGCGTCGGCCGGGTTGGTCAGCGGGCCCAGGATGTTGAAGATCGTGCGCACGCCCAGCTCCTTGCGCACCGGCGCCACGTTCTTCATGGCCGGGTGGTGGTTGGGAGCGAACATGAAGCCGATGCCCGTGCGCTCGATGCAGCGCGCGATCTCCGCCGGCGCCAGGTCCAGCCGCACGCCCAGCGCCTCCAGCACGTCGGCGCTGCCGCTCTTGCTGGAGACGCTGCGCCCGCCGTGCTTGGAGACGCGCGCGCCCGCGGCCGCGGCCACGAACATCGAGCAGGTGGAGATGTTGAAGGTGTGGGCGCCGTCGCCGCCCGTGCCCACGATGTCCACCAGGTGCTCGCGGTCGGCCACCGGCACCTTGGTCGAGAACTCGCGCATCACCTGCGCCGCCGCGGTGATCTCGCCGATGGTTTCCTTCTTCACGCGCAGCCCGATGAGCAGCGCCGCCATCATCGGCGCGCTCATCTCGCCGCTCATGATGCGGCGCATCAGCGCCAGCATCTCGTCGTGGAAGATCTCGCGGTGCTCGATGACGCGCGTCAGGGCTTCGGTGTTGGTGATGGGCATCGCAGGCCTCCAGGCAGTCGTTGTCAGTTGTCTTGTGCGCAGAACTCGCGCACGGCGGCGATGGCGCGCTCCACGCCCGCGGCGTCCACGTCCAGGTGCGTGACGAAGCGCAGGCCGATCAGCCCCGTGGCCAGCACGCCGCGCGCGCGCAGGTGCGCCAGCAGCGCCTCGCCGCGGCCGCCGGCCACGTCCGCGAAGACGATGTTGGTCTGCGGGCGCTTGACCGCCAGGCCCGGCAGGCCTTCCAGCCCCTGCGCCAGGCGCGCCGCCAGCGCGTGGTCCTCGGCCAGGCGCTGCACGTGGTGCGTGAGCGCGTGGTCCACCGCCGCCGCCAGCACGCCGACCTGGCGCATGCCGCCGCCGACCATCTTGCGCACGCGACGAGCGCGGGCGATCAGCTCGCGCGAGCCGCACAGCATCGAGCCCACCGGCGCTCCCAGGCCCTTGCTGAAGCAGACGGAGACGGAGTCGAAGTGGCGCGCGATCTCGCCCGGCGCCACGCCCGAGGCCACCGCGGCGTTGAAGAGCCGCGCCCCGTCCAGGTGCGTCGCCAGCCCGCGCCGGCGCGCCAGCGCCGTGGCTGCCTCCACGTAGCCGGCGGGCAGCACGTTGCCGTTCCAGGTGTTCTCCAGGCACAGCAGCCGCGTGCGCGCGAAATGCTCGTCATCGGGCTTGATGGCGGCCTCGATGTCCTCCAGCCGCAGCGTGCCGTCCGGCTGCTGCGGCAGCGGCTGCGGCTGGATGCCGCCCAGCACCGCCCCGCCGCCGCCCTCGTAGCGGTAGCAGTGCGCGAGGTTGCCGGCGATGTACTCGTCGCCGCGCCCGCAGTGCGACAGCAGCGCGCACAGGTTGCTCTGCGTGCCGCTGGCCATGAAGAGCGCGTCCTCCTTGCCCAGCAGCGCCGCCACGCGCGCCTGCAGCGCGTTGACCGTGGGGTCGTCGCCGAACACGTCGTCGCCCACCGGCGCGGCCAGCATCGCCGCGCGCATGGCGGCGGTGGGGCGCGTGACGGTGTCGCTGCGCAGGTCCACCACGTCCGGCGTGCCCACCGGTGCCGCTGCCGCGGCGCTGCCGTAGCTCACGGTGCTCATGCTGCAGCCCGGCTCATTTCGATGAAGTTGCGCAGCATCGCGTGCCCGTGCTCGGAGAGGATGGACTCGGGATGGAATTGCACACCCTCCAGCGGCGTGCGCGTGCCCGCCAGGTCGCGATGGCGCACGCCCATGATCTCGCCGTCGTCCGTCTGCGAGGTGACGATCAGCGCCTGCGGCATGGTCTCGCGCTCGATGGCCAGCGAGTGGTAGCGCACCACGTCGAAGTCCTGCGGCAGCCCGGCGTACACGCCCGCCTGGTCGGTGTGGATGGTGCTCACCTTGCCGTGCATCTGCACCTTGGCACGGATGATCTTCCCGCCCAGCGCGGCACCGATGCTCTGGTGCCCCAGGCACACGCCCAGGATCGGCAGCTTTCCGGTGAAGTGCTGGATGGCCGGCACGCAGATGCCCGCCTCCGCCGGCGAGCACGGCCCCGGCGACAGCACCAGCTGGTCGGGTTTCAGCTCCGCGATGCCTTCGAGCGTGATCTCGTCGTTGCGGAACACGCGCACCTCCTCGCCCAGCTCGCCGAAGTACTGCACGAGGTTGAAGGTGAAGGAGTCGTAGTTGTCGATCATCAGCAGCATGGCGGTCTCCTTCAGAAGCCTTCTTCAACAAGCTCGGCGGCGCGCAGCACGGCCCGCGCCTTGGCCTCGGTTTCCTTCCATTCCATCTCGGGCACCGAGTCCGCCACCACGCCGGCTGCCGCCTGCACGTACAGCACCTGGTCCTTGACGATGCCGGTGCGGATGGCGATGGCCACGTCCATGTCGCCGGCGAAGCTCAGGTAGCCGCAGGCGCCGCCGTAGATGCCGCGCTGCACCGGCTCCAGCTCGTCGATGATCTCCATGGCCCGGATCTTGGGCGCGCCGGAGAGCGTGCCCGCCGGGAAGGTGGCGCGCAGCACGTCGAGGTTGTTGGTGCCGGGCTTCAGGAGCCCTTCGACGTTGCTGACGATGTGCATCACGTGCGAGTAGCGCTCCACCGCGAAGGCTTCCGTCACCTTGACGCTGCCGGTCTGGGCGATGCGGCCGATGTCGTTGCGCGCCAGGTCGATGAGCATCAGGTGCTCGGCGCGCTCCTTCGGGTCGGCCAGCAGCTCCGTCTCGTTGGCCGCGTCCTTCTCCGGCGTGGCGCCGCGCGGACGCGTGCCGGCCAGCGGGCGGATCGTGACCTTCTCGCCCTCGGCCACGTGCTCGTGACGCACCAGGATCTCCGGCGAGGAACCGACGATCTGGAACTCGCCCAGGTCGTAGAAGTACATGTAGGGCGAGGGATTCAGCGAGCGCAGCGCGCGGTAGAGGCTCAGCGGGCTCTCGGTGTAGCGTTTCTTGAGGCGCTGCCCCAGCACCACCTGCATGCAGTCGCCCGCGGCGATGTACTCCTTGCAGCGCAGCACCGCGGCCTCGAAGTCGGCCTTGGCGAACTCGCGCTCCACCGGGTAGGACTGCCCGCGCCGCACCGCCGGGGCGCTGACGCTGTAGCGCAGCTGGTCGGTCAGCTCGGTCAGGCGCTTCTTGGCACGGAAATAGGACTCGGCCTGCGCCGGGTCGGCCCACACGATGAGGTACAGCCGCCCCGAGAGGTTGTCGATGACGGCGACCTCCTCGGTCTGCAGCAGCAGGATGTCGGGCGTGCCGATGCCGCCCTCCTTCACCGTGCGCGCGAGCTTGGACTCCATGAAGCGCACGGCGTCATAGCCGAAGTAGCCGGCCAGCCCGCCGCAGAAGCGCGGCAGCCCCGGGCGCAGCACCGGCTTGAAGCGCTGCTGGTAGGCGGCGATGAAGTCCAGCGGGTTGCCCTCGTGGCTCTCCACCACCTGGCCGTCGGTGACGATCTCGGTCTTCTGTCCCGTGGCGCGCAGCAGCGTGCGCGCGGGCAGCCCGATGAAGGAATAGCGGCCGAAGCGCTCGCCGCCGACGACGGACTCCAGCAGGAAGCTGTTCGGCCGTCCGCCGGCGAGCTTCAGGTACAGCGACAGCGGCGTTTCGAGATCGGCGAAAGCTTCCGCGATGAGCGGGATGCGGTTGAAGCCTTCGGCGGCCAGGCTCTTGAATTCGAGTTCAGTGATCACGGTGCGGGCCCTCCAGGCCCGGCGGGCGCCCGAGGCGGGCGGCCCGTAAGGTCGGTGGTTCAGGGCCGCTCAGGGGCGGCCGGCTGGGGCAGGCGCCGCAGGCGCGTCGTCACGACGGCCGGGGCGCAAACCAAACGTCAGGCAGGCCAGCCTCGCCAGGGCCAGGCTCCCCGGTCGATCGACCCCTTCGTCAGTTTGCGCGCCAAAAACATGATGCGTTCCAGTCTAGCAGGCCCGCGGCGCAAGCCCGAGGCCCGGGGTGGGACGCTTTGAAACCGGGCCTGTTCTCAGAGGTGACGCCGCAGCGCCGCCAGGTCCAGCGCGTCCAGCCGGTCCACGTGCGCCTCGGCGCGCAGCTCGCGCACCGGCTGGCCGTGGTTGTAGCCGTAGCTCACCAGCACCAGCGGGCAGCCCGCGGCATGCGCGGCCTCGGCGTCGTTGCTGGAGTCGCCCACCATCAGCGTGCGGCCGGGCGCCGTGCCCAGCGCCTCGCAGGTCTTGAGCAGCGGCAGCGGATCGGGCTTCTTGGCCGCGAAGGCGTCGCCGCCGAAGACGAAGCTGAAGAATTGTTCGATGCCCTTGGCCGCCAGCAGCGGCCGCGCGAAGGCGTTGGGCTTGTTGGTCAGGCAGGCCAGCTTCAGCCCCGCCGCCTGCAATTGCCGCAAGCCTTCCACCACGCCGGGATAGAGCTCGGAATGCCGGCCGTTGATGGCCAGGTAGTGGTGCTGGTAGCGCGCGAAGGCGGTGTCGAAGCGCTCCGGCGCGGCGCCCGCGTGCGCCAGCGTGCGGCGGATCAGGTGCTCCGAGCCCTTGCCCACCGTCTGCTCGACGAAGTGGCGCTCGACCGCCGGCAGCGCCAGGTCGGCCAGCATCGCGTTGAGCGCGACGACGAAGTCGCCCAGCGTGTCCACCATCGTCCCGTCGAGGTCGATGATGGCGGCGTCCAAACGAAGAGCATTCACGGCGGATCCTACGGCAGCGTTCGACAAGGGCCCGCAATGTAGCGGCTGCCTCGCGTCACCCCGCGCAAGCGGGACTTTGCTCCCGCAAGAAGCACGAAGCCCGGCACGGGCCGGGCTTCGCTTCTTGGCAGAGCCGAAGGCCGAGGCCGCCCGCGAGGCGGCCACCGGCCCGGGGCGGGACGGTCGTTACTGGGTCATGCGATCCCAGCCACGGCGCACGGCGCCCTTCATGCGGTCCCAGGTGCCGCCGGGGTTGCGGCTTTCCCAGTCGCGACGCAGATCGGGTTCGACGGCAGCCCAGTCACGGCCGCTGTAGCGCGCGTCGTCGCGCAGCGAATGGCCGTAGCGGTAGGCGGGCTCGTAGTCGTCGTAGGTCCCGCCCTGGCTGGCGTAGTTGGTCTGCCAGTCGTTCCGGTAGTAGTCGGCGTCATAGGCCGAGCCGCGCTGCATCGAGTCCGGCGTCACGGCGTCCTTCGTGCGCTCCCAGCCGCGGCGCACGGCGCCCTTCATGCGCTCCCAGGTGCCGCCGGGGTTGCGGGTGTCCCAGTCGCGGCGTGCATCGGCCTCGATGGCGTCCCAGTCGCGGTCCGCGTAACGCGCATCGCTGCGCAGCGTGCTTCCGTAGCGGTAGGCCGGCTCGTAGTCGTCATAGGTGCCGCCCTGGCTGGCGTAGTTGGTCTGCCAGTCGTTGCGGTAGTAGTCGCTGTCAAAGGCCCCGGTGCGGCTGCCCGCCAGCTTCTCGACCTCGACCTCGGTGCTGCGCACCGTGTCGCTGATCTGCTCGGTGCGCTGCTCCACGGTCTTGCCCACGCGCACCTCTTCCACCACGCGCGCGGTCTTGGCGACCACGGCCTGCTCGGCGGTCTCGCGGACTTCGATGGTGCGGTCCTTCAGGTCCGCCAGGTCGGCGGCGGTGGCCGGACGGTCCACCGGGCGGCGCTCGACCTGCGCATGCTCCTCGCGCAGCTGCACGGTCTCGCTCACCGGCGTCTCGATGGTGCGCGAGTACACGCGCACGCCGCCGGTACTCACCGCGCGCTTGCCGACCTGCAGCTCCTCGCGCACCACCGGGATCACGCCCTCGGTGTCGCCCGTGGCGCGCACGCGGGCCGTGGCCTCGTTGCCCAGCGACTCGCCCAGCGTGGTGCGGTCGCGGTCCAGCGTGGTGTTGGTGGCGGCCGCTGCGGTGCTGGGCGTGGACAGGGCGTCATCGCTCCAGCCCTCGGAGCGCCAGGACTCGACGCGCTCGTCGATGTCCACCGCGCCGGCGTTCTGCAGCGTGTCGCGCACCTCGTCCAGGCGCGTGTCGTCGTCCACGTCCACCTTCACCACCGCCGCGCCGCGGCGCACGGCCTCGGCGTAGTGGCCGACCTCGCGGTCGTCATCCGGCCCGAACAGGTCGGCGAAGAAGTTGCGCACGCGACCCATCACGCCGGTCTCGGCGTGCGTGGTGGTCGTGTCGGTGGCCGCGGTGCTGCCCAGCGTGGTGTCGTCGGAATGCGTGACATGCACGCAGGCCGGGTCGATACCCGTGCTGGCCAGGGCCTGCGCTGCGCGCTGAGCCTCGGCATCAGAATCGAATACGCCAACGACGGTCTGTCTCATTTCCGGACTCCTTGGGTTTGCAGGCGGGACGTGCCCGCAGGCAGTTGCAGCTGGGTTGCGATGGGCCTCAGGCGTTGTCGACCTCGGTCCAGGAACCATCGGCCTGGCGCCGCTCCACTACCGCACGTTGCCGCCGCAGCGGCACCTGTTCGGTGTGCGACGCAGTGAAGCGCTGACGGTGCAGGCGGATCTCCTCCTTGAGCACCAGACGGCGCTCGATCACCTCTTCGTAGACCGGCACCACCAGCACCTCGCCCTCGGTCCACGGCTCGCGCGTCTGCGCCACCGCCACACCCACGGGCACCCGCTCCACCACCACGCTCTCCTGCTCCAGCGAGTGCTCCAGCGTTTCGCTGTGTTCCTCGGTCAGCACCCGCACGCGCAATGCGCCGACCTCCTCGGTCCGCGTGTTCACGTGCAGTTCTTCCCTCACCACCGGCAAGGTCACCGGGAGATCGGGGTCGGGAGAGGCAGGGTTTTGAGGGCTCATCACATCACCAGCTTGGGAACCCTGATCTGGCAAGCCCTGTGCCCAGGGGATGTTCCAGGCCGGCTTGGAGACGGCCGGGGGATGGACACCCGGCCGGTTGGTCAGTCCTCGCGTTCGAGGCTGGGATGCGGCAGGGCCGGCACCGGCAGCGCCGCCGCGGCGCGCCCTTGGCTGAGCGCCCGCTGCAGCGCCGGCACCGTGCGCGCCGGCTCCTCGCCCAGCACGCGCACGGCGCACACGCCGTCGGCCCCGCAGCGCGCAGCCTGCTCGAACTGCGCCGCTTCCAGCAGCCCGCCGATGGCCACCACCGGCGCCGGCGCCATGGCACACCACCACGCAAGGTTGTCCAGCCCCTGCGGACGCCAGGGCATCGCCTTGGTCAGGGTAGGCCACACCGGGCCGCAGGCCAGGTAGCGCGGGCGCAGCGTCGCCGCGCGGCACAGCTCCCACAGGCTGTGCGTGCTGATGCCCAGCTTCAGACCGCTGTCCCGCAGCGCCCGGCGGCCCGCGTCGCCCAGCGCCATCAGGTCTTCCTGCCCCAAATGCACGGCCTCGGCGCCCAGCTCCAGCGCCAGCCGCCAGTGGTCGTTGACGAACAGCTCGGCTCCCGCCGCGCGGCAGGCCGCGACGCCGGCGCGGATCTCCTCGGCCAGCGCGGCGTGCCAGGCGGCATCGGGCACGGCCGGCGTCTTGATGCGCAGCTGCAGCGTGCGCACGTCCGCCGCCAGCGCCTGGCGCACGCGCGCGGCGCTGTCCACGATGGCGTAGAGGTCCAGCGGACGCGCCGCCGCGGCACCGGAGGAGGCTTCCCCGACGCCGAACGCCGGCGCCTCGCCCCAGCTCATGCGCGGCAGCAGCGCCGGCTCCAGGCCGAAGCCTGCCCGCGCGCACACCGGCCCCGCGCCCTGCCCCGCCGCGCCGCCGTGGCGCAGTGCCTGCGCCGTGGCCATCTTGGCCAGCACCGCGGCGTCGGCCGGCACGAAGCCCAGCGCCAGCGCGCAGGCCAGCGCGGTGGCGAAGCTGCAGCCCGTGCCGTGCGTGTGCGGCGTGGCCTGGCGCGGCAGCGCCAGCCAGCCCTCGGCCTGCGGCGTGGCGATCCAGTCCAGGGCCAGCGCCCCGTCCTGCGCGCTGTCCCCGCCGGTGATGCACACGCTGCGCGCGCCGCGCCGCGCCTGCAGCGCGCGCGCCAGCGCAGGCGCGGCGCACGCGGCGTCACCGCCGGCCGGCGCCTCGCCCAGCAGCGCCGCGGCCTCGCGCCGGTTGGGCGTGACCACCGTGGCGCGTGGCAGCAGCAGCGCCTGGTAGGCGCGCAGCGTGGCCTCGTCCGCGAAGCCGGCGCCGGTGCTGGCACCCAGCACCGGGTCCACCACCAGCGCCAGCGGGCCGCGCGCGCGCAGCCGGTCCACCCAGCGCGCCACCAGCTCGACCTGCGCCACACCGCCGAGCAGGCCGGTCTTGAGGGCCTGCGGCGGCATGTCGTGCTCCAGCGCTAGCAATTGCGCCTCGATCAGCTCCGGCGCCAGCGGCTCCACGCGCGTGACCGCCGTCGAGCTCTGCGCCGTGACGGCCGCCACCACCGGGCACAAGTGCACCTCGAAAGCGTCGGCCATGCGCTGGTCGGCGGACAGGCCCGCGCCACCGCCGCTGTCGGTGCCGGCGATGCTCCAGACGATGGGCAACATCGCGCTCATCCCAGCAGCACCGGCTCGCTGCCCACGGGCGTGCTGGGCACGGCGAAGTCCTGCTTGGCCATCACGCCCGCGCACCAGGCGTTGCGCCCGGCGCGCACCGCGTCGCGGAAGGCGGCGGCCATGCGCACCGGGTCGCGCGCCTGCGCCACGGCCGAGTTCAGCAGCACGGCATCGAAGCCCAGCTCCAGCGCCTGCGCCGCGTGCGAGGGCGCGCCCAGGCCGGCATCGACGATCAGCACCGCATCGGGCAGCCGCTCGCGCAGCGTGCGCAGCGCGAAGGGGTTGAGCAGCCCCTGCCCCGAGCCGATGGGCGAGCCCCAGGGCATGAGTACGGCACAACCGGCATCGAGCAGGCGCCGGCACAGCACCAGGTCGTCAGTGCAGTAGGGGAAAACAGTAAAACCTTCCTTGACCAGCTCGGTGGCGGCCGACAGCAGCTCGAAGGGATCGGGCTGCAGCGTGTGGTCGTCGCCCGTGACCTCCAGCTTGACCCACGGCGTGCCGTAGAGCTCGCGCGCCATGTGCGAGAGCTGCACCGCCTCGCGCGCGCTGCGGCAGCCGGCGGTGTTGGGCAGCAGCCGCGCGCCGTTGGCGCGCAGGGCCTCCTGCAGCAGGTGGATGAAGCCGTTGTCGCCGGCAGCGTGCAGCGTGCGCTTGAGGCCCACCGTCACCACCTGCGTCTGCGCGGCGCGCAGCGCGTCGTGCAGCATCTGCGGCGAGGGATAGCCCGCGCTGCCCAGGAAGAAGCGGCTGCCCAGCACGGCATCGCCGATGCGCAGCGGATCGTCGAGGCCGGGGACGGTGGTGGCGTCGTGGGAATGCATGACGACTCCTGGGAGAAAGGTCGGACGGCCTTCAGCCGCCGACGATGGGTTTGAACAGCAGCACCGCGTCGCCGGGCTGCAGCGCCCGGTCGCGTTGCCCGCGCGGCACGAAGCGGCCGTTGAGCGCCGTGCCCACGCCTTCGCTGGCATGGCCCAGACGCTGCACCAGCTCGGCCAGGGTGCAGGGCGCCACCTGGCAGGACACGCCGTCGAGCTGGATCTCGATGGTCTGCACCGTTTCACTCATGCCGCGGCCTCCAGCGGCGGCACCAGCGCCGCACGCGCCAGCGCCTCCTCCACCAGCGCGGGCGCCAGCAGCCAGCCGTGGCGGAACAGGCCGTTGAGGCGCAGCAGCCCCTCGCCCAGCTCGGTGCGCGGCTCGTTGTCGGGCAGCGCCGGGCGCAGGTTGCGGTCCAGCCGCTCGATGCGCGCCTCCGCCAGCGCCGGCATCACGCTGTGCGCGGCGCTCATCAGCTCCACCGCGCTCTTGAGCGACACGGGCGAGCGGTCCTCGCTCTCCACCTCGCTGGCGCCCAGGATCAGCAGATCGCCCGAGCGCGGCACCAGGTAGACGCGATGGCGCGGATGCAGCAGCCGCACCGGCCGCGTGAGGCCGTGCCCGGCCAGGCGCAGCCACACGGTTTCCCCGCGCACGCCGCGCACCGGCAGCGCCGGACGCGCGCCCGCGCCGCGCACGTCGATGGCGAGGTCGAAGGCCAGCGCCTCGCCGCCTTCCAGCGTGAGGCGCCCCGGCGACACGTCCGCCACGCGCGCGCCCCAGCGCCAGTCCGCGCCACGGGCCTGGCGGTGCAGCTGCTCCAGCGTGGCGACGGTGTCGATCTGCCCTTCCTCGGGCAGCAGCCAGGCGTTGGCTGCCTGCAGCGCGGGCTCCAGCTCCGCGAGCGCGGCGGGCACCAGCGCCTGCGGCGTGGGAAAGCCCGCCGGCGCCGTCTCCAGCCGCGCCAGCACGCGCTGCGCCGCGCCCAGGTCGCCGCGGTGCGCCAGCATCAGGCTGCCGCGGCGGCGCATGAGTGCGGGCGCATCCAGTGCCTGCACGACGGCCTGCCACAGCCCGATGGCTCGCCAGCCCTGCGCGGCCAGCGCCGGCGTGGCGTTGTCCAGCTCGGCCAGCGGGCTGAGCATGCCCGCGGCGGTGAAGCCGGCCGCGCCCGTGCCGTCGAAGGACGGCGCGGCCCCCGCAGCCGGATCGAACACTGTGACGCGATGGCCGCCCCGGGCCAGCCGCCATGCCAGCAGCCGGCCCAGCAGCCCCGCCCCGGCGATGCCGATGGAAAGGGCCGCCATGGCTCAGCCCTTCGCGATGGGGATGTAGAGCTCGCCGCCCGAGGCCTTGAACTCCGCCGACTTCTGCGCCATGCCCGCGTCGGCCGCCTGCTGCGCGGCGTAGTCGCGCACCTCCTGCGTGATCTTCATCGAGCAGAACTTCGGGCCGCACATGCTGCAGAAGTGCGCCACCTTGGACGCGTCCTTGGGCAGCGTCTCGTCGTGGAATTCGCGCGCGGTGTCGGGGTCCAGGCCGAGGTTGAACTGGTCGGTCCAGCGGAACTCGAAGCGGGCCTTGGAGATCGCGTCGTCGCGGGCGCGCGCGGCCGGGTGGCCCTTGGCCACGTCCGCGGCATGCGCGGCGATCTTGTAGGCGATGATCCCCTGCTTGACGTCGTCGCGGTCGGGCAGCCCCAGGTGCTCCTTGGGCGTGACGTAGCACAGCATCGCGGTGCCCATCCAGCCGATCATGGCCGCGCCGATGGCGCTGGCGATGTGGTCGTAACCGGGTGCGATGTCAATCGTCAGCGGGCCCAGCGTGTAGAACGGCGCCTCGTGGCAGTGCTTGAGCTGCTCGTCCATGTTGGCCTGGATCAGGTGCATGGGCACGTGGCCGGGGCCTTCGATCATGGTCTGCACGTCGTGCTTCCACGCGATCTGCGTGAGCTCGCCCAGCGTGCGCAGCTCGGCGAACTGCGCTTCGTCGTTGGCGTCCGAGGCGCAGCCCGGGCGCAGGCCGTCGCCCAGCGAGAAGGCCACGTCGTAGGCCTTCATGATTTCGCAGATCTCCTCGAAGTGCTCGTACAGGAAGCTCTCGCGGTGGTGCGCGATGCACCACTTGGCCATGATCGAGCCGCCGCGCGAGACGATGCCCGTGCGCCGGTTGACGGTCATCGGCACGAAGGGCAGGCGCACGCCGGCGTGGATGGTGAAGTAGTCCACCCCCTGCTCGGCCTGCTCGACCAGCGTGTCGCGGAAGATCTCCCAGGTGAGGTCCTCGGCGATGCCGCCCACCTTCTCCAGCGCCTGGTAGATCGGCACCGTGCCGATGGGCACCGGCGAGTTGCGCAGGATCCAGTCGCGCGTGGTGTGAATGTCGCGCCCGGTGGAGAGGTCCATCACGTTGTCCGCGCCCCAGCGGATGGCCCACACGAGCTTTTCCACTTCCTCCTCGATGCTGGAGGTCACGGCCGAGTTGCCGATGTTGGCGTTGATCTTGACGCGGAAGTTGCGCCCGATCGCCATCGGTTCCACCTCGGGGTGGTTGATGTTGCACGGGATGATGGCGCGCCCGCGCGCCACCTCGTCGCGCACGAACTCGGGCGTGATCAGGTCCGGGATGTGCGCGCCCATGGGGTTGCCGCGGCGGCGCTGCTCGCGCTGCGCGTCCGAGAGGTACTCGGCCATCCACTCGCGGCGGCCGTTCTCGCGGATGGCGACGTACTCCATCTCGGGCGTGACGATGCCGCGGCGCGCGTAGTGCATCTGCGTGACGTTGCCGCCGGCCTTGGCGCGGCGCGGCTGGCGCTGCAGCCCCGCGGCCTGCTCGCGGATGGAGGCGATGTGCTCGCCGTCGCGCGCCTTGCCGCCGTCGTCGATGGCCTGGCGCTCGCGCCCGGCGTAGGCCTCGCTGTCGCCGCGCTCCTCGATCCAGGCCGCGCGCACGCTGGGCAGGCCGCGGCGCACGTCGATCTCGGCGGCCGGGTCGGTGTAGGGGCCGGAGGTGTCGTAGACGGAGACCTGCTCGCCGTTGGTGAGCGCGATGTCGCGCTGCGGCACGCGCAGGTCCGGCCGCGAGCCGGTGACGTAGGCCTTGCGGGAAGCGGGCAGCGGCTCGCGCGTGAGGCCCAGGCGCTGGGCCAGATCAGGCAGGTCGTGGGGGGCGTTCATCGGGACTCCTTCGCAAGTGGTGCTGCTCCGAAGGTCGTCCCGGCTCCCGCAAGGCCACTGGGGCCACGGGAGACAAGGAGGAGGGCTCTTCTTCCGCCGGTACTAACCGGTTCAAGTTCGCGGGTTTGGTTGATTCACCATCTCAGCAAGGCCAACTGGCCTTGCACCCCGGAGCGCTGCGCAGTGTGGGCCCGGTGCGTGACGCGCGTCAAGCGAAAATTCGCAGCGGCGCCAGCCCCGAACGCCGCTACGGTTGCAGGCTCAACGGCCCAGCTGCTCGCGCATGGCGTCGACGACGCTCTTGTAGTCGGGCTGGCCGAAGATGGCGCTGCCGGCCACGAAGGTGTCGGCGCCGGCGTCGGCCACGCGGCGGATGTTGTCCACCTTGATGCCGCCGTCCACTTCCAGCCGGATGTCGCGCCCGCTGGCGTCGATGATCTTGCGCAGCTTCTCCACCTTGCGCAGCGCGCTGTCGATGAAGCTCTGGCCGCCGAAGCCCGGGTTCACGCTCATCACCAGCACCAGGTCCACCTTGTCGATGACCCACTCCAGCACGTCGATGGGGCTCGCGGGGTTGAACACCAGGCCGGCCTGGCAGCCCTCGGCCTTGATCAGCTGCAGCGTGCGGTCCACGTGCGCGCTGGCGTCAGGGTGGAAGCTCACGAGGTCGGCGCCCGAGCGCGCGAAGGCCTGCGCCAGCGCGTCCACGGGCTGCACCATCAGGTGCACGTCGATGGGCACGCGCTGCCCTTCGGGCGTGACGGCGTGCGGGCGCAGCGCTTGGCACACCATCGGCCCGAAGGTCAGGTTCGGGACGTAGTGGTTGTCCATCACGTCGAAGTGAATCCAGTCGGCGCCGGCGGCAATCACGTTGCGCACCTCCTCGCCCAGGCGTGCGAAGTCGGCGGAGAGGATCGAAGGGGCGATGCGGTAGGTGGTCATGACGGCGGGCAAACAAAGGTGAAAAGCGGGCGGAAATTCTAGGTTGCGCTCCTCGGACGTCCGGCCCGCGCAAGACGCCACGGCTTAACATTTGCTTTCTTAGCAAATTTGTTTGTTTCACTTTGCCGTTGAGCCCGGGCCCCCGTGCCTGCCCGGCACTGGAAGTCCCGCCATGCCTGCACGCCCTCCCCTGGCCCGTTTTCCCGCGGCGCTGCGCCGCCCGCTGCGCTTGGCCGGGTGGCTGCCGCTGCTGTGGCTGGCCGCCTGCGGCACGGTGAAGTACACGGTCGACGACGGCCGTCCGGTCAACGAGGAGCTGCTGGCGCGGCTGCGCCACTACGGCCAGGCCGAGCAGGTGGTGCGGCCGGCCATCGCGCGCAGCGCCGAGCTGCGCGACCCGGAGTGCGACCCGCAGTGGGAGCTGCCGATCTCGGTGGCCACCAGCTACGGCTGGGACGACGCCACCGACCGCGTCGCCTGGGTGCGCGCGCTGGACGTGGACGAGCGCGTGACGGTGGTGGGCGCGGCGCCCGGCGTGCCGCTGGCGCCGGGCGACAAGATCGAGGCCGTCGCCGGCTACTCGCGCCGCGACAGCGCCAAGATGCTGCTGGAGCTGGCGCAGCGCCGCGACGCGGGCCAGCCCTTCGAGCTGCTGCTGGCCGACGGGCGCCAGGTGCGGGTGCAGCCGTTCCAGGTCTGCCGCGGCTACACGCGCTTCGCCCCGGTGGAGACGCCCAAGGTGCAGGACTACCACTGGCTCATGAGCGTGCACCCGCTGGAGGTGACGCAGGCGCGGCTCAACGGCCCCGAGGCGCTGTGGCTGGTGCTGTGGACGCAAGGCGTGTCCGAGGAGGGCGGCGCGCGCATGAAGACCTTCCACTACACCAAGAAGATCGTGGGCACCCTCTACGACCTGGCGACGCTGGTGTCGGGCGCCAAGGGCGTGGCCCTGGCCGCGGAACAGGCCGCCACCGTGGCGCGCAACGCCGCGGCCGCCGCGATCAGCGAGGCCCTCAAGCAGCAGCTCATCCAGCAGGCCAGCGCCGCGGCCAGCGCCAAGCTGCGCTCGGAGCTGGGCGACGCCGCGCAGCGCGTCACGCGCGCGCAGGCCATGGCCGCCATGGAGCGCTCCGCCGCCAACCGCGGCTCGCTCAGCGGCGTGGCCTGGGTCGCCTCCACCGTGTTCGACCGCGCCGATGCCTGGGCCTGGGAGCGCATGAAGCGCCTGGGCGAGGACCCGGTGGCGGCCTTCACGCTGCACCAGAAGCTGCTGGAGAAGGAGCTGCCGGAGAACGCCATGGTGCTGGACCCGGAGCGGCTGGCCGCGCTGGAAGGCATCGCCCGCGCCCAGGGCCGCGGCGAAGCCGTGACGGCGGCGCTGCAGGGCCTCACCGCCGAGGAGCTGCTGCTCGATCTCTCCGACATGCCGCTGGCTTCCGCGCCGCCGCGCTTCTCCTACGAGGACGCCGCCGTGCGCCCGGTCGCCGCCGCCCGGCCCGGCCTTATCGAAACCATGCTCGAACTGCCCATCGAATCCAAGGACAAGCCGTGAAACCGTCCGCCCCGAAGCCTTCCTGGGCCGCCCTGCGGCGCCGCGCGCCATCACAGGGCGTGGCCTCCCGCCCTCCCGCCCGGCCCGCGCAACCGCCGCGCGGGGATGAGGCCTGGCGCCAGCGCCTGGGCGCCGCGCTGCGCGCGCTGGCGCTGGCCGGCCTGGGCGCCGCGGCCGTCCACGCCGCCGCGGCTGATGCGCCCGCGCCAGCCGCCGCTGCCACGGCGGCAGCGCCGTTGCCGACGCCCACGGCGTCCACGGAGCCCGCGGCCGGCGCCGCGCCGGCCCTTCCTGCCGGGCCGAGCTGCCGCGCCCTGACCGACCAGGCCATGGCGGCGGACCTGAAGGCGGCATCCGCGCAGTCCGCGCGCCAGGAGCCGCAGCAGGTGCTGGCGCTGTACGAGGAAGCGGTGGGCGGCTGGCGCCAGGCGGCCGAGCGCTGCCAGGACCGCGCGCGCGAGCGCGCCCAGCGCAACCTGGAGGACAGCCGCCGCGCTGCCGCCTCGCTGCAGGAGCTGCTGGGCTCGGGCCCGCAGTGCAGCGCCGCGCACAAGGACGCCACCTCGCTGCAGGAGCTGGCCAAGAGCGCCTCGGCCGAGCGGCGCTGGAGCGAGGCCGCCATCCTCTACCGCAAGGCCGAGAGCATGTGGGACCTGGCCACCGAGCGCTGCAGCGGCGCGCAGCAGCAGCTCGCGCAGCAGCGGCGCGAGCAGTCCGAAACCGACGGCCACAACGCCGAGTTCTGCGCCCCCGTCTACGAACGCGCGCGCGAGCAGACCCAGCGCCTCAAGACCAGCGGCGCGGGCATGGAGGACGGGCAGCGCCGCCAGCTGTCGCAGGTGGTGGAGACGCTGTGGCGCG
This sequence comes from Azohydromonas australica DSM 1124, assembly GCF_000430725.1. Lineage (GTDB taxonomy): Bacteria > Pseudomonadota > Gammaproteobacteria > Burkholderiales > Burkholderiaceae_C > Azohydromonas > Azohydromonas australica. The sequence goes on from NZ_AUMO01000043.1 coordinate 48,225, forward strand.
ACGCCGCCTCGCGCTGCCGCGGCTCTGCGCAGGAGCTCGCCCGCACCAACGCCGGCGCCGTGGCACGCGAGCGCGGCACGCCCTGGGTGGCCACGGCCGAGGCCAGCATGGCGCGCACGCCCGCGCCGCCGGCCGCGGGCACGGGCACCGCGGCGGCCCCGGCATCGGCGCTCGCCGCCGCGACCGGCACCGGCGCCCGGAGCGCGGCGCCTGCACCGGCAGCCGCGGCAACGGCCGCCGCTGCCGCCACCACGGCGGTGGCGACGGCGGGAGCAGCCCACGCACCGCAGGTGCAGCCGCCGGAGTTCACCAGCGGCAACATCCGCTACAGCGGGCAGTTCACGCTGAACGAGGGTGCCGACGGCAAGCTGCCCACCTATTCCGGACAGGGCCGGCTGGCCTGGCCCAACGGCGACGTCTACGAGGGCCTGCTGGTGCACGGCCTGCGCCACGGCCAGGGCCGCTTCACCTGGGCCAACGGCCAGCACTACGAGGGCGAATGGGTGCAGGATCGCGCGCAGGGGCGCGGCCAGATGAAGTTCCCCAACGGCGACCGCTACGAGGGCCAGGTGGTGGACGGCGTGCCCGAGGGCCAGGGCCGCATGGCCTACGCCAGCGGCGACAGCTACAGCGGCCAGTTCGCGCAGGGCGTGCCCGCCGGGCGCGGCGAATACCTCTGGCGCAACGGCCAGCGCTACGAGGGTCCCTGGAAGGACCAGCAGCCCCACGGCGAGGGCAAGCTCCGCTTCGTCAACGGCGACCTCTACGAGGGCACGCTCGCCGCCGGCATCCCGCACGGCGAGGGCCGCATGCGCTACGCCAACGGCGACGGCTACAGCGGCGTGTTCGTCAGCGGCATGCCCGAGGGCCAGGGCCGCTACGACTGGAAGAACGGCGACCACTACGTCGGCGCCTTCAAGGAAGGCCGCAAGCAGGGCCGCGGCACGCTGGTGCGCGCCAACGGCGAGCGCATGGAAGGCGAGTTCGACGAGGACGAGGAGTTCCGCTCGCTCGCCGCCGCACCCGCCGCGACCGTGGCCGCGGCAACCCCCGCGCCGGCGCCGGCCCCCAAGGCGCCGGGCGGCGGGGAGCGCAAGCGCGGCCGCTGACGCGGCGCCCCCGGACCCAGGCAACTCCCGGTGCCCCACATGCAGGAAGGCACAGGGGTTGCGCACTTGCCGCGGCGCCCTGCGCGCGAGTGCAATGGTCCCTGGGCTCGCGTCGCCATGTCGCGCGCCGCGTGCCCAGCCACAGAGCCATCGCTCAAGGGGTGCGCGCATGAAGACCTTCCCTCGCACGAGGACGTCCAAGAGCCTGCAGGACCAGCGGGCGTTGCCCGCGATGGAGTCCCAGGCCAGCCCACCTGAACCCGCGACGCGCCTGCGACAACGGCTGCAGCAGGCCGGCCTGTGCGTGGCGATGCTGGGCGCCTCGGCCCTGCACGCGGCCCCGGCCAGCGATAACGCCCCCCTGCCGCCGCCGATCCGCGGCGTCGCGCCCGTTGCGGCGACGGCTCCTGCGGCCAAGCCGGCAACGGCCCGGACGGCCACGGCGCCGGCAGCACCGGCCGGCATCGCGGCGGCCCCGGGCGTGGCGCAAGGCTCGGCCGAAACGGCAGAAGCGCCTTCCGCACCGGCGGCCCGCGGCTTGACGGTGACTTCGACCGGGGTGGTGACGACGCCGGCCGCCCCCGCAGCCCCGGCTGTCCCGGTGAGGGCGGAAGCCGTGCCAGCGGCCCCAGCGCCGGCTCCAGCGGGAACGGCCACCGCGCCGGCCCAGCCCGCGCCGGAAGCCGGCAACGACTGCCTGACGCTGACCGACCACGCCATGGAAGCCGAGCTCAGCGCCGCCGGCGCGCAAGCACAGGACCCGCTGCAGGAGGTCGAGCTTTTAGACGCCACCACGCGCGCCTGGCAGGCCGCGGCCACGCGCTGCGAAGGCCGGGCGCGCGAGCGTGCGCTGCGCAACCTGGAGGAAAACCGCAAGGCGGTCACGGCGGCGCAGGAACGCCTCGGTGCCGGCCAGCCCTGCAGCGCGGCGCAGGAGAACGCCCAGGCGCTGCAGGCGCTGGCGCAGCAGGCCGTCGAGGAGCAGCGCTGGAACGACGCGTCGCGCCTGTTCCGCAAGACCGAGGGCATGTGGGAGGAAGCGGCCGACCGCTGCCGCGGCGACCAGCAGCAACTGGCGCTGACGCAGCGCACGCAGGCCGGCGTCGCCGGCCACAACGCCCAGTTCTGCATGCCGCGCATGGAGCGCGCGCGCGCCCAGACCGAGCAGCTCAACAACGCCCCGGCCCGCCAGGCACCGGCCCAGCGCCAGCAGCTGTACCTGAGCGCGGAATCGCTGTGGCGCCTCGCCGCATCGCAGTGCCGCGGGGCCGAGCAGGCCGAAGCGCGGGCCCAAGCCGAAGCCATGGCGCGGGAACGTGGTCCGCTCCTGGTCGAAATGCCGAGTGCGGCGGCCGCGCCGGCAGCCACGACGGCTCCCGAGGCCTTGCCCACGGCGGCCACGTCTCCTACGCCCGCTGCCTTGTCCGCCCCGACGGCCGCGACACCTGCGGCAGCCGTGGCCGCCCCGCCCATGGCCGACGCCGTGCCGGTGCCGGCCGCAGCGCCCGCGGCCGTTCCCACGCTGGCGCCGGCCCAGGCAGCGCCGATGGCCTCGCCGCCCGTGGTTGCCCCACTGCCCTCCGCCACGCCCACGGCGACGCCGCCTGCACCGGGCACGAGCGCGGCACCGCCGGCACCCAGCGCCGCGATTCCCGTCGTCCCCGCGCGCGCCGCGGCGGGCGCCGTCCCGGGCACCCCGAAGGCCAGTGCCGGCGGCACCGAGGCCGCCGCCGCGCAGGACCCGTCGGTTCCGCCGGTCACCGTGGACCTCGGCGGCATGGTGCTGACAGGCCGCTTCACGCCCGACCCCGGTTCCGGCAAGCCCGGCACTTGGTCCGGCCAAGGCCGCGTGACATGGAGCAACGGTGACGTCTACGAAGGCAGCCTGGCGCGCAACCAGCGCCAGGGCCAGGGCCGTTTCAGCAGCGCCAAGGGGCTGCGCTACGAAGGCGAGTGGGCGCAGGACCGGCCCCACGGCCGCGGCACGCTGAGGTTCCCCGACGGCAACGTGTACGAGGGCCAGGTCGCCGGCGGCATGCCCGAAGGCGCCGGGCGCATGGTCTATGCCAGCGGCGACAGCTACAGCGGCCAGTTCGAGCGCGGCGTGCCCGCCGGGCGCGGCGAGTACGTCTGGCGCAACGGCCAGCGCTACGAAGGCAGCTTCCAGGGCCAGCGCCCGCACGGCGCGGGCACCCTGCGCTTCGCCAACGGCGACCAGTACGAGGGCCCGCTGGTGGCGGGCCAGCCACACGGCGTGGGCCGCATGCGCTACGCCCGCGGCGACGTCTATGCCGGCCCCTTCGTGGCCGGGCTGCCCGAAGGCCAGGGCCGCTACCAGTGGAAGAACGGCGACCACTACGTCGGCGCCTTCAAGGCCGGCCGCAAGCAGGGCCGCGGCACGCTGACCTGGAGCAACGGCGACCGCTGGGAAGGCGAGTTCGACAACGACGAGCAGTACGACGCGGGTACCTTCACCGCCGCCGGTGCCGCGCCGGCCACCGGGCGTGCGGCGCCGGCGCTCCTCACCACCGGCCCGGCCACCGCCACGGTGGGCCTCACGGTCGGCACGGGCGCTGGGCAACCGGCAGCCGCGGCCGACACGGCGACGGGCGTGATGGGCCGGGCCTTGCCGGCCGCGGTGATGGTCGATCCGGCGGCGGGGGCGCCGGCCAAGCCCTGAGCAACCCAGGGGCTCCGCCGCGGGGGGTCCCTAGAATCGGTGCATGGCCAAACCCGAGTTCAACTGCAGCGTCAAGGTGCAGTTCCTGCCGGAGCAGTCCCAAGGCGGTCAGCACGCCTGGGCCTACACCATCACCATCACCAACCGCGGCGACATCACGGCCCAGCTCGTGGCGCGGCGCTGGCTCATCACCGATGCCACCGGCCGCGAGGAGGAAGTCCGCGGGCTCGCCGTGGTGGGGCACCAGCCGGTGCTCAAGCCCGGCGAGTCCTTCGAGTACACGAGCTGGACCAGCCTGCCCACCCCGCAGGGCACCATGCGCGGCACCTTCTACTGCATGACCGAGGAGGCTCGCCCCTTCGAGGCCGAGGTGCCCGAGTTCATGCTGGCCCATCCGGGCGCGCTGCACTGATGCCGCGCCGCCCCGGCCCGCGCCGGCGGGTATCGCGCTGAGCTTCGGCATGGCCGGAGCCCAGCCCACCTCGGCCTGGGACCTGACGGCGCTGCTCAACGCGGCCGACCCGCGCGCGCCGCTGGCCGAGCGCCACCTCTGGCTGGTGCGGCTGCTGGAGTGGCTGCGCCACGACCCGCCGCGCCGCCTCGACCCGGACGCCACCCCCGCCCCGCTGCTGCGGCTGCGCCACCTGCTCAACGTGCTGGAGCAGCACCCGCAGCACCGCGCCGCGGTGCAGGGGCTGATCCAGCGCTTCTGGCAGGAGGTCGACGCCGCGGCGCTGTTCGCCGACTTCGGCTTCCCGCACCGCGTGCACCTGACCGGCGAGCTGCTGCGCCGGCTGCGCGAGCGCGTGCTGCCCGGCACGCCCGACACCACCGACCTCGCCGAGCTGTTCCCGCTGCTGTTCGAGGAAAGCGACGCGCCGTGGATCGAGGCCATCGACGCCGACACGCTGCAGCGCCTGGCCGTGCTCATGGCGCCGCGCGACGCGGACGATCCACCCGCCGCCGGCACGGACGGCGCCCTGGACGACGCGGGCGACCCCGCCGCCACGCCGCTGTCCGCGCCGCGCTGGCGCGACACCATGGCCGACGCCGTCACGCTGCTGGTGGGCGCGGTGCACGGCGCGGGGCTGTCGCCGCCGCTGCGCCGGCGCATGAGCCCGGCGCTGCTGGCGGAGGAGCCCTTCCGCCAGCTCACGCGTGCCAGCGAGCGGCTGCGCGACGCCGAGCTCGCCGGGGACCCGGCCGCGCTGCTGCGCGAGGCGCTGTACCTGCGCGCGCTGCTGGATACCTGCCGGCGCGCGGCCGACAGCATCGGCGAGCACCTGGAGGAGTTCGGCGTCTCGGTGGACATCGTCTACGAGACCGAGCAGCTGCGCCTGCGCACGCTGCGCATCGAGCGGCTGCTGGACTGCCTGGTCAGCCCCGAGCCCGCGCGCGAGCTGCAGCTGCTGACGCTGCAGCTGGTGCAGGGCCTGCGCGAGCGCGAGGGCGTGCGCTCGCTGCTGGCGGCGCAGTACGGGCAGCTCGCCCGCAAGATGACCGAGCGCAGCGCCGAGACCGGCGAGCACTACATCACCCGCGACCGCGCCGAGTACGCCTCGATGTTCCGCCGCGCCGCCGGCGGCGGCATGGTGATGGCGGGCACCACCTTCGTGAAGTTCGCCATCGCCGGGCTGGGGCTGACGGCGTTCTGGAGCGGGCTGCTGGCGGGAGTGAACTACGCCGCCAGCTTCGTGATCATCATGCTGCTGCACTTCACGGTGGCCACCAAGCAGCCGGCGATGACGGCGCCGGCCATGGCGGCGCGGCTGCGCGGCAGCCACCGCGACGAGGAAGGCTTCGTGGACGAGGTGGTGCACCTCATCCGCTCCCAGTCCGCGGGCATCCTGGGCAATCTGGCGCTGGTGGCGCCGGTGGTGGTGGCGTTGCAGGCCCTGGCGTGGTGGCTGATGGACGCGCCGCTGGTGGACGCCAAGCACGCCGTGTACGCGCTCAAGAACCTCTCGCTGCTGGGCCCCACGCCGCTGTACGCGGCTTTCACCGGGGTGCTGCTGTTCGCCAGCTCGGTGATCGCGGGCTGGGTGGAGAACTGGTTCGTCTTCAACCGGCTCGACAGCGCCATCGCCTGGAACCCGCGCATCGTGGCGCGGCTGGGGACGGCGCGCGCGGCACGCTGGGCGGCGTGGGCGCGGGCCAACGTCTCGGGACTGGCGGCCAACGTCTCGCTGGGGCTGATGCTGGGCCTCACGCCGGCGGTGGCGGGCTTCTTCGCGCTGCCGCTGGACGTGCGCCACGTCACGCTGTCCACCGGCCAGCTGGCCGCGGCGGCCGGCGCGCTGGGCTGGGGCCTGCTGGGCGAGCCCGCCTTCTGGTGGTGCGTGGCGGGCATCGTGGTCACGGGCCTGCTCAACGTGGGCGTGAGCTTCTACCTGGCGTTCCGCCTGGCGCTGCGCGCGCGCGGGCTGCATCGCAAGGATCGCGCGCACCTGGGCGCGGCCATCCGCCGCCGCATCTGCCGCCGCCCGCTGAGCCTGCTGGTGCCGGAGCGGTGAGCCGGGGCGGCGCCCCGCTTCACCCCTTCAGTCACAGGCTTTTTGAGCCCCCCGGCAAGCGCGAGGTGAAAGAGACTTCAGGGCTCATTCCTCGTCGCGCTCATGGCGCTCGCCGCGCTTGCGCCCGCTGAACATGGTCCACCAGACGATGAACACCAGCAGCGCCAGCGCCGCCAGCGCCTCCAGAAGCAGCAGTCCCATGGAGTAGGCTCGATCGGGATAAGAGGAGAGGCCGGCGCCGTGGCGCCGGACGGTCCGGCACATTGCATCACGTCGGGAGCGCCCTCATGGAAAGCCTCGGGCTGGTCGATCGCTTCACGTTGTACTTCGAGGCCGCGCCGGCGCGCGACGCCGACTCCCGGCGCGAGGTGCTGCAGTTGCGCCACGCCGTGTACTGCGAGGAAATGGGCTACGAGCCGCCGCGCCCCGACGGCATCGAGAGCGACGACTGCGACCCGCACTCGATGTTCGCGCTGGTGCGCCACCGCACCAGTGGCCGCCCCGCAGGCTGCGTGCGGCTGATCACGCACCCGCACCAACCGCCCGGCTGGCGCTTCCCCTTCGAGCGCGCCTGCGGCGAGCGGCTGTACCCGGACTACCTGGAGCCTGACCCGGCCCTTCGCGACGCGGCCGTGGAGGTGTCGCGCCTGGCGGTGCACCACGACTTCAGGCGCCGCCGCGGCGACTTCCACAACCCCGTGGGCGGCAACGCCGACGCCGAGGACAGCGCCGACCGCCACTACCCGCTCATCGCCATGGGGCTGTTCCTGGCGGCCTCGGCGCTGCTGCTGCTGAACGGCATCGAGCAGACCTACGTGATGATGGAGCCGCGCCTGGCGCGGCTGCTGCACGGCTGCGGACTGCACTTCACGCGCGTGGGCGACCTGGTCGAGCACCATGGCCAGCGCGCGCCCTACCGCATCCTGCGCCCGGAGCTGCAGCAGGACCTGCGCCCCGAAGGGCGCGCGCTGCAGGACTTCCTGCTGCAGACGCTGCGCTGACGCCACCGCGGCCGGCGCGGGCCGCCAAAATCGCGCCATGGCTTTCTCCCTTGCCCTTCGCTCCGGGCGGCGCGGCAGCGCCGCCTCCCTCGCGCTGGCCGTGGCGGCCCTGCTGGCGGGCTGCGCCGGCGTGCCGCTGCATCCGCCCGCTCCTGCCACTCCCCCGGCCCCGGCCGGCGGGCCCGACATCGTCGCCGTGCCCTCGGCGCCCGGCGCGGCGCTGCTGCGTCCGCGCGCGCGCTGGCAGCCGGTGGACTGGTCCGAGCTCCCGGGCTGGGACGGCGACCGCGTGCTGGAGGCCTGGAGCGCGCTCAACCGCAGCTGCGAGCGGCCCAGCACCGGCTGGGCCGCCACCTGCGCCGACGCGCTGCTCAACGCGCCCTCCGACGAGGCGTCCGCGCGCGCGTGGCTGCAGTCGCGGCTGCAGCCCTACCGCGTGGAAAGCCCTGAAGGCGCCGCCGAAGGCCTGGTCACGGGCTACTACGAGCCGCTGATCGACGCCAGCCGCGTGCCGCGCGGCAGCTACGCCGTGCCGCTGCACCGCCCGCCCGCCGACCTGGGCGTGCGCAAGCCCTACTGGACGCGCCAGCAGCTCGACACGCTGCCCGCGGCGCAGGCGGCGTTGCGCGGGCGCGAGATCGCCTTCGTCGCCGACCCGCTGGACGCGCTGGTGCTGCAGATCCAGGGCTCGGGCCGGCTGCGTCTCACCGAGCCCGACGGCAGCCTGCGCACCGTGCGCCTGGCCTTCGCCGGCCACAACGACCAGCCCTACAAGTCCGTCGGGCGCTGGCTGATCGAGCGCGGCGAGATCCGCGCCGAGCAGGCCTCCTGGCCCGGCATCAAGGCCTGGGCGCGCGCCAACCCGCAGCGCGTGCAGGAGCTGCTGTGGAGCAACCCGCGCGTGGTGTTCTTCCGCGAGGAGCCGCTGCCCGATCCGCAGCTGGGCCCGCGCGGCGCGCAGGGCGTGGCGCTCACGCCGGGGCGCTCCATCGCCGTCGATCCGCAGAGCATTCCCTACGGCACGCCGGTGTGGCTGGCCAGCACCGAACCGCTGAGCACGCAGGCGCTGCAGCGCCTGGTGGTGGCGCAGGACACGGGCAGCGCCATCGTCGGCGCGGTGCGCGCGGACTTCTTCTGGGGCTGGGGCGACCAGGCCGAGCAGCAGGCCGGACGCATGAAGCAGCCCCTGCGCCTGTGGGTGCTGTGGCCGCGCGGCCCGCGGAGTTGATGCCCGAGTTGCGCCAACCGGCCTTCGCCGGGCCGCGCTTATGATCCGGCGGCGCGGCAGGCCAAGTCCCTGCCGCCCGGCGTGAGCCGCCCGCTTGACGGTGCCGAGCTCCACGGTTGCAGAAGGGAGCTCATGGCTGTTCCAGGACACTGCAATGGTTGCTGCGCCGCGCTGGCGCTGGCACTGGCCGTGAGCACGGCCCAAGCCCAGACGCCGCCGCAGCCGCTCACGGCGCTGAGCCTGGAGGAGCTGGGCGACATCGAGGTGACCTCGGTGTCGCGCCGCGCGGAGCGGCTGTCGGAGGCGCCCGCCTCGGTGTTCGTGATCACGGCGGAGGACATCCGCCGCAGCGGCGCCACCTCGCTGCCCGAGGCGCTGCGTCTGGCGCCCAGCCTGCACGTGGCGCGGCTGAGCGCCTCTTACCACGCCGTGGGCAGCCGCGGCTTCAACAGCAACACCGCCAACAAGCTGCTGGTGCTCATCGACGGGCGCTCGGTGTACACGCCGCTGTTCGGCGGCGTGTTCTGGGACGCGCAGCAGCTGCCGATGCAGGAAGTGGAGCGCATCGAGGTCATCAGCGGCCCGGCCGGCACGCTGTGGGGCGTCAACGCCGTCAACGGCGTCATCAACGTCATCACCCGCTCGGCCGCGCAGGCGCCGCAGGGCACCGAGCTGGCGCTGGGCGCGGGCAACCGCGAGCGCAACCTCATGCTGCGCCAGGGCGTGACGCTGGGCGGGAGCCCGCTGCAGCTGTGGGCGCGCCAGGTGCGCTATGAGGGCACCCGCACCGCCACCGGCGAGGCCGCGGGCGATGCCGGAACCCTCGCGCAGCTCGGAGCCCGCAGCGATTGGGAGAGCGGGCGCGACCGCGCCATGGTGCAGGCGCAGCTCTACCGCGGCCGGCGCGAGCCGCCCATTCCCGGCGCGGTGGAGATTCCCGGTGCGCCCATCGTGGTCGGACGCACCCTCTACGACGGCGGCCACCTGCTCGCGCGCTGGGAGCGCCAGCTCGGCGACGGCAGCACGGTCTCGGCCCAGGGCTACTGGGACCACACCGAGCGCCACCTGGGCTTCCGCGAGACCCTGGACACCCTGGACCTGCAGCTGCAGCACGCGCTGCGCCCCGGCGCGCGCCAAGCGGTGGTGTGGGGCCTGCAACTGCGCCAGGACCGCGACCGCATGGTGGACGGCCGCGCGGTGGTGCTGCCCGAGCGCGAGCGCCGCTTCAGCTACAGCCTGTTCGCGCAGGACGAGCTGACGCTGCGCGAGGGCCTGCGCCTGACGCTGGGCGCGCGCGCCGAGCACAACGGCTACACCGGCATGGAGCTGCTGCCCAGCGCGCGGCTGGCCTGGCTCGCGGCGCCGGGGCAGCTGGTGTGGGGCGCGCTGTCGCGCACCGTGCGCTCACCCACGCGGCTGGACCGCGGGCTGCTCAATCCCGGCCTGCCGCCCTCGGCCGAGGCGCCCGGCGGCATTCCCACGGTGAGCGGCAGCACGGACTTCCGCAGCGAGGTCGCGCGCGTGGCCGAGCTGGGCTGGCGCGGCCAGCCCTGGGGCGGCACCAGCGCCTCAGCCACCGTCTTCCATGCCGACTACGAGCGGCTGCGCTCGCTGGAGCTGCGCGGCTCGGAGCTGGTGTTCGGCAACGGGCTGGAGGGCAGCGTCTCCGGGCTGGAGCTGTGGGGCAGCTGGCAGGCGCGGCCCGGCTGGCGGCTGCACGGCGGCTTCTCGCGGCTGTGGCAGAACCTGCGCGTGAGTCCCGGCAGCCTGGACGTGGGCAGCGTCGCACGCACCGAGGGTGCCAACCCGGCGCGGCAGTGGATCCTGCGCTCGCAGCTGGACCTGCCGCGCCGCGCCGAGTTCGACCTCATGCTGCGCGGCGTCTCGGCGCTGGCCGACCCGGCGGTGCCGGCCTACGTGGCGCTGGACCTGCGGCTGGGCTGGCGGCCGAGCCCGCGCGTGGAGTGGTCGCTGCTGCTGCAGAACGCGCTCGATCGCGGCCACGGCGAGTTCGGCAACGTGCGCACCCGCACCGAGGTGGGCCGCGCCGCCTACTTGCAGCTGGTGCTGCGGCACGAGGCGCTGTAGGCGATGGCCCGGCGGTACGGCGGCCACGCGCACGACCCGGTCCCGATGCCGCGGCGGCGCGGGCTGTGGCGGCTGTCGGGGCTGGCGCTGCTGCTGGCCGTGCTGGGCCTGCCGGCGCTGCGCGCGCCGCGCGCGCAGCCCGTGAGCGCGACCGAATACCAGGTCAAGGCGGCGTACCTGCTCAAGTTTGGCAGCTACGTGGAATGGCCGCCGCAGGCCTTCGAGCAGCGCGACAGCCCCTTCGTCATCGGCGTGCTGGCCGCCGACGCGGTGGCCGAGGAGGTGGAGCGCGCGGCCATGGCGGCGATGGTGGAAGGACGCCCAGTGCAGGTGCGGCGCCTGGACCAGTCCGAGGCGGGCACCACCGGCGCGCACATGGTGTTCATCGACCGCTCGCGCAGCGGCCAGCTCGCCGATACGCTGGCCCTGGCGCGCGGACGTCCGCTGCTGACGGTGACGGAGTCGGAGCAGGCGCTCGCGCAAGGCGGGATGATCAACTTCGTGATCGTGGAGAACAAGGTCCGTTTCGACATCGCGCTGGCGCCGGCGGAGGCCGGCCAGCTCAAGATCAGCGCGCGGCTGCTGTCGGTGGCGCGCCGCGTGCTGAAAGGCTGAGCCATGTGGCGAGCCTCCCTGCGCTTGAAGTCGCTGGCGGTCATGCTGCTGACCACGCTGGTGTCGGTGGTGGTGGCGCTGGGCGCGATGGTGCTGTACGACCTGCAGGCCTACCACCAGGGCTGGGTGGAGGACGCCACCGCCCAGGCCGAGCTGCTGGGCAGCACCAGCGCCCCGGCGCTGAGCTTCGATGACCCGCGCGTGGCCCAGGAAAACCTGGACCTGCTGCGCGTGCAGCCCCGGGTGCGCGCCGCGGCGCTGTACACCGCGCGCGGCCGGCTCTTCGCCAGCTATGGCACCGGCGAGGGCGCCCCGCGCGTGCCCGCGGCGCCCGAAGCCGAGAGCGCGCGCGTGGAGGACGGCGAGCTGCTGGTGTTCAAGCCCGTGCGCGACGACGGCCAGCTCGTGGGCACGGTGTTCCTGCGCACGCGCTACGAGCTGCACGACCGGCTGATCAAGTACGGCGCCATCGCGCTGGCCGTGACGGCGGTGGCGATGCTGGTGGCGCTGGTGCTGTCGTCGTGGCTGCAGCACCTGGTGACGCAGCCGGTGCTGGAGATCGCCGGGGTGGCGCAGGACGTGGTGCGCAGCCGCAACTACGCGCGCCGCGCCCGGCAGATCAGCAACGACGAAACCGGCGAGCTGGCGCAGGCCTTCAACGAGATGCTGGCCGAGATCGAGCAGCGCACGCACGCGCTGGAGGCCTCCAACCGCGACAAGGCGCGCGAGGTCGAGGACCGGCGCCTGGCGCAGCAGGAGGTGATGCGGCTGAACCAGGAGCTGGAGCAGCGCGTGCAGGAGCGCACGGCGCAGCTGGAGGCCTCCAACCGCGAGCTGGCCGCGGCCAGCGAGGAGGCGCAACGCGCCAACCGCGCCAAGAGCGAGTTCCTCTCCAGCATGAGCCACGAGCTGCGCACGCCGCTCAACGCCATCATCGGCTTCGGCCAGCTGCTGGCGGCCGACACCGCCGCGCCGCCGGAGCGGGTGAAGCTCTTCACCGAGCACATCGTGGGCGCGGGGCGGCACCTGCTCACGCTCATCAACGAGATCCTGAACCTGGCGCAGATCGAGTCCGGGCGGGTGTCGCTGTCGCTGGAGCCAGTGCGCATGGACGAGGTGCTGGCCGAGTGCCGCACCATGGTCGAGTCGCTGGCCTCGCGCCGCGGCATCGGGCTGGAGTTCCCCACGCAGGCCGCCGAGGCGGTGGTGGCCGACCGCACGCGGCTCAAGCAGGTGCTGCTCAACCTGCTGTCCAACGCCGTCAAGTACAACCGCGACGCCGGCACGGTGTGGGTGCGCTGCCTGCCCGCGGGCCCGATGCTGCGCGTGGCCGTGCGCGACACCGGCGCCGGGCTGCGGCCGGAGCAGCTCGCCGCGCTGTTCCAGCCCTTCAACCGCCTGGGCCAGGAGCGCGGCGCGCAGGAGGGCACCGGCATCGGACTGGTGGTGACGAAGCGGCTGGTGGAGCTCATGGGCGGGCGCATCGGCGTGAGCAGCGAGCCCGGCCAGGGCAGCGAGTTCTGGATCGAGCTGCCGCTGGCGTCGCTGCAGCACCCGGTGGTGCCGGGGCCACTGGCCGACGCCGGCCACGCACCCGCGCCCTCGGAACTCGCCACCGTGCTGTGCGTGGAGGACAACCCCACCAACCTGCAGCTGGTGGAGGCGATCCTGATGGGGCGCCCGGGCCTGCGGCTGCTGACGGCGCGCGACGGCGAGACGGGCGTGGCCCTGGCGCGCGCGCACCGGCCGCAGGTGATCCTGATGGACAACCACATGCCCGGCATGAGCGGACGCGAGGCGCAGGCGCTGCTGTACCGGGACCCGGCCACGACCCACATTCCCGTGATCGCCCTCACCGCCGACGCCATGCCCGACGCGGTGCAGCAGGGGCTGGCAGCGGGCTACTTCCGCTACCTCACCAAGCCCATCGCGCCGGCGGAGCTGCTCAAGGCCGTGGACGAGGCGCTGGCGTACGTGCGCTCGCGCCACCAGGCGGCCTGAGCCGCGCGCCGCTCCTCAAGCCACCGACAGCCGCTCGAACAGCACCACGTGCTCCAGCGCGGGGCGGATGCCGATCCGCTCGCCGACCTGGTGGTCGTGGTGCGAGGGCACGTGCGCCAGCACCAGCTCGCCGCTGTCCAGCCGCAGCGTGTAGAGGAACTCCGAGCCGCGGAAGGCCTTGCGCTCGATGCGCGCCTTCACGGGCGACGCGTCGTCGTGCACCACGTCGTCGGCGCGCAGCAGCACCTCGCACTCGCCCGGCCCCGGCACGCCCGCGGCGGCGCCGAAGGCGCCCAGCGGGGTCTCCACCCGGTGGCCCTGCGCGTCGACCACCACCCGCGCCGGCGCCAGCACACCCTGGCCGATGAACTGCGCCACGAAGCGGCTGGCCGGGCGGTGGTAGAGGCTGTAGGCGTCGCCCCACTGCTCCAGCCGGCCCTGGTTCATCACGCCGATGACGTCGCCCAGCGCGAAGGCCTCCAGCTGGTCGTGCGTGACCACCAGGGCCGTGGTGCCGTTCTGGCGCAGGATCTGCCGCACGTCGTGCGCCAGCCGCTCGCGCAGCTCCACGTCCAGGCTGGAGAAGGGCTCGTCCAGCAGCAGCAGCCGCGGCGCGGGCGCCAGGGCGCGCGCCAGCGCCACGCGCTGCTGCTGCCCGCCCGAGAGCTCGTGCGGCGCGCGCTCGGCGGCATGCGCCAGGCCCACCAGCTCCAGCATCTCCTGCACGCGCTCGCGCCGCTGCGCGCGCGGGCGGCCGTGCAGCCCGTAGGCGACGTTCTGCGCCACGCTCATGTGCGGAAACAGCGCGAAGTCCTGGAACACCATGCCGATGCGCCGCTCCTCCGGCGGCACGCTGCGCCCGGTGGCGCCGTCGGCCAGCAGCTGGCCGTCCATGCCGATGCGCCCCGCCGCCATGCGCTCCAGCCCGGCGACGGCCCGCAGCAGCGAGGTCTTGCCGCAGCCCGAGGGGCCCAGCAGCACGCCGATCTGGCCCGCCTCCAGCGCCAGCGACACGCCATCGACGGCGGGCCGCGCGGCGTCGCCGCGTTGATAACGGACGCTCACGTCCTGGGCTTGCAGAAACATCTCCCTATCATAGGGTCGCCACATCAATCGAAAATGGTTCTCATTCTTCTCAGAAAAGTCTCCCCGGTCAGAACGGGCTGGCCGCTGGATGGCGGCACCCAAACCAGGGGCGCCGGTGCGGATGACCGGAGGGCGCGGCGATGCGGGCGCTGCTGAGCCTGCTGTGCCTGCTGCTGGCGCTGCCGGTGGCCTCGGTGCTGGGCGCATGGTTCAGCTTCGACCGCCAGGCGCTGGCCGTGCTGGAGCACCAGGCCCGCACGGTGCTGGGCGGCTACGCGCTGGAGTCGCTGTGGCTGGTGCTGGGCGTGGCCGTGGGCGTGACGGTGGTGGGCCTGGGCACGGCGGTGGCGGTGGCGCTGTTCCGCTTCCCGGGGCGCCGGGTGTTCGAGTGGGCGCTGCTGCTGCCGCTGGCCATGCCGGCCTACGTGCTGGCCTACGCCTACACCGACGCGCTGCAGTTCAGCGGGCCCATGCAGACCACGCTGCGCGAGGCCTTCGGCTGGCAGGGCGCGCTGTGGCCCGACGTGCGCAGCCTGTGGGGTGCGGTGCTGCTGTTCGTGCTGGCGCTCTACCCCTACGTGTACCTGCTCACGCGCGCCGCGCTAGGCGAGCGGGCCGAGCACATGATGGACGCGGCCCAGCTGCTGGGCGCAGGCCTTGGGCGGCGCATCGTGACGGTGGCGCTGCCGCTGGCGCGGCCGGCGGTCATCGCCGGCGCGGCGCTGGCGTTGATGGAGACGCTGGCCGACTACGGCGTGGGCGCGTATTTCGGGCTGTCCACCTTCACCACCGGGATCTACCGCGCTTGGCTGTCCATGAACGACGCCACGGCCGCGGCGCAGCTGGCGTCGATGCTGCTGGTCGTGGTGGCGGTGCTGCTGGCGCTGGAGCGGCGGGCGCAGTCGCGGCTGCGTTTCGCCAACTCGCGCGGCGCCGCGCCGCAGGCCGGGCAGGCGCGCTCGCGCACGCTGCGCGGCTCGGCGGCGCTGGCAGCCATGACGGTGTGCGCGCTGCCGGTGCTGCTGGGCTTCGTGCTGCCCGCGGCGTGGCTGGGCGTGATGCTGTGGCGCGAGGCCACCGGCAGCGAGTTCGGGCTGCCGCTGGAGCGCTTCGCCGAATGGGCCTGGGCCAGCTTCCGGCTGGCGGCGATGGCGGCCGTAGCGGCCACGGCGCTGGCACTGGCGCTGGGCTTCGCACTGCGCCAGCGCGGCGGCGGGCGCGGCCCGGACCTGCTGCCCATGGGCGTGCGCGTGCTGTCGCTGGGCTACGCCGTGCCCGGCGCGGTGGTGGCGATCGGGATCATGCTGCCCGTGGCCTGGGTGCAGTCGCGCTGGCCCGAGCTGGGCGCGGCGGCGCTGTTCACCGGCACGGCGGCGGGGCTGCTGTTCGCGTACATGGTGCGCTTCTCCGCCGTGGCGCTGCAGAGCGTGGAGGCGGGTTACACGCGCGTGCCGATGGCCATCGACGAGACCTCGCGCATGCTGGGCGCGGGACGGCTGCGGCTGTTCCTGCGCGTGCACCTGCCGCTGCTGTCGCGCTCGACCTGGGCGGCGGCGCTGCTGGTGTTCGTGGACGGCATGAAGGAGCTGCCCGCGACGCTGGTGCTGCGCCCCTTCGGCAGCGACACGCTGGCGGTGGTGGCCTACAACCTGGCGCGCGACGAGCGGCTGGCCGAGGCCTCGCTGCCCTCGCTGGCGATCGTGGCGGTGGGGCTGCTGCCGGTGATGCTGCTGGCGCGCACCATCGGCCGGCCGGCGGGCGCGCACTGAGAAGGCCGGCCGCGCGCGCCGGGCGCGCAGCCGGTCAGCGGGTCACTTGTAGCCCACGCGGTCCAGCATCTGCTGGACCTTGGCCTGGTTGGCGCCGATGGCGGCGATGGGCACCGACTCCTGCTTGAAGTCGCCCAACGCCTCCAGCGCCGGGTTGCCCAGCTTCAGGCCGCGCGCCACGGGCCACTCGTTGTTGCCGTTGGCGAAATACGCCTGGGCCTCGTCGCCAGCCAGGTACTCCAGGAACTTCACTGCCGCGTCGCGGTTCTTGGCATGCGCCGCGACGGCGCCGCCGGCCACGTTGACGTGCGTGCCCGCGCCCTGCTGGTCCGGGAACACGATGCCCACCTTCTCCACCACGGCGCGGTCCTCGGCCTTGTCCGAGCGCATCAGGCGCGCGAGGTAGTAGCTGTTGGTCAGTGCCACCTGGCACTCGCCGCTGGCCACGGCCTTGATCTGGTCGGTGTCGCCGCCCTTGGGCGCGCGCGCCATGTTGTCCACCATGCCCTTGAGCCAGGCCTCGGTCTTCTCCGGGCCCATGCGCTCCAGCATCGAGCCGAACAGCGACAGGTTGTAGGGATGCGCGCCCGAGCGCGTGCACACGCGGCCCTTGTTCTTGGCCTCGCCCAGTTCGGCATAGGTGTCCACGTCCTCCCGCTTCACGCCGGCCTTGTTGTAGACCACCACCCGCGCGCGGGTGGAGAAGCCGAACCACGCCGAGCCCTTGCCGGCGTCGGCGCCGCGCAGCGCGGCGGGGACGCGCGACTCCAGCAGCGTCGACTTCACCGGCGCGAACAGACCGTCCTGCTCCGCCTTCACCAGCCGCGCCGCGTCCACCAGCAGCACCACGTCGGCCGGGCTGGCGCTGCCCTCGTTCTTCAGCCGCGTCAGCACACCGGCGTCGTCGCTGTCGATGCGGTTGATGCGGATGCCGGTGGCCTTGGTGAAGTTGGCGTACAGCGCCTCGTCCGTCTGGTAGTGGCGGGCGCTGTAGAGGTTGAGGACCTTCTCTTCGGCCTGGGCAGCGCCAAGGCCCGCGGCCAGGGCGATCGCGAGCAGGGCGGGACGGGCCAGTTTCTTGAAGTTCATGGTGCAGTTCCGGTGGTTGCGGACATCGGAGCGCGAACGCGCAAACGAGAACGATTCCTGTTCTCTACCGGAGTGTACCCACGGGCCGTGGCTTGACCGCTCCCTGCGGACGGCAGCGGTCGCAAGGGGCGGAGGGCCCGCCTCCGCGCGCCTCAGACCATCGCCTCCCGCACCGCGTACAGCGTGAGCTCCACGTCGTTGCGCACGCCGGTGGCTTCCATGAGCTGCGCGCGGCACTGCGCGACCTCGTGCGGCGCCATCTCCAGCGCGGCGCCGATCTCGCCCACGCTGCGGCCCGAGGCCAGCAGGCGGAACACCTCGTACTCGCGCGCCGACAGCCGCTCGCGCAGCGGGGCGCGGCCGCCGCGCGCCAGCGCGCCGTCGAGCTGCGCGCCCACGTCGGGCGGGATGTGCAGCCCGCCGGCGATCACGGTGCGGATGGCCTCCCGGAACTGCGCCCCGTCGCTGCCCTTGCCCAGGCAGCCCGCGGCGCCCAGCTTCAGGCTGCGCACGGCGTACTGCTTGTCGGCGAAGGCCGAGAGCATCAGCACCGGCAGGCGCGGACGGTCGCTGCGCAGCCGCCGCAGCAGGTCCAGCCCGTCGCGGTAGGGCATCTCGATGTCCATGAGCACCACGTCGAAAGGCGGCCCACCGGCCGCGCCCACCAGGCGCAGCACCTCGGCGCCGCTGGCGGCCTCGGCCGCCACTTCCGCGCCGGCCTCGGTCAGCACCTGGCGCAGTGCCTGGCGCAGCAGCGGGTGCTCGTCACACAACAGGATGCGGGTCATGACACCCCCTGCGGCAGCGGCAGCTGCAGGCGCACCGTGGTGCCGCCGCCGGGCACGCTTGCCAGCGTGAGCCGCCCGCCCCAATGCGCCACGCGCTCGCGCAGCGCCAGCAGGCCCCAGCCACGCGCCAGCGCCGCGGGCTCGAAGCCCACGCCGTCGTCGCCGATCTCCAGCATCACCAGCCCCGCGGGCGGGGCCTCCACGTACAACCGCACGCGCAGCGTGCTCGCCTGCGCGTGGCGCGCCACGTTGTCCAGCAGCGCGTCGGCGCTGCGATAGACCGCGTCGGCCCAGTCCTGCGCCGAAGGGGGCAGCTCCGCCCCGGCCTGCACGTGCATGCGCACGTCGGCCTGCAGGCCGTGGCGCTGCGCGAAGTCCTGCGCCTGCCACTCCAGCGCCGCCCACAGGCCCGGCCACTCCAGCAGCCGCGGGCGCAGCGAGGTCGCCACGCGGTTGAGGTTCTCCACCGCCGCATCGAGCAGGCCGCCCAGGCTGGCGCACTTGGTCGCCAGGTCGGGCTGCTCCTCCAGGCGGCGCTCGACCCAGCCCAGCTCCAGCTTCACCGCCACCAGCAGCGCGCCCAGCTCGCCGTGGAGCTGCTGCGCCAGCTGCGCCTGCGTGCGCGCGTGCTGCGCCTCGGTGTGCTGCAGCAGCCCGCGCAGCCGCGCCAGGGTGTCTCCGTCGGGGTGGTACAGGGCATTCATGCCTGGGCTCCGGCCACCAGCCCCGCCATCGGCACCGCCACGGTGCCCTCGCCCTGTGAACGTGCGGGCTGGCGGTCCAGCCCGGTGCAGTGACTACAGCGCGGTGCGCGCTCGGGATGCGGGGAATTGGCAGCAAGGGGAAACATGTGCTTCTTCAGCGCAAGCCCCATGCCAGGGGAAATGCTTAAGCAAATTTGTCAACCCGGGCGCGCGCCCGAGGCCCGCGCCCCCAGGTGCGACAGCGGCAGCGCCGCGCCGGCCTTGACCTCGCCCAGCGAGAAGCTGGTGTGGATGTCCTTCACGTGGGGCAGGTTCAGCAGCGTGTGGGTGGCGAAGCGCGCGAAGGCGTCGAGGTCGGTGGCCATGACCTGCAGCTCGAAGGTGCCCGCGCCGCTGATGTAGTGGCACGAGGTGACCTCGGGCAGCCGGCGCAGTGCCTCTTCCAGCTCGCGCGTGGCGGTGCCGGTGTTGCGGTCGGCGTCCACGCGCACGAAGGCCAGCACGCCCAGGCCGATGCGGCGGCGGTCGATCTCGGCGCGGTAGCCCGTGATCACGCCGCGCTGCTCCAGCGCCTTGACGCGACGCCAAGTGGGCGCGGCCGACAGCCCGATGCGCTCTGCCAGCTCGGCGTTGGACAGCCGCGCGTCGCGCTGCAGCTCATCGAGGATCGCCACGTCGTAGCGGTCCAGCCCCGCCACGCCGGCGGCCGTCACCGGCGCCGCCGCGCCCTCCCCGGCCGGCACGGCCGATGCCCCCGAAAGGGGGAGCCCGGCACCCGCGGCGGACGGGCCGTCAGTGCTGCGGGTTTTCCCTGAACTGCCAAGTTTCGAGGCCATCTTTTCTCCAATCAACGCTTCAGAGAAAGATTCTTGCGCAGACCCCCGGCATCCCGGCAAACAACGAAAGCCCTTGCCGCGCGTTGAAACCTAGACTGCCGCGATTCGACCACCCCCTTTGGAAGGAGCCGCCACGATGAACGCCCCCCTGCCCGAATCCGTGCGACTGGCCCTGGAGAAAGTCACGCTGGAAGACAAGTACGCGCTGGAGCGCGGACGCGCCTTCATGAGCGGCGTGCAGGCGCTGGTGCGGCTGCCGATGCTGCAGCAGCAGCGCGACGCCATGGCCGGGCTCAACACGGCCGGCTTCGTCAGCGGCTACCGCGGCAGCCCGCTGGGCGGCGTGGACCAGGCAATGTGGTCCGCCAAGAAGCACCTGGCGGCGCACCAGGTGGTGTTCCAGCCGGGGGTGAACGAGGAGCTGGCGGCGACGGCGGTGTGGGGCACGCAGCAGCTGGACCTCTACCCCGACAAGCGCAAGCACGACGGCGTGTTCGGCCTCTGGTACGGCAAGGGCCCGGGCGTGGACCGCAGCGTGGACGTGCTCAAGCACGCCAACCTGGCCGGCACGGCGCGCCACGGCGGCGTGATCGCGGTGGCCGGCGACGACCATGTGGCCAAGAGCTCCACCGCGCCGCACCAGAGCGACCACGTGTTCAAGGCCTGCGGGCTGCCGGTGTTCTTCCCCTCCAGCGTGCAGGACATCCTGGACATGGGCCTGCACGCCTGGGCGATGAGCCGCTTCTCGGGGCTGTGGGTGGGGATGAAGACGATCCAGGAGGTGGTGGAGTCCAGCACCACGGTGGACATCGCCCCCGAGCGCGTGCGCATCGTGCTGCCCGAGGACTTCGAGATGCCGCCCGGCGGCCTGCACATCCGCTGGCCCGACCCGCCGCTGGTGCAGGAGGCGCGGCTGATGGACTTCAAGTGGTACGCGGCCCTGGCCTACGTGCGCGCCAACCGCCTCAACCACGACGTGATCTCGGGCCCGAACGACCGCTTCGGGATCATCGCCAGCGGCAAGGCCTTCAACGACACCTGCCAGGCGCTGGCCGACCTGGGGCTGGACGAGGCCGCCTGCGGGCGTCTGGGCATCCGGCTGCACAAGGTCAACGTGGTGTGGCCGCTGGAGGCCAACATCACCCGCGCCTTCGCGCAGGGGCTGCAGGAGATCCTGGTGGTGGAGGAGAAGCGCCAGGTCATCGAGTACCAGCTCAAGGAGGAGCTCTACAACTGGCGCCCCGACGTGCGCCCCAACGTGCTGGGCAAGTTCGACGAGCCCGAGGGCGACGTGAGCGGCGGCGAGTGGAGCCGGCCCAACCCCAGCGGCAACTGGCTGCTGCGCGCGCAGGCCGACCTCACGCCGGCGCTCATCGCCAAGGCCATCGCCCGGCGGCTGAAGAAGCTGGGCGTGGACGCCGACACCGCCGCGCGCATGGACGCGCGGCTCGCGGTGCTCGAAGCCAAGGAGCGCAGCCTGACGGCGCTGGCCGCCCCCGGCGCAGCGGCGCCGGCCGAGCGCAAGCCCTGGTTCTGCAGCGGCTGCCCGCACAACACCAGCACCCGCGTGCCCGAAGGCTCGCGCGCGGTGGCGGGCATCGGCTGCCACTACATGGTCACGTGGATGGACCGCTCCACCAGCACCTTCACGCAGATGGGCGGCGAAGGCGTGCCCTGGGTGGGCCAGGCGCCCTTCACCACCGAGCCGCACGTGTTCGCCAACCTGGGCGACGGCACCTACCAGCACAGCGGGCTGCTGGCGATCCGGCAGGCCATCGCCGCCGGCGTGAACATCACCTACAAGATCCTGTTCAACGACGCCGTGGCCATGACCGGCGGGCAGCCGGTGGAAGGTGGCATGCGCGTGCCGGAGATGACGCAGGAGCTGCGCGCCGAGGGCGTGAAGCGCATCGTCATCGTCACCGACACGGTCGAGGCCTACCGCGCCATGCCCGGCATGGCCGACGGCGTCACCGTGCGCGAGCGCACCGAGCTCGACGACGTGCAGCGCGAGCTGCGCGAGATCGCCGGCTGCACGGTGCTGATCTACGCCCAGACCTGCGCGACTGAAAAACGGCGCCGCCGCAAGCGCGGGACGATGCAGGAGCCGGCCAAGCGCGTGGTAATCAACGAGGCCGTGTGCGAGGGCTGCGGCGACTGCGGCGACAAGAGCAACTGCCTGTCGGTGGAGCCGGTGGAAACCGAGTTCGGCCGCAAGCGCCGCATCAACCAGAACAGCTGCAACCTCGACTACTCGTGCACGCAGGGCTTCTGCCCGAGCTTCGTGACGGTGGAAGGCGGTACGCTGAAGAAGCCCAAGCCCGACAAGGCGCAGGACCCCGAGGCGCTGCCGCCAATCCCCGAGCCGGCGCTGCCGCCCGCCGCGCAGGCCTGGGGCATCGTGGTGGCGGGCATCGGCGGCACGGGCGTGATCACCATCGGCCAGCTGCTGGGCATGGCGGCGCACCTGGAGGGCAAGGGCATCGTCACGCAGGACTCCGCCGGCCTGGCGCAGAAGGGCGGTGCCACCTGGAGCCACGTGCAGATTGCCGACTCGGCCGCGGCCATCCACACCACCAAGGTGGACACGGCCAAGGCCGACCTCGTGATCGCCTGCGACGCCATCGTCGCGGCGCTGCCGGCGACGCTGGCCGTGATGCACCCGGGCCGCACCGGCGTGGCGCTCAACAGCCACGGCGCGCCCACGGCGGCCTTCGTGCACCAGCCCGACTGGCAGTTCCCGCTGGGCCCGTGCCAGGACACGATCGCGCAGCAGGTCGGGCGCGAGCGGCTGTTCGCCTTCGACGCGGAACAAGTGGCGGCGAAGCTGCTGGGCGACTCGATCTACACCAACCCGCTGCTGCTGGGCGTGGCTTGGCAGATGGGGCGCATCCCGCTGCAGCGCGCCTCGCTGCGCCGGGCCATCGAGCTCAACGGCGTGCAGGTGGAGAAGAACCTGCGCGCCTTCGAGTGGGGACGGCGCTGCGCGCACGACCTGGCCGCCGTGCAGGCGTTGTTCCAGGCGGCGCAGGTGATCAGCATCGTGCGCCGGCCGGCGCTGGAGGAATTGATCCAGCGCCGCGTGGACTTCCTCACCGGCTACCAGGACGCCGCTTACGCGCAGCGCTATCGCGATTTCGTGCAGCGCGTGCGCGACGCCGAGCAGTCGCTGGCCACCACGAAGCTGAGCGAGGCCGTGGCGCAGGGCCTGTTCAAGCTCATGGCCTACAAGGACGAGTACGAAGTGGCGCGGCTGCACACCGACCCGGTGTTCGAGCAGCAGCTCGGCGCCATGTTCGAAGGCGACTTCAAGGTGGTGCACCATATGGCGCCGCCGCTGCTGGCGAAGACGAACGCGCGCGGCGAGCCGGTGAAGCAGTCCTACGGGCCGTGGATGCGCGGCGCCCTGAAGCTGCTGGCGCGCATGAAGGGGCTGCGCGGCACGGCGCTGGACCTGTTCGGCCGCACGGCGGAGCGGCGCGAGGAGCGTGCGCTGATCGAGCAGTACCGCGCCTGCATCGAGGAGCTGCTGGGCGGGCTGACGGCGCAGAAGCTGCCGCTGGCGCTGCAGATCGCGCGCATCCCGCAGCAGATCCGCGGCTTCGGCCACGTGAAGGCACGCCACCTCGCCGTGGCGCGGCGCGAGTGGGACACGCTGATGGCGCAGTGGCGCTCGGAAGGGGCGAGGAAGGCAGCCTGATCGACGCCACCCCATGAAAAAGGCCCGGAGCCGCTCATGCGCTCCGGGCCTTTTCGCTGTGCGGCCTCAGGACGAGGTCTTGAGCTGGTTGTCCACCTTGCTCACGCCCTTGACGCCCTTGACCAGGTTGGTGGCGTGGCTGCGGGCGGCGTTGTCGGGGGCAGTGCCGGTGAGCTTGACCACGCCGTCCTTGGTGTCCACGTTGATGTCCAGCGCGCTGAGCTTGGCATCGGCGGCCAGCGTGGTCTTGACGCGGGCGGTGACTGCGGCATCGCCAGCCAGCTCCTTGGCGTCGCCGGCCAGTTCCACCGCCTTGTCCCTGGTGGCGGCAGCCGCGGCGGCCACCTTGTCGCCCGCGGCATCCGCTGCGGCAGCCACCTTGTCACCGGCCTTGTCGGCCGCCGTGGCGGTCTTGTCGCCGGCGGTGTCGGCCGCGGCAGCTGCCTTGTCCTTGGCTTCGCCCGCCGCTTCCTTGATGTTGTCGGCCGCGTTGCCCATCGCCGCCGAGGCCGTCGCTGCGGCACCGGAGGCCGCGGTCACCGCGTCCGGCGCGGGTTCATTCCGAACCACCGCCTCGGCGGGCTTGTTGGCGTCGGACTGCGGGCTGCAGCCGGCGAGCACGCCCACCAGGGCCGCAGCGGCGAAAACAACGGGACGCAAGCGCAGATCGAGCATCTCGGGACTCCTGATCGAAGTGACAGATGAACGATTCAGGCAAGCGGTGCGCCTGCTCAGGCCTGTGGGCCGTGCGCCGGGGCTGCGGCCCAGACCGCGGGACGGCTGGCGGCGCCGGGCTGGCGGGTGCCGATCTGCAGCGTGGGCACCAGCCGCCCGACCTCGAAGCCGCGCTGGCGCAGCTCGGCCATCAGCGCCGCCCAGGCCTCGGGATCGACCTGCGGCTGGCGCGAGAGCACGCGCTGCAGCGTGCCCTGGCGGTCGCTGAGCACGGCGACGCGGTAGTTGGGGTCCAGCGCCACCACCCAGTGGTCCTGCCGCCCCGCGGGCAGCCAGCGCAGCCCGGCCGGCAGCCAGCTCACCTCGAAGCGCGCCGGCCCCTGGGGCAGCGCCAGCCCGCGCACCTGCGTGGGGCTGCCGTCGCTGCGGCGGCAGTGCTGCGTCAGCAGCAGGCGCTGGCCCGGCTCGGGGCGCACGTCGGTCACCACGTCGGCGGCGCAGCCGCGGCGCCCGGGGTCGCCGGCATGCGCGAGCTCGTACCAGACGCCGCTGTAGCGGCTCAGGTCGAGCACCGGCACGGTGTCGATGGGCCCCGCGGCGGCCGTGGCCGGATGCAGCCACACGCCTGCCAGCGCCATCAGCAGCGCCGCCAGCAACAGCATCAGCTGCACAGCCCGAGGCACGCGCCGCGGCGACGAGGAGGAAGGGAGGGCGAAGCGCTGCATGGCGTGCTCCTGAAGACCTGTGCGCTGCGGGCGCTGTTGCCCTGCAGCATGGAACCCACTCTAGGACGGCGCCCAAAAGCCGGCTGTAGTCGGGGCTCGCCGCCGCTTGTCGGACAGCGCCCACAACGTCGGCAGTCCACCGGCCCGACGGCGGGCCGGTCGTGCCCGGCATGCACATTCCTTGCGCGCCATCAAGGCGCAGCATTCAGCTTTTCTGAAATACAGCCTCAAGCCCACTGAAGCCGGGGGGCTGCGCCAGTTCGGATACTGCGGCCATCGCCACCCGCTGCGTTCCGCCACCGCCCATGCCCGAATCCGCCGTTTCCCGCTACAGCACGCCCGCTGTGGCCTTGCACTGGCTGCTGGCCGTGCTGATCACCGGCACCTTCGCGCTGGGCCTGTACATGCACGAGCTGCCGGTGTCGCCGCAGCGGCTCAAGCTCTACAGCTGGCACAAGTGGGCCGGCGTGGTGATCCTGGCGCTGTCGGCGCTGCGGCTGATGGTGCGGCTGCGCTCGCCGCGTCCGCGCGAGCTGGCCATGTCCGGCTGGCAGCGCAGCGCGGCGCACGCCACGCACCACGCGCTGTACCTGCTGTTCTTCGCCGTGCCGCTGGTGGGCTGGGCCTACAGCTCGGCTGCCGGCTTCCCGGTGGTGCTGTTCGGCGTGCTGCCGCTGCCGGACTTCGTGCCGGTGGACAAGGAACTCGCCGCGACCCTCAAGGGTCTGCACAAGGGCTTCGCGCTGACGCTGGGCGCGCTCGTGCTGCTGCACCTGGCGGCGGTGTTCAAGCACCAGCTCATCGACCGCGACGGCCTGCTCGCCCGCATGGGCTTCGGCCGCGCCTGAGCGCAGGCCGCCAATCCTCGATCCCCGATCCCCGATCGCCCGAATTCCCCAGAAAGCCTCTACATGTCCTTGCGTTCCCTGTCCCTGCTGGCGCTGGCCGC
Organism: Azohydromonas australica DSM 1124; assembly: GCF_000430725.1. Taxonomy (GTDB): domain Bacteria; phylum Pseudomonadota; class Gammaproteobacteria; order Burkholderiales; family Burkholderiaceae_C; genus Azohydromonas; species Azohydromonas australica. Next base: position 73,781 of record NZ_AUMO01000043.1, read on the forward strand.
GGCGCTGAGCACCCCGGCCTGGTCCCAGACGGCGCCCAAGCCGGCCGCCGGCGCGAAGCCCGCCGCCGCCACGTCCGCCGCACCCGCGCCGGCGCAACTGGTGGCCGCGCAGAGCGAGGTCGCCTTCACCAGCCGCCAGATGGGCGTGCCCGTGGACGGGCGATTCCGCCGCTTCGAGGCGCAGGTGCAGTTCGACCCCAAGAAGCCCGAAACCGCGCGCATCGCGCTGAAGGTAGACCTGGCCAGCATCACCATGGGCGCGCCCGAGAGCGAGGCCGAGGTGGTCAAGCCCGAGTGGTTCAACACCGCCAAGTTCCCGCAGGCCACCTTTACCTCCACCGCCGTCAAGGCGCTGGGCGGCAACCGCTACGAGGTCGCGGGCCAGTTCGCGCTCAAGGGCGTCACGCGCGACGTCGTGGTGCCGGTGACGCTGGCCGCGGCCGGCGCCAACACCGTCGCCACCGGCGGCTTCACGCTCAAGCGGCTGGAGCACCGCATCGGCGAAGGCGAATGGGCCGACACCTCCATGGTCGCCAACGACGTGGCGGTGAAGTTCAAGCTCACCCTCAGCGGCATCGCCCCGCTCTGACCCCCGGCCGGGCCCGCGCCGCCGCGGGCCCCACGCGAGTTGTCCCGCGCCGGGCGCCGCCCGTGCGCGTGCCTGCAGTCCCCGCAGATCCCTGCAAACCCAACCAGAACCCGCAAGGAAGCCCCATGAAGAAGATCTTCGCCCTGGCCGCGCTGGCCGCCACCGCCGCGGCCGCCGTGCTGCCCGCGCAGGCCGCCACCTACGCCATCGACCCGTCGCACACCTTCGTCACCTTCGAGTTCCCGCACTTCGGCACGTCGATGAACCGCGGCCGCTTCGACAAGAAGGAAGGCACCGTCGAGTTCGACCGCGCCGCGCGCACCGGCCGCGTGGAACTGACGCTGGAGACGGGCTCCATCAGCACCGGCACGGCGCCCTTCGACAAGCACCTGCGCAGCGACGACTTCTTCGCCGCCGAGCAGTTCCCCACCGCCAAGTTCGTGGCCGACAAGTTCAGCTTCGACGGCGACAAGGTCACCGAGGTGGCCGGCCAGCTGACGCTGCGCGGCAAGACCAACCCGGTGGTGCTCAAGGCCACCCGCTTCAACTGCTACACCAACCCGATGCTCAAGCGCGAGGTCTGCGGCGGCGACTTCGAGACCACGCTGCAGCGCAGCCTCTGGGGTGTGAACTGGGGCCTGAACATGGGCGCGCCGGACAACGTGAAGCTGGTGATCCAGGTCGAGGCGATCAAGCAGTAAGAACTGCCGGGCCCAGGGCCGGCGACGCGCTCGCCCGGCCCTCCCGCAGCCCCGCCGCCCCCGAGGCCGCGGGGCTTTTTCATGGGCAACCCGGCCACCCCAAGTTGGTGCCCAGAGCCGAATCGGGGATTGAGGCAAACCGCGTTCCTTACTCCGGACTTCGCCACCCACTCGGGGTCCGGCCGGCCGCGGGGTCTGCGTTCAGCGCATAAGCTTCCTCGCACAGGTTTCTTTGAGCTTGGAACGGACCGGAGGACAGAACGATGAGTGAACAAGGTTGGGTGCAATTTGCCGTCGCGTTGGCGGCCCTGGGACTGCTGCTGGTGCAGACCCTCACGAGCTGACACCGGTTCAGGCACGGCCCGAGGGGCCCGGCTTCATGGCCGGGCCCCTCGGTGTTTGCGGGGCGCCTTGTCGTCCCGCCCGAGGCTCAGCTCGCCAACTAAGACTGACCCTGCGCCTCGGGCACCGGCGCCGGTGTCGGCACCGCCACCCCGCCGTCGCGCAGCAGCGCGGCCAGGCGCCGCGGCGGCAGCGGATGCGACAGGCAGAAGCCCTGGAACAGGTCGCAGCCCAGCGCCAGCAGCCGGCAGCGGTCCACCTCGCGCTCCACACCCTCGGCCACCACGCGCATGCCCATGGCATGGGCCACGCGCACCATGGTCTCCACCAGCAGCGCGGCATCGGCGCGGTCGGCCACGCCGTCCACGAAGATGCGGTCGATCTTGAGCTTGTCGCAGCGCAGCCGCAGCAGGTAGGCCAGCGAGCTGTAGCCGGTGCCGAAGTCGTCGATCGCCAGCGCGTAGCCGCGCGACTGCAGCGCACGCACCACGGAAACCGGGTTGTCCAGGTCCTCGAACACCGTGGACTCGGTGAGCTCAAACTCCACCTCCCGCGGCGTCAGCCGCAGCGTGTGCAGCTGCTGCAGGAAGCGCTCGCGCTGCACCTCCTGGCGGCACTGGTGCGAGCTGAGGTTCAGCGCCACCGGCGGGCAGTGCAGCCCCTCTTCGGCCCAGGCGTCCAGGTCGAGCCGCAGCCGCTTGAGCAGCACCAGCCCCAGCTCGCCCACCAGCCCGGCCTCCTCCAGCACCGGGATGAACAGCCCCGGCGGCACCGGGCCGCGCTGCGGGTCCTGCCAGCGCGCCAGCCCCTCCACGCCCTGCAGCCGGCCGTGGCCGTCGAACAGCGGCTGGTAGGCCAGCGTGAACTCCTCGCGCGCCAGCGCCACGCGCAGCGCCTGCGTCAGCTCGCGGCGCTCGCGCTGCACCTCCCCCAGCGCCGGGGTGTAGCGGCTCCACGCACCCTTGCCGGCATGCTTGGCCTGGTACATCGCCATGTCCGCGCAGGCCAGGGCGCCCTCGGCCGTGGCGGCATCCGCGGGCAGCAGCGCCAGGCCCAGCGACACGCCCACCTTCAGCGACACGCCCTCGTGCTCGATGCGCCGCGGCAGCACCTCGACGATGCGCTGCGCCACGCTGCTGGCGATGCGTTCGTCCACCGGCGCGCGCAGCAGCAGCGCGAACTCGTCCCCGCCCAGGCGCCCGACCTCGTCGTGCGAGCGCACCAGCGACTGCAGCCGCTGCGCCACCGCGCGCAGCACCGCGTCGCCCGCGGCATGGCCGCGGGTGTCGTTGATGAGCTTGAAGTCGTCCACGTCCAGGCACATCAGCGCCGCCGGCGCGCCCGAGGCCGCCGCCTGCGCCAGTTCGGCCGTGAAGCGCTCGCGGTTGGCCAGGCCGGTGAGCACGTCGTGGTGCGCGAGGTAGTGCGTGCGCGCGTCGGCCGCGCGCACCCGCGCGCGCTGGCGGCGCGAGGCCAGCGCCACCACGCCCAGCGCCAGGGCCATGATCAGCACCGCCGCCAGCATCACCGAGGCCAGGCCGCGCCACGTCGGCGCCCGGTAGGCCCACACCCGCAGCCGCCCCACCGCCGGGCCGTTGCCGCCCGACACCGTCACCTCGGTAACGAGGGAGCCGCCGTGGCGCTCCAGCCAGTCGGGTGCCGCGTCGCGGCGGAACTCCGCCAGCGCGTGCCCGTCGCTGCGCAGCAGCTGCGCCGAGGCCACCGCCGGCGCGGCCTCGAAGGCCGCCAGCAGCACGCGCGCCTCGGCCGCGTCGTCGAACAGCAGCGCCGCCGCCGTGGTGCGCCCCACCAGCTCGGCCTGCGTGCGCAGCGCCTCCTGCTGGCGGCGGTCGAGCTGCAGGTACTCGAACAGCCCCAGCAGCAGCGCCACGATCAGCATCGCGGCGCAGGCCAGCAGCGTGTCGCTGCCGCGGCGCAGCAGCAGCCCCGGCCCTTTCATCACGGCCTTCAAGGCGAGCCCTCCATGTGCACGAAGCGCGCCAGCCGCAGCAGCCGCGCGTTGATCTCCAGTCCCGCACGGCGGGCCGCCTGCAGATCCACGTCGAAGACGATGCGCCCCTGGTGCGGCTGCAGGTTCAGCGTGACGCCGCGCTCGGTCAGGCCGTGGCTGTCGCCCACCCACAGCAGCCCGCGCGGCGCCGGCACGGGCAGCAGCGCATCGGTGCCGACGTAGGCGACGTGGCAGCCCGCCACGGCCGCGGCCGGCAGCGCGGCGGCGGGCTTCGGCCCGGCGCTCGTGCTCGCCACCGTGCCGCCCGCACTGCCGACGGCACCGGTGCTGGTCGTGACCACCACACGGCGCAGTTCCACGCGCCGCCCGTTGAGCTCGCGCTGCTGCCACTCGCGCAGCGCCTCGGCCAGCGGCCCCGGCGACAGCAGGCACAGCTGCAGCACCTGCGCGGGACCGGCCTCGGCCGGCCAGTCGACGAACTGCAGCGCGCGCCACAGGATCTGCGCCTTGAGTTCCACCTCCGGCAGCGGCTGCGCCCGCGCCGCCACTGCCGCCAGAAGCAGCAGCAGCGGCAGCAGCAGCAGGGCCAGGCCCGGAAAGCGGTGGGGGAACGAGGGCATGGCGGTATGGCGCACCCTCAGAAGGCCTGCTGCCAGTCGATTTCGATGCGCCGCCGCTCGCGCGGGAAGCGCGCCAGCGCCGCATCCGGCGCGGCCGGGTCCCAGGTCCGGACATCGAAGAGGTTGAGCGCGCGCAGTGCCAGCGTGCTGGCCGGCAATGGCTGCCAGCGCAGCACCGCGTCCAGTGTGGCCTGCGCGGGCACGTTGGACGCGCGCCGGCCCAGCGCCTGCCACTGCAGCGCGGCGGACCAGGCCGGCCGCGGCAGCGGCACCAGCACGTGGCCCTTGAAGATCCAGCGCGGCGAGTTGCCCAGCGCGCCCTGCGCCAACTCCGCGTCCTGCAGCGACACCGACGTGCGCCACTGCACGCCCGCGTCGAGCAGCCCCTGCGCCTCCACGTCCAGGCCGCTGCTGTGCACGTGCGACAGGTTCCGGTACTGCGACACCTGCGCGCTCACGGGCACGAAGTCGATGAGCTCGCTGAGCCGGTCGCGGTAGAGGTGCAGCGCCACGCGGCTGTGCGCGCCCACGGCGCGCTCCCAGGCCAGCGCCACCGAGCGCACGCGCTCGGGCCGCAGCGCCGGGTTGGCGAGCTGCGACGCGCCCCCGTCGTCGTAGAAGCGCTCGGCCAAGTTGGGCACGCGGAAGCCGCGCCCGAACAGCAGCTTCAGCGCCTCGTGCTCGCTGGGCCGCATCACCAGCGCCAGGCGCGGCGAGAAGGCCGGGTCGAAGCCCTGCACCCGGTCCACGCGCCCGCCCGCGGTCAGCGACCAGCGCTCGGACAGCCGCCAGTGGTCCTGCGCGTACACCGCGCCCTGCATCTGCGTGTCGTGCCGGTCCAGGTAGGTGGCCGGCGGGATTTCGTCGAAGTTGTGCTGGCGCGCGTTGTAGATGCGCCGCGCCTCGGCCCCCAGCGTGAGCTCGTGGTTGATCCAGCCGCGCCAATGGAGCCGCGCATCCAGGCCGGCCCAGTCGCCGCTGACGGCGTCGCGGTTGATCAGCGGCGACGCCGGGGTGCCGTACACGTAGCGCCCGTCGTAGCCGCTGCGCGAGACGTTCATGCGCACCGCGGCGCGCCAGTCGTCCGCCACGGCGCCGTCCCAGCCCAGCTCGGCGAAGTCGTAGCGGTCGGTGTAGCGTGTGCCGGCCACGCCCGGCTGCGTGCCGTAGGGCGCGGTGGCCATGTCCTTGACACGCTCCTGGCTGCCCAGGGTCAGGCGCCAGCCTTCGAGCTGCCCCTTCACGAACAGGCTGCGGTAGCGCGTGCCGTCGAGCCCGGCCACGCGGCCGTCGGGCGCGGCGGGGCCGGCCAGGGCCGGGTCCTGCAGCGTCTCGCCGTCGCTGCGGTGCAGCGCCAGCCCGATGAACAGGTCCGCTGCGCCCTCGTGCCAGCCGTGGCTCAGCACCGCGTCGCGCGTGTTCCAGGAGCCCAGCCCGGCGCGCAGCCTCGTCCCCGGCGCGTCGCGCCCGTCGAGCGTGACGGCGTTGACTACGCCCAGCAACGCGTTGCCGCCGTAGACGGAAGAGGCCGGTCCGTTGACCAGCTCCAGCCGCTTGACCCAGTCGGCGACGATGGGGAACTCCCAGCCCGGCAGCGCCTGGTCGTAGACGGCGTCGTTGACGCGGTAGCCGTCGATGCTCATGAGCACCCGCGCGTTGTAGTCGCCCGGACGGCTGAAGCCGCGCAGCCCCACGCTGCCGTAGCCGCGGTTGGAGCCGACGTAGATGCCGGGCAGCCGGTCCAGCATCTCCGCCAGCGTGCGGTGGCCCAGAGCCGCGGATTCGGCGCGGGTGATGGTGCTGACCACCGCCGCAGCATCCAGCGCCGACTCCAGGTGGCGCGAGGCGCCCTCCACCTCGGTCCCCAGCAGCACCTCCAGGTCGCGCAGCGCCTCGGGCGGCTGGGCCGGCGCGGTCTGCGCACCGGCTGCAGCGGCGGCCAGGGCCAGCAGCCAGGCGGCGGATCGGGGAAACGGGGGAGGCATGAAGTCGTCGGCGGCGCACGGTGCCGCCCGCGGGCAATGAAACGGACCTTCGTTCATCGGCTGCGCGGCGGCCGGCTTGAGCCCGAGCGCCTGGGGATTCCACCGTGGCGGCGGGCGCCGCCGCTTCACACCGGCGTCTGCGCCGTCTTCGCCGCGAGCTGCGCGCGCAGCTTCTTCAGCCGCTCGCGCGGGTCTTCCTTGGTGACGGACTCGCCCAGCTTCATCTCGGCGATGAAGCGGCTGGGCAGCGCCTGCACCGTCTCGCGCCCGCGCTTGCGCCGGCGCAGCACGCTCACCGCCAGCACGCGGCGCGCGCGCGTGATGCCCACGTACATCAGCCGCCGCTCCTCCTGCAGCCGCTCCGGAGTCATGTCCTCGTCCTCGCTGCGGAAGGGCAGCAAGCCCTCGTTGACGCCGGCCAGCACCACGTGCGGCCACTCCAGGCCCTTGGAGGCGTGCAGCGTGGAAAGCGTCACCACGTCCTGCTCGGTGCCGCGCTCGGCCAGGCTGATGATCACGCTGATGCTCTGCGCCACCTCCAGCACCGTCTTCTTCTCGCTCTCGAAGGTGCCGCCCTCCTGCGTGATCTCGCCGCCGCAGCGCCGCGCCACCCAGTCCACGAAGTCCATCACGTTGTTCCAGCGCGCCGCGGCCAGCTTCTCGCTGTCCTCGCCGTCGTGCAGGTGCTTCTCGTAGCCGATGTCGGTCAGCCATTCGAGCAGCAGCTTGCGCGCGTCCTCGTTGCCGCTGGTGTGGCGGGCGCGGTACTCGAACTCGTTCACGTAGCGGCCGAACTCGTGCAGCCCGTCGATGGCCTTGCGGTTGAGCGCCGTGGGCAGGCTCTCGGCGAACAGCGCCTCGAACATCGAGAGCTTCCACTTGCCGGCGAACTCGCCCAGGTTGGCCAGCGTCTGGTGGCCGATGCCGCGCTTGGGCGTGGTCACCGCGCGCAGGAAGGCCGGGTCGTCGTCCTGGTTGACCAGCAGCCGCAGCCAGGCGCACAGGTCCTTGATCTCGGCGCGGTCGAAGAAGCTCTGGCCGCCGGAGACCTTGTAGGGAATCTGCGCCGCGCGCAGCTTCTGCTCGAACACGCGCGCCTGGTGGTTGGCGCGGTAGAGGATGGCGAAGTCCGCGAACTTCAGCTCCGGCCCGCCCTGGGCGCGGGTGCTCTGGATGAAGGCCACGGCGCGCTCGGCCTCGTGCTCCTCGCCGTCGCACTCCAGCAGCCGCACCGGCTCGCCGTCGCCCAGCTCGCTCCAGAGCTTCTTCTCGAACAGCTTGGGGTTGGCGGCGATGACGTTGTTGGCCGCGCGCAGGATGGCGCCGGTGGAGCGGTAGTTCTGCTCCAGCGGGATGATCTTGAGCTGCTGGAAGTCCTCGGGCAGCCGGCGCAGGTTCTCGATGGTGGCGCCGCGCCAGCCGTAGATGCTCTGGTCGTCGTCGCCCACGGCGGTGAAGTGGCCGCGCAACCGGTCGTCCGGGTGGTCCACCAGCGCCTTGAGCAGCTCGTACTGCACCGAGTTGGTGTCCTGGTACTCGTCCACCAGCACGTGGCGGAAGGTCTGCTGCCACTTCAGCCGCGCTTCCTCGTCCTTGAGCAGCAGCTTCAGCGGCAGCCCGATGAGGTCGTCGAAGTCCACCGCCTGGTAGGCCGCCAGCCGCTCCTCGTACAGCTTCATCACGCGCGCCACGAGCTGCTCGTCGGCATTGGTGGCGGCGGCCACGGCCTGGTCGCTGTTGAGGCCCTGGTTCTTCCAGAGGCTGATGGTCCACTGCCACTGGCGCGCGGTCTTGTTGTCGGTGCTGCCGCCCACGTCGCGCAGCACGCCCAGCACGTCGTCGGCGTCCAGGATGGAGAACTGCGCCTTGAGCCCCAGCCGCTGCCCGTCCTCGCGCAGCATGCGCACGCCCAGGGAGTGGAAGGTGCTGACCACCAGGTCCTTGGCCGCGCGCGGGCCCACCAGGCCCTTGGCGCGCTCGCGCATTTCCTGGGCCGCCTTGTTGGTGAAGGTGATGGCGGCGATCTGCCTGGGTTCCAGCCCGTGCTGCAGCAGCCGGGCGATCTTGTGCGTGATCACCCGCGTCTTGCCCGAGCCCGCCCCGGCCAGCACCAGGCAGGGGCCCGTGAGGTGGTGGACGGCTTCGAGCTGGGCGGGATTGAGGGTGTCGGCCATGGGGCAGGTGCGCTGCTGCTGCGGCGGCGGGGGACCGGAAAAGCGGGCGCGCATGATAGCCACGCCCCGCCGCCGCCGAACCCAAGTCCGACACCGCCGCGGCGGCGGCCGAGGCAGGCGTCACGCCATCGGCCGGCATGGTGTAGGGCGCGGCGCGCCGCCGTCCCGCCGCGTGGTTCGCGGCGCCCGCCCCGGGCCGGCCGGCCCGGACCCGGCCGCCATACTCGCCGCCCATGCAAACGATCCTGGGCATCACGCTGCCCTTCTTCGCGCTGATCCTGTGCGGCGGCGTGGCGGCGCACCGGCGCTGGCTGCCGCCGGCGGCGGTGCCGGGGCTCAACGTCTTCGTGCTGTATTTCGCCCTGCCCTGCATGCTGCTGCGCTTTGGCATGCGCATCCCGGTGCGCGACCTGCTCGACCCGGCCGTGCTGCTGCTGTACGCGGCCTGCACGCTGGCGGTGGTGCTGGTGGCGCTGCGCTGGGCCGGCGCCCGGCTGCCGGCGCCGGACGCCGCCTTCGGCGCGCTGGTGGCGGGCTTTCCCAACTCCGGCTTCATCGGCGTGCCGCTGCTGGCGGCGCTGCTGGGCGACGCGGCGGCGGGACCGGTGATCGTCTCGCTGCTGGTGGACCTGACGCTGACCTCCTCGCTGTGCATCGCGCTGGCGCAGCAGGACAAAAGCGACTGGCGCCGGCTGCTGCTGCGCCCGCTGACCAACCCGCTGCCCTGGGCCATCGCCGTGGGTGCGGCGCTGTCGGCGCTGCAGTGGCGGCTGCCCGGCCCGGTGGACACGCTGGTGCGCATGCTGGGCGACGCCGCCAGCCCCGTGGCGCTGTTCACCGTCGGTGCGCTGCTGGCGCTGTCCCCGCCCGCGCATGCCGGCACGCAGGGCGTGCTGCCCAGCGTGGCGCTGAAGCTGCTGCTGCACCCGGCACTGCTGTGGCTCGTGGGCAACGCGGCCATTGCCCTGGGGATTTCCCTTGATCGCCACGCCCTGGTGGCGCTGACCCTGGCCGCTGCGCTGCCCAGCGCCAGCAACGTCACGCTGCTGGCGGACCGCTACGGCGCCGATGCCGGCCGCGTGGCGCGCATCGTGATGATTTCCACGGTGCTCGCATTCCTCAGCTTCACCGTCCTGGCCTGGAATTTCGGCGCCGCCACGAGCGGACTGAAATAAATCCGACATAACCCGGCGCCACCGCCGCCGGCATGAGCCCGCGCGCTTGCCACCCAAGGGCTTTGGGCTGCGTGCCGCGCGGCGTGCCCGGCGCGTGAGCTTCAAGCGCCAAGTGCTTGAGTCACGGCGCTTTTCCCCACCTGTCCACCGCATCTGTGGACAACTTTGTGGGCAAGCTGCCGATGGCGGCGCCAAGTGCTTGATTCCATGGGCTTAGCCGCCCCTTGACCGGTCCTGGGACACACCTGTGCGCCCCATATGAATCAAGCACTTAGCTCAACAGCAAGACGCTGCACGCGCGCTTGATCCACGACATCCAGGCCCATTGCGCTTCGGGCCGCGCTGGGGATAAATCTGGCGACCCCGAGAAGGCCTGTGCCGGGAATATCGGCCGCCATGCCGGGAAAGATTCGGAATATGGGCTGGAGGGCCGGTCCGGCCTGCTTTTTCGGGCCGGCGGTGCGATCGACGCGGCCAGTTATTCAAAGGCGCGCGGCTGTGCACTGAAACTGTGGACAACTCAGTGAGCAAGCTTCCGATGAGGGACTTAAGTGCTTGATGGGCATGGCCCCAGAGCAGTCTGCCCATTTTTTAATCAGTTAAGACCTTTTGCAGACGAATCAAGCACTTAGCGCAATCTAGGCAGTGGACAAGCTGGCAGGCCTATATTTCCCAGCGGCGAGTGGTTCTGTCCGGTACCGGAATTCACGACATCCCAATGACGCCTTCGGCTGTAACGAGCGCCCACTCCACTTGTATTCGCCTTCGCGGTCCGGCACCTGTGGACAACTTTGTGCGCAAGCTGCAGAAGAGTGCTGCAAGTGCTTGTCATCACAGGAGGGTGAACACTCGCAAGCACCCTGTGCTCAAACTCAATAAATGTTGTGGATCAAGGGTTTACAACGACCTGGCCGCCCCACGAAGGTGCGCTGCGCGCAGCCCGCGGCAGGCCCGTTCGCGGATTTCGGAGTGGGGACAAAACTGTTTGTCAAGCCCTGTGAGAACGCCCAGCACGCCGCGGTTTTGGTGTCAAGCCGTTGCCGCCGCGGCCGTTCTGTGACACCAGCCTCATGCGCCGCCTGAAGGAAAGCGTGCAAGCGGCTGATTCGGCGCCGCTTTTCCCACTCTTCCACCAAATCTGTGGATAACTCTGTGATCAAGCTGCTGGGCAGTGGCCCAAGTGCTTGATCCGCCACGGCGGCGCGGGTGATGCACAGGGATGAGGCAGCGCCCTGACCGGCTCGCCGTCGAGTGGACCGGCCCTCGGACGCCGCTACAGCCGGTTGCCAAACTTTCTGGCGGCGGAGGGCCTGTCTCGCCCCGGCATCGGGCAACAGCGTGCGCGGGGCGTGGAATTGGGCTTGCAATGGCGACGCGCTTCATGGCGCCCCGGCTCTCCGTTCTATTTGCGCATCCGGTCCGTATTGCTGCGGTGCGTGTCCGAAGGCAGTCGCGCGGGCGTTGTCTAATCGAGAAGACGGGCGGCTGAGGGCAGACGCTCTCCTCCCGTTTCCCCAATTCCTTGAACCCTCCCGCCCCCGTCAACGAGCAGGGCAAGACCGGGCGGCGAACCGCGAGCCTTTGGATCAGCGGCTTGCGAAGAGAACCATGTCCAGCCCCCACCTACGAGTCTTCCTGTCCGCCGTGCCGGCGGAATTCCAGAGTTACCGCGATGCGCTGCGCGACGGCTTGGCGTGCCCCGACCTTGGCCTGACAGTGCAGCAGGACGTCGGCACCGGCGACGCCGGGACGCTGGACCTCCTGGACCTGCTGGACCTGCTGGACGATCACATCCGCCAGTGCGCGCTGGTGGTGCACCTGGTGGGCGACATGACCGGGGACACGGCGGGGCTGTTCTCGGGGGCGCTGCTGCACGTGCGCTACCCGGACTTCGACCAGCGCTTCCCTGCGCTGCAGCCCTTCCTGGCGGTGGACGGCCCGGCGCTGCCCTACGCGCAGTGGGAGGCCTGGCTGGCGCTCTACCACGGCAAGCGGCTGCTGGTCGCGGTGCCGGAGTCCGGGGCGCCCCGGGACTCGCTCGACGCGGCCCACCCGCGGCAGCAGGCGCTGCAGCGGGCGCACCTGGCGCGGCTGGCGGCGCTGGGGCGGCATCCGCAGGTCTATTTCGCGTCGCCGCAGCGGCTGGCGGGGCAAGTGTGGAAAGCCGGGCTGCTGGACCTGCTGGTCGAGGCCGGACGGCTGCGGCGCGTGCACGCGCTGCCCGGCCGCAGCCTGGGCTCGCTGTTCAAGGGACGCGACACGCTGATGGAGACGCTGGCGCGGCGCTTCGGCGCGGTGCCCCGGCGCATGGACGTGCCGGCCACCGTGCTGGCGCTGTCGGGCCCGGTGGGCGTGGGCAAGACGCGGCTGGCGCTGGAGTACGCCTGGAGCCGCCAGGACGAGCACCCGGTGCTCCTGCTGGTGGACGCCGGCAGCCCGCAGGCGCTGTGGCAGCAGCTCGCGGCGCTGTGCGGCCCCGCGGCGCTGAACCTGGCCGAGCGGCACGAGCCGGCACAGGAGCGGCGGCTGGCCGCGGTGCTGGCCTGGCTGCGGCGCCAGCCCGGGTGGCTGCTGATCCTGGACGGCGTGGACACGGTGGAAGCAGCCGAAGCCGTCGAGGCGCTGCTGCCGCGGCTGTCCGGCGGGCACGTGCTGGTCACGGGCCACGCGTCGGGCTGGAGCGAGGCAGTGCAGGCGCAGCCCGTGGACGGGCTGTCCCCGGCGGCGGCGGCGGAATTCCTGCTGCAGCGCACGCAGGCCGGCCGGCCGGCGCAGCCGGACGACGCGGAGAGCGCGTCGGCGCTGGCCGCCGAGCTGGAGCAGCTGCCCCTGGCGCTGGAACTGGCCGGGGCCTGCATCGCGCGGCAGCAGTCGAGCCTGGCGCAGTACCTGGTGCAATGGGCGTGGCACCGCGAGGAGGCGAAGGCGTGGATCGATGCGCGGCGCTCGCACTGCCCCGCCGCCGTGGCGATCGCGTGGCACGCCGCCTTCGAGCTGCTGAGCCCGCCCGCGCGGCGGCTGCTGCAGCGGCTGGCCTGGCTGGCGCCGGCGCCGGTGCCGCAGGCGCTGCTGGACGTGGCGCCGCCGGGAAAGGCGGACGATGAGGGCGATCCCGCGGACGCGCTGGCGGAGCTGGCGGCGTACTCGCTGGCGGTGGACGACGGTGACCGGCCCGTCTTCACGGTGCACCGGCTGGTGCAGGAGCTGACGCGGCGGCGGCAGGGGCCGCGGCGGGCGGGCGTCGCGGTCACGCGGATGTGGCGCTGGCTGGCACGGCGTTTCCCGCGCACGGCCGGGCACCGCCGCTGGCGCGGCGTGCCGGCCGCCAGCGCCCTGCCGCAGGCGCTGGGCTGGATCGAGGACGCCTTCTTCCTGGGCGACCCGATGGACGCGCGCGGCTGGCCGCTGCTGGACCTGCTGGCGCCGCACGTGCTGGCCGCCATGCACTGGGCCGACGAAGCCGGCATGGCGGGCGCCACGTCCGGGCTGCTGGGCCAGGTGGGGATGCTTTTCTACGCCCAGGCGCGCCACGCCGAGGCCGAGTTGCTGATGCGCCGTGCCGTGGCCGTGGCCGAGGCGGGTTTCGGGCGGCAGCACCTGCGGGTGGCGAACGCCCTCAACAACCTGGCGCAGCTGCTGCAGGACACGCAGCGCCTGGACGAGGCCGAAACTTGCATGCGCCGCGCCCTGGCCATCGACGAAGGCCGCCTGGGCAAGGAGCACCCCGGCGTCGCGCTGCGCCTGAGCAACCTGGCGCTGTTGCTGAAGGCCGCGGGCCGCGCGGCCGAGGCCGAGCCGCTGCTGCGCCGCGCGCTGGCCATCGACGAGGCCCGCCTGGGCCCCGAGCACCCCGCCGTGGCGCGCGACCTGGGCAACCTGGCCGCGCTGCTGAAGGCCACGAAGCGCCCGGACGAGGCCGAGCCCCTGCTGCAGCGGGCCGTGGCCCTGGCCGAGACGGGTGCCGGCCCGGCGTCGGTGGAGGCCGCGCTCCCGCTGGGCAGCCTGGCGCTGCTGCTGCAGCACGTCCGCCGCCTGGACGAGGCCGAGCCGCTGATGCGCCGCGCGCTGGGCCAGCTCAGCGCCGGGCTGGGCGCCGGGCATCCGCACGCGGACACCGTGCGGCGCCACTACACGGGGCTGCTTCGGGAACTGGGCCGGGCGGAAGAGGAGATCGAGGGGGTGCTGGCGGAGCTGGAAGCGGGTAGGTAAGCCGAGCCGGTAGCGCAGGGCGGGCCGGGAAATCGTGGCCTGCGGCAGCGCGTCCGCTCAGGCGTTTGCCCTCTGCTTCTTCACTCCCGCACAGGCGGGAGTCCAGGCGGCCCCCAAGCCGGCCGCAAGCCGATCGAGCGGAACGCCGAGGACTGGCTCTTCCTTCGTTGTGTCCAGGCTTCGCGCTGACGTGGGGCCGCCTGGATTCCCGCCTTCGCGCACTGCTGTCCGGAGTAATTCGTTACGGTCAAAACAGCGAGAGCTGCTCATGGCTGTGCAGGGTTTGAAGAGGTTTGGGTGGCTTGCGCCGAGGCCTGCCCGGGGCCGGCACAGGAGCCAGCAGCTTTACGCGCAGCTGCCCCAGCAGGGTCCACAGGCTCGTGGACTCCTGCAAGCCGTGGGCGGCTTGATGCAGCAACAGCAGCAGGTACGTGACGAGCGCGGCCAGGATTTGCGTCTTGACGGCGTTTTCGCTGCAGCCCAGGAAGTGGCGGATGCGCAGGTGCTGCTTGATCCACTTGAAGAACAGCTCGATCTGCCAGCGGTCCTTGTAGAGCTGCGCGATCTCCTGCGCCGGGGCGTGCATGTCGTTGGTGGCCAGCACCAAGGCGCGCGTGTGCCCTGGGCGATGTACGTAGATGCGCCGCAGCACGCCTCGGTAGAGATTGAGGTGCCCGCCGCGAGGGCTCTTGTGCTTGAAGCGCACGGCTTGGTCGTGCAGCACGCCTGCAAGCGCGGCGTCCTGGGGTACCGCCATCTCGTGCTCCACCACGAGTGCGGCATTGGAGCGAAAGCGCGTGACGAAGCGCGCGCCCTGCGTGTCGATGCAGTGCCACCAGTTGTAGTCGCAGTAGCCCTTGTCGAAGACGTAGGTGGCCCCGCGCTGGATGCGCACGTGCAGCACCGCCTCGGTGAGGTCGTTGACGTTGCTGTGCGTGAAGCTCAGCCAGCACGGGCTGTGGCCGTGCAGTTGCAGCATCAGGTGCAGCTTGAGCCCCTGCGTGCGGGCCGTGCGCGTGCGCGCACTCCAGACGTCGAACCAGCGGCCCTTGAGCAAAAAGGGGCTGGAGTCCAGCACCTTCACCAGCCTGACCGCGTCCTGAGCGGTGCGGCGCTGGCTGTGCTGCACACGGCTCATGAGGCTGGCGGCCACGTCGGCCAGCCACTGCACGGGGCGTCGCGCGTTGGCATCGTCCAGCGTGCTGCGGCATAGCGCCCTGACATCCAGGCGGCGTCGCTGCGTCGGGCTCAGCGCCTGGAACCCAGCCACGAGCTGGCGCAACCCGTCCGTGCCCGAGAGCTGTGCAAATACCAGCGCCACCAGATGGCGCCAGCACGTGAAGGTCTTGATATAGCGCTGCGCCCCCAAGCGCTTGACCAAGTCTTCGAACTGCTGACGCGGGATTGGCTGCAGCAGCCGCTGCAGCAGGCATATGCTGGCCATGTTGTGGGGTTGGCTGGTGCCAACAGGAATCGCGCTTCCGGGACTCATCGTCCCCGTCAGCCAATACCCACAACCACTTGGCAGCAGCCGTTACAAATTCCCCGGACAGCAGTGCGCCTTCGCGGGAATGACGGAGTAGAAGAGCCGCCACCCGTGCTTCGTCCTGCCTGGAATCGCTTCCCTGACCACAGCGCAGTTGCGCGACAGCCGCCCTGCCGCCTCAAATCCCCAACGGATCCACGTCCACCGCCCAGCGCAGCACTCCCTTGTGCACCGAGCGCAGCCCGTGAAGCACCGGCAGCCACTGCGCCAGCAGCCGCTGCAGCGCCGCGCGCGAGGGGGACTCCAGCAGCATCTGCATGCGCTCCATGTCCGCCACGCGCGCCACCGGCGGCGGCACCGCTGGGTAGACCAGCACCTCGGCTGCCTCCGGGAAATCGTTGGCGTGCGCCGCCGCGTCCTCCAGGAAGGCCGCCGCCGCTTCCGGCGTGCGCGCCTCCGCGCGCAGCAGCGCCAGGTGCGTGAAGGGCGGGAGCCCCGCCATCTCGCGCTCCTGCAGCTGCGAGGCGGCGAAGCTCTCGAAATCGTGCCGGCGCAGCGCGGCGTAGAGGGCATGCGTGGGATGCCAGGTCTGCAGCCACATCTGGCTGCGCGCGGCCTGGCGCGCGTCGCGGCCGGCGCGGCCCGCCGCCTGCATCAGCAGCGCGAACAGCCGCTCAGGCGCGCGAAAGTCGCTGGCGAAGAGCGCGCTGTCCGGGTTCACCGCCGCCACCAGCGTGATGCGCCTGAAGTCGTGGCCCTTGGCGATCATCTGCGTGCCCACCAGCACGTCCACCTCGCCGGCATGCACCTCCGCCAGCCGCGCCTGCAGCGAGCCGGCGGCGCGGGTGGTGTCGGCGTCGATGCGCGCCACCCGCGCCCCGGGCAGCGCCTGCGCGATCTGCTCCTCCAGTCGCTCGGTGCCCCGGCCCAGCGGCTGCAGGTCCTGGTTGCCGCACTGAGGGCAGGCGCGCGGCACGCGCTCGGTGAAGCCGCAGTGGTGGCAGCGCAGCGTGCGGTCGCTGCGGTGGAACACGCGCCAGGCGCTGCAGTGCGGGCAACCGCTCTTCCAGCCGCACTCGGTGCAGTGCAGCACCGGCGCGTAGCCCCGGCGGTTCAGGAACAGCAGGCTCTGCTCGCCCAACGCCAGCCGCTCGCGCAGCGCGTCCACCAGCTGCGGCGACAGCGCTACCGTCACGCCGTGCGCGCGCGGCAGCAGGTTCATGTCCACCAGCCGGACCTCGGGCAGCGCGCCGCCGCCTATGCGCTGCGCCAAGTCCAGCCGCCGGTACTTGCCCTGCAGCGCGTGCTGCCAGCTCTCCAGCGAGGGCGTGGCCGAGCCCAGCAGCACCGGCACGTGCTCCAGCCGGGCGCGGTAGACGGCCAGGTCGCGCGCGGAGTAGCGCGCGCCTTCCTGCTGCTTGTAGGAGGGGTCGTGCTCCTCGTCCACGACGATCAGGCCCAGCCGCGGCAGCGAGGCGAACACCGCCAGCCGCGTGCCCAGCACCAGGTCCGCCAGCCCCAGGTGCGCCAGCAGCCAGTTCTTCAGGCGTTGCGCGGGCGTGAGGCCGCTGTGCAGCGACACCAGCCGCCGCCCCTTGAAGCGCTCGGCGAAGCGCGCCTCCAGCTGCGGCGTGAGGTTGATCTCCGGCACCAGCACCAGCGCCTGCCGCCCGGCCGCCAGCGTGTGCGCAGCGGCCTGCAGGTACACCTCGGTCTTGCCGCTGCCGGTGACGCCATGCAGCAAGTACGTGCCTTCGGCCGCGCCGGTGACGGCATCAACCGCCGCGCGCTGCGCCTCGGTCAGCGCCGGCGCCTCGCCGGCGTGGCCGGGCGGCACTGCCGTTTTCACCGTTTCTGCTTGCGCCGCAGCAGGCGCCGCCTCTGCCGGATTTGCCGGCTCTGCCGATTCGCCCTCGTCCTCGGCCTCGTCGTCCACCGCCGCGGCGCCCTGCTCCACCGCCTTGCGCAGCCGCGCGATGCGCCGCGCCAGCTTGGTGTCGTCGAGCTTGCGCAGCTCCGGCGGCAGCACCGACAGCGCGACCTCGCCCAGACCGCGCTGGTAGTAGGCGGCCGTGAAGCCCACCAGCCGCCGCCAAGCGGCGGACAGCGGTGGCAGCGCGTGCAGCACCTGCGCCACGGGGCGCAGCGCGGACTCGTCCAGCGCGGGCGCTGCGGGGTCGGGCGGCGGCGCGTCCCAGACCAGGCCCGGCACCTCGCGCCGGCCCAAGGGCACGCGCACCAGGCTGCCGGGCGGCAGCGGTTCGCCCAGGTAGTCCAGCAGGCCGCCCAGGCCGCTGTACTGCGGCGCCTCGACGGCCACGGCCAGCCGTTCAGTCATGCGTTCCAGACAGGCTGTGGATAACTTTGTGGGAAAGCTGCGCGCCGCAGGTTCACAGGCTGTGCGCAGCCGGGAGGCTCACCGTGCCGCGATCTGCAACACGGGGAAATTCATCAATCAGATCAACGTCTTAACGCTATTCCGTGCTATCCGACCGATCTGAAATGATGCTTTTGGAGAGCCCAGATCGCAGAGCTGATTTGGTGGACAAGTCAAGCCCCGCGAATCAAAAAACGGCTACAGCGCGCGTTCAGGCTGCCGCGCGCAGGCGGCGCGAGTGCTCGTGCACCGTGTCCACCAGCACCTTCACGTGCTCCGGCGGCGTGTACTGGCTGATACCGTGGCCCAGGTTGAACACGTGGCCGCCGAAGCCGCCGTCGGCTCGCTTAGGGTTGCCGAAGCTGTCCAGCACGCGCTTGGCCTCGGTCGCGATGGCCTCGGGCGGGGCGAACAGGATGTTCGGGTCCAGGTTGCCCTGCAGCGCGACGCGGTCGTCCACGCGGCGGCGGGCCTGCGCCAGGTTCACGGTCCAGTCCACGCCCAGCACGTCGGGCACCGCCTCGCCGCCGAGCATGTCTTCCAGCCACAGGCCACCGCCCTTGGTGAAGACGATGTGCGGAATGCGCTGGCCTTCGTGCTCGCGCTTGAGCTGCTTCAGCACGCGCTGGGTGTAGGCCAGGCTGAACTGCTGGAAGGCGCCGTCGGCGAGCACGCCGCCCCAGCTGTCGAACACCATCACCGCCTGGGCGCCGGCCTCGATCTGCGCGTTCAAGTACGCCGCCACGGTGTCGGCGTTGAGGGACAGGATGCGGTGCATCAGGTCCGGGCGCGAATACAGCATGGACTTGACCAGCCGGTAGTCGTCGCTGCCCGCGCCTTCGACCATGTAGCAGGCCAGCGTCCAGGGGCTGCCGGAGAAGCCGATCAGCGGCACGCGGCCGTTGAGCGCCTTGCGGATGGAGCTGACCGCGTCGAAGACGTACTGCAGCTTGGCCATGTCCGGAATCTCCAGCTTGGCCACCGCTGCCTCGTCGCGCACCGGGTGCGCGAAGCGCGGGCCCTCGCCGGCGGCGAAGCTCAGGCCGAGGCCCATGGCGTCCGGCACGGTGAGGATGTCGGAGAACAGGATCGCGGCGTCGAGCGCGTAGCGCTCCAGCGGCTGCAGCGTCACTTCGGTGGCGAATGCCGGGTTCGTTGCCAGTCCCATGAAGCTGCCCGCCTGTGCGCGCGTGGCGCAGTACTCCGGCAGGTAGCGCCCGGCCTGGCGCATCAGCCACACGGGCGTGTGTTCGGTGGGCTGGCGCAGGCAGGCGCGCAGGAAGCTGTCGTTGGCAAGCGGTGCGGTCATCCCGCGATTATCCCGCCGCGCCATCCTGCGTCCGGGTGCGCCACATGCTGGGATAGCATCCCCGGGCAAACCCATCACGGAGGAACGGATATGCGCATGCGCTGGCTCCTGGCCTGTCTGGCCGCCCTGCTGCTCTCGGGCTGCGGCTACAACCAGTTCCAACAGCTCGACGAGCAGACCAAGGCGGCCTGGGCCGAAGTGCTCAACCAGTACCAGCGGCGCGCGGACCTGATTCCGAACATCGTCAACACGGTCAAGGGCGAAGCCAACTTCGAGCAGGAGACGCTCACGCGCGTCGTCGAGGCCCGCGCCAAGGCCACGAGCGTGCAGGTCACGCCCGAGACGCTGAACGACCCGCAAGCGCTGCAGCGCTTCCAGCAGGCGCAGGGCGAGCTCTCCAGCGCGCTGTCGCGGCTGCTGGTGGTGAGCGAGCGTTACCCGGACCTCAAGGCCAACCGGGGCTTCCAGGACCTGCGCGTGCAGCTCGAAGGCACGGAGAACCGCATCACCGTGGCGCGCAACCGCTACATCAAGACGGTGACCGACTACAACGTGCTGGCGCGCAGCTTCCCCACCAACCTCACCGCCATGGTGTTCGGCTACAAGCCCAAGGCCAGTTTCACGGTGCAGAACGAGGCCGAGATCTCCCGCCCGCCCAGCGTGGACTTCGGCACTCCGTCGCGCAGCACGCCGCCCGCGACGACCACGCCCACGGCGCCGATGGCGCCCTCGCTGCCGGCCAGCCCGGCCTCGCGCTGAGGCGGCCATGGCGCCTCGTCCGCACGCTGCCGCCGTCCTGCCGGGCCCGGGGCGGGCGGCGCTGACGCTGTTCATCACGCTGCTGGCCCTGCTGTGCGCGCTGCTGCTGCCGCGGCCGGCCGTGGCGCAGGACGTGCTGCCGGTGCCCGCCCTCAGCGCCCGCGTCATCGACCAGACCGGCACCCTGGGCGCCGGGCAGCGCCAGTCGCTGGAGACGCGGCTGGCCGAGCTGGAGCGCGAGACCGGCACGCAGCTGGTGATCCTGATGGTGCCGAGCACGGCGCCGGAGGACATCGCCGCCTACGCGCAGCGCGTGGGCGACGAGTGGAAGATCGGCCGCCGCACCGTGGGCGACGGGCTGCTGCTGGTGGTGGCCAAGAACGACCGGCGCGTGCGCATCGAGGTGGCCAAGGCGCTGGAGGGCGCGATCCCCGACCTGGCGGCCAAGCGCGTGATCGACCGCGCCATCACGCCCGCCTTCCGCGCCGGCGATTTCGCGGGCGGGCTGCAGGCGGCGGTGGACGAGCTGGCCGGGCTGGTGCGCGCGGAGAAGCTGCCGGCGCCGGCCTCCTCGCCCGACGGCTGGAGCGGCGCGCATTCGGGCTCGCCGCGCGACGCCGAGCGCGGGCTGCAGCTGCAGGACCTGGGGCTGTTCTTCTTCATCGGCGTGCCGGTGATCGGGGCGCTCCTGACCGGCATGCTGGGCCGCAAGCTGGGCGCGCTGGCCACCGGCGGCGCCACGGGCGGATTGGCCTGGCTCTTCGGCGGCAGCATGGTGCTGGCCCTGGCCGCGGCCGTGGTGGCGCTGGTGCTGGTGGGCGTGCTGGGCATCGGCTCCTCGGGGCGCCGCGGACGCGGCGGCCGGGGAGGCTGGGGCGGGCCG
This sequence comes from Azohydromonas australica DSM 1124, assembly GCF_000430725.1. Lineage (GTDB taxonomy): Bacteria > Pseudomonadota > Gammaproteobacteria > Burkholderiales > Burkholderiaceae_C > Azohydromonas > Azohydromonas australica. The sequence goes on from NZ_AUMO01000043.1 coordinate 94,362, forward strand.
CCGATCATCTTCCCCGGCGGCGGCTGGGGTGGTGGCGGCGGCGGGAGCTGGGGCGGCGGAGGTGGAGGCGGCTTCAGCTCCGGCGGCGGTGGGGATTTCGGCGGCGGCGGCGCCTCGGGGAACTGGTGATGAGCCGATTGACGCGGTTGTTGAAGCACCGCCTCTTCGACGAGGCCGACGCGCACAAGGCGCTGGGTGACGCGGCGCTGGAGCGCGTCGGAGCGCGCGTGCGCGAGAGCGAGACGCGGCACAGCGGCGAGATCCGCGTGTGCGTGGAAGCGGGGCTGCCGCTGTCCTACCTGTGGCGCGGCGCCAGTGCGCGGGAGCGCGCGGTGGCGATGTTCGGCAAGCTGCGCGTGTGGGACACGGAGGCCAACAACGGGGTGCTGATCTACCTGCTGCTGGCCGAGCACGCGATCGAGATCGTGGCCGACCGCGGCATCGACCGGCACGTGGGCGCGCAGGGCTGGCACCACATCCTCGACGGCATGCGCGCGCAGTTCCGCGCCGGGCACTTCGAGGCCGGGCTGCTGGCGGCGGTGGAGGCGGTGGACGCGCTGCTGGTGCGGCACTTCGCGCTGCAGCCGGGGCAGGCGAATCCGAACGAGCTGCCGGACGCGCCGTGGAGGGTGTGAAGAGACACGACTCCACGTCGCAGGACGAAGCACGGGCGGCGTCCTGATTGACTCGTCATTCCCGCGAAGGCGGGAGTGACGAAGTTGGGTGCAAGCCGGCTCGGCTTGCGAGATGCCTGGGGCAAGAAAACCCGCAACCTACCGTTGACCCACCGGTACAAGCCCGCAACGCCGTGCGGCTTCGTCATCCAGGCTCCGTGAACACCCGCCCTTTCCCCAATCTCGCTTTCCTTCGCCCCCTCGCCGCCCTCCTCCTGCTGGCCCTGCTCCAGGGCTGCTCCGTCCTGCAGGGCGGCAAGCTGTTCGCGCCCCAGAGCTTCGGCTTCGAGCGCATCGCGCCGGACCTGTACGTCGAAGCGGGCGCCGATGCCTCGGCCCGTGCCCGGCTGATGCAGGCCGTGCCGCAGGCCGAGGCTGCCGTGCGCGGCGTCTTCGGCAGCGTGCTGTCCCGCCCAGCCGTCCACGCCTGCGTCACCGAGGGCTGCCACAGGGCCTTCGGCGGCGGCGGCACCATGGCCAAGGTCTATGGCGACCGCATCCTGCTGTCGCCGCGCGGGCTGAGCTGGCATTACCTCGCCCACGAGTGGTCGCACGCGGAGCTGTTCCAGCGCCTGCGCTGGCGCGGCTTCTGGGCCCTGCCACGCTGGTTCGACGAGGGGCTGGCGGTGGCGGTGAGCGAGGCGCCCGAGACTTCGGAAGCGCACTGGCAGGCACTGCGGGCGGCCGGCGTGCCGGTGCCCTCGCCGGTACAGCTGCGCCGCATCGACTCGCTGTGGCGCTGGGAGACGGCCATCCAGGCGTGGGGCGACGGCGGCAACGCCGGGCGCCGTGCCCGCGGCGAATGGGAGATCCGGCCGCTCTACACCGCCGCGGGGCACGAAGTGCGCCCCTGGCTGAAGACGCACGGCACCGTCGGGCTGCTGGCGCTGATCGGCGGGCTCAACGCCGGCGAGCCTTTCGAGGACTTCTACGACGCCGCCCCGGTGGCCGCGGCGCCCTGAGGCGGCCGGGCGGCGCCCGCTCAGCCGCCCGGCTGCTCCAGCGCCCGCAGGATGAACTGCTTGGGCACCGTGGGCTTCGGGACACGCACGTCGAACCAGCTGCGCACGTCGGCCTCCACCAGGTTGCCGTGCATGAAGTTGTAGATGGCCTTCTTCAGCGCCCGGCCCAACGCGTCGTGGTCGGTGCCCGTGGGGTCGATGAAGCCCACGTCGTTGCGGGCGAAGCCGCCTTCAGGCAGCGGCTTGAGCTTGATGCCGAAAGCGTCCGGGTTCTGACCCACCGGCGAATGCACCGTGCAGGCGAAGCGGTGGAAGAAGCCGGAGTGGATGCAGCCGTTCTCGAACAGCTGGCGCACGTACTCCAGCGCGTCCACCGTGTCCTGCGCCGTCTGCGTGGGGAAGCCGTACATCAGGTAGGCGTGCACCATCACGCCGGCGTCGGCGAAGGCGCGCGTCACGCGCGCCACCTGCGCCACCGACACGCCCTTGTTCATCAGCTTGAGCAGCCGGTCCGAAGCCACCTCCAGCCCGCCGGAAATCGCGATGCAGCCGCTCTCGGCCAGCAGCTCGGCCAGCTCCGGGGTGAAGGTCTTCTCGAAGCGCACGTTGCCCCACCAGGAGATGCGCAGGTCGCGGCGAAGCAGCTCCGTGGCCAGCGCCTTGAGCGCCTTGGGCGGCGCGGCCTCGTCCACGAAGTGGAAGCCGGTCTGCCCGGTCTCGTTGACGATGGCCTCGATGCGGTCGGCCAGCACCGTGGCCTCCGCGCCCTCGTAGCGCGCGATGTAGTCCAGGCTCACGTCGCAGAAGCTGCACTTCTTCCAGTAGCAGCCGTGCGCCACGGTGAGCTTGTTCCAGCGCCCGTCGCTCCAGAGCCGGTGCATGGGGTTGAGCATGTCCAGCAGCGACAGGTAGTCGCGCACCGGCAAGCCGTCCCAGGTGGGCGTGCCGACCTCGGCGAAGGGCACGTCCGGCTCGGGGAAGTTCACGTGACGCACCACGCCGTCGTCGCGCACGTAGGTGCGCACCAGGCGCTGGCGCGAGCGCTTGCCTTGCAGGTGCTCCAGCAGGGCCAGCAGCGGGCGCTCGCCGGCGTCCAGGGTCACGAAGTCCACGTGGTCGAACAGGCGCGGCTCCTTCAGCTCACGCAGCTCGGTGTTGACGAAGCCGCCGCCCAGCACGACGGCGATGCCCGGCTTCGCCGCCTTCAGCGCCTGCGCGATGCGCAGCGCGCCGTACACCGAGCCCGGGAAGGGCACGGACAGCAGCACCACGTCGGGCTGGTGCTGCTCCAGCGCCTCCAGCGTCAGCTCGCGCAGGGTGTCGTCGATCAGGTTCGGGGGCGCCGCCAGCGCGTCGGCCAGCCCGTCGAAGCTGGCCTGTGCCGCCGCCAGCGACTCGGCGTAGCGCACGAACTCGAAGCGCGGGTCGATGGCCTCGCGCAGCACGTCCGCCAGGTCGTCCAGGTACAGCGTGGCCAGGTGCTTGGCGCGGTCCTGCAGCCCCAGCGCGCCGAAGGCCCAACCCAGGGGATCGCCCTCCTCGTCCCCGTACACCTCCAGCGCCTGGAAGCGCGGCCCTTCGGGCAGGAAGCCGCGCGATGCGATGCGGTGCGCCAGCGTCGGGTCGCGACCCTGCAGGAATGCGAGCGTGCGGTCCGCGGTGCCGGCGTAGTCGTCGAAGCGTTCCAGGAAGGCCTGCACGCGCGGCGTGCGCCGCTTGGGCGGCAGCGCCTCGATGGCCGCGCGCAGCCGCCGCAGCCCGGCGCCCGACAGCAGCCGCAGCACGAGCTTCAGGGCCAGGTCGTCCTGCGCCGCCGCGATACCGCGTCCGCGCAGGAAGCCGGTGAGGTAGGCGGTGGAGGGGTACGGCGTGTTGAGCTGCGTCATCGGCGGGATGAGCGACAGCACGCGCGGCGACTCGGGCAGCGTCGGGGCGGACATGGCGGGAAGCGGAGGCAAGCGGGGGCGCGCATTCTGCCAGCCGGGGTGCAGGCACCTGCCCGCCACGCCCGCAAGACCCTGCCCCGGGGCCCGAAGCCGCCCACAGGGACCGCGCCTGCCAGACCCGGGACGGAGCCCTGCGGCTCCGAGGTCTCAGCTCGCCCCGTTCCGACGCCGGCGCACGAAGCCGGCCACGCCCGCCAGGCCGGCGCCCATCAGCAGCAGGGACGCGGGCTCCGGAATCGCCTGCACGGCGAAATAGTCGCCGCCAAACCGCGGGCTCGAATCGGAGGTGCGGTACAGCCTCAGGCCACTGCCGCCACCGGGTGCTTCGAAGGACAGGAATTGTCCGGCGGCATTGAAAAGGTCCAGCGACCCGCCGGCGCCTCCTGAACCCGTTGCCGAGATATTGCTGAATTGCAGCCGGCGCGTCGAACCGAACTGGGAAATGACGACCCGCACCTCGTCCAGCGGCGTGGTGATGTCCTGCTCGGTGAAGGATTTGCCGCTGACGCGGAACGACATGTCGAAATCACCCAGCGTGCCCAGGCTGTGCGTGCCGTTGCCGGGGTCGACAGCAAAGCTGAATTCGCCGCGCCCGACCACTGGAAACACGATGAGATCGTCCGGCGTGTTGTCGAAGCTGAACCTGAACAGCGATTCCGCCTGGACCGGCGCGATGGACGCCAGCGCGCCAAGGCAGCTCACCGCCACGCTCACGAGAGAAGATCGCATGCCCATACGCCGCCTTTTCCGATCAGCCGGCCCGCTGCCGGGACGCGGGCCGGAATTCATTGAAATTGGCCGAGGCAGCGCCCATCCGGAATTCAGGCTCTGATGGGTCGATCAAAACCCATGGAACACAAATTCCTGCGGGCATGAATAACTTGCCCCCTGCACCGGCTGCCACACTGAAGATATCAAGGCCAATATATAAGCCCAGGCACGCCCGCAACAATGAATTCCATGCACGTGCAGGGCTCAAAGGCAGGAAGGAAAGGTCTATTACAGATTTGCACTGGCGCGCCGCCGGTCAAATTGTGTCGACACGGAATCTCAAAGCCACGGGCATGGCGTCGCCACGGAAGAAAGATTCAAAACAGAAAGCCCGCCGGGCGTGCACCGGGCGGGCTTTTCGATGGGGCGGAAACCGGCCGCGAAGGCCGGCGTGCCGGAAGGCTTACTTGCGGCGGAACTTGCGCAGCGCGACGAGCTGGGCCGCCATGGCGGCGAACTCGCTCTGGGCGGCGGCGAAGTCGATGTCGCTCTTGGCGTTGCGCATCGCCTCTTCGGCCAGGCGCTTGGCCTCGTTGGCCTTGGCCTCGTCGAGGTCATGGCCACGGATGGCGGTGTCGGCAAGCACCGTGACGCCACTGGGCTGCACCTCCAGGATGCCGCCGGCGACGAACACGAACTCCTCCTCACCGTTGTCGGCGCGCTCGATGCGCACCGCGCCGGGCTTGATGCGGGTGATCAGCGGCGTGTGGCGGGGCAGGATGCCCAGCTCGCCGTTCTCGCCCGGCAGCGCGACGAACTTCGCCTCGCCGGAGAAGATCAGCTCTTCGGCGGAGACGACGTCGACGTGAATGGTTGCCATGTGCGGGGTCCTTGATGCGAAAAGGAAGAGGCTGCGTCGGGGAAGCAGCAGCCGCTACCGGGAGGTTGCGGCCGCGACGACCATTACGACGCCAGCTTCTTGGCCTTCTCGAAGGCCTCGTCGATGGTGCCGACCATGTAGAAGGCCTGCTCGGGCAGGTGGTCGCACTCGCCGGCCACGATCATCTTGAAGCCGCGGATGGTTTCCTTCAGCGGCACGTACTTGCCCGGCGAGCCGGTGAAGATTTCGGCCACGTGGAAGGGCTGCGACAGGAAGCGCTGGATCTTGCGGGCGCGGGCCACGGTCAGCTTGTCCTCGGGGGCCAGCTCGTCCATGCCCAGAATGGCGATGATGTCGCGCAGTTCCTTGTAGCGCTGCAGGATGCCCTGCACCGAACGCGTCGTCGTGTAGTGCTCTTCGCCGATGACGTTCGGGTCGATCTGGCGCGAGGTCGAGTCCAGCGGGTCCACGGCCGGGTAGATACCCAGCGAGGCGATGTCGCGCGACAGCACCACGGTGGCGTCCAAGTGGGCGAAGGTCGTGGCGGGCGACGGGTCGGTCAAGTCATCCGCAGGGACGTACACGGCCTGGATCGAGGTGATCGAGCCCACCTTGGTGGAGGTGATGCGCTCCTGCAGGCGGCCCATTTCCTCGGCCAGCGTCGGCTGGTAGCCCACGGCGGAAGGCATACGGCCCAGCAGTGCGGACACTTCGGTACCGGCCAGCGTGTAGCGGTAGATGTTGTCCACGAAGAACAGCACGTCACGGCCTTCGTCGCGGAACGACTCGGCGATGGTCAGGCCGGTCAGGGCCACGCGCAGACGGTTGCCCGGCGGCTCGTTCATCTGGCCGTACACCATGGCCACCTTGGACTTGGACAGGTCCTCGTCCACCACCACGCCCGACTCCATCATCTCGTGATAGAAGTCGTTGCCCTCACGGGTACGCTCACCCACGCCGGCGAACACGGACAGACCCGAGTGCGCCTTGGCGATGTTGTTGATGAGCTCCATCATGTTCACGGTCTTGCCCACGCCGGCGCCACCGAACAGACCCACCTTGCCGCCCTTGGCGAACGGGCAGATCAGGTCGATCACCTTGATGCCGGTTTCCAGCAGCTCCTGCGAGGGAGACAGCTCGTCGTAGGCCGGGGCCTTGCGGTGGATGGAGGCGGTGAGCTCGTGGCTCACGGGACCGCGCTCGTCGATGGGCGTGCCCAGCACGTCCATGATGCGGCCCAGGGTGGCCTGGCCCACCGGCACCATGATCGGGTTGGCGGTGTTGGTCACCACCATGCCGCGACGCAGGCCGTCGGAGGAACCCAGGGCGATGGTACGCACCACGCCGTCGCCGAGCTGCTGCTGCACTTCCAGCGTCAGGGCCGAGCCTTCCATCTTGAGGGCGTCGTACACCTTGGGCATCTGATCGCGCGGGAACTCCACGTCCACCACGGCGCCGATGCACTGAACAATCTTGCCTTGTGCCATTTGTATTTCCTTGAATTCAACGAATCGGTCAAACCGCGGCGGCGCCGCTGACGATCTCGCTCAGCTCCTTGGTGATCGCGGCCTGGCGGGTCTTGTTGTAGACCAGCTTGAGCTCACCGATCAGGTTGCCGGCGTTGTCGGTGGCGGACTTCATGGCCACCATGCGGGCGGACTGCTCCGAGGCCATGTTCTCGGCCACGGCCTGGTACACCAGCGCCTCGATGTAGCGCGTGAGCAGCTCGTCGATGACGGTGGCCGCATCGGGCTCGTAGATGTAGTCCCAGCCGCCGGCTTGGCGCTCGGCGGCGGTCTGCTCCAGGCGCGCTGCCGACAGCGGCAGCAGCTGCTCGACCACCGGCTCCTGCTTCATCGTGTTGATGAACCTGGTGTAGCAGAGGTACACCGAGTCCACCTGGCCCGCGATGAAGGCGTCGAGCATCACCTTGACCGGACCGATGAGCTTCTCCAGCTGCGGCGTGTCGCCGAGCTGCGTCGCGTGCGAAACGACCGGGACGCCGACTCGGTTCAGGAAGCCGAAGCCCTTGTTGCCGATCGCAACCGCCTGCACCTTCACGTTCTCAGCCTGCAGATCACGCATCTTGTTCGTGATCGCACGCAGCACGTTGGTGTTGAGGCCGCCGCACAAGCCCTTGTCGGTCGTCACGACCACGAAGCCCGCAGCCTTCGCGGAGCCTTCCGCGCGCATGTAGGGCGAGCGGTACTCCGGGTTGGCCTGGGACAGGTTCGCCGTGATGTTGCGAATCTTGTCGGCGTACGGACGCGCAGCGCGCATCCGTTCCTGCGCCTTGCGCATTTTGGAGGCGGCGACCATTTCCATGGCCTTGGTGATCTTCTTGGTGTTCTCCACCGATTTGATCTTGCCGCGTATTTCCTTGCCTACCGCCATGGACGGGCTCCTTCTCGGACTTGTGCTATGGCGGGACTCAGGCGAACGACTTCTTGAACGCGGTCACGGCAGCAGTCAGCTGGGCTTCCGCGTCCTTGTCCATCGCCTTGTCGCTCTCGAGTTTGGCCAGCAGCGGGCCGTGGCTGGTCTTCAGGAACTGGTGCAGACCGCTCTCGAAGGCCAGGATCTTCTTGACGTCCACGTCGTCCATGAAGCCCTTGTTGACCGCGAACAGCGTGGCACCCATCAGGCTGATGGGCAGCGGCTGGTACTGGGCCTGCTTGAGCAGTTCGGTCACGCGGGCACCGCGGTCGAGCTGCTTGCGGGTGGCTTCGTCCAGGTCCGAGGCGAACTGCGCGAACGCGGCCAGCTCACGGTACTGCGCCAGGTCGGTACGGATACCGCCGGACAGGCCCTTGATCAGCTTGGTCTGGGCAGCACCACCGACGCGCGACACCGAGATACCGGCGTTGATGGCGGGGCGGATACCGGCGTTGAACAGGCTGGTTTCCAGGAAGATCTGGCCGTCGGTGATCGAGATCACGTTCGTCGGCACGAAGGCGGACACGTCGCCGGCCTGCGTTTCGATCACGGGCAGCGCGGTCAGCGAGCCGGTCTTGCCCTTCACGGCGCCGTTGGTGAACTTCTCGACGTAGTCGGCGTTCACGCGGGCGGCACGCTCCAGCAGGCGGCTGTGGAGATAGAACACGTCGCCGGGGAAGGCTTCGCGGCCCGGGGGACGGCGCAGCAGCAGCGACACTTGACGGTAGGCCACGGCCTGCTTGGACAGGTCGTCATAGACGATCAGCGCGTCTTCGCCGCGGTCGCGGAAGTACTCGCCCATCGTGCAGCCGGAGTAGGCCGACACGTACTGCATGGCGGCGGACTCGGAAGCCGAGGCGGCCACGACGATGGTGTACTCCATCGCGCCGTGCTGCTCCAGGGCGCGCACCACGTTCTTGATCGACGACGCCTTCTGGCCGATGGCGACGTAGACGCAGACCATGTTCTGGCCCTTCTGGGCGATGATCGCGTCCAGGGCGACGGCGGTCTTGCCGGTCTGGCGGTCACCGATGATCAGCTCGCGCTGGCCGCGGCCCACGGGCACCATCGAGTCGATCGACTTGATGCCCGTCTGCACCGGCTGGCTCACCGACTGGCGCGCGATCACGCCCGGGGCGACCTTCTCGATGACGTCCGTCATCTTGGCGTTGAGCGGACCCTTGCCGTCGATGGGCTGGCCCAGCGCGTTGACCACGCGGCCGATCAGCTCGGGGCCCACGGGCACTTCCAGGATGCGGCCCGTGCACTTGACGGTGTCGCCCTCGGAGATGTGCTCGTACTCGCCCAGGATCACGGCGCCGACCGAGTCGCGCTCGAGGTTCAGCGCCAGGCCGAAGGTCTGCGCGCCCGAGGCGGTGGCGGGGAATTCGAGCATTTCGCCCTGCATCACGTCCGACAGGCCGTGCACGCGCACGATGCCGTCCGTCACCGAGACCACGGTGCCCTGGTTGCGGATGTCCGTCGAGGGCTGCAGGCCCTCGATGCGGCTCTTGATCAGTTCGGAAATTTCTGCGGGATTCAGTTGCATCGTGTTCTCCCAGACTGCCACCCGGTGGGCGGACAGCGTGGCGGGCGGTGACTGGCTGCGGGCCGTGCGCGGGGGGCGGCGACAGCCCCCTGCTGTGCGCTTAGGCCGTGAGCGCCACCTTCATCTGTTCCAGACGGGCCTTGACAGAGCCGTCATAGACCTCGTCGCCGACCACCACGCGGATGCCGCCGATGAGCGAAGGATCGATCTGCACCGTGGCGTTGAGCTTGCGACCGAAGCGCTTTTCCAGCGCGGCCAGCACCTCGACGCCCTGCGCCTCGTCGATCGGGAAGGCGCTGTAGACCAGCGCGTCGGAGACCCCGCTGCCAGCGTTGACCAGCGCGCGGTACTGCGTTGCCACTTCGGGCAGCGCCACCAGGCGACCGTTCTCCAGCATCGTGCGCAGCAGGTTCTGCAGCGCGGGCCACAACGGCGCGGGCAACGCCCCGGTGATGACGTTGAACACCTGCTCGGTGCTCACGCGCGGGTTGTCGGCGAACTGGCGCACCTGCGGCTCTGCGGTCAGCGCCGCGAGCAGGTCGAGCTGCTCGATGGCACCGCGCTGCTCGGCGGGCATGATCACCTTGAACAGCGCCTCCGCGTAGGGGCGGGCAATGGTTGCAAGCTCAGCCATGGTCAGAGCTCGCTCTTCAGGCGCGACAGCAGCTCGCCGTGCACCGCGGGATTCACTTCGCGGCGCAGGATCGCTTCGGCACCCTTGACAGCCAGCGCGGCGACTTCGTCGCGCAGCGCTTCACGGGCACGGATGCTGGCCTGCTCGGCCTCGGCCCGGGCCGCGGCGACGATCTTGGCGGCCTCTTCGTTGGCACGGCCCTTGGCATCTTCGACCATGGACTGCGCCATGCGCTCGGCGTCAGCCAGGCGGCGGGCGGCGTCATCGCGGGCTTCGGCCAGCTGGGCCTCCACTCGCTTGTTGGCCGTGGCCAGCTCGGCCTTGGCCTTGTCAGCCGCAGCCAGACCGTCGGCGACTTTCCGGGCGCGCTCATCGAGCGCCTTGGTGATCGGCGGCCACACGAACTTCATCGTGAACCACCACAAGATCACGAAGACGACGATCTGCGCCAACAACGTTGCGTTCAGATTCACGGCTCGGACCTCTCTCGTAAAAAACTACTTCGTGGACGGACGAGAAAGATCCGGATCAGCGCAGCACGAAGGGGTTGGCGAACGCGAACAGCATCGCGATACCCACGCCGATCAGGAAGGCGGCGTCGATCAGACCGGCCAGCAGGAACATCTTGGTTTGCAGCTCGTTCATCAGCTCAGGCTGACGGGCCGAGGCTTCCAGGTACTTGCCGCCCATCAGGCCGATGCCGATACAAGCACCGATGGCGCCCAGACCGATGATGACGCCGCAAGCCAGAGCGACCAGACCGAGGATGTTTTCCATGACTACTCCTAGATGAGTTGATTGAGTTGGGAAAGGGAACGGGGGGGAAAGCCGCCGGTCAGTGCGCGTCGTGCGCCTGGCCCACGTACACCAGCGTCAGCATCATGAAAATGAAGGCCTGCAGCGTGATGATCAGGATGTGGAAGATGGCCCACGCGGAACCGGCCAGCACGTGGCCGATCCACAGAGCAATACCGCCCAGAGAGCCGAAGCCCACCGCGCCCATCAGCGCGATCAGCATGAACACCAGTTCGCCGGCAAACATGTTGCCGAACAGTCGCATGCCATGAGAGACCGTCTTGGCGACGAACTCGATCATCTGCATGAGGAAGTTGACCGGGGCCAGCACGACGGCCATGAAGCCATGGGCGTGGAACGGTGCGGAGAACAGCTCCTTCACCCAGCCGCCCAGGCCTTTCATCTTGATGTTGTAGTACAGGCACGAACCCAGCACCGTCACCGACAGCGCCAGCGTCGTGGACAGGTCCGCCGTGGGCACCACGCGCATGTAGGCATGGTGCGGGTCATGGCCCATGCCGCCGTAGATCGCGGCCCAGATGTTGGGAACCAGGTCCAGCGGCAGCAGGTCCATCGCGTTCATCAGGAAGATCCACACGAAGGCCGTCAGGGCCAGCGGGGCCACCGCCTTGCGCGACTGCTCGTTGTGCACGATGCCGCGGGCCTGCGTGTCCACCATCTCCACCAGGAACTCGACGGCGGCCTGCATGCGCCCGGGCACGCCCGAGGTCACGCTCTTGGCCACGCGCCACAGCACGAAGCAGCCGATCACGCCCAGCAGGATCGACCAGAACAGCGAGTCGAGCTTGAGCACCGGGTCCGACAGCGAGAAGTCGGCAATGCCGGTTTGCGTGCGAGTGGTGAAGTGCTCCAGGTGGTGCTGGATGTATTCACCCGCGGTAGGTCCGTGTCCTTCGGCAGCCATGTCAGCTTCTCTTTTTCCTTGCTCGCGCCCGGCCCTGCCACAGCAGCGCCAGCCAGTTGACCTTCATGCACAGCACCATCGTCACCAGCAACGCCGGCCAACTCAGGTCGCGCACGACCACCGCCGCCGCCACCAGCATGGCGGCCGCGACACCGATCTTGATGAACTCCCAGAGCAGGAAGCCGAACACCTGGGTGCCGGGCTGCTTGTCCCTGGTCTTGGCGAGGCCGCGGACCATCAACGCCCCCGGCACCACCACGGCAGCCGCGCCATACAGCGCCGACCAGCCGATCGCCCCCCGCCCCGTGACGACTGCCGCCAAGGCAGCCACCACCAGACCTACCGCGGCTTGAACCGCGACCACCCGCCACGGCGACAGCAGCGGGTATTCTTCGCGCAGGGCCTGCACTTGCTCACGCGTCAACGGCGCTCGCTCGTCCAGTTCCTTGTCGTTTTCGTCCTCAGCCCAGCTGTCGCGGAACTCGGGACGCCGGGACCGCTCTTGCATGTGGGCTTCAGACTGTCTCTATGCGCAAAACCGGCGGATTATAGGTGGAAAACCCTTAGCCTCCACTTACAACTCATGCCCTGTCGACACGCTCCGGCATGGCTTGCAATGGCGCGCACATTGAGCCAGCTCAATCCGTGAGCCTGTGGCGACCCGCCGCGGCGGCGCAGTGTCCACGATGTCACGCGATGCCGCCGCCGCGCACCACAATCGCCCCACCATCCGCTCCCGAGCCGACCGTGTCCCGCCTTTTCCCCCGCCGCTTCGTGGCTTTTTCGTTGCTGCTGGCGCCGCTGCTGGGCGCCGTGGCCCAGACCGAGGTCCGCACCGAACAGTTGCGCGCCGAACTACTGGCCCACGCTCCCGAGGGCGTGGTGCCGGGCAAGCCGCTGTGGCTGGGCCTGCTGCTGGAGCACGCGCCGCACTGGCACACCTACTGGAAGAACCCGGGGGACTCCGGGCTGCCCACCAAGCTGCAATGGAGTGTTCCCCCGGGCGTGGACCTGGGCGAGATCGAATGGCCCGTGCCGCAGCGGCTGCCCGTGGGCCCGCTGATGAACTTCGGCTACGAGGGCCGCGTGCTGCTGCCGGTGAAGGTGCAGGTGCCCGCGGGCTTCGACGCCCCGTCGTTGAGCGTGCAACTTCAGGCGGACTGGCTGGTGTGCAAGGAGGTCTGCCTGCCCCAGACCGGCCGCTTCAGCCTGCAGCTGCCCAGCCAGGCAGCCACGTCCGTGAACGCGGCGCTGTTCGACGAGGCCCAGCGGCGGCAGCCCAAGGCCATGGCTGCAGTGCAGACGGCGGCGCGCATCGAGGGCCATGAGCTGGTGCTCGACGTCCAGGGCCTGCCGGCGGCGCTGCAGGGCCAGCCGCTGGCTTTCTTCCCCGAACAGCCCGGCATCCTGGACAACGCCGCGCCGATGCAAGCGCGCTGGGACGGTACCGCCTGGCAGCTGCGGGCACCACTGTCGCCCGAGCGCGACCAGAGCCCGCCGCGCCTGGACGCGGTGCTGGGCGACGCGCAGGGCGGCGGCGTGCAGCTGGGCTTCGACGTCGCCGGCCCCTGGCCCGCGCCGGGCACCACGCCGCGGCGCGAGCCCGTGGCCGAGGCTGAATCGCCCGCGGCGCCGGCCGCCGCGGCAACGGGCGCGTCCTCACCTGCCTTCGGGCTGGCGCTGCTGCTGGCGCTGGGCGGCGGGATGCTGCTGAACCTGATGCCCTGCGTGTTCCCGGTGCTGTCGCTGAAGCTGCTGAGCTTCGTGACGCACCACCACCGGCGCGAGCGCGTGGCCGCGGCGCTGGCCTACACCGCAGGCGTGCTGGTGTCCTTCGTGGCACTGGCGGCGCTGATGCTGGCGCTGCGCGCCGGCGGCCAGCAGCTGGGCTGGGGGTTTCAATTGCAGTCGCCGGCCTTCGTGGCGGCGCTTGCGGCGCTGTTCACGGTGATCGGACTCAACCTGAGCGGGCAGTTCGAGTTCCGCAGCGTGCTGCCCTCCAGCCTGGCCGGGCTGCAGCTGCGCCACCCGCTGCTGGACCACGCGCTCACCGGCGTGCTGGCCGTGGCGGTGGCTTCGCCCTGCACCGCGCCCTTCATGGGCGCCTCGCTGGGCGCGGCGGCCACGCTGCCGACGGCGCAGGCGCTGTCGGTGTTCGCGGCACTGGGGCTGGGCATGGCCCTGCCCTACCTGGCCGCGGCGGCCTGGCCGGGCGTGGCGCGCGCGCTGCCGCGGCCGGGACCGTGGATGGCGCAACTGCGCACGCTGCTGTCCTTCCCCATCTTCGCCACCGTGGTGTGGCTGCTGTGGGTGCTGGGCCAGCAGACCGGGCTCGATGGCGCCGTGGCGCTGCTGGGCCTGCTGGTGGCGCTGGCCTTTGCGCTGTGGGCGCTGGCCAGCCCGGCCTTCCAGGCCACGCGCCGCGGCGCGCGCGCGGGCGTGGCGGTGCTGGCCGTGGCAGTGCTGGGCGCGACGCTGCACTGGGCCCTGCCGTCCTGGCGCGAGGCGCCGGCCGAGAGCGGGAGCGCCGCCGCTGCGGCCGGCGGCTGGGAAGCCTGGAGCGCCGATCGCGTGCGCACGCTGCAGTCTCAGGGCCGGCCGGTGTTCGTGGACTTCACGGCCGCCTGGTGCGTGACCTGCCAGATCAACAAGCGCGGCACGCTCGCCGACGCCACGGTGCGTGCCGATTTCGAGCTGCACGACGTGGCGCTGCTGCGCGCGGACTGGACGCGGCGCGACGCGGCCATCGGCACCGAGCTGGCGCGCCTGGGGCGCAGCGGCGTGCCGGTCTATGCGCTGTACCCGGCCGGCGGCGGCGCGCCGCAGCTGCTGACGGAAGTGCTGTCGGTGGCCGAGGTGCGCGGCGCGCTGGCGGCGCTGCCGGCCAAGCCCTGACGCGACGCCCTCCGGATCGCCGCTCCCGCCCCGGGCGAGGCGGCGGTGCCGTCCCTACAGCTTCGCGAAGTTGACCGGCAGCCCCGGCACCGCCACGCGCATCTCCAGCACGCAGCCGGCCCAGGGCTCGCGCGCGAGCTCGTCGGCGGGGCGGTGGTCGCGTGCGGTGGTGAGGTAGAGGGTGCGCAGGTCCGGCCCGCCGAAGCAGGGCATGGTCGGGCAGTGCACCGGCAGCGCCACCTCCTGCAGCAGCTGCCCCTGGGGCGACAGGCGCAGCAGCCGGCAGCCCTCGTACATCGCCACCCAGTACGCGCCCTCGCTGTCCACGGCGGCGCCATCGGGACGGCCGCCGTAGCGCACGCCTTCCTGCCGCGGCGCGAAGCGCGCGAACACGCGCTGGCGCGAGAGCGTCCCGAGGTCGAGATCGAAATCCAGCGCCCGGATCTCGTGCGCGCGCGTGTCGCTCCAGTACATCGTGTGGCCGTCCGGGCTCCAGGCCAGGCCGTTGCTGGTAGTGATGCCGTCGGCCATGCGTTCGAGCTCGCCGTCGTGGAAACGGTAGAGCGCCGCGCGCGGCTGGCGCTGCTCGTCGATGGTCCCGGCCCACAGCCGCCCCTGCGGGTCGGCCTTGCCGTCGTTGAAGCGCTGCTGCGCCGGGTCGTAGGGCGGCTGGCACACGCGCTGGCGCTGGCCGTGGCGGGGGTCGAAGCACCACAGGCCGTCGCGCATGGCCAGCAGCACGCGCCCGCCCTGCGCCGGCGCGGCGCAGCCGGGCTCGGCCTCGAAGCTCCAGTGGTCGTGGCGGCCTCGCCCGGGCTCCCAGCGGTTGAGGCGCCGCCCGGGAATGTCCACCCACCACAGCGCGCCCTCGTGCGGATGCCAGAAGGGCGACTCGCCCAGCCGCGAAGGCGGCAGCGGCAGCGGACGGGGGTCGAACAGGCGCTCAGTGCTCATGAAAACTCCAGGGCCGGGCCGCGCTGCCGTGCGCAGGCGGCACGCGGCAGCGGCACGAGGGTCATGGGGTCGTGATGTCGAGGTTCATCCAGCCTTCGAGGCTTTGCCCCGGCGCCACGGCGCGCAGCCCGTGCGCCTCGGGGTCCGCCTGCTGGATGGCGTTGTTGAGGTGGCTCACCGGCTCGACGCAGTAGTGGTCGCGCACCGCCTTGGCGAAGACCACGAGGTAGGGCTGGTCGGAGCTGATGCGCACGCTGAAGTGCCCGTCGCCCGTGAGCGCCTCGCCGTCCCAGCCCTCGAAGACGTTGTCGTAGTCCATCTGCAGGACGTCGCCGTCGATGCCGTCCTGCGCCACGCGCCGCACGGGCAGCAGCGTCTCGTCGGGCTCCCAGCGCTGCGACACCTTCGCCCGCAGCCAGCAGCCCGGCCGCTTGCTGAAGTAGGGATGCCAGCCGAAGCCCAGGGGCTGCACGCGGGTGTCGGTGTTGCGCACCGACATGCGCAGCCGCAGCGCCTGCGGCTCCAGCTCGAAGTGCTGGCGCGCCTCGAAGTCGAAGGGCCAGAAGGCATCGGCCCGGTGCGCGTAGCGCAGCTCGGCGCGCGTGGCCTCGGCCGACACCACTTCCCACGGCCGCTGCCAGCCCACGCCGTGCAGCGTGTTGGGCTCGTCCACGTTGGCGGCGAGCTCGATCTCCTGCCCCTGCCAGCGGAAGCGCCGCCGGCCGATGCGGTTGGAGTACGGCACCAGCGGGAAGCAGGCCGAGGGGCGCGGGCCGGCCAGCTGTGCCGGGTCGAAGCTGTGGAGCACCGGCCGATCGCCGAGCCACAGCCCGGCAATGCAGCCACCCAGGTCGGGGCGCAGGGCCAGGCGCAGCGCGCCGGCCTGGAGTTCGGTCACGGGATTCATCAACTGGTGCCTCGCGTTGTCGCCGTCGAAGACGCCGCGGCCGGGTGCCGCGGGAGCGGCCGGGATCAGGCCGCCGTCGCTTCGGTGCGGGTGCCCGAGCTCAGCGAGTGCACGTGCAGCTCGCCGTCGGGCGTGCGCAGCGATTGCACCACGGCCTGGGCGCCACGCATGAGCAGGCCCAGGTCGGAGGCCACGGCGATGAAGTTGAATCCCATGGCGCGGAACTGCGTCACCACATCCGGCGAGGCGCCCACCGTGCCCACCGGGATGCCCAGCCGCCGGCAGCGCTGCGCCGCATCGCCCATGAGCCGCATCACCTCCGGGTGCATGGGCTGGCCGGCGTGGCCGAGCTGCGCGGAGAGGTCGGCCGGGCCGACGAAGACGGCGTCCACGCCCTGCACCTGCGCGATGTCCTCCAGCTGCGCCAGCGCCTGCGGCGTCTCCAGCTCCACGATCACGCCCACCGCCGGCGCACTGGAAGTGGCGCCGTAGCGCGTGGCGCGGCTGAGCGTGGCCATGCTGCGCACGCCGTGCGGCGCATGGCGCGTGGAAGCGACGGCGCGCCGGGCGTCCTCGGCGGACTCCACCAGCGGGAACATCAGCGTCGGCGCGCCGGCATCGAGCACGCGCTTGACGGCCACGGTCTCGTTGGCGGGCACGCGCACCACGGGCGTCATCTTGGTGTTGCCGATGGCCTGCAGCAGGTGCACCAAGTCCATGTAGTCCAGCGGCGCATGCTCCATGTCCACCAGTCCCCAGTCGAAACCGGCATGGCCCACGGCCTCGGCCACGATCGGGCTGGCGGAGGTGATCCAGGTACCGATCGGCGGATGGCTGCCGGCGGCCTTGAGCAGATGGCGGAAGGTGTTCATCGACGGCTCCTTGTGCCCGTGACGGGCGGCGTTGTAAACGAAGGGCAGTCCAGTGTGCGCCGGCCGCAGAGCGATGTCCGATCCGGACGCGCCCGCATCCCTGCCGTCAGCCCAGCGATGCGCAAAGGTAGTGCGCGCCGGGGATGGGGTTGTAGTAGTACGGCGGCACGTCCTCGAAGCCGAGGCTGGCGTAGAGGCCGCGCGCGGCCTC
Source organism: Azohydromonas australica DSM 1124 (assembly GCF_000430725.1). Lineage (GTDB taxonomy): Bacteria > Pseudomonadota > Gammaproteobacteria > Burkholderiales > Burkholderiaceae_C > Azohydromonas > Azohydromonas australica. The sequence goes on from NZ_AUMO01000043.1 coordinate 111,713, forward strand.
CATCTCGTCGAGCGTGTCCAGCAGCATGCTGGAGTAGCCGGCCTCGGTGGCGCGGTCCATCAGCGCCTGCGCGAGCAGCCGGCCCAGCCCGAAGCGGCGGAAGGGCCGGCGCACGTACAGCCGCTTCATCTCGCAGGCATTGGGCGCGTCGGCCTCGGGCAGCGGTCGCAACGCCCCGCAGCCGGCCAGCGCGCCATCGACGAAGGCCAGCAGCAGCACGCCTTGCGGCGGGGCGTACTCGCCGGGCAGCTCGGCGAGCTCCTGCTCGAAGTTCTGGAAGGCGAGGTCGATGCCCAGGCCCTGGGCGTACTCAAGGAAGATCTCGCGGGTGGCCTGCAGCAGCTCCGGGGAGTCGGGCGCCAGCAGCTCGATCTGCGGCGGTGCCATGGTGCGGGCGTTCATGCGTCACGACCGGGCGGCACCGGAATACAGCATCTCATCGAAGTCGGTCGGCATCCATGCAAGGGGTGCAAAGATAGCGCGCTTGGCGCTGCGCTTCCAGCAAAGCCGCAGCAGTTCGCTGCGTACTGCGGGCAGCTCCCGGGCCGCCGTCACCATGGCGCCAACCGTGAGCGGACACTTCTGCCGTAACATCCTGCGTCAAACTTTCCAGTGATCTGGAGCAGAACCGGTGAGCTTCGAATCGACCCTTCCACTGGGTGCGCCGGAGCTGATGCGTGTCAGCGTGTTCAAGCGCTACCTGGACGAACTGACGCCGATCGAGGAGTCCGACCCGCAGCAGTTGCCGCCCTCGCTGGCGCAGGACCTGCGCCGCTTTGCGGAGCATGGGCGCCAGACCGAACCGCTGGAAGTGCTGGCCGCCTCGGTGCGCCACCTGTGCAACGTGGTGGTGCACCTGCAGGAGAGCCAGCGCGTGCTGCCGCTCACCCTCTTCCCGCGCCAGCGCCTAGCGCACTGCCCGCTGCCGCTGCCCGAGCTGCTGCGGCTGCCGCTGCAGTCGCTGCAGGTGCTGCACGTGGAGCCCGCGGTGCTGCGCCCGCCCGGCGATCCGCAGCGCGGGCTGGTCAAGGCGCTGCACCTGTACCACCCGCTGCCCGTGCTGAGCTGGGAATTCGCGCTGCGCGGCGCGCGCGAGCAATTGCTGCCCGAGATCGCAGGCTACGCCGCCTACCGCGCCTCGGCCGTGCTGGACCTGCGCCCGCTGCCTGTGCCGCAGACCCTGCGCCACTGCGTGCGCCGCCTGCAGCGCGAGACCACCAGCCTGCGCGACCTGGCCGAGTGGCCGGGCATGGACCGCGCCCTGGCCTCGCGGCTGCTCAACGCGCTGTACCTGCAGGCCGGCCTGATCGTCAGCCGCTCGCACCCGGCGGCCGACACCGACCGCTGGTTCTGAGCAGCCGGCTTCAGCGCGAGCTCAGCGCTTCCCAGCGCTCCAGCGCCTCCATCAGCGCCTCCTCGATCTGCGCCACGCGCTCGTGCATCTGCGTCGCGCTCTGGGGATCGCGCACGTAGAGGTCGGGGTCGCTGAGCTGCTCGGCCAGCGTCTTCTGCTCCGCCTCCAGCGCGTCGATGCGCGCCGGCAGCGCGTCGAGCTCGCGCTGCTCCTTGTAGCCCAGCTTGCGGGCCGGCTTGGGAGCCGCCGCGGGTGCCGGGGCTGGCGCCGGTGCGGCGGCCGGCTTGGGCGCAGCGGCCTCGACGGCCGCCAGCGAGCGGGCCTTCTGGATCTTCCAGTCCTCGTAGCCGCCCTCGTACTCGCGCCAGCGGCCCGGGGACACGTCGCCCTCCCAGGCGATGGTGCTGGTGACCACGTTGTCCAGGAAGCGCCGGTCGTGGCTGACCAGGAACACCGTGCCGGGGTAGGACTGCAGCAGATCCTCCAGCAGCTCCAGCGTGTCGATGTCGAGGTCGTTGGTGGGCTCGTCCAGCACCAGCACGTTGGCCGGCAGCGCGAACAGCCGCGCCAGCAGCAGCCGGTTGCGCTCGCCGCCGGAGAGCGTGCGCACGGGCGAGTTGGCGCGCGCCGGAGCGAACAGGAAGTCGCCCAGGTAGCTCATCACGTGCTTGCGCTGCCCGCCGATCTCCACCCACTCGCTGCCCGGGCTGATGGTGTCGGCCAGCGTCGCGTCCAGGTTCAGCACGCCGCGCATCTGGTCGAAGTACGCCACCTGCAGGTTGCTGCCGCGGCGGATGCTGCCGGACGAGGGCTCCAGCTCGCCCAGGATCAGCTTCAGCAGCGTCGTCTTGCCCACGCCGTTGGGGCCGATGAGGCCCACCTTGTCGCCGCGCAGGATGGTGGCCGAGAAGTCCTTGATCAGCTCCTTGTCGCCGAAGCGCATGCCCACGTGCTGCAGCTCCGCGACGATCTTGCCCGTGGGCACGCCGGCGTCCAGCTCCAGCCGCACCTGGCCCAGCGACTCGCGCCGCTGCACGCGCTGCTCGCGCAGCACGTGCAGCCGGTTGACGCGGCTGACGCTGCGGGTGCGCCGCGCCTCCACGCCCTTGCGGATCCACACCTCCTCCTGCGCCAGCAGCTTGTCGGCGCGCGCGTTGGCCAGGGCCTCGGACTCCAGCTCGCGGGCCTTGGTGCTTTCGAAGGCGGAGAAGTTGCCGGGATAGCTGCGCAGCACGCCGCGGTCGAGTTCGACGATGCGCGTAGCCACGGCGTCGATGAAGGCGCGGTCGTGCGAGATCAGCACCAGCGCGCCCTTCCAGGCGTTGAGCAGCTCCTGCAGCCACTCGATGGCGTCCAGGTCCAGGTGGTTCGTGGGCTCGTCCAGCAGCAGCACGTCGGGCGCGGCCACCAGCGCCTGCGCCAGCGCCACGCGCTTCTTGGTGCCGCCGGAGAGCGCGGCCACCTGGGCCTCGGCGTCCAGGTTCAGGTGCTGCAGCGTCTGCTCCACGCGCTGTTCCCAGGTCCAGCCGCCGAGCTGCTCGATGCGCGTCTGCAGCGCGTCCAGGTCGTCGCCGCTCTCGTGGCGCTCGTAGCGCTCGCGCAGGCTGCGTGCCTCGGCCACGCCCACGCTCACGGCGTCGAAGACCGTGGCGCCGGGCTCGAAGACGGGTTCCTGCGCCACGTAGAAGCGGCGCAGCCCCTGCTGCAGCTGCAGCAGGCCGTCGTCGGGCTTGTCCAGCCCGGCCAGGATTTTCAGGAGCGAGGATTTGCCGGCGCCGTTGCGGCCGATGAGCGCCACGCGCTCGCCGGCTTCCAGCGCGAAGGAGGCGCCGTCGAGCAGCGGCACGTGGCCGAAGGCGAGATGGGCGTTGGTGAGGGTGAGCAGGGCCATGGGGCGGATTGTCCCCTGCCCCGAAGGCCCTCCCGCCTCAAGCGCCGGCGGCCGCCTCTAGCGCGTCGATGAACAGCGCCGGCACGTTGCAGCCGGTCTGGTTCGTGATTTCCTGGAAGCCCGTGGGGCTGGTGACGTTGATCTCGGTGAGGCAGTCGCCGATCACGTCCAGCCCCACCAGCAGCAGCCCGCGCGCGGCCAGCACCGGCGCCAGGGTCTCGGCGATCTCGCGGTCGCGCGCGGAAAGCTCCTGCGCCACGCCCTTGCCGCCGGCGGCCAAGTTGCCGCGGATCTCGCTGCCCTGCGGAATGCGCGCCAGGCAGTACGGCACCGGCTTGCCGCCGATGAGCAGGATGCGCTTGTCGCCCTTGACGATCTCGGGCAGGTAGCGCTGGACCATCACCGTGCGCGTGCCGTGCGCGTTGAGCGTCTCGATGATCGAGCCCAGGTTCAGCCCGTCGGCGCCGACGCGGAAGATGCCCATCCCGCCCATGCCGTCCAGCGGCTTCAGGATGACGTCGCGGTGCTCGTCGTGGAAGGCGCGCACGGCCTGCGCGTCGCGCGTCACCAGGGTCGGGCCGATCAGCTCGGGAAACTCCAGGATGGAGAGCTTTTCCGGGTGGTCGCGCAGCGAGGCGGGCTTGTTGAACACCCGCGCGCCCTCGCGCTCGGCCTGCTGCAGCAGGTGCGTGGCGTAGAAGTACTCGCTGTCGAAAGGCGGGTCCTTGCGCATGAGCACCGCGTCCGCGTCGGCCAGCGCCAGCTCCTGTTCGGCCACGACCTCGAACCAGTCCTTGCCGCTGCTGCCCGTCAGCGTGATGGCCTGCGCGCTGCGCGCCACCACGCGCGAGCCGCGGCGCCACACCAGCGCGGACTGCTCGCAGGCCCAGACCTTGTGGCCGCGCGCGAGGGCCTCGCGCATCATGGAAAAGGTGGTGTCCTTGTAGGTCTTGAAGGTCACCAGCGGGTCGGCGACGAACAGCAGGTCCATGGCGCGCGGGCTCAGCGGAAAGAGGGGCGCCAGTGTTGCACAGCCAGCGCCAGCACCCCGGCGACGAGGCCCCAGAAGGCGGAGGCGATACCGAACAGCGACAGCCCGCTGGCGGTAACGAGGAAGGTCAGCAGCGCCGCCTCGCGCGTCTTCTCCTCGTGCAGCCCCATCGCCAGCGCGCCGCCGATGGTGGACAGCAGCGCCAGCCCCGCCACCGCCAGCACCAGCGCCTTCGGGAACGCGCCGATGAGCCCCACCACCGCGCCGCCGGCCAGGCCCAGCGTGACGTAGAAGAGCCCCGCCATCACCGCCGCCATGTAGCGCCGCGCCGGATCGGCGTGGGCCTCGCGCCCCATGCAGATTGCTGCCGTGATGGCTGCCAGGTTCAGCGCGTAGCCGCCGAAGGGCGCCAGCAGCAGCGAGGCCAGCCCGGTGACGGTCACCGGCGGCGACACCGGGGTGTCGTAGCCCGCGGCGCGCTGCGCGGCCACGCCGGGCAGGTTCTGCGAGGCCATGGTGACCACGAACAGCGGCAGCGCCAGCCCGACCAGCGCCTGCAGCGAGAACGCCGGCATGGTCCACACCGGCCGCGCCAGCTGCCACTGCACCGCGCCCAGGTTCAGCGTGCCCTGCGCCGCCGCCACCGCGATGCCCGCCAGCAGCACGCCCGGCACCGCATAGCGCGGCCACAGCCGCTTGCCCAGCAGGTAGGCCGCCAGCATCGCCAGCACCAGCGCCGGGCTGGCCTTGAGCGCCAGGCAGGCGTCGAAGCCGAAGCGCGCCAGCACGCCGGCCAGCAGCGCCGCGGCCAGCGCGCGCGGGATGCGGTCCATCACCCGGGCGAAGAAGCCGCTGGCGCCGGCCACGGTGATCAGCAGCGCGCACACCACGAAGGCACCGATGCCCTCGGCCATGCTGAGGCCGCTGGTGCCCGCGATCAGCGCCGCACCGGGCGTGCTCCAGGCCGTGAGCACGGGCTGGCGATACCACAGGCTCAGGCCCGCGCTGGTCAGCCCCATGCCCAGGCCCAGCGCCCACATCCAAGAGGTGGTCTGCGCCGGCGTGGCGCCCAGCGCCTCGGCGGCGTGGAAAACGATGACGACCGAGCTGGTGAAGCCCACCAGCACGGCCACGAAGCCCGCCACCACGGCGGACAGCGACAGATCCTTCAACCGCACGGCAGCCGACTCAGATCTCGACCTTGGAGCCCAGCTCCACGATGCGGTTGGCCGGCAGGTTCAGGAAGTCTGCCGCCGCCGAGGCGTTGCGGTGCATGCTGGCGAAGAGCTTCTCGCGCCACATCACCATGCCCTCGCCGATGGTCGGGATCACCACGTCTCGACTCAGGAAGTAGCTGGTGTCCATGTCGTCCAGCGGCACGCCGCGGCCCTTGAGCGCCTGCAGCGCCTCGGGCACGTCCGGGTCGTTCTTGAAGCCGAAGTGCAGCACCACCTGCCAGCAGTCGTGGCCCAGCGAGTGCACGCTCACGCGCTTGTCGAAGCCGATCCAGGGCACGTCGTGGTGCTGCACCGTGACGAACAGGTTGTATTCGTGCAGCACCTTGTTGTGCTTGAGGTTGTGCATCAGCGCGCTGGGCGTGAGGCCCTGCTCGGCCGCGAGGAACACCGCCGTGCCCGGCACGCGCTTGGGCGGGCTCATGAACACCGCCTCCAGGAATCCTTCGAGGTCGATGGCGTCGTCGCGCAGCCGCTCGGCCACCAGCGCGCGCCCGCGCCGCCAGGTGGTCATGAGCGTGAACATGCCGAAGCCGATGGCCAGCGGGAACCAGCCCCCGGCCACGAGCTTGAGCATGTTGGATGCGAAGAAGGCCACGTCGATGACGAAGAAGAAGCCCGTGGCCGCCAGGCACAGCCACAGCGGGTAGCGCCAGCCGTAGCGGATGACGAAGAAGGTCATGACCGTGGTGATGGTCATGTCCAGCGTCACGGCGATGCCGTAGGCCGAGGCCAGGCGCGAGGACGTGCCGAACAGCGCCACCGCCAGCACGATGAACACGTACAGCCCCCAGTTCACGAAGGGCACGTAGATCTGGCCCGTGTCCTTCACCGAGGTGTGCTTGATGTGCATGCGCGGCAGCAGGCCCATCTGGATCGCCTGCTTGGTCACCGAGAAGGCCGCCGTGATCAGCGCCTGCGAGGCGATCACGGTGGCGGCGGTGGCCAGGAACACCAGCGGCAGCCGCGCCCACTGCGGCGCCAGCAGGTAGAAGGGGTTCTCGACCGCCGCCGGGTCGGCCAGCAGCAGCGCGCCCTGGCCGAAGTAGTTGACCACCAGCGACGGCATCACCAGCCCGTACCAGGCGATGCGGATGGGCCGCTTGCCGAAGTGCCCCAGGTCGGCATAGAGCGCCTCGCCGCCGGTGACGCACAGCACCACCGCGCCCAGCGCCAGGAAGGCCACCAGCTTGTGGTGCAGCCAGAAGTCGACGGCATAGGCCGGGTTGAGCGCGACCAGCACCCCGGGGTTGCCGACCACGTGCGGCAGCCCCAGCGCCACCAGCGTGATGAACCACACCAGCGTCACCGGGCCGAAGAAGCGGCCGATGTCGGCGGTGCCGAAGCGCTGCACCGCGAACAGCCCCGTGAGCACCACCAGCGTGATCGGCACCACGAAGGGATGCAGGTGCTCGGAGGCCACCTCCAGGCCCTCCACCGCCGACAGCACCGAGATCGCCGGCGTGATCACGCCGTCGCCGTAGAAGATGGCCGTGCCGAACATGCCCACGGCCAGCAGCGCCTGGCGCAGCCGCGGGCGCTCGCGCACCGCGTGCGTGGCCAGCGCCAGCATCGCGATCAGGCCGCCTTCGCCGTTGTTGTCCGCACGCAGGATCAGCAGCACGTACTTCAGCGAGACGATGACCGTCATCGTCCAGAAGATCAGCGACAGCACGCCCAGCACGTTGTCGGGCGTGGGCTCGACGTGGCCCGCGTGGAAGACTTCCTTGAGGGCGTACAGCGGGCTGGTGCCGATGTCGCCATAGACCACGCCCAGGGCGGCCAGCGTGAGGGCCGCCAGGGCGGACGGCGATTGGGAAGAGGAGGAACTCACAGGGCTGGACCCACCCGGGGCCCGTTACGCAAAGCTTCTATTGTGGCTCCCGCGCGTTGTGCACCGCACAACGCGCGGGAACGCCGGGTCACTCGTAGATCTCGGCGTCGGGGTCGGTGGCCTCAAGCTCGTAGCTGGCCGCCAGCATCGCCAGGCGGCCGATCACGCCGTACATGTAGAAGCGGTTGGGCGCGCTGACGCCGGGCTTCTCGCCGGGGCGCGGCATGTGGCTGGCCTCGGCGAAGGCCAGCGGCACGAAGGCCGCGCCGGGGGCGTTGAGGTTTTCGTCGATGCCGCGCTCGGCGTGCACGCGGTAGAAGCCGCCCACCACGTAGCGGTCGAGCATGTACACCACCGGCTCGGCCACCGCGTCGTTCATGCGCTCGTAGGTGGGCACGCCCTCCTGGATGATCACCTCGCTGACCTCCTGCCCCTCCTTGATCACGCTCATCTTGTTGCGCGTGCGGCGGTTGAGGTCCTCCAGGTCCTTCGGATCGCGCACGGTCATGATGCCCATGCCGTAGGTGCCGGCGTCGGCCTTCACGACCACGAAGGGCTTCTCGTTGATGCCGTACTCCTTGTACTTGCGCCGCACCTTGGCCAGCAGGGCCTCGGCGTTGGACTGCACGCACTCCAGGCCCGTGCCGTCGGCGAAGTTGACCTGCCCGCACTGGGAGTACATCGGGTTGATCAGCCACGGGTCCATGCCCAGCAGCTTGGCGAACTTCTTGGCCACCTCCTCGTAGCTCTGGAAGTGGTTGCTCTTGCGCCGCACCGCCCAGCCCGCGTGCAGCGGCGGCAGCAGGTACTGCTCGTGCAGGTTCTCCAGCACCGCCGGGATGCCGCCGGAGAGGTCGTTGTTGAGCAGGATGGTGCAGGGATCGAAATCCTTGAGGCCGAGCCGGCGCGGCGTGCGCACCAGCGGCTCCAGCGTCAGCGAGCCGCCGTCGGGCAGCGTCAGCGTGGTGGGCTTGGTGATGGTTTCGTCCAGCGTGCCCAGGCGCACGTTCAAGCCGGCCTGGTTGAAGATCTGCGTCAGGCGCTGGACATTGCTGAGGTAGAAGCTGTTGCGCGTGTGCTTCTCGGGGATGAGCAGCAGGTTCTTGGCCTCGGGACAGATCTTCTCGATGGCAGCCATCGCGGCCTGCACCGCCAGCGGCAGCATCTGGTCGGTGAGGTTGTTCCAGCCGCCGGGGTAGAGGTTGGTGTCCACCGGCGCGAGCTTGAAGCCGGCGTTGCGCACGTCCACCGAGCTGTAGAAGGGCGGCGTGTGCTCCATCCACTCCAGGCGGAACCAGCGTTCGATGGCCGGCATCGACTCCAGGATGCGCTGCTCCAGCTCGTTGATCGGGCCGTTCAACGCGGTGATGAGATGCGGGACCATGGTTCGGGATTTCTTGGACTTCGACTGAGGGATTCTAGGCAGGTGGCATACCTGTCGGTGCGAGTCTTGCCCAGGAAACCGGCACGCCCGCCACAACTGGCCCGGCGCCGAGGACGGCGCCTCGCGGTTTCAGAAGAAAAAAGGCCACCCCGAGGGGTGGCCGAAGTTCGCTACCGCAACCGCAGCGAAGAGACTGCTCTGGAGCGGGGGCGCCTGCTTGGGGCGGCGCCACCCGCGGGTTCCGGAGGCGCCCACCGGGGCGGGCGCCGGGGGGATCAGCGGTTGTACGCCGTCTCGCCGTGCGAGCTGATGTCCAGGCCCTCGCGCTCTTCCTCTTCGGACACGCGCAGGCCGATCACCATGTCCACCAGCTTGTAGGCGACCACGGCAACCACGGCCGACCACACGATGGTGGTGATCACGCCTTGCGCCTGCACCCACACCTGGGCACCGATGCCACCCCACTCGCCGCACTTGTCGGTGACGTAGTTGCAGATGCCCGTGCCGCCCAGGTCGGGCGAGGCGAACACGCCGGTCAGCAGCGCGCCCAGGATGCCGCCCACGCCGTGCACGCCGAAGACGTCCAGCGAATCGTCGGCACCGAGCATGCGCTTGAGGCCGTTGACGCCCCACAGGCAGATGAAGCCCGCCAGCAGGCCGATCACCAGCGCGCCGCCCACGCCCACGAAGCCGCAGGCCGGGGTGATGGCCACTAGGCCGGCCACCGCACCGGAGGCAGCGCCCAGCATCGAGGCCTTGCCCTTCATCAGCGCTTCACCGGCGATCCAGCTCAGCGTCGCCGCAGCCGTGGCCACCACGGTGTTGGCGAAGGCCAGCGCGGCCGTGCCGTTGGCTTCCAGGTTGGAGCCGGCGTTGAAGCCGAACCAGCCCACCCACAGCAGCGAGGCACCGACCATGGTCAGCGTCAGGCTGTGCGGAGCCATGGACTCGCGGCCGTAGCCCACGCGCTTGCCCACCATGAAGGCGCCCACCAGGCCCGCCACGGCGGCGTTGATGTGCACCACGGTGCCGCCGGCGAAGTCCAGCGCGCCCTTGGCCCACAGCCAGCCCGCGTTGGCGGTGACGGCAGCCAGGGTCTCCTCGCTGGTGATGGCGTCCGGGCCGTCCCAGTACCAGACCATGTGCGCCACGGGCAGGTAGCTGAAGGTGAACCACAGCACCGAGAAGGCCAGCACCGCCGAGAACTTGATGCGCTCGGCGAAGGCCCCCACGATCAGCGCCACGGTGATGGCGGCGAAGGCGCCCTGGAAGCTCATGAAGCTGAGCTCCGGCAGCACCACGCCCTTGCTGAAGGTCGCGGCCACGGATTCGGGCGTGACGCCCTTGAGGAACAGCTTGTCCAGCGTGCCGATGAACGGGTTGCCGGCCGTGAAGGCTGCCGAGTAGCCGTAGACCACCCACAGCACCGAGATCAACGCGAAGACCACGAAGACCTGCATCAGCACCGACAGCATGTTCTTGCTGCGCACCAGGCCGCCGTAGAAGAGCGCCAGGCCCGGGACGATCATCAGGATGACCAGCGCGGTGGAGATCATCAGGAAGGCCGTGTCGCCCTTGTTGGGCACCGGCGCGGCCGCAGCGGCCGAGGCCACGTCGGCCACGGCGCTGGCGGCTTGCGCTACGCCGCTGGCGGCGACCGCCACGGCGTCCTGCGCCAGCACGCCGCTGGCCACACCCAGGCCGGCCAGACCGGCCGCCAGGGGGAGAAGAAGCTTTCTCATGATTTTGTCTGTGTGGTGTGGTCGGACTGCCGCGTCAGAGCGCGTCGGGGCCGGTTTCGCCGGTGCGGATGCGCACCACCTGCTCCAGCGGACACACGAAGATCTTCCCGTCGCCGATCTTTCCGGTCCGGGCCGAGCCTTCGATGGCTTCGATCACGCGCTCGACGACCTCGTCGTCCACCGCGGCTTCGATCTTGACCTTGGGCAGGAAGTCCACCACGTACTCCGCGCCGCGGTAGAGCTCGGTGTGGCCCTTCTGGCGGCCGAAGCCCTTGACTTCTGTAACCGTGATGCCCTGCACGCCAATGGCGCTCAGCGCTTCACGCACCTCGTCGAGCTTGAAGGGCTTGACGATTGCTGTGACCATCTTCATGGCTGATTCCTTTCAAAAGGTGTACTTGACTCCGACCACGAGCGCATTCTTACCCGTGAACTTGGAGCCGTCGGACGCCGGGGTGACGTAGAAGGCCTTATCGGCATTCGTACCCACGAAAGTGGCGCTCACCACGAAGCCGCTGAAGTCCTTGGAAACGCCCAGCGAGTAGTCGGTGTAGGAGCCCAGGTCGTCATTGGGACCCTTGATCTTCTGGTAGCCCACGTGCGGCACCAGCATGTAGCCGTCGGTGATCTCGAAGCTGCCCGACAGGTCGAAATAGAAGCTGTTCTTGCTGTCCGGGTTGCCGAAGGTGTTCGTCAGCGCGTGCGAGTACTTGGCCGTCACGGGACCGTAGGTCATCGCGCCGTAGAGCTCGGTCGTGTTGGCGTTCTTGAGGCCGGTGACGTTGCCCAGCTTGTTGCGCGGATACCAGTACTGCAGCAGGCCCACGTCGTAGCCCAGGCCTTCCATGATCGAGCCTTTGTAGCCGCCGTAGACGTCGACCTCGACGCTGCCCTTCTCCGCACCGGCGTCCTTAATCCACTTGATGGTCGAGGCCCAGGTACCGACATAGAAGCCGCCATCGGCGCTCTGCACCCAATCCGCCCCGCCCTGCAGCGCCGGATCCAGGCGGCTCTGCGAGATGCCGCGATAGCGGTAGTCGGTCACTGCGCCCACGTTGAAGCTCACGTCGGCTTGGGCCGGCAGGCTGCTCAGCGAAGCAAGGGTCGCGACGGCAAGGAAGGCTTTTTTGATCATGAACGCTCCGGATTGATAGGTGCCTACCTAAAACTGCACCTTCCGTGCCAGCACGAATCTGGACTTTCCCGGGTGCATTCCTCCGCGGCATCAAGCTGCGGTGCACCAGGCTGGTGAAAACGGCGTCCAATCCCTGCTTTGGTGCGCCTTCACACGGGGCGTTACAAGTAAGTCACAGTTCTCCACAATGGCCTGACGACGGGACCCCACGGGAGGACGCGGATGTCGCTGGCCGTGCTGTGCAGTCGGGCGCTGGACGCCCTGGAAGCGCCTGAAGTGCGCGTGGAAGTGCATCTGGCCAACGGGCTGCCCAGCTTCACGCTGGTGGGCCTGGCCGACACCGAGGTCAAGGAGGCGCGCGAGCGGGTGCGCGCGGCGCTGGGACACAGCGGCCTGCCCTTTCCGCACAACAAGCGCATCACGGTGAACTTGGCACCGGCGGACCTGCCCAAGGAGTCCGGGCGCTTCGACCTGCCCATCGCGCTGGGCATCCTGGCCGCCGCGGGCGAGCTCGACATGGCGGCGCTCGGCCGCTTCGAGTTCGCGGGCGAGCTGTCGTTGGCCGGCGAGCTGCGCCCGGTGCGCGGCGCCGTCGCGCTGGCCCTGGCGCTGCGCCGCGCGGGCAGCACGCGCACGCTGGTGCTGCCCGCCGAGAGCGCCGAGCAGGCCGCGCTGGTGCAGGGCGTGGACGTGCGCCGCGCCACGCACCTGCTGCAGGTGGTGGCCGCGCTGCGGCCGGGCGACGCCGCTGTGCCGCTGCCGCGCGCGCAGGCCCTGCCGCAGCCGGCCCCGGCCGCGCTGCCCGACCTGCGCGAGGTGCGCGGCCAAAGCGCCGCCAAGCGCGTGTTGGAGATCACGGCCGCCGGCGGCCATTCGCTGCTGATGGTGGGCAGCCCGGGCAGCGGCAAGTCGATGCTGGCACACCGGCTCGCGGCGCTGCTGCCGCCCATGGCCGAGGACGAGGCGCTGGCCAGCGCCGCGCTGCAGGGACTCTCCAGCAGCGGCTTCAACGTCGCGCACTGGGGACTGCGACCGGTGCGCACGCCGCACCACTCGGCCAGCGCGGTGGCGCTGGTGGGCGGGGGCTCGCCGCCCAAGCCGGGCGAGATCTCGCTCGCCCATGGCGGCGTGCTGTTCCTCGACGAGTTGCCGGAGTTCCCGCGCATGGCGCTGGAGGCGCTGCGCGAGCCGCTGGAGAGCGGGCGCATCACGCTCTCGCGCGCTGGGCGCCAGGCCAGCTACCCGGCGCGCTTCCAGCTCGTGGCCGCCATGAACCCCTGCCCCTGCGGCTGGCTGGGCGCCTTCGCCGCCACCGGCCGGCCCTGCCGCTGCACGGCGCAGGCCATCCAGCGCTACCAGGGACGGCTCTCCGGCCCGCTGCTGGACCGCATCGACCTCCAGCTCGAAGTGCCCGCCGTCAAGCCCGCCGAGATGCTGGCCGCGGCCGAGGGCGAGCCCAGCGCCGTGGTGGCGCAGCGCGTGGCCGCGGCACGCGAGCGCGCCCTGGCGCGCCAGGGCCAGCCCAACGCCAACCTCGACGCCGCCGGGCTGGACCAGCACGTGCGCCCGGAGGCCGCCGCGCTGCGCCTCATCGAGCAGGCCGCCACGCGGCTGGGCTGGTCCGGCCGCAGCCTGCACCGGGCGCTGAAGGTGGCGCGCACCATCGCCGACCTCGCCGGCGAGGACCAGCCCGGCGTGGCCCACGTGGCCGAGGCGCTGCAGTACCGCCGCGCCCTGCCCGGCTGAGCCAACGAAAACGGCCGGCCGCTCCAGGTCCTGGAGCGCCGGCCGTTCAGGAGCCCATCACCGGGCCCGCAGAAGCCTCACTGCGCGCGCAGCGTGCCGCCCTCCTCCACCACGCGCGTGCCCGCGGCGACAGGGTGGGATTGCGTGACCCGGCGCACGCTGCCGTCGTCCATGCGCACGCGCACCTCGTACACCGTCTCCGAGCGCACGCGCTTCTCGATCTCGTGGCCGGCGAAGCCGCCACCTACCGCGCCCAGCACCGTCGCCACCTTGCGGCCGTTGCCGCCGCCCACCTGGTTGCCCAGCACGCCGCCGAGCACGCCGCCCGCCACCGCGCCGATGCCCTGCGCCGGCCCTTCCTGGCGGATGGTCTGCACCGACTCCACCACGCCGCAGCTGCGGCACACCGGCGCCTGCGCCACCGGCTGGGCCACCGGTTGCGGCTGCGCCACGGGTGCTGGAGCGGGAGCGGGCGCCGGCGCGCGCGCGACGCTGCGGTGCGCGGGCTGCGGCGCCGGGGCCGGTGCGTGCTGCACGGGCGCCGGCCGGGGGGGCGGGCTCTGTACCTCGTCGGCCGGCGTGTCGGGGGGCGCCAGGCGATTCACGTTCGCGGCCGGAGCCTGCGCGGCCAGCACCGGAGCGCCGGCTGACGACTCGCCGCCCGCCGGGGCCTGCGTCGCCGCGGCCACGGGCGCCGCGGCCGGCGCGGAGGCCTGGCCGCGCAGCATCCAGCCGCCGCCCAGGCCCAGCGCCGCCACCAGCGCGGCACCACCCACCAGGGCCACGGGGGAGCGCAGCGCCGAAGCCGGGCGCGCCGTCGTCATGTCGTTCATGCCTTGCATTGCTCTTGGAATCCAGACCGCCGAAGGGCGATCCCTGCCTAGGCAACGATCGGGAACGCCCCTCGGCAGACAGCGGCAGCGGCGGAACTGCAACCAAATACAAACGCCCGGGCGGTGCCGGGCGTCGTGTCAGGACCGGAGGGCGGCTCGCAGGCCGCGCCCCGGGATCAGAGCAGCGGTGCCAGCGCGCGGCGCGCGGCGGTCTCGTCCAGGCCGTTGCGCGCGGCCCAGTCGGCGAGCTGATCGTCCCCGATCTTGCCGACGTTGAAGTACGCCGCCTGCGGGTGGCCAATGTAGAAGCCGCTGACGCTGGAAGCCGGCGTCATGGCCAGGCTCTCGGTAAGCCCCATGCCGATGGCCGGCGCGTCCAGCACGCGGAACAGGTCGCGCTTCGGGAGGTGGTCCGGGCAGGCCGGGTAGCCCGGCGCCGGGCGGATGCCGCGGTACTTCTCGGCGATCAGATCTTCGTTGGAGAGCGCCTCGTCCGAGGCGTAGCCCCAGAGCTCGGTGCGCACGCGCTGGTGCAGCCGCTCGGCGAAGGCCTCGGCCAGCCGGTCCGCCAGGGCCTTGAGCATGATTGCGGAGTAGTCGTCGTGTGCGGCCAGGAACTCCGCCTCCTTCTTCTCCACGCCCTGCACGCTCACGGCGAACATGCCGGCGTAGTCGGCCTTCGCGCCGCGCGGCGCCACGAAGTCCGACAGGCAGCGGTTCGGGCGCTTCACGCCGTCGATCACCGGCCGCTCCGACTGCATGCGCAGCCCGTGCCAAGTCATCACCGGCTCGCCGCGCCCCTCGTCGGCATAGAAGGCGATGTCGTCGCCCACGGCGTTGGCCGGGTACAGGCCGATGACGCCGTGCGCCTGCAGCCAGCGCCCTTCCACCAGGCGCTGCAGCATGCGCTGCGCGTCCTCGAACACGCGCGTGGCGGCCTCGCCCACCACCGGGTCCTGCAGGATCGCCGGATAGCGCCCGGCCAGGTCCCAGGTCTGGAAGAAGGGCGTCCAGTCGATGCAGGCCACCAGCTCCGACAGGTCCTGGTTGCGGAACACGCGCTTGCCGATGAACTTCGGCACCGCCGGCTCGTAGGCGGCCCAGTCGATGGGCGTGGGGTTGGCGCGCGCCGCCTCCAGGCTCACCAGCGGCGTGGCCTTCTTGTTGGCGTGCTGCTCGCGCACCTTGACGTAGTCGGCCTCCAGCTCGGCGATGTACTTCGCCGCGCGCTCGTCGCTCAGCAGCTCCGAGCACACGCCCACGCTGCGCGAGGCATCGGGCACGTACACCACCGGGCCCTCGTAGTGCGGCGAGATCTTCACCGCCGTGTGCACGCGGCTGGTGGTGGCGCCGCCGATGAGCAGCGGCGTCTTCTTGTCGCGGAAATGCGCGTCGCGCTGCATCTCGGCGGCCACGTGCTGCATCTCCTCCAGGCTGGGCGTGATCAGCCCCGACAGGCCGATGATGTCCGCGCCCTCTTCCTTCGCCTTGGCGAGGATGTCCTGGCACGGGACCATCACGCCCATGTTCACGACCTCGAAGTTGTTGCACTGCAGCACGACGCTGACGATGTTCTTGCCGATGTCGTGCACGTCGCCCTTGACGGTGGCGATAACGATGCGGCCCTTGGACTTCACCTCGCCGCCGGCGTCGATCAGCGCCTGCTTCTCCGCCTCGATGTAGGGCAGCAGGTGCGCCACGGCCTGCTTCATGACGCGGGCGGACTTCACCACCTGCGGCAGGAACATCTTGCCCTGCCCGAACAGGTCGCCCACCACGTTCATGCCGGCCATCAGCGGGCCTTCGATCACGTGCAGCGGGCGCCCGCCCTCGGCGCGGATGAGCTGCCAGACCTCCTCGGTGTCGGCGTCGATGAACTCGTTGATGCCCTGTACCAGCGCGTGCGCCAGGCGCTCGCGCACCGGCAGCGCGCGCCAGGCCAGGCGGGCGCTATCGTCCTTGGCCAGGCCGCGCACCTGGTCGGCGATGGCCAGCAGCCGCTCTGTCGCGTCCGGGCGGCGGTTGAGCACCACGTCCTCCACGCGCTCGCGCAGCTCGGCGTCAAGCTGGTCGTACACGCCGACCATGCCGGCGTTGACGATGCCCATGTCCATGCCCGCCTGGATGGCGTGGTAGAGGAACACGGTGTGGATCGCCTCGCGCACCGGCTCGTTGCCGCGGAAGCTGAAGGAGACGTTGGAGACGCCGCCCGAGACCTTGGCGCCGGGCAGGTTGCGCTTGATCCAGCGCGTGGCCTCGATGAAGTCCACGGCGTAGTTGTCGTGTTCCTCGATGCCCGTGGCGATGGCGAAGATGTTGGGGTCGAAGACGATGTCCTCGGGCGGGAACCCAACTTCATCGACCAGGACGCGGTAGGCCCGCTCGCAGATCTCGATCTTGCGCTGGTAGGTATCGGCCTGGCCCTTCTCGTCGAAGGCCATCACCACCGCGGCGGCGCCGTAGCGCTTGATCAGCCGCGCCTGGCGCTTGAACTCGGCCTCGCCCTCTTTCATCGAGATCGAGTTGACGATGCCCTTGCCCTGGATGCACTGCAGCCCCGCCTCGATCACGCTCCACTTGGAGCTGTCGATCATGATCGGCACGCGCGCGATCTCGGGGTCGGAGGCGATGAGGTTGAGGAAGCGGACCATGGCGGCCTGGCTGTCCAGCATCGCCTCGTCCATGTTCACGTCGATGATCTGCGCCCCGTTCTCCACCTGCTGGCGCGCCACGGCCAGCGCCTGCTCGAACTGGCCGGCCAAGATCATGCGGGCGAAGGCCTTGGAGCCGGTGACGTTGGTGCGCTCGCCGATGTTGACGAAGAGGTGCCCCTGGCCGATGGTCACGGGCTCCAGGCCCGACAGCCGCATCGGCGGCACGTTGAAGTTGGTTTCGCTCATGGCGAGGTGCTCACAAGTTGCCCGTTCGCCCTGAGCTTGGTCGATGCGGTCTGCAGCCCGGCTGTGCCACAGAGGGCTTCGACAAGCCCAGCCCGAACGGGGAATGAATCAGGCGGTTTCGACCAGGGAGGTGAACAGCGGGTCGGCCTTGCTGCGCGGGCGGTAGGCGCTGACCTTGCGCGCGATGGCGGCGATGTGGTCGGGCGTGGTGCCGCAGCAGCCGCCCACGATGTTGAGGAAGCCGCTCTTGGCGAAGTCCTCCATCAGCCCGGCCGTGACCTCGGGCGTCTCGTCGAAGCCGGTGTCGCTCATCGGGTTGGGCAGCCCGGCGTTGGGATAGCAGCTGATGGCCGTGTCGCCCGCGATCTTGGCCAGCTCCTCGATGTAGGGCCGCATCAGCGTGGCGCCCAGCGCGCAGTTCAGCCCGATGGCGATGGGCTTGGCATGCCGCACCGAGTGCCAGAAGGCCTCCACGGTCTGGCCGGAGAGGATGCGCCCTGAGGCGTCGGTGACGGTGCCGGAGATCACCACCGGCAGCCGCTCGCCCGTGTCCTCCATCAGCTCGTCCAGCGCGAACAGCGCCGCCTTGGCGTTGAGCGTGTCGAAGATGGTCTCGACCAGGAACAGGTCCGCGCCGCCTTCGAGCAGCCCCTCGGCCTGCTCGCGGTACGCGGCGCGCAGCTGGTCGAAGCTGACGTTGCGTGCGCCGGGGTCGTTGACGTCGGGGCTGATGCTGGCCGTGCGCGGCGTGGGGCCGACGGCGCCGGCCACGAAGCGCGGCTTCTCCGGCGTGGAGAACTTGTCGGCGGCTTCGCGGGCGATGCGCGCGGCGGCCACGTTCATCTCGCGCGCCAGCGGGGCCAGGTCGTAGTCCTCCTGGGCGATCGAGGTGGCCCCGAAGGTGTTGGTCTCGATGATGTCCGCGCCTGCGGCCAGATACTGCTCGTGGATGTTGCGAATGACGTCGGGCCGCGTGAACTGCAGCAGCTCGTTGTTGCCCTTGAGGTCCTTGGGATGGTCCTTGAAGCGCTCGCCCCGGTAATCGGCTTCCGTGAGCTTGAAGCGCTGGATCATCGTGCCCATGGCGCCGTCGATGATGACGATGCGCTGCGGCAGAAGCGCCGCCAGCGCGGCGCCCCGGGTGTATTTCGGTGCGTTCATCCTGGCATTGTAGGAAGCGAGCGATGGCATCCCAGGCGCGGCGGCATGCGCCGGCCGGGGGCGGCTGTCAAGTCCTGCGCTGACTCAGGGCTTCACTCGGCTTCAGGGCTTGGCGATGGACACGCCGTGCCGGGGATCGTCAGGCCCGCGGCCGCTCCTTCGGCCTCCAGGGCCATCCCGGTTTCGCGCACCACCGCGCTCCCCTTGGCGGCCTCCTCGCCACCGCAACCGGCCACCACAAAACGGCACGCCCGGCCACGCCCGCCCTCAGGGCTGGACGATCGCCACCGCCAGGAACGGCTTCGACTCCAGCCCGACGTAGACCGTCATCCCGGCGCCGGGCAGCGTCATGCTCAGGCTGCCGTCGCAGGGACTCGGTGCGCCGTTGACGCTGCAGTTGTCGGCCGTCCGGTAACGCATGCCGGGCAGCGGCTGGTTGTAGACCTGGGTGTCCAGGCGGCCGTCGGCCGTGCGGCGCCGGGTGACGGTGCCGGCGGCCGGGTCGGTGGCCGTGACGGTGATCTCGGGGCTTTCGATCTCGCTGGAAACGCCCTGGGGATTCACGAACAGCTCCCAGAACCGGCTGCCGGCACCGACCTTCGGGATCGCCAGCGCCTGCTGCCGCGCCGCCACCGCCAGGCCCCGGTGGCCCGGCAGGCGTTCCACCATCAGCACCTGGCCGCTCGCCGTCTTGAAGGCGAAGACCCGGGCCGGCACGCCGCCGCCGCCGCCGCCGCCGCCGCCGCCGCCGCCGCCGCCAAGCGTGAAGCCCCCGTCGGGGTGGCTGGCGAACCTGAGCGGCGCCGCGGCGGAGGGCACCGCGCAGACCAGGCCCTTGCACTCCCGGGTGATGCTCACCGCGCCGTCGCTGCCCACGCTGAAGCTGTCCAGCGCGGCCTGCAGCGGCGCGTTCTTTCCCTCGCGCGCGTACGACAGCCGGTTCCAGGTGCCGGCCAGCTCGGACAAGGGCAGCGCCTGCTCGGGCACCAGCATGCTGATGTCGGCGTGGGGCTTCGCCGCACTGCCGGCGCGGTGGCGCAGCAACAGGCCCAGGCCCGCCGACGACACCAGCATCCGGCTGCTGCCTTGGGCGTGCGGGAAGCTGAAGCTGCAGGCGCCGGTGTCGGTCAGTGGCAGCGGCTCCGTGCCGCCCGGCAACGTGGCGCGCAGCGCAGCGGCGTCCACCTGCAGCACCGTGCTGCCCGCGTCGTCCACGTTCGGATCCACCACGCGGTAGCGGCCCGAGCGCAGGCCGGGACAGCCGGCGTGAGCGGGCTGGGCCGCGGCACCTGCCGTGCCCTGCGCCGCCGGCTCCGGCAAGCTCCCGCCGGCACCCATGCACGCCAGCATCCAGGCCACGGCGCCGGCCACCCAGCCGCTTCGCTGCACGAAGAGCTTCATTCGTCCTCCCGTTTTTCTTGGAATGGGAAGGCGGCCCAAGGCGCGCACCGGCCACCTTGTTTCATTTTGATACGTGCGCTGGGCCGCGATGCTAGGCGAGCCCAGGCCCGGCCCGGCCTGCGGGCCGGGCCGCCAGTCGTGACAAAAGCAACGCCGGCTGGCGCTAGTGCTTGCCCGGCAAGCCGGTGGGCGTGAAGCCGATGCCCCGGCGCTGGCGCGCCTCGGGCTTCACGCGGTGCTCGCTTTCGAGCTGGCTCAGGAACTCGTCGGGCTCGAAGGCCTGGCCCAGCAGCTCCACCTGGCGCCGCACCGCCGCGAAGTCGCCCGGCGTGAGCAGGTCCAGCTGCGCCAGGCGCTGGCGCTGCTCCCCGGTCAGGCGCTCGGCGTCACCGTCCAGCGCCTCGTTCACGAACATGCGCACGCGCTGCTCGGGGCGCAGCGGGTGGAAGCGGATCTTGAAGGTGAAGCGCCGCAGGGCCGCCTCGTCGAGGTCGTCGAACAGGTTCGTGGTGCAGATGAAGATGCCGGCGAAGCGCTCCATGCCCTGCAGCATCTGGTTGACCTCGCTGACCTCGTAGGTGCGCTCGGCCATGCGGCGGCTGCGCAGGAAGCTGTCGGCCTCGTCCAGCAGCAGCACCGCGCCCTCGGACTGCGCTTCCTCGAACATGCGCGCCATGTTGGCCTCGGTCTCGCCCACGAACTTGCTCATGAGGTCGCTGGCCTGGCGGATCATCAGCGGGCGGCCCAGCTCCTGCGCCAGGTGCTCGGCCAGCGCGGTCTTGCCGCTGCCGGGCACGCCGTGCAGGCACAGCGTGCCGTGGCCGCGCCGGCGCAGCGCCTCCACGATGCGCGGCAGCTCGAAGCGGCACTCCACGTTCAGCAGCTCCAGCGCGTAGCGCGTGACGCTCACGCGCGCGCGGCTGCCCGCGCTCTGGCCCAGCGCCCGGTCGGCGTTGACCAGCTGGCGCTCGATCAGCGCCTCGATGCCCGCCGCCTCGCTGGCGGCCAGCCGCGCGAAGCGCACCGCAGTGCGGATCTGCGCCGGTGTCAGGCTGCGCCGCTCGGCCAGCCGCGCCACGAAGCCGGGGCTGACGGTGGCCCCTTCCAGCGCCCGCGCCACCAGCCCTTCGCGCGCTCCGGGCGGCGGCGACTTCAGCTCCAGGTGGTACTGGAAGCGGCGGCGGAAGGCCGGGTCGATCTGCTCGATGCGGTTCGTCACCCACAGCACCGGCACCGGGTTGGTCTCCAGGATCTGGTTGACCCAGGCCTTGCCGCTGACGCTGCCCGACAGCGGCGCGTCGCCGCTGTCCAGCCGCGCCATGAGCTGCGCGGTGTCGGTGGAGATGGGCGGGAAGACGTCCTCCACCTCGTCGAAGAGCAGCGCCACGTGGCCGCTGCCCTTGAGGAAGACCTGGCTGATCTGCAGCGAGCGGTAGCGGTCACGGCCCGAGAGCGAGTTGCCGTCGCGGTCGGCGTACTCGACCTCGTAGAGCTCCAGCCCCGCGGCCTGCGCCACCACCTTGGCCAGCTCGGTCTTGCCGGTGCCCGGCGGCCCGTACATCAGCACGTTCACGCCGGGCTCGCGCTGCGCCACCGCGTTCTTCAGCAGCGCGGTGAGCATGGCCACGTCGTCGCCCACGAAGGCGAAGTCCGCGGCCGTGAGCTCGGTGCGCCGCGCCGGGCGCGTGAACACGGCCATCAGCTCGCTGGGCTCGCGGTACTCGCGCATGAGCACCGGCGGCAGCTGCTCGCTGACCTTCATGAGGTCGGCCAGGTCGGTGATGTTGTGCTCGGAGATGAGGTTCTCGACCATGCCGATGCGCTCCAGGCGCGAGCCCGCGCGCAGTGCCTCGGCCACCTCCTGCTCGTTGACGCCGGCCACCGCCGCGATGGCCGCGTGCGCCTCCTGGGCGCTGGAGACCTTGAACTCCACCAGCAGCCCGCGCAGGTCGCGCTGGTAGCGCGCGAGCGTCCCGTACAGCAGCAGCGCGCGCTCGGCGGGGTTGAGCTGCAGCAGCCCGGCCAGGGCGTCGATGTTCTGCTGCACCCGCGTCTGCTGCTTCTTCAGGCTGCGCTCCAGCCACTCGGCGGTGGCGCCGATCACGGCCAGCAGGTCCTTCGGGGCGTCCTTGATGTACTCGTCGATGTAGAAGAAGAGCGTGCCTTCCTCGTACGGGCCGCGCCAGCAGCCGTGGCGTTGCAGGAACGCGACATCGGCCAGCGCCTCGTGCCCGCGCCAGAGTTCGTTGTCGCGGCAGCGCCGCTCCAGGAACTGGCGCAAGCGCCCCAGCACCGGCACCGGCCACACCAGGTGGCGGCCCACGAGCGACAGCAGGCTGCTCCAGTCGCGCCGCAGGTTGAAGCGCCCGGCCTGCTTCATCGTCAAGGCCAGCACGAATTGCGAGCACATCAGATCGAGCACCGGGGCCTCGGTCAGCCCCGGCGAGGGCAGCAGGCGCGCATCGGTTCGACTTCTCACCGGCGATCCTCGTGCTGTTGTGGTCCAAAGTGCGCGCGATCTTGTCGCAGCCCCTGCACACCAGCAAGCCCTGCGGACTTGAAGGCCAAAGCCACGCGCCGCGCGGCCCATGAAAAAGAACCGGGCCCGCACGCGGCGGGCCCGGAGGACGTGGCGGGAAAAGGAACCGCCCGCAATCTCAATGCAGCGACACCGGCTGCTGCGCCAGCTGCGTGTAGCCGGCAATGAACTCGTCGAGCGCTTCCTCGGTGGGTTCGGTCTCCACCAGGTGGTCCACGCCCTCGCGAAAGCGCTGGGCCAGCGCACCCTCCAGGAAAATCTCCTTGCGGGCGAACTTGTCGACGATCTCGTAGCCGCCGCGGTGCACCGCCGGAGCACTGTCTTCAGCGGCCGGCAGGTCGAACTGCAGCACCGCGAAGCTGTCCGAGTTGTAGAGCATGAGCATCTTCAATCCTCCTGAGGCGGCAGTTGGGAGGTATCCGGCAAGTTTCAAGCCCGTCGATGCGTGTTTCTCTCGCGCTCAGGGCTCTCGCTCCTCGGACTCCAGCACCATTTCCAACGCATCGCCCCCGCCCGCGGCCGACAGCCGGGCCCGTACCGGCAGGTGGTGCCGGGCCGGATCGAGCCAGATTTCGACCCGGGTGTCGTACTTCTTGCGCGGCTGGCGCGAGAGCTTGAGCGAGCGCACCTCGCCCGCCGGGCCGGCCACCGTCTGCTCGCCCTCGACGACGAAGGTCCACGCGTCGGCATCGCCGCGCGCGCCGGTGACGAAGAGCTGGATGCGCTCACCGGCGCCGAAGCGCTGCGGATCGGCCGCGACGATGGCCGGGATCTGCAGCAGCACGCTCAGCCGGTCCTGTGCGCCCGCGGGCAGCGGGAACTCGGTGGTCGGGCCGGAATAGGTGATCTTGCCGTCCTCGCGCTGGAAGTTCGCCGCCTGCGCCTCGCGACCGCGCCGGCGCACCAGGTAGCGCTCGGGCGCGATGCCCGCGCCGTCCAGCGCGCCGGTGCTGCGCCAGTCCAGCACGTTGATGCCCGCCACCTCGCCGGTGAGCGAGGCCTCGTACTGCCCGGCCCCGGGCCGCCAACGCAGCTCGCCGGTGCCCCACAGCAAGCCGCGCTCCAACCGGTAGCGGCGCAGCAGCGGCGGCGGCAGCGCCGTGGCGTACACCGGCAGCGGCGGCAGCGCGCCCTGCACCGCCGAGGCCGCGCCCGCGACGGCGGAAGCCGCTTCCGGCGCCGCCTCGGCCGTCGCACCGGGCAGCGGCTCGGAAGCCGCGGCGGCACTCTGCGCCTCCGACGCAGCGGCCGGCAGCGCCAGGGCCACTTCGTGAGGCTCCGAGGCCGCCACGTCGGGCGCCGAAGACGCCTCGGCCTGGGCCACGGCCGACGCCGCCTCGGCAACAACCGGCGCGGCCGGCTTCTCGGCCGCGGCCTCGCGCGCCGCCTTGGGCGCGGGCCGCGCGACGGGCTTCACCGGCGCGGGCGCCGGCGGGGGTGCGGCCGGCCGCGGCGGCAGCGCCTGCAGCTGCACCGCCACGCTGGCGGCGGGATCGGGCGGGGGTTCGGCGTCTTCGCCGCGGCCCAGCAGCAGCCAGGCATGCAGCGCCGTGACCGCTGCCACCGTGAGCAGACCGGCCACCCGGCGGCGCAGGCGCCGACGGCGCGGCCCCGACAATGGCGAGTTCTGCAACGGTGACAAGGGTTATGAAACTGGCGACCTACAAGGACGGTTCGCGCGACGGCCAGCTCGTCGTGGTCTCGCGCGACCTCGCGCGCGCCCATTTTGCGACCGGCATCGCCACGCGCCTGCAGCAGGTGCTCGATGACTGGAATTTCCTCGCGCCGCAGCTGCAGCAGCTCTACGAGGCCCTCAACCGTGGCCAGGTGCGCCACGCCTTCGACTTCGACCCGCGCCTGTGCGCCGCGCCCCTGCCGCGCGCCTTCCAGGTGGCCTGGGCCACGGCGGCGCGCCACGAGGCCGGCGACGCCGCGGACGATCCGGACGCGCCGCTGCCGCTGCGCCTGGAAGTGGCCGCCGGCGACGCGCTGCTGGGTTCGCGCGACGTGGCCGAGTTCGCCAGCGACGGCTGGGACATCGACGCCGAACCGGGCCTGGCTGTCATCAGCGGCGACATCGCCGCGGGCACGCCTGCGCCCCAGGCGCTCGAAGGCGTGCGGCTGCTGACACTGATGTGCCGCTGGCGGCTGCGCGCCCTGGACGGCGCCGACGCCGGCTTCAGCCCCGCGCCTGCCTTCGGCCCGGTGGCGGTCACGCCCGACGAGCTGAACCTGGCCTGGGAGGGCGGCCGCGTGCGCGCCGAGCTGCAGTGGACCTGGAACCAGCGCCGCCTGGCGCGCTGCGACGCCGCCGCGGCGCTGCCCTGGCACTTCGGCCAGCCCCTGGCGCGGCTGGCGCACACGCGCATGCTGCAGGCCGGCAGCGTCGTGGGCTGCGCGGCGCAGTCGGCCCTGCCCGAAGTGGCCTTCAGCCTGCAGGCGCTGCGCGCGCACGAGGCGAGTGAAGGCGTCCAGGCCCTGCGCGAGGGCTTCCTGCGCCACGGCGACCAGCTGCGGCTGGAACTGCTGGACGAGCGCGGACTCTTGCCCTTGGGCGCCATCGAACAGTCGGTGGCCATTGGGCGAGGATGATGGGCAACGCATGAACGACTTTCCCCGCACGCTGAAGTTCGCCACCGTCTGGTTGCTGATCGGCGCCGCGCTGTTCCTGGGCGTGCAGTGGTGGCAGTCGCAGGAGCGGCGCACGCGCTTCAGCGTGCAGTCCGGCGTGGTGGAGCTGCAGCGCGGGGCGGACGGCCACTACCACTGGCCCGGGCGCATCGACGGCGAGGCGGTGGACTTCCTGGTGGACACCGGCGCCACCGGCAGCGCGATGCCGCTGGCACTGGCGCGCCGGCTGGGCCTGCCCGAGGTCGGGCAGATCCGCACCCAGACCGCCGGCGGCGAGGTCATGGGCACGCTGGTGCTGGCCGACGTGACGCTGGACGGCGGCGTGCGCGTGCAGCGCCTGCGCGTGGCCGCGCTGCCCGGCCTGGGCGACCGCCCGCTGCTGGGCATGGACGTGCTGGGCCGGCTGCACTGGCAGCAGCGCCAGGGCGTGCTGCGCATCGAGCTGGACGGGCGCTGAGCGGCCGGCGCGCCGGTTGCAGCGGCAACCTGATCCGCCCGGGCGCCGCATGGGCCGCAGGCACAATCGGCCGCACGTCGTTGGAGACAGACAAATGGCCGACCAGCCCGATTTCGCCAAGCTCGTTCCCGGATTCGACTTCCTGCAAAAGCTCATGGGCGGCGCCAACGCCGCCATGCCGCCCATGGGGCAGTGGGTGGCGCCCACGCTCAACCCGGAGGAGCTGGAGAAGCGCATCAACGAGCTGCGCACGGTGCAGTTCTGGCTGGAGCAGAACGCCCGCATGCTCGGCGCCACCATCCAGGCGCTGGAGGTGCAGCGCATGACGCTGACCACGCTCAAGACCATGAACGTGAAGATGGGCGACCTGCGCGACGCGCTCAAGATCCGCCTGCCCGACCCGCCCGCGGCGGCGCCCGCTCCCGCGCCGGCCCCCGCCGCCGCAGCCAAGCCGCCGGCAGCGGCCCCGGCGCCCAGCGCGTCCGGTGACAAGCCGGCCGCCGGTGCCGTGGACCCGATGCAGTGGTGGAGCGCGCTGACGCAGCAGTTCGGCCAGCTCGCCGCGCAGGCGATGCAGGACGGCGCCGCCGCCGCCGAGGCCGCGCGCGCCACGCTGGCGAGCTCGATGGCGCAGGCCACCGCCGCCAAGAAGGCGCCCGAAGGCCAGGGCGCCGAAGCGCCCGCCGACACCCCCGAAACCTCCGAGGCGCCCGCGGCCAAGACCGCGGCGCGCAAGCGCAGCACCAAGTAAGCGCCGGCGCGGCCCGCGGCTTGCACGGCCCGCGAGTACGGCATGGCGCCGCGCCCCTGGCGCCCGGTTTGCCCGCGCGGCGGGCATGCATGGCCGCCGTGGCAGCGCGGCGGCCGTGTCGCCGCATGACAGCGCTGGGCACGCGCCCACACACTGAACCATGGACACTTTCCTGCACGCCCACGCCACGCATCCCGACTGGCGCTACGCCCTGGAGCTCGCCAACGCGCAGCTGCGCGCGCAGCGGGCCTCGCAGCGCCAGCGCAGCGGGGGCGCCGACCTCGGCTTCGTCTACTTCAGCGACCTCTACGCCGCGCAGGCGGAGGAACTGCTGCAGGCCTTGCACCACGACTGGCCCGGCGTGGCCTGGGTCGGCGGCACGGGCGTGGGCATCTGCGGCAACGGCGTGGAGTACTTCGACGAGCCCGCGCTGGTGCTGATGCTGGCGCGGCTGCCCGCGGGCAGCTTCCAGGTCTTCTCCGGCACGAACCCGCTGTCCCTGGCCGCGCACACCGCGCTGGTACACGCCGACCCCGCCACGCCGGAGCTGCCCGAGCTCGTGGCCGAGATGAGCGAGCGCACGGACTCGGGCTACCTCTTCGGCGGCCTGGCCTCGGCGCGCTCGCAGGCGCTGCAGGTGGCCGAGGGCGTGTTCCGCGGCGGGCTCTCGGGCGTGGCCTTCACGCAGCAGGTGGGGCTGATCTCGCGCGTGACGCAGGGCTGCACGCCGGTGGGCCCGGTGCGGCGCGTGACCGCGGCCAACGAGCACCTGGTGCTGGAGCTCGACGGCGAGCCGGCGCTGGACGCACTGCTGGCCGACACCGGCGTGGACCTGTCGCAGCCCACGGTGGCGCTGCCGCGGCTGCGCTCCACGCTCGCGGGCGTGAGCGACGCGCGCGAGGACACGCTCACCCGCGGCGGCCAGTTCGGCGAGAACACGCGCGTGCGCCACCTCATCGGCCTGGAGCCCGGGCGCCGCGGCGTGGCGCTGGCCGAGGCGGTGGAGGTGGGGCAGCAGATCGCCTTCTGCCACCGCGACGCCGTGGCCGCGCGGCGCGACCTGGTGCGCATCTGCGCCGAGATCCGCGAGGAGATCGAGGCCGGCATCGAGGCGCCCGCGGCGCCGGGCGCCGGCGGCGCGGAGCTGGCCGCCGCCTCGCGCATCGCCGGGGCCATCTACATCAGCTGCGCCGGGCGCGGCGGGGCGCACTTCGGCGCGCCCTCGGCCGAGCTGCAGATCGTGCAGCACGCCCTGGGCGACGTGCCCCTGGCGGGCTTCTTCGCCAGCGGCGAGATCGGCCACCACCACCTCTACGGCTACACGGGGGTGCTGACCGTGTTCACGGCAGAACCCTGATGGGTTTGCCGTTCGGTCCGAGCCTGTCGAAGCCCGGTCGTGCGACCGGGCTGCAGGCGCTTCGACCCGCTCAGGACGAACGGAGATAACGACCCATGACGCCCCCGCGCATCCCGCCCATCCACTGCCTGCTGAGCTTCGAGGCGCTGGCGCGGCTGCGCAGCGTGACGCTGGCGGCCGAGGAGCTCAGCGTCACGCCCAGCGCGGTGAGCCACCGCATGCGCCAGCTCGAATCGCAGCTGGGCGTGAAGCTCTTCGCCCGCAACGACTTCACCCTCAGCGCCGACGGTGCGGCCTACCTCGCGCACGTGCGCCAGGGGCTGCTGGCGCTGCAGCAGCTGCCCGGCAGCGCCGCGCGCACCGGCGCGCCGGTGCGGCTGCGCCTGGCGGTCACGCCCACCTTCTCGCGCGAGATCCTGCTGCCCAAGCTGGCGCTGTTCCGCCATGCCTACCCCGAGGTGGAGCTGATCATGCAGGTGGCCATCCCGCTGCTGAACGTGAAGGCCGAGGAGGCGGACTTCGAGATCCGCTACGGCACCGGCCCCTGGGCCGACGTGGAGCAGGTGTGCGTGCTGCGCGACGTGGCCTGCCCCGTGTGCAGCCCCGAGTACCTCAACGAGGCCGGCCCCTTCGACGGCTTTGACACCGCCGAGGTGGTGTCGCGCGCGCGGCTCATCCGCAGCCCGCTGGAGCCCTGGGGCACGTGGTTCCGCGCCTGCGGCATCGCCCTGCCCGAGCCGCGCAGCGGCGGCGCGCAGTTCAACGACGTGGGGCTGATGCTCGATGCCGCCGCCGCGGGCTTCGGCGTGGCGCTGGCGCGGCTGCGCCTGGCGCAGACCTGGCTCGACAACGGCCGCCTGGTGCGCCTGTCCGCCCGCACCGTGTCCTCGCCGCACCACCATTTCCTGTGCTGGAAGCCCGGCACGCTGGAGCGCTGGGAGTGCGCCGCCTTCGCCGAGTGGCTCAAGCTGATCCTGGCTTGACCCTGACCCTGCCGAGCCGGGCGTGACAAAGGTGGCAAAGCTGACGGTTTCCTGACTGCGCTTGAAAAAGGCTCATGCCCGGTATGAAGAATCTTCATTTCAGGCCGGGCCTTGATCTCTACAGTCGCGCCCCCAGTGGGTGCCGTGGTTGTCGCCCATCAAGCGGTTCAAGAATCTCGGGAGACAAGCCATGGTTTGGCAACAGGTCTACGACCCCTTCGGCAACATGTTCATCTCCACCTTGCTGGGCGCGATCCCGGTGGTGGTGATGCTGGTGGCGCTGGGCTTCCTTCACATCAAGGCGCACATCGCCGCAGGCCTGGGCCTGCTGGCGGCCTTCCTCATCGCGGTGTTCGCCTACGGCATGCCGGCCTCGATGGCCGGCAACGCCGCCTTCCTGGGCGGCCTCACCGGCCTGCTGCCCATCGGCTGGATCGTTCTCAACATCATCTTCCTGCACCAGCTCACCGAGCAGAACGGCAGCTTCAAGATCCTGCAGGACTCGATCGCCGGCATCACGCAGGACCGCCGGCTGCAGCTGCTGCTGATCGCCTTCGCCTTCGGCGCCTTCTTCGAGGGCGCGGCGGGCTTCGGCACGCCGGTGGCGGTGACGGCGGCGATCCTGATCGGCCTGGGCTTCTCGCCGCTGGCCGCCTCGGGCCTGTCGCTGATCGCCAACACCGCCCCGGTGGCCTACGGCGCGCTGGGCACGCCGGTGATCACGCTGGCGCAGGTGCACGGCTACGACCTGCAGGAAGTCTCGGCCATGATCGGCCGCCAGCTGCCCTTCTTCTCGCTGCTGGTGCCCTTCTGGCTGATCTGGGCCTTCGCCGGCCGCAAGGCCATGATGGAGATCTGGCCCGCGATCCTGGTGACGGGCGCGAGCTTCGCCTTGTCGCAGTTCTTCGTCTCCAACTACATCGGCCCGGAGCTGGTGGACGTGATCGCCGCCATCGTCTCGATGGTGTCGCTGGTGAGCTTCCTGCGCGTGTGGAAGCCCAAGACGATCTGGACCTCGGTCTCGCTCAAGGGGCATGACAAGGACGGCGGCGAGGCCAAGGCGCCGGCCCCGGTGGTCAAGCACCCGACGGCCGACGTGATCCGCGCCTGGCTGCCCTGGGCCATCCTGACGCTGTTCGTCTTCATCTGGGGCCTGCCCGAGGTCAAGAAGTTCTGGAACGGCATCTACGCGCCCAAGTTCCCGATCGCCGGCCTGCACAACCTGATCGAGAAGGTGCCGCCGGTGGTGCCGACGCCGCACAAGGAAGCCGCGATCTACACCTTCAACCTGCTGTCCGCCACGGGCACGGGCATCCTGCTGGCGGCCATCGTGGGCGGCCTGGCGATGAAGTACAACCCGGTGGCGCTGGTGAAGACCTTCTTCCGCACGCTGTGGCTGGTGCGCTACTCGCTGCTGACCATCGTGCTGATGCTGGCGCTGGGCACGCTCACGCGCTTCTCCGGCACCGACACCACGCTGGGCCTGGCCTTCGCCAACACCGGCTGGATGTACCCCTTCTTCGGCACGCTCATGGGCTGGCTGGGCGTGGCGCTCACGGGCTCGGACACGGCGTCCAACGTGCTCTTCGGCGGCATGCAGAAGGTGGCGGCGGAGCAGCTGGGGCTGTCGGCCAACCTCATGGGCGCGGCCAACTCCTCGGGCGGCGTCATGGGCAAGATGATCGACGCACAATCCATCGTCGTTGCCTCCACCGCCACGCGCTGGTTCAACCACGAGGGCGACATCCTGCGCTACGTCTTCTTCCACTCGGTGGCCCTGGCCTGCCTGGTGGGCATCTTCGTGACGATGCAGGCCTACGTCTGGCCCTTCACGCTGATGGTGATCCACTGATCGCCTGACGCTTCAGACCGGCCCCGAGGGGCCGGTTTTCGTTTCAGCCCCTCGCTTTCAACTCTTCACACAACAGGAGGCCGTCCATGAACGCTTCCCAAGACCTGCCCTCCGCCGCCGAGCGCTCCCAGCGCCGGTCGCAGGTGGTCGCGGCGCTGCAGGCCGCGCTGCCCGCGCACGCGCTGCTGTGGCGCGACGAGGAGACCACGCCCTACGAGTGCGACGGCCTCACGGCCTACCGGCAGTCGCCGCTGGTGGTGGCGCTGCCCGAGACCGAGGCCCAGGTGGCCGCGGTGCTGCGCGCCTGTCACCAGCTCGGCGTGCCGGTGGTGGCGCGCGGCGCCGGCACGGGCCTGTCGGGCGGCGCCATGCCGCACGCGCTGGGCGTGACGCTGTCGCTGGCCAAGTTCAACAAGATCCTGAAGGTCGACCCGGTCAGCCGCACCGCGGTCGTGCAGTGCGGCGTGCGCAACCTCGCCATCAGCGAGGCCGCCGCGCCGCACAACCTCTACTACGCGCCCGACCCGAGCAGCCAGATCGCCTGCACCATCGGCGGCAACGTTGCGGAGAACTCCGGCGGCGTGCACTGCCTGAAGTACGGCCTGACCGTGCACAACGTGCTCAAGGTGCGCGGCTTCACCGTCGAGGGCGAGGCCGTGGAGTTCGGCTCGGAGGCGCTGGACGCCGCCGGCTTGGACCTGCTCACGGTGATGGTGGGCAGCGAGGGCATGCTGGCCGTGGTCACCGAGGTGACCGTGAAGCTGGTCCCGAAGCCCCAGCTGGCGCGCTGCATCATGGCCAGCTTCGACGACGTGCGAAAGGCCGGCGACGCGGTGGCCAACATCATCGCCGCGGGCATCATCCCGGCCGGGCTGGAGATGATGGACAAGCCCATGACGGCGGCGGTCGAGGACTTCGTCCATGCCGGCTATGACCTGACCGCCGAGGCGATCCTGCTGTGCGAGAGCGACGGCACGCCGGAGGAGGTCGAGGAGGAAATCGGCCGCATGGTGGCGGTGCTCGAAGCCAGCGGCGCCATCGGCATCACCGTGAGCCGCGACGAGGGCCAGCGGCTGCGCTTCTGGAGCGGGCGCAAGAACGCCTTCCCGGCCTCGGGTCGCATCAGCCCCGACTACATGTGCATGGACTCGACCATCCCGCGCAAGCGCCTGGCGGACATCCTGCTGGCGATCCAGGAGATGGAGAAGAAGTACCAGCTGCGCTGCGCCAACGTGTTCCACGCCGGCGATGGCAACCTGCACCCGCTGATCCTGTTCGATGCCAACGACCCCGACCAGCTGCACCGCTGCGAGCTGTTCGGCGCCGACATCCTGGAAACCAGCGTCGCCATGGGCGGCACGGTGACGGGCGAGCACGGCGTGGGCATCGAGAAGCTCAACTCGATGTGCGTGCAGTTCAGCCCCGCCGAGCGCGAGCAGATGCTGGCGCTCAAGGCCGCCTTCGACCCGGCCGGCACGCTCAACCCGGGCAAGGTCGTGCCCAGCAAGCACCGCTGTGCCGAGTACGGAAAGATGCATGTGAAGAAGGGCCTGCTGCCCTTCCCCGAGCTGGAGCGCTTCTGACATGAGCACCATGACCGACACGCCCGGGGCGCAGGACCCCGTGCTGGCGCGCCTGATCGACCAGGTGCAGACCGCCCGCGCCGCCAAGGGCACCTTCGAGATCCGCGGCCACGGCAGCAAGCGCTTCTATGGCGAGGCGCCGCGCGGCGAGGCGCTGGACACGCGCGTGCTTGCGGGCATCAGCAGCTACGAGCCCACCGAGCTGGTGGTGACGGTGCGCGCCGGCACGCCGCTGGAAGAGCTGGAGGCGGCGCTGGCCGAGAAGGGCCAGTACCTGCCCTTCGAGCCGCCTCGCTTCCAGGTCGACGGCGGCCGCGGCACCGTGGGCGGCATGGTGGCCGCGGGCCTGGCGGGCCCGGCGCGCGCCACCGCGGGCGCCGTGCGCGACTACGTGCTGGGCGCCACGCTGCTCAGCGGCAAGGCCGAGGTGGTGAGCTTCGGCGGCCAGGTGATGAAGAACGTGGCCGGCTACGACGTGGCGCGCATGCTCGCGGGCTCGCTGGGCATCCTGGGGCTGATCTGCGAGGTGAGCCTGAAGGTGCTGCCGGTGCCGGTGGCCACGCGCACGCTGCGCTTCCAG
The DNA here is from genome assembly GCF_000430725.1 of Azohydromonas australica DSM 1124. Lineage (GTDB taxonomy): Bacteria > Pseudomonadota > Gammaproteobacteria > Burkholderiales > Burkholderiaceae_C > Azohydromonas > Azohydromonas australica. The sequence continues at coordinate 144,053 of NZ_AUMO01000043.1, forward strand.
CTCGACCAGGAGACGGCGCTGCGCCATCTCAACATGTGGGGCGGGCAGCCGCTGCCGCTCAACGCCAGCGCCTGGTGGAACGGCACGCTGGTGCTGCGCCTCTCGGGCGCCCGCGCCGCGGTGGACTCGGCCTGCGCGCGGCTGGGCGGCGAGGTGGTGGACGAGGAGTCCGCCGCAGCCTTCTGGCTGGGCCTGCGCGACCAGCGCGACGACTTCTTCCAGCTCGCGGCCACGTCGGTGGCGCAGGGCGAGCGCACGCTGTGGCGGCTGTCGGTACCGCAGACGGCCGCGCCGCTGGCGGACCTGGGCGGCCACCAGCTGGTCGAGTGGGGCGGCGCGCAGCGCTGGGTGCTGACGGACCGGGACCCGGTGCAGGTGCGCCAGGCGGCGCAGCGTGCCGGCGGCCATGCCGTGCTGTATGCCGCCAAGGACAAGCGCGTGGGCGTGTTCGCCCCGCTGTCGCCGCCGCTGGCGCGCATCCATCGCCAGCTCAAGGCGGCTTTCGATCCCGACCGGGTGTTCAACCCCGGGCGGCTCTATCCGGATCTCTGAATCTTTTCGAGTCGAAAGTTTTGACGTCCGGGCCAAGCCCGCGAAGGTCCTGCCGCCCATCGGGCGGCGGGCTGTGGCGTGGCATCGGCCCGGGCGGTGAAAGTGAACGATGCAAACCAATCTCGCTCCCGAATTCCGCGATACGCCGGAGGGCCAGGAGGCCGAGGCGATCCTGCGCAAGTGCGTGCACTGCGGCTTCTGCACCGCGACCTGCCCGACCTACCAGCTGCTGGGTGACGAGCTCGACGGTCCGCGCGGGCGCATCTACCTGATGAAGCAGGTGCTCGAGGGCGGCGAGCCCACGCGCGCCACGCAGCTGCACCTGGACCGCTGCCTGACCTGCCGCAACTGCGAGAGCACCTGCCCCTCGGGCGTCAACTACGGCGCGCTGGCCGACATCGGCCGCAACATCGTCGAGAAGAAGGTGCAGCGCCCGGCGGGCGAGCGCGCCAAGCGCTGGCTGCTCAAGGAAGGCCTGACCTCGCCGCTGTTCGCCCCGGCGCTCAAGCTGGGCCAGGCGCTGCGGCCGCTGGTGCCGGCCAGCCTGCGCGAGAAGGTGCCCGAGAAGACGCCGCCGCGCGCACACGAGTGGCCCCGGCGCGAGCACGCGCGCAAGGTGCTGATGCTCGCCGGCTGCGTGCAGCCCTCGATGGCGCCCAACATCAACGCCGCCACGGCGCGGGTGCTGGACGCCGCAGGCATCCAGGCGCTGGTGGCGCCGGAGGCCGGCTGCTGCGGCGCGATCCGCTCGCACCTGTCGGACGTGGAGGGCGGGCTCAACGACATGCGCCGCAACGTGGACGCCTGGACCCCGCTGCTGGACCAGGTCGAGGCCATCGTCATGAACGCCTCGGGCTGCGGCGTGATGGTCAAGGACTACGGCAAGGCGCTCAAGCACGACCCGGCCTATGCCGGCCGCGCCGAGCGCATCTCGGCGCTCACCAAGGACTTGTCGGAGCTGCTGCCCGACCTGGTGCCGCTGCTGCAGCCGAAGCTGGCGGCGAAGGCGCCGCAGCCGAACGTGCCGGCCGGCGCCGCGCCGCATCGCCTGACGTTCCACCCGCCGTGCACGCTGCAGCACGGGCAGCAGCTGCGCGGGGGCGTGGAGTCGGGGCTGCGGGCGCTGGGCTTCGAGGTCAACCTGGCCGTGGGCGAGGCGCACCTGTGCTGCGGCTCGGCGGGCACGTACTCGGTGCTGCAGCCCGAGCTGTCGCACCGGCTGCGCGACCGCAAGCTGGCGCAGCTGCTGCCCACGCAGCCCGACTGCATCGTCTCGGCCAACGTGGGCTGCATCCAGCACCTGCAAAGCGGCACCGGCACGCCGGTGCGGCACTGGGTGGAGGTCGTGGACGAGGCGTTGGCCAAAGGCTGACCAAGCCTCCAGCGCGGGCCGGGAGGTCCGCGCGCCTTGTCCCGGGCTTCAGCCCCTGGTGTCCACCACCACCTCGCGGCTGTCGAAATACCCCTGGAAGTCCGCGATGCGCCCGCTGTCGTCCAGGCGCAGCAGCGTGACGCCGTCGTAGGCCACGGGCTTTCCGCTGGGGTCGGTGCCGTGCGAGCGCCAGAACAGCCCCGCGGCATGGTCGTTGGCTGTGATTTCGGAGAAGTCGGAGTGGATGTCGGCAAAGGCGCCGCAGTACTGGCGCCAGAAATCGGCGATGTCCTCACGGCCCTGCAGCTCCCGCTGCTCGCGCTGCAGCATCGGGTTGCGCAGCCGCGCGTCGTTGGCGAAAAGGTCCAGCAACTCGTCCAGCGCCGCGTCGCCCTGGTCCTCCAGGTGGTTCAGGGCGTGGATGAAGCGCTGGGCCAGTTCTTGAGTTTGCTGAGGGGTGTTCATGAGGGACTGCTCCGGTGGGACAACGATCGCCGGGGCGTGCAAGCGGGGTGCCCCGCAGGGTCATGAACCCGCTTTGACTCGGTTTCTCACACCGCCACCCGCTCCGGCCGCACTCTCAACGCCCACATCACGCCCGCCACCAGCAGCGCAACACCCGCCAGCGTCGCCGGCGGCGGGGGCGTGCCGCGCAGGATGAAGGCGTAGGCCAGCGCCGACAGCGTCTCGAACACGATCAGCTGCCCCGCGATGGTCGTGGGCAGGCGCTGGCTGGCCTCGTTCCAGCACAGCGTGCCCAGCCACGAGGCGAAGAGGCCGATCGTGAACATCAGCCCCACGAACTGCAGCGGCCTCGGCCCGAAAGGCAACTCGAAGGCGCCGCCCCCCACGCCCGACCACAGCCAGAAGCCCGCGTAGCCCAGCAGCGCCGGCACCAGCGTGGCCACGCCCTGCGCCGTGGCCCAGGTGCGCGGGCTGCGGTCCGGGTGCGCACGCAGCCAGTCGGCATTGCGGATCGGGTACCAGGTCCAGCACGCCACCGCGACGAAGGCCAGCAGCGCGCCCAGGGCGTAGCGCGCCGGGTCGGCCTGCGGGTCGGCGCGCATCTGCTCGAACTCGGCACGGTTCACCAACGCGATGCCGGCGGCGATCAGCCCCAGCGAGGGCAGCATCCGCGCCCAGGGCAGCCGGCCGTCGCGCCAGGCGTTGCGGCGGTTGGAGACCACCGCGATCACCACCGGCAGCGTGCCGATGATCATGGTCGGCAGCGGCCCGCCCGCGCGCTGGATCGCCGCGGCCAGGCACAGGTAATAGAGCAGGTTGCCCACCAGCGCGAGCCGCAGCGCCTCGCGCCAGTCCGCGCGCGTGAGCTCGCGCAGCCGTGCGCGGTCCAGCCAGGCCAGCGGCAGCGCGATCAGCCCGAACGCCAGGTAGCGGCCGAAGGACTGCAGCGCCGCGGGGTACTCGGGCAGCAGCAGCGGGGAGACGAATACCAGGCCCCACATCAGTCCGGCGGCCAGGGCGAAGAAGGTTCCAATCCACATCAAGCGGATTGTCCCCGGGCGGCCCGGGCGGCCCGGGCGGCCCGCCCGGGCGCGCTGCCTCGTGCCGGGCGGCGGCTCAGAGCTTGGGGATGTGCAGCGTCTTGCTGATCATCAGCGAGCCCGAGAGTACGAACAGCAGCGACAGCGGGTGCAGCACCCAGGGGCCCAGCTCCCAGGCGCCCAGCCACAGGTCCTCGCCGATGCGGCCCTGCCAGGCGGCCAGCGCCAGCACGGCGGTGAGCAGCACGCTGCTGGGAATGGGCGTGCCTTCGAAGTACTTCACCTTGTCGCCGCCCTCGGACAGCGTCTCGGCCGTGACGTTGTAGCGCGCCAGGCGGCTGACGCCGCAGCAGACGAAGTAGATCAGCGCCGCCACGTCCCAGCCGCCGTCCATGCCCGCGGCATGCGCCAGCACTGCCGGTGCGACGCCGAAGGAGACGATGTCGGCCAGCGAGTCCAGCTCGCGCCCCAGCGGCGAGGACTGGCGCCGCCAGCGCGCCACGCGCCCGTCGAGCACGTCGAAGGCCAGCGCCAGCGGCGCCATGGCCGCGGCCAGCAGGAACTGCCGGATCTCCGGCTCGGCCATGAAGCCCATGGCCAGCAGCACGCCAGCCATGCCGCAGGCGGCGTTGCCCAGGGTGAAGAAATCCGCCAGCGCGAAGCCGCGGAGCATGGAGAAATGGCGCGTGGTCGGGGAAAGGGCCATGAGGATCCTCCGTGGGTCTGCCCGCTGCAGGGCATGTCGCTTGCCTGCTTCCGGTGCAGGAGACCGCCATGAGTTCGAGCACGAGACATGCCCTGCCGGCGCCCACGGGCGCCCCGCGTACCACTGCGCTGACGGCCCTGTTGGCCGCCGCGGCCGCCGCCTTCCTGGCCGGCTGCGCCAGCGGGCCCGAGGCCACCTGGTCCGATCCGCAGCTCGGCGCCAAGCCGCTGCAGGGCGCGCGCGTACTGGTGGTGTGCGAGGCGGCCGAAACCACGCTGCAGCAGCTGTGCCTGGACCGCATGAGCGAGGAAGCCACGGCGCGCGGGCTCACGCCGGTGCGCCCGGCGCAGCCGCCGGCCGCGGCTGGCGGCGTGGGCCGCGGCGCGGAGGCCTACGTGGGCGCGGCGCGCACGGCCGGTGCCACGGCGCTGCTGCTGACCTCGGTCACGCCGGACAGCGGGCAGGTGTCCAGGCCCTCGCCCTTCTCCATCGGCATCGGCGGTTTCGGTTTCGGCGGCGGGCACGTGGGCGCCGGCGTGGGCGTGTCGGTGCCCATCGGCGGTGGCGGCTACGCCTCGAACCCCGGCTTTGCCGCCAACAGCAGCTTCACCGAGGCCGGCAGCGGCCGGCTGCTGTGGTCGGCGCGCACCAGCACCACCACCAGCGACTTCAACGCCGGCATGGGCACCATGGCGCGCACGCTGATGGAGGCGGCCGAGAAGGCGGGCGTGTTCTGAGCTGACTGAATCGGCCGGCGCGGCGCTCCGGCGCCGCGCGCTACCACCGACGGCGGGCGGTGGAGAAGGCTGGTTACACGCCTGGTCGGGCGGGCGTGGAGCATGGCGGTCGTTTTTCCGCGGGCCGGCAGCCGGCCTAAGCTGGGCGGACAAGACAACAGCAGGAGACACCCGCCATGAGCTTCCTCCTCGCCCTGGACCAGGGCACCACCAGCTCGCGCAGCATCGTTTTCGACACCGCGGGCCGCGTGGTGGCGCTGGCGCAGCGCGAGCTTGAGCAGCACTACCCGCAGCCGGGCTGGGTCGAGCACGACCCGCAGGAGATCTGGCGCACGCAGCTCGACACCGCGCGCCAGGCGCTGGCGCAGGCCGGCATCACGGCGCGCGACGTGCTGACCATCGGCATCGCCAACCAGCGCGAGACCACGCTGCTGTGGGAACGCGCCACGGGCCGGCCGCTGCACCGCGCCATCGTGTGGCAGGACAGGCGCGGCGAGCCGATGTGCGCGCAGCTGCGCGGCACGCCCCTGGAAACGCTGGTGCGCGAGCGCACCGGGCTGGTGGTGGACAGCTACTTCTGCGCCACCAAGCTGCGCTGGCTGCTGGACAACGTGCCCGGCGCGCGGCCGGCCGCCGAGCGCGGCGAGCTGGCCTTCGGCACCGTGGACAGCTGGCTGCTGTGGCAGCTCACGGGCTCGCGCCTGCACGCCACCGACGTGAGCAACGCGTCGCGCACCATGCTCTACGACATCGCGCGCCAGCGCTGGGACGAGGAACTGCTGGCGGCCTTCGACATCCCGGCCGCGGTGCTGCCGGAGGTGCTGCCTTCCAGCCACCACTACGGCCACACCGAGGCCGACCTCTTCGGCGCGCCCATCTCCGTGTGCGGCGTGGCCGGCGACCAGCAGGCCGCGCTCTTCGGCCAGGGCTGCTTCACCCCGGGCATGGCCAAGAACACCTACGGCACCGGCTGCTTCCTGCTCATGCACACCGGCAACCGGCTGCAGCGCTCGCGCAACGGGCTCATCAGCACCGCCGCGGCGCAGCCCGGCGCGGCGGCGCAGTACGCGCTGGAGGGCAGCGTGTTCGTGGCCGGCGCGGTGGTGCAGTGGCTGCGCGACGGGCTGCACGCGATCCGCTCCAGCTCCGAGGTGGAAGCGCTCGCCCGCAGCGTGCCCGACAGCGGCGGCGTGGTCTTCGTGCCGGCCTTCACCGGGCTGGGCGCGCCGTACTGGAACGGCGACGCGCGCGGGGCGATCCTGGGGCTGACGCGCGGCAGCACCGCGGCGCACGTGGCGCGCGCGGCCGTGGAGAGCATCGCCTACCAGAGCGCGGCGCTGCTGCTGGCCATGAGCCGCGACGCGCAGGACGGCGGCGGCGCGCCGGTGAGCGAGCTGCGCGTGGACGGCGGCGCCAGCGTCAACGACCTGTTGATGCAGTTCCAGGCCGACCTGCTGGGCATCCCGGTGCTGCGCCCGCGCGTGACGGAAACCACCGCCCTGGGCGCGGCCTACCTGGCGGGGCTCGCCGCCGGGGTGTGGCAGGTGCTCGACGAGCTGGCGGCGCAGTGGCAGCCCGAGCGCGTGTTCACGCCCGGCATGGAGCGCGAGCGTGCCCAGGAGCTGATGGCGCGCTGGGAGCGCGCGGTGCGGCAGACGGTGGCGTAACGCCGCCGAGCCGTCGCGGCTCCCGCCGCGGCAGCGGCATTTCGCGAACGCCGGCGGCCGGCCGTCGCAGCGCGGCTGCGGCGCGGGGCGGCGCTGCCTAGCCTTCGGTCCGATTGCTCCACTTCGCCACGGACCGACACATGAACCCCTCCCCCACCCGCCGCCGTTTCGCCCTGGGCCTGGCCGCCGCCGCGCTGGCGCTGCAGGCCGCCTTCGCCCTCGCCGCCCCGCCCAGCGGCGACGCCGCCTTCGACGCCGCGTGGCAGTCGCTGGACCGCGCCATGGACGGTGGCGACAGCGCCGCCTCCGACGCCGCGGCCGAGAAGTTCGCGGCGCTGTCCCAGGCCGATCCGGCCAACCCGGTGCTGCTGGCCTATGCCGGCGCAGCGCAGGCGCTCAAGGGCCGCGACGCCTGGGCGCCCTGGCGCAAGCTCAGCCTCACCGAGGAGGGGCTGGCGCGCATCGACAAGGCGCTGGCGCTGCTGCAGCCCGCGCACGACCGCCCGCTCTACCGCGGTACGCCGGCCAGCCTGGAGACGCGCTACGTCGCCGCCAGCGTGTTCCTGGGCCTGCCCCCGATGTTCAAGCGCGGCCCGCGCGGCGAGCAGCTGCTGGCCGACGTGCTGGGCAGCCCGCTGCTGGCCGCCTCGCCAGCCGGCTTCCAGGGCGCGGTGCTGATGTACGCCGGGCGCCAGGCGGTCAAGGCCGGCAAGCCGGCGGAGGCGCGGCGCCATTTCGAGGCGGTGCTGGCGCGCAACGCGCCGCAGGCCGCCACGGCGCGTCAGGCGCTGCAGGGGCTCAGCTCCTGAGCAGCAGCGGGTAGCTGAAGCCCAGGAAGTGCGCGGTGTTCAGCAGGAAGTGCGCCGCGATCGCCGCCTCGATGCGCCGCGTGCGCGCGTAGGCCCAGCCGTAGCCCGCGCCGGCCAGCGTCGCCAGCGCGGCGTAGGCGGCGCCGCCGGGCAGGTGCGCCAGGCCGAACAGCAGCGCCGCCGCCAGCACCGGCAGCGCGCGCAGCGCCGGGCGCGCGGCGATCGGCCCCCAGGCCGCCAGGCGCTCCTGGACCACGCCGCGGAAGAAGGCCTCCTCCAGCACGCAGGTCCACAGCAGCATCTTCAGCAGCCAGGCCGCGGTGAAGGCAGGCCACTTCAGGTCGGGCCGCACCAGGCCCGCGCCCCAGGCCAAGGCCAGCACCAGCGCCGCCGTGGCCAGCGCCACCGGCGCCGCGCGGCGCAGCACCGCGCCGGCCTCGGCCGGGCCGCCCACGCGGCGGCAGAAGCACAGCGCGATCACGAGGCTGGCCAGGCCGGCGTCGAAGTGGAAGGCCAGGCGCAGCGGCGCCGTGTCGGCACCCAGGCGCAACCCGTCCAGCACCACCACGGGGCTGAAGCCGGGCACGAGGTGCATCGCCAGAGCGAAAGCCAGCGCCAGCGCGGCGCCGCCCAGCAGCCGGCGCGGCCCAGGCGCCGTGAGAAGCCGGGAGGCGCCGGCCAGCGCCGCCAGCCCCGCGGCGGCCAGCGCGCCGCGCGCATCCAGCACGCCGGTGAACCAGCCGGCCGCGACCGCCGCGGCGGCCAGCGGCAGCGCCGGCGGCAGGGCGCGCGTGCGTCCCAGCCGCAGCGTGGGCAGCCAGACCGCGGCGATGGCCAGGGCCAGCAGAAGAACGGAAAGCGGCGGCACGCCGGCTCAGCGCCGGAGCACGCCCAGCATCTGGGCCAGGGTGGACACCGCCTCTTCCACGCGCGTGTGCATCGAGCACGAGCGCGCGAGCATGAGGTTCAGCGGCTGGTCGAAGTCCTCGATGAGGAAGCCGTGCACGGCGTCGAAAAGCTGGCCCGGCGGCCCCTGCACGCGGCCGAAGGCGGCCTGCACGCGCTCGGCGCTGCCGCGGCGCAGCTCGGGGTCGTACACCGCCACCGGCTTGCCCAGGGCCACGGCCGCGCCGATCTCGAACACCGTGCCGGAGTCCGGCTCCACGGGGTTGCGGAAGGCCATCACGTTGGCCAGCACCGCGTCGCAGCCGCGCAGGTGGGCCATGTTGCCCTGGTAGATCCACTCGGCCTGGGCCGTCTTGTCCAGCCCGGCGGGCGGCTCGTTGCCATCCACGGGCGCGACGGCGCGCATGCCGTATTGCGAACACAGCGCGCGCAGCCGGTCGTAGCGGGCGGTGGCGTCCCGGAAGAACACATCGGGGCCGGCGAGGTAGATTTTTTTCATTGGTCACTCCCTGTCCTGGTCGTCGGGGCAAGACGGCATGGACGCTCTGGCCGCCTTCAGCCGGGCAGAAGCCCGGCGCGGCCGTGGCCCGGCACATCGAGCAGCCGTCTTGCCCGGCAGGTCTCGCGAGGCCTGCACAACGGGGGATTGTCCTACTGGGCCTTTGGCTGGGGCTGACGGCGCGCTGGAAGGGTGCGTCCCGTGAGAGCGGGCTGATGCGGCTTGAACACCCGGGACGCAAGACCGGCCTCCACCGACCCGCGCTTTTCTCCACTTCGCGCCCCCACCGCGCACTTCGTCGCACCCCTGCTGCACTGTGCGCAGTGCCTCCCTAGCCTGCGGTCCGTGAGCCACCCTGCCCGGACTGCCCCATGAGCCCTCTGCCCCCGCGCCCATCCGGCGCTTCTCCCGCCCCGACCGCCGCGCCCGTGATGTCCCTGCGCGGCATCCACAAGACCCACCGCCTGGGCCAGCACGTGGTGCACGCGCTGCGCGGCGTGGACCTGGACGTGTTCGCCGGCGAGATGCTGGCCCTCGTCGGTCCCTCGGGCAGCGGCAAGAGCACGCTGCTCAACCTCTGCGGCCTCATCGACCGCCCCGACGCCGGCACCGTCGCGCTGCGCGGCACGCCGGTGCACGCGCTCGACGAGACGCGCGCCACCCTGCTGCGCCGCGACGCCCTGGGCTTCGTCTTCCAGGGCTTCAACCTCGTGCCCGTCATGACGGCGGCGGAGAACGTGGACTTCCCGCTGTTCCTGGCCGGCATGCCCGCCGCCCAGCGCCGGCAGCGCGTGGCCGAGGTGCTGGCCCAGGTGGGCCTGGCCGAGCACGCCGCGCACCGGCCCGACGCGCTCTCCGGCGGCCAGCGCCAGCGCGTGGCCATCGCCCGCGCCCTCGTGAAGCGCCCGGCCCTGGTGATCGCCGACGAGCCCACCGCCAGCCTGGACTCGCACAGCGCCGACACCGTGCTGGAGCTCATGCGCGCGCTGTGCCACGCCCAGGGTGCCGCCTTCGTCATCGCCACCCACGACGACCGCCTCACCCGCCGCTGCGACCGCGTCGTGCGCCTGCTCGACGGGCGCATCGAGCCGGAAGCCGGCGCCGCTGGCAACAGCCAATGCCTGGAACGGAGCGCCGCATGAGCCTGCTCGCCTGGATGCGCCTCGCGGCGCTCAACACGCTGCGCAACCGCCGCCGCTCGCTGGTGACGGTGTGCATCACCGCCCTGGGCACGGCCGCGCTGCTGCTGGCCGGGGGCTTCGCGCTGGCCACCTACCAGTCGCTGGAGCAGGCCGCGGCGCGCGACAGCGGCCACCTCGTGATCGGCACGCCGGCGCAGTTCGACGGCAACGAGGACGTGCCGCTGCAGCACGGCCTCGAAGGCGCGGCGGAACTGCGCCGGCTGCTGCTGGCCGACCCCGACGTGCGCCACGTGCTGCCGCGCGTGGAGTTCAACGGGCTGGTCAGCAACGGCGAGAAGTCCACCGTGATGATGGCCGTGGGCATCGAGCCCGACAGCGAGTTCGCCGTGAAGGGGCCGTTCCTGTCGGTCACGGCCGGCCAGGTGCTCACCAACCGCGACCAGGGCGCCGTGATGCTGGGCGCCGGCCTGGCGCGCAGCCTCAAGGCCGGGCCCGGCACCGGGCTGACGCTGCTGTCCACCACCACGCAGGGCGTACTCAACGCCATGGACGTGCAGGTCAAGGGCGTGTTCTCCACCGGCATCCCGGAGATGGACCAGCGCCTGCTGTTCACCGACGTCGCCACCGCGCAGAAGCTGCTGGACACGCAGCGCGTCTCCACGCTGGGCGTGTTCCTGCGCGGCATGGAGGCCACCGCGCCGGCGCAGGCGCGGCTGCAGGCGATGCATCCGCAGCTCAAGGTGCAGACCTGGCTGGAGCGCGCGGTCTTCTACCGCAGCGTGCGCGCCCTCTACAACCGCATCTTCGGCGTGATGGGGCTGGTGATCGGCGTGATCGTGGTGTTCGTGGTCGCCAGCGCCATGGCCATGGCCGTGATCGAGCGCACCCGCGAGATCGGCACCCTGCGCGCGCTGGGCACCCTGCCGCGGCAGCTGCTGCGCACGCTGGCCCTGGAGGGGCTGCTGCTGGGCGGCGCCGGCGCCGTGGCGGGCGTGCTGCTGGCGCTGGCGGTGTCGGTGGCGCTGCTGGTGTTCCCGGTGCAGATGCCGCCGCCGCCCGGGCGCAGCGAGGGCTACCCGCTGCTGATCGCCATCGAGCCCGCGATGGTCCTGGGCGTGCTCTTCCTGATGCTCAAGCTCTCGACGCTGGCCGCGGCCCTGGTGGCGCGGCGCACGGTGCGCAAGCCCATCGTGGAGGCGCTGGCCCATGTGTGAACGCAACCACCCCATGAAGTGCTTCCTGGCCACGCTGCTGGTCGCCATCTGCGGCCTGTTCCTGCACCCGGCCACCGCCGCCGAGGACCCCGCCGCGCTGCTGCGCGCCGCCGACCGCTGGCGCGTCAGCGACGACAGCCTGCAGGTCGAGACCCGGGTGCAGGTGCTGGGCCGCGACGGCGCGGTGGAGAAGGAGCGCCTGTACACCGTGTTCGTGCAGTCCGGGCACCGCTCGCTGGTGCTGATGCGCTCGCCGGCCGAGGCCGGGCAGCGGGTGCTGATGCTGGGCGACGACTTCTGGCTGCTGATGCCCGGCAGCCAGCGCCCGCTGCGCATCACGCCGCTGCAGAAGCTGCTGGGCGATGCCTCCACCGGCGACATCGCCACGCTGAGCTGGGCCGAGGACTACGCCGGCACGCTGGTGGGCGAGGAGTCCTGCGAGGGCCAGCCCTGCTGGCACCTGCAGCTGCGCGCCACGCGCGCGGGCGTGAGCTACCAGCGCATCGAGCTGTGGCTGGGCAAGGCCCGGCGCGAGCCGCTGCGCGCGGAGCTGTACGTGCAGTCCGACAAGCTGGCCAAGCAGGCGCGCTTCGTCCTGGACCGCCCCGAGGCGCCCACCACGGTGGCGGAGATGGTGCTGCGCGACGAGCTCGGCACGCACAAGGAGACGCGCGTGCGCTACCTGTCGCGAACGCCGAAGCGCGTGCCCGAGGCGTGGATGAACCCGATGTTCCTGGCGCGCAACCCGCCGCTGGAGTGAGCGTGCGCACCCTGCTGCCGATCCTCCTGGCGCTGGCCCTGCACGCCGGCACCCACGCCGAGGCGCCCCCCGCCTGGAACGGCGAGCTGCGCGCGCACGTGGAGCTGCAGCGCGCCAACGGCCACGGCCCGCTGGCCGAGGCGAACCGCATCGCGCCGGGCACCGCCGCGACGCCGCGCGACGCCGCGGTGCTGGAGGCCGGGCTGCGGGGCCAGCTGCGCTTCGTCTCGGCCGACCTCTACCTGCGCCAGGAACGCCGCGAAGGCGGCACGCACGCGCAGGACGCGCGCTTCAACGAGCTCTACGCCAGCGGCGAGGCGCCGTCGGCCCTGCCGGGCGAGGGCGTGCAGTGGAGCGCGGGCAAGAAGGTCGTGGCCTGGGACGTGGGCTACGCCTTCCGGCCCAACGACGTGGTGCAGGTCGAGCCGCGGCGCCTGCTCCTGGCGCCCCGGCCCGAAGGCCGGCCGCTGCTGCAGCTCGAAGGGTTCAACATCGACAGCGCCTGGACGCTGGTGTGGGCCAATCCGCATCACCTGAACACCCCCGCCGGGGAGGCCCGCCGCGGCGAGGAGAGCGCGCTGGCGCTGCGCGCCTACCGGCGCGCGGGCGCGGCCGACTGGCACGGTTTCCTGCGCTGGGGCGAGCGCACGCAGGGCAGCGTGGGCGCGGCGCTGGCCTGGGTGGCGTCGGAGTCGGTGGAGCTGCACGCGTCGGCGCGCTGGATGCGGCGCCACGACGGCTTCGCGCCGGACGCCGTGCCCGGCGCCGGCGGCCTGCCGGTGGCGGGCGCCAACCCCTGGCGCGAGGCCACGCTGGGCGCGGCCTCGCAGTGGCTGCTGGGCGCGACCTGGACCACCGCGGACCAAGTCAGCGTGCTGGCCGAGGTCTGGCACGACGGCACCACGCTGCCGGACGCGGCCTGGGACACCTGGAACGCGCGCAACGCGGCGCTGTCGGCGCTGGGAACGCAGCCCGGGCTGCCGTCGGCGCTGCACCCGGCGCTGGCGGGCAACCTGGCCTGGCAGGCCACGCCGTGGAACGTGCAGAACCTGCGCCGCGATGCCGCGTTGCTGCGCGTGTCCTGGAAGCACGAGGGCTGCGAGCCGGTGGCGGAGCTGCTGGTCAACCCGGCCGACCGCGGGCGCGCCCTCGCCGCGTCGCTGGCCTGGCAGGGCGACCGCTGGCGCCTGGAGGGCGGCCTGCGGCAGTACGGCGGCCCGTCGGACGCGCTGCTGGCACAGCTGCCGGCGCGGCGCACGGGGTTCCTGGCGGCGACGGTGGCGTTCTAGCGAGACGTGTGAACCGGCCAACGAGCCCGCCCCCAGCCTCCACACAATCCGCCCACCGGCTTTCCCTTCCGTTCCCCGCCATGCCCGTCTTCGACCACTTCGGCCCGCCCCCGCCCAGCCCGTCCGCCGTGCGCGCCACCATCACCCCGGCGATGTTCCTGCGGCACCTGGCGCTGCTGCTGCTGTTCAACAGCGCCATCGCGGTGGTGCTGGCGCTGCCCGCGGGCAAGCCGCTGTGGGTGCAGATGGTCTATGCCCAGGCCATCGGGCTGTCGATCTGGCTGTTCATCGACATCGGCCGGCTGTTCCTGCGGCCCGATCCGCGCACCGGCTGGCCGCACGGGCGCCGCGGCGTGGCGCTGTCGGTGCTCGGCGTGCTGGCCGGTTACGTGCTGGGCACCACCATCGGCGACTGGATCGTGAACCAGTCCACCTGGTCGCTGTGGCAGGCCGACCCGCGGCGGCTGGCGGGCTACGTGGCGATCGGCGTGGTGTTCGGCACCCTGGGCAGCCTGTTCTTCTACGGCCGCGGGCGGCTGGACTTCCACCGCGCGCAGCAGGCCGCGCTGGAGCGCGATGCCACGCTGGCGCGGCTCGCGATGCTGCAGTCGCAGCTGGAGCCGCACATGCTGTTCAACACCCTGGCCAACCTACGCGTGCTCATCGAGCTGGACCCGCCGCGCGCGCAGGCGATGCTGGACCGGCTCATCGCCTTCCTGCGCTCCACGCTCACGGCCTCGCGCGCGCCTTCGCATCCGCTGTCGGCCGAGTTCGAGCGCCTGGCGGACTACCTGGCGCTCATGGGCATGCGCATGGGCGAGCGCCTGACGGTGGAGCTGGAGCTGCCGGAGGAGCTGCGCGCGCTCCCCGTGCCGCCGCTGCTGCTGCAGCCGCTGGTGGAGAACGCCATCCGCCACGGCCTGGAGCCGCAGGTGGGCGCCGGGCGGCTGGAGGTGCGGGCGCGCCGCGAGGGCGAAGCGCTGCTGCTGGGCGTGCGCGACACCGGCATCGGGCTGCGGGCGCCCTCTCCTGCCGAAGCCCGCACCGGCACGGGCTTCGGCCTGCAGCAGGTGCGCGAGCGGCTGCAGACGCTCTTCGGCGAGCGCGCGTCGCTCAAGGTCGAGCCGGCTGGTGACGAAGAAGGCGGCACGCTGGCGCTGATCCGCCTGCCCTGGCCGCAGCCGGCAGCGACCGCGAACGACGACACCGGGAGGCGCAGCCATGGCTGCTGACGCGAACAACAGGGGCAGTACGGCGGCGGCGACCGCATTGATCGCCGAGGACGAGCCGCTGCTGGCGCAGGCGCTGCAGGCGGCGCTGCGGCGCGAGTGGCCCGAGCTGCAGGTGCTGGCCAACGTGGGCGACGGCGTGCAGGCGCTGAGCAAGACGCTGGCGCTGCGGCCGGCGCTGTGCTTCCTGGACATCCGCATGCCCGGGCTCACGGGCCTGGAGGTGGCGCAGGCGCTGGCCGAGGACTGGCCGGCGCAGGAGGCGCCGTTCCCGCTGCTGGTGTTCATCACCGCGCACGACCACTACGCGCTGCAGGCCTTCGAGCACGCGGCGGTGGACTACCTGCTCAAGCCCGTGGAGCCGGCGCGGCTGGCGCGCTGCGTGCAGCGCTTGCGGCAGACGCTGGCGGCGCGCCAGGCCGCCCCGGCCGCGCAGGCGCCGGCGCTGGACGACACGCTGGCGCAGCTGCGCGGCCTGCTGGCGCAGTCCGGGGGCCCGGCGGCGTCCGCCCCGCCACCGCCGCGGCTGCAGGTGATCCAGGCCGGCGCCGGCAGCGCGGTGCATTTCGTGCCGGTGGAGGACGTGCTGTATTTCGAGGCGGCGGACAAGTACGTGCGCGTGATCACGGCCGAGGCCGAGCATTTGATCCGCATGCCGCTCAAGGAGCTGTTGCCGCAGCTGGACCCGGATCGCTTCTGGCAGATCCACCGCGGCACCATCGTGCAGGCGCGCTGCATCCGCACCGCCGTGCGCGACGAATCAGGAAAGGTGCACCTGACGCTGCGCGGGCGGCCCGAGAAATTGACGGCCAGCCGTCTGTATGCGCATTTGTTCAGGGCGTTCTGAGAACTCAAATTACCAACCACGCGACTTTATTTACCAGATAGCGCTCTGTACAATTCTTCGACGGTTTTTGATTTAACCCTTGTACTCTCCAAAACACTACTGACGTCACCATAGAGCGAATGGTATTCTACGAATACTTCAAATCCAGTCCCACCCATTAATTTTATCATTTCAAGGTGACATGCTTCAGCACCATCCGCCTTCGTAATATAAAGGAGAGGCAACTCCTCGCCGACCTTGATAACAGCATCTTTTCTAGGCCAGCCTTTTGCAAAACAATTGTGCTCAATATTGATAGCCTCCAACAACTCATCCCATCTGTCCATATCAAACCCCTCTACCTCCATATCTCCCGCCTTAACTTTTTAGGACTTACGCAACGAGCACCATCCGCACCGCCGGGCTGCGCAGCTCGGCTCTTAGATAGTTGGACAGCATCTCGCGTTTGAGCTGATAGAGTGTTTTCCCGACC
>NZ_AUMO01000044.1 GCF_000430725.1 Azohydromonas australica DSM 1124
TTTCGCCGGGCTATCCCCCACGACTGGGCACGTTCCGATGCGTTACTCACCCGTTCGCCACTCGCCACCAGGATTGCTCCCGTGCTGCCGTTCGACTTGCATGTGTAAGGCATGCCGCCAGCGTTCAATCTGAGCCAGGATCAAACTCTTCAGTTCGATCTTGAATATTACTGCTCAAAGGAAATTGAAGAAAACTTCAACTTCTGCATCGAGCGTTCGAGGCTCCGAAAAACCTCAGGTCTTGCGACCCTGAGACACCTCAGTCACCACTCCGAACGCCCACGCTTATCGGCTGTATGTTTTTAAAGAGCTTGACTGCTTTCGCAATCAGTCGCTGCGTTAATCAGCGAAGAACGAGATTTTGACACGCTTTAAAAACCTTGTCAAACACTTGGTTTTTACTGCTTGTCGCTTACCCGGAAGACTCGCGCGGCTTACGCCTCACAAGCCCACGCTGTGATCAGCGAAGCCGCAGATTATGGCACAACTTTTTGCAAGCTGTCAACAATCTGCAATTTCCAATCTGACATCTCAGTCAGACGCCAGCCATCGCTGGCGGAAAGGGAGGGATTCGAACCCTCGATACAGGAAACCTGTATACCGGATTTCGAGTCCGGCGCATTCGACCACTCTGCCACCTTTCCGGGAACTTCACTCCGGTCAACGAGTGAAGCCTCGCATTCTATCCTGACTTTTTTGACTGCGCACCAGTGGCACGCATTTTTTTGTGCCGATGTGGCGTCAGGGGCGCAATTGCTCCAGCCCGCCGAGGTATGGCCGCAGCGCCACAGGGATATCGATGCTGCCGTCCTCGCGCTGGTAGTTCTCCAGCACCGCCACCAGCGTGCGCCCCACCGCCAGACCAGAACCGTTGAGCGTGTGCACCAGCTCCGGCTTGCCCTGCGCATTGCGGAAGCGCGCTTGCATGCGCCGCGCCTGGAAGGCCTCGCAGTTCGAGCAGGAGCTGATCTCGCGATACGTGTTCTGCGCCGGCAGCCACACCTCCAGGTCATAGGTCTTGGCCGCACCAAAGCCCATGTCGCCGCTGCTCAGCGCCACGACGCGGTACGGCAGCTCCAGCTTCTGCAGGATCGCCTCGGCGTGGCCCACCATCTCTTCCAGCGCCGCGTAGCTGTCCTCCGGACGCACGACCTGCACCATCTCCACCTTGTCGAACTGGTGCTGGCGGATCATCCCGCGCGTGTCGCGCCCGGCGCTGCCGGCCTCGCTGCGGAAGCAGGGGCTGTGCGCCGTGAGCTTGATGGGCAGCTGCGCTGCATCCAGGATCTGCTCGCGCACGCTGTTGGTCAGCGGAATCTCGCTGGTGGAGATCAGGTACTGCTCGCCCTGCTCTTCGTCGCCGCCGCGCAGCACCCAGAACATGTCCTCGCGGAACTTGGGCAGCTGGCCCGTGCCCAGCAGCGCCTCGCGATTGACGATGTAGGGCGTGTAGCACTCGGTGTAGCCGTGCTCGGTGGTCTGCACGTCCAGCATGAACTGCGCGAGCGCCCGGTGCAGCCGCGCGATGGGGCCGCGCATGAAGGCGAAGCGCGAACCCGCCAGCCTCACGCCGGTCTCGAAGTCCAGCCCCAGCGGCGCGCCCAGGTCCACGTGGTCCCGCGGCTCGAAATCGAGCGCGCGCGGGCTGCCCCAGCGCCGCACCTCGACGTTGGCCGTCTCGTCGGCGCCCAGCGGCACGCTCTCGTGCGGCAGGTTGGGCACGCTCAGCAGCATTTGCTGGAGCTCGGCCTGCAATGCGTCCAGCCGCTCGGCCCCGGCCTTGAGCTCGTCGCCGATGCCGGCCACTTCGGCCATCACCGGCGCGGTGTCCTCACCCTTGGCCTTGAGCTGGCCGATGCGCTTGCTCAGCGAGTTGCGCTTGGCCTGCAGCTCCTCGGTGGCGGACTGGATGCGCTTGCGCTCCGATTCCAGGGCCCGGAAGCGCTCCACGTCCAGGAAGGGTTGCGGCGACTTGCGCGCCTCCAGGCGGGCCACCACCGCGTCGAGGTCGCGGCGCAGCAAAGAGATATCGAGCATGGTGTGGTGTTCCTTTGAGAGGCGGGATTGTAGGAAGCCCTCCGCCCCTCCCCTTCCAGGCACACCACCGGCACGTGCCGGGCACCGCGGCCGGGCTCAAGCCCGGCGCGACCCGCGAACCGCCCGTCAGCCCTCGCCCGCTTCGGCCATGGAGCGATCGCCCAGGCCCTTGGGCAGCGGGAAGCGGATGTGCTCCTCGACACCCGCCATGCGCCGCACGCTCAGCGCACCGAGCTCGCGCAGGCGCTGGATCACCTGCTGCACCAGGATGTCCGGCGCCGAGGCGCCGGCCGTCAGGCCCACACGGCCGCCGTCCTTGAACCACTGCGGCTGCAGGTCGGCCGCGGCATCCACCATGTACGCAGGCGTGCCCAGGCGCTGCGCCAGCTCGCGCAGCCGGTTGCTGTTGGAGCTGGTGGGGCTGCCCACCACGATGAGCACGTCCACCGTGGGCGCCAGCAGCTTCACGGCGTCCTGGCGGTTCTGCGTGGCGTAGCAGATGTCCTGCTTCTTGGGCTCGCGCACCTGCGGGAAGCGCGCGCGCACCGCGGCGTGGATCTCGGCCGCGTCGTCCACGCTCAGCGTGGTCTGCGTCACCACCGCGAGCCTGGACGGGTCCCTCACTTCCACCCGGCCCACGTCCTCCACGTCCTCCACGAGGTGGATGCCGCCGTCGAGCTGGCCCATGGTGCCCTCGACCTCCGGGTGTCCCTTGTGGCCGATCATGATGAATTCGAAGCCCTCGCGCGCGAGCTTGGCCACCTCCACGTGCACCTTGGTCACCAGCGGGCACGTGGCATCGAAGAGCTGGAACCCGCGCTCGGCCGCCTCGCGCCGCACCGCCTGGCTCACGCCGTGGGCGCTGAACACCAGCGTGGCACCCGGCGGCACCTCGGACAGGTCCTCGATGAAGATCGCGCCCTTGGCGCGCAGGTCGTTCACCACGTAGGTGTTGTGCACGATCTCGTGGCGCACGTAGATCGGCGCGCCGAAGCGCGCCAGCGCCCGCTCCACGATCTCGATGGCCCGGTCCACCCCGGCGCAGAAGCCTCGCGGCTGCGCCAGCACCACTTCCTGCACCGGCGTCATCACAGCACCCCGATGACCTGGACTTCGAAGCTCACGCCCTGGCCGGCCAGAGGGTGGTTGAAGTCGAACAGCAGCCAGTCCGACCCCACTTCGCGCACCACGCCGGCGTAGCTGGCCTCGCCGCCGGGGGTGGGGAACTGCACCACGTCGCCCACGCCGTACTGCGCGTCCGGATCGCCCAGCTCGCGCAGCAGCGACAGCTTCACGCGCTGCAGCAGCTCGGGATTGCGATCGCCGAAGGCCTCGCCCGGGGCCAGCTCGAAACGCTCGTGCGCGCCCTCGCCCAGGCCGATGAGCCGTTCCTCCATCGCCGGGGCCAGCTCGCCTGTGCCCAGGGTGAGCGTGGCGGGCTTGCCGCCGAAGGTGTTGACGATGTCGGCGCCGTCGGGGCCCGAAAGTCGGTAGTGCAGGGTCAGGAAGGCCCCGGGCTGGATCGTGGTCACGGCGTAT
Organism: Azohydromonas australica DSM 1124; assembly: GCF_000430725.1. Taxonomy (GTDB): domain Bacteria; phylum Pseudomonadota; class Gammaproteobacteria; order Burkholderiales; family Burkholderiaceae_C; genus Azohydromonas; species Azohydromonas australica. The sequence goes on from NZ_AUMO01000044.1 coordinate 3,577, forward strand.
GAAACTCTGGTCTTTGGTCGGGCCCGGATTTTACGAGCCGCCCCCCAACCGCCCTGGACGCGACGATGCCATTGAAAGACCTGCCTGCCGAAGCGCTGCCGCGCGAGAAGCTGCTTGCCCGCGGTCCCGGGGCCCTCGCCGATGCCGAACTGCTCGCGCTGCTGCTGCGCACCGGGCTGCCCGAGCTCAACGTGCTGCAGCTGGCGGACAAGCTGCTGTCGGAGTTCAACGGGCTGCCGGGCCTGTTGCGGGCCCAACCGCGGCAGCTGGCGCTGGTCAAGGGCCTGGGGCCGGCCAAGCAGGCCGAGATCGGCGCGGTGATGGAGATCGCGCGGCGCACGCTGGCGGTGGAGCTGGCGCGCTCGCCCGTGTTCGATGCGCCGGCCAAGGTCAAGGACTACCTCTCGCTGCGCCTGGCCGGGCTGGAGCACGAGGTGTTCGCCGTGCTGTTCCTGGACAGCCAGCACCGGCTGCTGTGCATGGAGGAGCTTTTTCGCGGAACGCTGACGCAAACCAGCGTCTACCCGCGCGAGGTGGTCAAGCGCGCGCTGCAGCTCAACGCCGGGGCGCTGATCCTGGCGCACAACCACCCCTCGGGCCTGGCCGAGCCCTCGCGTGCCGACGAGTTCCTGACCCAGCGCCTGAAGACCGCGCTGCAGCTGGTGGACGTGGCGGTGCTGGATCACCTTGTGATCGGCGCGGGCCAGACGGTCTCCTTCGCCGAGCGCGGCTTGTTGTAATAGCGTCCTCGGGGCGGCGGTTTGCTGGAGGTGCCGCCCCGTGGGAACGTTATGGAAGACACCGCGCGCAGCGCAAGGAAGTACCGATGAACGTGAAGCTGCGCAGCCTGCACGAGCTCGATGCCATCAAGCGCGTGCTGGAGCACCGGCGCCAGGAGGCCGAACGGCAGCGCCAACGCGAGATCGAGGCGGCGCGCCTTGCGCAAAGCGCGGCCACGCTGTTCGCGCAGGCCGTGGGGCCGGTGCAGCCGCTCAAGGCCCATGGCCGCACCGAACACGTGCGCGAACTCCCCGCGCCCTGGCCGCGCCAGCGCGAACTCGACGAGCAGGCGGCGCTGCAGGAGGCGCTGTCCGACGAGGTGGACGTGGAGTCGCTGCTGGAGACCGACGCGGATCTGAGCTTCCGCCGCCCCGACATCGGCCCCGACGTGCTCAAGCGGCTGCGCCGCGGCCAGTGGTCGATCCAGGCCGAGGTGGACCTGCACGGCCTGCGCCGCGACGCCGCGCGCGAGCGGCTGGCCGCCTTCCTGCGCGAGGCCATGCAGCGCGGCCTGCGCTGCGTGCGCGTGGTGCACGGCAAGGGCCTGGGCTCGCCCGGGCGCACCCCGGTGCTCAAGGGCAAGGTGCGCGCGTGGCTGGTGCAGAAGAGCGAGGTCGCAGCCTTCGTGCAGGCCCGCGGCAGCCAGGGCGGCCACGGGGCGCTGATCGTGCTGCTGCGCGGGCGCACGGGCCCGGCGACCGCCTCCGGCAGCTGAACGGCGCTCCGCCGCTCAGCCGCCCTTGTTGCGCATCCAGTCGGCGGTGTTGAAGAAGGCGTCTTCCAGGCGCTGCGCCAGCGCGGGGTCCAGGCCCTGCTCCTGCATCGCCTGCTGCATGCACACCAGCCACTGGTCGCGCTCGGCCAAGCCGATGGCGAAAGGCAGGTGCCGCGCGCGCAGCCGCGGGTGGCCGAAGCGGTCCATGTAGTGGTTGGGCCCGCCCAGCCAGCCGCACAGGAACCAGAACAGCTTGTCGCGCGAGCCCGACATGTCGGGCGGATGCAGGCGCCGGATGCCGGCATAGGCCGGCTCCAGCTCCATCAGGTCGTAGAAGCGGTCCACGAGCCGGCGCACGGCCGGCTCGCCGCCCAGCAGCTCGAAGGCGCTGGGCGCGTCGTCGTTGCTCATCGGTGACTGCGCAAGAAAAAGGGAGGAAGCCGGTCGGCTCAGGCGGCGGCGGGCGTGTAGCCCTCTTCGTCCAGCGCCTTGGCGAAGGTGTCGGCGGGGAGCTGGGAGTCGATGCGCACCTTGTGCGTGGGCAGGTCGATGTCCAACTTGGCGGCGGCGTCCAGGCGCTGCACCGTCTCGGTGACGGTCTTGACGCAGTGGCCGCAGGTCATGGTGGGCAGGGTGAACTCGATCATCAAAGGCTCCCGGCTGAGGACAACCCGCAAGTATCGCCCTGCGCCCGCGGGCTTGCCGGTTCGGGGCTGGCGCCGGCCCTGCGGCAGCCCCGGCGTGCCGGCGTCAGCGGAAGCGCGACTGCGGCACCGTGTGGAGCTCGCCGGGCAGCGAGCCGACGTAGTCGGCGATGGCCTTGAGCTCGGCGTTGCTGAACTGCTTGACGATGCCGCCCATGATGGCGTTGTTGCGCCCCACCGAGGCGTTGTGCTCGGTGCGGTAGGCCTTGAGCGAGGCGAAGAGGTAGTCCGGGTACTGGCCGGCGACCTTGGGATAGCTGGGGTCGATGGGCTTGCTGAAGTTAGCGCCGTGGCAGGAGACGCACGCGCCCTTGTTCAGCAGCGCCGCCACGTCCGCCGGCGCCGCCGCCGGCGTGTCGGGCACGGGCGCGGCCTCCGACGGCGCGAGCTGCGCGTAGTGCGCCGCGACGAAGGCGATGTCCTGGTCGCTGAGCGAGGCGGCCACGCTGTGCATGGTGGGATGCTTGCGGTCGCCCTTCTTGTAGGCCTGCAGCGCGGCCTCGATGTACTTCTGGCCCTGCCCCGAGATCATCGGCACCTTGTAGACCTGCGGGAAGCTGGCCTGGTAGCCGGGAATGCTGTGGCAGCCGATGCACATGGCGACGCGGGCATCGCCATCGCCGGCCTTGTCCTTGGGCTGGGCTGTTGACTGGGCGTGCACGGTGGAGGCGAACAGGCCGGCCAGGGCCAGCGACAGGGCAAGGTTCTTGGTCATCGTCTCTGCTGGGGGTACTGATGAGGGATGAGGAAAGCGGCCGCTGCGGGCCGCCACAGAGGGGAACTTGCGCGGCGTCAAGCCGCAGTCTAGGGGCCTCCTATACTCGGACGCCACCCCTGCAAACCCGCCGAACCCGATGAAATTCCAAGGCTCCGATCAGTACGTCGCCACGCCCGAATTGCGCTTGGCCGTCAACGCCGCCATCACGCTGCAGCGCCCGCTGCTGATCAAGGGCGAACCCGGCACGGGCAAGACGATGCTGGCCGAGGAGGTGGCCCGCTCGCTGGGGCTGCCGCTGCTGCAGTGGCACATCAAGAGCACCACCAAGGCGCAGCAGGGCCTGTACGAGTACGACGCCGTGAGCCGCCTGCGCGACAGCCAGCTCGGCGACGAGCGCGTGAAGGACATCCACCACTACATCGTCAAGGGCGTGCTGTGGCAGGCCTTCACGGCGGAGCAGCCCGTGGCGCTGCTCATCGACGAGATCGACAAGGCCGACATCGAGTTCCCGAACGACTTGCTGCGCGAGATCGACCGGATGGAGTTCCACGTGTACGAGACGCGCGAGACCATCCGCGCGCGCCACCGCCCGCTGGTGTTCATCACCTCCAACAACGAAAAGGAGCTGCCCGACGCCTTCCTGCGCCGCTGCTTCTTCCACTACATCAGCTTCCCCGAGCCGGCGACCATGCGCGCCATCGTGGACGTGCACTTTCCCGGCCTGAAGCACGAGCTGCTGGCCGCGGCGCTGGACCACTTCTACCGCCTGCGCAACCTGCCCGGGCTGAAGAAGAAGCCCTCCACCAGCGAGCTGCTGGACTGGCTCAAGCTGCTGCTGGCCGAGGACATCCCGCAGGAAGCCCTGCACAGCGACGACCAGCGCGTGAGCGTGCCGCCGATGGTGGGCGCGCTGCTCAAGAACGAGCAGGACCTGACGCTGTTCGAGAAGCTGATCGCGATGCAGCGCCAGCACCGCTGAGCCGCGCGAGGCGGCATCCCGCAGCGCTGCCGGACGGCTTCAGCGCAGGAAGCCGCTCATCGACAGCGCCAGCCGCGGCTCCAGCGGCTGGCCTTCGGCATTGCGGCGCGCGCCCACGTCCAGCGACACGCGCCCGGGCTGCAGCCACCAGCGCACGCCCACCTCGCGCGCCACGACGCCGTTGGTTTCCTCGGACCACTGCGCGTAGAGCATGTGCTGGCCCATCGGGCGCCACAGCCCGGTGACGGCGGTGCGCGTGCGCGCCTCGCCCGTCTTGAGGTTGCCGCTGCGCAGCCGCCCGATGCTCATGTCCAGCGCCACGTCCGGCCCCAAGCGCAGCAGCCCGCCGGTGGCCACCAGCGCGCGCTGGTCGCTCTGCACCTGTCCCAGCCGCCCGTCGCGCGAGCCCTGCCAGCCCAGGCGCACGCTGGTGGTCAGCGGCGTGTCCAGCGCTGACCACTGCTGGCTCTGCAGCTGGTCCACCTCCAGCTTCACCGGCGCCTGCGGCGCGCCGCCCGACTGGTCCAGCAGCACCGCCGGCTGCGGCTGCGCCAGCTGCACGCGCGAGCCGTCCACGCCCAGGCGCAGGCGGTCGCGCCCGCAGTCCTTGCGCAGCAGCTGCTGCCGGTCGTCGGTGCTGAGGGTGGTGAAGGGGTCCAGCGGGCAGTCGCGCCGGTCGGCGAAAGCCTCCCGCAGCGGCACGCGCGGCCGCGGTGCGTAGATGCGCACGGCCGCCAGCGGCTTGTCCGGCAGGAGCCGGTAGGCCTGGGTGGACCACACGCTCGGCGCCGCATAGGGCGACGGCGGCAGCAGCGGCGATTCGTCGGGCGGCAGCAGCGCCGCCACGGGCGGCGGCGTGCGGGGCCGCTCCGCCGGGCGCCACAGCGCCAGCAGCTGCGGCTCGGAATCCATGCTCAGGACAACGCCGCGGGGCGGTGGCGGCGCAGGTGCCTCGGCGGGGGCCTGCGCGCCGGAGTCCTCGTCCACCGGATCGGACGCATCGTCCGTGGCGCCGGCCGGCTGCCCGGCCAACTCGGCTGCTGCGTCGACGGCTTCAGCCGCCTCGATTTGGACTGGCGCCGGCGCGGGTGCCGACAGCTCGGCCTCACCCTGTGCCCATGCCGTGCCGGCCAGCAACGCGCCCACCAGCACCAGCACCTTTTCCAGCCGTTCGCGAGCGTTACTGCCGCAGCCCACAACCTTCTCCCGCGCCAACAACCCCGTCCCCTTCCGGGTCCGTCGAACAGCGATGGTGCGATGATCCCGCGCCATGAAATTGAAGCAACACAGGCATCTTTGCGCCCCCTGTAACGGCTTGCAATCACCCCGGAGATGGCGCCCATGAGCTGGCCCGAGGGCGTGACCCTGCAGGGCCGCCACGCGTCGCTGCGGCTGCTGTCGCACGCGGACGCCCCGGCGCTGGCGTTGGCAGTGCAGGAGGGAGATCTGTGGAAGCTGTGGGTCACCCGGGTCCCGGCCCCCGAGGAGATGGAGGCTGAGATCGCCCGCCGCCTCGGCCTGCATGAAAAGGGCTCGATGACGCCCTACGCCATCCTCGACGCCCAGGGCACGCCGGTGGGCATGACGAGCTACATGAACGTCGATCCGGTGAACCGCCGCGTGGAAATCGGCAGCACCTGGATCGCCCAGCGCGTGCAGCGCACGCCGCTCAACACCGAGTGCAAGTTCCTGCTGCTGCAGCGCGCCTTCGAGGCGCTGGACTGCCTGGCGGTGGAGTTCCGCACGCACCGGCTGAATTTCACCTCGCGCCGCGCCATCGAGCGCCTGGGCGCACAGCTCGACGGCATCCTGCGCCATCACCAGCGCCTGGCCGACGGCACCGTCCGCGACACCGCGGTCTACAGCATCACCGCCCCCGAGTGGCCCACCGTGCGCCGCCACCTGCAGGCCAAGCTGCAGCACTGACCCCACCACTGCCATGAACACACCGCGCCACCTGCACCCGCGCCTGCTGTGGCGCCTCGAACACCCGGGCGGCATCGCCCTGTGCGCCGACGGCGCGCGCGCCGCGCTGGAAGTGCGCGCGGCGTGCGGCGAGCGCATCGAATCCAGCCTCTGGCTGCTGGACACGCGCCGCGGCGGCGAGCCCCGGCCGCTGGCGCTGCCCGCCGTGGACGCCCGCGCCCCGGCCTGGTCGCCGCGCGGCGAGCTCATCGCCTGCACTGCGCGCGCGGCGGGCGACCCCGAAGCCCCGCCGCAGCTCTGGGTCCTCGACCCGGCCCAGGACGGCGCCGCGCCGCGCGCGCTGGCCCACGTGCCCACCGGCGTGCACGCGCCGCGCTGGCTGCCCGACGGGCGGCGGCTGCTCGCGGTCTCGCACGTCTGGCCGGGCCTGGACGACGCCCCGTCCCAGGCGCGGCGGCTGCGCCAGCTGCAGCGCCACCAGCGCGACGGCCTGCGCATCGAGGACGACGCCGAGCGGCGCGAGGCGCACCTGCTGCTGCTGGAGCTGGACGGCGGCGTGCGCGACCTCTTCGCCGGCCTGCCCTGCGCACTGGACGACACGGCCGAGGCCTTCGACCTCTCCCCGGACGGCCAGCGCGTGGTCTTCGCCTGCGCCCCGGAGACGCCCGGCGGGCCGCGCGCGCTGGCGGCGCTGGACCTCGACTCCGGCGCACTGCGCTGGCTGGTGCGCGACGCGGCCTGGGACTGCTTTGCCCCGCGCTGGGCGCCGCCCGCGGCGCTGGACGGCGGACGCCTGGCCTTCCTGGCGCGCCACGTCGGCCTCAAGCACAACCAGCCCGCGCAGCTCGCGCTGTGGGAGGCGCAGACGGGCGACTGGTCGGTGCTCAGTGGCGCCTGGGACCACGAGGTCCTGGCCCCGCTGCGCTGGGAGGAGGACGGCCTGGCGCTGCTGCTGCGCGCGCGCCAGCACGGGCGCCAGCACCTGTGGCGCTTCGACGTGGCGGACCGCCGCGCCGAGTTGCTGGTGCGCGGCGGCTGGGTGCGCGCCTTCGACAAGACCGCCGGCACGCTGGTGACGGTGGCCGACGCGCTGGAGCATCCCGCGCGCGTGCACGTGCATGCGCCCGGCCGCCCGCCGCTGCGCGTGGAGCGCTTCAACGACGCGCGCCTGGCCGGCCTCGAAGCGGGTGTGGCGGAGGCCGTGACGCTGCAGGGCGCGCAGGACGAGGACTTCCAGCTCTGGCTGCACTACCCGCCGGGCTTCGACGCCACGCGGCGCTACCCGGTGCTGCAGCTGCTGCCCGACGGCCCGCACGGCGGCGCAGGCGAGCGCTGGGACATGGTCTTGAACCCCTCGCTGCTGGCGGCGCAGGGCGACTGCGTGGTGGCGCTGGCCAACGTGCACGGCAGCGCGGGCTTCGGCTACGCCTTCCTGGACAGCATCAACCACCGCTGGGGCGAGCTGGAGCTGCAGGACCTGGAGGCCGCCACCGCCTGGCTGCAGCGCCAGCCCTGGGCCGACGCGCGGCGGCTCTTCGCCGCCGGCAGCGGCTACGGCGGCTTCCTGGCCGCGTGGCTCAACGCGCGGCGCTCGCCGCACGCGGCGCTGGCCTGCCTGGGCGGCGTGTTCGACTGGGACGCCATGCTCGCCAGCAGCGCCTGGCCGCAGCTCACGCGGGCGCTGGGCGCGCTGCCCTGGGCCAATCCCGAGCGGCTGCTCGTCGCCAGCCCGCAGGCCAGCGCCGAGGCCATGCGCACGCCCACGCTGATCGTGCATGCCGCACGCGACCCGCGCGTGCCGCTGCAGCAGGCGCTGGCGCACCACCACGCGCTGCAGGCGCTGGACGTGCCGTCGCGGCTGCTGTGCCTGGACGCCGCCGACCTGCGCCGCCCGCGCCACGCGCGCCGCGTGCTGGTGGAGCTGCTGCGCTGGTTCAAGCGCCACGACCCGGCCGGGACCCCACGCTGAAGGCCGCGCGCAGGCCGCGCACAATCCACGAACCGGGGGCGGATGCTTCCCCCGGCTGCAGCCCTGCGAGACCGCCCATGCTCATCGACTTCTTCTACAGCCTGCGCAAGGCGCGGCTGCCGGTGTCCCTCAAGGAATTCCTCACGCTGCTCGAAGGGCTCAAGGCGGGCGTGATCGGCCCCTCGGTGGACGAGTTCTACCAATTCGCCCGCCTCGCCCTGGTCAAGGACGAGACCCTCTACGACCGCTTCGACCGCGCCTTCGGCGCCTACTTCAAGGGCGTGGAGCAGATCGACGTGGCGCTGGAGCTGCCCGAGGACTGGCTGCGCCGCACGCTGGAGCGCGAGTTCACGGACGAGCAGCGCGCCGCGCTGGAGGCCATGGACTGGGACGAGCTGATGGAGACGCTCCAGAAGCGCCTGGAGGAGCAGAAGGAGCGCCACGAGGGCGGTTCCAAGTGGATCGGCACCAACGGCACCTCTCCCTTCGGCCACGGCGGCGTGAACCCGCGCGGCGTGCGCATCGGCGGCCCCGGCAAGGAGAAGAGCGCGGTGAAGGTCTGGGAGCGCCGCGCCTTCAAGGACTACGACGATTCGGCAGAGCTCGGCACCCGCGCCATCCAGCTCGCGCTGCGGCGGCTGCGCCGCTTCGCGCGCGAGGGCGCCGCGGAGGAGCTGGACCTGGACACCACCATCCACGCCACCGCGGCCAACGCCGGGCTGCTGGACATCCGCTTCGTCCCCGAGCGCCACAACAAGGTGAAGCTGCTGCTGCTGATGGACGTGGGCGGCTCCATGGACGAGCACGTCAAGGCGGTGGAGCAGCTCTTCAGCGCGGTGCGCAGCGAGTTCAAGCACCTGGAGTTCTATTACTTCCACAACTGCGTCTACGACTTCGTGTGGAAGCACAACCGCCGCCGCCATGCCGAGCGCACGTCCACCTGGGACCTCATGCGCACCTACAACAAGGACTACCGGCTGGTGTTCGTGGGCGACGCGACCATGAGCCCCTATGAAATCCTGCAGCCCGGCGGCAGCGTGGAGTACCACAACGAGGAGCCCGGCGCCGAGTGGCTGCAGCGCCTGGCGCACCACTACCCGCACTGCGCCTGGATCAACCCGGAGCCGCAAGGGCTGTGGCAGTACCGCCAGAGCATCGCGCTGGTGCAGCAGATCCTCGGGCCGCGCATGTTCCCGCTCACGCTGGCCGGCCTGGAAGGGGCGATGCGGCTGCTGAGCAAATGACGGCCCGGCGAAGGGCCCTCCACCACCCCATAGTCCGGCACGCGATGCCGGCGCGGGCCTGGGCGCTGGGGCTGCTGCTGGCGCCGGCGCTGCTGGGCGGCTGCGCGCTGCTGCGCCCCGAGCAGGCCGATGCCGACACGCCCGCAGCCGCCGCGGCGCCGCGGCCCCTGCCCTACGCGCTGCGCGTCGAGGTGGCCGACGCGACGCTGCGCACCCTGCTGCTGGAGCACCTGGACCTGGCGCGGCTGCGCAGCGTGGCGCCGCAGGCCGACATCGACGACACCGAGCTCGCGCGGCTGGTGGCCGCCGCGCCCGCGCAGGTGCGCGCGCTGCTGGAGACCGAGGGCTATTTCAATGCGCAGGTGCGCTTGCGGCGCGAGCCGGGCACGCCGGTGGAGGTGGTGCTGCAGGTCGATCCGGGCCCGCGCACGCGCGTGGCGCAGCTGGACCTTCGCTTCACCGGCGCCCTGGAACACGCGCAGGCCTCGGGCGACGCCAACGCGCGCCGGCTGGAGCGGCGGCTGCGCCGGCGCTGGCCGCTGGACGAGGGCGAGCCCTTCCGCAACGCCGACTGGGCCGAGGGCAAGAGCGCCCTGCTGGCGCAGATGCGCGCCGAGGGCTACGCGCAGGCCGCGCTGGCGGACAGCGCCGCGCAGGTGGACGCGGCGACCAACGAGGCGCGGCTGTCGCTGGAGGCCGACAGCGGCGCGCTGTTCCGCACCGGCGCGCTGCGCATCGAGGGGCTGGAGCGCCAGGACGAGCGCGCGGTGCGCCACCTGGCCGGCTTCGCTCCCGGCACGCCGGCCAGCGAGACGCTGCTGCTGGACTACCAGGAGCGGCTGCTGCTCTCCGGCCTCTACGACCGCGCCACCGTCACCCTGGACACCGACGCCGACCCGGCGGCGGCGCCGGTGGTGGTGCAGCTGCACGAGCTGCCGCTGCAGCAGGCCAGCTTCGCGCTGGGCGTGGACGCCAACACCGGGGCGCGCGCCAGCGTCGAGCACTGGCACCGGCGCGCCTTCGGCTGGGCCGCGACGGCGCGCAACAAGATCGAGGTCGCGCAGCTGCGCCAGGCCTGGGAGGGCGAGCTGGCCTCGCACCACCTGGAGGGCATGCACCGCAACCTGGTGAGCGCACAGGCCGAGCGACTGAAGTCGGGGACGGACGTGGTGACCTCGCTGCGCCTGCGCCTTGGGCGCGACCAGAGCACCCCGCAGGCGGACCGCTTCACCTTCGTCCAGCTCGAAAGCTCCAACCAGCAGCCGGACGACCCCGCGCTGCCGCGAGAGCACGCCGAGGCGCTGTCGCTGAACCACCACATCGTGCTGCGCCGGCTCAACGACCGGCTGCTGCCCACGCGCGGCTGGACGCTGTCGCTGCAGACCGGTGCAGGCCAGGCGCGCAGCACCGACGCCGCGAGCGGCCCCTTCGCGCGGCTGTACGGGCGATTCACGCTGTACCGCCCGCTAGGCAACCGCTGGTTCGGCCAGACCCGGGTGGAGCTGGGCCAGGTGTTCGTGCGCGGCAACGTGCAGGTGCCGGAGTCGCAGCAGTTCCGCGCCGGGGGCGAGCAGTCGGTGCGCGGCTACGCCTACCGCTCGCTGGCGCCGACGGTCAACGGCACCGTCACCAGCGGCAACGTGCTCTTCACCGCCAGCGCCGAGGTGGCGCGCCCGCTGTCGTCCGAGCTGCCCGCGCTGTGGGGCGCGCTGTTCGTGGACGTGGGCCAGGCGGCGCAACGCTGGAGCGATCTGAACCCCGTGTGGGGCCCGGGCGTGGGCCTGCGCTACCGCAGCCCCGTCGGCCCGGTGCAGCTGGACGTGGCCTACGGCACGGCGGTGCGCAAGGCGCGGCTGCATCTGAGCGTGGGGGTGACGTTTTGAGCGCCGACCCGCCCCCGCCGGCGGTGCCGCCGCCGCGTCCACGACGGCGCCGGTGGCCGGCCCTGCTGCTCGCGCTGGCGCTGCTGCTGGCCGGCGGCGGCGCGGCGCTGTGGTGGGCGCTGTCGCCGGCCGGGCTGGCGTGGTGGCTGCCGCGCGCGGGCGTGCAGGTTTCCGGGCTGCGCGGCGGGCTGCAGGGCGGCGCGCTGGCTTTCGACACGCTGCGCTGGCAGGGCGACAGCGGCGCGCGGCTGGAGATCGACGCCTTCACCCTGGCCGAGCTGCGCTGGCAGCCGTGGCCCCGCGGCGGCTGGCTCGGCCTGCAGCTGCAGGCGCCGCAGGCGGCGCGCGTGGCGTGGAGCTCCGGGACGGACGCGGCCCCTGCCCGCGCCGCGCCGCAGTCGCTGCGGCTACCGCTACGGGTGCGCATCGAGGCGCTGCACGTCGGCACGCTGGTCGTGGACGCGCTCGCGCCCGTGCGCGACCTGCAGCTCACGGCCGAGCTCGGCGCCCAGTCGGGGCAGGTGCACCGGCTGCATTCGCTGACGCTGCAGTGGCAGCAGCTCCAGCTGCAGGCCAGCGGCCAGCTCGGCGCGGTGGCGCCGCTGGCGCTGCAGGCGCAAGCCCAGGCCGCGACGCTGGCCGAGACGCAGCCGGCCTGGCAGGCGCAGCTCACGCTGGAAGGGACGCTGGCGCAGGTGGAGCTGTCGGCCAGGCTGCGCAGCCCGCCCGGCGCGAGCGGCGCGGCGCCGTCCCCCGGCACCCGGACCGCCACGCCCGCCAGCCTGGACGCCCAGGCGCGGCTGACGCCCTTCGCGGACTGGCCGCTGCAGGCGCTGCAGCTGCGCACCCAGGGCCTGGACCTCTCCGCCCTGGCGCCGTCGCTGCCGGCGACGAGCCTGACCGGCCACGCCGACCTGCAGGGTGGCACCGCCGGCACGCCGCTGCAGCTGGACCTGGCACTGGACAACGCCCGCCCCGGCCGGTGGACGGAGGCGCGCCTGCCCGTGCGCAGCGCCCAGCTCACCCTGGCTGCCCGGCCGCAGCGGCCCGACCTGCTGGAGCTGCAGGCCCTGGCCCTGGAGCTGGGCGATGCCCGGGGCCGCGCCGGCAGCCTCAGCGGCAGCGGGCGCTGGGAGGGCAGCACCCTCGCGCTGGACGCGCGCGTGCGCCAGCTGCAGCCGGCGCGGCTGGATGCGCGGCTGCCCGCACTGCGGCTGGACGGGCCGCTGGCGCTGCAGCTCCAGGGTTTCAACTTGCCCGGCACCGGCAGCCCTGCCGCCGCCCCGGCTCCGCTGGCGCTGCGACTGGACACCGACCTGCGCGGCCAGCAGGACGAGCGCCTGCCGGTGCAGCTCCAGGCCGCGCTGCAGGCACGGCGCGAAGGCCCGGCCGACGCTGCGCACTGGACGCTGGACGTGCAGGACTTCGCCGCCCGCGCCGGTGCCGCGCAGGCTCAGGCGCGGGGCCAGGTGGTGGTCGAGCCCTCCGGCGCCTGGCAGGCGCGCAGCCAGGGTCAGCTGAAGAGCTTCGACCCGACGGCCTGGTGGCCGGCCGCCCCGGCCGCCACCGTGCTCGACGGCGACTGGGACGCGCAGCTCTCCGCCCCAGCCGGCCAGCCGTTGCCGCAGGCGCTGCGCGGCCAGGCCGCGCTGGCGCTGCAGGGCCGGCTGGCGGCGGTGCCGCTGCAAGGACGAGTGTCCTGGCGCGACGCCGGCGCCGGGCTGCAGGCGCAGGCGCGGCTGCAGCTGGGCGGCAACCGCATCGACCTGGACGGCCGTGCCACCGGCAGCGCGGCGCCGCAATGGCGCCTCGACATGGACGCGCCGGCGCTGCAGGCGTTGGCGCCGCTGGCGAAGCTGCATCCCGCCCTGCCCGCGCTGTGGCCGCGCGAGGGCCGGCTCAGCGCCCAGGCGACGCTGCAGGCGCGCGGTCTCCGGGACTGGCGCAGCGAAGGCCGGCTGGAGACGGCGGGACTGGACGTCGGCACCTGGCGGCTGGCGCAGGGCCAGGCGCGCTGGGCCCTGCAGGCGCCCGGCACGGGCGACGCGCCGCTGTCCCTGGCGCTGGACGCCGCCGGGCTGCAGCAGGACGGCGCCGCGCGGCTGGAGCGGCTGCGCGCGCAGCTCCAGGGGCGCTGGTCGGCGCACCAGGTCGAGCTGGACGCCTCCAGCCCGCTGCGCCCGCCGGCCTGGGCCGACGCCCTTATCGGCCCCTCCAGCGGCACCGAGCTCACGCTGCGCGGCAGCGGCGCCTGGCAGGGCGACATGGCCGGGCGCTGGAGCCTGCAGCTGCAGACGCTGCAGGCCCGCGCGCGCGGCGGCCGGGGCACGCCCTGGCTGAACACCACGCCGGTGCAGGCGCAGCTCGCCTTCGACCCGGCGCTGCGCAGCGTGTCGCTCTCGCCCGGCGGCGTGGAGATGCTGGGCCTGGTGCTGCGCTGGTCGCAGCTGGACTGGAGCGCGCCCGCCACGCCCGATGCGCCGCCGCGGCTGCGCGCGCAGGCCGAGCTGCAGGCGCTGCGCGTGGCGCCCTGGCTGCAGCGGCTGCAGCCGGACTTCGGCTGGGGCGGCGACCTGGAGGTGGGCGGCCAGCTGCGCTTCGACAGCGCCGACGCGCAGGGCAGCGAGATCGTCGTGGAGCGGCGGCGCGGCGACCTGCAGCGCAGCGACGAAGTCGGCGGCGTGCAGCCCTTCGGCCTGAGCGAGCTGCGCCTGGCGCTGCAGGTGCAGGCCGGGCGCTGGACCTTCACGCAGGCGATGGCGGCGCGCCACTTCGGCGTGCTGGCCGGGGCGCAGGTGATCCAGAGCCGTCCGGGCGTTCCCTGGCCCGACCCGCAGGACCCGATGCAGGGCGTGCTGGAGCTGCGCGTGGACGACCTGGGCGTGTGGGCGCCCTGGGTGCCGCCGGGCTGGCGCCTGGGCGGGCGGCTGCATGCCTCGGCCGGGCTGGGCGGGCGCTTCGGGGCGCCGGAGGTCACGGGCCGGCTGGAGGCCTCGCGGCTGGCGCTGCGCAACCTGCTGCAGGGCGTGGACCTGCGCGACGGCGAGGTCGCCATGGCGCTGCGCGGCGAGGACGCGCGCATCGAGCGCTTCACCTTGCGTGCCGGCGAGGGCGTGCTGGAGGCCACCGGCGGGGCGCGCTTCGGCGCGACGCCCGGCGCGGCGCTGCAGCTGAAGCTGGACCGCTTCCGCGTGCTGGGCCGCTTCGACCGGCAGCTCAGCGTCAGCGGCCAGGCGGCGCTGGCGCTGCAGGCGCAGCGGCTGGAGCTGGACGGCCGTCTGGCGGTGGACGAAGGCTTCATCGACATCAGCCGCACCGAGGCCCCGGCGCTGGACGCGGACGTGACGGTGCTGAACCGCCCGGGTGCGAGTGCGCAGGCGCCGGGCCCGGACGAGCCCTCGGCGCTGCTGCGCAACGCGCGCGTGGACCTGCGCCTGGACCTGGGGCAGCGCCTGCGGCTGCGCGGCCAGGGCGTCGACACGCGGCTGGGCGGCGAGCTGGCGCTGACCACCCCGGGCGGGCAGCCGGAGGTGCGCGGCACGGTGCGCACGCTGCAGGGGCGCTACGTCGCGTACGGGCAGGACCTGGAGATCGAACGCGGCGAGATTGTCTTCACCGGCGCGCTGCTGAACCCGCGGCTGGACATTCTGGCGATCCGGCCGCGGCTCGACGAGGTGCGGGTGGGCGTGCAGATCTTGGGCACGGCGCAGAACCCGCGGGTGCGGCTGTACAGCGAGCCCGAGCTGGCGGAGATGGAGAAGCTGTCGTGGCTGGTGACGGGGCGGGCGCCGGACACGCTGGGCCGAGCCGACACCGCGCTGCTGCAGCGGGCCGCGCTGGCGCTGCTGGCCGGCCAGGGCGGCGGCGCGATGCCGGGGAGCAAGTTATTTCGCAGCCTGGGTCTGGACGAAGTGGCGCTGAGCCAGCGCAGCAGCGGCGAGGTGCAGCAGACGGTGGTGACGCTGGGGCGCCAGCTGTCGCAGCGCTGGTACCTGGGTTACGAGCGCGGCATCGGCAGCGCGCTGGGCACCTGGCAGCTGATCTACCGGCTGGGGCGCCGCCTCACGCTGCGCGGCCAGTCCGGCGAGCAGAACTCGGTGGACGTGCTGTGGAGCTGGCGCTGGAACTGAGCCGGGGCCTGATCCTGCTGCGCCCGGACCCCGCTGGAAGCCGTGCGAGAATGCGCGCCGCTGTCCGCTCGCCGTAGTTCAATGGATAGAACGGCCGCCTCCTAAGCGGCAAATACAGGTTCGATTCCTGTCGGCGGGACCAGCCCTCTTCTCCAGCCCACGGCCCGCAACGGGCCCGGTTGCAAACCTGATGCAACCCTCGGCAACCAACGCTTACTTCACGCCGGCCTGAGCGGACCGATGAGGGAGGCGATGTCACCCTCAATCGACTTGCCCCGCGACAGTGCCGCCCCGACGGCGCGGCCCAGCGCGTTCCAGCCCTTCCAGCGCCTGCAGCGGCTCAAGCTGCTGTGCCTGGGCGGGCTGTTCCTGCTGCTGGCGCTGCTGAGCGTGGCGCAGGGCTGGGAGTCGATGCGGGAACTCGCGGCGCAGCGGCGCTCGCAGGCGCTGGTGGCCGACATCCACGAATTGCGCGAGCGGCTGCTCGACACCGAGGACGCGCTGCGCGTCTACCAGACCACCAACAACGACGTGCTGCTGCGCCAGTACCTGCGCTGCGCCCCGCCCTGCCTCAGCACCGCGGGACTGCAGGCGCAGGCCGACGATCCGGCACAGCAGGCGCTGTTCGAGCGCGTCACCGAATGGAGCCAGATCCTGCTGCCGCTGCTGCGCCAGGCGCTGGAAGGCGGCCCGTCCACGGCGCCGCTGCCCTTGCCCGCGATCGGCCAGATGCGCCGTCTGCTGCTGCAGGCCGAGGAGGCCGAGCTCGCCACGCTGCGCCGCCACGAGGAGGCCTGGCGCACGCGCGGCCTGCAGCTGCAGCTGGTGCTGGGCGCCACGCTGCTGCTGGGCTTCGCCGGCGTGCTGCTGCTGCAGCGGCGCACCCAGGCGCTGGTGCGGGCCGGGCTGCGCGCGGAGGCCGCGCTGGAGGAGGCGCTGCTGCGCGATCCGCTCACCGGCGCCTACAACCGACGCGGGCTGGACCTGCACCTGGCGCACCGGCTGGACCAGGCACGGCAGCGGCAGCAGCCGCTGGCCCTGCTGGCGCTGGACCTGGACGGCTTCAAGGCCGTCAACGACCGCCACGGCCATGGCGCGGGCGACGCGGCGCTGCGCACCATCGTGGCGCGGCTGCAGGAGACGGTGGGCGAGCACGGGCTGGTCACCCGCACCGGCGGCGACGAGTTCGTGCTCGCGCTGCAGGCACCGATGGACGAGGCCGGCGCGCACCTGGTGGCGCAGCGCCTGCTGCACGCCGTCGGGGTGCCGCTGGCGCTGTCCGGCGGCGCCGAGGCGCGGCTGGGGGCGTCCATCGGCCTGGCCCTGTTCCCGCGCCACGGCGCCGATGCGCCGACGCTGCTGCAGGCGGCCGACGCCGCCTCCTACGCCGCCAAGCGCGGCGGCAAGCACCGCGTCTGCACCTTCGGCGAGCCGGCTTGGGCGGGCGCCGCGCACGCCGTCGTCCCGCTGCGCCGGGTGCGCTGAGCCGGGGCGGGCCGGGCCCGCGCCGCTGCGGCGGACCCGGGCGCGGCTTCTGCAGGCATCCGGCGTGAAATTGCCTTGAAAGTCGCCTGCGGCGCGCAACTTATGGCCCTGCGCGCCCTAATCCCTGGGGGGCGAAACGTATACTGCCCTGGCTACTTCATCTCGCGGGAAAGCTGTTCACATGGGTGCCAAATTGAAAGTCGCCGGCCTCGTAGCCATTGGCGCCGTGGCGGGCGCGCTCACCACGATGCAGCTGCAGGCGGTAGCACGCAACGCGACCGCGCCGCTGCCGCTGGAGGAGCTGCAGCAGCTCGCCGCCGTCTTCGGCATCGTCAAGAGCGACTACGTCGAGGCGGTGGACGAGAAGAAGCTGCTGACCGATGCCATCTCGGGCATGGTCTCGGGGCTCGATCCGCACAGCCAGTATTTCGACAAGAAGAGTTTCAAGGAATTCCGCGAAGGCACCAGCGGCCGCTTCGTGGGCGTGGGCATCGAGATCGGCATGGAGGACGGGCTGGTCAAGGTGGTGTCGCCCATCGAGGGCTCGCCGGCCTTCCGCGCCGGGCTCAAGGCGGGTGACCTGATCACCAAGATCGACGACACCGCCGTCAAGGGCCTGACCATGGACCAGGCCGTCAAGCGCATGCGCGGCGAGCCCAGCACCAAGGTGCAGCTCACGGTGTTCCGCAAGGCCGAGAGCCGCACCTTCCCGGTGACGATCACGCGCGAGGAGATCCGCGTGCAGAGCGTGCGCTCCAAGGTGGTGGAGCCCGGCTATGCGTGGCTGCGCGTGAGCCAGTTCCAGGACCGCACGGTGGAAGACTTCGTGCGCAAGATCGAGGAGATCTACAAGCAGGAGCCCAACCTCAAGGGCCTGGTGCTGGACCTGCGCAACGACCCGGGCGGCCTGCTCGAAGGCGCCGTGGCGGTCTCCGCGGCCTTCCTGCCCTCCGACGTCGTGGTCGTCTCCACCAACGGCCAGCTGCCCGACTCCAAGGCCACCTTCAAGGCCACGCCGGAGTTCTACCAGCGCCGCGGCGGTGCCGATCCGCTCAAGCGGCTGCCCGACGCCGTCAAGAAGGTGCCGATGGTGGTTCTGGTCAATGAAGGCTCGGCCTCGGCCAGCGAGATCGTTGCCGGCGCGCTGCAGGACCACAAGCGCGCCGTCATCATGGGCGCGCAGACCTTCGGCAAGGGCTCGGTGCAGACGGTGCGTCCGCTGACGCAGGACACGGCGCTCAAGCTCACCACCGCGCGCTACTACACCCCCAGCGGGCGCTCGATCCAGGCCAAGGGCATCGTGCCGGACGTGTGGCTGGACGAGACCGCCGAGGGCAACGTCTTCGCCGCGCTGCGCATGCGCGAGGCCGACTTGGACAAGCATCTGGTGCAGGGCGAGGAAAAGCGCGACGAGGCGCGCGAGAAGGCCCGCGAAGAAGCGCGCCAGAAGCTCGAAGAGCAGCTGGCCAAGCGCGCCGAGCCGCCCAAGCCGCTGCCCGAGTTCGGCAGCGGCGAGGACTTCCAGCTCGTGCAGGCGCTCAACCGGCTGAAGAACAAGCCGGTGGTGGTCAGCAAGACCATGAGTGAGCGCAAGCCCGAGAGCGAAACCAACTGAGCCGGCACGCTTGGCCCCCTCGGCCGCTGCCCTCGCAAAGCCCGCCCCGCGCGGGCTTTGTGTTCTGTGGCGGCGGCTATGCTGACGCGATGAACGACGACCAGCTCCTGCGCTACTCGCGCCACATCCTGCTCAACGAACTCGGCGTGGAAGGCCAGCAGAAGCTGCTGGACAGCCGCGCGCTGGTGATCGGCGCCGGCGGCCTGGGCTCGCCGGTGGCGCTGTACCTGGGCACCGCGGGGCTGGGCACGATCACGCTGGTGGACCACGACACGGTGGACGTGACCAACCTGCAGCGCCAGATCGCGCACGACATGGCGCACGTGGGCCAGCCCAAGGTGCTGTCCGCCGCGGCCAGCATCCACGCCATGAACCCGGAGACGCGCGTCGTCACGCTGCAGGAAAAGGTCGATGCGGCGCGGCTGGACGAGCTCGTGCGCGGCGCCGACGTGGTGCTCGACTGCAGCGACAACTTCCGCACCCGCCACGCCGTCAACGCTGCCTGCGTGCGCCACGGCAAGCCGCTGGTGTCGGGCGCGGCCATCGGCTTCGACGGCCAGATCGCCGTGTACGACACGCGCCATGCCGAGGCCCCCTGCTATGCCTGCGTGTTCCCGCCGGAATCGGGCGTGGAGGAGGTGCGCTGCGCCACCATGGGCGTGTTCGCGCCGCTGGTGGGCATCATCGGCAGCATGCAGGCGGCCGAGGCCCTGAAGTTGCTTGCCGGGGTGGGCAGCTCTCTGGCCGGAAGGCTGCAAATGCTGGACGCGCGCAGCATGGAATGGACGGAGATCCGCATCGGCCGCTCCGCCCAGTGCCCGGTGTGCGCCACGCGTGGCGCGGCGCACTGACACAACAAACCTACCCATACATCGCATGGAAAAGCGCCCCGACCTGACTGCCCGCAACTTCCCCACGGCCGAGGAAGAAGCGCTGTCGCAGCTTGAAGCCTCCCGCTACGCCGGCCCCGAGAGCGCCTACCGGCTGGCGTTCACCGACACGGCCTTCCTGCTGCGCGAGGAGCTGCGCCCGGTGCGCATGCAGCTGGAGCTGCTCAAGCCCGAGCTGGTGCAGCGCGAGCAGGGCATCGAGTCGACCATCGTCATCTTCGGCAGCGCGCGCGTGCTGCCGCCGGAGGAGGCGCAGCTGCGGCTGGAGGCCGCGCGCGAACTGGGCGAGCCCCAGGCGCTGCGGCGCGCCGAGATGGGTGTGCTCATGAGCCGCTTCTACGACGAGGCGCGGCGCTTCGCGGCGCTGGTGACCACGCGCTCGCGCTCGCACGACACGCCGATCTACGTCGTCACCGGCGGCGGCCCCGGCGTCATGGAGGCGGGCAACCGCGGCGCCTTCGAGGTGGACGGCAAGAGCATCGGGCTCAACATCGTGCTGCCCCACGAGCAGGCGCCCAACCCGTACATCACGCCGGAGCTGTGCTTCCAGTTCCACTACTTCGCGCTGCGCAAGATGCACTTCCTCATGCGCAGCATCGCGCTGGTGTGCTTCCCCGGCGGCTTCGGCACGCTCGACGAGCTGTTCGAGGTGCTGACGCTGATCCAGACCGGCAAGTCGCGCCCGCGCCCGGTGCTGCTGTTCGGGCGCGAGTTCTGGACCAAGCTCATCAACTTCGACTGGCTGGTGGAGACCGGCATGATCAGCCCCAACGACGTGAACCTGTTCCACTTCGTCGAAACCGCCGAAGACGCCTGGGCGCGGCTGACCGAGATCTACGGCTTCGACGCCCCCGTGACGCAGACCGGCGAGTTCGCCGACGACATCTGAAGCAGGCGGGCAGCCGGCACGGCGGCTGCCCACCATCGATCGCCACCCGTTCGACGCAGGAGCCGCGCATGAACCGCAACGTCAGTCTCATCGGCGCGCCCACCGACGTGGGCGCCGGCGCCCGCGGCGCCAGCATGGGCCCGGAGGCGCTGCGCGTGGCGCGCATCGGCCCGCTGCTGGGCGAGATGGGCCTGGACGTGGTGGACCGCGGCAACCTCACCGGCCCGGCCAACCCCTGGCTGCCGCCGGTGGAGGGCTACCGTCACTTCGACGAGGTGCTGGCCTGGAACCGCGCGGTGCACGAGGCGGTGTACGCGGAGCTGCAGGCGGGCTGCTTCCCGATCCTGTTGGGCGGCGACCACTGCCTGGGGCTGGGCTCCATCAGCGCCGTGGCGCGCCACTGCCGCGACACCGGCCAGAAGCTGCGCGTGCTCTGGCTCGATGCGCACTCCGACTTCAACACCGACCAGATCACGCCCAGCGGGAACATCCACGGCATGCCCGTGGCCTGCCTGTGCGGCTACGGCCCGAAGCCGCTGGTGGAGATCGGCGGCCACGTGCCGGCGGTGAGCCCCAAGTGGGTCAAGCAGATCGGCATCCGCAGCGTCGACGCCGGCGAGAAGCAGCTGCTGTACGACGCCGGGCTGGAGGTGTTCGACATGCGCTACATCGACGAGATGAGCATGCGCCACACCATGGAGCTGGCCCTGGCGACGATGGACGCCAGCACGCACCTGCACGTGAGCTTCGACGTCGACTTCCTCGACCCCTCCTTCGCGCCCGGCGTGGGCACCACCGTCATGGGCGGCCCCACCTACCGCGAGGCGCAGCTGTGCATGGAGATGATCGCCGACACCGGCCGCCTGGCCTCGCTGGACGTGATGGAGCTCAATCCGGCGCTGGACGTGCGCAACCGCACCGCCGAGGTCGCCGTGGACATGGTGCAGAGCCTCTTCGGCAAGAGCACGCTGGTGCGGCGCGCGCCGCGCTGAGGCCGCCCATGAGCGCGGCCTCGCGGCCGCCACGTTGAGGCCGCAACCGCGGCCCCTGCCCTTCATCCGTTTCTCAGCCCTGCTGCTGCGCGTCCTGCGCCGGCTGCACCTGCGGCAGCGGCGTCGCGGGGCGCAGCCGCGTGTTGGCCAGCGCGCCGGCGGACTCCAGGATCGGGTAGGCAATGGAGCAGATGTGCGAGTTGATGCGCTTCAGGTCGCTGATGAGGTCCAGGTGCAGGCTGCTGGTCTCGATGCTGTAGGGCGTGTTGGCCTGCAGCCGCACGATGTGCGTGGCGGCGTACTCGTGCTCCAGGGCGCGGAAGCGCGCCTTCTCCTCCAGCAGCTTCTGCGCGTCGTGCACGTTGCCGTCGAGGAACACGCTCATGCCCAGGCGCAGGTTCTGCAGCAGGCGCTGGTGCAGGTGCACGATCTCGGCCATGCCGGCGTCGGAGAGGCGGCGCTTCTTGCGGATCTTCTTGTCCTCGATGTCCTGCAGCACGCGCTCGATGATGTCGCCGATCTGCTCCATGTTGATGGTGAAGGAGACGATGTCGGTCCAGCGCCGGCCCTCGCGCTCCGACAGCGCCTCGCGCGAGATCTGTGTGAGGTAGAACTTGATGGCCGAGTACAGCGCGTCCACCGTGTCGTCCATCTTGCGCAGCTGCTGCGCCAGCGCCAGGTCGTCGTGGCGCAGCACGGGCTCGATGCCGCGCAGCATGGTCTCCACGATGTCGGCCTGGTGCAGCGCCTCGCGCGCGGCGCAGGTGATGGCCAGCGAGGGCGTCTCCAGCGCCATCGGGTCCAGGTGCTGCGGACGCGCCGGCGCCGCCGGGGCCGGCGGCTCGGTGAGCCACTGCTCCAGCCAGCGGGCCAGCAGCGTCGTGGCGCCCACGAACAGCAGCGCCAGCGCCACGTTGAAGCCCAGGTGGAACAGCACCACCTGGCGCGCCACCGAGGGCGCACTGGCCTGCAGCCAGGGCAGGATCTGCGGCAGCAGCGGCATCGCGATCAGGCAGCCCGCGACCTTGAACATCAGGTTGCCCACCGGCAGCCGCCGCGTCGCCACCGAGCCGCGCAGCGTGGAGAGCACGCCCAGCACGCCGCTGCCGAGGTTGGCGCCCAGCACCAGGCCCAGCGCCACCTGCGGCGCCAGCAGCCCCTGCGCCGCCAGCGTGGCGGTGAGCAGCACGATCGCCAGGCTGGAGTAGGACAGCACCGCCAGCACCATGCCCATGAGCAGCTGCGGCGCCACCTCGCGCGGCAGCGAGGCCAGCAGCGTGCGCACCACCGGCGAGGCCACCAGCGGGTGCGTGCTCTGCATGATCAGGTGCAGCGCCAGCGTGATCAGCCCCAGGCCGATGAGCACGCGGCCCAGGCGCCCGGTGACGCTCTTCTCGCGCGATATGAACATCACCACGCCGACGAAGATCAGCAGCGGCGACAGCCACGACAGGTCGAAGGAGAAGAACACCGTCATGAGGCTGGAGCCCATGTCGGCACCCAGCATCACCGCCAGCGCCGCCGAGGTCGGCACCAGCTGCCGCCCGACGAAGGAGGCCATGAGCATGCAGGTGGCGGTGCCCGACTGCAGCAGCATCGTCACGCCCATGCCCGCCAGCAGCGCCGATGGGCGCGAGCCCATGCCGCGCGCGAGCACGTACCGCAAGTTCTCGCCGAACATGCGCAGCACCCCGGTGCGCACGATGAAGGTGCCCCATACCAGCAGGGCAATGGCGGCCAGCAGATTCAGCAGCTCGGTCATGAATACTTCTTCCGGGTCCCCCGGACAGCGCTGCCCTCCATCCATCCCTCGCGGAGCGCGTCCTTTAAGGAGACCCGAGCGAGAAGCATGCCCGAACCCCCCAGGTGGCGGCTACGCGTGTTTACATGAAACCGTGATGACGTTGCGATCTCGCCGCACCGCGTTCCTCAGCCTGGGACGCAATGCCCCTGGCGGAAAGCAGCCCGGCGGCCAGCAGCGCCGGTTGCAGCCGGTGCAGGCGGCCCGCTGCTACCCGTGCCGCGCGGCGGTGGCTCACCCGGCTTGCTCCACGTCCCGCACCGCTCGGCGCTCCTCCCGCGCCAGCAGCTCGTCCAGCCGCTGCAGGAAGGCCTGAATCTCGATGGGCTTGCTCCAGAAGCCGTCGAAGCCGCTGCTGCGGGCGCGCTCGACGTTGTCGGGCATGGCGTCGGCCGTCAGCGCGATGCAGCACAGGCCTCGCGTGCGCGGGTCGGCACGCAGCCGTGCCAGCACCTCGTGGCCGCTCATGTCGGGCAGGTTCAGGTCGATGAGCACCAGCGCCGGCAGCTCGCTGCGCGCCAGCGCCAGGCCCGATTCGCCGTCCTCCGCGATGCGCAGCCGGCACTGCGGCCGCAGCGCCATGATGTGCTCCACCAGCAGCGCGTTGACCGGCTCGTCCTCGATGTAGAGCACCAGCGGCGCCGCGCTGGCGGCCGGCATCGCGGCGACGGCCGTGGGTGCGGGCACCGGGGCCGCTCCAGCGGCAGCCTCGGGCAGCGGCGCGGGGGCGGGTGCGGGGGCCGGGGACGGCAAGGGCGCCGGCGCGTCCTCCTGTGCCACGGGCAGCTCCAGCGTGAACACGCTGCCGCCCTCTCCGCCCCGGCCCGCGCGCAGGCTGCCGTGCATGAGCTGCGCCAGGCGCTGCGAGATCACCAGTCCCAGGCCCGTGCCCTCGATGCCCGTGCGCTCCGCGCCCAGGCGGTTGAAGGGCTGGAACAGCTGGCCGAGCTGCGCGTCGCTGAGGCCCGGGCCCGAGTCCTCCACGGCGATGGCCACGCGCCCAGGGCCGGCGGCGCGCACCGCCAGCCGCACCCAGCCGCCGCGGCGGTTGTACTTGACGGCGTTGCTCAGCAGGTTGAGCAGCACCTCGCGCAGCCGCGTGGCATCGGCCTGCACCTGCCCGGCCGCGCCGCCGAGCCCGGTGTCGAGCGCGATCTCGGTGTCGAGCTTGACCTCGGCGGCGCGCGCCATCGGCTCCAGCGCGTCCAGGCAGGACAGCACCAGCGGCGCCAGCGCCACGGGCTCCAGCGTCAGGCGCACGCTGCCCGCCTCGATGCCGGTGAGGTCCAGCATCTCGTTGATCATCGTCAGCAGGTGCTCGCCCGCGCCCTGGATGCGCTGCAGCCGCTGCGCCTGCGCCGCAGGCAGCGGCGAGCGCGCGTCGAGCTGCATCATCTGCGCGAAGCCCAGGATGGCGTTGAGCGGCGTGCGCAGCTCGTGGCTGGTGCGCGCCAGGAACTCGCTCTTGGCGCGGCTGGCACGCTCGGCGGCCTCGCGCGCGGCGCGGTCCTCCTCGGCATGCTTGCGCTCGCTGATGTCGAGGTTGGTGCCGGCCATGCGCAGTGCGCGCCCTTGCGCGTCGCGCTCCACCACGCGGCCGACGTCCAGCACCCAGCGCCAGGGGCCCGCGCCGGTGCCCACCCGGTACTCGGCCACGTAGGCGGCGCTGCGGCCGTCCAGGTGCGCCTGCAGCGCCGCCTGCATCGCCTCGCGGTCCTCGGGGTGCACCAGGCCCTTCCAGCTCGCCACGCTGGGCAGCAGCTCGGTCGCGCTGCAGCCGCGCATGGCCAGCCAGCGCGCGTTCCAGGCCAGGGTGCCGGTGGCGACGTTCCAGTCCCACAGCCCCAGGTCGGCGCCGGCCAGCGCCAGCTCCAGCCGCTGCTCGCTGGCCCGCAGTGCGGCGTTGGCAGTGGCGAGCTCGGCGGTGCGCGCCGCCACGCGCGAGGCCAGCTCGGCGCGCACCCGGTGCTGCAGCCGCAGCAGCCGGAACAGCAGCAGGCTCGCCAGCGTGCCGCCGAGCAGCACCAGCACCGCGGCGGGCTCCACGGCCGAGTCGAGCGGCTGGCGCAGGTGCAGCAGCCACACCCGGCCGCCCACGTTCACGCGCAGCGACTGCATCAGCAGGGCCGTCTCGGCCGCCACGTGCGCCGGCACGGCCTGCTGGCCGTCGTAGAGCAGGTTGATGCGCGAGGGCAAGGCCTCGTGGCCGGCGGGGCCCAGGTCATACAGCCGCAGGTCCATGCCCTGCAGCAGTTCGCCGCCCAGCGTGGCGTCGATGAAGTCGCTCATGCGCAGCACCACCTCGGCCGTGCCCAGGAAGGCAGCGCGGCGCTGCTCCAGTGTCTCCAGCGGCATGAGCGGGCGGTACACCGGCTCGCGCAGCACCAGCGAAGGCCGGGGGTTGGGCTCCTGCACCAGGTTGGACCACGCCGAGGCGACGAGGCGGCCGTTGTCGCGCGCCTCCTCCAGCCCGCGGCGGCGCTCCGGCGACGCGGCGATGTCGAAGCCGAGCATGGTCTCGTTGCCTTCCAGGGGTTCGAGGTAGTCGACGACGTAGTAGTCGTCGCGGTCGCCCGGCGGGCGGATCGCAAAGTCCGGATAGCCCTGCGGCCGCACGCTGGCGTCGCCGCGCACCAGGGCTTCGAAGGCAAAGCGGTCCTCGGCCGCGAGGTAGCGCACGAAGCGCAGCGCGCGGAAGCCCGGGTGGCGCTGCGGCAGCTCCAGCTGCTGCGCCAGGCGCCTGAACTCGTCGCGCGTGACCCCGTCGGAGGCCAGGAACAGCCCGCGCACGCCGCGCAGCACCTCGGCCCAGCCGTCCACGCGCCGCTCCACCACCTCCGCCACGATGCGCGCGCGCGACTCGAAATCCAGCCGCGTGCGCGTGCGGGCCGACTCCTGCACGTACCACGCCGCACCCAGGCTCAGCGCCAGCCCCAGCACGAGCACCAGGAGCGCGAGCGGCGGCGAACGGGGCTTGTCCGTAGCGGGCATGGCAGACGAACGGCGCTGGAACGGCGGCAGGACGGCTCCTGGGCAGGTGAACTCCCCACCATAGCCGGGCGCCCGTGGGCCGCCCAGGGGACGCCAGGCGGGAGCGGCCTGTTGTGCGCAGTAATGCACGGCGTCCGGCCAATTCCCATTTTGGCCTCTACCCGTTCGTCCTGTGATTGGGCATAAATACATCCACGGCGCCGCGATGCAGTAAGGCGGCACCGCTCCAGGCAATACATCGGAAAGGAGGCTCTCATCGAAACTTCGAGTAAACGGACCACTCCTGAAAATCCGGGGCACGATAGATCTCAGTGAACGATCCGAGTTCTTGCCCCCTGTGTCTTGATGAATTGAACGCGGGCTTTCCATACCCGTGGCGCAGCCTTCGATGGCGTGCCGATCCGGCCACTTTCTGACGGCCGACCAGCATCGGCAATCCCAGGGAATACCCCCCTGACGCCCAGCAAGCCGCTGCCGCCACAGACATGGCAAGCCCCTCCCTAGAACGGCGCCCACGGGCGCCGTTTCATTTTCGTGCAGCCTTCCACGCCACGGCCTCATTGTGGCCGCGAGCCCCTCGTGGAATTTTCTCAATAGGCGCATAAACAAGTCCTCACCACTGCGCCGCGCCGCCGGCGCCTCCAGGACCGCGCCATGAATGCCATCAAGGAATATCTGCTGCTGATCGTGATTTCGGTCTTCGTGGCGAATACCGTGGGCACGGCCTATGGCGAGCTGATCAATACCCTGTTCAGCGACATCGCGCTCAGGCTGGAGCAGGTGCAGGTCCTGGTGCGCTGAAGTCCTTCACCGGCCAGTCCGGCGCCAAGAAAAAAGACACGCAAGGCAAGCAAGCCGCCGCCAACTCCCGGACCTTGATCTGGCGCAGCAGGCCATCAGATGCCCGGCATTTACCTTTGCCCCAACGCCGGAGCAAATGACCATGAAAAAACAATTGCTGATCGCACTACTGCCCCTGCTACTTGCGGCCTGCGATTTCGACCAGGCCGAGCGGCTGCAGACCGTGCATGACATGGAAGCGGCCGCCACCCGCTACAGCCAGCTCAGGGCGCTGATCGACAACACCGACCGCGCACTGGAAAGGCTGGGCACGGAAGCCAAGATCCTGCGCGAGGACATCAAGGCCCAGGGCGCGGAATATGAAAAGAGCCGCGGCGCCCATTACCGGGATCAAGTCTTGGTGCTGACCGACAAGGAAGCGGACCTCGCCCAGCGCATCGCCGCCCTGGAGGGAAAGCGCAGCGAGGCCACCCTGCAGGTCAGCCAGCATCGCGACCGCATCCACAACCTGCAGGCGCGGCTGGAATCCATGGGCTGCGGCCGGCCGCCGTGTATTTGATTTCGGCGCTCATACAAAACCGCTACAGCGGAACAACAAGGAACCCGTCACACCCGCGAAGGCGGGTGTCCACGCCTGCCGGGCTGCACCGCGTGGCTCGTGGATGCCCGCCTTCGCGGGCATGACGGAGGTATTTGCGAATTCCAGGGCCTGGAATCAGCCCGCATCCGGCTCGCCCAATATCCGCGCCAGCCGCTGCGCCAGTTTCTCGTTGCTGAGCTGCTCGCGCCAGCGCTCCACCATCAGCGGCACGGCCAGGGGGCTGGGCTCCTTCAATTCCACCAGCAGCACCCGCTGCGCCGCCAGCCGGCGCAGCGTCGCCTCCAGCCGCCCTATTTCCAGCTCCTGCGCCAGCGCCTCGTTGCGCGCCTGCGCCAGCAGCAGGTTGTCCGGGTCATATTGGCGGAACACGTCGTAGAACAGCCCACTCGACGCCTGCAATTGCCGCGCGCTCTTGGCCGCACCTGGATAGCCGCCGAATACCAGCCCCGCCACGCGCGCAATTTCCCTGAAGCGCCGCTGCGCCAGCTGCCGCGCGTCCAGGCTGGCCAGCAAATCCGCCTCCAGCCGCTCGGCGGCGAATATCGAGCCGCCCAGCAGCGGGGCCAAGTCCAGCGGGCGCGCGCTCAGCAATTCCAGCCCGTATTCGTTGACCGCCAGCGAGAAGGTATTGGCTTCCACCTGCGCCAGCCGCCAGGCCAACAATCCCGCCAAGCCCAGGTGCACCGGGCCGCCGGCGAAGGGGTAAATCCACAAGTGGTGGCCCTCCCGCGAGCGGTGGCGCTCGACCAGCAATTCCTCCGGTCCGGGCAACCGGGAAACACCGGCCTGCAATTCCAGCATCGGCCGCGCCGCGCGCATTTCCGGCTCGCTGAATTCGCCCCGCGCCGCCTCGTGCAGCAATTCGCGCAGGGCGTTCGCCAGCTCGTCGGACAGCGCCATGCGCGTGCCGGACCACACCGGGATGCGCCCGCTCTTCTTCGTGGCCCGCGTCACGTAGGCCGTGAGCTCGCGCACCCGCACGAATTCCAGCAGCCGCCCGCCGAACCAGAAGCAATCGCCCGGCGCCAGGCGCGATATGAAGCTCTCGTCGACCGTGCCCAGCGCAGCACCGCCCAGCATGCGCAGCCGCATGGTGGTCTCGGACACGATGGTCCCGACCTGCAGCCGGTGCCGGTGCGCGATGCCGCGGTCCGTGACGCGGAAACGCCCGTCCACCACCTGCAGCCGGTGGTACTGCGGGTACGCCGCCAAGCTCGTGCCGCCCTGCCCTGCGAAAGCCAGGGCCCAGTCGAACTCCTCGCGCGTGAGATCGCGGTAGGCCGGGGCGCCGCGCACTTCCTCGAACAGCGCCGGCGCGCCCCAGCCGCCGCCGGGCAGCGGCTCGGCCTCGAAGCCGCCGCCCAGCGCCACTGTCACCAGGTGCTGCACCAGCACGTCCATCGGCTTGCGCGGGCTGCGCCGCGCCTCGATGGCGCCGGCCTGGGCAGCGCGGCGCAGCGCAGCCGCCTCCAGCAGCTCGAACAGTTGCGTGGGCACCAGCGTGGCGCGGCTGGCGCGCCCGGGCGCGTGGCCGGAACGCCCCGCGCGCTGCAGCAGCCGCGCCACGCCCTTGGGGCTGCCGATCTGCAGCACCCGCTCCACCGGCAGGAAGTCCACGCCCAGGTCCAGCGAGGAGGTCGCCACCACCACCTTGAGCCGCCCCTCCTTGAGCCCCTGCTCCACCCACTCGCGCAGCGACCGGTCCAGCGAGCCGTGGTGCAGCGCGATGGCGCCGGCCCAGTCCGGCCGCGCCTCCAGCAGGCGCTGGTACCAGATCTCGCTTTGCGAGCGCACGTTGGTGAACACGAGGCAGGTGCCCGCCGGCTCGATCTCGCGCACCACCGCGTCCAGCATGCGCAGGCCGAGCTGGCCGGGCCAGGAGAAGCGCGCCGGGGCCTCGGGCAGCAGCGTGTCGATCACCAGCCGCTTGTCGATGCGGCCCTGCACCAGCCGGGCGCCGCCGGTGCCGGCCAGGGTGGACATCGCCTCCTCCAGGTTGCCCAGCGTCGCGCTCAGGCCCCAGGTCAGCAGCCGCGGGTTCCAGCGCCGCAGCCGTGCCAGCGCCAGCTGCACCTGCACGCCGCGCTTGCTGCCGATGAGCTCGTGCCACTCGTCCACCACCACGGTGTGCACGTGGCGCAGCTCGGCCTCGGCATCGGCGCGCGTGAGCAGCAGGCTCAGCGACTCGGGCGTGGTCACCAGCGCCTGGGGACGCTGGCGCTCCTGGCGCTGGCGCTCGGCCGCGGTGGTGTCGCCCGTGCGCTGCGCCAGCCCGAAGCCGGGCGCCACGTCGGGCAGCGGACGTGCCAGCGCCTGGGCCGTGTCGCTGGCCAGCGCGCGCATGGGCGTGATCCACAGCACCTGCAGCCCCGCCGCCGCGCTGCGCCGCGCCAGCGCGCCGAGCCACACGGCGTAGGTCTTGCCGGAGCCGGTGGTGGCGTGCAGCAGGCCGCTCTCGCCCGCGGCCATTGCGGCCCACACCTCGCGCTGGAAGGCAAAGGGCGTCCAGCCCTGGGCGGCGAACCAGGCCTCGGCGGTGGCGCCGGGCGGCTCGGAGGGCGGGTCGGAACGCATGCGGAAACTGGCGAGGGAAGCGTGAGGGGGTTTCGAACGTACACGGCCAGCATGCCCCAAGCGCCGCCGGTGGCCGCGGCGCGGCGGCTGCGCTACCTTGCCTGCCCTGTGTCCACTGCCCCGAGGAGACCCCAAATGCCCGCCATGACGATGAAGACGCTGCTGCCCCTGTGCGCCGCCCTCCTGTCTGCCTGCACCTCGGCGCAGCAGCCCGGCGCGTCGCCGGGGTCGCAGCTGGGATTCTTCGTCACCAGCACCGGGCTGGGCCGCGGCGCGGACCTGGGCGGCCTGGCCGGCGCGGACAAGCACTGCCAGGCCCTGGCCGAGGACGTGGGCGCCGGCGGCCGCACTTGGCGCGCCTACCTCAGCACCAGCGCCGAAAGCGGCACGCCGGCCGTGAACGCGCGCGACCGCATCGGCACCGGCCCCTGGCGCAACGCGCGCGGCGTGGTCATCGCCGAGAGCGTGGCGCAACTGCACCAGGACAACCGCATCACCAAAGACACGGCGCTGACCGAGAAGGGCGACACCGTGCGCGGCCGGGGCGACACGCCCAACATGCACGACGTCCTCACCGGCTCCCAGGCCGACGGCACTGCCTACCCCGCCGGAGGCAACGACATGAGCTGCCGCAACTGGACCCACAGCGGCGAAGGCGCCGCCATGGTCGGCCACCACGACCGCACCGGGCTGGACGACAGCGCGGCGGCCAAGTCCTGGAACACCTCGCACCCCACGCGCGGCTGCAGCCAGGACGCGCTCAAGGCGACAGGGGGTGCGGGGCTGTTCTACTGCTTCGCGGCGAACTGAGGGCGGGCGGCACCGCCGTCTCGCCCCACGGGGCGGCGTGCGGCGGCGGCAGCCGCCGCTGCCAGTACGGCATCTGCGGCCACTGGGCCGCCTGCGCATGGCGCTCGCGGCGCTCGCGCAGGAAAGCTTCCCAGGCGCTGCGGGCGCGCCAGCCCCAGGCCCGTCCGGGCGGCGCGGCGTCCTGGCCGGCCAGCCACGGCAGCAGCACCCCGTGGCAGGCCTCCCAGGCGTCGCGCAGCGAGCCCGACAGGCCCGAGGAGGTGAGCGGGTCCAGGCTCATCATGGCGTCGCCCAGGGCCAGCCAGCCGGGGCCGGCGACGCGGTCCAGGCAGGCGGCATGGGCCGCGCAGGGCCGCGGCCGCAACCCCTCGGGCGCCATCTCGGGCGGGGCCCAGGGCGCCAGCGCCGGCCACAGCGCCCGGCTGCGGCGCAGCGCCGCCCACCACGCCTGCGGCGCGCGCAGCGCCGGGGTGAGGTCGGCATCGGTCATCAGCGCCAGCTGCGGCCGGCCCAGCGCATCCGGCGCGGCGGTCCACCAGCCTTCGGGCACGGCCTCCACCAGCACCCGCTGGTGCAGCGGATGCGCCGGCCCGGGCGCGGGCCAGCCGCCCGCGGGCTCGGCCCCCGGCCAGGGCGAGGCCAGCGCCACTTGCCGGTCCACCGCCTGGCGCTGCGCCCCCAGGCACCGCGCCAGCACCGCCGCTCGGCCACTGGCGTCCACCAGCAGCCGTGCGCCCAGCCGGGTCGCCGCCCCGGGCCGCTCGCCGTCCGCGCCGGCGCGCAGCTCGACCTGCCAGCCCGGCTCCAGGCGCCGCACCGCGTCCAGCGCATGGCCGCGCAGCAGCAGCGCCCCCGACTGGACCGCCGCGCCGCGCAACTGCTCGTCGAGCAGCTCGCGGTCCACGTGCCAGGCCGGGGGCAGGCGGCGGCGGGCGAAGTCGTCCAGCCACAGCGCCTGGCCCCAGGCCGAGGCATTGCCCAGGCAGGGCCGGTGGCCTGCCGGCCAGGCCAGGCCCAGGCGCTCCAGCAGGCCCGGCACGTCGGGCGTGGCACTCTCGCCCAGGCGCCAGCCGGGCGCCGCGGCCTTGGGCCGCGACTCCAGCAGCGCCACGCGCCGCACGCCGGCCTGGCGCAGCGCCAGCGCCGTGGCGCAGCCCGCCGGGCCCGCGCCCACGATCAGCACGTCCAGCGCGGCGGCAGTGCTCATGCCTCGCTGTCGCTGGGCGGGAAGAACGGGCGCGGCAGGTCGCGCGCCACCTCCACGTAGCGCACCGGCGGCGTGCCGCCCGTGTCCTTGCGCATCACGAAGCCCAGCCGCCACCAGTACTGGACCATCTGCACGTTGTCGGCGAAGGCCACGTAGTCGTCGCGCTTCTGGTCGAAGTCCGTGCCCACCCAGGCCACCTGCCCGCCGGTGGCGAGCGTGGGCTCGGGCTCGCCGATGGCGGCGCGCTGCGCTCGCGTGGGGTCCAGGTACACGTACTCCGGCCGCTGCGCCGGCCACCACCACAGCACGCGCGGGCCGATGTTCTGCGAGGAGCACTCGTTGAAGTCCGCCTGCCAGGGGATGGCCATGTAGCGGCTGACGTCGCCGGGCTGCATGCGCGCGGGGTTGAAGTCCAGCCGCAGCGGGCCGTTGGCCGGCATGTCGGCGTTGATGCGCAGCGGGTCATCGTCCTGGTAGATGGCGGCGTTGCGCGAGATCCAGCTCATCTCGATGCCGGGCGAGAAGGCGCCGCCCACGCAGTTCTCCAGCACCGCGCGCGTGAGCGCGAGGCCCGGGTCGCCGCCCTGCTCGTCCTCGTCGACGAACCAGCCCTCGGCCCACTGCTGCAGGAAGAAGTACTGCGTGTCGGTCAGGCGCAGGTACTTGGAGACCAGCGTGTCGGGCAGCAGGGCGTTGTCGCCGGCGAGGTACGGCATCATGGTCCGGCCGCTCTGGTCCACGATCTGGTTCTCCTGCGCCGGCGCGCGCAGCACCTGCAGGATCCACGTGCGCAGCCCGCGGTTCTCGTCCTCCGCCGGCGAACTGGGCACCGCCGCCAGGCGCTGCATGTCGAAGCGGTGCGCCTTGGGCGGGATGGCGGCCACCCATGGGAAGGTCGCGGCGCGCTCCAGCAGCGGGCCGATCTCGGTGCGGAAGTTGGGCCGGTAGCCCTGCGGGCCGCTGCGCCACAGGCCGCCGGTGCACAGCTCGGGGCACTGGCCGGCGCGCACCGCGGTGTCGAAGATGGTGTCCCACAGCGTCACGAGGTTGGGAATCTCGGGCGCGTAGGCCGGCGGCGCCACGATCACCCAGGCCGTGCCGCAGTCGATGCAGGTGCCGTCCTTGAGCACCACCACCGCGCTCAGCGGGCCGTCGGAGGTGTCGTCCCACCAGCCGTCGTTGTTGGCGTAGGCCGGCAGCTGCGGGTCGCTGTCGAGCGTGCCCGAGTGGCCCAGGCCGCCCAGGAACAGCAGCCGGCCCTGCGCGTCGGTGCGCAGCTCGCCCAGGGTGTCGATGTCATTGCCCGCCGGCAACAGGCCCGGCGGCGGGAAGTGGCCGCCCTCGTAGCCCGAGGGCACGGTGCTGCGGCTGAAGGGCTCCGGCCCAGAGGAGGCGCCGCCGATGCTGCGCGGGCCCGGGTCGATGATCAGCTCGTGGCGGTTCTGCACGTCGCTGTTGCGCAGCGGCTGGTTGCTGGCATAGCCGTTCTCGCCGCGGTTGGTCTGGAACTCGTACCAGCTGGGCTTCTTGTTGGCCACGTGCGCGGTCCACTCGATGGCGGCCACGTCGGGCGAGTCCAGCGTCACCTCCTGCGGGCCCTGGTCGGTGTCGCGGTAGATCCTGAAGCGCGCCGCCTGGCGGCACAGCCTGCCGTCGGCGTCGCGGAAGTCGTCCTCGGTGAAGGGACGGCCGTCGGGGTTGATGGGCAGCCCGCGGTAGGTCTCGGGGCCGATGTAGAACTTCTCGGGCGCGTTGCCCACGCGGGCCACGCCGATGGACGGGTAGATCTTGTAGCTGCTCATGGTCGGGCGCTCTCCTGGGAGGCGGTCGGCAGGATGTTCAAGGGGCCGCGGCCGCACGGGCCGCCGCCGGCTGGGACGGGCTGGATCCGGCTCAGAGCGCCGGCAGCGCCTTGGCCACGACCAGGCGCTGCCAGGCGTCGCTGGCCTGCGCCAGGTGGGCTTGCGCGGCCGGCGGCAGCCCGGCCGGCGGCTGGGCGCTGAGCTGCCGCAGCCGCTGCCCGGTCTGGTCCAGGGCCGCGTCAGAGCGCCAGCGCCAGGCGGGCGTGGCGTTGGGGCCCACCGAGTGGTTGCCGCCGTCGAACGCGGCCGTGGTCATCAGGCTGCGGGCCAGGTTGGGCAGCACCTGGTGCATCGTGTCCAGCACCACGCCGAAGTACGGATCGGGACCGGCACGGAAGCTCAGCTCGAAGGCCTTGAGCATCACGCTGTAGGCGTTGTCGAAGAGCTGCGACAGGTGCTGCGCCGACGGGTTGCTGTAGTCCTCCTCGTTGGGGTTGGAGGTGATGGGCAGCGTTTCCGGGAAGGGCTCCTTCGACACGCTCACCTGGCGGAAGCGGCTGAAATGGCTGAGTTCGTAGGGCGTCCCCAGGATCGGGCCGTAGGTGCCGTCGGTGCGGGTGCCGTAGTGGTTGTAGGCGCCGAAGGGCTGCATATCCACCAGCGGCTTGCGCGCGGGCACCGTGCCCTCGCCCTGCTTGACGATCTCCTCGATGCCCAGCAGCGCGCTCTTCACGTCGGTGACCTCGATGACGTGGCCGCCGAACTTGCCCAGGTAGATGTCGGTGCGCTGGCGGCCTTCAGGCGCCGGCGCCTCGAAGGGATTGCCGGGGTAGGCGAGGATGCCGTCCTTGAGCGCGTCGTAGAGCTGGGCGATGGTGTCGTACTGGTCGCCCTGGGGCGTCGCGCCGGCCGGGGCCGGCGACTCGATGGCGGCGTACAGGCTCTCGAACACGTCCCGCGAGGCGCGCACCAGGCCCAGCAGCGGCGTGGTGGACTCGTTGGCGTGCGGCAGGTAGCCCGGGTAGGTCGGCGCGGCGTCGCCGGTGAACCGGGGCAGCGCCCCCAGCGCCACCACCAGGTTGGCGGCCTGGTTGACGTGGAACATCTCCTCCATGACCACCGCCCGCAGCGCCTGGTACGCGACGCTGCCAGTGTCGGAGATGGAGTACATGCCGGTCAGGTAGACCGGGATGGTGGCGAACTCGACCTGCAGGGCCAGCTGGGCGGCCTCCTGCAGCGGGCGGCGGTCGCCGTCGCTTTGCCTCAACCGCTGGAACAACCCATGGAACGGGCGCGCACTGCGCAAACGCTGTGGCATGGCATCTCCTGGACGAATGATTCGAAGCGCGCCTTGAGTAAAAAGCGCTTTCGATGAAAAAGCCGTTGCCGGCCTTGAATGCGACGGCCCGATATCCGGCCAGTACATGCGCCGATATTCAAACCACCGGACAAAATGAATATCCCGGGCAGCCCGCGACACGCGCGCGGACCGCGGCGATGATTCGTGGAGACGTGGCCCGCACGGCCACGAAGAGGGAGAAGCCCGGCGTCAGCGCGGGCGGCGTGGCGCGCGCAGGCGGGCGCCGGGCGGCGGCAGCGCGCGGCCGTAAATCAGGACCGGAAAATGGAACGGCAGTTTCATGGCGTCTCCGAATTCAGTCATCGGCAGCAATGAAGCTGCCTTTTTTCTGTCCTGGATGCGCCCAGCCAACTGCCCGTGGACGCGGTTTCCCGGGTTCGTGCCGCGCATTTTCAATTTGCGCGGCACCCGGAAAGCAGCACCACTCTAGTAACAAGGAGATACAAGAACGGCGGGAATTGGGCCCGATGCCCGTCCCAGTTCCGCGCTTCGGGCGGCGGCGCCCGTGATAAGCGCCGCCGCGTGGCCTCAGGCAGCCGGCGCCCCGCCGGCGATCAGCTTCTCCAGCGCCTGCAGGTCCACCGGCTTGACGAGGTGCCCGTCGAAGCCCGCGTCCTGCGAGCGCTGCTTGTCGGCAGCCTGGCCCCAGCCGGTGACGGCGATGAGCAGCGAGCGCGCCGACCAGGGCTGCTGGCGGATGCGCCGGCACAGCTCGCAGCCGTCCAGCCCCGGCAGCCCCAGGTCCAGCAGCAGCACCTCGGGCTGCAGCCGAGAGGCCAGCTCCAGCGCCTGCAGGCCGTCGTAGGCGGTGTGCGCCTCGTGGCCGCCGAGCTGCAGCAGCATCGCCAGGCTGTCGGCGCTGTCGGCGTTGTCGTCCACGATCAGGATGCGCCGCCCCTGCGGCGCGGCCGTGCCGGACAGGCTGTCCTCGGCGGCGGAATCGGAAACGGGCGGAAAGTCGGGCAGGTTCAGCATGGCAGGGTCGGCCGATGCGGCCGCGGGGGGTGTCGGGCCAGGGGCCGTTGCAGATGGGGCGCTGGTCCCCGGAAACAAGGGGATTGTCCCCGCATCGCCCGGTGCGTCTCCCGGGAGGCTCTGTTCGGCCAGCAATGGCAGCTCGACCGTGAAGTCGCTACCCTGCCCCGGCCCGTCGCTGTGCGCGGCCACGCTGCCGCCGTGCAGCTCCACCAGGCGCTTGACCAGCGACAGGCCGATGCCCAGGCCGCCCGCGGCGCGGCCCTGCGCGCTGTCCACCTGCGTGAACAGGTCGAACACCCGCTCCAGCATCGCCGGCGGGATGCCCAGCCCGGAGTCGCTCACCCGCACGCGCACCGCGCGCGTGCCCAGCGCCTGGGCCTCGACGCGGATGCGTCCGCCGGGCTCGGTGTAGCGGCAGGCGTTGGCCAGCAGGTTGCCGAACACCTGCGACAGCCGCACCGGGTCGGCGTGCAGCCACAGCGGCGAGGCGGGCAGCGCCACTGCCAGCGCGTGGCGGCGGTCCAGCAGCAGCGGGCGGCAGGTCTCGATGGCGGCGTCGACGACGGCGTCCAGCCGCACGCGCTCGCGCCGCAGCTCCAGGTGGTCGCGGCTGATGCGGCTGACGTCGAGCAGGTCGTCGATGAGCCGCACCATGTGCGCGATCTGCCGCTCCATGGTGCACAGCGCGCGGGTGGTGAGCGCGGCGTCGTGCTCCGCGCGCTTGAGCAGCTCCAGCGCGTTGCGCACCGGCGCCAGCGGGTTGCGCAGCTCGTGCGCCAGGGTGGCGAGGAAGGCGTCCTTGCGCTGGTCGGCGTCGCGCAGCGCCTGCTCGGCCTGGCGCCGCTGCGTGACGTCCTGCACCACCACGCCCACGCCCAGCGTGCGCGTGCCCACGCGCACCGGGTAGTAGCTCGTGGCCCAGCAGCGCGTGACGCCGGGCGCGGCGGCGGTCTGGCCGCAGACCTCATCCTCCACCGCCTCGCCGGCCAGCGCGCGCCGGTACGAGCCCTCCAGCACCGGCCACAGCTGCGGCAGCACCTGCGCCACGGGCCGGCCCAGGTGCTCGGCCACGCCGAGGCCGTTCATGGCCGCCAGCTTCTCGTTGATGCGCACGTAGCGGAATTCCGGGTCCAGGAAGGCCATGCCCAGCGGTGACTGCGCCGCGAGCGTGTTCAGCAGCGCCGTCTGCTCGGCCAGCCGCATCTCGGTGTGCTTGCGCGCGGTGATGTCCTGCGACATGCCCAGCAGCCGCAGCGGCCGTCCGGCCTCGTCGCGCTCCACGCGGCCCATGTCCTGCAGCCAGATCACGCGGCCGTCGGGCAGCCGCAGCCGGAACTCGCTCTCGTAGCGCCCCTGCGGATGCACCAGCGCCGCCCGCACCCGGGCCTCGAACAGCGCCCGGTCCTCCGGATGCACCAGCGCCCGCATGTCGGCGAAGCACTGGGGCGTGTGCGGCGCCGTGGGCGCCAGCGTCTCGTGCAGCGAGTGGAAGCGGCGCACTTCGTCGCGGCGGATGTCCCACTCGAAGGAGATCAGGGAGGCCGCGTCCATCGCCAGCCGCAGCCGCTCCTCGTTGGCGCGCAGGGCCTGCAGCGCATGCAGCAAGGGCGGCGGGACGCTGCCGTCGGGATCGGCAGACGTCTCGTCATCGGGCCGGCGGTGGGCGGGCGGGTTCACGTGGGACAGCTCCTGGAACGCTGCGGGCACTATCCCACACGCACTACATGGGTCTGGTGACACGGCTGCATCCAAGCGCAACCGGCGCTGCGCGCGGCGGCGCCCCGTGTCCAAAGCGCTCAGGCGCTGACGATCCAGCCCTCCACGGGGTCGAAATCTGCGGGCAGCCCCCAGTTCTCGCGGCTGCCGGCCCAGGCGGCCTGCAGCAGGCACAGCACGGCGTCGAGCCGGTCGCCGCTGGCGTCGGCGATCAGCGCGTCGTGCTGCGCCGGCGTGAGCTTCAGGCGCAGGTTCAGCCGCGTGCGGCCCTGCTCCAGCGCAGCGACGATGTCCTTGCGCGCGATCAGCCGCTCCGGCGTGTGTTTCAACATGTCGTCGTTCTTGTAGGAGCGGCGGCCGATCAATTCCCTGGCCAGCAAGCCGGGATAGGCCTCCAGCGCCACGCGCGTGCGGTCGCCGTCGAGCAGTCCAGGCAGGTGCACGCCCGCCTCCAGCAGCAGCGGCACGCCCGCGTGCAGCATGTAGGCCACGGGCGGATTGACCCATTTCATCGAGCTGCTGGCGCCGGCCGGGGCGTCGGTGGCGCGGTGGGCGAACTTGCCGCCCACGGGGCGCGCGTTGCAGAAGGCGGCGAAGGTGTCGCGGATGGCGGCGCGCTCCAGGGCCGCGTAGTGGCGCATCAGCGGCAGCCACTCGGTGGGCCAGCCCAGGTGCTCGACCAGTTCGCGCGGCAGCCCGAAGGGAAAGTCGAAGCCGCCGACCCAGGGCCCGGGCAACTGGAGGAAGGCGCCGAAGCCCTCCAGCGTGTCGAAGGCGTGCAGCGCCTCCAGCTTCACCGCGCTCCCCACGGCGCGCCCCTGCGCCACCACCACGGGCTTGCGCCGGGTGGGACGGCTGGAGAAGTCGACGCCGAGGAGGTGGAGGGGCTGCATCGGCGCCATTGTCCGGCGCCCCGGATCAAGCCCCCGGCGCTGCCACCTTCAGCCGGCCCTCGCCGAAGAACGCCCGCAGGTTCTCCAGCACCAGCTCCGACATCGCCTGGCGCGTCTCGTGGGTGGCGCTGGCCACGTGCGGCAGCAGCACCGCGTTGTCCAGCTGCAGCAGTGCTTCGGGCACGCGCGGCTCGTCCACGTACACGTCCAGGCCCGCGCCGGCGATGCGCTTCTCCTGCAGGTACTGCACCAGCACCGCCTCGTCCACCACCGTGCCGCGCGCGATGTTGACCAGGAAGCCCTGCGGCCCCAGCGCGTCCAGCACCTCGGCCGAGACCAGGTTGCGGCTCTCCGCCCCGCCCGCCGCGGCGATCACCAGGAAGTCGGACCAGCGCGCCAGCTCCACCAGGCTCGGCTCGTAGCCGAAGGACACGCCCTCGGCGGGACGGCGGTTGTGGTAGCGGATCTCCATGTCGAAGCCGCTCGCGCGCCGGGCGATCGTGCGGCCTATGCGCCCCAGCCCCACGATGCCCAGCCGCTTGCCGCTCACGCGCGTGGCCAGCGGGAACTTGTCCTTCAGCCACCCGCCCTGGCGCACGAAGCGGTCGGCCTCGGTGGCGCGGCGCGCCACGTCCAGCAGCAGCGTGAAGGCGGTGTCCGCCACGCAGTCGTTGAGCACCTCGGGCGTGTAGCCCACCGGGATGCCGCGGCGCGCGGCGGCCTGCAGGTCGATCTTGTCCAGGCCCACGCCGAAGCTGGAGATCACCTGCAGCTTGGGCAGCGACTCGATCAGCGCGGCATCGATGCCCACCGCCGCCGAGGTCACGGCGGCGACGAACCCGGCGCCGTGCTCGGCCAGATACGCCCGCGCATCGGGCTGCTGCGCCAGCAGCGTAAGGTCGAAGTCGGCAGCGAGCTGCTGCTCCAGCCAGGGCGTCAGGCGGCCGATCTGCAGCACGCGGGGCTTGGGGTCACTCATGGGTTGGATTCCGGTTTCTGGTTGCTCGTGAAGCGGGTCGGGGCCCGAGGCGCTCAGTCGAGCTTCACGCCGCCCTGCGCCACCACCTTGGCCCAGTTGGCGCGCTCGCGCTCGAAGAAGGTCGTGAACTCGGTGGGCGTCATGGTGTAGACCTCGGCACCCTGCCCGCTCAGCCGCTGGCGCACCTCGGGTGTGCGGATGATGCGGGTCAGCTCGGCCGAAACCTTCTCAAGCACCGCCGGCGGCGTGTTGGCCGGCATCAGCACGCCCTGCCAGGTGCCGGACTCGAAGCCCTTGACGCCCTGCTCGGCGATGGTGGGCACGTTGGGCAGCAGCGCCACGCGCGTGGACTTGGACACGCCCAGCACCTTGAGCTGGCCCGACTGCACGAAGGGCAGCGTCGCCAGCATGCCGTTCATCAGCACGTGCGCCTGGCCCGCCACGGTGTCGTTGATGGCCTGCGAGCCGCCCTTGTACGGGATGTACTCCCACTTGGCGCCGGTGGCCTTCTCCACCGCCACGCCCGCCACGTGCGGCGCGCTGCCGATGGCCGTCACGGCGAAGTCCATCTTCTGCTTCTGCGACAGCGCCACCAGCTCCTTGAGGTTGCTGGCCTGCACCGAGGGATGCACCACCAGCAGGTGCGGCGAGTAGGCCAGCATGGTCGCGCCCTTGAGGTCCTTGCTGGGATTGAAGGGCAGCCGGTTGTAGACCGACGCGGTGATGGCCAGCGCGCCCACGTCGCACAGCAGCAGCGTGTGGCCGTCATTGGACTTGGCGACGAAGTCGGTGCCGGTGTTGCCGTTGGCGCCGGGCTTGTTCTCGATGACCACCGTCGTCTTCAGCGCTTCCGATAGCGGCTGGCTGATGGAGCGGGCGATGATGTCCGAGGAGCCTCCCGGCGGGTACGGCACCACGATGCGCAGCGGCTTCGTGGGCCATTGCTGGGCCTGCGCGGCCCCGGCGGCACAAACGGCCAGCGCGGCGGCGGCCAGGGCGTGGAACGTGGTCCTGCGGTTCATGGGTCGTCTCCTCGGGTTGATTCACAAAGGCAATGGGGCGCCGTGATGCCGTCGCCGGGGACGGCATCCACGCGGCCCGGGCCCTCGTTGGGCCGGGCGCAAAAAAGCCGGCCCGCGGGCCGGCTTCAGCGCGTCACTCGATCTTGATGCTGGCGGCCTTGATGAGCTGCGCCCACTTGGCGACCTCGGCCTTCTGGAAGGCGGTGAACTGGTCGGTGCTCATCTGGCCGGGCTCCATGCCCAGCTTGGCCAGGCGCTCCTTCACGTCGGGCTGCGCCAGGATCTTGTTGACCTCGTCGTGCAGCCGCTGCTGGATCGCCTTGGGCGTGCCCGCGGGCGCGAAGATCGCCTGCCACGACACCACCTCGTAGCCCGGCACGGTGTCGGCCACCGTGGGCACGTTGGGCAGGCCGGGCAGCCGCTTGGCCGAGGTCACGGCCAGCGCGCGCAGCTTGCCGGACTCGACGTGCGGGCCGGCCACCACCGTGGTGTCGAACATCATGTCCACCTGCCCCGCCATCACGTCCTGGATCGCCGGGGCGCTGCCCTTGTAGGGGATGTGGTCGATGCCGATGCCGGTCTTG
The DNA here is from genome assembly GCF_000430725.1 of Azohydromonas australica DSM 1124. GTDB lineage: Bacteria > Pseudomonadota > Gammaproteobacteria > Burkholderiales > Burkholderiaceae_C > Azohydromonas > Azohydromonas australica. The sequence continues at coordinate 44,615 of NZ_AUMO01000044.1, forward strand.
AACTTCAGCAGCTCCAGCGCCAGGTGCTGCGAGGTGCCGTTGCCCGCCGAAGCGGAGGTCAGGGGCTTCTTGGCCTTGCCCGCGGCGATCACGTCGGCCACGGTCTTGTAGGGGCTGTCCTGGCGCGTGACCAGCACCAGCGGGTTGGTGCCGATGAGCGCGATCGGCGCGAAGGACGTCACCGGGTCGTAGCCCAGCTTCGGGTACAGGCTGACGTTGATGGCGTGCGAGCTGATGGTGCCGCCCAGGATCGTGTAGCCGTCCGGCGCCGCGCGCGCGACCTGCTCCGAGCCCACGCTGCCGCCGGCGCCGGCCTTGTTGTCCACGATCACGGTGGTGCCCAGCGCCGGGCCCAGCTTCTGCGCGATCAGGCGCGCCACGATGTCGCTGGTGCCGCCGGCGGGGAAGGCGACGAGGTAGGTGATGGGCTTGCTGGGCCACTTGTCCTGCGCCTGCGCGGCGGGCAGTGCGGCGGCCAGGGCCAGGGCGGCGACGGTCAGGCTTCGACGGGTGCGGTTCATCGTTGGTCTCCTCGGGGAACTTGCGGGAAATACAGGTGCCGCGGGCCCAGCTCGTCCAGCCGGTTGATGCCCAGCAGCCCCATGTCGGCATGGATCTCGGCGCGCAGCAGCGCCAGCGCGTGCGCCACGCCGGCCTCGCCGCCCACGGCGGCGGCGTAGTTCATGGGCCGGCCGACGAGGACGGCGCGCGCGCCCAGCGCCAGCGCCTTGAGCACGTCGGTGCCGCGGCGGAAGCCGCTGTCGGCCATCACCACCATCGGCCCGGCGGCCTCGGCGACCTGCCGCAGCACGCGCAGCGGCGAGACGGCGCCGTCGAGCTGGCGCCCGCCGTGGTTGGACACGATCACGCCGTCCACGCCGAAGTTGCGCGCGAGCTTGGCGTCCTCCGGGTGCAGCAGGCCCTTGAGCACCAGCGGGCCGCTCCAGCGGCGGCGGATGTCCTTGAGCGCCTCCCAGTCCAGGTGCTCGCGGCCGGAGAAGTCGCGCGTCACGTCGCGCGCCACCAGCGGCGCGCCGCGCTCGGCGCCCACGTTCTCGAAATGCGGCATGCCGTGCGCCAGCAGCGTGCGCAGGAAGGTGCCTACGGCCCAGCGCGGGTGCGTGAGGCCGTCCCACAGCAGCCGCAGGTCCGGGTGCAGCGGCGTCTTGAAGCGGTTGCGGACGTTGTTCTCGCGGTTGGGCACCACGGCGGAGTCGATGGTCACCACCAGCACCGGCGCGCCGGCTGCCTTCACCCGCTCCACCAGCCGCGCCGTGGCCTGCGGGTCGCGCCCCAGGTAGGCCTGGAACCAGGTGCCGGGCGCCTGCTGCAGCACCTCCTCCATGCGGATCAGCGAGGAGCTGCTGAGCACCATGGGCACGCGCGCGGCGGCCGCGGCGCGCGCCTGCGCCAGATCGCCGCGGTAGGCCGTGAGCGAGCTGATGCCCATGGGCGCGATGCCGAAGGGCGCCGCGTAGCGCGTGCCGAACAGCTCCACCGACTGCTCGCGCCGCGCCACGTTCACCAGCATGCGCGGCAGGAAGGCGATCTCCTCGAACGCCGCGCGGTTGCCGCGCAGCGAGGCGTTGGACTCGGTGGCGCCCGACACGTAGCCGAACAGCGGACGCGGCAGCCGCGCCCGCGCCGCGGGCTCGAAGTCGTCCAGGCACAGGAAGCGCCGCAGCGCGCGCGGCGCCACGGTGGCCGCCGGCGGTGCCGCGGGCGCCGCGGCCACCGCGGGCTCCACCGGCGTGGCGGCCATCGGGGTCGGGCTCTGCATCGGGACGGCCATGGGCTGCGGCGGCGCCTGCGTTGGCGTCACGCCGCCGGCGCGTCGATGACGATGGCCCGGAAGTCGTTGACGTTGGTCAGCGTCGGGCCGGTGACCACGGAATCCCCCAGCGCCTGGAAGAAGCCGTGGCCGTCGTTGTTGTCCAGGCTGGCGCGCGGGTTGATGCCCTGCGCCCAGGCGCGCGCCAGGGTATCGGGCGTGAGAACGGCGCCCGCGATCTCCTCGACGCCGTCCACGCCGTCGGTGTCGCCCGCCAGCGCGTACACGCCCGGCAGAGCGTCCAGCGCCACCGCCATGGACAGCAGGCATTCCACGTTGCGCCCGCCGCGGCCTTTGCCCCGCAGCGTCACGGTGGTCTCGCCGCCGGACAGCAGCACGCACGGGGTCTGGAACGGCTGGCCGTGGGTGACGACCTGGCGCGCCAGGCCCGCGAGCACCTTGCCCACGTCGCGCGCCTCGCCTTCGAGGCTGTCGCCCAGGATGTAGGGCGTCACGCCCGCCTCGCGCGCTACCGCCGCGGCGGCCTCCAGCGCCATCTGCGGCGCGGTGATCATGCGGGTCTCGCAGCGCTGCAGCCGCGCATCCTCCGGCTTGACGCTCTCGCTCTCCTCGCGGTCCAGCCACTCGCGCACCGGCGCGGGCACCTCGATGCGGTAGCGCTCGATGATCGCCAGCGCGTCGGCGCGGGTGGTGGAGTCGCCCACGGTGGGCCCGGAGGCGATGTCCATGGGGTTGTCGCCGGGCACGTCGGAGATCAGCAGCGTCAGCACCCGCGCCGGGTGGCAGGCCGCGGCCAGGCGCCCGCCCTTGACGGCCGAGAGGTGGCGGCGCACGCAGTTCATCTCGGAGATGGAGGCGCCGCTCGCGAGCAGCGCCTTGTTCACCGCCTGCTTGTGCTCCAGCGTCAGGCCCGGCGCCGGGCCCACCAGCAGCGCGGAGCCGCCGCCGGAGATCAGCGCGATGACGAGGTCGTCGGCGGTGAGGCCCGTGACCAGCTCGCGCACGCGCTCGGTGGCGCGCAGCCCCGCGGCGTCGGGCACCGGGTGCGCGGCCTGCACGATCTCGATGCGCTCGCAGGGCACCTCGTAGCCGTAGCGGGTGACGACCAGCCCTTCCAGCGGACCGTCCCAGTGCTGCTCCAGCGCGCGCGCCATCTCGGCCGAGGCCTTGCCCGCACCGATGACGATGGTGCGGCCCTTGGGCTTCGCGGGCAGGTGCGGCGGCAGGCACAGCGCGGGCTGCGCGGCGGCGATGGCGGCGTCGAACATGCGGCGCAGCAGGGGACGGCGGTCGGGAGGGGTCGGGGCGGTCATGCGATGGGTCCTGGTTGAGTAGTCCGGGGAAAGGGTTGGACGTCAGCCGAAAGCTGGTGGGCTTCGCCTACTGCTTCGTCATCCCCGCGCAGGCGGGGATCCAGGCGGCCCCACGCCAGCGCGCCAGAGACGGTGCAGGCATCAAGGAGCCATCAACCTTCTGCACGCCGGCCGCCCTGCTCCGGGCCGACTTGGGGACCGCCTGGATTCCCGCCTGCGCGGGAATGACGAAGTAGAGAGCGGAGCGTGCCTGCTGGCGGCAAACGCCCCGCGACTTTTCCCCAAGCGCGCCAAGCCTCAGCTCAGCCCTTCGCCACCTCATGGTTCCCCATGAGCTCCAGCGCGCGCACCAGCGCCGAGTGGTCCAGGTCGGCCATGCCGTTGGCGGCGAGCACCTGCATCAGCTGCGCGGCGCTGGCGGTCTGCGGCAGCGCCAGGCCCAGCTCGCGCGCGCCCTGCAGCGCCAGGCCCAGGTCCTTCTGGTGCAGCTTGATGCGGAAGCCCGGGTCGAAGGTGCGCTTGATCATGCGTTCGCCGTGCACCTCCAGGATGCGGCTGGAGGCGAAGCCGCCCATCAGCGCCTGGCGCACCTTGGCCGGATCGGCACCGGCCTTGCTGGCGAACAGCAGCGCCTCGCCCACGGCGGCGATGTTCAGCGCCACGATGATCTGGTTCGCGACCTTGGTGGTCTGGCCGTCGCCGTTGCCGCCCACCAGCGTGATGTTCTTGCCCATCTTCTCCAGCAGCGGGCGCACGCGCTCGAACACCGCCTCGTCGCCGCCGCACATGATGGTCAGCGACGCCGCCTTGGCGCCCACCTCGCCGCCGGAGACCGGCGCGTCGATGTAGTCCGCGCCCAGCGCGTTGATCTTCTGCGCGAAGGCCTTGGTGGCCATCGGCGAGATGGAGCTCATGTCCACGATCACCTTGCGCTGGCCGCCCGCGCCGCCCGCCTGCAGCGCGCTGGCCACGCCGTTCTCGCCGAACAGCACGGCTTCCACGTCCGGCGTGTCCGGCACCATGGTGAAGACGATCTCCGATTGCTTCGTCACCTCGGCCGCGTTGGCGCAGACCTTGGCGCCCGTGGCGGTGACGGTCTCGTGCACGGGGCCCACGGTGTTGACGAAGAGCTGGTGGCCGGCGTTGGCCAGGTGCACCGCCATGGGCGCGCCCATGATCCCCAGGCCGATGAATCCGATGTTCATGTGATCTCCTTTGTCTGGCGTGTTGCGTGAGGGAGGCAGCGGCTCAGTACGAGCCCGAGCCGGTGTTCGCCGGCTTCAATTGCGCGCGCATCGCGCTGAGGATCTGCTGCGAGCCGGCGGCCAGCAGCCGCGCGTCCGAGCTGACGGTGACGAACTGGAAGCCCTTGGCGATGCGCGCCAGCGCCACGTCGGCGCGGCCGTTGTGGATGCCCGCCACCACGCCGTGCGCCTTGGCGCGCTCCAGGATGTGGTCGATGGCCTGCGCCGCCTTGGGGTCCACGTCGTCGAAGGTGGGCTTGCAGCCCAGCGACAGCGACAGGTCCGAGGGACCAATGTAGATCGCGTCCAGCCCTTCGACCGAGAGGATGTCGTCCAGGTTGTCCAGCGCCTGGGCGGTCTCGATCATGGCGAAGCGCACGATGGTGTCGTTGGCCTGCTCGGGGTAGTCGGCGCCGCCGTAGTAGAGCGCGCGCACCGGGCCGAAGCTGCGCACGCCGCGCGGCGCGTAGCTGGTGTAGGCCACGAGCTTCTGCGCGTCCTCGCGCGTGTTGACCATGGGGCAGATCACGCCGTAGGCGCCCGCGTCCAGGATCTTCATCAGGATGCCCGGCTCCAGCCACGGCGCGCGCACCACCGGCACGGTGTCGGTGGTGGAAATGGCCTGCAGCATCTGCACCATGGCCTGGTAGTCCACCACGCCGTGCTGCACGTCGATGGTCAGCGTGTCCCAGCCCTGGTGGGCCATGACCTCGGTGGCGAAGCCGTTGGGAATGGCCAGCCAGCCATTGACGGCGGCGCCGCCGGATTTCCACAGCGTGCGCAAACGGTTCTCTCTCATGGCGTCTCCAGCGTGTTGTCGGGTTTCGGGCCTGAAGCTCAGGCGCGGGTCCGGAAAAGATGCGCCGGCCAGGAGCCGCGGCCCCCAGCCGGCACACGAAGCGCTCAGCGCACCAGGCAGGGCCGCTTGTTGTCGAACTTCCAGCCCGGGATCAGGTACTGCATGGCCACGGCGTCGTCGCGCGCACCCAGGCCGTGCTGCTGGTACAGCGCGTTGGCCTTCATCACGGCGTCCATGTCCAGCTCCACGCCCAGGCCGGCCTTCTTCGGCACGGCGACTTCGCCGCCCACGATCTGCAGCGGCTCCTTGGTCAGGAACTGGCCGTCCTGCCAGATCCAGTGCGTGTCGATGGCCGTGACGCGGCCGGGCACCGCCGCGGCGGCGTGCGTGAACATCGCCAGCGAGACGTCGAAGTGGTTGTTGGAGTGCGAGCCCCAGGTCAGGCCGAAGTCGCGGCAGGTCTGGCCCACGCGCACGGCGCCCTGCATGGTCCAGAAGTGCGGGTCGGCCAGCGGGATGTCCACCGACTGCAGCACCAGCGAGTGCACGAACTGGCGCCAGTCGGTGGCGATCATGTTCGTGGCGGTGGGCAGCCCGGTGGCGCGGCGGAACTCGGCCATCACCTCGCGGCCGGAGAAGCCGCCCTCGGCGCCGCAGGGGTCCTCGGCGTAGGCCACCACGCCGTGCATGTCGCGCATCAGGCGGATCGCGTCCTTCAGCAGCCAGCCGCCGTTGGGGTCCAGCGTGATGCGCGCGTCGGGGAAGCGGGCCTTGAGCGCCTTGATGGCCTCGACCTCCTCCTCGCCGCGCAGCACGCCGCCCTTGAGCTTGAAGTCCTGGAAGCCGTAGCGCTTGTGCGAGGCCTCGGCCAGCTTGACGATGCCTTCCGGCGTCATCGCCTCCTCGTGGCGGATGCGCAGCCACTCGTCGGCCGCGTCGGGGTCGCTGTCGTAAGGCAGGTCGGTCTTCCTGCGGTCGCCGATGTAGAACAGGTAGCCCAGCATCGGCACGCTCTCGCGCTGCTGGCCCTCGCCCAGCAGCGCGCACACCGGAACCTCCAGCTCCTGGCCCAGCAGGTCCAGCAGCGCGGACTCCACCGCCGTGACGGCGTGGATGGTGGTGCGCAGGTCGAAGGTCTGCAGGCCGCGGCCGCCGGCGTCGCGGTCGGCGAACTTCGTGCGGATCTCGGTCAGCACCGCCTGCCAGTCGCCCAGCTTGCGGCCCACGACGATCTCGCCCGCATCCTCCAGCGTCTGGCGGATGGCCTCGCCGCCGGGCACCTCGCCCACGCCGGTGCGGCCGGCGCTGTCGGTGAGCACCAGCAGGTTGCGCGTGAAGTACGGGCCGTGCGCGCCGCTGAGGTTGAGCAGCATGCTGTCGCGGCCGGCGACGGGAATGGCCTTCAGGGAGACGACGGTGGGCGTGGAGGTGGACATGGCGAGCGGGGGAGTTGGCGCCCTCCCCCGCCGCGCGGGAGAAGGCTGTAGGACGAGGGCTGGAGCGCGGGCGGGGAAGGTCAGTCCGCGGTGATCTTGCGGGTCTCGATCAGCGTCTTCCAGCGCGCGTACTCGGCGGCCTGGAACTTGGCGAACTGCTCGGGCGTGTTGGCCACGATCTCGAAGCCCTGCTCGGTGAGCTTGGACTTCACGGCCGGCTCGCCCAGCACCGCGGCGACGTTGGTGGCCAGCTTGGTCTTGACGTCGGCGGGCAGCCCCTTGGGCGCGGCGATGGCCTGCCACGAGTAGACGTCCACGCCCTTGACGCCGGCCTCGGCCAGCGTGGGCACCTGCGGCAGCAGCGCGGCGCGCTTGTCGCCGGTGACGGCCAGCGCGCGCAGCTTGCCTGCGGCGATGTGCTGCTGCACGGCGTTGATGTTCTGGAACGAGGCGTCGATCACCGCGCCCAGCAGGTCCGTGATGGCCGGCGCGCCGCCCTTGTAGGGCACGTGCGTGCCCTGGGTGCCGGTCTGGGCCCAGAACAGCTCGGCCGTGAGGTGGTCCGAGGAGCCGTTGCCCGAGGAGGCGAAGGTCATCTTGCCCGGCTCCTTCTTGAGCGCGGCCAGCACGTCGGCCACGGTCTTGTAGGGCGAGGCGGCAGGAACGACCAGCACGTTGGGCGCCTGCACGGCCACGGTGATGTAGTCGAAGTCCTTGGTCGCGTCGTAGGGCACGTTCTTGATCAGGTGCGGCGCGATCACGTAGGGGCCCAGCGAGGCCACCAGCAGCGTGTAGCCGTCCGCCGGCGAGCGCTTGACCTGCGCCGCGCCGATGGTGCCGGTGGCGCCGGCCTTGTTGTCCACGATGAAGGTCTGGCCCAGCTTGGCCTGCAGCCCGGAAGCCAGCGTGCGGGCGATCATGTCGGTGGAGCCGCCCGGCGGGAACGGCACCACCATCGTCACCGGCTTGGCCGGCCAGGCCTGGGCCTGCACGGCCAGGGGAGACAGCAGCGCGACACCAGCGAGGGCCGCGGACAACAGGCTTCGACGTTGCATGCTTGGAGTTCCTTGCAAAAGGGAGCGGGCTGTACGGTGTCGCCGCAACGGTGCGGCCTGCGCGACGCCGGCAAGGCGCGCTTCCCTTGGAAAAACGGGAGCACTTGCCTTGCCCACCCAGCATGGTCCCGGGCGTCGTGACAGCGGACAGCGACTTCACTGACTGCGTTGTCCGTCATCGTACAACCGGCCGATTCGCACCACAAGGCATCACGGGTTGTGGAGAACACCTAGATGGTGCGAGCCGGGGCACTCGGCGCCGCCGAGGGCCTCAGCGCGGGCTGAAGAGGACATAGTCGGCCGTGTAGGGCACGCGCGCCGATGCGCCGGCCCGTGCCGCGCTGCAGCCGCTGCCGGGCGCGACGCCGCCCACGGTGTGGATGCGCTGCACGCTGCTGACGCGGCTGAAGAGCCCTTCCTTGCCGACGGAACGGGCGCGCAGCAGCAGCCAGGGGATGGCGCCGGCGGCGGGTGCCTCCACCCGCTCCTGCACCGTGCCGACGATGCGGCTGCCGTCGTCGGCCTCCCAGTGCGGGCCCACGTAATGGCGGCCGATGCGCTGGCCGCGCGTGTCGAACAGTTCGGCCTCGGGCGCCACCAGGGCCCACTCGTAGCCCGCGGCATCGGCCTTGAGGCGGCACTCGTAGACCTGCACGCCGCGCGCCGGCACCACGAGCGCCAGCCGCTCGTCCGCCGAGGGCCGGAGCTTCTGCGGCACCTCGGGCGCCGATGCTGGACCTTGCAGCACGGCGCAGCCGCCAAGGAGGAGCGCCGGCAACGCCGCGAGCTGGCCAAGGGGAAACAGGCGCATGGATCACCTCCGCACAAGGGATCGGGAACCGTCCCGGGGCGCGCAGTGTGGTGCGGCCCGCGCCGCCGCGGCCGGCATGCCCCGGCCGCCGGGACGGCCTTGCCGGTGTCGGTGGGTGGACAGCGCCTCGTGCACCGGCCCTCGAAAGCCGCGGTCTGGACCACCTTTGCCTCACCATCAGTTGTCCGTCAACAGCTCACTTGTTTTGCTTTGTTTCAAGCATGGATAAGAAGGAAGTTGGAGCTTTTGACTACTTAAAAAGTTCGATTGCGACCTATTGGGGCTTTCCTTAGCTTTCAAAAAGCTGTCAGCTTCATACGATGTCCTACAACTCGTTCACCTTGGACGGGTTTGTCTGGCCGCCCTGGCGCTGCTTGCGCCCTCCTCCTCCTCTCCTCCCGGCGGCCGGTCCCACCACTCCACAGCAAAGAGACGATGAAGCGCAGAACCTTTGTGATGTCCGGTTTCGCCCCCGTGGTCCTGGCGGCCTGCGGCGGCGGCAGTGACGATCCCGTGCCGCCGACCACGCGCGAGAACGCGCTGGACGCGATGAAGCGCGCCGTGGCCTACATGAACGGCACCGTGTCCTACGAGGGTGGCTACGTCTGGGACTACCTGCCCGACTTCTCGCGCACCTGGGGCGAGATGGAAGCCAAGCGCACGATGTGCTGGATCCAGCCGCCGGGCACGCCTTCCGTGGGCCATGCCCTGCTCGACGCCTACCACGCCAGCGCCGACGAGGGCATCTACGCGGCGGCGGACCGCACGGCGCGGGCGCTGGTGAAGGCGCAGCACCCGGCCGGCGGCTGGAACTACATCTTCGACTTCGCGGGCGAGGAATCGCTCAAGCAGTGGTACGAGACCATCGGCGCCAACGGCTGGCGGCTGGAGGAGTTCCAGCACTACTACGGCAACGCCACCTTCGACGACGCCGGCACGGCCGTGGCCTCGCAGGTGCTGCTGCGCACCTACCTGGAGAAGCGCGACCCGTTCTTCAAGGCCCCGCTGAACAACGCGATCCGCTTCGTGCTCGCGGCGCAGTTCTCGGGCGGCGTGGCCGACGGCGGCTGGCCCCAGCGCTTCCCGGCGGCAAACGGCGTCTCGGAGATGCCCGCGCCGAACCCGCAGCAGATCCCGGCCACGCCCGGCGTGCGCCAGGGCATGGAGGACGGCGACTACACGCGCCACGTCACCTTCAACGACGACGTGGCGGGCGAGAACATCAAGTTCCTGCTGATGTGCGTCGTCAGCCTGGGCCCGGCCGACCTGGAGGCCGACATCACCCATGCCGAGCTGGTCTCCAGGGTGCACCGCGCCATGCAGTGCCTCAAGCGGATGCAGTACTTCAACGGCATCCAGGCCGGCTGGGGCCTGCAGCACCTGGCGGTGGACCAGGCCGGCCGCCGCGCCGGCGAGCCCGCCGGCGCGCGCAGCTACGAGCCGCGCTCGCTGGCCACGCACACCACGCAGACCAACGTCCAGCAGCTCTTCAACTACTTCCGCCTCACCGGCGACCGCACGTACCTCGACGGCGTGCCGGCAGCCATCGCCTGGCTGGAGAGCGTGCCGCTGACGGCGCAGATGAAGGCGGAGAACCCGCTGATCGCCACCCGCTCGCACCCCACCTTCGTCGAGCTGGGCACCAACCTCCCGCTGTTCGTGCACCGCTACGGATCGAACATCCACAACGGCGCCTACTACGTGGACTACGACTGGCACGACACGCCCAGCCACTACTCGGCCGGGCGCGCCATCGACATCGCGGGGCTGCGCAAGACCTACACCGAGCTGATGGCGATGACGGACGCGCAAGTGGCCGCGATGGTGGCGGCCTCGCCGCTGAACGCCACCGCGCCGCGCGCGCTGCCGCGCTACTACTCGCTGCGCGAGGTGGACTTCGCGGACCTCTACGCGGGCGCGGTGATGGCCAGCCCCACGGTGGACGAAGCCGCGGCGCAGGCGGTGGTGACGGACCTGGGGACGAAGAACTACTGGCTGGTGCCGCTGTCGGCCACGACCAACCCCTACACCGGTCCCGGCACGGCCGCGCCCTACACCGGCACCGCCTACCGCAGCAAGCACGTCGGCGACCGCAGCGACACCTCGCCCTACGACCCCATGGACCCGCCGCTGGACGGCAGCTACACGCCGCAGCCCAAGGCGCTGGGCATCTCGACCACCGGCTTCATCAGCAACCTCGGGAAGCTGGTGGCGTACGTGGCGCCGGTGAAGGCGGCTTGACGGTTTGACGGCGGCTCAAGAGCCCTGAGGGCGAACCACAGGCCGTCCGGTCGCCGCGGGGCCCCCCAGGCTCCGCGGCGGCTTTTTTTGCGTCCCGCTCACGCGTGGATGTACTTCTCGAACACCGCGCTGAAGTCCCGCCGCGTGTGGTCCTGCAGCACCGCGTGGTTGAGGCTGCGCAGCAGCTCGGTGAACTGCCCGGCCAGGCTCTCGCCCGCGCCCGTGCTGCCCAGCTTGTAGGCCGTCGCCGTGGCATTGAGCGCGTGCAGCGCGTGGCCGCGGCAGACCTCGTCGTGGTGCTGCAGCCGCCCGATGCTGATCAGCGCCTTGTAGATGTCCTTCACCGGCTCGACGAAGCTCTTCCTCACGTCGATGCTGAAGGGCATGGCGCCGATGGCGAACTTCAGCTCCAGGTCCATGTCCAGCGTGCCCGCCGTCTCCAGCGTCACGCCGGTGATGGCATGGCTGGCGTACTCGTAGCGCTTGATGGAGCGCTTGGACGACACGGCCGACTCGCCGTCCACGTGGATCAGCGCGAAGTTGGTGAAGCAGTACTCGTCCTTCCTCGACTTGATGAGGAAGAAGATGCGCTCGCCGTCCTCGTGGAACAGGTAGTCGTCGGCGTCCACGCTGCCGAAGTCCCGGGGCTGGACGATGGTGCCGATGTCGCTGAGGCCCAGGGCCTCGGAAGCCAGCTTCTTGAACATGGTGCGGTCCCTTGCAAGGCGGTGAAAGAGGGGCGCGGGCGGCTGCCGCAGCAGCAGTGTCGGGCCCGATCGGGCACGGCCCGGATGCGCACCCTGCCCCGTCCCCGGCATTGCCGTCAACCTTCCAGGGCACCCGGCGCCGGCGCCGCCGCGTCCCGCCCAGCCCGCGCGGCACAGTGCGGTGGCAGGGGTCCGCACCCGCACGCCGGCCACCCAGATCACCCTGCTTGTTTGACAGCCTGAGCATCGATTGCTGAAACAACCCGGGCTTTTCCCTGAAAAAAAGCAAACAAGCAGGCCGGATTTGTCAGAATCCCTGACGTTCAATCACTCAATCGGAGGTCCGGCGGCCCGCGGGGGCGGCCGGATGCCAGACAGCCATGACCGAACTGCGCCTGCAGAAGGACGGCAGCGGGACGCTGCCGGAACGCATCTATGCCCGCGTGGTGGAAGGCATCCTGCGTGGCGACTTCGGCGCCGGCGGCAAGCTGCCCACCGAAGGCGAGCTCGCCACGCGCTTCGGCGTCTCGCGCCCGACGGTGCGCGAGGCGCTGTCGCGGCTGCGCTCGGACGGCGTGATCGAGACCCGCCGCGGCTCGGGCAGCCACGTGGTCGCCCCCGGCGGCGGCTCGCCCGCGCCCAGCACCCCGCCCATCAGCAGCCTGGCCGACATCGAGCGCTACTACGCCTTCCGCAGCTGTGTGGAGGCCGGCGCCGCCGCCGCCGCCGCCGAGTACCGCGACGCCGCCGACCTGGAAGCCATCCGCAGTAGCCTGGACACGCTCAACGAGGCCATGCAGGGCGGCCAGCCCGGCATCGAGCAGGACCTGCGCTTCCACTTCGCCATTGCCCGCGCCGCCCACAACCCCTTCTTCCTTACCACCATCGAGACCACGGTGGCGCCGGTGCGCCAGTTCATGGAGCTGGCCAACAGCGTGACGGACAAGAAGAGCCCCGAGCGCGTGCGCACCGTGCAGGCCGAGCACCAGGCCATCGTGGACGCCATCGCGCGCCGCGCCCCGCACGACGCCGCCGAGGCCGTGCGCGTGCACGTGCTCAACGCCAAGCGGCGCATCTTCGAGAAGACCCGGCTGATCTGAACCCGCTCGCGCCGGCACGCCCGGCCCAAGACCCCGATACCCTCAGGTGCCGGCTGAAGTTGCTTGACAACTTTTGAACCTGCATGACAATTCGCGCCGCCGCGGCATGACCCTTGCCCGGCGCGAATGCAGGAGAAGCCGATGTCCGCCCTGGAGCACATGCGCCCTGCCGGCCCGCACAGGCCGGCAACGGCGTCAGCTTGTCTCGCCGGCGGCGCGGCGGCGGCGCTCGCGGCTGTTGGCCAGGTGCGTGCGCATGGCCGCGCGTGCGGCCTCCGGGTCCTGGCGCAGGATCGCGTCGTAGATGCTCTCGTGCTCGCCGTTGGTGCGCAGCAGGTAGGCCTGCAGCTCCGCGCTGGTCTCGTTGCCCAGCCGCGCGCGCGGGATGATCTTGGCGCCCAGCGAGCTCAGCAGCTCGGGGAAGTGGCCGTTCTGCGTGGCGCGGGCGATCTCCAGGTGGAAGCCGAAGTCCGGCCCCACCGCGTCGCGCCCTTCGGCCACCGCCGCGGCGAAGGCGTCCAGCGCGCTGCGCATCTCGCGCAGGTTGTCCTCGGTGCGGCGCACCGCCGCCAGCGCCGCGGCCTCGGTCTCCAGCCCGATGCGCAGCTCCAGCACCGCGATCACGTCGCGCAGCGTCTCCAGCTGCTCCGGCGTGATGCGGAACGAGGCCTCGCCCGGCCCCACCACGAAGGTGCCCACGCCGTGGCGCGTCTCCACCAGCCCCGCGGCCTGCAGCTTGGAAATCGCCTCCCGCACCACGGTGCGGCTGACGCCGAACTCGGCCATCACCGCCGCCTCGGTGGGCAGCTTGTGGCTTGGCGCCAGGGCGCCCTCGCGGATGCGCTCGGTCAGCGCCTCGACCAGCTCCTGCGCCAGGGAGCGCGGCCTCTTGCGCGCGGTCAACACGGTGTTCATGACTAGTGAAACCCCTAACAGTTGCGCCTTGACAGTCAAGGCGCGAAAAATTCAAATAGTTGTACGACAACAGACGACAGACGACAAGCGTGGTTTCCCACTCAAACCTGTCGTGACACCCCGGAGTTTCGAACACCATGCTGACTGAGCCTGTCACCTCCCTGCGCTTCCATCGACTGCTGCTGACCGGCGCCGCCGGCGGCCTGGGGCGCGAGCTGCGCCAGCGCCTCAAGCGCTACTGCGACGTGCTGCGGCTGTCGGACGTGGCACCGCTGGGCGAGGCCGCCGAGGGCGAGGAGCTGATGTCCGCGCCGCTGCAGGACAAGGCCGCCATGCAGGCGCTGCTCAAGGACGTGGACGCCGTCATCCACCTGGGCGGCGTCTCCACCGAGCAGCCCTGGCAGCCGATCCTCGAAGCCAACATCGTGGGCACCTACAACCTGTACGAGGCCGCGCGCATCAACGGCGTCAAGCGCGTGCTCTTCGCCAGCTCCAACCACGTCTGCGGCTTCTACAAGCAGAGCGAGGTCATCGGCACCGACGCCCCCGCGCGCCCGGACGGCCTCTACGGCCTGTCCAAGGCCTTCGGCGAGGACGTGGCGCGGCTGTACCACGACCGCTTCGGCATCGAGACCGCCTGCGTGCGCATCGGCTCCTCCTTCCCCGAGCCGCGCGACCGCCGCATGCTGGCCAGCTGGATGAGCTACGACGACCTGGAGCGCCTGGTGATGGCCGTGCTGACCACGCCGGTGCTGGGCTACAGCGTCATCTACGGCATCTCCGACAACAAGACCCGCTGGTACGACAACAGCGGCGCCGCGCACGTCGGCTACCGCCCGCAGGACAGCTCCGAGCCCTGGCGCGCCGCGCTGGAGGCCAAGCAGCCCAAGCTGGACCTCAACGACCCGGCCGTGATCTACCAGGGCGGCGCCTTCGTGCGCACCGGCCCCTTCGACAACAACGCCTGAGGACCCTCCAGCCATGAACGAGCAGGACCAGGCCCTGGCGGCCGTGGAGGCGCTGTGCCCCGTGCGCAACCGCGTGGGCGAGAGCCCGGTGTGGAGCGTCGCGGAGCAGGCGCTGTACTGGGTGGACATCGAGGGGCGGGCGCTGCACCGCTTCGACTGGGCCACGCGCCAGGAGCGCCACTGGGCGCTGGCCGAGCGCGTGGGCTGCATCGCGCTGCACGCCGGGGGCGGGCTGATCGCGGGCATGGAGACGGGCGTGTTCCGGCTGCAGCCGGGCGCCGGCGACGACATCCGCGTGGAGCTGCTGCAGGGCGTGCAGTTCGCCCAGCCGGGCATGCGCTTCAACGACGGACGCTGCGACCGCCAGGGCCGCTTCTGGCTCAGCTCCATGGTGATGGACATGTCGCTGGCGCAGCCCGCCGGCGTGCTCTACCGCTACGACGCGCGCGGCCTGGTGCCGATGCTCGACGGGCTGATCACGGGCAACGGCCTGGGCTTCAGCCCGGACGGGCGCACGCTGTACCTGTCGGACTCGCACCCCAAGGTGCAGCGCGTGTGGGCCTTCGACCTCGATGCCCAGGGCAACCTCTCCAACCGGCGCGAGTTCATCGACATGAACCAGTACCCGGGCCGCCCCGACGGCGCCGCGGTGGACGAGGACGGCGCCTACTGGATCTGCGGCAACGACGCCGGCCAGGTGCACCGCTTCGGGCCCGACGGCCGCCTGGAGCGCTCGCTGCGCCTGCCCCTGAGCAAGCCGGCCATGTGCAGCTTCGGCGGCCCGGCGCTGCGCCACCTCTTCATCACTTCCATCCCGCCCGCGCAGCCCGCCGCGGGCTTCGATGCCGCGCTCGACGGCGCGGTGCTCGTGGCCCAGCCGGGGCCGCGCGGGCTGCCCGAAATGCCCTTCGCCGGCTGATTCCAGACCTGACCTCCACAACCACACCCATGGAGACACGCACCATGTTCAAGCAACTGACCCTCGCCGTGGCCGCCGCGCTGGCCGCCTTTGGCGCACAGGCCGTCGAATTCCGTTCCGCCGACGTGCACAACAGCGACGACTACCCCACCGTCGCCGCCGTGAAGCACATGAGCGAAGTGCTGCAGCAGAAGAGCGGCGGCAAGTACAAGATCAAGGTCTTCAACAAGAGTGCCCTGGGCACGGAGAAGGAGACGCTGGACCAGGTCAAGATCGGCGCGCTGGAGATGAACCGCGTCAACATCTCGTCGCTGAACTCCATGTGCCCGAAGTCGCTGGTGCCCACGCTGCCCTTCCTGTTCAACAGCGTCGAGCACATGCACAAGGTGCTGGACGGCCCGGTGGGCGAGGAGATCCTCAAGGGCTGCGAGCACGAGGGCCTGGTGGGCCTGGCCTTCTACGACAGCGGCGCGCGCAGCATCTACGCCAAGAAGCCCGTGCGCACCCTGGCCGACGCCAAGGGCATGAAGATTCGCGTGCAACCTTCGGACCTGTGGGTGGCCGTGGCCTCCGCGATGGGCGCCAACGCCACGCCCATGCCCACCGGCGAGGTCTACACCGCGCTCAAGACCGGCCTGATCGACGCCGCCGAGAACAACATCCCGTCCTACGAGGGCTTCAAGCACTACGAGGCGGTGAAGGTGTACTCCAAGACCATGCACTCCATGGCGCCGGAGATGCTGGTGATGAGCAAGGCGGTGTTCGACAAGATGCCCAAGGCCGACCAGGACCTGTTCCGCGCCGCGGCCAAGGAATCGGCGGACTTCCAGCGCAAGAAGTGGGCCGAAGCCGAAGCCAAGTCGCTGGAGATCGTGACCAAGGGCGGCGCGCAGATCGTCTCCGACGTGGACCTGCCTTCCTTCAAGGCCGCCATGGCGCCGGTGTACGCCAAGTTCGCCAACACCCCCGACCTGCAGCGCCTGGTCAAGGCTGCGCAGGACACCAAGTAAGCCTTTCCTCCAGGGCGCCAGCGGTTTCGCCGGTGCCCCTTGATGCGGGCCGCGCCGCCTTGGCGCGGTCCGCCCTTTCTGGAGACCCGTCATGACACACGCCGCTATGCCGGCCACCGTCGCGGACAACGAGAACGTCAACGCCGCCACGGGCAATCCGCTGATGGCCGAGGCCGAACACGCGCGTCCGCCGTCCACCCACCTCTACTCGCGCTTCTGCGCCTTCCTCTCCAAGGCCAGCCTGATGCTGGCCGTCGTCGGGCTCATCGCCCTGATTCTGTGCGTGCAGTTCCAGGTCGTCGGTCGCTACATCTTCAATGACACGCCCACCTGGGCCGAGGCCCTGGCGCTGCAGCTCGTGCTCTACATCACCGCACTGGGCGTGGCGGTGGGCGTGCGCGACGCGGGCCACATCGGGCTGGAGTCGCTGGTGTCGCTGCTGCCCGACGCCTGGCGGCTGCGCCTGGAGATCCTGATCCACGGCTTCGTCGTGCTCTTCGGCGCCATCATGGCCAAGAGCGGCTGGCTGTGGACCACCATCAAGTGGAGCGACATCAAGCCCATGCTGGGCGTGCCCGTGGGCGCGGACTACCTCGCGCTCGTGGTGGCCGGCGTGCTGATCGTTCTCTTCTCCATCGAACACATCATCGCGCTCATCCGCGGTGAGGAAGTGGTGCCGGCATGGAACTGACCGTCCTGACCCTGAGCTTCTCCGCCCTGCTGATCCTGGGCGTGCCCGTGGCCTTCTCCATCGGCCTGGCCTCCATCGCCACCGTGCTGTACTCGGGCATGCCCGTGGAGATCGTCTTCCAGAAGATGGTGGGCGGCATGCAGGTGTTCTCCTTCCTGGCCATCCCGTTCTTCGTCTTCGCCGGCGAGCTCATGCTCTACGGCGGCATCGCCGACCGCATCGTGCGCTTCGCCAACTCGCTCGTGGGCCACGTGAGGGGCGGCCTGGGCATGAGCAACGTCGTGGGCTGCACGCTCTTCGGCGGCGTGGCGGGCTCGGCGCTCGCCGACGTCTCGGCCATGGGCTCGGTGATGATCCCGCTGATGAAGAAGGAGGGCTACGACGCCGACTACGCCGTCAACGTCACGACCCACGCGGCGCTGGTGGGCGTGCTCATGCCCACCTCGCACAACCTCATCATCTTCACGCTGGCCACCACCGGCATCGCCTCGGTGAGCGTGCTCAGCCTGATCCTGGCGGGCATCATCCCGGCGCTGCTGCTGACCTTCTGCAACCTGGCCGCGGCCTACTACGTCGCCAGGAAGCGCGGCTATCCCATCCGCGGCGGCTTCCCCGGCTGGGCGGAAGTGCTGCGCGCCTTCCTGGGCTCGCTGCCGGGCCTGCTGATCGTGGTGATCATCCTCGCGGGCATCCTCTCGGGCATCTTCACCGCCACCGAAAGCGCCGCCACGGCCGTGTTCTGGGCCCTGCTGGTCACGGTGCTGGTCTACAAGACGCTGTCTTGGAAGGACTTCATCAAGGCCTGCGCCAAGGCCTGCAAGGCCACCGGCGTGGTGCTGCTGCTCATCGGCATCTCCAGCGCCTTCGGCTACTTCATGGCCCTCTATGAAGTGCCCCAGAAGACCGGCGAGCTCATGCAGTCGATCTCCAGCAACCCGCTGGTCATCTTCCTGATGATCAACGTGATGCTGTTCATCCTGGGCACCTTCCTGGACATGGCCGCCACCATCCTGGTGTGCACGCCGATCTTCCTGCCCATCGCCGTGCAGTACGGCATGGACCCGGTGCAGTTCGGCATCGTCATGCTCATCAACTGCGCGCTGGGCCTGAACACCCCGCCCGTGGGCGTGACGCAGTTCGTGGGCTGCGCCATCGGCGGCATCTCCGTGGGCCAGGTGATGAAGTCCATCCTGCCCTTCTACGGCGCCCTGGGCGTGTGCCTGGCCCTCGTGACCTACGTGCCGGCCTTCTCCATGTGGCTGCCCAACATGTTCCGATGAGGGTCCCGCGGTCGCGCCGCTCGCCGGCGCGCACCGCCCCGCCCTCCCCTTCCCGTTGAACCCGCGGCCGGCAAGCTCTTCCCCACAGGGCTTCCGGCCGCGCCCCATTTGAAGCAGGACCTTCACATGACCGCCTCTTCCGCACCGCTGCTCATCCGCATGCATGCGAACGACAACGTCGCCATCGTCGCCAACGACGGCGGCCTGCCCGCCGGCACCGAGCTGCCCGGCGGCCTGGTGCTGCGCGAGCACGTGCCCCAGGGCCACAAGGTGGCGCTGGTGGACTTCAAGGCCGGCGACGCCGTGCGCCGCTACGACGTGCCCATCGGTTTCGCCCTCGACGACCTGCCCGCCGGCAGCTGGATGCACGAGCGCCGGCTGCAGATGCCCGAGGCCCGCGGCCTCGAAGACCTGCCCATGGCCACGCGCCAGGTCGAGCTGCCGCCGCTGGAGGGCTACACCTTCGAAGGCTTCCGCAACCCGGACGGCTCCGTGGGCACGCGCAACCTGCTGGCGATCACGACGACGGTGCAGTGCGTGGCCGGCGTGCTGGACCACGCGGTCAAGCGCATCCGCGAGGAACTGCTGCCCAAGTACCCCAACGTGGACGACGTGGTGGGCCTGGAGCACGGCTACATTCCGCATGCCCTGGGCGTGTGCCTGGCCCTCGTGACCTACGTGCCGGCCTTCTCCATGTGGCTGCCCAACATGTTCCGCTGACTTCAGCGCAAACCCCGATTGCTTACCGCCAAGGTATCGGAAGCAACGAATTTTGAATTGGACGCTGCCCCCCGGCGTCTGCTGAAGTACCCGCCTACCGGTTCGAAACCCGGCGCAGCCCACGCGCCGGTTTGCACCACCCCGGCCGCCTCGCCGCGGCCCCATTACACCAAGGAGACAAGGATGCAAGCTCGATTCATCGCCCGCAGGACGGCGCTCGCCGTCGCCATCAGCGCGGCCTTCGCCTTCGGCCTGGCCGGCTGCGGCGGCTCGGACGACGACGCGCCCGCGCCCACCCCGCCGGCGCAGGCCACCAGCGCCTGGATGGGCGCGGAGATCGTCGCCGAGCAGAAGGCGGCCACCACGGACACCACCAGGGAAGCGGTAGCCAACCGGCGCGCCAAGGCGCTGCTGGCGGCCATGACGATCGAACAGAAGATGCAGCAGCTCACGGGCAGCATGCCGGAGCTCATTCCCGAGCTGCCGGGCTGCTACGGCGCCCGGCACGTGACGGGCATCGCCGCGCTCAGCATCCCGACGCTGCGCATCACCAACGGCCCCGTCGGCGTGGGCCAGAACGACTGCGTGGCGGCCAGCCTGGCCGAGGACGTCAAGGCCGGCCGCGCCAGCTTCACCATCGCCTACACGCACCCGTCCTCCGCGCAGGCGACGGCCCTGCCGTCCGCGATCTCGGCGGCCGCGTCCTTCGACCCGGCGGTAGCGACGGCCTACGGCGACGTCATCGGCACGGAGATGAACAACCTGGCGCTGCATGTGTTCGAGGCGCCGGGCCTGAACCTGGCGCGCATCCCGGTGCTGGGCCGCAACTTCGAGTACTTCGGCGAGGACCCCTACCTCACCGGCGTGATGGGCGTGGCCGAGACCAAGGCCGTGCAAGCCAAGGGCCTGATCGCCATGCCCAAGCACTTCGTCGCCAACGAGCAAGAGAGCAACCGCCAGAAGATCCAGGAGACCGTCGATCGCCAGGTGCTGCGCGAGCTGTACCTGCTGCCCTTCGAGATGGCGGTCAAGGACGCCAAGCCGGGCTCCGTCATGTGTGCCTACAACTACGTCAACGGCGTGCAGTCCTGCGAGAACAAGGAGCTGCTGACCGACGTGCTGCGCAACGACTGGGGCTTCACGGGCTACGTGCAGTCGGACTTCTTCGCCATGAAGAGCACCATCGGCACCATGCAGGCGGGCATGGACCACGAGATGCCGATCCCGCAGCAATGGGCGCCGGCCAAGCTCTCCTCCGCCATGGCCTCGGGCGCCATCACGGCGGCCATGATCGACAAGGCCCTGGAGCGCCGCTACACGCAGATGTTCCGCATGGGCATCTTCGACCGCCCGCTGGTGCAGACGGCGATCGACTTCGCCAAGAACGGCCAGGCGGCCCGCGACATCGGCACCCGGTCGGCCGTGCTGCTGCAGAACAACGGCGCGCTGCCCATCGCGTCCACGGTGGGCAAGGTCGTGCTCGTCGGCAAAGCCTCTCAGGTCTACGCGCAGCAGGCCGTGGCCGGCGGCTCGCTGCTGGGCAAGCCCATGGGCGCCGGCGGCGGCAGCTCGGATGTCGTGCCGAACTACACGGTGACACCGGTGGACGGCATCCGGAACACGCTCAAGGCGCTGGGCAACACCGCGGCCACGGTGCAGCTCGTCCTGGTCGATGACGCGAACGCGACCGCCACCATCGACGGCCGCGCGGTGTCCTTCGCCGAGGCCGTGGCCGCCGCGGCAGCGGCCGACGCCGTGGTCGTGATGGCCGGCACCATCTCCGAAGAAGGCGCGGACCGCGCCACCATGGCCGACGGCAGCACAACGTCGTCCAACACCGTGCCGCTGGCCTCCAGCGCGAAGCCCTCCGACGGCAGCAGCCTGGACTGGTACGCCACCGCCAGCTCCAGCGCGTATGCCACGGTGACCGGGACCAACGCGGTGAAGAACAGCCAGACGGTGGCGATGGTCAAGGCGCTCATGGCAGCCACTTCGACCACGGCGCGCACCATGGTTCAGAAGACGGCGCTGGTGCTCAAGGACAACGCCGGCGTGTCGATGGACCCGGCCCTGGTCGGCACGGCCGGCCCGTCCATCCTGGAAGCCTGGTTCCCGGGCCAGGAGGACGGCAACATCGTGGCCGACCTGCTGTTCGGGGTGAAGAACCCCTCGGGCAAGCTGCCGGTGACCTTCCCCATCCTGGGCAAGAGCTTCCTGGACCACGCGACGCTGGAGCAGTTCCCCGGTGTCGTGGCGGCCGACGGCGTCACGCAGACGGTCAACTACACCGAGGGCCTGCACATCGGCTACCGCTGGTACGACGCCAACAAGAGCGGCGAATGCGCGGTGGTCAACGGCAGCAACCCCTGCGTCGCCTTCCCCTTCGGACATGGCCTGTCCTACACCACCTTCGGCGTCACGGCGCCGAGCGTGGCGCTCAACCCCACGACGCGCGCCTATGACGTGAAGGTCAAGGTCACGAACACCGGCAGCGTCGCGGGCTCGGAGGTGGTGCAGGTCTATCTGGCGCTGCCCGCCAGCGCCAGCTCGGTGGGCGTGGAGCAGCCGCCCAGGCGCCTGGTCGGCTTCCAGAAGGTCGAGCTGGCACCGGGCGCGTCCAAGGACGTGGTGGTCTCCATCGACCCGAACGCGAGCAGCCACCCGCTGAGCGCCTGGAGCAAGAGCTACAACATGTGGATCACGCCGGCGGGCAGCTACACGGTCTACACCGGCACCTCCTCGGCGCCCGGTGCCCTCGCCGTGGCGGGCAGCTTCAGCCGCTGACGGCCAGGCTTCGCCTCGCCGGCACGCCAACACGGGCGCGGGCCCGCCATGCCCCGTGTTGGTGTTTGCCGGCTCCGCGAGGCGCAAGGCTGGTGCGTGACATGGATCTCGGTTGCATCGCTGTCGTACGCAATCTGTAAGCAACAGTGTGTACGACAATTGCTTGGTCTCTCCCTTTCCGGCCAAAGCGAGCACAACTCCTTGGCCGGCGACCCGGCTTCCGGCGCATGCCCCGGAGGCCGGAACTCTTCAACCGCTGCCGCGAACCGGCACCGGACGGACCAAGACGAAACCCATGTCAACCCTGCGCCAGCTCTCCATCCGTACCCGTTTCCTACTGGTCACCGCGCTCGTCACCGCCGCCCTGGTGGTGGTGGGCGTGTGGGGCCTGATCTCCACCGCCAGCGGCATCGCCACCGTCTCCAGCCTGTTCAACCAGGCCACCACCGCCAGCGAGGCCGTGGGCTCGCTGCGCGAGGCGCTGTCCGGGCTGCGCCGCTACGAGGCGGCGATGATTGCCCAGTCGGTCTCCAACCCCACCGAGGTCGAGAGCTACCACCGGCTCTGGAAGGAGCAGCTGCAGGCCCTGAAGAAGAGCGGCGAGGAGCTGCTGGCCGCCAGCGGCGGCGCGGCGGACATCGCGGCCCTGGTGGCGAAGCAGCAGCAGCTCGCCACCGAGTACGCCGGCATCGTTTCCCCCATCGCCGACAAGCTCCAGGCGGCGCAGCTCGATGCCTCCGCGGCGCTGGCCTACGCCTCGCAGGCCGAGGACACGGCCAAGGCACTGCAGGCCGTCAACGAGGAACTGCGCAAGGCCGAGCAGGCCAGCCAGGCCGGGCTGCATGAGCAGCTCTCCTCCGGCATGCAGCTGGCCTCCATGCTGCGCCTGGGCCTGGTGGGCGGCGTGCTGGCGATCTTCCTGCCGCTGATGCTGCTGACGCTGCGCTCGGTGTGCAGCCCGCTGGACGAGGCCGTGGCCATGGCCCGGCGCATCGCCCAGGGCGACCTCAGCACCGCGCCCACGGTGCAGGGCCGCGACGAGACGGCGCGGCTGCTGGAAGCGCTGGGCGACATGCAGGCCAACCTGCACCGCCTGGTGGGCCAGGTGCGCGACGCCGCATCGAGCATCCAGCTCGCCAGCGCCGAGGTGGCCAGCGGCAACACGGACCTCTCGCAGCGCACGGCCAGCACCGCGGCCAGCCTGCAGCAGGCGGCCGCGTCCATGGAGCAGCTCAGCAGCACGGTGGGGCACAGCGCGCAGTCCGCTTCCACCGCCAGCCGCCTGGCCGGCGAGGCCGCCGAGGTGGCCACGCGCGGCGGCGCGGTGGTGTCGCAGGTGGTGGCGACCATGCAGGAGATCGACGCCAGCTCGCAGCGCATCGCCAGCATCATCGGCACCATCGACGGCATCGCCTTCCAGACCAACATCCTGGCGCTCAATGCCGCCGTAGAGGCCGCGCGCGCGGGCGAGGCCGGGCGCGGCTTCGCCGTCGTGGCCAGCGAGGTCCGCTCGCTGGCGCAGCGCAGCGCCGAGGCGGCGCGCGAGATCAAGGCGCTCATCGGCACCAGCGTCGAGAAGGTGGACAACGGCGCGCGCCTGGTGGGCGAAGCCGGCCAGACCATGGACGAGATCGTCTCCGGCGTGCGCCGCGTCGCGCAGCTCATCGGCGAGATCAGCACCGCCGCCGGCACGCAGAGCGACGACATCGGCCAGGTGCACAGCGCGGTGCGGCACCTCGACGAGAGCACGCAGCAGAACTCCGCCCTGGTGGAACAGTCCGCCGGCGCGGCGCAGAGCCTGCGCCAGCAGGCCGAGCGGCTGGCGCAGGTGGTGGCGGTGTTCAGGCTGGAGGCGCGGGGGGCCTGAGCCCCGCCGCCGGGCTGCGCTTCACTCCCGGCTCGCCAGCAGCACCAGCGAGCGCCCTGCCATCGTCAGCCTCTCGCCGACGTCCAGCGCGATCGGCGGCGCATCGGGCTCGGCCGTGTCCAACAGCCGCAGCCACGGGCTGCCCTCGTCCGGATGCGCGGGCAACGAAAAATGGATCGGCTCGTGCCAGGCGTTGAACAGCAGCAGCACGCTGGCGTCGTCGGCCTGGCGCGGCACGGCGGAGGACGGCGCGCGCCCGTCCAGCAGCATGCCCAGGCAGCGCGTGTTCGAATCGTCCCAGCGCCCGGCGTCCATCTCGGCGCCGTCGCAGGACAGCCACACCACGTCCCGCACCTCCTCGCTCACGAGGTCACCGGTGAGAAAGCGCTTGCGCCGCAGCACCGGGTAGCGCCCGCGCAGCTCCAGCAGGCGCCGCGTGAAGGCCTCCAGCGCGCGCCCTGCGTCGTCGATGGCGGACCACTGCATCCATGAGATGTCGTTGTCCTGGCAGTAGGCGTTGTTGTTGCCCTGCTGCGTGCGGCCGAGCTCATCGCCAGCCAGCAGCATCGGCGTGCCCTGCGACAACAGCAGCGTGGCGAGCAGGTTGCGCTGCTGACGCGCGCGCAGCGTCAGGACTTCGGCATCGTCCGTCGGCCCTTCGGCACCGCAGTTCCATGAGCGGTTGTCGGAGTGGCCGTCGCGGTTGTCCTCGCCGTTGGCCTCGTTGTGCTTGTCGTTGTAGCTGACCAGGTCGGCCAACGTGAAGCCGTCGTGGGCGGTGATGAAGTTGACGCTGCACCAGGGCCGGCGCCCGCGGCGGTTGAAGCGGTCGCCGCTGGCGGTGAGGCATTGCGACAGCGGCGCGGCCATGCCCTCGTCGCCCTTCCAGAAGGCGCGCACGGTGTCGCGGAAGCGGTCGTTCCACTCGGCCCACCCCGGCGGGAAGCCGCCCACCTGGTAGCCGCCGGGGCCGCAGTCCCAGGGCTCGGCGATGAGCTTGACGCTGGAGAGCACCGGGTCCTGGCGGCAGCTGTCCAGGAAGCCGCCGCCTTCGTCGAAGCCGTATGGCTCGCGGCCGAGGATGGTGGCCAGGTCGAAGCGGAAGCCGTCCACGTGCATCTCCGTGGCCCAGTAGCGCAGGCTGTCCGTGACCATCTGCAGCACGCGCGGGTGGCTGAGGTTGAGCGTGTTGCCGGTGCCGGTGTCGTTGATGTAGTAGCGCGGCTGATCGGGCATCAGCCGGTAGTAGCTGGCGTTGTCGATGCCCTTGAAGCACAGCGTGGGGCCCAGCTCGTTGCCTTCGGGCGTGTGGTTGTAGACCACGTCCAGGATCACCTCCATGCCGCGCGCATGCACGCGGTCCACGAGGTACTTGAACTCGTCGATCCACGGCCCGGCCAGGTATGCCGGGTGCAGCGCGAAGAAGGCCAGCGTGTCGTAGCCCCAGTAGTTGGCGAGCCCCTGGTCCTCCAGCATCTGCTGGCTGATGAACATGTGGATGGGCAGCAGCTCGATGCTGGTGACGCCCAGGTCACGGATGCGGTCCAGCACCGCATCGTGCGCCAGCCCGGCGAAGGTGCCGCGCAGGTGCTCGGGCACGTCCGGGTGGCGCATGGTGAAGCCGCGCGCGTGCAGCTCGTAGAGCACGGTGCGGTCCCAGGGCACGCGCCGGCTCAGCGTCTGCGTCCACTTGAAGTGCGAGTCCACCACCACGCTCTTGGGCATGAAGGGGGCGCTGTCGCGCTCGTCGAAGCTCAGGTCGCCGTCCGGATGCCCCAGCGTGTAGCCGAACAGCGCCGGGTCCCACCGCAGCTGGCCCATCACGGCCTTGGCATAGGGGTCCAGCAGCAGCTTGTTCGGGTTGAAGCGGTGGCCCTCCAGCGGTGCGTAAGGTCCGTGCACCCGGTAGCCGTAGCGCGCGCCGGGCTGCAGCCCGGGGACGAAACCGTGCCACACCTCGTCGGTGAACTCGGGCAACGCCCAGCGGTCGATCTCGTGCTCGCCGCTCTCGTCGTAGACGCACACCTCCACGCGGGTGGCGTGCGCGGAGAACAGCGCGAAGTTCACGCCCTGGCCGGTGAAGGTGGCGCCGCGCGGAAAAGGTTCGCCTTCCTCGGCGATCTTGACGCCGTGGGACAGGATGGAGTCGGACATGGGCCTCCCAGTCGATGAGTGAGCCCCCTTGGCAAACGACGTACCAATTCCGGCGGTTTCAAGGCCGGTTCACGTTTGGAGCAGGAGTTTTCAGGGAATTTCCAGCGATCGTTCCGGACGCGTGTTAAACCGCCGGCGAGAAAAACAAATTCGCGCACCGCGTCAATCTGTCTCTCCCACACAACACTGGCGGCCGGCGCAATCCCATATCCACCAGGCACAGCGGCTTGAAGAATTTTCTTCAGCTGCCGCTACTGGACTCTCAATTTCGGTATCGAGAAGGAGCGTGCATGAAGGCAGTGAATATGTCGCGGCGGCGGCTGGTACAGGCCGTGCCTGCAGGGCTGGCCGCGCCGGCATGGGCGGCACCGTCGGGTCCGCGGCCCAATATCCTGTTCATTCTCGTGGACGACATGGATTACGGGATCTTCCAGCAGATGCCCAAGGTGAGGCGGTTGATCACCCAGCGGGGCATGGAATTCAAGAATAATTTCGTCAGCCTGGCCATCTGCTGCGCCTCGCGTGCCTCCATACTGCGGGGCCAGTTCGGGCACAACCATGGGGTACGCGACAATGAAGGCCCTTCGGGAGGATTCGAAAAATTCTTTCTCACCGGCCTTGAATCTTCCACCGTGGGCGTGTGGCTGCGCAGCGCGGGTTACCGGACCGGGCTGATGGGTAAATACCTCAACAACTACCCGAAGGAAGCATCGGGGCCGAATCACGTGCCCCAGGGCTGGGATACCTGGCTGGTCCCCAACGGCGGCAACTATTACCGGCAGCTCAATTACACGCTCAACGACGACGGCCTGACCGTGGCCTACGGCCATGCGGACGATGACCATTTCCACGACCTAATGACGCAGCGCGCCAACCGCTTCCTGCGCGCCGCGGCGGGAGACCCGCCCAGCCGGCCCTTCTTCCTGTACCTGGCGCCCTTCCTGCCGCATGGGCCCTCGCTGTCCCCGGAGCGCTACCTGAACCTGTTCCGCGACCTGGAACTGCCGCGCCCGCCGTCCTTCAACGAGGCCGATGTGAGCGACAAGCCGCGCTGGCTGCAGCGCCTGCCGCTGCTCGACGACGCCACCATCAAGCGCGTCCACGGCTTCTACCGGCGCCAGCGCCAGGCGGCGCAGGCCATCGACGACACGGTCGAATCCCTGGTCAACACGCTGGAAGCCACCGGCCAGCTGGACAACACCTACATCGTGTTCAGTTCCGACAACGGCTACTTCCACGGTGAGCACCGCATCCCGGGCGACAAGCGACGTGCCTATGAGGAAAGCATCCGCGTGCCGCTGGTGATGTGCGGCCCCGGCATCCCGGCCGGGCGCACGGTGGGCCAGCTCAGCTGCAACGTGGACCTGGCGCCCACCTTCGCCGCCATGGCGGGCGTGACGCCCCCGTCGTTCGTGGACGGCCGCTCGCTGATGCCGCTGTTCAGCGGCGCCGGGCCGGCACGCTGGCGCCAGTCGCTGCTGCTGGAGAGCCAGACGCCGGAGGTCAACAGCATCTACCAGTCCTACGTCGGCCTGCGCACGCGCAGCGGCAAGACCTTCGTGCGCTGGGACTACGGCTTCAACGAGTACTACGACCTGCGCACCGATCCCTACCAGCTCGACAACCGCGTCCGCACCATGCCGGCCGAGCTCAAGTCGGCGCTCGTGACGCAGCTGCGCACGCTGGAAAACGCCAGTGGCGCCGCGCTGCGCCGGGCCGAGGAAGTTGCCGCGGGCTGACCCAGGGCCTGCAGACAAGCGGTTTCATATCTGGCTTGACGCATGAGGGGAAGCGTAGGAATTTCGCTTCCCCGTTTTTCCGAATGCCGGGCGCAAATCCCGGCCCAGGAGCTGGACATGAAACCTGAACGCAAGAACAGCACGGCAGCCGTGAATATCTCCAGGCGCCGGCTCACCTTGGCAGCCTCGGCCAGCCTGGCCACGCCGGCGGGTTTGACGGCACAGGAAGCGACCCGCAGCAACATCCTGTTCATTTGCGTCGATGACATGGATTACGGCTTGTTCCAGCACATGGCGCAAGTGCAGCGCCTGGTGGGAACTCCCGGCATGGAATGCGCCAATCATTTCATCAGCCTGACGCTGTGCTGCCCTTCGCGCGCGACCATGCTGCGCGGCCAGTTCGGGCACAACACCGACATCGTCGCCAACGGCGGGAAATTCGGCGGTTTCAACAAGTTCTTCCAGGACGGACTGGAATCTTCCACCATCGCGACTTGGCTGCAGCGGTCCGGATACCGCACCGGGCTGGTCGGCAAATACCTCAACGATTATCCATCCGAAGCCTCCGGAAAGACGCATGTGCCGCCGGGCTGGAATACCTGGTTCGTGCCCAATGGCGGTGATGAATATGGCCAGTACAACTACGACGTCAACGACGACGGCCGCACCGTGCATTTCGGCAGCCGGCCCCAGGACCATTTCAACGACGTGATGCTGCAGCGCGCGCAGGCCTTCCTTCGCGACGCGGCGAGCGACCCGCCGGGGCGGCCGTTTTTCCTCTACGTGGCGCCGTTCCTGCCGCACGAGCCCTTCACCGCGCCGCCGCGCTACCTGAGCCTGTTCCCGGATGTGAAGGCGCCGCGGCCGCCTTCCTTCAACGAGGCCGACGTGAGCGACAAGCCCGTCTGGGTGCAGCGGCTGCCGCGGCTGGATGCCGACGCCATCCGCGCCATCGATGTCATGTACCGCAAGCGCCGCCAGTGCACCCAGGCGCTGGACGACATGGTGGCCGCGCTGGTGTCCACGCTGCGCAGCACCGGGCAGCTGGCCAACACCATCGTCGTCTTCACCTCGGACAACGGCTTCTTCCACGGCGAGCACCGCATCCCGGACGACAAGCGCCGTGCTTTCGAGGAGGCCATCCGGGCGCCGCTGGTGATGCGCGGCCCCGGCATCCCGGCCGGGCGCGTGGTGCGCGAGCTCACGGCCAACGCGGACTTCGCCCCCACCTTCGCCGCCATCGCCGGCGTGGCGACGCCCACCTTCGTGGACGGCCGCTCGCTGGTGCCGCTGTTCAGCGGCGGGCCGCCGTCGCGCTGGCGCCAGTCGCTGCTGCTGGAGAGCCAGCCGCCGGAGATCAACGGCCCGCGCCTGTCCTACAGCGGGCTGCGCACCGCCCAGCGCCAGAGCTTCGTGCTCTACAACAGCGGCGAGGGCGAGTTCTACGACCTGCGGCTGGACCCGTACCAGCTGCAGAACCGCTACGACAGCATGCGCGTCGCGCTCAAGGGCGCGCTGGCAGAACAGGTGCAGGCGCTCAAGAACGCGCGCGGCGCGGCATTGCGGCGCGCGGAGGAAGTGCCGGCCGGCACGCGCTGAAGCCTGAATTTGATCCCGCCACCGGTTTCTTCCCCGGCTTGACGGACGGCGGCAAAGGCGGAAATTCCCGCTCCCCTGCCGCCATTGCGCATCAGGCCTGGGGACATGGAAAGGAGCACCGTGATGAAACCGGCTCGTCAATCCGTGCAAGGTCCCGTCAATATCTCGCGCCGCCGCCTCGCCCTGGCGGCAACGGCCAGTCTCGCCATGCCGGCCAAGTCGGCCCCTCCCGGCGGCGAGCACCGCAACATCCTGTTCATCACCGTTGACGACATGGATGTGGGCGTGTACCAGCACATGTCCAAGCTGCGGCGGCTGGTGACGCAGCCCGGGATCGAATTCGCCAACCACTTCATCAGCCTGACGCTGTGCTGCCCTTCGCGCGCGACGATGCTGCGCGGGCAATTCGCTCACAACACCGGCATCCGGGACAACGTCGCACCCGACGGCGGCTTCGGAAAGTTCTATCTGGAGGGCAAGGAAGCCTCGACCGTCGCCACCTGGCTGCAGGCAGCCGGGTATCGCACGGCAATGATGGGCAAATACCTCAACAACTACCCATCCGTGGAGTCCGGGATGAATTACGTCCCGCCGGGCTGGAATACCTGGTTCGTGGCCAACGGCGGCAGTTACTACACCCAATACTGGTACAGCGTCAACGACAACGGCACGACGCGCAATTACGGCGGCGCGCCGGAGGACCATTTCCAGAACGTGCTGCTGCGCCGCGCTCAGCAGTTCCTGCGCAGCGCCGCCGCCGATCCGCCCGGACGGCCCTTCTTCCTGTTCCTGGCCCCCTTCCTGCCGCACAAGCCGTACCGGGTGCAGGTGGAGTACGAGGATCTTTTCCCCGGCATCCAGGCGCCGCGCCCGCCCTCCTTCAACGAAGCCGACGTGAGCGACAAGCCGACCTGGGTGCAGCGGCTGCCCCGCCTCGGCCCGGCCGCCGTCAGCGCCATCGACACCGTCTACCGCAAGCAGCGCCAATGCGCGGCGTCGCTGGATGACATGGTGGAGCGCCTGGTGTGGACGTTGCGCAGCACCGGCCAGCTTGGAAACACGTACATCTTCTTCACCTCGGACAACGGCTTCTTCCACGGCGAGCACCGCATTGCGGACGACAAGCGCCGGGCCTACGAAGAGGCCATCCGCGCGCCGCTGGTGGTGCGCGGCCCCAGCATCCCGGCCGGGCGCGTGGCGCGCCAGGTGACGGGCAACGTGGATTTCGCCCCCACTTTCGCGGCTTTGGCCGGCGTGACGCCACCGGACTTCGTGGACGGGCGCTCGCTGGTACCGCTGCTCGGCGGCGCGCCCGTGGTGCCCTGGCGGCGCGCCTTCCTGCTGGAGAGCCAGACGGCACAGGCGGTCGGCGCCGAGCTGGCCTACGCAGGCCTGCGCACGACGGCGCGCCAGAGCTTCGTGCTCTACGACAACGGCGAGGGCGAGTTCTACGAGCTCGCCACGGACCCCTACCAGCTGCGCAACCGCTACGCCGGCATGCCGGTCGCGCTCAAGGGCGCGCTGGCCGGGCAGCTGGGGCTGCTGCGCAATGCGGGCGGCGCTGCACTGCGCAGTGCCGAGGAAATGGTGGCTGGCGCGTAGTGCCAGCGGCAAGGTTCAGCGCCGCAGCTCCATCACCAGCGTGGGCAGCTCCCAGGCGCCGCCGCCGAAGCCCTTGCACAGGCCGGTGCTGCTGAGCCGGGTCTGCACGAAGCGGCGCCCGTCCCAGGCCCATTCCTCGTGGCCCCAGCAGTCGCCGATGCCGCGTCCCTTCTGCGCCGAGCTGATCACGCCCGCCGCGTAGTCCGTGGCCGCGGCCGTGACCAGCACCGGTTGGTAGGGCGGCTTGTCGTTGACGATCCACATGCCGTCGCCGCGGTTGTAGGCGGCCATCCAGCACGGGGTGGACACCAGCAGCTTCGATCCCGTCAGGCGGTGCACGGCCAGCGCGACCTCGGCGTCCCGGGTCTCGATCAGCAGGCTGCACTCCTCCTGCTGCTCGCCGTCCACGCTGTCGCGCAGCGCGTTGAGCAGCTCGACCGGCGGTTTCCTGGCCAGGCGGGCGTCCTCCGGCCGCGCCTTGGCCAGGGCGCCGAGCTTGAGCACCGGCACCGGCAGCGGCGGCAGCACGCGCTCCTCGGTCGCCGCTCCCTTGCGCGCCAGCGCGCCCTGCGTGCCCACGCGCTTCTGGAAGTCGTCCATCTTGAGCAGCACGGCGGCGGCGCCTTGGTCGGAGAGCGTCCAGCGCAGCTCCCCGGCGCTCCATTCAATGCGGCTCTTGCGCGTGAGCGAGGCCAGCAGCGCCGACACCTGCGCGGAGGACAGGTCGGCGCGCAGCTTGTCCTTGGGCACGACGACCGTGCCCTGGCCCTGGCCGTTGACCGTCATCGCCAGGCTCAGCTGGGCCGGCAGCTTCTTCAGCCGCATCTCGTCCTGGCCCAGGTCGATCTGCAGCTGGCCGGCGACTGCCTCTCCGGCACCGGCCTTGCGCGTGAGCAGCACCGACACGGGCAGCTCCGCGTCATCGCTTTGGTAGCCGGCGGCGCGGCAGGTGCGGGTGTTGTCGCAGGCGAGCTCCCAGTCGTGGTGGGAGAAGGACAGCTCCACGGGGTCCGCCGCCGAAGCGCCGGCAGCGAGGGTCAGGCCGGCGAGCAGGAGCAGCGTGCGCGGCGGGGTCGTCTTGTTGTGCATTGGAATGGGCCGTGGCCGGTGGAGGCCGCATTGTCCGGCCCGCCGGCCCGAGGCCGCTGGGGGCGGCGGGCGACCTGCGTCAAGGGCGGAGCAGATTCGTCCGCCGTTCCCGTCACTGCACGACCCGCACGTTCGCCGTCGCCGGCGACGTCGTCCCCCGGTTCTGCAGGCCGATGATCTGCGTCAGCAGCGAGAGCGCATGCACCGTGCGGTTGCCCGGCGCGTAGGGCGGCACGTGGTAGGTCTGGCCCTGGTAGTCGAACTTGAACACCGTGCGGCCCGGCTCCGCCGTGGGCATGTCGAAGAGCATGAAATCGCGCTCCCGCGTCGGCCCGTCCGGGAACAGCAGCGGGCGCCGGTTCGAGTTCTGCCAGCGCACCACCTCGCCCAGGTAATAGACCATCGCCTCGGGCGAGCGCAGCACCAGGCGGGCGCTGAGCTTCCCGGCCGCGGCGGCGGACGGGCTCGCCGCGCCGGTCAGGTCTGCCGGCGTCTCACGCCCCACGCCCGCGCGCGTGGTCGCCACCGTGGCCGACACCTCGCGCGCCTGGTCCTGCGCCGTCCTGAACTTGTGCTGGTCGCAGGCCGTACTGTCGGGCTTGTTGACCATCGTGAGCGCCAGGTCACCGTTGTCCGCCGCGAGCATGAAGCCGTTGGCAGCGTCCTGCTCCTGCGTGACCACCTTCCCGCCCACCACCGGCACCAGCCCGGCATTGCGTGCCGCCGCCGCGCCCACCGGGTCCTTCAGCTGGGCGCCGTCGAGACGGCCGGAGTAATAGACGAATTCACCGGTGGGGGTGCCGGCAATCTCGCAGTGGAACAGGGTGGCGACGAGGTCGGTGAAGCGCTGGAATTCCGCGCTGCCCGGCGCGTTTCGCACCCTTTCCCGCAACTGCCCGGCCTCGTCGAAAAACTCGATGGACTGCACGAACAGCGGCAGCAGGATGGACATGGGCCAGCCCTGGTCCAGGTAATACAGCAGCAGCGCGGGTTTTAGCGGCGTGGTGATGCCGCGGAAGAATTCCTGCTCATTCAGCACCGTGATGTCCACGTTGGGCGAGCCGTTGAGCGAAGGCCGCAGCGTGATGAGATTGCCCGCATCCCCGCCCAGCGCGAATTCAGCCCCCACGCCCGGTACACCCAGCCCGAAGCCATAAGGCGCCGGGCGCACCGCGGACACCTGCGTGAAATGCATGGGCATGCGGTTCACGGCCCGGGCCACGTTGAGTGCCAGCAGCTTGTTGTGTGCGTCCTCCTGCACCATGTTGGCGGAAACGGCGCTCTGGGACAGCGGCGCGGTGGTGCAGCCCGTGAGCAGGGCGCAGCCCGCCAGCAGCGCCATGGCACTCCAAAGGTTGGTCTTCAGATTCTCGCGCTCCGTCTTCCCAGGCAAATTCAAAAACATCCTTCAGCCTCAATATCCGATCGATTCCAGAAGCCAAGCCGGTCGAATTGAGCTATCGGCCTGGCAAACGCAGGCGACGCAAGGGCAGTTTCCGTGCCGGCCAAGCCGGGCATTTCCCGGGGTGTTCCGGGCATTGGAAAGGCCGGGTTTGAAAATGCCGCTTCGCCGGGAACCGGACTTGCCAGACAGGCTCACAGCCTCAAAAAAACGGAGAAGCCATGAGCCACGAATCCGAAGCCGCACAAAACACCTGGTCGCAGGCGCAGGTCAATCTGCAGGACGAAGCCGCCGTCCGGCGCTGGAGCGAGGCGCTGGGCACCACGGACGAAGCGCTGGTCGGCGCGGCCCAGGCCGTGGGCACGCGCATCGACCGGATCAAGGACTACCTGGGCGCCGGCGGCATGGCGGGGGATCAGGAAGACGCCTGAGCGGCAGTCACGAAGCGTTAAAGGGGGTCCGATCGCTGACCGGGCCTTGGGCAATGTTGCCCCGGCCCGCGCCACCACCCATCAGGCGCTGCCGCCTTCTTCCTTGTCCGCCTCGTTGCGCACGCGCTCGAAGGCGTCGTGCTCCTCCATCACCTTCTCGATGTAGCGGGGAGCCCGGCCCGAGTACTTCTGCAGCCCGCGCTGCAAGCTGGACTCGGCGTCGATGTACTCGGCCAGGATGCGCGCACCGACGTCGATGTTGGTCTCGGGATGGAACAGCGAGGCCTGGGCGTAGGTCGCGCGCACTTCCTGGAGCTTGTCCATGTGGAAACGCGGTACGACCTGCATCAGGCCCTGCGCGCCGTAGCCGCTGGTGGCACGGGGATTGAACGTGGACTCGCGCGAGATGATGGCCAGCAGCAGCGAGGGCTGCAGCTGATAGCGCGCGCCGGCCGCGTAGGCGGCG
Source organism: Azohydromonas australica DSM 1124 (assembly GCF_000430725.1). Lineage (GTDB taxonomy): Bacteria > Pseudomonadota > Gammaproteobacteria > Burkholderiales > Burkholderiaceae_C > Azohydromonas > Azohydromonas australica. The sequence continues at coordinate 78,749 of NZ_AUMO01000044.1, forward strand.
TTGACGATGCGCGCGGCCAGGTCCCGCGTGGTCTTGTACTCGACGGCGATGAAGCGTGCGAGCGCACCTTTCTCCGCCTCGCTGCGCACTTCCGCCAGCCTGGCCGGCGTGAGCATGGGCGCCGGCTGCGCCATCGGCGCACCCGCGGCGGAGTCGGCCGGCAGCGGCACGACGGTCAGGGCCCGCATGCTTTGCAGGGCCTCCAGCAGCGTCTGCGCCTGGGCGACGGGGGTGCCGACGGTCAGCGCCAGGCAAGCCATGGCCGCCGAAAAGGCCGGACGTCGTCGGCGCGGTGTGGTGACACTGGTCATCACAAGCATTCCTTGTTGTGCGGCGCCACCTCCGCCGAGGCCGGCACGCGTGTCGTCCGGACACCGCACACCAACGGTCACCCGGTCAGTGAACAGACCGGAGACCGACGTTTGCAGGCCGGGCAGGCTGATCCCAACGCCCGCGGCCGCCCAAGGCGAGCCACGAAGCGCCGAACCACGACCCCACAAGAACGCGCAGCGGTTATCAGACCCGGTGAGACGGCGCCCGGCTCGTGGCCAGGGCCGCGGTGCGCTCCAAGCGCCGCCGCGTGCCGTCCTCGGGAAATGCGTTCACCGTGGGACACATCTCGCAGTCACAACCCCTGGGCTGACGGACCGTGAAATACGTCACGGCACCTGCAAGACGGGCGGAGTCTAAAAGGGGGAACCGAAATCCCACCAACGGGGGAGGAAATGTCCCCACGGTTACTTCAGGCCACGAAAAAGAATGCAACGTGGGTGCGGGCACGACGACTTTTTATGGACAGGCCGCGGCACCTGGTGTTGCACAGGACCGCTGCTGAATAACCCTTCAGCAGCAGCCAAACTTGCCTTATCAGTTGCACTTGCAACGATATGGACCGCAAGAAACTCGCATTCAATCGGGCGCCCACGCGCACCGTGAAGTAGCGCGGCCTGATGTGAGCGCCTGCTTGCGCCAGATGACCCACTTGACGAACACGGCAGGAGGACGGGCCTTTATTCGCCCTGCAAGCCGTATTTGCGAATCTTGTCGTTGAGCGTGGTCTTGGGTATGCGCAGCGCCTTGGCGCTGCGGGCGATGTTGCCGCCCTGGCGCTGCAATTCGGCGCGAATGAGGCTGCGCTCGTAGCCCTCCACGCTTTCCGCCAGCGACAGGCTGCCCTCTTCCGCCGCGGCGGGCGCGGGACCGGGCTCCGCCGCCGCGGCCTCCAGCCCCGGCACGTTGGCGCGCACGCCCAGCACCAGGCAGTCCGCCACGTTGCGCAGCTCGCGCACGTTGCCCGGCCAGTCGTGCGCCATCAGCTTGTGCATCTGTTGCGTGCCCACCTCGGGCTGCGGCCGGCCGTAGCGGCTCGCGGCCAGCAGCATGAAATGCTCCAGCAGCAGCGGAATGTCCTCGCGCCGCTCGCGCAGCGGTGGCAGCTCGATGGTCACGACGTTGAGCCGGTACACCAGGTCGGCGCGGAAGCTGCCCTGCTTCGCTCGCGCCAGCAGGTCGTCCTTGGTAGCGGCCACCACGCGCACGTCCACCGGCTGCGGCACGTTGGAGCCCAGCCGCTCCACCACGCGCTCCTGCAGCACGCGCAGCAGTTTCACTTGCACGCCCATGGGCATGCTTTCCAGCTCGTCCAGGAACAGCGTGCCGCGGTGCGCGTGCTCGATCTTGCCAACGCGGCGCCGCTGCGCGCCGGTGAAGGCGCCGGCCTCGTGGCCGAAAAGCTCGCTGTCGAGCAGGTTGTCCGGCAGGCCGCCGCAGTTCAGCGCCACGAAGGGCGCGCCGCGCCGCTGCGACAGCTCGTGCAGTGCCTGCGCAACCACTTCCTTGCCGGTGCCGGTCTCGCCGTGGATGAGCACGTCCACCGGCGAGTCCGCAACGTCCATCACCAGGCGGCGCACGCGCTCGATCTGCGGCGAGCGGCCCACGATCTTGCCCTCCACCCCGCCGCGCTCGCGCAGCGCTCGCCGCAGCGACGCCACCTCCAGCGTCAGCGCCCGCTTCTCCAGCGCGCGGCGCACCACCTCCACCAGCTGCTCGGGCGAGAAGGGTTTCGTGATGAAGTCGTAGGCGCCGCTGCGCATGGCCTCCACCGCCAGGCTCACGTCGCCGTGGCCGGTGATCATGATGGCCGGCAGGTCGGGGTCGAGCTCGCGGCATCGGCGGATGACCGACATGCCATCGGCGCGCGGCAGCCGCATGTCCGTGACCACCACGCCGGGGAAGCCGGCGTCGAGCCTGGGCAGGGCCTCTTCCGCGGAGCCCACGGCCTGCACCTCCAGGCCCGCGAGCTGCAGGGCCTGCACGCAGGCGATCTGCATGTGGAGGTCGTCTTCGACCAGCAGGACGGTCAGTTCAGCGCTCATGGTTCGTCATTGTCCGGCGCCGCCGGCAGCCGCAGCGTCAGCCGCGCGCCGCCCTCGGGGCGGTTGGCGGCTTCCAGCTCGCCGTGGAAGTCGCGCGCGATGTCGCGCGAGATCACCAGTCCCAGGCCCAGGCCGGCGCCCACGGGCTTGGTGGTGAAGAAAGGTTCGAAGACGCGGTCCAGCGCCTGCGTGGAGAAGCCGCTGCCGCTGTCCAGCACGTCGATGCGCACGTTTGCGCGCTCACCCTGCGCGCCCGGCTCCAGCACCGCCCCCAGCGTCAGCGACTTGTGCGGCGCGTCCTTCATCGCGTCCAGCGCGTTGGCGACGAGGTTGATCAGCACCTGCTCCAGTCGGTTCTGGTCGCACCAGGCGAAGACCTGGCCCGGCTCGCAGCCGTTGTGCAGCACCACGCCCTCCTTGGCGATGCGCTGCTGGAACAGGAACAGCGCGTTGCCCACGGCCACCGCCACGTCGCAGCGCACCGGCAGCGCGGGCGACTTGCGGGCGAAGGCCTTGAGCGGCTGGATGATCCCGCCCATCTGGTCCGACAGCCGCGCCACCATGTCCAGGTTGCCCGCCACCGCCTGCAGGTTGCCGCGGCGCAGGAACTCCGCGGCGTTGCCGGAGAGCGTGCGGATCGCGCCCAGCGGCTGCGTCAGCTCGTGGGTGATGCCCGCGGCCAGCTGCCCCACCACGGCCAGCTTGGCGGCCTGGATCAGCTCGTCCTGCGCCGCGCGCAGCGTCTGCTCGGCCTGCACGCGCTCGGCCACCTCGCGGCGCAGCCGGGCGTTGGTGTCGGAAAGCACGCGCGTGCGCCGCGCCACCTTCTGCTCCAGGTTGGCGTTGGCCTGCTCCAGCAGCCGCTGCGCCTCCAGGCGCTGGCGCACGTTGCTGCGGCGCTGGCCCAGGAACAGCGACAGCAGCACCAGGAAGCCGGCCACCAGCGACGACAGGATGGCGTGCTCCAGCGCCTGATTGCGCGCCTCGCGCAGGTCCAGGAAGGTCAGCAGCCGCCAGTTCATGCCGTCGATGCTGCGGCCGATGAGCAGCATCTCGCGGCGCAGCAGCAACTCGCGCGGCGAGGCGCCGCCGCGCACGGTACCGTCGATCACCTGCCCGTCCTCGTCGAAGCGCAGCTGCACCGGCAGCGGAAAGGGATGGATGGGCTGCTCGTTGTAGAGGCGGCCGAGCTGCGCGTCCACGCGCTGCTCCACCGGCTGATCCACCAGCGCGGTGTAGAGCCACGCGGGCTCGGAGGACAGGATGACGACCTGGTTCGCGTCGGCCAGCAGCGCCGGCCCGTCGAGCATGGACCAGGCCTGGTCCACCGCCTGCAGGCCGATCTTGATCACCGCCACGCCCACCACGCGCGCGCCGTCGCGGATGGGATGCGAGACGAAGTAGCCCGGCTCGCCGTGCCGGATGCCGATGGCGAAATGCCGCCCCACGCGGCCCGACAGCGCTTCCAGGAAATAGGGGCGGAAGGAGAGGTCCTCGCCCACGAGGCTGTCGTCGCCCTCGCCGGCGTTGCTGGAGGCCAGCACCGTGCCGCGCTCGTCCAGCACGAACAGCGAGATGCTGCCCAGGTGCGCGTTGAGCCGGCGCAGCCAGGCATTGGCCGTGTCCACGCGCTGCGGCGACGCGGGCTCGCGCAGCAGCGCAAGGATGTAGGGGTTGAGCTGCACCGTGGCGGGGATGTGCTCCAGCCGCTTGACGACGCCCTCCACCGCCATGGCGAAGAGGTCCAGGCGATGGCTGGCCTCGGTGCGCAGCTCCGCGGTGGCGTGCTGGCGGCTCACGGTGTAGCCCAGCCAGCCGCTGCCGGCCACCACCGCCAGCGCCAGCGCCACCTGCGCCAGGCGGTGGCGCAGGGGCCGGCGCGCTTCGGGCTTGGTCGTGGCGGGCTCGGCAGGAGCAGACATGCCTGGGGCTGGGAAGGCTGCGGAGGAAGTCTGCGAAGTGTCCGTCATGCCGAACCCATGCGCCTGCAGGCCGCCTGTCCGGCTCCTGCCCGCCGTGGCGTCAGCCTCCCCTCGCCCGCCGGCGCGTGAAGGGCAAGGCGGAGGGTTGCGCCCTCAAGCACGCCGCTGCCGCTCAGTGCTGCAGGATCTTGGACAGGAATTCCTTGGCCCGCGGCGAGCGCGCGTCGGGGTTGCCGAAGAACTCCTGCTTGGTGCAGTCCTCGATGATCTTGCCCTGGTCCATGAAGATCACGCGGTGGCTGACCTTGCGCGCGAAGCCCATCTCGTGCGTCACGCACATCATGGTCATGCCCTCGTGGGCAAGCTGCACCATCACGTCCAGCACCTCGCCCACCATCTCCGGGTCCAGCGCCGAGGTGGGCTCGTCGAAGAGCATCACGATCGGGTCCATCGACAGCGCGCGCGCGATGGCCACGCGCTGCTGCTGGCCGCCGGAGAGCTGGCCCGGGAACTTGTCCTTGTGGGCGCTCAGGCCCACGCGGTCGAGCATCTTCAGGCCGCGCTTGAGCGCGTCGTCCTTGTTGCGGCCCAGCACCTTGATCTGCGCCAGCGTGAGGTTCTCCGTCACCGACAGGTGCGGGAACAGCTCGAAGTGCTGGAACACCATGCCCACGTGGCTGCGCAGCTTGGGCAGGTTGGTCTTGGGGTCGGCGATGCTCACGCCGTTGACGACGATGTCGCCCTTCTGGAAGGGCTCCAGCGCGTTGACGGTCTTGATGAGGGTGGACTTGCCCGAGCCCGAGGGGCCGCAGACCACCACCACCTCACCCTTCTCGATGTGGGTGGAGCAGTCGGTGAGCACCTGGAAGCTGCCGTACCACTTGCTGACGTTGCTGATCTTGATCATGGCGATGCTCACTCAACGGATGATGGCGATGCGGGCCTGCAGGCGCTTGACCAGCATCGACAGGCTGAAGCTGATGACGAAGTAGACGGCCGCGGCGAAGAGGTAAGTCTCGATCGGCCGGTTGAAGTTCTTGCCCGCGACCTCGAAGCCCTTGAGCAGGTCGTAGGCGCCGATGGCATACACCAGGCTGGTGTCCTGGAACAGCACGATGGTCTGCGTCAGCAGCACCGGCAGCATGTTGCGGAAGGCCTGCGGCAGCACCACCAGCTGCATGCTCTGGCGGTAGGTCATGCCCATGGCCTGGCTGGCGTAGACCTGCCCGCGCGGCACGCTCTGGATGCCTGCGCGCATGATCTCCGAGTAGTACGCCGCCTCGAACAGCGTGAAGGTGACGATGGCCGACACCTCCGCGCCCAGGCTGCGGCCCAGCAGCATGGGCACCAGCAGGAAGAACCACAGGATCACCATCACCAGCGGCACGCTGCGCATGGTGTTGACGTAGGCCGCGGCCGGCACGGCCAGCCACGGCTTGCCCGACAGCCGCATCAGCGCCAGCAGCGTGCCCAGCGCGATGCCGCCCAGCATCGCCACCAGCGTGAGCTGCAGCGAGAAGGCAAAGCCGCGCGAGACGTAGTCCACCAGCACGGAGCCGGTGAGGAAGGAGAAGTCAAGGTTCATTACTTTGCGCTCCCAGTGGCCAGGCCCGGCACGCGCATCGAGCGCTCGATCAAGCCGGCGACGCGGTTGATCACCAGCGCCGACAGGAAGTACAGGCCCGTGACGGCGAGGTAGATCTCCACGCCGCGCGAGGTCTCCTCCTGCGCCTGCATCGCGAACATGGTCAGCTCGGCCACCGACACGGCAAAGGCCACGGCCGAGTTCTTGATGATGTTCATGCTCTCGCTGGTCAGCGGCGGGATGACGATGCGCAGCGCCATGGGCAGCAGCACGTGGCGGTAGGTCTGCGGCAGCGTCAGGCCCATGGCCAGGCCGGCCATGCGCTGCCCGCGCGGCAGGGCCTGGATGCCGGCCTTGACCTGCTCCGACACGCGCGCCGAGGTGAAGAAGCCCAGCGCGAACACCACCAGCACCAGGCTGGGGAGCTGCTGCAGCACGGGGAAGACCTGCGGCAGCACGTGGTACCAGATGAAGATCTGCACCAGCAGCGGGATGTTGCGGAACACCTCCGTCCACGCGTTGCCGAACCAGCGCCACGGCGCCGAGGGCAGCGTGCGCAGGATGCCGATGAGGATGCCCGTTGCGAGCGCCACCATCAGCGCCAGCACCGACACCGACAGCGTCCAGCCCCAGGCCGACAGCAGCCAGTCCAGGTACGTGACGTCGCCGTTCTGGCCGAAGCAGCTCGTGCCGGCCTCCTCACCCAATGTGCTCTTGCAGAAAACCTGCCAGTCCCAAGTCATCGCTGACTCCTCGATGAAGGCTCACGCGGGGCGTGAGAGATGTTGTTGTTGGCCGCAGGCTCAAGCGGCCCGCCTACCACTTCGTCATTCCCGCGAAGGCGGGAATCCAGGCGGCCCCCAAGTGAGCCGCCAGAGGCCTGGTCGGCACGCCGCGGCTTCAAGCCCGGCTCGCTGCACCCTTGCTTCGCTCCAGCGTGGGGCCGCCCGGATCCCCGCCTGCGCGGGGATGACGAAGCAGGAGGCGAAACGCTCCGGCTAGCGGGATGCGCCAGGCTTCCTTGGAACCAGTTCAGTACTCCATGAAGAACCGCTGCACCTCGCGCGCGTCGGTCGTGCGCGTGAGCGCCAGCGCGGCCAGGATGCGGGCCTTCTGCGGGTTCAGGTCATGCGCCACGACCCAGTCGTACTGGTCGTCGGGCTGCTCGGCGTTGCGCAGCACGAAGCCGCCGCCGGTCACGCGCGCGGAGCGCACGATCTGCACGCCCTTCGAACGCAGCTCGCGCAGCGCGGGCACCACTTGCGCCGAGACGGAGCCGTTGCCCGTGCCGGCATGGATGATGGCCTTGGCGCCGCTGGCGGCCAGCGCCTTGTAGGCCACGTCCGTGACGTTGCCGCTGCCGTAGGCGATGCCCACCGGAGGCAGCGACTTGATGGCCTCGATGTTGAACTCCGAGTTGACCGTGTGGCGCTTGACCGGGGCGCGGAACCAGTAGGTCTTGCCCTCCACCACCATGCCCAGCGAGCCCCAGGGGCTCTTGAAGGCATCGGGGCGGATGTTGATGGCCTTGGTGACGTCGCGGCCCGAGAAGATCTCGTCGTTCATCACCACCAGCACGCCCTTGCCGCGCGAGGCGCGGTCCGAGGCGGTGGCCACCGCGTTGTAGAGGTTCAGCGCGCCGTCGGCCGACAGCGCCGTGCCCGGGCGCATGGAGCCCACCACCACCACCGGCTTGTCGGTGGGCACCACCAGGTTCAGGAAGAAAGCGGTCTCTTCCAGCGTGTCGGTGCCGTGCGTGATGACGATGCCGTCCACGTCGTCCTGCTTGGCCAGCGCCGCGACGCGGCGGCCCAGCGTCACCAGGTGCTCGTCGGTGAAGCTCTCGGAGGCGATCTGGAAGACCTGCTCGCCGCGCAGGTCGGCCAGCTTGCTCATCTCCGGCACGCTGGCCAGGAGCTTGTCCACGGGCACCTTGGCCGCCTGGTAGGTGGCGCTGTTGGCGGCGTCGGCACCGGCGCCGGCAATGGTGCCGCCGGTGGCCAGGACCACGACGTGCGACTTGGTCTGCGCGTGCACGGAGGCGGCCAGCGCCAGGCCGACCAGCGTGGCGGCCAGGGAGCGGGTGAAGGTCTTCGTCAGCATGGGAGAACTTCCTGTGGTGATCGGGAACGGGAGGTGGCCGCCCCGCGCCCTCGTGCGGCGAGGGGCGGCCAGTGCTTGCGCCACGGCGGCTGGCCGGGGCGCGATGCGCGAAAAGGATCGGAGATCGGGCGCCGGCGCTTATCCGGGCGGCCGGTCATTGGGGTTGCGGTAGAGCTCCAGCAGCGCCTCGGAGGGCGGCCAGTTCAGGTTGAGGCCCTTGGGCGGGATGGGCCGCTGGAACCAGCGGGTGTGGATCTGGCGCGCCTCGCCGGAGCGCATCAGCCGCTCCAGGCCGCGGTCCACGACCTGCTTGAAGGCGGTGTCGCCCTTGCGCAGCATGCAGCCGTACACCTCCGACGCCAGCGGCGTGCCCACGACGATCCAGTCCTCGGGCTTCTTCGCCTTGGCGCGCTCGCCGTAGAGCAGCGCGTCGTCGTGCATCACGGCCTGGGCCTCGCCGCTCTCCAGCAGCTTGAAGGCGGCGCCCTGCTCCCGTGCCAGCAGGATCTTCAGCCGCCGGCCCTGGTTCTCGTTGTAGGTGCGCAGCACGCGCTCGGACGTGGTGCCGGCGGTGACGGCCACGGCGCGGCCGGCGAGGTCGGCGAAGTCGCGGATGCCCGAATCCTTGTGCACCAGCAGCCGCAGCCCGACCACGAAGATGGAGTTGGAGAAGCTCACCAGCCGCTCGCGCTCCAGGGTGTGCGAGGTCACGGCGCACTCCAGGTCCACGGTGCCGTTCTGCACCAGCGGGATGCGGTTCTGCGTGGTCACCGGCACCAGCCGGATGGTGAGCGCCGGCAGCTTCAGCTCGGCCTTGATGCTCTCCAGCAGCCGCAGCATCAGCTCGTGCGAGTAGCCCACCACCTGCTTCTTGCCGTCGTAGTAGGAGAAGGGCGCGGCGTACTCGCGGTGGCCGAGGTTGATCGTGCCCGTCTGCGCGATGCGCTCCAGCGTCCCCATGTCCTGCGCGCGGGCGGCCGCGGCCAGCAGCAGGGCCAGCAGCGGCAGCAGCGGCAGCAGCCAGGGACGCGGACGGAAGAACATGGTCGAGGCTCCTTGCGGACGGACAGTGCGGCGATCCGCACGATGTGCCGTCTTGTCGCAGGGAGCGTGCCAGTGCGCCGCCATGCCGGCCGGCGCGTCCAAGTGCTTGATCCACAACAAAAGCCGCAGTTGCCGGCGCCCGCAAACGGACGGAAATCCGACCCTTGCCCGCCGTCCGTCGCATCAAAGAGACGGATTTCCGTCCCTAGCCGGACTCGGGGGTGGCGCACCGTCCACCGGGGTGCCACAAGTGCTCCGCCCCGGCAGGGGACTCGCTTAGGAGGAACGGAAATGAAATATCAGATTCTTGCGACCACGTTCGTTGCTTCTGCCCTGGTGGGCTGTGGCGGCGGTGGCGATGACACGGTATCAGGCGAAACCGCACTCTCGGCGGCGTCCAGCGAAACCGCCGCCGCCCTGCCTGCTCCGGCGGACGGCATTTCGGCCAGCCGGTTCAACCATCGCAGCATTGCCAACGGCAGTTTCGAGACCGGCGACACCACGGGCTGGAAGGCGAATATCGACCAGGGTTACTCTGGAATCTTCATTCCCCACGAACGGCCCGCGGGTACCGTGAGCGTGGTGGATTCCTTCAATTTCGGTGGAACCAAGCTGGCTTACGACGGCCGGTATTTTCTGAAGGCCTGCACTGGAAACGAATGGTTCGACGGTCAGGGCACCTACAACATCACGGCCAGCCAGACCGTGCTGCTGCACAAGGGTGATACCGTCACTGGCGCCTCGTCTTATTACAACGGCGACTTCGCGGCCCAGGACACGGTCTGGGTCAAGATTTTCGACAAATCCGGCAATCTGAAAGCCACGCCGTGGATCGATTTTTCCGGCAATGGCGCGCCGGGTGACAACAATTCGGTGCCCTACAACCACACCAGCGACTGGACGACCTGGGATTGGACTGCGCCGAAAACGGGCATCTACACCGTGAAACTCGGCGCCACGACCTTTGGCGACAACCGCTTCGCCACATGCGGTTTTCACGACGCCATCACCGTCGTGCTGAACGGCAAGGGCAAGCCGGCGGCTGCCGCCGCCCGCTGGCCCAACGGCATTCCGGCCCACGTGCCGGTGTTCGTGCACTGAGCGCGGAGCACGACTTCGGGCTTCGCAGCGAATCCACTCCAGTCATGAACTGACCCGTTCGCCCTGAGACATCGAAGGGCGAACCCGACAGGCTGCGATGGCTTACCCCGGCGAGGGCCGTTCACCCCTCAACACCTCGGGGTGACCGCAATACCTTGACCAACCGGCGCGAGCCGGGCTCAAGGCCCTGCGGTCTCCTCCTCCGCCACCTGCAGCGTCACTGTCACGCCGAAGGTGCTGCCCCGCCCCGGCGCGCTGTCCAGGCGCAGCTCGCCACCCATCATGGCCACCAGGCGGCGCACGATGGACAGGCCCAGCCCCGTGCCGCCGAAGCGCCGCGTGGTCGAGCTGTCGGCCTGGGTGAAGGGCTCGAAGATGCGCGCCTGCTTGCCAGCCTCGATGCCGATGCCGGTGTCCACCACCTCCATGCACAGCCTCGCGCGTCCGGGCTCTCGTGCCAGCTCGCGCACCCGCAGTGTCACGCTGCCCTCGGCCGTGAACTTCACGGCGTTGCCCAGCAGGTTGATCAGCACCTGCTTGAGCCGCAGCGGGTCGCCCAGCAGCTGAGGCGGCAGCGCCGCGTCGGCATCGAGCCGCAGCGCCAGCCCCTTGGCCTGCGCCTGGGGCCGCACCAGCGCGCAGGCCGCCTCCAGCAGCAGCGGCAGCTCGAAGGGCACCTGCTCCAGCCGCATCTCGCCGGCCTCGATGCGGGAGAGGTCCAGCACGTCGTTGATCAGCGCCAGCAGCTGCTCGCCGCCCTGCTCGATGTGGCGCACGAAGCCCAGCGCCCGCTCCGGCAGCTCCATGCGCGCCAGCAGGTGGCTCAACCCGATGACGGCATTGAGCGGCGTGCGGAACTCGTGGCTCATGTGCGCCAGGAAGGTGCTCTTGGCCCGGTTGGCCGCCTCGGCCTGCGCGGTGCGCTGGCGCAGCGCCTCCTCCAGCCGCTTGCGCTCGCTGAGGTCCGTGATCACGCCCAGGAAGCCCGTGGGCGTGCCCAGTTCGTCGCGCAGCACGCTGATGCTCAGCAGCGCCGGGAAGCTGCTGCCGTCGGCGCGCACGCAGCGCCACTCGCCCCCGGGCAGCGCGGGCCAGCGCCGCGCGTGCGGCTGCGAGTACGGCCACAGCGCGCGGCGCAACTCCGGCGGCAGGCCGTGGATGCGCCGGCGCAGCGTGCGGCGGTCGATGAAGTCCAGCGCCGACCGCCCCGCGGCCTGCGGCGCGGGCAGCCGCAGCAGGCTTTCGGCGGCGGGGTTCAGCGTGGTGATGTGCCCCGCCAGGTCGGTGGCGACGATGGCGCTGGCGGCGCTGTTGAGCACCGCGCGCAGCTCCCCGGTGCGCTGCTGCACGCGGCGCTCCAGCACCTCGCGCGCGCTGCGCTGCGCGTGCACGTCGGTGGCGGAGCCGAACCAGCGCACGGGGCCGCCGTCGCCGGCGTCGATCAGCTGCGTGCGAACGAGGTGCCAGCGGTACTGCCCGTCGTGGCGGCGGATGCGGTGCTCGTGCACCACCGGCTCGCGCCGGTCCAGCGCGCGGCGCCAGCGCGCGCGGGTCTCGGCCAGGTCGTCCGGGTGGATCACGGCCAGCCAGCCGCCGCCGTAGGCGTCCTCCGGCAGCAGGCCCGTGTACTCGGTCCAGCGGTGGTTGAACCAGTCCACGTGCCCTTCGGCATCGTTGCTCCACAGCAGGTCGGGCACCAGGTCCACGATGGCCCGGAAGCGCCGCTCGCTCTCGCGCAGCGCGAGCTCGGTCTCGCGGCGCGCGCTGAGGTCCACCGTCACGGCCAGCAGGTGCGGCTCGCCGCCATCGGGCGCGTCCAGCCGCGTGATGCTGCTCTGCGCGGGCACCGCGCCGCCGTCGGGACGCAGGTAGCGCTTGTCCAGCGTGGCGAATCCCTCGGACCCCAGCACCCGGCCCACCGCCGCGAGCGTGAGGGCCACGTCGTCCGGATGAGTGAGATCCAGCACGTTGAGCCCGCACAGCTCCTCGATGCGGCGGCCCACCAGCCGCGCCAGCTCGGCGTTCGCGCGCAGCACGCGACCGTCCACGGCGATCTCCGACAGCCCCACCGGCGCGCGCTCGAAAATCCGCGCCAGCCGCGCCTCGCTGGCGCGCAGCGCCGCCTGCGCCTGCTCGGCGGCCAGCGTCAAGGCGCGCAGCCGGTCCAGCATTTCGCGCTGCTGCGCTGGCAGCCTGGCCGTGGCCGGCGCGTCGCCTTGCTGCATCAGCCCCGTGAAGTCCTCGACGCGATGGATGACGAACGCCACCCCGCCGTCGGCAGCGCGCACCGGCGAGTTGACCGGGCTCCACCAGCGCTCCTCGAAGCCTGCGCCCAGCGCCGCGGGGCGGCGGATGGGGTAGCGCTGCAGCGGCATCACGTCCGCCTCGCCCGTGGCCACCACCCGCTGCAGCGAGGCGCGCAGGTTGTGCACGCCGTTGGCCTGCGCGTCCCGCGGGTCGTCGGGGAACATCTCGAACAGCCCCGCGCCCACCAGCGCCTCGCGCTGCGTCATGGTGGCGCGCAGGTAGGCGTCGTTGACCGCCACGATGCGGAACTCCGGCGGACGCAGCACCAGCAGCGGCGTGGGCACGGCCTCGAACAGGGCCTGGAAGTCCGGCGGGACCTCGGCCCCGGGGACGGGCTCAGGCGACGGTGCGCCGGCGGCAGGCGCGCACGGGCTCGGGGTCGTAGGTGGCTGCGGCGCCGGTCGCTCAGTGGGGAACATCAGACTGAAAACTGCGGGTGGCGGGTGGCCCGGGACCTCGGCTTCGTCGCCCCACGGCGTGCAAGCCGCATGCCCCGGGTCGCTGCAACGGATCAAGCAACACTGTAGCGGCGGTCCACCACGCGGCCTGCGCTGCGTCAAATCCGGCACGCATCGCGGGAAGACGGTGCGGCCCCCTCCAGGACAATGAAGGGCTGCGCACACGCAGCCAGCCCGCCACGGGCCACGACCAAGAATTCACCGAGGGATCCCCATGAAGCTTGTTTCTCCCATCCGCCGTGCCGGACGCCCGGGGCTGCGCTCCGTCCGGGCCCCGCTGTCGGCGGCCGTCCTGGCCTCGACGCTGCTGGGTCTGCACACGGCGCCGGCCTCGGCGGTCGAGCGGGCGCAGCCCAGCGCCGCAGCGGCCGCGGCGCCGCTGGAGTACAGCGACCGGCTGATCGTCCGGTACCGCAGCGCGGCCGAGGCCGACGTCCCGTCCGCCGGCCTACAGCTGCGTGCACATGCCGCTGCGCAGCCCTTCGGCACGCACATGAAGCACCTGCGCCGCCTGGGCACCGGCGCCCACGTGTTCCAGCTCGACCGGCCGATGCCGCAGGACAAGCTGCAGCAGATGGCCCGCGCGCTGCAGAACGGCGACGCCGACGTGGAGTACGCCGAGCCCGACCTGCGCATGCGGCCGCAGTTCGTGCCCAACGACGCGAAGTACGCCAAGCAGTGGAACCTGTTCGAGCCCACCACCGGGCTGAACCTGCCCACGGCCTGGGAAAAGTCCACCGGCGCCGGCGTGGTGGTGGCGGTGGTGGACACCGGCGTGCGCCCGCACGTGGACCTTCAGGCCAACCTGCTTCCCGGCTACGACTTCGTCACGGACCGCAGTACGGCCAACGACGGCAACGCGCGCGACGCCGACGCCTCCGACCCGGGCGACTGGACCGTCGCCGACGAGTGCGGCGAGGGTTGGCCGGGGGAGTCCAGCAGCTGGCACGGCACGCACGTGGCCGGCATCGCTGCCGCGGTTGCGAACAACGGCATCGGCGTGGCGGGCGTGGCCCACGGTGCCAAGCTGCTGCCGGTGCGCGCGATGGGGCGCTGCGGCGGCTACACCTCCGACATCGCCGACGGGATGATCTGGGCCGCGGGCGGCAAGGTCTCGCGCGTGCCGGCCAACAAGACTCCGGCCAGGGTGATCAACCTTTCGCTGGGCGGCGCGTCCAGAACGTGCAGCACCACCTACAGCGAGGCCATCAAGGCGGTGCGCCAGCGCGGCGCGGTGGTGGTGGTGGCCGCCGGCAACGAGAACATGAGCGTCGCCAGGAGCACGCCCGCCAACTGTGCCGACGTGGTCGTGGTCACGGCTGTCAAACGCAACGGCCACCGGGCCTCCTACGCCAATTACGGCACCGCGGTGGACCTGGCGGCACCAGGCGGCGACACGGGCGCAGGAATCCTCTCCACGCTCAACAGCGGGACGCGCAAGCCGGCCAAGGACACCTACGCCGGGTACAGCGGCACGTCCATGGCCACCCCGCACGTGGCCGGCGTGGCGGCGCTGATGCTCTCGGTCAACCCGAAGCTCACACCCACCCAGGTCGAGACGCTGCTCAAGGCTTCGGTGCGCCCCTTCCCCGGCAACTGCACCGGCTGCGGCAAGGGCATGCTGGACGCCAACATGGCGGTGGACGCGGCCATCACGGCCCGCTCGCTGACGGTGCAGGGCGCGCCCGGACCCTGAGGCCCGGGCGGTGCGGGTCTCCGGGCCCGCGCCACCCCATGCAGCGCAGGCTCAGGGCATGAACTGCCCGCCGTTGATGTCCAGCACCTGCCCCGTGATGTAGCCGCTGGCGGCGTGCGAGGCGAAGAACAGGAAGGCCGGGGCCGCCTCCTGCGGCCGGCCCAATCGCCCCATCGGGATGCCGCGCGCGATGGCCGCCTTCGTCTCGGCCGACTTGTCGGCATGGAAGGCAGTGTCGAAGGTGCCCGGCGAGAGGGTGTTGAAACGGATGCCGTCGGCGCTGTGGTACGCCACCCAGTTCTTCTGGATGTTGTGCAGCCAGGCCTTGGCCGCGCCGTAGAGCCCCGCGCCCGGCCCGCCGCCCACGTGCGCCGCCACCGAGCCGACCAGGATCACCGCGCTGCTCTCCCCGCTGGCCTGCGCCGACGCCTTCAGGTGCGGCAGCGCGAAGCGCGTGGTCATCAGCGCCGAGCGCGCGTTGAGGTCGTGCACGGCGTCGAAGAAGTCGTCGTCGATCTCCGGCAGCGGCTTGCGCGCCACCAGCCCGCCGGCGTTGTTCACCAGCACGTCGATGCCGCCGAAACGTTCCACGAAGGCCTCCACCACGCCGCGGCAGGCCTCGGTGCCTGAAAGATCGCCCGGCAGGAACATCCCTTCGCCACCGTGGGCGCCCAGCTCGTCCAGCCGGGCCTGCAGGTCCGCCGGGGCGCTGCGGCCGTTGAATCCCACCCGCGCCCCGCAGCGCGCGAAAGCCTGCACCGCAGCCCAGCCGATGCCCTGCGTCGCGCCGGTGACCAGCACCCGCTTGCCCTTCAAGTCGTCGTACATCAAAGCTTCTCCTTGCATCGCGTGGCAACCGGATCATCGATTCAGATACCGGTTTCATCGTGGCGGCACATGCTAGAAACGGCTTAGCGGCGGCGTCAAGGCTCTCAATATCTGGGATACATGCCCGATATTTGACTCAATTCAAGACCCAGTCATACGATGACATCCACCATGCACCACCTCATCACCTCGTCCCTCGAGCCTTCCACCGGAGCCGCCGCGAGCGCGGCGCCGGGCGAGGCACGCGGCACGGCCGGCGGCACGCAGACGCTGCTGCGCGGGCTGGCGGTGCTGGAGTGCGTGGCCGAGGGCGTGAGCGACGTGCGCGGCATCGCGGCGCGGCTGGGCACGCCGCGCAGCACCACGCACCGCCTGCTCGGCAGCCTGGTGGCACAGGGCTACCTGCACCACATCCCGTACCGCGGCTACCTGCTCGGCCCCAAGCTGCTGCTGCTGGGCCAGCGCGCGCTGGAGCAGCGTCCGCTGGCAGCGCTGGCGCGCTCGCACCTGGAGGCGCTGGCCCAGCAGACGGGCGACACCGTGCACCTGGGCGTCGTGGAAGGCGACGAGGTGCTCTACCTGGACAAGGTCTCCGGCACCAAGGGGCTGGAGATGCGCTCGCGCGTCGGCCAGCGCATGCCGCTGGCCTCCACCGGCGTGGGCAAGGCGCTGATGCTGGGCATGGACGAGGCGCGCTGGGAGACGCTGTACCGGCTGGCCGAGGTGCAGCGCTCGGGCCAGCCGGACAAGCCGCCCATGCGTCCCTGGGCCGGGTACCTGGACGAGATGCGGCGCTACCGCGCGCAGGGCGTGGTGCTGGACCTGGAAGAGAACGAGCTGGGCATCCGCTGCGTGGGCGCGCCGGTGCGCGACATCGGCGGGCGCGTGGTGGCCGGCCTGAGCGTGGCCAGCGCCCTGCCCTGGATGCCCGAGGAACGCATGGCGCGGCTGGCACCGGTGGTGCGGCAGCGCGCGGAAAGCCTGTCGAAGGAGCTGGGATGGATACCCGCATGAACGAGGCCGGCAGCCCGGCCGCCGCCGCCCTGGTGGCGCTGGACTGGGGCACCTCCAGCCTGCGCGCCTTCCTGATGGATGCCGGCGGCGCGGTGCTGGCCGAGCGCGCCGGCACGCACGGCATCCGGCACCTGCCGCAGCCCGGCCCCGCCGGCTTCAGGCAGGCGCTGGCAGCCATCGCGGGCGACTGGCTCGACGCCGGCCCCGGCTTGCCGCTGGTGGCCTGCGGCATGGTCGGCAGCGCACAGGGCTGGCGCGAGGCGCCCTACGTGGGCTGCCCGGCCGACGTTGCCACGCTGGCCGCGCACGCCGCGCGCGTGGACGACGCGGCGCAACGCCCGCTGTGGATCGCGCCCGGGCTGCTGTACGAGCCCCCCGGCGCGGCGCCGGACGTGATGCGCGGCGAGGAAGTGCAGATCGCCGGCGCGCTGGCGCTGCAGCCGGCGCTGGCGCGGCGCGCCTGCATCGTGCTGCCGGGCACGCACAGCAAGTGGGCCTGGATCGAACATGGCCGGGTCACGGCCTTCCGCACCTACATGACGGGCGAGGTCTACGCCGTGCTGCGCGGGCACTCGCTACTGGGCCAGCTGATGGCCGCGCCAGCGCAGCCCGAGGCCGTGGCGGCGGACGCCGAAGCCGCCTTCGACGCCGGCCTGGAGGCAGCACGCGCCAGCCGCCCCGGCGACCTGACGCACCAGCTCTTCGCCACGCGCACGCTGGGGCTCACCGGGCGGGTGCCCGCGCACGCGCTGGCCGACTACCTCTCGGGGTTGCTGATCGGCCACGAGATCGTGTCGGCGCTGGCGCAGGGCGACCCGGCCGCCCAGGAGGACGCGCCGCTGCTGCTGGTCGGCGAAGCCGGGCTGACGCGCCGCTACGCGCAAGCGCTGCAGCGCCTGGGCCGCGCGCCGGCGGCCGAGCTCGGCAACACCGCGCCGCAGGGGCTGTGGCGCTTCGCCGCGGCCGCCGGGCTGATCCATACCGCCACCTGAGCAAGGAGAACTTTTCATGAACACCGAGGACGCCGGTACGCTGCCGGCACGCCTGGACGCCGCCCTGCGCGCGCTGCCGCTGGTGGCGATCCTGCGCGGGCTGCGCCCCGACGAGGCCGCCGGCGTGGGCGCCGCGCTGTTCGACGCCGGGTTCCGGCTGATCGAGGTGCCGCTGAACTCGCCGCGGCCCTTCGAGAGCATCGAGACCCTGCGCCGCGGCCTGCCGCAGGAGGCGCTGGTGGGCGCGGGCACGGTGCTTCGCGCGGAGCAGGTCGCGCGGCTGGCCGGCATCGGCGCCGAGCTGGTGGTGATGCCGCATGCCGACGCCGCGGTGATCCGAGCCGCCAAGGCGCAGGGACGGCTGTGCATCCCCGGCGTCGCCACGCCCACGGAGGCCTTCGCCGCGCTGGAGGCCGGGGCGGACGCGCTGAAGCTGTTCCCCGCCGAGCTGCTCACGCCGCCCGTGCTCAAGGCCATGCGCGCGGTGCTGCCGCCAGGCACGCGGATGCTGCCCGTGGGCGGCATCGCGCCCGAGTCCATGCGTACCTACGTCGCCGCCGGAGCGGCGGGCTTCGGCCTGGGATCGGCGCTGTATGCGCCGGGCATGCCGGTGGACGAGGTGGCGCGGCGCGCGCGCGAGTTCGCCGCCGCCTGGGCCGCGCTGCGCGGCTGAGCCTCCACAGACCCACCCGCCCGCCAGGCCGGCAGCAGACCGGCCGGGGGCCGTGCTTTCCCAACCCGGCGCGCAAGGCGCCGCACCACCAAGAGCGAGCAAAAGGAGAGAGACATGACCCTGGACCGCAGAACCCTGCTGGTGGCCGGCCTGGGCGCGCTGGCGCTGGGCCCCGCGCCGGCGCTGGCGCAGGACTACCCGGCACGGCCCGTCGAGCTGATCGTCCCTTTCCCGGCCGGCGGCGGGACGGACGCGGTGGCGCGGGCCTTCGCGGACTCGTTGCGCAAGCACCTTCCACAGTCGGTGGTGGTGGCCAACAAGACCGGCGCCGGCGGCGCCATCGGCCTGACCGAAGTGATGTCCGCCCGCCCCGACGGCTACAAGCTGGGCGTCGGCACGGTGGAGATGACGATGCTGCCGCACCTGGGCACGGCGCGCTTCACGGCCGAGGACTTCGTGCCCATCGCGCTGCTCAACGCCGAGCCCAGCGCCATCACCGTGCATGCCCAGGCGCCCTGGCGCACGGTGGAGGAGTTCCTGGCCCATGCCAGGGCCTACCCGGACAAGGTGCGCGTGGGCAACTCCGGCGTGGGCGCGATCTGGCACCTGGCGGCGGAGCAGCTGGGCCACAAGAGCGGCGTGAAGTTCTCGCACGTGCCCTACGCTGGCGCCAACCCGGCCATCAACGACCTGATGGGCGGCCACATCGAGGCCGTCTCGGTCAGCCCGGCCGAGGTGGCGCAGCACGTGGCCGGCGGCAAGCTGCGGCTGCTGGCCGTGATGGCCGACCAGCGCGCGAAGCGCTTCCCCGACGTGCCCACGCTCAAGGAGAAGGGCATCGACGTGAGCGTGAGCACCTGGCGCGGCATCGTGGCGCCGAAGCGCACGCCGCAACCCGTGGTGGACACGCTGCGCAGCGCCGCCCGCAAGGCCGCGGACGAGCCGGATTTCCGCGACGCGCTGGCGCGGCTGGACCTGACCCACGCCTGGGCTGACGCGCCGGCGTTCCAGAAGGTGATCGAGCGCGACAACGCCTTCTTCAAGGGCCTGATGGGCGAGCTCGGCATCGCCAGGTGAGCCGGCGTCGGCGCGTGCGGCGCGCCGGAGAAAAAGCCTGCGGGCGCGGTTCGTTGAAGAACGAGCGGCGGGTCAGGAGGGGATGACTTGCGCGTCGCACCGCCGCCCGCGGGCGCAAACCTGGGCTCAGGCGCGGAGGTTCAGCTGCGAGCCGGTCGAGGCCTGGCTGCCGAACTGGGCGCTGACGGCGGCGTACTGCTGCACCATCAGCTGCGCCAGCTTGGCGGCCTGCGCCTGCAGCGCGCCGTCCTGCGCCGAGCCGGAGGACGAGGCCTCGGAACCGGCCGCGGAGGACGAGGACGCCCCGGCCACCGTCTCCAGCGCCTGGCTCAGCGCGTCCTGCATCGCCGACGCCTCGGTGGCGTCGATGCTGTCGTCGCCGTTGGCGTCGGCCGCCTCCAGCAGCTTCTGCATCGCCCCCTTGAGCTCGCCCACCGCGCGCTCCTGCGCCGACACCACGCCGTCCTCGTTGGTGTCCAGCGGGTCGTAGGTGGTGCTGGACGAGCTCTCGGTGCTGTCACCGCCGCCCGGGCCGCCGGGACCGCCCATGCCACCCATGGCCTGGCCGCCCTGCGGACGGCCGGCGGCGAACTCCTCGGCGCTGAGCGAGCCGTCCTCGTCGGTGTCCAGGCGCTCCATCGCGCCGTCGTCCTCGATGCCCATCTTCTCCTGCAGGGCAGCCAGCTCGTCGCTGTCGATCGAGCCGTCGCCGTTGCCGTCCACCTTGGAGAACAGGTCGTCCTCGCCGCCGCGCTGCTGCGCGAACTCCACCGTGGAGCCGGGTTTGGGCATGAGCGCCTTCATGGCCGTGTCCAGCTCGGTGGCGTCCAGGCTGCCGCTGCCGTCGCCGTCGAGCGCGCTGAAGTCCACCGAGCTGTCGTTCGCGGCGGACGCGCTGGCGCCGGGGCGGTGCGACACCAGCTCCTGCAGCTCGCTGGCGTCCACGCCGCCGCTGCCGTCGGCATCGGCCCGCTTGAAAAGCGCCTCCTTCGAGGGCGGTTGGGGACGCTGCAGGGCGGAAAAACCGCCGCCGCCGCTGCCGATCGATCCGATGCTGCTCATGGGATGTCCTTTCCAGTGGGGAGTCGCAGCGATTCTGGAAATCCCAGGTATGTGGGGTATTGCCCGGGTGTGTCGGCGTTGACACATGGCCCGGCGTGGATGGCCGGAGCCCGACCGCCCTTCCTGCTCAAGCCAGCGGCAGCCGCACCAGCGCGCGCAGCCCGCCGCCCTCGCGGTTGTGCAGGCTCAGCGTGCCGCCCTGGCGCCGCACCAGGTCGTGCGCGATGTGCAGGCCCAGCCCCAGGCCGGCGCGGTGGCGGCCCCGCGGGTCGTCGGCCAGCTGCACGAAGGGGTCCAGCGCCGCCTGCAGCTGCGCCTGCGGGATGCCCGGGCCGTCGTCGTCCACGCTGATGCTCACCGCGTCGCCCTCGCGGCGCAGCGCCAGCCAGGCCTGCGTGCCGTGGCGCAGCGCGTTGTCCAGCAGGTTGTTGAGCACGCGGCGCAGCGCCACGGGCTGCACGCGCGCGGTCGCGGCCTCGCCCTCGCAGTGCACGGCCTCGCCCTGCTCCGCGCGGTCGTCGGCCAGGGCCTGCACCAGCGCCAGCAGGTCCGTGGGGCGCGCGGGCTCCAGCGCCTGCTCGCTGCGCACCAGCTCCAGCGCCGACTCCACCAGCGCGTCCATCTCGCGCAGGTCGGCGATGCAGCGCTGCGCCAGCGCCGCGTCCTCCAGCCGCTCCAGGCGCAGCCGCAGGCGCGTCAGCGGCGTGCGCAGGTCGTGCGAGACGGCGGCCATCAGCAGCGAGCGGGCGCGGAACTGCTGCTGCAGCTGCGCCGCCATGGTGTTGAACACGCGCGCGGCCTCGCGCACCTCCTGCGTGCCGCCCGCCTCGTCCAGCCGCGGCGGCGCCGCGTCCGAGCGCAGCGCGGGGCCGAGCTGCTGCGCCGCGCCGGCCAGGCGGCGCATTGGCGCCGTCACCCAGCGCGCGCCCCACCAGGCGGCCAGCGCGATGACCAGCAGCCGCACGCCGTAGTCCAGCGCCAGGTCCGCCGGCGGCAGCCCGCCGCGGCGCGGCCACGCACCGGGCGGCGCGGACTCGGGGCCCCCTGCCGGCGCCGGCCCCATCGCGTCAGGGCCAGGACCGGGTCCGGGTGGCCGCAACGCCCCCGGCCCGGGCGATGGCGGAGGGACATGCGGCGCCGTCCCCGGCACGCCGGGCGTGGGCGGCAGCGACGGGAAGGTGGGCAGCGGCATGTCCGCCGGCCGCATGGGCAGCGCGCCGCGCAGCATCACCACCGAGTAGGCGGCCAGGTGGCTAAGCACCAGGGCGGCCCACATCAGCAGGAAAAAACGCTTGAACAGCGAGTCACGCAGCAGCCGCTTCATGGCCGCTCCCCGGCACCCGCACCCGCGCTCACGGGCCCACCCGAACGTCGAGCTGGTAACCCTCGCCGCGCACGGTGCGGATGAGCTGGGGGTCACGCGGCGAGTCGCCGAGCTTCTGGCGCAGGCGCGAGACGCCCAGGTCGATGCTGCGCTC
The DNA here is from genome assembly GCF_000430725.1 of Azohydromonas australica DSM 1124. Classification (GTDB taxonomy): domain Bacteria; phylum Pseudomonadota; class Gammaproteobacteria; order Burkholderiales; family Burkholderiaceae_C; genus Azohydromonas; species Azohydromonas australica. The sequence goes on from NZ_AUMO01000044.1 coordinate 100,464, forward strand.
GTTGACCTCCACGCCCGGCACGCGCGTGAGCTCCACCAGCCGCTCGCGCGCCAGCACCCGGCCCGCGTGCTCGACGAAGGCCGACAGCAGCCTGAACTCCGCCGCCGACAGCGACACCACCACGCCCTGCGGCGACAGCAGCTCGCGACGCAGCCGGTCGAAGCGCCAGCCCTCGAACTGCAGCTGCGCCGGCGCCTCGGCCGCGGGCGCGGCGCCGGCCCCCGCGCCGCGCCGGTTCCGCCGCAGCACGGCATGGATGCGCGCCACCAGCTCGCGCGGCTCGAAGGGCTTGCCGATGTAGTCGTCCGCGCCCAGCTCCAGGCCCAGCACGCGGCTGACCGGGTCGCCCTGGGCCGTGAGCATGATCACCGGCAGCGCCAGCTGCTGGACCACCTGGCGGCACAGCTCCAGGCCGTCCTCGCCGGGCAGCATCACGTCCAGCAGCAGCAGGTCGAAGCTTCCCTCGGCCAGCGCGCGGCGCATGGCCTCGCCATCGGGCACCGTGCGCACCGCCATGCCGTAGCGCTCCAGGTAGCCCTGCACCGCGTGGCGGATCTCGGCGTCGTCATCGACCAACAGGCAGCGGATCACGGCTTCCAACGCCAAGCCCCTTTGGAATTGCAATCGCGCGATTGTGGGGGCCGGCGTGAGCACAGACCCCGGCTCGCAAGCAATTGCAGCCGTCACGGCCCTTATGAAGAACACGCTTACAAGCACGGAAAGCGCATAAGAAAGCAGCAAATGCTTCGTAGGCGGGCGGGTCCGTGCTCATTACTTTCATGGCTCAACATCGTTGCGCCCGGCATATGCCCGCTGACTGGCGGGCCGTGCGGGCCCCGCCCCATGGAAGCACGCAATCCGCTCGAAGCCGTTCCTGTTCCCCTCGCCGCCGCAACCCAGGCCGCCGCTCCGCCGGGCGACTTCTCGGCCTCGCACCATCCCGACGACCATCCGGAGCTGCGCATCGCGCTGTGGGTGGCGGTGTCGATCCTGTGCGGGCTGCTGAGCTTCCTGGCCTGGCGGCTGTTCTTCGGCACGGAGGGCGTCAACGGGGTGCAGGTGGTGCGCGACGCGCTGGCCAACCCGACCTTCTGGAGCGCGGTAGCCGTGGGCCTGCTGGCGCAGGTGGTGGACGGCGCGCTGGGCATGGCCTACGGCGTCACGGCCACCACCTTCCTGCTGGGCGCGGGCGCCACGCCGGCGGCGGCCAGCGCCAGCGTGCACATCGCCGAGGTCTTCACCACGGGCATGTCGGGCATCTCGCACTGCAAGCTGGGCAACGTCAACAAGTCGCTGTTCCTACGCCTGCTGGTGCCGGGCAGCCTGGGCGCGATCCTGGGGGCGGTGGTGATCACGCAGTTCGACGCCTCGGTGATGAAGCCCATCGTCTCGGCCTACCTGCTGCTGATGGGGCTGTACATCCTGCGCAAGGCGTGGCGGGCGCGCTTGCAGCGCAAGGAGCCGCGCCACGTGGGCAAGCTCGCGCTGCTGGGCGGCTTCGTGGACGCCACGGGCGGCGGCGGCTGGGGCCCGGTGGTCACCAGCAACCTCATCGGCGCCGGCGGCGACCCGCGCACCACCATCGGCTCGGTGAACTTCGCCGAGTTCTTCCTGACGCTCTCCAGCGCCACCTCCTTCATCCTGCTGGCCGGCGAGCCCACGACGTGGCTGCTGGTGTCGGGCCTGGTGTTCGGCGGCCTGTTCGCCGCGCCCTTCGCCGCGCTGCTGTGCAAGCGGCTGCAGCCGCGCACGCTCATGACCATCGTGGGCTGCCTGATCACGCTGCTGAGCGCCTACAACGTGTGGCGCGCCCTGGCCTGAGCCTCAGCCGCCCACGGCCAGCCACAGCTCGTAATGGCAGGGGCGGATCGACCTGGAGTCCTCGTAGCCGGGGACGAGCCGCGCCGGCACGTTGGGCAGGCCCGCCCGGCGCAGCGCGGCCGCCGCGGCCAGCGCGCCGACGCCCTCGGCGTTTCGGAAGTAGCGGACTTCCGTGTCGGCGGGCAGCTTGCGCGCCGGCAGCACCTCCGCCTTCATGACGTTGAAGCCGGCTTCGCGCAGCGCGGGCTTCACGCGCTCGATCACCGCCAGGTCCGCCTCGCTGCCGACCTGCGGATAGAGCCGCCGCCCGGCGGGGCAGTCCGGCGGCGCCGGGGCCGGCTGCAGGCTGCTGTTGGCGTAGGAGCGCTGGGCTTCCGACAGCAGCTCGGTGGCCTGGGCCGGGGCTGATCCGCTCTTGAGCAGCTGGACGGCCTGGTCGACCTTGCGTTCGGCCGTAGTGAGGTTCTTCTGCGCGCTCTGCCACCGGTCGTACTGGCTCTGGGCCTGCAGCGCGCTGTCCCTCCACGCCGCTAGCGCCTCCTGCGCGCGCTGGCTCTCCTCGTGTGCGCGCTGCCGCTCGTTCCAGGCCCACACGGCCATCGCCCCGGCCCCGAAGACGGCGAGCACCAGCAGCCGGTTCATGCGCCGGAAACGGCGGCTCACGGCCTGCGCCTGCTCGGCACGCTGCTGCTCCTGCCGGGCTCGCTGCTCTTCCATTTCGGCGCGCTGCTCCAGCAGCACCCGCTCGGCGTTCTCCTTCTCGCGCAGCAGCCGCTGCGCGGCGTCCGCCTGCTGCAGCGCGGTCTGCGCGTGCCGCAGCGCCACCGCGGCCAGCCGGTCGTGCACCAGCTCCACCTGCGGGCCCTGCTCGGTGTTCTCCACGCGCAGCAGCCGCTGGTCCACCAGCTGCGCCAGCGCCGGACGCAGCTCGTCATCGACCGCCTCGACCGGAAACGGCCGGCGCGTACCGCCGTCGGTGATGAGCTCGTTCTCGACCCAGCGCGCCGCCGGCTCGCGCAGCGGCGGCGCCAGCGTGGCGAAGGCGTCGTCGTAGAAGCGGTCCAGGATCTGCGAGCCTCGGGCTTCCAGATCGTCCACCACCAGCGACGCCCCGGGCGGCTGCTGCGCCAGCCGGTCGGCGTTGAGGCTGGCGCAGACCAGGCTCAGCAGCGCCGGCTCGATGGCGCGGCTGGGCTGCAGCGCGCGCCCCGCGCCGTCGGCCGCCGCCTGGCGGCTCACGAAGTCCACGATGCGCGCTGCGTCCTGCGCCTTCACCAGCGTCCCGCCCGTCTGCCGCACCGCCTGCAGGGCCTCCTCGGCCGACATGGGCGTGAGCCGCACGCGCTGGGCGCCCAGCCGCGGAATGAGGTGGACCCATGCCTCCACTTCGGGCAGGAAGTCCTCGCGCAGCGAGAGCAGGAAGCGGTAGCGCTGCGCGTCCAGGTCGATGCGGTCGAGCAGCGCGTCGTCTGCATCCAGCCGCGCGTCCACCGTGGGCGGCAGCCGGTTCTCCAGCAGGTCCCCGAGCTCGCAGAAGAGCCGCCGGCGCAGCTCCTCGTCCGGCTGCAGCGTGAAGACCTCCTCGAACTGGTCCAGCACGAAGACGATGCTCCAGGCACGGCCCTGCTCGTCGAGCAGCCGCTGCTGCCGGTCGTGCAGCTGCTCCCACAGCGCAGCGACGAAGTCGCCCTCGGCCGGCGCCGTGCGGGGCGGGCCCTCCCAGCGCAGCGGCTGCGCGGAAGCCGCCACGGCCGCGTCGAGCGCGCGCAGCAGCTGCGCCGACAGCGGGGCGGCCCCGGCGCCGTGCTCCAGGCGCCGCAGCGGCACCGGCAGCATCTGCCGCTCGCGCAGCAGCGGAAACAGCCCGGCCAGGAGCAGCGAGGTCTTGCCCAGGCCCGACTTGCCGAAGAGCACGCACACCGGCACGGCCAGCACCGCGCGCAGCAGGGCCTGCAGCGCCTCGTCGCGACCGTTGAAGAAGCGGCTGGCGGACTCGGTGAACGGCTCCAGCCAGGGCCACGGGTGCTGCGCGTCGATGCGGGTGCGCTCAGTCATGGCGAGCTTGCGCGAAGCGCTCGCTGCGCTCGCGCAGTGCCTGCAGGCCCTCGGCCGGCAAGCGGCCCTGCGGCGCGTGCAGCAGGTGGATGCGGCGGAAGTCGCAGGTGAAGCCGCTGAAGATCCGCTCGTAGCCGCTGCGGTCCGGCGCCGTGTCGTCGATGCCCACGGGCAGCACGAAGCTGTCGTTGACGCGCATCGCCCGCACCACGGCCTTGCGCCACTCCTCCCAGAACACGCCCTCGCGGCGCCGGTCGGCCTGGTGCGAGAGCACCGGCATGAAGAAGTCGCAGTGCTCGATGGCCTCCTCGATGCGGTCGGACCAGTCGTCGCCGGCCACGAGCTTGTGCTGGTCGAACCACACGTCGCCGAAGCCCGCCTGCAGCAGCGCATCGGCCAGGCGACGCGCCGCCTCGCGGTCCTCGCTGGCGTAGCTGACGAACACGGTGGGCTGCCGTACGCCGGCCACGGTCGCGGCGGCTGCCGCAGCCAGGGCCGGGGCGTTGCCGGCCGGCGGCCTCGCCACCCCCACGCACAGCGCTTCGAGCTCGCCGATGAACTCCTGCGGCGACCACGGGAACACGCAGGCGTTGGGGTTGAAGCGGGCCAGGAAGGAGTTCAGCAGCGCGTCCTGCGTGTCCGCGGCGAAGAACTCCATCTTCTTCTCCGGCCAGGACAACCGCTTCTCGTTGGCCACGCGCAGGAAGGCGCGGCCGAGCCAGTCCGGCAGGTTGCAGCCCAGCAGCAGCAGGTCGCGGCTGCGCAGCTCGGCCAGCAGGCTGGGCGCGCGGCGGGGGCCGTACTCCTGGAACTGGTAGAAGTATTCGAGCGCGTCCTCCTCGTGGATGGCCAGGTGGTGGCCGGGGGCGCTGCGGCCCAGCGGGAAGAACACGCGCACGGCGCCGGCGCGCGGCAGGATGTCCACCGGCTGCGAGCTGTCGGCCGTGGGCGCGAAGGCGCCGATGTCCACCTCGCGGCCGGGCAGCCGGCGCAGGGCCTCCACCAGCAGCTCGTCCGGCGTGAGGCAGACATAGAGGTCGAAGGCATCCAGCCGCGCCAGCCGGTCCAGCAGCGGCGCGGCCAGCACCTGCGCCGCCAGCCGCTTGATGGTGGCGGACACGCAGCGGCGCAGCCGCTCGGTGCTGGATTCGCGCCTTTCGGCCAGCACCTGCGCCACGGCCTGGTGCAGCGGCCAGCCGCCGCCCTTGGCGCCGGCCGGCACCTCGGCCGGGGAGCAGCCGTAGGTGCGCAGCAGCTCCTCGGCCACGAGGCGGTAGAAGGGCACGCCGCGCCGCCGCCCGGTGCCGTCGTCCACCTCGACTTCCAGCATCTCGGGGCCGATGACCGGCACCACGCCGCGCTGGCCCAGGGCCAGGGCCAGGCTCTCCCGGCTGGTCAGCAGGCTGTCCATGCGCGGGCCCGGCTCGAAGACGTGCGGACGGGCACCGGCGTCATGCGCAGGCCTGTTTCCGGGCCGGCGCCGCGGCGCATCGGCACGCCACCGGCGCGGCTGCCGCCTCTGGGCTCGATGGGGTGAAGCATGGGTCGGCCCTCCTGCTCGGCCCACTGTAGCGCCGTGCCGGGCCGAGGCAAGGACGCGGCGCGGCACGCGTCCCGCGCGTGCCGCCGCGGGCGGCCCTTCAGCGCCGGCGGTTGAGCAGCGCCACGCCGGCGAGCACCAGCACCGTGCCCATCACCACGCCCGGCGTGATGGGCTCGTCCAAGATCAGCACGCCCATGGCGATGGTGCTCATGGGGCCGATCATCCCGGTCTGCGCCGCCGCGCCCGGGCCGATGCGCTCGATGGCCATCATCACCATGAGCACCGGCGCGAAGGTGCAGGCCGTGGCGTTGAGCAGCGACAGCCACCACACCGCCGGCGCCAGGTCGGCCAGCGCCCCCACCGGGCGCAGCAGCAGGTACTGCGCAATGCACAGCACGCAGGCCACGCTGGTGGCCAGCCCCGTGAGTCGCAGCGCGCCCAGGCGCCGCACCTCCTCGCCGGAGTAGGTCAGATACAGCGCATAGCTCAGCGCGCTACCCAGCACCAGCAGCAGCCCCAGCCCGGCCTGCGTGCCGGCGAACTGCGCCTCCTGCCCGAAGGCCACCAGCACGCCGGCGTAGCTCACGCCCATGGCGACCCACTGGCGGCGGTTGGTGCGGCGCCCGAACAGCAGCCAGCCCAGCAGCAGCACCAGGGTCGGATTGAGGTAGAGCACCAGCCGCTCCAGGCTGGCGCTGACGTACTGCAGGCCCAGGAAGTCGAGGTAGCTGGCGAGGTAGTAGCCGCTGAAGCCCAGCAGCACGACGGCGCGCCAGTCGCGCCGCGTCAGCGCCGGGCGCCCGCGCCCGGCCCAGGCCGCCAGCAGCAGGAACAGCGGCAGCGCGAACAGCATGCGCAGCATGATCACCGTCACCGCATCGGTGCCGTAGCGGTAGGCGAGCTTGACGATGATGGCCTTGCCGGAAAAGGCGGTGGCGCCACCGGCAGCGAGAAGCAGCCCGGGCCACTGGCGCTGCTGCGTGCCGGTGCCGGGAGAGGTTGCAGACATCGGGCGGATTCTAGGGAGAGCGCTCCGGCACGGCCTTCGCGACTGGACAAGTCCCGCTTGCATGTGGTTGCGCTGGCAACCTGCGCGTGGCGCGCAGTCGGCCTCAGCCCTTCAGCGTGGCGCGCAGCGCCGCCATGCGGCCGTGCAGCCCGGCCACCGCGGCCAGCACCGGGTTGGACTCCAGCGCGTACAGCTCCAGCTCGGCGGCGGCGAGGTCCCCGTCCGCCCGCAGGCATTCGGCCAGCCGCACGCGCGCCTCGGCCTCGCCCGCGGGCGCGCCCACCGCGTGCCAGTGGCGCACGGCCTGGCGCAGCTGCTGGATCGCCTCGGCATGCCGCTGCTCGTGCCAGTCCAGCTCGGCGCGGGCCTGCGCGGCCAGGCCCTGCAGGGCCTGCGGCGCCAGCAGCGGCGGGTCGGCCTCCAGCAGCCGCAGCGCCTCGCGCGCGCGCTCCGCCTCGCCGGCGGCCAGCGCGGCATGCACCAGCGCGCACAGCAGCTGTGCCCGCCGCTCGCACAGCGCCCAGTTGCTGTCGCCCAGCGCCCGCTCCAGCCCGCGCAGCGCCTGCTGCGGCTGGCCCTGCGCCAGCTGCAACCGTGCCAGGCCGGGCTGCGGCTCCCAGCCCAGGGCGTGGGCGCGGCGGAAAGCGGCCTCCGCGCCGGCCAGGTCGCCGCAAGTCAGCCGGATGTCGCCCAGCACCCGGTACGCATCGCCCTCGGCCCAGGGCGCCGCCTGCGCCAGCAGCGCGGCGGTCCGGTGGACCTCGTCCGCGGCGGCGACGAGGTCGCCGCGCACGCCGCGCACCTCGGCGCAGTAGAGGCGGCAGGTGCCGGGGAAGGCCGTCATCCGGCTGGCGCGGCACCAGTCGGCGAAGGCCTGCGTCCACTGCATCGCGCGCAGCCAGTCGCAGCGGTTGCGGCTGGCCGTGATGACGGAGCAGTACACCCAGCCCACCACCCACAGGCTCACGCCGCCCAGGCGGATGGCGGCCGCCGCCTCCTCGTGCTGTTCGCAGGCCGCGGCATAGTCGCCCAGCGCCATCAGCGCCTGCCCCCGGTAGGCCAGCCCCAGGCATTCGACGTCGGCGTTGCCCAGCGCCCGGCCCAGCGCCAGCGCCGCGTCGGCATGGCGCAGCGAGGCGCCCAGGTCGCCCAGGGCCAGCGCCAGCCGGCTCGACATCCAGGCGTGGTGCCCCTGCTCGGCGCAGGGCGGCAGGCCGTCGAGCCAGCGCACGGCGCGGCGCAGCAGCCCGCCGGCCAGTGCCGGCTCCATCCGGTCGGTGCGGATCTGCACCAGCAGCAGCACCGCGCGCGCGGCCCCCAGGGCGTCGCCCGCCTCGGCCTGGCGGGCCGCGGCGCGTTCCAGCGGCTCCAGCACGCTCGCGCCCTGCCCGGCGCTGATGGCCACGCGGCCCCACGCCAGCAGTTCCTCGGGCGGCAACCCGCCGTGCGCCTGCGCCCGCGCATAGGCCTCGCAGGCCGCGTCCCAGTCGCAGCGCGCGCAGGCTGCGCGGGCCTCGGCCAGGGCGCCTTCATCCCCACCGGCCGCCACGGCGGCGGACGCATCGCCCTCGGCCTCGGGCTCGGCGCCTTCCGGCGCGCAGAAGCGGTAGCCCAGGCGGGCATAGGTGCGCACCGCCTGCCCCAGGCCGGCCTCGGCCAGCGCGGCGCGCGCCAGGCTGACGCTGCGCTGCAGCGCGTTGTCCACCACCACGCTGCCCGGCCACAGCGCGGCCAGCAGCTCTTCCTTGGGCACCACGCGGTCGCGATGCCGCACCAGGTAGCACAGCACCTCGAACACGCGCGGCTGCAGCAGCACCTCGCGGCCTTGCACCAGCAGCGCGCGGCGCGCTTCGTCCAGCTCGCAGGCGCCGAAGCGCCAGCGGCGCGCGCCCGGCGGCGTGGGAGGCGGGAGGGAGGCATCCATGGCGGCGGGAAAAGTATCAGGAATCGATCAGCGCGCGCGAAGGACTTATGGCGACCCGGTTTCTAGTCTTGGGACAAGGCTGCAGCGGCGATGGAAACCCTCCACCCCCGGCCCGCCGCCCGACCGGCCAACTCCACGGCCCGATCGGGCGACCGCCTCCAACACCGCCGTGGACATCCCCAGGAGACAGCATGAACACCTTCACCATCCGCCGCCGCGGCATCGCCGCCACCCAGGCCGACATGGACGCCGCGCTGGAGCGGCTGCGCGCCCTGGACCAGGGCTCGGAGCGCACACATTGGATCCGCACTTACGTGCTGCGCGAGGCCGACGGCCGCTTCGGCACCCGCTGCGTGTTCCAGGCCACCGACGCCGCCGCGCTGCGCGAGCATGCCGCGCTGGCCGGGATGCCGGCCGAGGAGATCCTGCCCGCAGCCGACACCGTGCTCATCCGCCCCGACGCGCCGGTGAACGTCTACCAGATCCGCCGCCCGCACCACTGGTCCTGCGCCGACGACCTGAAGGCCACGGCCGCGGTCTCGCGCCGCGTGGGCGACACCGAGATGGCGGACAAGGTGAGCTGGCTGCGCAGCTACGTGGTCCACGAGTCCGACGGCACGCTGGGCACGGTGTGCATCTACCAGGGCGTGGACGCGCAGGCGATCCGCGAGCACGCCGCGCGCGTGGGCATGCCGGCCGAGGACATCGCGCCGGTCGTCGCCTGCGTCGTGCAGCGCGCGGACCCGATGGCGCAGCCGGCCGCAACGCAGGCGGCCACGGCCTGAGGCTCCGCCCGCCCGGCCGGCCCTACCGGTGCTTCGTCACCCCCACCCGCGCGCACATGTCGCGCACCGGGCAGGTGGAGCAGCGCGGCAGGCTGGGCGTGCACACGTGCTTGCCGAAGGGCACCAGCAGCGCGTTGATCTCGATCCAGTGCTCGCGCGGCAGTTGCCGCTCCAGCACTGCCAGCGTCCCTTCGGGCGCGCGGGCCTGCGCGTAGCCCCAGCGGTTGGTGATGCGGTGCACGTGGATGTCCACGCCGATGCGCGGCTGCCCGCAGGCGATGCCCAGCACCAGGTTCGCGCACTTGGGCCCCACGCCGCGAAAGCCCAGCAGCACCGCTTCGTCGCAGGGCAGCTCACCGCCGTGGCGCGCCACCACCTCGCTCGCGATGGCGTGGATCTGCGCCGCCTTGGGCTCGTGGAAGGTGCTGTCGGCGATGGCGGCGTCGATGTCCGCCACGCTCAGCGCCGCCACCGCCGCGGGCGTGCGCGCCAGGCCGAAGAAGCGCCGCGCGCACACCAGCGTGGTCTCGTCGCGGGTGCGGATGGACAGCATGCAGGCCACCAGCTGCTCGAAGGCCGACGTGAAACCCTCGTCGTGCAGCTCGAACAGCGCCGCCTTGGGATAGGGCCGCACCGCCACCTCGATGCGCCGCAGCGCCTCGGTGACGTCGAAGGGCTTCGAGGCGGCGGGCGTGTCCATGGCGGCGGGCTCCGGGCTCAGAACGAGCGCTGTGCCGCGGCTGGCGGCGTCCACTGGTAGCTCCAGGTCTCGCTCATGGCGCGGCCCTTGTAGCGCAGGAACAGCCGCAGCTCGACGGGATCGACCAGGTCGTCGGTGGGGCGCAGGTCGAAGCTCGCGCGCCAGCCGCGGATGGAGGCCAGCGGGCGCGCCGAGGTGATCTCGACGATGCCGCGCGAGGCGGTGATCACCGGCTCCAGCTCCGCCTGGCTGGCCAGCAGCTCGAAGTCGCCGCCGGCGAAATCGACCACGAAGCGCGTCGAGTAGTACTTGCGCTTCTGCCCCACGACGCCGCCCATGCCGGTGCGCGTGGCCACCACCTGCGCCATGCGCGGCGCCACCGGCAGCTGGGCGCCCCAGTGCAGCTGGTAGCTGAACAGCCGCTCCTCGCCCGGCACCAGCGGCTGGGCCGGGTTCCAGAACGCGACGATGTTGTCGTTGGTCTCGTCGTCGGTCGGGATCTCCACCAGCTGCACCTGCCCGCGGCCCCAGCCCGCCTTGGGCGTGACCCAGAGGCTGGGCCGCCGGTCGTAGAACACGCCGTCGTCCTGGTAGTGGTCGAAGTTGCGGTCGCGCTGCAGCAGCCCGAAGCCGCGCGGGTTCTCGTCGGTGTAGGCCGAGAAGCGCAGCTGCTCGGGGTTGGTGAGCGGGCGCCACAGCCACTCGCCCTGCCCGCTCCAGATCGCCAGGCCGTCGGAATCGTGCACCTCGGGGCGCCAGTCGTTGGCGCGGCGCCGGTCGTTCTCGCCGTACTGGAACATGCTGGTCAGCGGCGCGAGGCCCAGCCGCTCCACGGCGCGGCGCGGGTACAGCGCCGCGTCCACGTCCATCACCAGCGTGTTACCGGGACGGATGTCGAAGCGGTAGGCGCCGCTGACGCTGGGCGAGTCCAGCAGCGCGTACACCGTGAGCACGTCGTGGCCCGGCGCGGGGCGCTCGAACCAGAAGTCCGTGAACATCGGGAACTCTTCCGGGCGGCCCAGGCCGGTGTTGATGGCCAGGCCTCGCGCCGAGAGCCCGTACTGGCGCTCGCCGCCCACGGCGCGGAAGTAGCTCGCGCCCAGGAAAGCGGCGACGTCGCCGCGCCAGTCGGTGTGAAAGTTGACCCGGAAGCCGGCGAAGCCCAGGTCCTTGGGCAGCGAGCCGCCGCGCAGGCCGCTCTTGCCGTAGTCGAACAGGGCCGGGTCGTAGGCCAGCTCGCGCGCCTGCCCGTTCACGACCTCGTGCAGCTGCACGGCGGACTTGAAGAACAGGCCCAGGTGGAAGAACTTCAGGTGGAAGTTGCTCTGCGCGTCGTCGGCCCACAGGGCGTGGTCGTCACGGAAGCGGATGGCCTGGTACTGGTCCCAGTCCAGCGACTCCACTGCCTTGGGCAGCTCGGCGGGCGGCGCCTTGTACGGCGCCGCGGCCCGGGCGCGGGCCACGCCCTTGAGCCAGGCGTAGTCGAAGGGTTGGGAAGGCGCGGTGCCGGCGGGACTGCTGGCGGCGGGCGCCGCCCGGAGCGCGGGCCAGCAGGTGATGGTGGCGAGCGCGGTGGCGGCACGGGCGAAATCGCGGCGTTGCATCGGTTTCGTCGTTGGCTTGCTGCAGTTGGGACCGGCCCAGCATAGCCGGCCGGTTCGGGAAAGCCCGGTGCAGGGCTACGGCGCCGTCACAGCGAGCGCACGCACACACCGTAGCTGGCGGGGCAGCCCGTGCGCAGGCCGCCGGCGTTGTCGCGCCCGAAGGACTCGGACTTGAACATCCGCAGCACGTTGTTGTAGGGCTTGTGCGGCCCGCTCAGCGTGCGCGACCAGAACAGGTAGTTGGCGTGCAGCCGGTTCTGGGCGAACGCGTGCAGCTCCGTCACCTTGGGCGGCGAGTGCGGGCCGTTCTGGGAGCGGCTGATGTAGTTCTCCGGCTGCACCGACGGGCCGATGGGCACCTTGCCCTGCGCCTGGTCGTAGAGCGGGTAGGTGTTGCGGTTGAGGTCGTGGTCGTTGAGGAAGGTGTCCGGGCCGCCCAGCGCCACCGAGGCGTTGAGCATGTTGCGCACCAGCCCCGGCATGTAGCTGGACGGGAAGTTGATGAACTGCATCACCACGGTGTTGGGGAAGGCGCGGCGCGTGGCCGTGTTGACCTGTGCCAGGTTGCGGAAGAAATCATCGCTCTGCGCCTTGCTCAGCGGATTGACCGCCTGCCCCATGGCCGTCTCGTTGAAGGTCACGCCTTCGACGGCGTTGTTGAGGTTGAAGCGCCGGCCCATCGCGCTGGTCAGCGCGATGAGGCGGTCGCGCACCTGGCCGTTGTAGAGCGCGATGTTTTCGCCATAGCGGTGGCTGGTGCCCAGGGTGGGCTTGGCGCTGATGCGGATCTTGTAGGCCCCGCCACCGTACTCGCGCGTGTACATGTACGAGGGCGCCGCGCGCAGGCCGGACTTGAAGGCCTTGGTCTCGATCATGATGAACACCCGCTTGCCGTAGGAGCGCGCCAGCGCCACGTCGCGGTCGATGGTGGCGAAGTTGTACTCGCCCTTGCGCGGCTCCAGCTGGCGCCAGCTGTAGCGCAGCAGCAGGCCCTTGACCTGCGGAACGCTCTTGATCTCGCGCAGCGCGGTATGCAGCGAACCCACGTCGCGGCGGCTGAGCGCGACGTAGTGGCCCGGGTTCCACTTCACGCGCGTGCCGGCTGCGCGAGCCTCGGAGGACACCGGCGGCAGGCTAGCAATGAAGGCTTGCGCGGTGGCGTCGTCGTACTCCAGCTCCCAAGGCTGCGGGTCGAGCGAAGTGACGAGGTCGTCGTCGCCCTCATCCGCCGCGGCGGTGCCGCCTGCAGTGCTCAGGGCTTGGGCCGTCTCAAGCGATTGCGCCAGCTCCGGCGCCGATGCCGCTGCAAGCTCCTGCGGCGTGGCTTCTCCGCCACCGCCACAAGCTGTCAACGCGGCGGCGGCCAATATCGTGGAACTGCCCAGGAAAAGGCGCGAAAAAAGATTGCGCATAAATAGATACCCACGGTTGATGCGTGGCAGGGCGGGGCATGCCATGGCAATGGCACCCGGCATGCGGCCGGGAAAAGCCGGCGCAAACTGCCACATTCTTCGGAGGGGAAGGCCTGCCCGAAGGCGGCGTCCACTGGCCGCGGACTCTACAAGCCGAGGGCGCGCAATCAGCGCCCTACGTCTTCTTTCATTTTCACGAATGGTTAGATCACGTTTAGCAAGGTAAATCGCGCTTCATTTTTGGTTGTGATGAGGTCCAATGTGTGGGCATTTCACAAATTACGTAGCTAATTGAAAAATTACGGAACTCAATTTCCCCGCCAATTCGCAGTAATTATCGGTCGCGCACAGCACAAATCGCGGGAATGGTGTAGATAAACGAAGCAGCCGACAAGGGAAATTAAATCGCGGCGGCTTTTAATTAGAAATACCAGCTTGCCGCTGGTTTCCCCAGGCGTCAATCCGGCGCAGCAGCCATTTCCCAACACCGCCCCAAAAATTCCGGAAACCGGGCGGCCATGGGCCGGCCATCGCACCGGCGCGCGAGCGGGAGCGCTGCTGCACGTTCAGCGCAGCAGGGCCTGCACCTGGCAGTTCACGGTGTTGGCCTTGTACGGGAAGCTCAGGCTGGAGCTCGTGGTGCGCGACACCCGGCCGACGTTGCAGCCGGCCGAGACGTTGCGCGTGGCCTCCCAGGTGGCGCCCAACGCCGTGAAGCGCGTGGTGTCGCTGCCGCTGAGGTTCTGCACGCCGCCACCGGCGTCCACGACCGGGTTGACCAGCTTGCGGTCGCTGTAGCGCAGGTTGGCGTTGACGGCCACCTTGGCGGTGGCCTGCCAGGTGCCGTCCAGGATGGCCGAGTTCGTCACCCGCGAGCCTGCGGCCGTGAGGTCCGTGGTGTCCGCGGGCAGGAGGCGGTCGGTGTCGTCGGCGTCGCGCACCAGCGAGGTGGTGAAGGTGAGTTTGCCGGTGGGCTGCCAGCGCCAGCGCACCAGGCCGTTGATGCCCGAGAAGTCGCGCCGCGTCGCGAGCTCGTAGCGGCGCTGCTCGTAGCCGATGCGGCCGTCCAGCCGGCTCTTGCCGGTGGCCTCCCAGTCGGCGCTGATCTCGACGCCGTGGCTGCGGTACTCGTCGGGCAGCGGCGCGATGCCGCCGCCGCTGGTGCGGGAGAAGGGATATTTGCCCCGCGCCTGCACCGCGGCCGTGGCCAGCGTCAGCCGGTCGCTGGGACGCCAGCGCACGCCGGCACGCACGGCGCGGCGCTCGTTGTTGCGAAAGCGGTAGGCCTCGGCGGAATATTCTGTCTTGCGGGTATTGAAACCCACGAAGGGCTGCAATTTGCTGCTCGCCGTGCCGCGCTGCACCGTGGCGTTGAAAGTGCGCTCGCGCAGGATATTGCGCTCGCGCAGCGTGGTGGCCGTGAATGGCGAGCCATAAGACGCCAGGGATTTCTCTCTCGTGCCTTTCACCTGGCCGGAAAAGCGCCCGGCAGTTTCCCAATCCACACCCGCGCTGGCGCCATATCCATTGTTGTCCAGCTCGTTGAGGCGACTGAACCGCTGGCGCCGCACGGCCAAGTCGGTGTAGACGCGCTGGCGGCCGATGGGCTTGTCGACACCGGCCAGCACGGAGCCGGTGGTGTACGAGTCCGATTGGGGCCCCTGGCCCGGCGGCACGCGGAACACGTTCGAGTCACGCCCCCGCGCGACCGAGGCCCCCAGGTAGTAAGGGCTCGCGGCGCTGCTGGCCGGGGGCTTGGGCGGGCCGGATTGCGCCTGGGCCGCCAGGGAGGCCAGCAGCAGCGCGCAGCCGCTCAGGACCAGTCGGGCTCGCGGCGGTGTAGGGCTCACGGCAAATCTCCACGTCAGGTTTTTCTGGCGGCGGCCCCGGGCATGGGAAACCGCTGGCGCCGCCTGCCCATGACCGCCGAATCAAATCAGCCGGAAACCCGGCAGAAGTGACGGGAGATCCTAGGACACGCCCCTGCCCGCCTCGCCGTGCGTATCGAATTCGCCACGCCCGAAAATTCAGCCCGATACTGTAACCAAGCCCTGTCACGGCAAAAGACCCGGCTCTCCACGGGCAACGGGAATGCAGGCTTGTTAATTCTTGATGCGACAGAAATCCGAAATTGCGAACGGTTGGGAAATGATGCTTTTGCGCTCGCAAAACATGGCTGCCGGACTTCGATGCAAATCACGGCACGGGATGGCACCCGCGCGGCCGGCTGCGTGCGGTGCTTGGGCGAGGCCGGGCACGGGCGCCGGCCGGTCTCGTGCACCGCGCCGGCGATGGCGCGGCCGGCTCGAACGTTCTGCGGCAGTGAGGCCCTGGATCTGTCCGGCCTGACCGTGGGGGTGCCTGGCGCCTTGGGTGATGACGCAACCGATGGACGGCCTTGAGGTGGCCGTCCGGGATCAGCGGGCCGCCTGCGCCAGTTGCGCCAGCGCCGCCTGCAGCCCCGCCACGCCGCCCACGCGCTGGTCGTTGATGAAGATCTGCGGCATCTGGCGCACGCTGGGCCCGCAGCGTTCGTAGAACGCCAGGCGCTCGGCCTCGTCGTCGATCTGGATGACCTCGAAGGGCAGGCCGCGGCTTTCGAGCAGGCGCTTGGCGGTGTCGCACTGGGGGCAGGCGCTCTTGCTGTAGACGACGATTTTCAGATTCATGGAAGTTGTTGATACAAAGCAGGCTCCAGTATCGCCGCCCGGTAGAAGCTGCTCGTTTCGCCGGCATGCACGCGCTCCAGCGCCCTGCCCGCTTTGGCTGGCTGGCGTCAAGACACTGTTGCGCCCAGATCAAACGGGGCACCGCGACGCCGCATGCCTGCGGCCCATGCCATGGAAGAATCGCCACCCGGAGGATCGGAGGGAAGCGTGAAGGGGATCGTTGCGTTCGTGCTGTTTGCGCAATTGATGGCGGTGGCATCGGTGTTGGCCGCCGTGAAGCTGCGCCAGGCCCTGGGAGCGCCCGGGGTCACGCCGCTGCAGTTCCTCGTGATCTCGTTGCAGATGTGGCTACCCACGGCCGTCGCCTTCGTGTTCGTGATGAACGTGGTGCTGGAGAAGTGGGAGCTGCGTCCGCTGCTGGCCATCCCGGTGCTGCTGGTATCGTTGCTTGTGCCGGGAGTGGCGATCGCGGCCTGGCTGCTACGGCGCATACAGCGCCGCGCAAAGACGGCCCAGCCGCTCACGGCCTGAGCCTGTGCAGCAGGTTCGGGCCAGGGGCGGCATGCTTACCCCGGCCTTGCAATGATCCGGTGTACAACACCGGGCAAGCTTTATTGCCCTCCCCCTCCGTGCGCCCGGTGATCTGAGCGCACAATTTCCGCGTCGCAACAACGCTTCACTTCAGGAGACCGTCATGAACGTTTTCTTTACCCAAGCCCAGGAAGCCGCCAAGCAGTGGAGCGAGCTGAGCACCGCTTTCTTCCAGGAACAAGCCAAGCTGTTCCAGTCGCCGCTGACGGCCGGCGCCGGTGCCGCGACGGACCCGAACGCTGCCATGGCCGGCCTGGTCAAGGCCACCGAGCAGGCCGACGAGTTCATGGTCAAGGCCGTGAAGCTGCTCGACGCCCAGAGCGCCCAGCTGATGGACGCTGCGCTGCAGGACAACGCTGCCAAGGAATCGCTGGCCCCGGTGATCGCCGGCTACAAGTCGGCCTCGCAAGCCGTGGTGGCCGCCGTGGAGCAGCTGGCCCAGGCCCGCAAGGCGCTGCTGGACAAGACCCGCGCCGGCTGAACCGCCGCCGCGCTGACATCACAGGGGCCCTCGGGTCCCTTTTTTCATGGACGCGCGCCGGACCGGCGGCTACGCCGCCTCGTCGCCCGGGCCCAGCGCCCTGGCGGCGTGCGACACGAGGCGGTCGAGCAGCCGGTCGAGCTGCTCGCGCTCGGGCGCATCCAGGCAGGCAACAATTTCCTCGTTGCGGCGCTGGATCAGTGCCTTGACCCGGCGCCAGGTCTGACGCCCCTGCGGGGTGAGCTTGAGCACCACGCCACGCCCGTCCAGCGCGCTGGTCTGCTTGTCCACCAGCCCCTGGTCCACCAGCGTCTGTGCCGCGCGGCTGGCCTGGCCCTTGGTGAGGTTGGCCAGGCGCGCCAGGTCGTTCACCGACAAGGGCGCGAACGCCCCCACCGCGGCGAGGCAGCGCCCCTCGTTGAGCGGAATGCCCGCCTCCTGCAGGTAGACGGCCTGGCTCACCCGGTCGGTGAGCTTGGACAAGGTGTGGAGCCGGTGCGTGACCGTGCGATCGAGTTCGAAATCGGCCTTCTTCGCGGGCATTTTCTGGACGTCGGCAAATGTCGTGGACACGGCAAACCTTAACCCACTTCGGCCCGTGGACCGCCGCAGGCCGTGCCTGCTCCCGTCTTGATGCCTGTCAACGCCACGCCGCCCCGGCGCGTTGAACCGGACATGGCGGCTGGCGAAGCCGCCTCACCTGTTCAACGAGCCTGGAGTTGTCGTGGGTCTCGAAAAACGCCTCATCACGCTTGCCGCGGCCGGCCTGCTGAGCCTCTTTGGCGGTTGCGCAGTCGTTCCGGCCGGGCCACCTTATGCATCGGTCACGGTTGCGCCCGCACCGGTCTACATCGCTCCCGCGTATCCCAGTCCCGGCCCGGGCTGGGGCTGGGCGTACCGGCCGTACTACGGCTGGGGCTGGCGCCACCCCTACTACGGCTGGCGCGGCGGGTACCGCGGCGGCTGGCGCTGAAGACCGGCGCTGAAGGCAAGGACAGTCCCGGCCCGGCCGGGACGAGGCACATGGCTCGGGGAGTTTTCTTTCCCTTGTCCTTCAGCACCGCTCCGGCGGCCTTGCCGGCCAGCAAGGCCGCAAGGGCTTTTGCCGCGACCCTGGCTCCGGCCTGAGGCGGCGATGCCGCGTGCCACGTGCACGCTCAAGCCTGCTTGTAGGCCACGGCCGCGCTGCCCGGGCCCACCAGCGGGATCAACTCCGTGCGCTGGAAGCCGACCTCGCGCGCCCAGCGGTCGAAGTCCGCTCCCGTGTAGTCGAAGGCGTCGCCGAACTCGATGAGCATGTTCAGCGACATCAGCAGCCCGAAGGCGTTGTGGCGGCGGTCGTCGTCGATGAGGTTGTCCACGGCGATGAGGCAGCCGCCCGGCGGCAGCGCGTCGTAGGCCTTGCGCATGAGCTGCAGCTTCTTCTCCAGGTTCCAGTCGTGCAGGATCATGCCCATCGTGATCACGTCCGCC
Organism: Azohydromonas australica DSM 1124; assembly: GCF_000430725.1. Classification (GTDB taxonomy): domain Bacteria; phylum Pseudomonadota; class Gammaproteobacteria; order Burkholderiales; family Burkholderiaceae_C; genus Azohydromonas; species Azohydromonas australica. The sequence continues at coordinate 118,531 of NZ_AUMO01000044.1, forward strand.
TGCGGGAAGTCATCGCTGAAGAAGTCGATGGGCCGAGCCTGCACGCACCCGGCCAGCCCGCGGCGCTCGATGTGGCGCTCGGCGATGGCCGTGACCTGGGGCAGGTCCAGCGTCGTGCAGCGCAGGTGCGGATGGCGCGCCGCCACGAGGCAGGCGAGCTGTCCCGTCGCGCCGCCGATGTCGGCCAGCGTGCGGTACGGGCCGAAGTCGAACTTGTCGGCCAGCAGGGTGAAATTGCCGGCCGAGATGCCGCTCATTGCGGCCATGAACTGCTCCAGCCGCGCCGGGTCCTCGTAGAGCTTGGCGAACATCGGTTCGCCGCTGTGCTTGATCTCGTTCTGGGGCTGGCCGGTGCGCAGCGCCTCGGTGAGGCCGGCCCAGAAGGGATACAGCCGCGCATTCGCCATCTCCAGGACGCCACCGATGTAGCCCGGCGAGGCGCGGTCGAGGAAGAACTGCGTCTCTGCGGTGTTGCTGTAGGCCGCCAGCTCGCCGCTGCCCTCGCGCTGCACAAAGCCCAGCGCCAGCAGCGTGTCCAGGAAATCGGGCATGGCGCGCGGGTGCAGGCCCAGGCGGCGGCGCAACTGTTCGGCGGTGTGCGGCCCCTCCGCCAGCAGCGTGAACACGCCCAGTTCCACGGCGGACAGCAAGGCCTTGGAGCCCCAGAAGGCCATGCCGGTCTGGAGGATGTGTTCGGGGGAAAGCGAGGCGTTCATGCGGGCTCCTTGCGGTGGGTCGCGGGGTTCAGTCACTGCCTGGGGCCGCCGGGTGGCGGCGGATCGGCAGTGTCCCGATACCGCAGCGGGCGCGCATCGCTCCAAGGGCGGCCGCGGCCTCGCTCGGACGGTGGCCTCGGCCCGCCCGAAGGTGGGTGCCCCGTCCGGGTCAGGTCGAAGGCGTCACCGGCACCGTGGGCCGGACCGGCTGCGCGGTGGTGTCCTGAACCACGCCACCGGCCAGCGGACGCGCCGTCGTGCTGGCAGGCCCTTCGTTCAGCCCGTACACCCCGCGCCAGAACGTGGCGCTGCCCATCTGCTCCATCGCTTCGGCATAGGCTTGGCGCAGCTCGGGCAAGCGCCGCAGGAACGGGCGCAACTGAGCCAGCATGTCGCGCATCTCGGCCAGGAAGCGCCCGCGGTCCAGCTCCACCATGTAGCCGGTTTCGCTGGCCACGTGACGGTAGAGCACGCGACGGAAGCCGAAGACGTCGCGGGCGCGGCCATGGAAGCTCTTTTCGTGCACCAGCACCTTGCTGCTCAGCAGCGAGCGCGGCAGCAGGTAGCCCTGCAGCGTCAGCACGCGCAGCAGGCGGCGCAGCTTCGGCTCGCGGCCACTGGGGCGCGGCAGCCGGTACGCCTCGTCCAGGCGCACCAGCGGCACCATCTTCTCCACCGGCGCCCAGCCCGCGATCTCCGCCCGCACCTGGGCCAGGTCCATGTTGTCGCGGAAGAAGCGAGGCCCCGCCGCCACGTGCCGCAGCGCCAGCGTGACGGCCCGCGCGCTGGCGTACTGGTAGCCCTTGAGCGCCTTGATGAACAGCTCGCGCACCAGCTTGAGCACGCGCCGTGCGCCGCCGCGCTGCAGCAGCACGGCCCACACCAGGTGATAGCGCGCATCCAGGTAGGCCGTCATCGGCCCGGCCTTGACGTGGAAGTCCTCGCCCTGACAGGCGATGCCCAGCGTGGTGATGATCTCGAAATCGTTGTGCAGCCCGAAGAAGATGTCGTCGCCGCGCACGAAGAACGGGAAAGGCCAGCGCTGCACGTCCGCCAGCCCGAAGGCGAAGAACCACCAGGCGCCGTAATCCGGGCGCGGGTCGCCGCGGTCGCAGTCCAGCAGCGCCGGCACGTGGCGCAGGTCGCGCCCGATGCCGATGGGCTGCACGTAGCCGTCGAAGCGCGCGCCGTTCTCCAGCAGTTGCCAGGGCCGCGACTCGCTGATCAGCGCCCCCGTCACCGCCAGGCGCGGCGTGCGGGCGTAGGACAGCAGCGCCAGCGCGCGCGCGATGGACTCCGTCTCGCACGAGGCATCGTCGTCCATGAACAGCGCATGGGTGTGGGTGCCGCCGTCGATCAGCGACAGCATCCCGCGCACGAACCCACCGGTGCCGCCGAGGTTCTGGTTCGGGATCACCGTCACTTCCGCGTCGCTGGCCAGCGGCAGGTTGCGCGAGTTGTCCACCACGGTGAGCGTGAGCCGCCCGCGCAGGTCGGGGCGGCGCAGCAGACACCGGATGCGCTCCACCGCTGGCAACACCTGCGCCACGCGGTTGAAATGCGTCACCACCAGCCCCAGCTGCACCGCGTTGGGCGGCGGCTGCGGCGTGACGTAGCGTGCCGCGGTGAGCCGCCCCGGCTCCAGCGCCCGCAGGCGGAAGAACAGCAGGCCGTCGGGCAGGCTGTCCCAGCCCGGCACGACCATCAGCGCCGGCATGCCGGGTTGCAGCCGCAATTCCTGCTCGGCCACCCACGACGGCGCCTGGGCGTGCCGGTGCAGGCCCAGGCTCAGCACGAAGCGGCCCTCTCCTTCGACTTGCAGCAGCACGTCCTTGAGCGCGCAGTGGCGGCGCCACGTGCTCACGGACAGCGCGCCGTAGTAGGTATCGGTCAAGGCCAGGCCGCCGGCCTCGAAATGCAGCGTGGGCTCGTCGAGGCGGCACCAGGCCTGGTCGTTGAGCCGCACATACAGATCCTCGGGCGCCTGCACGCCCAGGTTGGGCAGTACCAGGCTTTGCAGCGTGTGCAGGGTCGGGTTCAAAACGGAATCCATGTCGATCAGTCCAGGGTCTGCGCGCGCACCATGCCGGCATACAGGCCGCCCGCGGCCAGCAGCTCCTCGTGGCGGCCGCTCTCGACCATGCGGCCCTCGGACAGCACCACGATGCGGTCGGCACGCCGCACGGTGCTGAGCCGGTGCGCGATCAGGATCAGGGTGCGCGAGCCGCGCTGCTCCTCGATGGCGCGGTGCACGATGCGCTCGGACTCGCTGTCCAGCGCTGAGGTCGCCTCGTCGAACACCCACACCGCGGCCTCCTTGTAGAGCGCGCGCGCGATGGCCAGCCGCTGGCGCTGGCCGCCCGAGAGCCGAGCGCCGTTGGTGCCCACGCCGGTGTGCATGCCTTCGGGCAGCGACTGCACGAAGTCCCACAGGTGCGCCGCGCGCAGGCAGCGCTCGACGCGCGCCGAATCCTTGGGCTGGGCGTAGGCGACGTTGTCCTCGATGGTCCCGTCGAACAGCACGATGTCCTGCGAGACCACGGCGAACTGCCGCCGCAGCGAGGCCTTTCGGATGTCGGCGATATCGATGCCGTCGATGAGCACGCTGCCGGCGCTGGGCGTGACGAAGCGCAGCAGCGTGCTCACCAGCGTGGACTTGCCGCCGCCGGAAGGGCCGACGAGGGCCAGGGTCTGCCCGGCCGGGACGTCCAGGTCGAGGTCCGCCAGCGCCGGATGCTCGGCGCCCGGATGCATCACCGTCAGCGCCTGCAGCCGGATGCCCTGCCGCACACCGTCGATCTCGCGCTCGCCGCTGTCCGGCTCGGCCGGCGTGTCCACCAGCTCGAAGCAGGCTCGCGCCACGATCAGTCCCGTGATCACCGGCTGCGTGACATCGGTGAGGCGGCGCAGCGGCGAGATCGTCATCAGCAGCGCCGTGACGAAAGCGGCGAACTCGCCCACCGTGATGCCGCCGCGGGTGGCGTCCAGCAGTGCCAGCGTGATGATCAGCGCCACGCCCAGGCTGGCCACCAGCTGCGTCAGCGGGCTCATGAGCGCCGCGGCAGCCGCCGACTTCACCGTGGCATGGCGAAAGCGCTGGGCCTCCGCGGCGAAGCGGGCCTCCTCGAAGTCGCCGGCGTCGAAGGTGCGCACCACGCGCCAGGCGCGCGCGATGTCGTCCACGATCCCGGTGAGCCGCACCTGCGATTCGTAGCTGCGCGCGCCCAGCATCACGACGCGCTGCTTCACCCGCTGCACCACCCAGCCCAGCAGCGGCGCCGTCACCAGCGACACCAGGGCCAGGCGCCAGTTCAGGTAGAAGAGGTAGCCCAGCAGCGCGACGAACGAAGTGCCGTCCTTCAGCAGCGTGGTGAGCGCGTTGCTCAGCGACGCGGTGGCGTTCTGCGGGTCGTTGATGACGCGGGCCGCGGCCACGCCGGGACTCAGCGAGGCGAACAGCCGCGCATCGGCATGCACCAGGGCCCGTACCAAGTCGCGCCGCAAGTCGAGCACGCCCTTGGAGGTGGACCAGGCGAAGAGGTAGGTGCCGCAGAAGCTCAGCAGACCGCGCAACGCGAACAGGCCCACCACGACCACCGGGACGATCCACAGCGGGAAGCCGAGCTGGGGGCCGAAGCCGTGGTCCAGCAGGCGCTGCAGCAGCGCCGGGGCCAGCGGCTCCAGCGCCGCCGCGCCGAAGAAGGAGAGCACGCCGCCGCCCAGGGCCCAGCGGTACGGCCACATGCAGCGGCCCAGGCGCTTGCCGGCCGCGCCCAGGCTGCCCGGTCCGCTCTTGGGCAGCAGGGCGGCCAGCCAGCGGCGGCCCCGGCCTTGGCGCGCCTCAGCGCGCGCGCAGGTGCTTGCGCCGTCCATTGAGTCGCTTGAACCAGAACACGATGCGCTGGCGCATCGGCAGCGGCACCGCCCGCACCCGTGCGTGCACGCTGTACTTGGCCAGCGCGCGGATCTCCTGCAGCCCGTACTTGCGGATCAGCTGCGCGGCGTCGTTGCGGGGGTCGAGCTCGTGGTTGCGGTAGAGCTCACCGCCCAGCGGCCGCGTGTGCCAGACCGGCGTGGCGTCGATCACGGCGATGCCCGAGAGCCCGGCGCGCTCGCACAGCATCGGCCAGATCCAGTCCAGGCCCCAGCCGCTGCGGCTTTCGCCAAAGCTGCCGGCGCACGCGCGCAGCGCCGCGGCGCTGAACAGCGGCGCCATCACTTCGACGAAGCGCGTGTAGCGCAGGTGGCACTGCGGATCCTGCAGCAGCGTGTTCCAGGTGTGGTACGAGTTGCGCGTGAGCGCCGGCTGGGCCAGGTTGAGCTCGTGCGCGTGGAAGAAGGCAAACATGCGGTTGAGGGTGGCGGTCGAAACCGACAGGTCGTCGTCCGGGAACCAGACGCAGTCGTAGGCGGCCACCAGCGCGGCGTGCTCGGCCACCAGCTCGGCGATGCAGGGCCACTTGGGCCCGGAGCGCATCTCGTAGTGGTCGGCGTCCTCGCGCCAGCGTTCCGGGGTGCGGCCGTAGTAGCTGATGAAGAGGTCGAAGTCGCGCCGCGGCCCGGCGATCCATTCGCGATGCAGCGAGCCGTCGCCGGCACGCAGGACGATCAGGTTCCGGGTAGCGCGCGCGATGGGCTCAGGAGCGCTCATGCCGGCCCAGCACTGCCTGAGGCTGCAGCTGCCGCGGCAGCGCCGCGCCGCTGCCGGGCCGGCGGGCCAGCCGCGCCTGCCAGTTGCACCAGGTGTAGCGCGCCTGCTGCCACAGCCTGCGCCAGCGCTGCGCGGCATCGCGCTCGGCCGCGCGCCCCACCATGGACGACTCGCGCGCGCAAGGCGCTTCGCGCACCGGGTAGGGCTGCACGCCCTGCACCTCCAGCCCGCATTCCCACCAGTGGCGCAAATCCACGTCCACCGGGCGGCCAAACGGGGGGCGATGCGTGAGCAGCTTCTCGGCGCCGCGCCGGTGGAGCACGTAGGCAGCGGTGAGGCTGGGTACGCGGCGATAGCAGATCAGCGAGCAGCCCTCGCACAGCGGCTGCGCGCCGTCCACCTTCTCGACGCTGCGGCCGATGAGCTTGACCAAGTCCCAGTCGTCGGGCATGGACTCGATGGCCGCCAGCACTTGCGGCAGCGACGGGTCGATCTCGACGTCGTCCTCCAGCACCGCGATGCAGTCGGCACTGGAATGCAGAAGGCGCTGCCAAACGGCCAGGTGGCTGGCGTAGCAGCCGATTTCGCCGTCGCACAAGGGCTGATGGTAGAGGCGGCGGTTGAGCTGTTCGCTGTAGAGCACGGAGCGCTGCTCGCTGCTGAGCGAAGCGCCATGGACGGCGGGAATGCGGATCGGGCGCATGCCCATGCCCAAAAGCTGCTGCCACATGGCACTCCAACGCTCGGCCCGCGTGGCAAGGTTGATCACAACGACTTCCATCAATGCGACGGTGCCAGCCTGTGCTGCGGCGCAACAACCCGGGCAGCCGTCGCCTTACCCAGGGTAAACCCGGGTTTTTTGAGCGTTTGCGCCAGTGCCTTACAGCACTTACATGGCAAGTGTCCGCTCGCTGGCGAAACGAGCAGGCGCTCACGCGTTGGATTCTCCCGTGCTGTCAGCCTAATGTTGTACAGGGTCACTTGCACCAATTCACGCAGCAAATACTGTATGCGCGTACAGTATTTGCTGGCGAGCCAAGTTGAAGCAGTACGGCATGGGCACGAGAAAGTACCGGAAGGAAGCTGGAGCAGCGGCGGCAGCCGAAACCGTGCCGGCGCCGGAAATGACGCTCGAACCGGCGCTGGGCGTGACGCTGGATCTGTTCGGCGACCTGGACGCGGCCTTTGCCGGTCCGTCGGCGGACGAGGCACGCCGCACGGCGCGTGGCCGTGCGCGCGCCAGGCGCGAAGCGCCCGCCGCCCAGCGGCCCGCTGCCGCGGCTCGCATCGGCGTGCCGTTTTCCGTGCAAGCGCCGGACGAGGCGCCCACCCATGCCACCGTGCCGGCCGGGGTGGCGCAGGAGCTGCTGAGCGGCCCGGTGGAGCAGGCACTGCTGGCGCTGCCGGCCGAGCAGTTGCAGGGTGTGGTGGGCCAGGTGGCTACCGCGATCGTGCGCAGCGCGGAGTTCCAGGTGGCACTGCGCGCGCAGCTCTACACGCTGGTGGCGCCCGCCATCACGCAAGCGCTGCACGGCGCGTTGTCACAACAGGAGATCCGCGAGTCGCTGCGCGAGAGCGTCGGGCCGGGGGCACCGACGGCGACCACCTTGACGGGGCGCCCCGGCGCAGTGCCGCCGTCGCCCACGCCGGGCGTGGCACAGGTGGCACCGTCGCCGCTGCCGGCGGACGCGGTTCTGCCGGGGGGCGAGGTGGTGATGCTGGCCGGCTATGAGCCCGCCATCGCGCGGGGCTACAAGACAGCGCTGGCGGAAGCGGGGTACGAAGCGCTGATCGTGGAGATCGGCCCCAACGACCAGGCCCTGCCGGTGGAGGCCTACCGCTGCGCCATCGCCTGCCTGCCCGATGACGTGCTGGAGCACGTGGAGTCGGTGGTCTCGCGCCACCCGCTGCGCAAGGTGCTACACCTGAGCGTGACGGCACGGCGCCTGGTGGAGGCGGTGGAGCTGGAGCTGCCGCTGGGACAGGCGCAGGCTTGAGGCGTTGCTGACGCGCCCAGGCTCAGAACAGCTCCACGTCGCTCGTGGCCGAAGCCGATTCCTCGAACAGGTCCACGCTGCCACCGCGCGAAGCGCTTTCGAGCAGGCCTGCGGGCACCATGGTCGCCGGTCCCACGACGCAGTTGCGGCCCTTGGCCTTGGCCAGGTGCAGCGCGCGGTCGGCGCGCTCGATGGCGCTGGTGGGCAGGTCCGAGGGCCGCACGGCCGTGAAGCCGATGCTCACCATCACGTGACCCACCTGCGGAAACTTGTGGCGCGCGACCTGCTCGCGCAGGTCTTCCAGCACGGCCAGGGCTTCCTTCTCGTCCGCGGCATCCAGCAGCACCGCGAACTCCTCGCCGCCGAAGCGGAACAGGCGGTCATCGAAGCGCAGCACCGTGCGCATGACCCGCGCCGTCAGCAGCAGCACCTCGTCGCCGATGAAGTAGCCGAAGCTGTCGTTGATCTGCCTGAAGTGGTCCAGGTCCACCGCGGCCAGGAAGTATTGCGGCGTCGGCTCGCCGGCCTGCCCGGCGAACTGCTCGCTGGGTGTGATGGCGCGCTGCACCACGGCGTGCATGAAGCTGTCGTTGAACTTCTTGCGGTTGAACAGCCCGGTGAGGGGATCGCGTTCGCCGTAGTCCAGCAGCGCCCGGTAGTTGCCGTACAGCCTCACGATGGACTGCGCGGCACGCCGGCCCTCCTCCGTCAGGGTGTTGGCGCCGTGCACCTCCACCACGCCCACGGCCAGCGAGTTCACCACGATGGGCATCAGCGCCAGTGTGGGCGGGCCCTCACGCTCCACGATGCGCAGGTCGCGCAGGCACTCCACCCATTCCGGATGCCGGGCCAACGCCGGCCGGTGCTCGTAATCGACCCGGCTCGTACCCTCCGGTACCGGGCTCGCCGGTGCCTCGCTGCGAGGCAACGTGGTTCGCCAGCGCAGGTTGTGCGCCTCGCCCACGCAGTGGTGCAAGGCCAGGAACTGCGGCTGCAGCACCTTGGCGAGCATGTCGAGCAGGAGCGCGTCGGCCTGCTCACGGTCCCGATAGCTCGTGAGATCGGCCAATTGGTCAATCAAAAACGTCATCTGGTCGTATCGATAGGCTGGAAGGTCGACGTGGTCCTGCTCGGTCATGGCGTCCAGGGCACGGCTTGCATACCCGGGTGCTCTGCCTTCATCGGCTCTTTCAACGGAAACTCAAGGGGCACCGCGCAAGCAGCGGCACAAGTCCGCACCTTATCCGTCCAGCCCAACGCATACCTTGCGGTCACTCGGGCCCGCACCGGACCGCGGATTCGGGAACGACATGGCTTGTCGAAAGGGCAGCTGGAAACTTTCGAGGAAGGTTCGTGACGCTGCTTTTAGCTCAGATAACTACCCATAATCTTTAATATCAAAAAATCACTCCAATAGAGTGACCGGAGAGAATTCCAGTGAAGGGCTTTGTCCTGACAGCAGGATACGGAGGCCCGCCCTGCCACACCGTCCATTTGCGAAGCGGCATGGCAGCCAACTGCTCCACGGGTGCCACGCGCATCCACGGCCAGTTCCAGAAGGTTCACCGACACGTCAGGCCAAGCGGGCAATGCCGCTGAGACGACTCGCCACGGGCCTTGCAGGCTGCTCAAACGGACTCCGCTTGGTTTTCGGCCACGGGAAAGTCCATTTGTGCCGAGGTACTGGATGTGCCAACGGGCATGCTGGCTTGTCGCAAACCGCGGCTCTCCACCTCTCGATACCTCAAGCCGAACGGGATACGGGCTCGAAAACTTCTCAGGCCCCGTACCAGGAACTACCGCTCGCCATTGCAGCCCATCGTCACCGGCGTGCTGGAGCCTTCAGCGCGACATCGGAACCGCCTCGTGGCGGGTTTGGTGAGTGCGGGCATCGATGCCACCCGTTCGGCCCATGAACGGTCACCTTGAAATCCAGCCTGGAGATTGCGCTAGGACGGCTTGGATCCTTTCGCGATGCAAGGCGGAGCCGACTCTTGGCTGAAAAGACGCTCACCCGCTACGCCCGGTCCCATGGGCGGTCACCTGAACGTTGTGCCTTCGGCAAGCGCTGGCCGAACCAGGCATTGGTGACCATCTTTGGGATGGCGGACCTTGCATCGCATCCCCCAGCACGGTCCACGCGCCATTCCTGCCCGCCGATCATCATCTGAGCCAAGGCCCTTGGGAAGCCGCGAAGGGAAACGCTTACGGGATTCGAGGTGCTGCTTCGCGCCCTCTGGATGCAGGCCGCACCTTTGACGGGCCCCGAAGCCCCGCGATGTTCCCGACATGCGCCTTGTCGATTCGTACTATGAACCGCTTGAAAATCGAGCACTTGATTGCCGACGAAGGCGTGGCTGCCGGTAGAGCGGAAGGTAGCGGCCTGCCGGCATCGGCGTTGAATACGAAGGTGACCGTTTCTGGGACATCGCGCGGTCCGGGCACATGCCGGCCGGTCACCTTCAGGAAATTCCCCTGGGTCACGCGTGAATCTGCGGTGTTCCAGCGCGCATCCGTCCCATGGATGGTCACCCGAAGTCGCAGGCAGAAGGAACGGTCCACCTCCGGTACCGCAAGCCCGTGGCACGACCAGCCATTGCCATGGTCACCGGCATTTGACGCGGATCGATGCTTACGCATGAGCTTGCTTCGCTGCGACACCCGCGCACAGCGGTCCTGCGTGCCGACGGGCCGATCGCTGCAAACAGGCACCGGTTCTTGAAGACAACCACGGGCTGGCCCTGGCAGGCTTGTGCAAGCACCTTGGCGGCTCGCGGCGTCAGGGCCGACGCGGGCGCTGCGGCGAGTGCAGCCCCTGTGCTCGCGCAGTCGCACGAATGCCGTGTGGTCGAGGTGCTTGGAGCGGAGCCTGCACGTCACCTGGCACGGGCATCGTCCACTTCCGGCTTCCTTCATGCAGCAGGCGACCCGTTCCGTGGTTTGCGGGGGTACGGCATCGGGACCCGGGTGAGGGTGGTTCGTGCGCAGACCGCAACGACGCTCCGAAGCAGGAGCCCGTCCAGGTCACCGCACAAGGACTACGCTGTCAGGACTGCATCCAGGAGGCTCCCCACCCTTCTCCCCGGCCTCACCCCTGCAGCGCAGGACGTTGACCGGCGAGGGCTCATACCGCTCGCGGGCCAATGGCCGTTGAATGGGTTCGATGCGCACGAGCACCGTGGAAGAAGCTGCGACAAGCGACAGGCATGTGCGCGGTGAGGGCGCGTTGATCGCGACACGCTTGGCCAACTGCAGGAGACATGGCGGGCTTCCCGGCTTCAAGGACGATGCGCCGCGCGGCTGGAAACACATGGCCCCCCTCGCCCGTCTGCGCATGGCAACGACAGGGAATGAATGCCGCGGCTTCGCGGGTGAGGAGGTGAACAGCGCAGCGGGCTTGAGCCGGTCGGCTTGGCGAGGGCAGCCCATCGGGCTCAAGCTCGAATTGATGCCCCTGCTCGACGCTTGCCAGAGGGGTCCAGCAGCAGCACACCGGCGCCGCTGGCCGCCCAACGCGAAGTAGCAAGCTCGTTCATTTGCCGGGCCTCCAGCAAGGGCCGGGCGTCGTGTTTGAAGCTATCGGGCGTGCGCACAGGCGGGAACCCGGCGACGGACAGTCCGATGGGGATGCGCCGCACGTCCTTGCGCTTGGCCCCGGGTCGTCGAGCAACACCGCGTCGGCACTTGGTGAGCAGAGCAGCCCGTCACCAAGCTCTCCGAGCAACGCCTTGCTCTCCGACAGGGGGTGCAGCAGTTCGCCCTTGGCACCCTCGGCCGCCTCGGCCAGCGCGGCACGTTCGCGCTGGCGGCTCAGCCACGTAGCGCCAACCCACCAGGCTCGGGCGTTGTCCACCAACCCCTTGCGCGGCAGGCCTCCGGAGCAGCAGAAGGCTGCTTCAAGTCCATGCAGCCATGCCGATGGGCGCGCATGAACGAGCAGCACCATGGAGATACGGCGCGAGCAGCCCAGCGCGGCCATGGACAGGGACGCCTTCCACCTCCTCGCCCATGCCCATGTGTGTCGATCCAAAGCAGATCCGCAGCTGCAGCCTTGTGGCGTCTCGAAGCGCATCGTGGCCCAACCTTGCGCCAGCAGCTCGCGGTACAGGGATGCCGCGGCGCGTTCCACAGTGCGCCGTTTTACCAACGCCGTGCACGCACTGCAGTTTCTGGCGCAGGTCGCGCCATCCCGTGTTGCGGCTGCAGCCTGGCTCAGCGATCCCAGTTTGGGCATCGCCTGCACGATCTCAGGCATGTGCATCACCCCAGCCCGATGCCACACGTGCTGAAGATCCAGCGTGACGCGCTGCGCGGGAACCAGGCTTGACCAGGCCTGGCCTCAAGCCAAGGGCACAGCGCCGAACACCGGCGCGCACCCTCGTCTTTTCCATAAGTCCTTGATTCACAAGGACTTCATACTATGAACCGGTGCGTGAGCCCTCGGCCAGCTCCTGCAGCAGCCGTGCGATGCGCGCCTCGGCCTCGATGCGGTGCTCTTCGTCCTTGAAGTCGATGCGCAGCGTGGTGCCGCGGCTGACGTACTGGCAGAAGTCCAGCCGGCCCGCTCGCACCTTCACCGGCTTGCCGGCCGCGGGCGTCGGCGGCAGCCGTGCCGGACGCCGGCCCGCATGGCCCACGGCTTCCTTCTGCGTGAGCTTGCCGCTCACCAGCAGTTCCACCGCTTCCACCACCCGCTCGGCGGCACCCTCCCGCGCCAGCCGCGCCAGCTCGGCCGCGCAGTTCATGCCGATGCCGTCCGGGCGGTCCTCGATCAGCTGGCGCGCGCGCGCGGGCAGGTGCTCGAAGGCGAACAGCATTGACACCGTGGACTCCGGCACCCCGGCCGCCTGCGCCAGCTCCTTCTGCGTCGCGCCGGTCTTCTCCTTCTCGCGCCGGAAGCCCAGGTACTTCTCGAAGTCCGGCAGGGAAGGCTGCAGCAGGTTGGCGTAGAAGGCGGTGCGGTCGAGGATTTCCTCCTCGATGTCCACCACCACCACCGGCACGGCGGCGCGGCCCAGGGCACGGAAGGCATCCACCCGGTTGTGGCCGGAGACGATCTCGAAGCGCCCGTTGTCCAGCGCCTTCACCGCCACCGGATGCACCAGCGGGTTGCTGCGCAGGTTCTCCTTGAGCTCCTCGAACTGTTCCGGCGTGAGCTTGCGCTTGCGGCCCGGCTTCTCGTCGAGCTGCTCCAGCGGCACTTCCGTAGGCTGGCTGGCGAGCTTGCGGCGCAGCTCGGCATTGGCGGCCTCGGCGTCCTTCACCCGCTCATTGAGCGAGTCGATGGTGGGCTGCAGGAAGGCCACCGCGCCCGGCGTGGTGACCGGCCGCGCGCCCTGCGGCTCCGCACCCTTGGCTGCAGCCGGCTTGGCCACGCCCATGTGCTCGACGGCACGCTGGCTCTTCTTGAGCAGTTCGTCGCGCAGGCTCATTCCTCGGCCACCTTCCATACCAGCGCCTGGACCGACTGGTCGATCATCTCGACGAACTTGTCGAAGGCATCACGGATCCGGCCATAGGTGTCGGCGCTCACGCCACCGCTGTACTTGCCCAGGTCGTAGACGGTGCCGAACTTGATCGCGCTCAGCGAGCCGGCCGGGCTCTTCGGAATTTCCACCGGCAGCATGTAGGGCCCATAAGTCTTGATGATCCAGTCGCGCACCAGGCTGGAGGCAAGCTTGGAATCCACCTTGGACAGCAGCACGCGCATGAACGCGAAGTCCTTGTGGTAGCGCCGGCCGCTGGCCAGCGCGCCCAGCGTCTCGGACAGCAGGTTCCAGAACGCTACCGAGGAGGCGAAGTCCAGCGTCTCCGGCGGCACCGGCATGATCAGGCCGTCCGACGCGATCACCGCGTTCACCGCCAGGTACGACAGCGCAGGCGCGGTGTCGAAAATGATGACGTCGTAGTCCTCGCGCAACGGCGTGATCGCGCGGTTGAGCATGTCCCACCACGCGATGTCCGGATCGCGCGAGTGGATCGGCAGGAAGATCTCGGCGCCGAACAGCGCCGGCGCAGCCGGGATGATGTCCAGCCCGTCCCAGTAGGTGCGCTGCACGGCGTAGCGCAGGTCCTTGGGCGCCTCGCTCAGCGGCGGAATGAACAGCGGCGCCGCCGTCTGGTCTTCCAGCACTTCCGCCGCCGGCAGCAGCCCGGTGAGCGTGGTGGAGGAGGCCTGCGGGTCCAGGTCGCAGATCAGCACCCGCCGCCCGCGCAGCGTCAGCCCCTGCGCCAGGTTGAAGGCGGTAGTCGTCTTGGTCGAGCCGCCCTTGAAATTGACGATGGCGATCGTGGCGCCCGGCGCGCCCTCGGGACGCTTTGGGATCTTGGACAGCCTGGACACGTACTGCCGTGCCTCGGCCAGCGTGAACATGCGCCGCGCCCCATTGGCCTCATGGGAACCCGCCGGCAGGTCGCCGCGCTTGGCCAGATAGGTCATCTGCTTGGGCTCCACGCCGGCCAACCGCGCGACCTGCGCGCCGGTGAAGGTGGGCGGTGTCTTGCGCGGATGCGGTTCCAGCATGTCGGAGCGCACGGTGTCCAGGCTGTGGCTCGCCACCTGCGCCAGCTCGAGCAGCGCTTCCAGCGAGAAACGCTGGGCCGAGGAAGGGTCTAGTACGGCGTCAGCCATAAGGTCCTTGTCAAATTCTGAGGTCAGCCGCAATTTTGGCTGCGACCTCAGAACTTGGCAACGAGCTTATGACTTTGCCGCGAGCATGCGTTGCGCGAAGTCCAGCAGTTCCTCGGAGGAGGGCTCGCCCCAGGTGTCCTGCACCAGCCAGCGCCGGAAGCCCGCCTCCGCCGCCTTGGTCGTGCGCTTCTTGAGCCGCAGCGGCGCGATGGCCTGGGCGTTGTAGCGCTCGATCAGCGCTGCCTGGTCCTCGGCGTCGAGTTCCTTGAAATAGCGCTCGGCTTCGCCGAGCTGCGATTCGAGGTAGGCCTCGCGCAAATCCACCTTGGGCGCCGGCGCGGGCCGGGCCTCGGCCACCGGCATGGCATAGCGGTGCTGCAGCGCGTGGCGGAAGTAGGCGGCGGGCTTCTCCAGCTTGCCGGCACGCGAGTCCGTCATGCGCCGGCGCGTGTACTCCAGCGCGGCGCGCAGCTCTTCCAGGCCGTGGTCCTTGGCCAAGCGCCGCACCTCGGACTGCGGCAGTCCGAGGTTCACCAGCTCGCCGATCATCTCCAGCACCTTGCTGTCGTCCACGGCAGCCTGGGCCTCGGCCTTCTTTTCGAGCTGGAAGCGCAGCGCCGCCACGCGCTTGCCGAGCTTGGCTTCCACCAGCTCGATGCGCAGGTTCGATGCGGCATTGACCTCGGCGATGGCCGGCTTGAGCACCTTGGCCTTGAAGTACTTGTACTCCTGGTAGGTCTTCGCCTCGGCCGTCTCGCCGAGGATCATGTCGCGGAACTCCTCCCAGCGAACCTCGGCCGTGTGGCCGATCTTCTCGAAGCGCACGCAGAACTCCCAGATCGCCAGCGAGCTCGCGCGCCGAAAGCGCCGCACCACGTTCATGTCGATGAGCGCGTAGATCTCGGGCTTGACGATGAGCTGGCGCAGCTGGCTGCTGATCTGGTAGCGGATCACGTCCGCGTGGATCTCCACCTCCGGGAACATCACCGAGGCTTTCCAGGGGCGCTTGGGACTGGTGGCGATCACGTCCCACTCGAACACGATGCGCATCAGCGCCTCGGCCGACTCCTTCAGGTACTGGCGGTTGTTGGAGTCGAAGCCCACGTCCTCCGCCAGGTCCCGGATCCGCAAGGTCCACCAGCCCTGCTCGTCCGGGTTGTGCTCGATGGCGTGCTTGGCCCAGGCATTGCCCAGCTTGCGCTGCAGCAGGCTCAGCGGCTGCTTGGGCTTGCTGTGGACGATCTGCACCGCCTTGCGGAAAGCATCCGGCGCTTCCGGGCTCGCAAAGAGGGAAATCTGGGTTTCAGGTGACTCCTTGGGAGTTTTTCGGCTTGCCATAGGTGACCAGACAGGGGTGCGAAATAGTAACCTGAAGCGCGATATTTCCTGCCGTGTATCCGGAAAAAGTTCTTTTCTCCGTCGGCTTGACGCTGCCGGTCAGCATGTTGTGTATTTATTTGAAGGACGCTTTAGATCCTTTAATACCTTTAGCGTCGGAATTTCCTTTTGCCGACAAGCACTTGCATGATTCAAAGTCACCATTCATGGGATTCACGGTGACCATTCATGGGGTTTCAGGTGTGTGGATTTGGGATAAGGGTGACCACTTCTGGGAATTCAGGTTTCTGGATATGGGACGAAGGTGACAAATCATGGGAGGGTGTCTCGCAAAGCACTACCGTCATGGTCCGATTCACCTTCAGGTGACCATTCATGGGACTTTGACACGGTGACCATTTATGGGATCGAAACACCGCGTTCGGGCACCCTTGCCGCACGCTCCGAACCACGGCGGGGCGGTTTCCCGGGAGAAAACCCCGTCCGAAAGCTACGAAGGTGACCATGCATGGGATCTGGAACGGTGACTGACCATGGGATGCCACCTTGCAACTACCCCAGTGCCGGGCCGCCGCAGGGTGCTCCAAGCCGCGTTCCAAGCCCAAGGTGACCATTCATGGGATCGGTATGGGTCGCCGTGTCCCATAGCCCGTCACCTTGGCCCGCGGGCGAGACTGGAGAAGCCGCCCGCCGAGCCAATCGGTTGTTTACGCAACCGACGCCACCTCGCGCCGCCGGGGCGGCAGGCCAGGCTACGGTGCGCGAGCCGGAATCAAAGCCTATGCCGTCACGGGATTTTCCCCAGCTCCTAGAATGGCCAGGCCGGCGCCGCGAGGTGTCGGCAGCGTTCTCAGGGCGGGGTGGAATTCCCCACCGGCGGTATTCGCGGCCTGTGCCGCGTGAGCCCGCGAGCGCCCGGCACCTCATGGTGCCGGGGTCAGCAGACCTGGTGCGAAGCCAGGGCCGACGGTCACAGTCCGGATGAAAGAGATCGCGTTGCCGTGATGGCTCAGCGTTTGCGCGCGGCCATCGCGTGTGCGCGTGCATGCGCCCTGATTCTGGCAACCCTCGTCGTACGGACCATGAATCAGATTCCGACTTCCGCTTCCTCCCTCGCCACCGCCGGCCTGCGCATCGCCGTGGTCAGCGCCTCCTGGCACCGCGACATCGTCGAGCGTGCCCACGAGGGCATCGATGCCGAGCTGGCGCGCCAGGGCCTGGACCCGGCCGCCACCCTCACGCACTTCGCCGTGCCCGGGGCCTTCGAGATCCCGCTGCATGCGAAGAAGCTGGCCGAGAGCGGCCGCTTCGACGCCGTCGTCGCCTGCGGGCTGATCGTCAACGGCGGCATCTATCGCCACGAGTTCGTCACCAGCGCCGTCATCGACGGCCTGATGCGCGTGCAGCTCGACACCGGCGTGCCCGTGTTCTCCGCCGTGCTCACGCCGCGCGACTTCCACGACCACGAGGAGCACCGCAGCTTCTTCGCCACGCACTTCGTCAAGAAGGGCGAGGAGGTCACCAGCGCCTGCCTGGCCACGCTGCGGGGCCTGCGCCAGCTCCAGGCGCTGGCGCAGTGAACGGAGCGGCGGCCATGAAATCCGACGCTCCCGAAACGCTGCTGCCACAGGTCGAGCGCGGCCCCTCCGCGCGGCTGCCCACGCCGCACGGGGAGTTCGAGCTGGAAACCTGGCAGGACCATGGCAGCGGCACCGAGCACCTGGTGATTCGCAAGGGCGAGCTCGCCGGCGCGCAGGGCGTGCTGGTGCGCGTGCATTCCGAGTGCCTCACCGGCGACCTGCTGGGCTCGTTGCGCTGCGACTGCGGGCCGCAGCTGGAGCTGGCGCTGGCGCGCATCCAGCAGGCCGGGCAGGGTGCCGTGATCTACATGCGCGGCCACGAAGGCCGCGGCATCGGGCTGGCGCAGAAGCTGCGCGCCTACGCGCTGCAGGACCAGGGGCTGGACACGGTCGATGCCAACCTGGCGCTGGGCCACCCGGTCGATGCGCGCCGCTACGAGGCGGCCGCGGCGATCCTGCAGGCCCTGGGCGTGGCCTCGATCCGGCTCATGAGCAACAACCCGCTGAAGCTGCTGGCGCTGCGCGAGCACGGCATCGAGGTGGTGGAGCGCGAAAGCCACCAGACCGACGCCCAGACGCATAACGCCGCCTACCTGGCCACCAAGCGCGAGCGCCTGGGCCACCTGCTCGAAGGCGACGCGCCGGCGGCGGCTCCCGTCGCCGAGACGGCCGAAGCGGGCATTTGAGGGCGCGGCGCAGGCCCGGCACGGGAGCCGGGCCGCGTTCCGGGCTCATGCCCTTCCCGCGCCGGCGCCGGGCGCGGTTCGGGCCTGCGGGCCGGCGTTCCTGAACCACTGCGCCAGGAACTCCACTGCCACGCGCAGCTTGGCCGAGCGCTCCAGCCGCGTCGGGTACACGGCCCAGACGTTGGCCGGCTGGATGCAGCCGGGCAGCAGCTGCACGAGCCGCCCCTCGGCCAGCAGCGGCGCCACCTCCCACAGCGAGCGCAGCACGATGCCGTGCCCGTCCAGCGCCCAGCGCAGCGCGATCTCGCCGTGGTTGCTCGACAGCGGCCCCGACACTTTCAGCGCCTGCTCGCGTCCCTCGCAGCGCAGCTGCCACACGCCGAAAGGGTGGTCGCGCTCCTTGATCGCCAGGCAGTCGTGGCCTGCCAGCTCCGCCGGCGTGCGTGGCAGGCCGCGGCGCGCCACGTAGGCCGGCGCGGCGCACAGCACCCGGTGGTTGTCCGCCAGCCGGCGCTTGATCAGGTGCGGCGCCGCCTCGTCGCCCACGCGCACGTCCAGGTCGAAGCCCTCCGCCGCCACGTCGATCAGCCGGTCGAACACCTCCAGCCGCACCTGCAGCTGCGGATGCCGCTCCACCAGCGCGCCGATGGCCGGCGCCACCTGCTGGCGCCCGAAGCCGAAGCTGCTGCACACGCGCAGGCTGCCGCGCGGCTGCGCCCGCGTGCCGCCCACCTCCTGCAGCAGCTGGTCCAGGTCGTCCAAGATGCGCTGCGCCCAGCGCAGCACCCGGTCGCCGTCCTCGGTCAGCGCCACGCTGCGCGTCGTGCGGTGCAGCAGCCTCGTGCCCAGCTGCTGCTCCAGCAGCCGGATGCGCTTGCTGACGTAGGCGGGCGACACCTGCAGGTCGTCCGCCGCGGCGGTGAAGCTGCTCTTGCGCGCCACCACGCTGAACACGCGCAGGTCCTCGTTGGCCGGGGTGGAAGTGTTCACGTTGCGTGCATAAAGACTTCACAGGGAAGTGGATTATCGGCGCGGCGTGAATGGCTACGATGCGCCATCTATTCAACGGAGCACCCACCATGGCCCAGGACAAGAGCTACAAGATTGCCGTCATCCCTGGCGACGGCATCGGCAAGGAAGTGATGCCCGAGGGGCTGCGCAGCGTGCAGGCCGCGGCCGACAAGTTCGGCATCGCGCTGGAGCTCGCGCACATCGACTGGGCCAGCTGCGACTACTACCAGGCGAACGGAAAGATGATGCCGGACGACTGGAAGGCCCAGCTCCAGGGCATGGACGCCATCTTCTTCGGCGCCGTGGGCTGGCCGGCGATCGTGCCGGACCACGTCTCGCTGTGGGGCTCGCTGCTGAAGTTCCGCCGCGAGTTCGACCAGTACATCAACCTGCGCCCGGTGCGGCTGTTCGAGGGCGTGCCCTGCCCGCTGGCCGGGCGCAAGGCCGGCGACATCGACTTCTTCGTGGTGCGCGAGAACACCGAGGGCGAGTACACGAACCTGGGCGGACGCATCTACGAGGGCACCGAGCGCGAGATCGTGATCCAGGAGTCGGTGTTCTCCCGCCACGGCACCGAGCGCGTGCTCAAGTACGCCTTCGAGCTGGCGCAGTCGCGCGCGCGCAGGAAGCTCACCGTCGCCACCAAGAGCAACGGCATCGCGGTGAGCATGCCCTGGTGGGACGAGCGCGCCGACGAGATCGGCCGCCGCTACCCGGAGGTGGCGGTGGACAAGCAGCACATCGACATCCTCAGCGCCCGCTTCGTGCTGCAGCCCGACCGCTTCGACGTGGTCGTCGCCAGCAACCTCTTCGGCGACATCCTGTCGGACCTGGGCCCGGCCTGTACCGGCACCATCGGCCTGGCGCCTTCGGCCAACCTCGACCCCGAGCGCCGCTTCCCCTCGCTCTTCGAGCCCGTGCACGGCTCGGCGCCGGACATCTACGGCCAGAACATCGCCAACCCGGTGGCCATGGTCTGGTCCGGCGCGCTGATGCTGGACTTCCTCACCCACGGCCAGGGCGCCGGGCGCGCGGCGCACGATGCCATCGTCAACGCCATCGAGACCGTGCTGCGCGAGGGCCCGCGCACGCGCGACCTGGGCGGCAGCGCCAACACCACCGAGATGGGCCAGGCGATCGCGGCGCTGATCTGATTCCAGTTCGTCTTCCAGGCTGAGACAAATCCCGTTCGCCCTGAGCTTGTCGAAGGGCAGGCGCCCGGATCTCGGCGCAGGGCTTCGACAGGCTCAGCCCGAACGGGCTACTTCACTCTTCAGTCTGTAGCGCCGGGCCGAGCTGCAGGCGCCGCAGCAGCGCCTCGGCGTCGCCCGCTTCCACCGCCTTGGAATACAGCCAGCCCTGCGCCCGCGCGCAGCCCAGCGAGCGCAGCGTGCGGGCCTGGGCCTCGGTCTCCACGCCCTCGGCCACCACTTCCAGGCTCAGCACCTGCGCCACTTCCAGCGCCGCCTTCACCACCGCGAGGTGGTAGGGGCTCGTCTCGATCTCGTTGATGAAGCTGCGGTCGAGCTTGACCTGCTGCACCGGCAGCCGGTGCAGCGCCGCCAGCGAGGAGTAGCCCGTGCCGAAGTCGTCCAGCGACAGCCGGCAGCCCAGCTCGCGCAGCCTGTGCAGCACCTGCAGCGAGCCGTCGTCCTCGGCCATGGCCAAGCTCTCCGTCACCTCCAGCTGCAGCCGCTGCGGCGGCATGCCGATCTCGGCCAGCAGCTTCTCCACGCGCGCGGGCAGCGCCGCGTCCGTGAGCTGCGCGCGGCTGACGTTGACCGACAGCCGCTGCCGCGCCGCCGGCGCGCGCGCGTTCCAGGCCACGAACTGCGTGCAGGCCTGGCGCAGGATCAGCTCGCCCAGCACCGCGATCTGCCCGCTGTCTTCCGCCACCGGGATGAAATGCGCCGGGTTGATGAAGCCGTGCTCGGGGTCGCGCCAGCGCGCCAGCGCCTCGAAGCCGGTGATCGCCCCGCTGGCGATGTCCACGATCGGCTGGAAGACCGGGAACACCCGGCCCTCGATCGCCAGCGCATGGCGCAGCCGGTTCTCCAGCGTCATGGCGCTGGCCACGCGCTGCTGCATCTCGGGCTCGAACAGCACCCAGCGGCTGCGCCCGCCGCGCTTGGCCTCGTACATGGCCGTGTCCGAGTCCCGCAGCAGCTGCTCGGGATCGCTGTGCGGGCCGGCCAGCACCACGCCCATGCTGACCGTCAGCACCAGTTCCTGGCCGCTCAGCTGGTAGGGCTGGGCCAGCGTGCGCACCAGCCGCTCCGCCAGCGTGGCCGCGTCGGCGGGGGTCCGCACGCCGTCGGCGATCACCACGAACTCGTCGCCGCCCAGGCGCGCCGCCACGTAGGGGTCCGCACCGCCGGCCACGCTGGCCGCGTCCCGCTCCTGCTTCGCGATCACGTCGCCCGGGCGCAGGCAGCCGCGCAGCCGCTGCGACACCATCCGCAGCAGCTGGTCGCCCAGCGCGTGGCCCAGGCTGTCGTTGATCTGCTTGAAGCGGTCGCAGTCCATGAACAGCATCGCGAAGGGCCGCTGTTCCATCAGGCGCTGCGCCAGCTGCGACAGCAGCCCGCTGCGGTTGAACAGCGAGGTCAGGCTGTCCGTCTCGGCCCGCCAGGTCAGCTCGTGCAGCAGGCGCTCGCGCTCGGTCACGTCCACGAGCACGCAATGCCAGGGGCCCGCCGCCATGCGCCGCTGCGCGGCCAGTTCGATGCGGCGCTGCGGCCAGCGCCGCGGCTGCAGCACCACCAGCCAGCGGGGCGTGTCCTGGCGTTCCGCCTGCTCCAGGGCGTCCTGCAAGGCCTGGCGGCTCTCCGGGGTGAGGCTGTCCAGCAGTGCCGCCGCATCGGCCAGCACCTGGGTGTAGGTGACGCCCAGGAGGTCCAGCAGCGGGCCGCTGGCGTACGGGAACTGCACCTGCCCGCCCACGGGCTGCACCTGCAGGATGGCGCCCGGCATCGCGTCCAGGCTGTCCTGCGCCCGGCGCAGCTGCGCCATCAGCTGCGCGCGCTCGGCGCCCGGCACCACCATCACGACGTAGGCCTGCCCGCCGGGGCCGTCGCGCCGGCGCCAGAAGCTCAGGAGCTGCACGGGCTCGGAACCCTCGTTCCATACCTCCAGCACCACCTCGTCCAGCACGCCGGTGTTGCCCAGCGCGGGCCAGATGGTCAGCTCCCACAGCACCCGGTACGCCGAAGTCAGCCGCTCGTTGATGAAGCCTGCGGGCAGGCAGCGCCCCGGCTGGCCGGGCAGCGCGGCCGGGGCCAGCAGCCGCCCCTGGGCATCGACCTGCCAGGTGGCGACCGGCAGCTCCGGGGTGCTGCCGGCCGCCAGGGACTGATCGGAATCCGCGCTCACGCCGTCCCTCCATCACCGCCGCCGCGCCAGCGGGCGTGCCGGAGCAGGACGCCGGCCACCTCCTCGGGCTCGCTGACATGCGGGCAGTGGCCCTGGGCCTGCAACGCCACGAGCCGGCCGAGGGGCAGGTGCCGGTGCAGCCAGTCGTTCACGCCGGGAGGCACCAGCGCGTCGTTGCGGCAGGGCAGCACCAGCGTGGGTACCCGGACCAGAGGAATGGCGGGCCGCACGTCCATCAGGAAGGTGGCCCGGGCCCAGCGCACGGCGATGGTGGGGTCCATCAGGCAGAACTGCGCCTCCAGCTCCAGGGCCAGCGCCGGGCGCTCGGGGTTGCCCATCACCAGCGGCGCCATGGCCTTGGCCCAGGCGTTATGCCCCTCGGCCAGCTCGCGCACCAGCGTGTCCAGCTGCGCCAGCTCGAAGCCGCCCGGGTAGTCCGGCAACTCGTTCAGGAAGCAAGGCGAGGGCGCCAGCATCGCCAGCTGGCCGAACAGCCCGGGCGCGCGCGCGGCAGCCAGCGCGCCGATGGAGGCTCCCACCGAATGGCCCACGTACACCACGTCGGGCAGCGCCAGCTCGTCCAGCAGCGCGATCAGGTCGTCGGCGTAGCCGTCCAGGGTCTGGTGGCGCAGAGGGTCATAGGCATCGGCCTGCGCGTGCCCCGCGCCCGGCCAGTCGAACAGCAGGCAGCGCGAATCGGCGGCCAGCAGCCGCGCGGCCGGGTACCACATGCTCTGGTCGCAGCCATAGCCGTGGCCCAGCAGGAACGTGGTCGTGCCCGTGTATCCAGCCGGCTTTATCTCCCGGACGTTCAGTTTTTTCCTCAGCGACACCAGTGCCCTCCTTTCACTGCCAAGTTCACTTGGTCACCTTGACGGTCACCCTACTTCGGCTGTTTTTCCTCAATGTTGATGCAGCACATACCCTTTTGCAGCTGGCGGCCCCGCCGCGACAGTTGCGCGGATTCATGCCGGCCTGCGAGTGGCTTGGCCGAGCGCAAGACCGGCGCAAGGCGCAGCCGCTAGGGTGGGGCTGACGCCAGGGCGGTACGCGGACAGGCGAGGGCGCGTCCAGACGGCCTCGCCCCGGGCGCCCGGCCCCTGCTTCCGATTCCGTTTCCAGATGCCCCAGCCCGTCCTCATCCGCGAAAGCTCGCTGCCCGCCGACAGCGCCCGCCTCCAGTGCGTCATCCGCGAGTACGTCGCCTGGCTGGGCCCGGACCTGTCCTACCGCGGCTTCGACGCCGAGATGGCCGACTTCGACCGCACCTACACCCTGCCCAGCGGCACCTTCTTCCTGGCCGAAAGCGGTACCGAAGCCGCCGGCTGCGCCGGGCTGCTGCGCCATGGCACCGAGGTGGCGGAGCTCAAGCGCGTCTTCGTGCGGCCAGCCTTCCGGGGCCACGACCTGGGCCGGCGGCTGGTCGAGGCCGTCATCGCCAAGGCGCGTGCGCTGGGCCTGCGCCGTCTGGTCCTGGACGCCGTGCCGCAGACCGTCCACGCGCAGCAGCTTTACGAGCGCATGGGCTTCGAGGAAACGGCGCCGTACTACGACGCGGTGCTGCCGGGCACCCGTTTCTTTGCCATGACACTCCGCTGACCCTGCCACCGCCGCCTCTCCATGACCAAGAAGATCGCCGTTCTCGCCCTCCTGCTGGCGCTGCTCGCCGCCGCGGTGCTGGGCTGGCGCCGGCTCCACCCGCCGGTGGACACGCGGCAGCTCACGCTCTACGGCAACGTGGACATTCGCCAGGTGTCGCTCGCCTTCGAGGGCAGCGACCGCGTGGCGCAGATGCGGGTGGAGGAGGGCGAGCACGTGCAGGCCGGGCAGGTGCTGGCGGTGCTGGACACGCGCACCGCCACGCTGCGGCTGGCGCAGGCCGAGGCCCAGGCCGCGGTGCTGGAGCAGGCGCTGCGCGCGCTACGCAGCGGCAGCCGGCCGGAGGAGATCGGCCAAGCCGCGGCGCAGGTGGCGGGCGCGCAGGCCGAGGCACAGCGCGCCCGGCTGCAGCTCGAACGCCTGGAAGGCGCCGCGGCCGGCACGGACGGCCGCGGCGTCAGCCCGCAGGACCTGGACAACGCCCGCGCCCAGGCGCGCGTGGCGCTGTCGCGGCTGGAAGCCGCACGCCAGGCCGAGCGCCTGGCCCGGCTGGGCCCGCGCCGCGAGGACGTCGCCCGCGCCGAGGCGCAGCTGCGCGCCGCGCAGGCCGAAGCCGCGCTGCTGCGCCACCAGATCGCGCTGGCCGAGCTCAAGGCGCCGCAGGCCGCGGTCGTGCGCGCGCGGCTGCTGGAGCCGGGCGACATGGCTTCGCCGCAGCGCCCGGCCTACACGCTGGCGCTGACCGACCCCAAGTGGGTGCGGGCCTACGTCAGCGAGCCGCAGCTCGGCCGCATCCGCCCCGGCATGGCGGCGGGCGTGAGCACCGACGCCGCACCCTCGGAAACCATTCCCGGCCGCATCGGCTTCATCTCCTCGGTGGCGGAGTTCACGCCCAAGTCGGTGCAGACCGAGGCACTGCGCACGGAGCTGGTCTACGAGATCCGCGTCCGGGTGGACGACCCGCAGGACCGCCTGCGCCTGGGCATGCCGGCCACGGTGCGCATCGACCTGGGCGCGGCGGACGCCCCGGCCGCGCCCGCCGCTTCGGCCGCCTCCGCCGCCTCGCGATGAGCCCCGATCCCGCACCGGCGGTGGCCGCGCGCGGCATCCACAAGGCCTTCGACGACCGTGCCGCCAAGCGCCGGGTGCAGGCGCTGCAGGACCTCACGCTGGAGGTGCCGCGCGGCGCGGTGACGGCGCTGGTGGGCCCGGACGGCGCCGGCAAGACCACCTTCATGCGCCTGGTCGCCGGGCTGATGTCGCCGCAGGCCGGCACGCTCCAGGTGCTGGGGCTGGACGTCACGGCGCAGCCGCAGGCCGTGCAGGACCGCATCGGCTACATGCCGCAGCGCTTCGGGCTGTACGAGGACCTGAGCGTGCAGGAGAACCTGGACCTCTACGCCGACCTGCATGCCGTGCCGCCGGCGCAGCGCGGCCGGCGCTTCGAACAGCTGCTGCACATGACGGACCTCGCCCGCTTCACCGCGCGCCCGGCCGGCAAGCTCTCCGGCGGCATGAAGCAGAAGCTGGGGCTGGCCTGCACGCTGGTGCGCTCGCCGGAACTGCTGCTGCTGGACGAGCCCACGGTGGGCGTGGATCCGCTGTCGCGCCGCGAGCTGTGGGAGATCGTGCAGCGCCTCGTGGACGACGAGCGGCTGACGGTGCTGCTGAGCACCTCGTACCTGGACGAGGCCGAGCGTTGCGCGCAGGTGCACGTGCTGCACGAGGGCCGGCTGCTGGCCGGCGGCACGCCCGCGCAGCTGCGCGCGCCGGCGCAGGGCCTGTGCTTCGTGGCCGCGCCCGCGCCGGGCGAGCCTGCGCGCGCGCTGCAGGCGCGGCTGCTGGACCGGCACGATGCGGTGCTGGACGCCGTGCCCAGCGGTGGCCGGGTGCGGCTGATCCGCCGCACCGGCGCCGACGACGCCGCTCTGGGGCTGGCGCCCGGCCAGGCGCAGCCCGTGCAGGCGCGGCTGGAGGACGGCTTCATGCTGCTGCTGCGCGCGCGCGGTGGATCGCCGGCGGTGGCGGACGCGCCGGTCTTCGACAGCCCGGCGCGCTCAGCAGCAGCGCCCGGCGACGGCGCGCCGGTGATCGAGGTGCAGGACCTGGTGCGCCGCTTCGGCGACTTCGTGGCCGTGGACCGCACCACCTTCAGCGTGCGGCGCGGCGAGATCTTCGGGCTGCTGGGCCCCAACGGCGCGGGCAAGACCACCACCTTCCGCATGCTGTGCGGGCTGCTGCCGGCCAGCAGCGGCCAGGCGCGCGTGGCCGGGCTGGACCTGCGCCGTGCCCGCGCCGCGGCGCGCCAGCACATCGGCTACGTGGCGCAGAAGTTCTCGCTCTACGCCAACCTGTCGGTGGCGGAGAACCTGCGCTTCTTCGGTGGCGCGTACGGCCTGCACGGGCGGCGCCTGCGCGAGCGCATGGACGCCGTGCTGCAGCAGTTCGAGCTGCGCGGCCACGAGGCGCAGCCGGCCGGGCAGCTGCCCGGCGGCATCCGCCAGCGGCTGGCGATGGCGGTAGGGCTGCTGCACGAGCCGGAGATCCTGTTCCTGGACGAGCCCACCAGCGGCGCCGACCCGCTGGCGCGGCGCGGCTTCTGGCGCCGCATCACGGCGCTGGCGGCCACGGGCATCACCATCGTCGTGACCACGCACTTCATGGAAGAGGCCGAGTACTGCGACCGCATCGTGATCCAGGACGGCGGCCGGCTGCTGGCGCTGGGCACGCCGCAGGAGGTGCGCCGCCAGGCCGGCGAGACCGACGCGCAGCGCCTGGACATGGAGCAGGCTTTCATCGGCATCGTCGAGCGGGCCCGCGTCGCAAGGCAGCCCGAGCGCGCGGCATGAGCGACGGCGGGTTCTGGCGCCGGCTGCGCTCGCTGGTGCGCAAGGAGTTCCGCCAGCTGCTGCGCGACCGCAGCAACCTGCTGGTGGGCCTGGGGCTGCCGATCGTGCTGATCCTGATCTTCGGCTACGGCCTGACGCTGGACGTGCGCAACGCGCGGCTGCTGCTGGCGCTGGACGACGCCTCGCCCGCGGTGCTGGAGGTCATGGCCGCGCTCGACGGCTCGCCCTACATGGCCGCCACCCGCGCGCCCTCGCTGCCGCAGGCGCTCGCGGCGCTGCAGGCGCACCAGGCGGACGCGCTGGTGCACGTGCCGGCCGACTTCTCGCGCCGCCTGGCCGCCGGCGACGCGCGGCTGCACCTGCTGCTGCAGGGCGGCGACCCGATCCGCGCCGCGGCCATCCAGGGCTACGTCGAAGGCGCGGTGGCGGTGTGGGGGCTCAAACGGCTGGACCGCGCGGGCGTGCGCGCCGGCACCGGCGGCGGCGTGGTGGTGGTGGACCGGATGTGGTTCAACGCCGCCAACAACAGCACCTGGTACCTGGTGCCGGGGCTGATCGTGCTGATCATGACCCTCGTGGGCACCTTCCTCACCGCGCTGGTGATGGCGCGCGAGTGGGAGCGCGGCACGCTGGAAGCGCTCTTCGTCACGCCGGTGCGGCCGGTGGAAGTGCTGCTGGCGAAGATCGTCACCTACTTCGTGGTCGGCATGGTGGGCCTGGCGCTGTGCCTGGCCGCGGCGCGCGGGCTCTTCGGCGTGCCGCTGTACGGCTCGCTGGCGGTGCTGCTGCTGGCGAGCATGCTGTACATGGTGGTGTCGCTGGGCATCGGGCTGCTGATCTCCGCTTTCACGCGCAACCAGTTCCTGGCCAGCCAGATCGCCATCCTCGCGAGCTTCATGCCCGCGCTCATGCTCTCGGGCTTCGTGTTCGACCTGCGTAACGTGCCGCTGGCGGTGCGCATCGCGGGCCACGTGCTGCCGGCGACCTACTTCATGGAGCTGGTCAAGACGCTGTTCCTGGCCGGTGACCAGTGGGGGCTGATCCTCAAGGACGGCGCCATCCTGGCCGCCTACGCCGTGGGGCTGCTGGCGCTGGCGCGCGCGGTCACGCGCAAGCGGCTGGACTGAAGGACGACCCATGCCTGCATCGCTGCTCGACATCCTGCGCCGCCTGGCGAACCTGTGCCGCAAGGAACTGCTGGCCGTGCTGCAGGACCCGGCCAGCCGCGTGGTGCTGGTGGTGCCGGCCCTCCTGCAGAGCCTGCTCTTCGGCTACGGCGCCACCTTCGACCTCACGGACGTGCCCTACGCGGTGCTGGACCAGAGCCGCGGCGAGGCCTCGACCCGGCTGCTGGCGCACCTGGACGGCACGGGCGTGTTCCAGCGCGTGGCGACGCTGCAGGCGCCGCGGCAGATGGCCGAGGTGATCGACGCCGGCGATGCGCTGCTGGTGCTGCATTTCCCGCCGGACTTCGAGCGGCGCCTGTCGGCGGGCCAGCCCGCGCCGCTGCAGCTGGTCCTGGACGGGCGCAACTCCACCACCGCCGGCAACGCCGCGGCGCAGGTGCGCGCCGTCGTGGCGGCGTTCAACGCCGCGCTGCCCGGCGCCGCGAAGCCGCCGGTGACGGTGCTGTCGCGCGCCTGGTTCAACCCCAACCTGGAGACGCGCTGGAACATCATGCCGGGGCTCATCGCCTCGCTGAGCATGCTGCAGGTGATGATGCTGGCCGCGCTGTCGGTGGCGCGGGAGCGCGAGCAGGGCACCTTCGACCAGCTGCTGGTGACGCCCTACACGCCGCGCATGCTGCTGGTGGGCAAGGCGCTGCCGTCGATGCTCATCGGGCTGCTGCAGTCCTCGCTGATCCTGCTGGTGGCGCGCTTCTGGTTCGGCATTCCGATGGTGGGTAGCCCCTGGACGCTCTATGCCGGGCTGCTGCTGTTCACGCTGGCGGTGGTGGGCACGGGCCTGTCGATCTCCGCGCTGTCGGCCAACATGCAGCAGGCGATGCTCTACACCTTCGTGCTGCTGATGCCGCTGGTGCTGCTGTCCGGCCTGGCCACGCCGGTGCGCAACATGCCTGAGGCGTTCCAGGTCGCCACCTACGCCAACCCGCTGCGCTTCGCCATCGACCTGGTGCGCCGTGTCTACCTCGAAGGCGCGACGCTGGCGCAGGTGTGGCGGGACCTGGTGCCTTTCCTCTGCGTGGCCGCCGTCACGCTGCCGCTGGCGGGCTGGCTGTTCCGCCGCCGCCTCGTCTGAGCCCTGCGATTTCCGCTTCCCCGCCCCGTGCTTCCATGTACCGCTCCTGCCTCCTTCCCTTGGCTGCCGCGCTGGCGCTGCTGGCGGGCTGTGCCGCCGTCGGACCGGATTTCCACCCAGCCGCGCCCGCCGCCATGGCCCAGCGGCCCACGAGCGCGCCGGACCTCGCCAGCGACGTGCCGCTGGGCGAGCAGGCGCTGCCGCAGCGCTGGTGGACGGTGTTCGGCGACCCGGTGCTGGACGGCCTGCAGGCGGGGCTGCTGGAGAACAGCCTGGACCTGCGCAACGCCGCGCTGCGCTTCGCGCAGAGCCGGCTGCAGCGCAGCGTGGTGGCTTCGCAGGAGCTGCCGCACGTGGACGCGCGGGCGCAGGCCACGCGTCAGCGCCAGAGCGAGCACGGGGCCGAGACGCGGCTGGTGCAGGCCATTGGCGGTGCCAACCGGCAGGCGCTCACCGAGCTGCTGGCCGAGCCCTTCCCGCTGTACCAGGCGGGCTTCGACGCCTCGTGGGAGCTGGACCTGTGGGGACGGGTGCGGCGCAGCGTCGAAGCCGCCGACGCGGGTGTGGAGGCCGCCGATGCGCTGCTGGCGCAGGCGCGGCTGGCGCTGTGCGGCGAGCTGGCGCGGACCTATTTCAACCTGCGCCTGGCGCAGCGGCAGCAGGCGCTGCTCGACGAGCAGGTGGCCGTGGCGCGGGACACGCTGGGGCTGTTGGAAAGCCAGGCGGCGCACGGGCTGATTCCCGACGACGAGGTGCTGGCCCAGCGCGCCCGCGTGGCGGAGCTGCAGGCGCAGCGCCCGCCGCTGCGCGCGCGCGAGGCGGCGCAACTCAACCAGCTCACGACCCTGAGCGGCACGCTGCCGGGCACGCTCAACGAGGCGCTGGCCCCGCTCCCGTTGCCTGCTACCGACGCAGTGCCGGCGCTGCCGGACCTGGCGCTGGGCCTGCCGTCGGCGCTGGCGCGCCGGCGCCCGGACCTGCGCGCTGCGGAGGCGCAGCTGCATGCGGCCACGGCCGACATCGGCATCGCGGTGGCCGACCTGTATCCGCGCATCGCGCTGGGCGCGGGCGCGGGGCTGCAATCCATCGAGGCCGGGCGCTTCGGCGACTGGAGCGCGCGCACCTGGCAGGTCGGCCCGGTGCTGAGCCTGCCGCTGTTCGACCACGGCCGCCGCCGCGCCACCGTGGAGCTGCGCAAGCTGCAGCAGCAGCAGGCCGCGGTGGCCTACCAGCAGGCGGTGCTCAAGGCCTGGCAGGAGATCGACGACGCGCTGGCGGACTACGCCGCGGAGCGCCAGCGCCGCGCGCAGTTGCAGGCGCGGCTGGACGAGCGTCGGCGCGCCTGGGCGCTGGCGCAGGGCCGCCGCGCCAACGGCCTCAGCAGCGAGCTGCCGGTGCTGCAGGCGCGGCAGGCCTGGCTCCAGTCGCGCGCCGACCTGGCCGATAACGAATCCAGGCTGAATACCGCGCTGGTGGCGGTGTTCAAGGCGGTGGGGGGCGGGATGGAGGGGGGCGAGTAAGGAGTGGGGAGGCGCCTATCAGCGCGCGCTGGCCGCTACGCCGGCACGGCCGATGGGACTGCAGCCGTCATCAGCCGCGCGTCCGGACCGTAGCTGCGCAGCTTCTCCCGCTGCTTCGGCCCGTCCGCCGGCACCGCTTCGAAACCTTGGCGTTGCCAGTAGGGCGCGGAGCCGTTGACGGCAGTGAGGGACAGCGCCTGCAGGCCCGCCGCCGCCGCGCGCTCGCGCAGGCACGCAAGCAGCGCCGCCGGCGCGCCCAGGCCGCGCGCCGCGGGCAGCAGGGCGACGTCGTGCAGGTACCAGCTCAGCGGCTGCGGCGGCAGCGCGCCCAGCAGCGTGTCCAGGGCGGGCGGCTCGCCGCGCCAGGGATGGCTGATGCAGTAGCCGAGCGGCCCGCCGCCGTCCTCGAGCACCAGGCAGCCGCCGGGATGCAGCGCCAGCCGCTCGGCGAAGACTTCATCGCGCTCTGGGTAGCCGGGATGGACCTCGGCGGCGATGCGCAGCACGGCGGGCAGATCCGCCGGCGCCATGGCGCGCCAGCGCGGCGTGGGCGTCGGAAAGGGGTGAAAGGTCACGTGCGGGCAAAAGGCGGGATTCTCGCCCGCCCTGCCAGCCGCCCCGGTGCGCGGCGTCCCGCGCGTCTCAGATCCCGCGCGGCAGCACGCC
This sequence comes from Azohydromonas australica DSM 1124, assembly GCF_000430725.1. Classification (GTDB taxonomy): domain Bacteria; phylum Pseudomonadota; class Gammaproteobacteria; order Burkholderiales; family Burkholderiaceae_C; genus Azohydromonas; species Azohydromonas australica. Next base: position 149,406 of record NZ_AUMO01000044.1, read on the forward strand.
TTCCACCTCCACGCCCCGCGCCGTGTTGCGGCCTTCCACGCGCCCGCCGTGCGCGGCCACGAACTGCTGGACGATGAACAGGCCCAGTCCCAGGCCGCCGCTGCGTCCCTCCTGCGCGCCCTTGAAGGGGTCGAACAGGCGCGGCAGCGCGTCCTCCGGGATGTGCCCGGCGTTGCGCACCACGAAGCGCAGCGACTGCGCATCGCCGCCGTCGAGCACCAGCTCCACCAGCTGCTCCGGCTCGCCGTGCTGCAGCGCGTTGCCCACGAGGTTGGAGAACACCTGCGCCATGCGGTCGGCATCGAAGCGCCCGCGCTGGTCGCCCATCACCAGCAGTTCCACGCGGGCCCCGGGATGCGCCTGCCGCAGCTCGGCCACGGCGGCGTCGGCCACGGCGCGCAGGTCGTGCGGCTGCGGGTCCAGTGCCAGCGTGCCGGAGCGGATGCGCGAGAAGTCCAGCAGCTGGTTGATCATCTGCGACATGCGCCGGCCGCTGTCCTTGACGCGCTGCGCCGCGCGCCGGGCCGTGTCGTTGGCCGCCAGGTGCTTGAGCACCTCCGCGCTCATCAGCATCGCCGACAGCGGCGTGCGCAGGTCGTGCGAGAGCACGGCCATCATCACCTCGTTGAGCTTGAGCATCCGCTCCAGCGCCTCGTTGCGCTGGCGCAGCAGCCGGCGCTGGCGGTGCAGCTCCACGAACACGCGCACCTTGCCCTGCAGCACGTGCGGCTCCAGCGGCTTGTGCAGGAAGTCCACCGCGCCGGCCTCGTAGCCGCGGAACAGCCGCAGCGGGTCGCCCGGCGCGGCGGTGACGAAGATGATGGGGATGTCGCGCGTGCGGCTGGAGCCGCGCATGAGCTCGGCCAGTGTGAAGCCGTCCATCTCCGGCATGTGCACGTCCAGCAGCGCCAGCGCCACGTCGTCGTGCTCCAGCAGCAGCTCCAGCGCCTGCGCGCCCGAGGACGCGGTGAGCAGTTGCAGCCCGGGCTGCTGCAGCAGCGCCTGCATCGCCAGCAGGTTCTGCGGCACGTCGTCCACGACCAGCAGCTTCACCGGCTCGGCATCGGCGGCCGCGGCGTCGTCGCGGGGATCGTGGGGAGATTCCAGGGCGTTCATTCGGATCGGGCCGCCAGACGGCGGCACATCTGGTCGAGGGTGAGCACGGCGTCGGCGCCGGCATGGGCCAGCGCCGCGGCGGGCATGGTGGCGGCGCTGGCGCTGGCGGGGTCCTGCACCCACGCTTGGCCGCCGCGGCGGCGCACGGCCGCCAGCCCGGCGCTGCCGTCGGTGCTGGCGCCGGTGAGCAGCAGCGCCAGCAGGCGCGGACCGTAGGCGGCGGCGGCGGATTCGAACAGCGGGTCGATGGCCGGGCGCGAGAACAGCACCGGGTCGTCCACCGACAGCGCCAGGCAGCGCTCGGGCTCCACCAGCAGGTGGTAGTCCGGCGGCGCCAGCGTGACGGTGCCGCCGCGCACGGGCTGCTTGTCCAGCGCCTCGGCCACCGGCAGCGCGCAGGCCGCGCCCAGCAACTCGGCCATGAGGCTCTCGCGGCCGGGGGACAGGTGCAGCACCACCAGCACCGCGGGTGGGAAATCGGCGTCCAGCGCGCCCAGCAGCGCCTGCAGCGCGTGCACGCCGCCGGCGGAGGCGCCGATCACGACGGCATCGGCGTCGCGTCGGGGGATGAAGTCGAGCGGCGGCGTCATGGGAGCTTCCGGTAGAGGCGCTGCGCCGGGCACCAGTCCTCGAAGGCGCCGGCGTGCGCGCTGAAGCTCAGCGTTTCCCGGTTGCCCAGGCCCAGGAAGCCGCGGCGCACCAGTGCCTCTCGGAACAGGCCCAGCGCCCGGTCCTGCAGCGCGCGGTTGAAGTAGATCAGCACGTTGCGGCAGGACACCAGGTGCACCTCGGAGAACACGCTGTCGGTGGCCAAGCTGTGGTCGGCGAAGACCACCTGGCGGCGCAGCGCGCGGTCGAACACCGCGCCGTGCGGCGAGGTGGCGTAGTGGTCCGAGAGCGAGCCCGTGCCGCCGGCGGCCAGGTAGTTGCGGCTGAAGTCGGCCATGCGCTCCAGTGGGTACACGCCGCGCTCGGCCTGGCGCAGCACGGCCGGGTCGATGTCGGTGGCGTAGACGATGCTGCGCTCCAGCAGCCCCTCCTCGGCCAGCAGCACGCACAGCGACCACACCTCCTCGCCGCTGCTGCAGCCCGCTACCCAGAGCTTGAGCGAGGCGTAGGTGCGCAGCAGCGGCGCCACCTGCTCGCGCAGCGCGCGCCAGTAGGGCGGGTCGCGGAACATCTCCGACACGTGCACGGTGAGGAAGCGCAGCGCCTGCTGGAACAGCGGCGGCTCGCGCAGCAGCCGGTGCTGAAATTGCGCCACGCTGGCGCAGCCGAAGTGCTCCAGCGCCTGGCGCACGCGCCGGCGCATGGAGGCGATGGCGTAGTCGCGGAAGTCGTGCTGCCAGCGCAGGTACACCGCCTCCAGCAACAGCTTGACTTCCAGGTCGAACAGCTCGGGGTCCTCGTCGTCCGGGTCCATCAGCGGGTCGGGGCAAGCGGTGTTCATTTCGGGCACCAGACGCGGCACAGCGAGATCAGCCGCTCCACGTCGATGGGCTTGGCGATGTAGTCGTTGGCGCCGGCTTCCAGGCAGCGCTCGCGGTCCTCGGGCATGGCCTTGGCCGTGAGCGCGATGATGGGCAGCTCCGCCCAGCGCGGCTCGGCGCGGATGCGGCGCATGGCTTCCAGGCCGTCCATCTCCGGCATCATGATGTCCATCAGCACCAGGTCAATGTCCTGGCGCTCCAGCCGCTGCAGCGCCTCGCGCCCGTTGCGCGTGATCTCCAGCCGCACGCCCAGCGGCTCCAGCACGCTGGAGAGGGCGAAGATGTTGCGCGCATCGTCCTCGGCCAGCAGCACGCGGCGCCCGTCGAGCACGCTGTCGCGCTTGAGCGCGCGGCGCAGCATCTGCTGCTGCTCCGGCGGCAGCGCCGATTCCACGCTGTGCAGGAACAGCGTCACCTCGTCGAGCAGCCGCTCCGGCGAGCGCGCGCCCTTGACGATGATCGACTTGGAGTAGCGCCGCAGCCGCTGCTCCTCGTCGCGGGTGAGGGTGCGGCCGGTGTAGACGATCACGGGCGGGAAGGCGCGGTCCTCCATGGCCGCCATGCGGTCCAGCAGGTCGTAGCCGCTGCCATCGGGCAGCGCCAGGTCCGTGACCATGCAGTCGAAGTTGTGGGCGCGCAGCGCCTGCAGCGCCTCGGCCATGGTGCCCACGGCCGTGATCTCCAGCGAGCCGTCGGCCAGCAGCTTGCGCAGGCTCTCGCGCAGCGTGGCGTCGTCTTCCACGATCAGCAGCCGGCGCAGCGGCTGCTGCAGCCGCTGCTCGATGGCGCCGATGGCGTGCGCCAGCGCCTCCTGCGTCGCGGGCTTCATCAGGTGCCCCACCGCGCCCAGCTCCATCGCCGTCTGCCCACGCTCCAGCGCGGAGGCGGTGTGCACCGGCACGTGGCGCGTGGCGGGGTCGCGCTTGAGCTGCTCCAGCACCGTCAGGCCCGAGCCGTCGGGCAGCATGATGTCCAGCAGGATGCCCTGCGGCTTCAGCTCGCGCGCCAGCCGCAGCGCCTCGGCGGCGGTGGGCGCGATCACGCCGTCGAAGTCGTGCTCGTGCACCAGCCGCAGCATGGCCTGCGAGAACACCGGCTCGTCCTCGACGATGAGGATCAGGCGCCCCGGACGGCCGCGCTGGTCGCGGTCGTCGCTCGCCTGGGCCGCGGCGGGCTGCGGCTGCACAGGCACGGGTGCCGGCGCGGCGGCCGTTTCCGCGGGCGCCGCACGGCCGGCTGCCGGAGCCCGTGCCGGCGCTGCGGGGGCCGCGGTGCCGCGCGTCCCATGGCTTTCCACCTTGGCCATGGCCGGCGGCGGCAGCGGGCCGGCCGTGGGCGCCGCCTGCGCCAGGGCTTCGGCCTGCGCCGTCATGTCCACCGGCAATTCCAGGCTGAAGGTGCTGCCGCGGCCGGGCTCGCTCTGCAGCATGATGTCACCGCCCATGCGCCGCGCCAGCTCGCGCGCAATGGACAAACCCAAACCCGTGCCGCCGTACTTGCGGCTGGTGCTGCCGTCGGCCTGGCGGAAGGCTTCGAAGATCACCTCCTGCTGCTCGCGCGCGATGCCGATGCCGGTGTCGCGCACCGCAAAGCGCACGCGCGTGCCCTCGGCGGCGGGCTCCACGCGCAGCGACACCTCGCCGCGGTCGGTGAACTTCACCGCGTTGGCCAGCAGGTTGCGCAGCACCTGCTGCAGCCGCTGGCGGTCGCCCACGATCTGCGCCGGCGTGCCCGGTGCCAGCTCCACGCTGAAGTGCAGGCCCTTCTGCCGCGTCATGGGCTCGAAGGTGGTCTTCTTGCGCTCCAGCAGGTCGGCCAGCGCGATGGGCTCGGCGGACAGGTCAGCGTGGCCGGCCTCGATCTTGGAGAGGTCCAGGATGTCGTTGATCAGCACCAGCAGGTCGTTGTTGGCCTCGAACACGGCCCGCGCGTACTTCACCTGCTCGGCGCTGAGATTGCCCTCGCGGTTGTCGGCCAGCAGCTTGGTGAGGATCAGGGCGCTGTTGAGCGGCGTGCGCAGCTCGTGCGACATGTTGGCCAGGAACTCGGACTTGTAGCGGCTGGCCTCCTCCAGGCGCTGCGCGTAGTCCTTGAGATCGGTCTGGGCGCGCACCAGGTACTGCTTCTGCCGCTCCAGCGCCTGGGTCTGCTCCTCCAGGCGCACGTTGCTCTGCTCCAGCTCGGTCTGCTGCACCTCCAGCCGCGCCTGCGAGTCCTGCAGCGCCCGGGTGTGCTCTTCCAGCTCCTCGTTGGTGACGCGCAGCTCCTCCTGCTGCGTCTGCAGCTCCTCGCTCTGGCGCTGCGTTTCCTCCAGCAGCTCCTGCAGGCGCTGGCGGTACACGGCGGTGCGCAGTGCCAGGCCCAGGGACTCGCCGCAGGCGGCCAGCAGCTCCAGCTCGCGCGGCTGCGGCGGCTCGCGGCGCACCAGGCCCAGCTCGATCAGGCCGCAGGGCCGGCCGTCGGCCGTCAGCGGCGCCAGCATCAGGTGCCGCGGGATGCTGCGGCCCAGTGTGGTGGTCAGGTCCAGGTGGCCGGGCGGCACATCGGCCACGGCACGCGGCCCGGCGCCGGCCTGCAGCAGCTCGCCCGCCAAGCCGTGGCGCACCGAGAGCTGCTGCGGCAGCGTGGCCTCTTCAACGCCATGGCTGCCCGCGAGGTGAAGGTGATCGCTTTCGAGCCAGTACAGCGCGCCCACCTGCGCGCCGGTGAAGTCGCACAGCGCCTGGGCCGCCGAGTGGCCCAGCTCGGCGGCCGAGCGCTGCTCGCCCAGCAGAGCCCGGCCGACCTGCGCCTCGCCCTGTTGCAGCCACAGCAGCTGCGAAATCTGCTGGCGCGTGGTCAGCACGCGCCAGATCACGCCGGCCACCAGCAGCTCGGTGAACGCGCCGACGCTGCGGTTGAACAGCGACAGCGACGGATTGATGCCGTGCGGCGACAGCCAGATGCCCAGGTAGCACAGCAGCGCCGAGGCCACGCCGAAGACCAGCGGCACCGAGGGACGGGACTGGAACAGCGTGACGCCAATGGGCAGGAAATACAGCGCCCACACGCTATAGCCCAACGGGGTGAGTGCGTCGGTCACCAGGACGGCCACCAGCAGCACGAAGGAAAGGACGAGGGAGTTGTTGTCTCTGGTCAACACGGGCACACGCAAGTCAAACCTGCGCCTAGAGCAATTTGAGTGCCCGCAAGGGTATAGCGCTTCAGCCCCGCGCCAGCCGGATCAGCGTCAGCTCCGTGCGCGTGCCGAAGCGCACCGGCGGCCCCCAGCTCCCCGTGCCGGCGTTGACGTAGACCCACATCCTCCCCAGCCGCGACAGGCCCGCGACGTGCGGCGCGTGCACCATGCGCACGGCCAGCGTCCACGGGAAGAACTGGCCGGCGTGGGTGTGGCCGGAGAGCTGCAGGTCGAAGCCGGCCTGCGCGCCCAGCCGGGTCAGGGCCGGGTTGTGCGCCAGCAGGATGCGCAGCGCCGGCCCCTCCTCGGGCGCGGACGCGAGGTCCGGGCGCGGCACGGCGCGCGGCTCGGAGAGCTGCAGCGCCGGATCGACCACGCCGCCCACCACCACCTTCGCGTCGCCCCGGCGCAGCAGCAGGTGCTCGTTGAGCAGCACCTGCAGGCCCAGCGAGCGGAAGTGCTCGATCCAGCGCCGCGCGCCCGAGTAGCAGTCGTGGTTGCCGAGGATGAAGACGCTGCCGTGCGCGGCGCGCAGCTCGCCCAGTGGCGCGACGTGCGGCGCCAGCCGCGCCGGGGCGCCGTCCACGATGTCGCCGGTGAGCACGACCAGGTCCGGCCGCAGCGCGTTGCTGCGCTCCACCACGTGGCGCACGTAGCGCCGGCCGATGGTCGGGCCCACGTGCAGGTCGCTGATCTGCACGATCTGGAACCCTTCCAGCGCCGGCGCCAGGCCCTCGATGGGAATGGTCACCCGCCGCAGGCTGGGCCCGCGCAGCGCCACCAGCGCCCCGATGCCCAGCGCCGCCAGCGAGCCGGCGAAGACCACTGGCACGCCGATGGTCCGGGCCGCCGCGGCCAGGCCCTGCGCGCCGGCGAGATGGGCCAGGCCCAGCACCAGGTCGCGCGCCAGCGTCAGCAGCAGCAGGAAGTTCAGCCAGCCCGCGCACACGTAGGCCGCGGCATGCAGCAGCTCGTCCCCGCGCCGCGTGCTCTCGCGTCCGCCCACCCAGTACACGCAGGGCACGAGCCAGACCAGCAGGCAGGGCACGAACAGCAGCGCGCGCGCCGCGGCCGTGTCGGTCAGGCGCCAGGCGAGGTAGGCATAGCCGAACGCGATGATCGCGCTCAGCGTGAGCATGAAAGGACTGAGGAAACGCTTCATGGAGGCGGGCGGCGAGGTTGGCAACGCACTGTTTCGATCCGGGACCGCCACCGCGGCGGAGGAGCCCCCGATCCGCGCCATCATCGCGCCCGGCAAATCGAGGCCGCCCCGATCGGGGCTTCGGCGCGGCAGCAGGGAGGCTGCGCGGCGGCGGCCCATAGCAAGAGGAAGTCCATGCTCAACAAAGCTCTGTCCTTCGCCACCGACCGGGTGCGCGAGCAGTTCGGCGTGCCGGTCACGCTGCGGCGCTTCCTGGCCGGGCAGGCGCAGGGCCTGCAGGTGCCGCTCGAACCCGCGCCCGATGCGCTCTGGCTGGGCAGCGTGCCCCGGTGGCACGAGTGGGGCCAGGCCGGCGCCGGCCGGGGCGAGGCCTTCAAGGCCGGAGAGGTCACGGGCTGGCGCGCCGGCCGGCACTTCGGCTACCACGCCACGCGCGAGGTGCTGCCGGACCTGGCGGCCTTCGGCAGCTGCACGCGCACGCCGCGCTGGCGCTGCGACATCCAGGACGTGGCCGGCCTGCAGGCTTCGAAGTCCGAGCTGCTGAAGTTCGACAGCCTGGACGCGTTGGCGCAGCGCGGCGCGCGCTCGATGGCCAGCGAGGTGACGCGCTCGAAGCTCTCCGCGCTGCTGGCGCATCGGGACCTGCGCTTCCTGCGCCAGCCCAAGGCCTCGGAGCACTTCGTGCGCTACTTGTGGGACGGCCGGCTGTTCCTGGCCAACGGCGGCGGCACGCTGCGCTTTGCCGCCGCGCGCTGGATTGCCGGTCGCATCGGGCTGCCCGTGCCGCTGAGTGCCGACTTGCACAGCGGCTCCATCGAGCCGCTGGCGGTGAGCGGGCTGCGGCGCCACTACGAGCTGTTCGCCATCAGCACGCGCGACCCCGCGCTGGCCGCCGGGCTGCACGAGGGCTTGCGCCGGCTGCGCGCGCCGTACTTCAGCAAGCCGCTGCCGGCGCCATATGCCGACGCGCAGGTGCTGTTGCTGCCGCGCGGCGACAAGCGCGCCCTGGTGGCGGCGGCCGAGCTGCGCGCGGCCGGGCTGCCCGATCTGGGCAAGCACCTGTCGGCGCTGGTGCTGCGGCAGCACATGAACCTCGTTCGACAGGGCGAGGGCACGCAGGCGATGGCAGCATGAGCGGATGCCAGCTGCCTCTGAAAACCCGTGAATTTTCTCGATGAATTCCATCGAGAGAAACAGCTTTTCTCGAATCATCGATCCCGCAACAATGCGTTGGTCGGCGGTTGAAGCAACCAGGCCGGCGACCAAGGCCGGTGCGCATCCCGCGCGCCGGCACATCAAGACGAACCTGCTACCAAGGAGATCGATTTGGGCCTTTTCGACATGTTCAAGAGCGACTCGGGCGAGAAGATGACGCCGCACAAGGCGCTGGCCACCAGCCTTCTCTACATGATGTCCGCCGATGGCGAGATGGACCACGAGGAAATCGGCCACCTGCTGTCCGTGCTGGGCGGGCAGGACAGCGGCAACGGCACCGTCGGTGTCGGCGCGCAGAACCAGGCGCTGCTGGACAGCGCGCTCAAGTACCGGCGCTCGCACACGGTGGAGCAGTTCCTGTCCGAAGCCACGCCGCTGCTCAGCGATGCGCAGCGCATGTGCATCCTGGTGAACCTCATCGACTCGTCGCTGTCCGACGGCCAGCCCGAGCCCGAGGAGCAGGTGCTGTTCGGCAAGTTCCTGCAGGCCTTCGGCGTGTCCGAGACGCGCTTCAAGCCGTTCTTCGAAGTGATCGTGCTCAAGAACGACCGTTCGGTCTTCACGCGCCAGGACCATCCCAGCAACGCCGCGGGTTACCAGGTCAAGCTCAGCGTGCCGGCCTGATGAAGCAAGAACGCCCGTGCCATGGGCACGGGCGTCGGGAAGGGCCGGCACATGCCGGCCCTTTTCATTGGTGCGAGCCGCCCCGGCTTCAGCCGGCGAACCAGCGCGCCGGCACGGTGACGATGGAGGGGAAGAACACCATCAGGAACATGACGATGAACTGCGCGGTCATGAACGGGATGACGCCACGGGTGACCTCGTCCATCTTCATGCGGCCCACGCCGGCCACGACGTTGAGCACGGTGCCCACCGGGGGCGTGATCAGGCCGATGGCGTTGTTGATGATGAACAGCACGCCGAAGTAGACCGGATCGATCCCCGCGGCCTTGATCACGGGCATGAGCACCGGGGTCATGATCAGGATGGTGGGCGTCATGTCCATGGCGGTGCCCACGGCCATGACCAGGAACATGATGGCGATGAGCAGCAGCGTCTGGTTGCCCATGAAGGGCTCCAGCAGGCTGATCATCTGGCTGGGGATGTCGGCCACGGTGATGAGCCAGGCCGAGACCATCGCGGCGGCCACCAGGAACATGATCACGGCGGTGGTCTTGGCCGCCGAGACGAACACGCCGTAGAGCTGGTTGAGCTTCATCTCGCGGTACACCAGCATCGACACCAGCAGCGCGTACACGGCGGCCACCACGGCGGCCTCGGT
>NZ_AUMO01000045.1 GCF_000430725.1 Azohydromonas australica DSM 1124
GCCCAGAACTGCGTGCACTGCAAGACCTGCGACATCAAGGACCCGACGCAGAACATCGTCTGGGTCACGCCCGAAGGCGGCGGCGGGCCCAACTACGGCGGCATGTGAGCCCGGCGCCGGCAGCCGCCGGCTAGCGGGTCTTGCGCAGGAAGACTTGTCTCTCGGCGACGACTGTTGTTTCTTTTGCGACATCCCGGGCGGGACCGGGCGGAAGCCCGGGGCGCGGCTGCTACACTGCCGCCCGCCAGGAGAGAGCCCCCTTGAACGTGGGGCCGCCGAAGGCGCAGGGGCTCGGCTCCGAACGCTCAGGCAAAAGGACTGGCAAGCGTCCTTCCAAGGACGACACCTCACTGGAGAGAGGCTGCACCCGTCACGGGTTTTTGCAGTCCACCGAAGGGGCAAGCGCAGTGGCATCCTCAAGTCAGGGGCCCTCGCCAATCTCTCAGGTAAAGCGGACAGCGGGGGCACACAAGCTCCACCTTCACCGGTGGCCGCCCGCCCTTGGGAGACCTGCCATGACCGCTCCGACCGCCTCCTCGCCCGCCGACGCCTCGTCCACCCCTGCCCTGCAGCGCACGCCGCTGCACGCGCTGCACCTGGAGCTGGGCGCGCGCATGGTGCCCTTCGCCGGCTACGAGATGCCGGTGAGCTACCCCGGCGGCATCCTGGCCGAGCACCGGCACTGCCGTGAGGCGGCGGCCCTCTTCGACGTCTCGCACATGGGCCAGGTGCGCCTGGTGGGCCAGGACGCGGCGCTGGCGCTGGAGTCGCTGGTGCCGGTGGACGTGGCGGACCTGCCCGTGGGCAAGCAGCGCTACGGCTTCTTCACCAACACCGCCGGCGGCATCCTGGATGACCTGATGGTCGCGCGCCGTCCGGACGACCTGTTCATGGTCATCAACGCCAGCCGCAAGGACCACGACCTGCAGCTGATGCGCACCCAGATCGGCCACCGCTGCCAGGTGATCTCCATGCCCGAGCGCGCGCTGCTGGCGCTGCAGGGCCCGCTGGCGGTGCAGGCGCTGGCGCAGCTGGACGCCGGCGTGGCGGCGCTGACCTTCATGGGCACCGGCACCTTCACGCTGGCCGGCGCCGAGTGCTTCGTCAGCCGCAGCGGCTACACCGGCGAGGACGGCTTCGAGATCTCCGTGCCGGCCGAGGCCGCCGAGGCCCTGGCCAAGGCGCTGCTCGCGCTGCCCGAAGTGAAGCCCGCCGGCCTGGGCGCGCGCGACACGCTGCGCCTGGAAGCGGGCCTGTGCCTCTACGGCCACGACATCGACGAGGACACCACGCCCGTGGAAGCGGCGCTGACCTGGGCCATCCAGAAGGTGCGCCGCCCGGGCGGCGCGCGCGCCGGCGGCTATCCGGGCAGCGCGGCCATCGAGGCCCAGCTGGCCAACGGCGCGCCGCGCAAGCGCGTGGGCCTGCTCGGCCTGGAGCGCGCCCCGGTGCGCGAGGGCGCGCCGGTGCTGGACGCGCAGGGCCAGCGCGTGGGCAAGGTCACCAGCGGCACGATGTCGCCGCAGCTCGCCAAGCCCATCGCCATGGGCTACGTGGACACGGCGCACGCCGTGCCGGGCGCGGACCTCAGCGCCGAAGTGCGCCTGAAGCCGCAGCCCATGCGCGTGGTGGCCATGCCCTTCACGCCGCACCGCTACCACCGCGGCTGACGACTCCCGCGCGGCGCCGGCCGCGGCACCCGCCGCCGGCGCCCGTCACGCAACATCCTCTTCGTTTCTCAACCCGGCGCCCGCAGCGCGCCGTCCGCCCAGGAGACCTGCCCATGACCACCAAGTACACGCCCGAACACGAGTGGATCAACATCGAGGACCACGATGCCGCCGTGGTCGGGATCACGCAGCACGCGCAGGACGCGCTGGGCGACGTGGTGTTCGTCGATCTGCCCGAGGTGGGCAAGACCTACGCCAAGGGCGAGGTGGCAGGCGTGGTGGAGTCCGTCAAGGCCGCCGCCGACATCTACATGCCCGTCAGCGGCGAGGTGGTGGAGGTCAACGAGGCGCTGCGCGACCAGCCCGACCTGGCCAACTCCGACCCGATGGGCGAAGGCTGGTTCTTCAAGGTGCGCATCACCAACATGGCCGAGTTCGACGAGCTCATGGACGGCCCGGCCTACGACGTGCTGCTGAAGTCCGAGTCGTGATGCCCCCCGGCACGGGCCGCGAGCGCCCGTGCCGCCGGCGCGGCAAGTCGATTGCCGCGCCCCTCCCAAGCCCCCCAAGTCTCCGGCAGGCGCTCCTGGCCTGCGCCGCACACCCTCTCTTGCCGCCTCCTCACCATGCCTGAATCCTTCCCGTCGCTGGCCGAACTCGAGAACAGGTCCGAATTCGTTTCCCGCCACATCGGCCCGGAGCCGCATGAGCAGGCGCAGATGCTGTCGGCCATCGGCGCCGCCTCGCGCCGCGCGCTGGTGGAGGCGGTGATGCCGCGCAACATCGCGCGCAGCAAGCCGATGGCGCTGCCCGCGCCGGCCACCGAGGCCCAGGCGCTGCTGGAGCTGCGCGAGATCGCCTCGCGCAACCGCGTTCTGAAGAGCTTCATCGGCCAGGGCTACCACGGCACGCTCACGCCCACGGTCATCCTGCGCAACGTGCTGGAGAACCCCGCCTGGTACACCGCCTACACGCCCTACCAGGCCGAGATCTCGCAGGGCCGCATGGAGGCGCTGCTGAACTTCCAGACCATGCTCACGGACCTCACGGGCATGGACATCGCGAACGCGTCCATGCTGGACGAGGCGACCGCCGCCGCCGAGGCCATGACGCTGGCCATGCGCGTGGGCAAGAGCAAGAGCACGCGCTGCTTCGTCGCCGACGACGTGCTGCCGCAGACGCTGCAGGTCATGCGCACCCGCGCGCAGCCGCTGGGCATCGAGATCGTCACCGGCCCGGCCGAGTCCGCCGGCGAGCACGACTGCTTCGCCGCGCTGTTCCAGTACCCCGGCGTCACCGGCCGCGTGCGCGACCTGAAACCGCTGGCCGATGCCGTGCACGCGCGCGGCGGCCAGGTCATCGTCGCCGCCGACCTGCTGGCGCTGACGCTGCTGAAGGCGCCGGGCGAGCTGGGCGCCGACATCGCCGTGGGCAACACGCAGCGCTTCGGCATGCCCATGGGCTGCGGCGGCCCGCACGCCGCCTACATGGCCACCCGCGACGCGGCCAAGCGCTCCATGCCCGGCCGCCTGGTGGGCGTGAGCGTGGACTCGCAGGGCGCCCCGGCGCTGCGCCTGGCGCTGCAGACGCGCGAGCAGCACATCCGCCGCGAGAAGGCCACGTCCAACATCTGCACGGCGCAGGTGCTGCCGGCCGTGGTGACGAGCATGTACGCCGTCTACCACGGCCCCGAAGGCCTCAAGCGCATCGCCCGCCGCGTGGCGGCCTACACGGCGATCCTGGCCGCGGGCCTGAAGCAGCTGGGCTGGACGCTGGCGAACGAGGAGGCCTTCGACACGCTGCACGTGCTCACCGGCGAGCGCACCGCCGGGCTGCTGGCCGCCGCGGAAGCCGCCGGCATGAACCTGCGCCGCGCCGGCGCCGACTCGCTGGGCATCACGCTGGACGAGACCACCACGCGCGAGGAGCTGCAGGCGCTGTGGAAGGTGTTCGCCGGCGAGCAGGCCGTGCCCACCTTCGCCGACCTGGAGCGCAGCGCCCCGCTGCTGCCCGCGGCGCTGGCGCGCGAGAGCGCCTTCCTGACGCACCCGGTGTTCAACAGCCACCACAGCGAGACCGAGATGCTGCGCTACCTGCGCGGCCTGTCGGACAAGGACCTGGCGCTGGACCGCACGATGATCCCGCTGGGCTCCTGCACCATGAAGCTCAACGCCACCAGCGAGATGATCCCCATCACCTGGCCGGGCTTCGCGCACGTGCACCCCTTCGCGCCGGCGGACCAGCTGGAGGGCTACCGGCTGATGGACGAGCAGCTGCGCGCCTGGCTGTGCCAGGCCACGGGCTACGCCGGCATCAGCCTGCAGCCCAACGCCGGCTCGCAGGGCGAGTACGCCGGCCTGCTGGCGATCCAGGCCTGGCACGCCTCGCGCGGCCAGGGCCACCGTGACGTGTGCCTGATCCCCGAGTCCGCCCACGGCACCAACCCGGCCAGCGCCGGCATGGTGAACATGAAGGTGGTGGTGGTGAAGTGCGACGCCATGGGCAACGTGGACCTGGCGGACCTGCGCGCCAAGTGCGAGCAGCACTCGGCCAAGCTGGGCGCGATCATGATCACCTACCCCTCCACCTACGGCGTGTTCGATCCGCACGTCAAGGAGCTCTGCGCCCTGGTGCACGAGCACGGCGGCCGGGTGTACGTGGACGGCGCCAACATGAACGCGCTGGTGGGTCTGGCGGCGCCGGGCGAGTTCGGCGGCGACGTGAGCCACCTGAACCTGCACAAGACCTTCTGCATCCCGCACGGCGGCGGCGGCCCCGGCGTGGGCCCGGTGTGCGTGGTGGAGGACCTCGTGCCCTTCCTGCCCAGCCAGCCGGGCGGCGCGCAAGTGCAAGGCGGCGTGGGCCCGGTGTCGGCCGCGCCGCTGGGCAACGCGGCGGTGCTGCCCATCAGCTGGATGTACATCCGCATGATGGGCTCCGACGGCCTCACGGCCGCCACCGAGACGGCGATCCTGTCGGCCAACTACGTGGCGGCGCGGCTGTCGGCGCACTACGACATCCACTTCAGCGGCGAGATCGACGGCCTGCAGGGCGGCGGCGTGGCGCACGAGTGCATCCTGGACCTGCGCCCGCTCAAGGACAGCTCCGGCGTGACGGCCGAGGACGTGGCCAAGCGGCTCATCGACTACGGCTTCCACGCGCCCACGCTGTCCTTCCCCGTGGCCGGCACGCTGATGGTGGAGCCCACCGAGAGCGAGCCGCTGGTGGAGCTGGACCGCTTCTGCGACGCGATGATCGCCATCCGCGAGGAGATCGCGCAGGTCGAGTCCGGCGCCTGGCCGCGCGAGGACAACCCGCTGAAGAACGCGCCGCACACGGCCGAGATGCTGCTCAAGTCCGAGTGGACTCACGCCTACAGCCGCGAGCAGGCCGCCTACCCGGTGGCCGCGCTGCGGCGCCAGAAGTACTGGCCGCCGGTCGGGCGCGTGGACAACGTGCACGGCGACCGCAACCTGTTCTGCACCTGCCCGCCCACGGCGTCCTACGAGGACTGAAACGCCGTGCGGCCGGCAACGCCTGAAGGAGCACACGCATGGCGGTGTCGGTCTTCGATCTGTTCCGGGTGGGCATCGGCCCAAGCAGCTCCCACACGGTGGGGCCGATGCGCGCGGCGCGGCGGTTTGCCGATCGGCTGCGCCAGGAAGGCTTGCTGGAGCGCACGGCGCGCGTGCAGTGCGAGCTGTACGGGTCGCTGGGCGCCACCGGCAAGGGCCACGGCAGCGACAAGGCGGTGCTGCTGGGCCTGGCCGGCCACGACCCGGAGACGGTGGACGTGGATGCCGTGCCGGGCCTGCTGCAGCGCTTTCGCGAGGACGAGCGGCTGCCGCTGGGCGGCAGCCACCCGGTGCGGTTCGCCGCCGCGGACCTGCGCTTCCACCGCACCGAGACGCTGCCCTTCCACGCCAACGGCATGACGCTGCGGGCGCTGGACGCGGCCGACGCGGTGCTCGCCGAGCGCACCTACTACTCGGTGGGCGGCGGCTTCGTGGTCAGCGAGGAGGTGGCGGCCGACGGCAGCCGGCACCGCGCCATCGCGCCGGACACCACGGTGCTGCCGTACCCCCTCCACAGCGGCGCGGAGCTGTTGGCGCTGTGCGAGCGGGAAAAGATCTCCATTGCCGAGCTGATGCGGCGCAACGAGCGCCACTGGCGCGCCGACGCCAACATCGACGCCGGGCTGATGCACATCTGGAGCGTGATGCAGCAGTGCGTGGCGCGCGGCTGCCGCACTGAGGGCGTGCTGCCCGGCGGCTTCAAGGTGCGGCGGCGCGCGCCGGAACTCTGGCGCCAGCTCACGGTGCAGGCGGCGACGCCGGGCCCGCAGGACCCGCTGGCCGTGATCGACTGGGTGAACCTGTTCGCCTTGGCGGTCAACGAGGAGAACGCGGCCGGCGGGCGCGTGGTGACGGCGCCCACCAACGGCGCGGCCGGCATCGTGCCGGCGGTGCTGCATTACTACCGGCGCTTCGTGCCGGGCTCCACAGACGCCGGCGTGGTGGACTTCCTGCTCACGGCCGGGGCGATCGGCATTCTCTACAAGGAGAACGCCAGCATTTCCGGCGCCGAGGTCGGCTGCCAGGGCGAAGTGGGCGTGGCCTGCTCCATGGCCGCCGGCGCGCTGTGCGCAGTGACGGGCGGCAGCCCGGCGCAGGTGGAGAACGCCGCCGAGATCGCGATGGAGCACCACCTGGGGCTGACCTGCGACCCCGTGGGCGGGCTGGTGCAGATCCCGTGCATCGAGCGCAACGCCATCGCCTCGGTCAAGGCCATCAACGCCGCGCGCATGGCGCTGCGCGGCGACGGCACGCACCACGTCAGCCTGGACAAGGTCATCAAGACCATGCGCGAGACCGGCGCCGACATGCTGACCAAGTACAAGGAGACCGCCCGCGGCGGGCTGGCGGTCAACATCGTCGAGTGCTGAGCGCTGCGCGAAGGCAGCGACCTGCAAGGAAGGACGGCTACTGCCGCGGCAGGCGCTGTTCCAGCGCCTCGCGCACCGCGGCCACGTGCTCGCCCACGCGGTCGACGATGTCCTTCAACTCGTCTTCGGTGCAATGGAGTTGGTCACACCAGTAGCGCAGCTCGGCCGGGTCCATCGTGTTGACACGGCCCGGGTCCATGGGCGTGAAGCCCGTGTGAGGTGCAGCTTGCATGGTGACTCCTTCGCACGGCGCGGGCCACGAGTGCGGCCGCTTGGCGCCTGGCAGGACCAGCATCGCGCGGCGCCGTGGCAGGCGCCTTGAGCTGGCTCAGACCGGCAGTCGCGAGAGGGCGACCACCGGCAAGAACCTGTCAGCGCTTCTGGTCGAAGCGGCGGGCACGGCCGCCGACACGCCGGTCGTGTCCCAGCGGAGCGATGTAGAAGGGCTCGAACTTGCGGCCCTTGTCGGCACTGTCGGTCCCTTCGAACAGCGGGTCGGCAGGCTTGCGCTCGGCGGGGCGGTTGTGGGCGGCGTGCTTCGTCATGGCTGATACGTCGTGGCGTCCATCGGGACGGTCACTGCACAACGGAGCAACCCCCGGACCGGATGACAGCCAGGTGCAAGTTTTTTCGCGTCCTAGGGTTTTCCTGAGGAACCAAGCTGGCGCAGCGCCTCTGCCCGCAGCGCCTCGGGCGGCAGCGTCGCATCGAGCTCGACCACGCCAGGCTCGCCGGCCGGCGACTCCAGCGTCGCGAGCTGGCTGTCCACCAAGCTGGAAGGAAAGAAATGCGAGGCGCGCGCGCCCACGCGGCGCAAGGCCTCCTCGCGGCTCAGCACCAGGTGCACGAAGCGCAGGCCCGGCGCCGCGGCGCGCAGCCGGTCACGGTAGGCCTGCTTGAGCGCCGAGCAGGTCAGCACCGTGCCGTCCGGCGCCGCGGCCAGCTCGCCGGCCAGCGCGTCCAGCCAGCCGGCGCGGTCCGCATCGGTCAGCGGTATGCCGTCCCGCATCTTTTGCTGGTTGGCCGGCGGGTGGAAGTCGTCGCCCTCCACCAGCGGCAGGCCCAGCGCGCGCGCCAGGTCGGCGCCCAGGCTCGACTTGCCGCACCCCGCCACGCCCATGACCACGATCGAATCCATTCCAGCTCCCGAAACACGACGGTCCACATTGATGTGAACCTGATTGGACAGCGCTACCCCACTGCGACACAAAAAACGGACCATCCGGTCCGCCTCTTCCTGCTCCATGTACCCTTCGCCCTCAGCAAGTTAACACTTTGCAACAAGGCTGGGACAGCGCTATCCTAAAACAAGCGCAAGCATCACGACACAGGGCAATTACCGAGATGAGTTCCATCAGACGCCGGGCCACGGGCCGCATCACGCTGAACGAAGTGGCGCAGGCCGCCGGCGTGAGCCCCATCACCGCCTCGCGCGCCTTGCGCGGCCAGCGCAGCGTGGACCCGGCGCTGGTGGCGCGGGTGCAGGAAGCGGCGCAGCAGTTGGGCTACGTGCCCGATCCGGCTGCCCGAGCGCTGGCCTCGGCGCGCAGCTCGCAGGTGGTGGTGCTGGTGCCCATGCTCAGCAACACCGTGTTCGTCGATCTGCTGGAAGCGGTCCACGCCACGCTGATGCCCGCGGGCTACCAGATGCTCATCGGCGTGACGCACTACGACCCGGCCGAGGAGGAAGAGCTGCTGCGCGGCTACATGGCGCACCGTCCGGCTGGCCTGCTGCTCACGGGCTTCGACCGCACCGAGGGCAGCCGTCAGCTGATCGAATCGGCCGGCGTGCCCTGCGTGCACCTGATGGAAACCTCCGACACGCCGGGCGTGCACAGCGTGGGCTTCTCTCAGACGGCCGCGGGCTACGCGATGACGCGCCACCTCATCGAGCGCGGGCGCCGGCGCGTGATGTTCATCGGCGCGCAACTGGACCCGCGCACGCTGCAGCGGCTGCAGGGCTACCGGGATGCGCTGCGCGGCGCGGGCCTCCACGACCCTGGGCTGGAGCTGCTGGATCCGCGGCGCTCGTCGATGGCGCTGGGCGCGGAGCTGTTCGAGCGCGCCCTGCAGCAGTGCGAGGACGCCGATGCCCTCTTCTGTTGCAACGACGACTTGGCGCAAGGCGGGCTGCTGGCGGCACTGCGCCTGGGCGTGCCAGTGCCGCAGCGCGTGGCCGTGGCCGGGTTCAACGACCTTGCCGGCAGCGACCAGATGCTGCCGCCGCTGACCACCGTGCGCACGCCGCGCGAACAGATCGGACGCCAGGGCGCCGCCATGCTGCTGCAGCTCATGCGGGGTGAGACGGCGGTTCGCAGCAGCGTCGATGTGGGTTGCACCCTGGTGACCCGGGGCAGCACTTGATTCCCGATGTAAGCGAGCCATCACCTTCCAAGGTGCATTTGTTACAGCTACCGTTACAGATGGAAAACCTGGGTTGTTCGCCGCGGCCGTGACCTTTATGGTCCGGGCTCCCCGCCCCGGCAGGCCGAAGCACGGCCCGGTCCGGCTCCCGCTAGAGGGAACAGAAGGAGAGAACCACGTGTCGACTTCCCCGCAACGCGCCACCTCCCCTCGCAGCCCGCGCACCCCGCTGGCTGCCGCCACAGAAGCCACGCTTGAACATTCCCACGGCGCTGCCATCAACACTCCCCTGGGCGCTTCCGCCAACGAGGCCCGTGCCTCCAGCGAGGCCACGCTGGACGAAGTGATCAACGGCTGGGGCGAGCGCGTGGGCCGCGAGCAGCTGCGCTGGCACCTGGCCGCCATCAACGCGATGCTCAGCGGCACGCAGCACCTGGGCGAGGCCCAGGCCGAGCTCAGCCGCCAAGTGATGCAGGGCCTGCAGCAACTTGATGGAGAACTTGGCGAGGCCCGCAACCTCAGCGACCTCGCCAGCGTCCAGGCCAGCCTGGCTCGCGCCGACTTCGACGCCCTGCTGCGCTTCGCCACCCGCCTCACCGAGCTGGGCACCGACCAGTGGCTGCAGGTGGCCCAGGCCACCGGCAACGGCTTGCTGCGGCTGCAGAGCGCCTACTGGGAATCGGCGCTCAACTTCTTCAAGCTGCAGGCCGCCCTCGGCGGCTCCTCCGAGATGATCGAAGCCGAGGTGGAGCATGTGCTCAGCCCCATGGCCGCCAGCCCGCTGATGTGGCCGGCGCAGGAAGCCGGCCGGCAGGTGGCGCAGATGGCGGCCAACGGCTGGAACGACTGGCTGAGCTGGTCCGGCCACGTCGCCGACGCCGGCCGCACGCTCTTCAACGACAACACGCGCAAGCACTGAAGCGCTGAAGCGGCAGCCGCCGCGGCTCCCAAGCAAAACCGGCCCTCGCGGGCCGGTTTTCTCATTCTGGGCCGCAGGAACGAAGTGCCGCCACGGTGGGCGAAGTGCCTGGCCCTGCCGGCGCGCTCAGCGCGGCGCGGACGCCGGGATCTGCGGCAGCGGCAGCGCCACGTCGCCGCACTGGGCGCGGTGGCGCAGCACGTGGTCCATCACCACCAGCGCCAGCAGCGCTTCCGCGATGGGCGTGGCGCGGATGCCCACGCAGGGGTCGTGGCGACCGAAGGTCTGCACCGTGGTCGGCTGGCCGGCGCGGTCGATGGAGGCGCGCGGCACGCGGATCGAGCTCGTGGGCTTGATGGCGAGCGACACCACCAGGTCCTGCCCTGTGCTCACGCCACCCAGTACACCGCCGGCATGGTTGCTGGTGAAACCTTCGGGCGTGAGCTCGTCGCCATGCTCGGAGCCGCGCTGCGCCACGCTGCGGAAGCCGTCGCCGATCTCCACGCCCTTGACGGCATTGAGGCCCATCATGGCGTGGGCGATGTCGGCATCGATCCGGTCGAACAGCGGCTCGCCCAGCCCGGCCGGAACGCCCTGCGCGATGACGCTGATGCGCGCGCCGATGGAGTCGCCGTCGCGGCGCAGCTGGTCCATCTGCGCCTCCAGCTCGGGAATGAGGCTGGCGTTGGCGGCGAAGAAGGGGTTGTTGGGAATGTGCTCGAAGCCCTCGAAGGGGATCTCGGTCGCGCCCAGCGCCGACATCCAGCCGATGAAGCGCATGCCGTACTTGTGCTGCAGCCACTTCCTGGCCACCGCGCCGGCAGCCACCGTGGGCGCCGTCAGCCGCGCCGAGGAACGCCCGCCGCCGCGCGGATCGCGCACGCCGTACTTGCGCCAGTAGGCGTAGTCGGCATGGCCGGGGCGGAAGGTGTCGAGCAGGTTGCCGTAGTCCTTGCTGCGCTGGTCGGTGTTGCGGATCAGCAGGCAGATCGGCGTGCCGGTGGTCTGGCCCTCGTACACGCCGGAGAGGATCTCCACCGCGTCGGCCTCGCTGCGCTGCGTCACGTGGCGCGAGGTGCCGGGGCGGCGGCGGTCCAGCTCGGGCTGGATGTCGGCCTCGCTGAGCGCGAGCCCGGGCGGGCAGCCGTCGATCACGCAGCCGATGGCCGGGCCGTGGCTTTCGCCGAAGTTGGTGACGCGGAAGAGTTCGCCAAGGGTGCTGCCGGACATGCTGGTGCGCTGCGAAGTGAATCGGTCGGACAAAGAAAAAGGGCCCGCTCGTGCGGGCCCCTCATTGTGACAGCCGCTTGGCCGTGGATCAGGCGGCCGGCGGCAGCGGCGCCGCGGCGGTGGCGCCCTCTTCCTCGGCCGGCCAGTCGCGGATGTAGGCCTTGAGCATGCGGTTCTCGAAGTCCTGCGCGTCCACCACGGCCTTGGCCACGTCGTAGAAGGAGATCACGCCCATGAGCGTGCGCTTGTCCAGCACCGGCATGTAGCGCGCATGGCGCTGCAGCATCATGCGCCGCACCTCGTCCATCGGCGTCTCGGGCGTGCAGCTCAGCGGGAAGTCGTCCATCACGCTGCGCACCGTGGCGTCTTCGAGCTTGCCGCCCGTGCGCACCACGGCCTGGATGGCTTCGCGGAAGGTCAGCATGCCCACCACGTCGCCATAGCTCACCACGACCAGCGAGCCGATGTCGTGCTCGGCCATGGTCTGCAATGCTTGGGCCAGAGACTGGTCCGGCGAGACGGTGAAGAGGGCGCTGCCCTTGACGCGAAGGATGTCGCTGACCTTCATGAAATTCCCCAGGAAATTAGAAAAACAAACTGCATCCAACATATCACAGCGCCCAGTGCAATCCCTTACGCGCAATCACCATGGGCGCAATGCGGAGAGCATCGCGTCCACCATGGCCTGCAGGTCGTAGCGCGGCTGCCAGCCCCAGTCGGCGCGCGCGGGCGCGTCGTCGATGGAGGCCGGCCAGCTCTGGGCGATGGCCTGACGGAAGTCGGGCTCGCAGTGCAGCGTGAAGCCGGGCAGGCGCTGCGCGATCGCGTCGGCGATCTGGCGCGGCGTGAAGCTCATGCCCGCCAGGTTGTAGCTGCGGCGCTCGCGGATGGCTTCGGCCGGCGCCGCCATCAGCTCCAGCGTGGCGCGGATGGCATCGGGCATGAACATCATCGGCAGCGCCTGGTCCTCGCGCAGGAAGCAGGTGTAGCGGTTCTGCGCCAGCGCGGCGTGGAAGATCTCCACGGCGTAGTCGGTCGTGCCGCCGCCGGGCGGCGTCTTCCAGCTGATGAGGCCGGGGTAGCGCAGGCTGCGCACGTCCACGCCGTGGCGGCGGTGGTACCACGCGCACCAGCCCTCGCCCGCGAGCTTGGAGATGCCGTAGACGGTGTCGGGCTCCATCACTGTGTGCTGCGGCGTGGCGTCCTTGGGCGTGGAGGCGCCGAAGGCGGCGATGGAGCTGGGCCAGAACACGCGCTGCAGCGGCAGCGTGCGCGCCAGCTCCAGCACGTTGATCAGGCTCTTCATGTTCAGGTCCCAGGCCCAGGTCGGGTGCTGCTCGCCGCGCGCCGACAGCGCCGCGGCCAGCAGGTAGAGCTGCGTGATGCCGTGCCGGCGCGCCACCTCGCCCAGCGCGGCGGCATCGGTGGCGTCGAGCACCTCGTGCGCCACGCCCGGCACACGGCCCGTGGGCGCCAGGTCGGCCGACACCACCGCCTCGCGCCCATGGCACTGCACCAGCGCCTCGACCAGCTCGCTGCCGATCTGACCGTTGGCCCCCACCACCAGGATCTTCAGAGCTTCGCCCACGCCGCCCCCTGCTCCACGCCCCGCCGTCACCGCACCAGCCCCAGCTCGCACCCGGCCTGCCGGAACGCTGCCACCGCCTGCTCCAGGTCGGCGCGCGCATGCGCGGCGCTGAGCTGCACGCGGATGCGCGCCTGGCCCTGCGGCACCACCGGGTAGAAGAAGCCCACCACGTACACGCCCAGCTCCAGCAGCCGCGTCGCCAGCGCCTGGGCCTTGGGTGCGTCGTAAACCATGATCGGCACGATCGGATGCTCGCCCGGCTTGAGCTCGAAGCCGGCCTCGGCCATGGCGGCGCGGAACCAGCGCGCGTTGTCCATCAGCGTCTCGCGCAGCCCGGCGCTTTGCTCCAGCAGGTCCAGCACGGCCAGCGACGCGCCCACGATCGCCGGCGCCAGCGAGTTGGAGAATAGGTAGGGCCGCGAGCGCTGCCGCAGCAGCTCGATCACCTCGCGCCGCCCGCTGGTGAAGCCGCCCGAGGCGCCGCCCAGGGCCTTGCCCAGCGTGCCGGTGATCAGGTCCACCCGCGCCCGGCCGTCTAACAGCAGCCCGCGGTGCTCGTGCGTGCCGCGGCCCGTGGGGCCGACGAAGCCGGTGGCGTGGCTGTCGTCGATGCCCAGCAGCGCGCCGTGGGCGTCGCACAGCGCGCGCATGCGGTCGAGCTGCGCCACGCTCCCGTCCATGGAGAACACGCCGTCGGTGAAGGCGAGCACGAAGCGCGCGCCGTCGGCACGGGCCTGGATCAGGCAGCGCTCCAAGTCCGCCATGTCGTCGTGGGCGTAGCGGTAGCGGCGCGCCTTGCACAGCCGGATGCCGTCGATGACGGAGGCGTGGTTGAGCGTGTCGCTGACGATGGCGTCCTCCTCGCTGAACAGCGGCTCGAACAGCCCGCCGTTGGCGTCGAAGGCCGCCGCGTAGAGGATGGTGTCCTCGGTGCCAAGGAAGCGCGACAGCCGCGCTTCCAGCGCCTTGTGCTGGTCCTGCGTGCCGCAGATGAAGCGCACCGAACTCATGCCGTAGCCGTGGCTCTGCAGCGCCTGCTGCGCCGCCTGCACCACGCGCGGATGCGCACTGAGGCCCAGGTAGTTGTTGGCGCACAGGTTGAGGACCTCGCGCCCATCGGCGAGCACGACGCGCGGCCCCTGCGCGCCGGCGATGACGCGTTCCTGCTTGAACAGCCCAGCGGTGCGCAGGCCCTGCAGCTCGCGCCCGACGTGGGCCATGAATTCCTCGCTGGCGTTCATAGGCGGCTCCCTTGCGGCATCAGGCCGCGCCTGACGGCACCGTAGCGGCATGCCGCCCTGGTGTCAGCAAGGATCTTGCGCCCGGGGCTGCGCGCTCAGCGCAGCAGCTCTTCCAGCGACACGCTCTCCACGCCGGCCTGGAGCCTGAAGGCCTGGGTCTCGGCACTGGGCTGCAGCAGCAGCCGGTCGATCAGCGGCGTCGCCGGCGTGCGGCCCGGGTCGCACAGCAGCACCAGGCGCTGAGCGCCGCCCTCCTCCAGGCGGCCGATCCAGTCCAGCTCCACCAGCGTGTCCACCACCGGCTCCAGGCGCAGCGGGTCCACGCCCAGCGTGCGCGCCAGCGCCGTCTGCGAGCGCCCGGGCCGGCCCTCGCGCTGCGCCGCCACCAGCACCCGCAGCAGCGCCAGCGCCAGCGTGAAAGGCTGGCCCGGTCCGGTGGGCAGCCGCGCGGTGCCCTGCATCAGGCTCTGCGCGCTGGCGGCGATCAGCGCGCCCAGCAGCACGATCACCCAGCCCGCGTAGAGCCACACCAGCAGGATCGGCAGCGTGGTGAAGGCACCGTAGATGGCCGAGTAGGTCGGCACCTTGCTGAAGTACCAGGCGATCAGGTCCTTGGCCAGCTCGAAGCCCAGTGCCACGAACAGCGCGCCGGCGAAGGCATGCGCCCAGCGCACCTGCGTGTTGGGCACGTAATGGAACAGCGCCGCGATGCTGGTCACCAGCAGCCCGAACTCGAAGAGGTTGAGCAGCAGGCTCACGCCCCAGGGCGGCGCGTGCACCCAGCCCTGCGAAGCCGACAGCGCGTAGGAGGTGACGGACAGGCTCACGCCCAGCACCAGCGGCCCCAGCGTGATCGCGGCCCAGTACACCAGCACGCGCTGCCCGATGGGACGCGGGCGCCGCACGGCCCAGATGGCGTTGAGCGCGCGATCGATGGTGAGCATGGTGGCCACGGCCGTGGCACCCAGCAGCACCAAGCCCACGCCGCTCAGGCGCCGCGCCTTGGCCGCGAACTGCGTGAGCTGGCTCAGCACCTGGCGCGAGATGTTGTCGGGCACCAGCGCCTGGATGAAGTACTTCTCCAGCGCCGTCTGGAAGCTGCCGAACACCGGAAAGGCCGAGAACAGCGCGAAGGCCATGGTGGTCAGCGGCACCAGCGCCAGCAGCGTGGTGAAGGTCAGGCTGCTGGCAGTGAGGCTGAGCTTGTCTTCGCGGAAACGCTGGTGCAGCGTGCGGAACGTGTCGCGCCAAGGCCAGTGGCGCAGCACCCGCCACGCCTCCAGGCACCGGCCACGCCAGCGGGCGGAGGGGGTGTTCATCAACACTATGATGCCAAACATGTCGATTGATCCTGCCTTCAACACGCTGCCGCCAATGGTGCGCCGCACGCGCAACCTGGCCGTGGCCTGCCTGGTGGCACTGATCGTTCTTGGGCTGGCGTGGGAGCTGTGGCTGGCACCCACCGGGCGCGGCACGCTGGCGCTGAAAGTGCTGCCACTGGTGGTGCCGCTGGCGGGGCTGCTCAGGCGGCGCATGTACACCTACCGCTGGGTCAGCCTGCTGGTGTGGATCTATTTTGCCGAGGGCGTCGTGCGCGCCACCAGCGAGCCGGCCCCGGGCGCCTGGCTTGCACTCATCGAGATCGTCCTGTGCCTGCTGCTGTTCGTCGCCTGCGCGACGCACGTGCGCTGGCGCCTCAAGCATGCCCCGGTTCCCGCGGAAGGAAAGAAGTAAGCCATGAGCGCGGAATTTCTGAACGAGCTGCGCGCCGCCCTCGGCGCCGACCATGTGCTGTGCGACGGCGACCTCTCCAGCTACGAGCAGGACTGGCGCAAGCGCTGGCACGGCAAGGCGCTGGCGGTGGCCCGCCCGGCGGACACGGCCCAGGCGGCAGCCGTGATGCGCCTGTGCGCCCGGCACGGCGTGACAGTGGTGCCGCAAGGCGGCAACACCGGGCTGGTGGTGGGCAGCGTACCGGACGACAGCGGACGCCAGCTGGTGCTGAGCCTGCGCCGCATGAACCGCGTGCGCGCGCTGGACACGGCCAACCTCACGCTCACGGTGGACGCCGGCTGCGTGCTGCAGTCGGTGCAGGAGGCGGCCGAGGCGCAGGGGCTGCTGTTCCCCTTGAGCCTGGCGGCCGAGGGCAGCGCCACCATCGGCGGCAACCTCGCGACCAATGCCGGCGGTACCCAGGTGCTGCGCTTCGGCAACGCGCGCGAGCTCTGCCTGGGCCTGGAGGTGGTCACGGCGCAGGGCGAGGTCTGGGACGGCCTCACCGGGCTGCGCAAGGACAACACCGGCTACGACCTGCGCGACCTGTTCATCGGCAGCGAAGGCACGCTCGGCGTGATCACGGGCGCGACGCTGAAGCTCTTCCCGCGGCCCGCGGCCGTCACCACGGCACTGGCCGCCTGCGCCTCGATGGAACAGGCGGTGGGGCTGCTCAAGGCGGCGCGCCAGAAGCTGGGCGCGGGCCTCACCGGCTTCGAAGTGATGGGCCGCTTCGCGCTGGACCTGGTGGCCAAGCACTTTCCTGAGCTGCCGCAGCCGCTGCCCGGCGCAGCGTGGACGGTGCTGCTGGAGCAGAGCGACGACGAAAGCGAGACGCACGCACAGGAACGCTTCGAGGCGCTGCTGGCCACGGCGCTGGAGGACGGGCTGATCGAGGACGCCGCAGTGGCCCAGAGCCAGACGCAGTCCAAGGCCATGTGGCACGTGCGCGAGTCCATCTCGCTGGCCCAGGCGCAGGAAGGGCTCAACATCAAGCACGACATCGCGCTGCCCGTCTCCAGCATCCCGGCCTTCTGTGCGCAGGCGGACGCGGCGCTGCAGTCGGCCTTTCCCGGCGTGCGCATCGTCAACTTCGGCCACCTGGGCGACGGCAACCTTCACTACAACGTGCAGGTGCCGGAAGGCGGCGATGGCGCGGCCTTCCTGCGCGACCACGAGCCGGCGGTGAACCGGATCGTGTTCGACGCCGTGCAGTCCTTCGACGGCAGTTTCTCCGCCGAGCACGGCATCGGCTCGCTCAAGCGTGAAGAGCTGGCGCAGCGCAAGTCGCCCACCGCCATGGCGCTGATGCGCGCCATCAAGCAGGCGCTCGATCCGCAGGGGCTGCTGAACCCGGGCCGGGTGCTGTAGGCACAGCGCGCCGGCATGAAAAAACCCGGCCAGCGGCCGGGTTCATCAGAGAAACAGCAGCAGCCGCAGCCGCTTACTGGATCGGCTCCTTGAGCGCCTTCGGGATAGGCAGGGGCAGCACGTCAATGCCCTCCTCCGCCAGCTCGGCGGCCTGGTCGGCACTGGCTTGGCCGCGGATACCGCGATCTGGCGCATCGCCGTAATGGATGCGGCGGGCTTCGTCCGCGAAGCGCTCGCCCACGTCCTCGGTGTTGGCCATCACGTGCCGCACCGCCTTCATCCACAGCGCCTGGAGCTGTTGCGCTTCCGGCGTGGGCGCCTGGCGGGGAACACTGGCCTGCTCGGCTGCTTGCGGTGCGGGCTCGCGGGCGTTGGACAGGTTGAGCCGCGGCGCGCTGGGCAAGCGGTTCACGGCCTTGCTGCCGCACAGGGGGCATTCGACCAGGCCGCGCTCCAGCTGGCTGGTGAAATCGTTCTCGGAGCCAAACCAGCCCTCGAAGCCATGGCTGTTGTCACAGCGCAGATCAAGCACCTTCATGGGAGGAATTATCGTCCTCGGGCAGCACAGGCGCCGGCTGCCATTCCAGCGACCACAGCTTTTGCCGCCACTTGGTAAGCCACAGCAGGCCGATGAGCGTCTTGGCGTCGCTGAGCTCGCCCCGCGCGGCCAGCGCATCGAGCTCGTCCTCGGTCATGCACACCACGTCGAGGTGCTCGCCCTGGTCCAGCGCGGCTTCGCCCTCGCGCAGGCCACGGGCGAAATAGAGGTGGATCACCTCGTCGGAGTAGGCCGCGGCGTTGTGGATCGGGCCGGCATAGGCCCATTCGCCACCGGTGTAGCCCGTCTCCTCGGTCAGCTCGCGCACGGCGGTGTGCAGCGGCGGCTCGCCCGGATCGATCTTGCCGGCGGGGAACTCCAGGATCACCCGCTGCAGCGGATAGCGGAACTGGCGCACCAGCACCAGCCGCCCGTCATCGAGCACCGGCACCACCACCGAGGCGCCCGAGTGGCGAATGAACTCGCGCTCTGTCTCGTGGCCGTCGGGCAGCCGCACCTTGTCGCGGCTCACGCGCAGGAAGTTGCCCTTGAACACCTGCTCCGACTGGAGCTGGTGTTCACGCAGGTGATCGTCTTCAGCCATGTTGCCGCCTCAGGTAACGCCAGATGAAGCCGGGGAAGGCGAGCGTCAGGAACAGGCAGCCCAGCGCGGCGTAGAACTCCCAGCCCTGCGGGTAGATCTGGCCGATGCGGGCTTCCAGCAGGCGCCCCAGCCCCAGCGTCAGCAGTGCCAGGAGCAGCAGCTCCAGCAACCGCCAGCCGAAGGCCTTGGGAGCACGCCGCGGACCCACCAGCAGCAGCCGCTCGGTGAAGAACGGCAAGTTGGCGCCGACCACGGCGGCCAGCAGCACCAGTGCGACCTCGGCGCCGTGGTTCATGGCAGCGGCCTCAGGTCGCCAGCGCCTTGACGATGACGTCGCGGCACAGGGCCATCAGGCCGCTGGGCAGCAGGCCCAGGACCAGCACGGCGGCGCCGTTGACGGCCAGCAGCGCACGGGCGCCCGCGGGGCCGGTGATCTGCACGCTCTCGACGGGCTCGTCGAAGTACATGACCTTCACGACGCGCAGGTAGTAGAAGGCGCCGATCAGCGACAGCACAACCGCCACCACGGCCAGCGTGATGTAGGCCGCTTCGCCCGTCGTCACCAGCGCCTGCAGCACGGCGAGCTTGGCGTAGAAGCCCACCGTCGGCGGGATGCCGGCCAGCGAGAACATCACGATCAGCATCACGCCGGCCATCCAGGGGCTGCGCTTGCCCAAGCCCGCCAGGTCCTTGATCTCCTCGGCCTCGAAGCCCTGGCGCGCCAGCAGCATGATCAGGCCGAAGCTCGCCAGCGTGGTGAGCACGTAGGTGATCAGGTAGAACAGCGCGGAGCTGTAGCCGTTGGCCGCCGAGACGGTGTTGCCGCCGACGACGGTGGGCGTGAGGCCCAGCAGCATGAAGCCCAGCTGCGCGATGGTCGAGTAGGCCAGCAGCCGCTTGAGGTTGGTCTGCGCGATGGCGGCCAGGTTGCCGATCACCAGTGAAGCCACGGCCAGCACGATCAGCATCTGCTGCCAGTCGCGCGCCAGGCCGTTCATGCCCTCGTGCAGCAGGCGGATGGTGATGCCGAAGGCAGCCAGCTTCGGCGCGCCGGCGATGAGCAGCGTCACGGCCGTCGGAGCGCCCTGGTACACGTCGGGAACCCACATGTGGAAGGGCACCACGCCGAGCTTGAAGGCCAGGCCCGCCACGATGAACACCAGGCCGAAGGTCAGCACGTCGCGGTTGATGCGGCCGCCCTGGATGGCGTCGAACACGCCACCGATCTCCAGCGTGCCGGTGGCACCGTACATCATGGACAGGCCATAGAGCAGGAAGCCGCTGGCCAGTGCGCCCAGCACGAAGTACTTCATGGCCGCCTCGGTGGCGACGGCATGGTCGCGGCGCAGCGCCACCAGGGCGTACAGCGACAGCGTCATCAGCTCCAGGCCCAGGTAGATCACCAGGAAGTTGTTGGCCGAGAGCATGACCAGCACGCCCAGCAGCGACAGCATCGACAGCGAGAAGAACTCGCCCTTGAGCATGTCGCGCGAGCCGATGTAGGGCTGCGCATAGGCCAGCGTCGCCATCAGGGTCAGCGTGGCGCAGACCGCCAGCAGCCGGCCCATCGGGTCGGCCACCACCATCTGCTGCATGCCGTACATGCTGGTGAGGCCGTTGCCCAGCTGCTCGGCCTGCATCATGGCGCCGAGCTGGTCGACCTGGATGAAGGCCACCACCGCCAGCGACAGCTGCGACAGCCAGAAGGTCGGACGGCGTCGCTCGTCCTTGACGAAGAGGTCCGCCAGCGCGACCACACAGGCCATCACCAGCAGCACGATCTCAGGCTGGACTACCAGCCAGTTCATCGGATTCATGTTGTGAAGACTCCCGTGCGGCTCAGTTCGGCTTGGCGGCGTCGGCCACCGTGGCGTCGGTGGCTTGACCTTCAGTCTGGGCGGTGGCGTTGCCCAGCTTGGGGGTGGCGACGTGCGCCAGCAGCTGGTTCACCGACACGTGCATCGAATCGGTGAAGGGCTTCGGATAGAGGCCCATCCACAGCGTGGCGACCGCCAGCACGCCCAGCATCGCGAACTCGCGCACGCTGAGGTCGGAGAGCGTGCGCACGTCGTCGTTGGTCACGTCGCCGAAGTAGACGCGCTTGAACATCCACAGCGTGTAGGCGGCGCCCGAGATCAGCGCGGTCGCGGCGAGCATGCCCAGCCAGAAGTTGGCCTTGACCGTGCCCAGGATCACCATCCACTCGCCCACGAAGCCGCCGGTGCCCGGCAGGCCGCAGTTGGCCATGGAGAACAGCAGCGCGAAGGCGGCGAACTTGGGCATGGTGTTGACCACGCCACCGTAGGAGGCGATCTCACGCGAGTGCACGCGGTCGTAGAGCACGCCGATGCACAGGAACATCGCGCCCGAGACGAAGCCGTGGCTGATCATCTGCACCAGGCCGCCGGAGACGCCCAGCTCGTTGAAGATGAAGAAGCCCAGGGTCACGAAGCCCATGTGCGCGATGGACGAGTAGGCCACCAGCTTCTTCATGTCGTTCTGCACCAGCGCAACCAGGCCGATGTAGATCACCGCCGTGAGGCTCAGCGCGATGATGAACCAGTCGTACTCGCGCGCCGCATCGGGGGCGATGGGCATGGAGAAGCGCAGGAAGCCGTAGGCGCCGAGCTTCAGCATGATCGCCGCCAGCACCACCGAACCACCGGTAGGCGCCTCGACGTGCGCGTCGGGCAGCCAGGTGTGCACCGGCCACATCGGCACCTTCACCGAGAAAGCGGCGAAGAACGCAAAGAACAGCAGCGTCTGGGCCGACAGCGGCAGCGGCAGCTTGTGCCAGTCCAGGATGTTGAAGCTGCCACCCGACTTGTAGTACAGGTAGATCAGCGCGATCAGCATCAGCAGCGAACCGGCCAGCGTGTACAGGAAGAACTTGAAGGCCGCGTACACCCGGCGCGGGCCGCCCCACACGCCGATGATGATGTACATCGGGATCAGCGTGGCTTCGAAGAAGACGTAGAACAGCAGCCCGTCCAGCGCCGAGAACACGCCGATCATCAGGCCCGAGAGGATCAGGAACGCGCCCATGTACTGGTTCACGCGCTCGGTGATGACCTCCCAGCCCGCCATCACCACGATCACCGTGATGAACGCGGTCAGCGGCACGAACCACAGCGAGATGCCGTCCAGGCCCAGGTGGTAGAAGACATTGAAGCGCTCGATCCAGGGCGCGCGCTCAACGAACTGCATCGCGGCCGTCGTGTTGTCGAAGCCCGACAGCAGCGGCAGCGTGACCAGGAAGCCCGCGATCGAACCCAGCAGTGCCAGCCAGCGCACCGTGTTCGCCTGTTCGTCCCGACCCAATGCCAGCAGCACGGCGCCTACGACGACCGGCAGCCAGATGGCAACACTCAACAATCCCATCGTTATTCTCCGCCCTGCCTATCAACGCCCGAAGAGGCTCGTCAGCTGGGGCCACAGCTGCCACGTCATCAGCCCGAACACGCCCAGGATCATGACCAGCGCGTACCAGTAGAGGTAGCCGGTCTGCACCAGACGCACGACGCCCGCGATACCCCCGACGGCCTTGGCCGAACCGTTGATGACGGCACCGTCGATGATTCCCTGGTCACCACCCTTCCACAGGCCCTTGCCCAGCAGGCGCGCGCCGGCGGCGATCACGTGCTCGTTGAAGGCGTCCATGAAGTACTTGTTTTCCAGGATCGTGTAGATCGGGCTCGCCACGCGCCGGATGGCGGCGGGGATGGCGGGAGCAATCATGTAGAACACGTAGGACGTCACCACACCGGCCAGGGCCAGCAGGAAGGGCAGCGAGGTCAGCGCGTGCGAGGCCATGCCCATCGCGCCGTGGAACTCGTGCGCCAGCTCTTCCATCGCCGGGTGCTTCTCCAGGTCGATGAAGATCGCGTCCTTGAAGAAGTCGCCGTACAGCAGCGGCTCGATGGTCAGGTAGCCGATGATCACCGACGGGATGGCCAGCAGCAGCAGCGGCAGCGTCACGACCCAGGGCGACTCGTGCGGCTTCTGCCCCGGCGCCAGGCCGTGGTGGTGGTCGTCCGACGGCTCCTCGTCGTGGTGGTCGCCATGGTGGTCATGGTGAGCCTGGCCGAAGCGCTCCTTGCCGTGGAAGACCAGGAAGTACATGCGGAACGAGTAGAACGCCGTCACGAACACGCCGGCCAGCACCGCGAAGTTCGCGAAGCCCGCGCCCGGCAGGTGGCTGGCGTGAACGGCCTCGATGATGCTGTCCTTGGAGTAGAAGCCCGAGAACAGCGGCGTGCCGATCAGCGCCAGCGAGCCCAGCAGCGAGGTGATCCAGGTGATGGGCATGTACTTGCGCAGCCCGCCCATGTTGCGGATGTCCTGGTCATGGTGCATGCCCATGATCACCGAGCCCGCGCCCAGGAACAGCAGTGCCTTGAAGAACGCGTGCGTCATCAGGTGGAACACCGCCACCGAGTAGGCCGACACGCCCAGCGCCACCGTCATGTAGCCCAGCTGCGACAGCGTGGAGTACGCAACGACCCGCTTGATGTCGTTCTGGATGATGCCCAGGAAGCCCATGAACAGCGCGGTGATCGAGCCGATGACCAGCACGAAGTTCAGCGCGGTGTCCGACAGCTCGAACAGCGGCGACATGCGCGTGACCATGAAGATGCCGGCCGTCACCATAGTGGCGGCGTGGATCAGCGCGGAGATCGGCGTGGGGCCTTCCATCGAGTCGGGCAGCCACACGTGCAGCGGGAACTGCGCGCTCTTGCCCATGGCGCCGATGAACAGGCAGATGCACGCCACCGTGATCAGCATCCAGTCGGTGCCCGGGAAGCTCAGCTTGGCCAGCTCGTCGGCCTTGGCGAAGGTTTCGCCGTAGTTGAGCGTGCCGGCGTAGGCAGCCAGCAGGCCGATGCCCAGGATGAAGCCGAAGTCACCCACGCGGTTGACCAGGAACGCCTTCATGTTGGCGAAGATCGCCGTGGGCCGCGTGTACCAGAAGCCGATCAGCAGGTAGCTCACCAGGCCCACCGCTTCCCAGCCGAAGAACAGCTGCAGGAAGTTGTTGCTCATGACCAGCATGAGCATCGAGAAGGTGAACAGCGAGATGTACGAGAAGAAGCGCTGGTAGCCCGGGTCCTCGTGCATGTAGCCGATGGTGTAGATGTGCACCATCAGCGACACGAAGGTCACCACGCACATCATCATCGCGGTGAGGCCGTCGACCAGGAAGCCGACTTCCATCTTCAGGTCGCCGAGCACCATCCACTCGTAGATGGTCTCGTTGAAGCGCGCGCCGGCGATGACGTCGCGCAGCACCAGCGCCGAGATGATGAAGGAGATCAGCACCCCGAGGATGGTGATCACGTGGGCGCCGCGGCGGCCGACGGCTCGGCCGGCCATGCCGGCCACGATGGAGCCCACGAGGGGCGCCAGCGGCACGACCAGCAGCAGGTTCTTGGACAGTTCTGCAGACATTTGTTGTAGGCCTTCCCGCGTCAACCCTTGAGCGTGTCGAGCTCTTCCACTGCGATCGTGGCGCGGTTGCGGAACAGCACCACCAGGATCGCCAGGCCGATGGCCGACTCAGCGGCCGCCACGGTCAGGATGAAGAACACGAAGACTTGGCCCGCCATGTCGCCCAGGTAGTGCGAGAAGGCGACGAAGTTGAGGTTGACGGCCAGCAGCATCAGCTCGATGGCCATCAGCAGCACGATCAGGTTGCGGCGGTTGAGGAAAATGCCGATCACCGACAGCGCGAACAGGATCGCGCCCAGCGACAGGTAGTGCCCCAGCGTGATGGATCCGAGATTCATGCCTTGCCCTCCTCCGCGGCGTTCTTGGCCTGCACCACCGGCGGCATCTGCACGATGCGCAGGCGGTCGCTCTTCTTCACGCGCACCTGCTCCGACGGGTTGAGGTAGCGCGAGTCCTTGCGGCGGCGCAGCGTCAGCGCGATGGCCGCCACGATGGCCACCAGCAGCAGCACGGCCGCAATCTGCAGCGGGTACAGGTAGTGGGTGTAGATCTCGATGCCCAGCAGCTTGGTGTTGCCCAGCTCGGCCAGCTTCGGATCCACCGCCGCAGCCTCGGGCACGTTGAAGCCGCTGGTCAGCACCAGCGCCATCTCCAGCGCGATGAGCGCACCCACCAGGCCCGCGATGGGAAAGTGCTTCCAGAAGTTGTGCCGGAAGGCATCGGTGTTGATGTCGAGCATCATCACCACGAAGAGGAACAGCACCATGACGGCGCCCACGTACACGAGCACCAGCGTGATGGCGAGGAACTCGGCCTTGAGCAGCATCCACACGCACGAGGCGGTGAAGAACGCCAGCACCAGGTACAGGGCGGAGTGCACCGTGTCGCGCGCCGTGATCACGGCGAAGGACGCCAGCAGCAACACTGTGGCGAAGAGGTAGAACAGAGCGGTCGTGGTCATGTCGTTGGACGCTTGAGACACGCGGGCACGCGCACCACCCTCACGCATGCGGCTTGCGCATGCGTGCCGGCGGCACGTCGTGGGCCGTCAGCGGTAGCGGGCGTCGGCCTCCTTGTTGGCTGCGATCTCGCGCTCGTAGCGGTCGCCGACCGCCAGCAGCATGTCCTTGGTGTAGTACAGGTCGCCGCGCTTCTCGCCGTGGTACTCGAGGATGTGCGTCTCGACGATGGAATCCACCGGGCAGCTTTCCTCGCAGAAGCCGCAGAAGATGCACTTGGTCAGGTCGATGTCGTAGCGCGTGGTGCGGCGGCTGCCGTCCTCGCGCACGTCCGACTCGATCGTGATGGCCATGGCCGGGCACACCGCCTCGCACAGCTTGCAGGCGATGCAGCGCTCCTCGCCGTTCTCATAGCGGCGCAGCGCATGCAGGCCGCGGAAGCGCGGAGACAGGGGCGTCTTTTCCTCGGGGAACTGGACCGTGATGGTCTTGGAGAGGAAGTGGCGCCCGGTCAGGGCCATGCCCTTGAACAGCTCAAGGAGCAGGAAGCTTGAAAAGAAGTCCTTGACAGCAGACATGGCTCAATTCCAGATGTTCCAGGGCGATTGGATCCACAGACCCACGACCAGCAGCCACACCAGGGTGACCGGGATGAAGATCTTCCAGCCCAGGCGCATGATCTGGTCGTAGCGGAAGCGGGGGAACGTGGCGCGCACCCACAGGAACATCGTCACCACGACGAAGACCTTGGCAGCGAGCCAGATCCAGCCCGGGATCCAGTCGAGCGCGCTGACCGGCGACAGCCAGCCGCCCAGGAACATGATCACGGCCAGCGTGGAGACCAAGATCATGTTGGCGTACTCGGCCAGGAAGAACATGGCGAAGCTCATGCCCGAGTACTCGATCATGTGACCGGCCACGATTTCCGATTCGCCCTCAACCACGTCGAAGGGATGGCGGTTGGTCTCAGCCAAGCCGGAGATGAAGTACACGACGAAGATCGGCAGCAGCGGCAGCCAGTTCCAGGACAGGAAGCTCAGGCCCATGCCGGCGAAACGGCCCTTGTCCTGCGACATCACCACGTCGGTCATGTTCAGGCTGCCGGTCACCATCAGCACCACCACCAGCGCGAAGCCCATGGCGATCTCGTAGCTCACCATCTGCGCCGAGGCACGCAGCGCGCCCAGGAAGGCGTACTTCGAGTTAGAGGCCCAGCCGGCGATAATCACGCCATACACCTCCAGCGAGGTGATGGCCATCAGGAACAGCAGGCCAGCGTTGACGTTGGCCAGCGCCACGTCGGGACCGAAAGGCACCACGGCCCAGGCCGCCAGCGCGGGCATGATGGTCATGATCGGGCCCAGGAAGAACAGGCCCTTGTTGGCGGCGGTCGGGCGGATGATCTCCTTGAAGATCAGCTTGACCGCGTCGGCGATCGGCTGCAGCAGGCCCAGCGGACCGACGCGGTTGGGACCCGGACGGATCTGCGACCAGCCGATGGCCTTGCGCTCCCACAGCGTCAGGTAGGCCACGCAGCCCAGCAGCGGCAGCACCACCACCACGATCTTGAGCAGCGACCACACCACCAGCCACAGGCCGGTGCCCAGCGTGGCATTGCCGAATTGGTTGAGGGAATCGATCATCGCGTCGTCCTCAAATCTTCTGCACAGTGATGGCACCGAACATGGCGCCCAGCGTGGCGGTGTCAGGATGCGCCGCGCTCACGCGCACGGCGTTCGGGGCCAGCGTGGCGTCCTCGCGGGCCGGCAGCTCGGCGCTGACGCTGCCCTGGGTCACGCGCACGCGCTGGCCCTCGGCGAGACCCAGTGCCTGCCACAGCGCGCTGGGCAGACCCACCACCGGCGGACGGGCATCGGCGGTCAGCTGCAACGGACCGGAGCGGCGCACCAGCATGTCGGCACCATAGATGGGCACGTCGGCGATGCGCTCGAACAGGCCCGGCGTGGCGGTCGCGGTGCTGGCCGGCAGTTGCGCGCTGCTGCGGTTGGACAGCTTGGCGGCAATGCCGCTGCCGTCGCCCACCGCCTCGGCGCGCACTTCCTCGGCGCTTTCCTGGTTGAAGCCGTCCAGCCCCAGCAGGTTGCCCAGCACGCGCAGCACCTTCCAGGCCGGACGCGTCTCGCCCACGGGCTTGACCACGCCGAAGAAGCTCTGCAGACGGCCTTCGGCATTGACGAAGCTGCCGGCGGTCTCGGCGAAAGGCGCGATGGGCAGCAGCACATCGGCGTTGGGCACCGCGGCGTCCTTGAACGCGGTGAGCGCCACCACCAGGCCGGAGCCTTCCAGCGCCGCGGTGGCCGCGGCGGCGTCGGCAGCGTCCCACACCGGCTCGGTATTGAGCAGCAGCAGCGCCTTCATCGGTTGCGACAGCATCTGGCCGGCGTTGAGGCCGCCCTGCTTCGGCATCGCGCCCACGAGCTGCGCGCCCACGGTGTTGGCGGCCTCGGTGAGGTAGCCGACCTTGGCGCCGGTGTGCTCGGCGATCCAGCTGGCCAGCTTCAGCAGCGTCGAGGCCTGCGGATGCTGCGCGGCAGCGTTGCCCAGCAGCACGGCCTTGTTGTGGCCCGACAGCAGCGACTCGGCCACGGCGCGCGCGGCTTCGGTCGCCTCGGCCTTGACCGGCGCGGCCACGCCGGCGCTGGCGGCCACGGCGGCGGCCACCTCGGCCAGTGCCTGCACCCAGCCGCTCGGCGCAGCCGTGATGTGGTTGTCCACGGGGAGCAGCCAGTCGTTCTTGAGCGCGTGCAGGCTGCTGATCTGGGCGCCGTGGCGGGCGGCCTGGCGCAGGCGCTGCGCGAACAGCGGGTGGTCCTTGCGCAGGAAGGAACCGACCACGAAGGCGCGGTCCAGTGTCGAGAGCTCGGCGATGGGCATGCCCAGCCAGCGCGCGGTGCCCGGTGCGTCCACGTTGCCGAAGTCGGCGTGGCGCGTGCGGTAGTCGATGTTGTCGCTGCCCAGGCCGCGCACCAGCTCGGCCAGCAGGTGCAGCTCTTCCACCGTGCTGTGCGCGGAGCCGATGGCGCCGATGCCCTGGGCACCGAACTGGGCCTTGACCTGCTTGAGGCCGTTGGCGACGAACTCCAGCGCCGTGGTCCAGTCCACGGTCTTCCACTCGCCGCCCTGCTTGATCATCGGGGCGGTCAGGCGCGCGGTGCTGTTGAGGGCGTCGTAGCTGAAGCGGTCGCGGTCGGCCAGCCAGCACTCGTTGACGGCCTCGTTTTCCAGCGGCAGCACGCGCTTGACCTGGTTGGCCTTGACCTGGACGATCAGGTTGGCGCCGGTGCTGTCATGCGGGCTCACGCTCTTGCGGCGCGACAGCTCCCAGGTGCGGGCGCTGTAGCGGAAGGGCTTGCTGGTGAGCGCGCCGACCGGGCACAGGTCGATCATGTTGCCCGAGAGCTCGGAGTCCACCGTCTGGCCGACGAAGGTCGTGATCTCGGCGTGCTCGCCACGGTGCAGCATGCCCAGTTCCATCACGCCGGCCATTTCCTGGCCGAAGCGCACGCAACGGGTGCAGTGGATGCAGCGCGTCATCTCCTCCATGGAGATCAGCGGGCCCACGTCCTTGTGGAACACCACGCGCTTTTCCTCGGCGTAGCGCGAGGACGAGCCACCGTAGCCCACGGCCAGGTCCTGCAGCTGGCACTCGCCGCCCTGGTCGCAGATCGGGCAGTCCAGCGGGTGGTTGATGAGGAGGAACTCCATCACCGACTGCTGAGCCTTGATCGCCTTGTCGCTCTTGGTGCGCACGATCATGCCCTGCGTCACGGGCGTGGCGCAGGCAGGCAGCGGCTTGGGAGCCTTCTCCACTTCCACCAGGCACATGCGGCAGTTGGCCGCGATGCTGAGCTTCTTGTGGTAGCAGAAGTGCGGGATGTAGGTGCCGGCGGCCTCGGCCGCATGCATCACCATGCTGCCTTCGGCTACGCTGACCTTCTTGCCGTCGAGTTCGATTTCAACCATGGCTTCTCTTGGCGAAGACCCCCTGGCGCGCAGCGGGCGCCCAAGGGCGCCCGGGGGGTTCAAAGGTGCTTCACCTTGCAGTTGTGTCTCAGGCCCCGCCCACCAGGCAGCGCTTGTTTTCGACGTGGTACGCGAATTCGTCGCGGAAATGCTTGAGCATCGCGCGCACCGGCATCGCCGCAGCGTCGCCCAGCGCGCAGATGGTTCGGCCCTGGATGTTGTCGGCCACCGAGTTCAGCAGGTCCAGGTCGTCCATGCGGCCCTTGCCGTGCTCGATGCGGTCCACCACGCGCCACAGCCAGCCCGTGCCCTCGCGGCAGGGCGTGCACTGGCCGCAGCTCTCGTGCTGGTAGAAGTAGGACAGGCGCAGCAGGCTCTTGACCATGCAACGGCTGTCGTCCATCACGATGACGGCGCCCGAGCCCAGCATGGAGCCGGCCTTGGCGATGGAGTCATAGTCCAGCGTGCAGTCCATCATGATGTTCGCCGGCAGCACCGGCGACGAGGACCCGCCCGGGATCACGGCCTTGAGCTTGCGGCCCTTGGTCACCCCACCGGCCATCTCCAGCAGCGTCGCGAAGGGCGTGCCCATCGGGACCTCGAAGTTGCCCGGCTCGTTCACGTCGCCGACCACCGAGAAGATCTTGGTGCCGCCGTTGTTGGGCTTGCCGACTTCGAGGTAGGCCTGGCCGCCGTTGCGGATGATCCAGGGCACCGCGCCGAAGGTCTCGGTGTTGTTGATGGTGGTGGGCTTGCCGTAGAGGCCGAAGCTCGCCGGGAACGGCGGCTTGAAGCGCGGCTGGCCCTTCTTGCCCTCGATCGACTCGATCAGCGCCGTTTCCTCGCCGCAGATGTAGGCGCCGAAACCGTGGTGGGCGAAAAGGTCGAAGCTAAAGCCGCTGCCCAGGATCTTCTCACCCAGGAAGCCAGCGGCACGGGCCTCGGCCAGCGCCTCCTCGAAGCGCTCGTAGACCTCGAAGATCTCGCCGTGGATATAGTTGTAGCCGCGACCGATGCCCATCGCGTAGGCGGCGATGGCCATGCCCTCGATGACGATGTGCGGGTTGTAGCGCAGGATGTCGCGGTCCTTGCAGGTGCCCGGCTCGCCCTCGTCGGAGTTGCACACCAGGTACTTGGGGCCCGGGAACGCCCGCGGCATGAAGCTCCACTTCAGGCCGGTGGGGAAGCCCGCACCGCCGCGGCCGCGCAGGCCCGAGGCCTTGACCTCGGCGATGACCTGCTCCGGCGTCATGCCCGCGCCGCCATCGAGGCCCAGCACCTTCTTCAGGGCCTGGTAGCCGCCGCGGGCCACGTAGTCCTTGAGGCGCCAGTTGCTGCCGTCCAGACCGGCGTAGATCTGGGGCTGGATGTGGCGGCCGTGGAAGCAGGTCTCGCGGCCGGTCGCCTGGAATTTCGAGAGGTCGAGCATGCGGTTCACCCCTGCGCCTTGAGCGTGTCGACCAGCTCGTCCAGGCGCTCGTTGCTCATGTAGCTCAGCATCTGACGGTCATTGACCAGCATCACCGGCGCGTCGGCGCAGGCGCCCAGGCACTCGCACTTCTGGACCGTGATGAGGCCGTCGGCAGTGGTGCCGCCCTCCTCCACGCCCAGCTTCTGGCACAGGTGCTCCAGCGCACCCTGGCCGTTGCGCAGCTGGCACGGCAGGTTGGTGCAGACGTTGAGCTTGTACTTGCCCAGCTTCTGCTGGTTGTACATGTTGTAGAAGGTCGTGACCTCGCGCACCGCGATGGGTGCCATGGCCAGATACTCGGCGATGGCCGCCTCGGCCTCGGCCGACACCCAGCCCTGCTCCTGCTGCACGATGGACAGGCAGGCCATGACGGCCGACTGCTGCAGCCCCGCGGGGTACTTGGCGACCTCGCGCGCGAAGCGCTCCAGCGTGGCGGGCGCGAAGAAGGATTGCGAACTCATCGATCGATCTCGCCAAAAACAATGTCCATGGTGCCGATCACCGCCACGGCGTCAGCGATCATGTGGCCGCGGGCCATCTCGTCCAGCGCGGACAGGTGCACGAACCCGGGCGCGCGGATCTTCATGCGATAGGGCTTGTTGGCGCCGTCGCTGATGAAGTAGATGCCGAACTCGCCCTTGGGATGCTCCACCGCCGCGTAGGCCTCGCCCTCGGGCACGTGGAAGCCCTCGGTGAAGAGCTTGAAGTGGTGGATCAGCTCTTCCATGTTGGACTTCATGTCCACGCGCGGAGGCGGCGCCACCTTGTGGTTGTCCGTGATCACCGGGCCGGGGTTGGCCTTGAGCCACTTCACGCACTGCTGGATGATCTTGTTGGCCTCGCGCATCTCCTGCACGCGCACCAGGTAACGGTCGTAGGTGTCGCCGTTGGTGCCCACCGGGACGTTGAAGTCCACCTGGTCGTACACGTCGTAGGGCTGCGTCTTGCGCAGGTCCCACGCGATGCCGGAGCCGCGCAGCATGGCGCCGGTGAAGCCCATGTTCAGCGCGCGCTCGGGGCTGACCACACCGACGCCCACGGTGCGCTGCTTCCAGATCCGGTTGTCGGTCAGCAGCGTCTCGTAGTCGTCGACGTTCTTGGGGAAGCGGCTGCAGAAGTCCTCGATGAAATCCAGCATCGAGCCCTGGCGGTTCTCGTTGAGCTTGGAAATCGCCTTGGCGTTGCGGATCTTCGAGGCCTTGTACTGCGGCATGCTGTCGGGCAGGTCGCGGTAGACGCCGCCCGGACGGAAGTAGGCCGCGTGCATGCGCGCGCCCGACACCGCCTCGTACATGTCGAAGATGTCCTCACGCTCGCGGAAGCAGTAGATGAGGATGTTCATCGCGCCGCAGTCCAGCCCGTGGCAGCCCAGCCACAGCAGGTGGTTCAGCAGCCGGGTGAGCTCGGCGAACATCACGCGGATGTACTGCGCGCGCAGCGGCACCTCGATGCCCAGCAGCTTTTCAATCGCCAGGCAGTACGCGTGCTCGTTGGACATCATCGAGACGTAGTCCAGCCGGTCCATGTAGGGCAGCGACTGGATGTAGGTCTTGGTCTCGGCCAGCTTCTCGGTGGCGCGGTGCAGCAGACCGATGTGGGGGTCGGCGCGCTGGATCACCTCGCCGTCGAGCTCCAGCACCAGGCGAAGCACGCCGTGGGCAGCCGGGTGCTGCGGGCCGAAGTTCAGGGTGTAGTTCTTGATCTCTGCCATGGCGCGTTGTTCAGTGCAGGCCGCCGTAGTTCTCTTCGCGGATGATCCGCGGCGTGATCTCGCGCGGCTCGATCGTCACGGGCTGGTAGATGACGCGCTTGGTCTCGGGGTCGTAGCGCATCTCCACGTGGCCGGAGATCGGGAAGTCCTTGCGGAACGGGTGGCCGATGAAGCCGTAGTCGGTGAGCAGGCGACGCAGGTCCTCGTGGCCGTCGAAGACGATGCCGTAGAGGTCGAAGGCCTCGCGCTCGAACCAGTTCGCCGCGCTCCACACCTCGGTGACGGAGGGAACCACGGGCAGGTCGTCGTCGGGCGCAAACACCTTCACGCGCACGCGCCAGTTCAGGCTCACCGAGAGCAGGTGCAGCACCACGCAGAAGCGCGGGCCGTCCCACGGCTGGTCCTTGTAGGTGGAGTAGTCCACGCCGCACAGGTCGATGAGCTGCTCGAACTTGAGTTGCCCATCGTCACGCAGCACGCGCACCACGCCCGCGTAGTCGGCGGCCGAGACGGTGATGGTGATCTCGCCGCGATCACGCTTGATGGCCTTGATCCGGCCGCCCAGCGCGGCATCCAGCGCCGACTGCAGGTTGTCGAGAGAAGTGGTCATGCGGTTCTAGCTCGCCGGGCGCGCCTTCAGCGCGCGATCGTGTTTTCGCGCCGGATCTTGGCCTGCAGCTGCAGGATGCCGTAGA
Organism: Azohydromonas australica DSM 1124; assembly: GCF_000430725.1. Lineage (GTDB taxonomy): Bacteria > Pseudomonadota > Gammaproteobacteria > Burkholderiales > Burkholderiaceae_C > Azohydromonas > Azohydromonas australica. The sequence continues at coordinate 32,512 of NZ_AUMO01000045.1, forward strand.
GCAGCGCCTCGGCCGTGGGCGGGCAGCCCGGCACGTAGACGTCCACCGGCACGATGCGGTCGCAACCACGCACCACCGAGTAGCTGTAGTGGTAGTAGCCGCCGCCGTTGGCGCAGGTGCCCATGGACAGCACCCAGCGCGGCTCGGCCATCTGGTCATAGACCTTGCGCAGCGCCGGCGCCATCTTGTTGCACAGCGTGCCCGCGACGATCATCAGATCGCTCTGGCGCGGGCTGGGACGGAACAGCATGCCGAAGCGGTCGATGTCGTAGCGCGCGGCACCCGCGTGCATCATCTCCACCGCACAACACGCCAGGCCGAAGGTCATGGGCCACAGCGAGCCCGTCTTCGACCAGTTGATCAGCTTGTCCACCGAGGTGGTGACGAAGCCTTCCTTGAGAACGCCTTCGATGCCCATGGGGTCAGTCCGTCAATGTCCTATTGCCGAGCGAAATTCCAGGCTCATTCCCAATCCAGGGCGCCCTTTTTCCACTCGTAGATGAAGCCAACCACCAGGATGGTCAAGAACACCATCATGGCCACGAAACCTGACACGCCGATTTCGCGCAGCGAGACCGCCCACGGAAAGAGGAACGCAATCTCGAGGTCGAACAGGATGAAGAGAATGGCCACCAGGTAGTAGCGCACGTCAAACTTCATGCGCGCGTCTTCGAAAGCTTCGAAGCCGCACTCGTACGGCGAGTTCTTCTGCGCGTCGGGTCGATTCGGCCCCATCAGGAAGCCGAGAACCTGGGGCACGACCCCGATCCCTACACCGACCAGGATGAACAGAATGACGGGCAGGTATTGCTGCAGGTCCATGTGCGTGCTGAGCTGGTTGGGTGGGTGGGTGGGTGACGACAAAAAGCGACCAGAAAAAAAGCGCGCCCACAGCAGCCTTGATGGACTGCCTGCCGAGCGCGCCTGCGGGTTCCCTGCTCTGGTTCAGGGCGCCTTGCAAGGCGCCTACTCAGAACCTTGCAGAGAGGTCGAGAAAAATGTCTGGTGCCGACGGCGAGACTCGAACTCGCACAGCTTTCGCCACTACCCCCTCAAGATAGCGTGTCTACCAATTTCACCACGTCGGCCTTGTCAGGCACTGCTCGACTTGCTTGAGGCATTGCTTGTCGGCAGACCTGCATTCTATACCAGTTTTCCCTCATTCGAGGGACTTCCCGGAGTTTTTTGCTGGCTCGCTCGGTGAGCCAGTGCGCCCTTCCCTCCAGAGCGCAACCGAGCCCTTTCGGGTCGGCCAATTCCACGCCTAGGGCGCAGAACTCACACCTTAGAGGGTGTGCTTTTCATGCCGCTGACACAGCGCCTTTTAGCGGGCTTGCAGCCCGCACCGAGCGGGACTGCAAGCGGCTGACAAGCTGAGCAATCAGCGCGCCGGCGCCGCGTCCGAAGCCACAGGCGCAGGTGCAGGCACCGCCGGCGCCGCAACACCCGGGATGGCACCGGGAACGGCACCCGGGATCTGCACAGGCGCCGAGGCCGCAGGCGCGCTGGCCGCAGGCACCGCACGGTCAAGTACGCTGCCGCCGCTGTTGGCCGCCGGCTCGGCACCGCGGTAGTTCGACAGGTAAGCCAGCGCCAGCGTGCACACGAAGAACACGGTGGCGCACAAGGCGGTGGACCGCGACAGGAAGTTGGCACTGCCCGTGGCACCGAAGAGGCTGCCCGAGGCGCCACTGCCGAAGGAGGCGCCCATGTCGGCGCCCTTGCCGTGCTGCACCAGCACCAGGCCGATCATGGCCACGGCCGCCAGCAGTTGCACCGCCAGGACGATGTTGAACCAGATTTGCATAGATCTCTCGTTGTTCCGATGCGCGCCTTCAGTCCCCGGCGCGGCAGATGGCGGCGAAGTCCGCCGCCTTCAGCGCGGCACCGCCGATGAGGCCGCCGTCGATGTCGGGCTGCGCGAACAGCTGCACGGCGTTGTCGGGCTTGACGCTGCCGCCGTAGAGCAGCCGCATCTCGCCGGCGCGCGGCGTGGCAGCTTGCAGTTGCGCGCGCAGCAATGCATGCACTTCCTGCGCCTGCTCGGGCGTTGCGGTCTTGCCGGTGCCGATGGCCCACACCGGCTCATAAGCCACCACCATCTCGGCCACGCAGTGGCCCAGGGTGTGGATCACGGCCGAGAGCTGGCGCTTGACCACCGAGGCCGTCTCGCCGGCCTCGCGCTGGGCCAGCGTCTCGCCCACGCACACGATGGGCGTGACGCCGTGGGCCAGCGCAACGCGCGCCTTGTCCGCCACGAGCTGGTCGCTCTCGGCGTGGTAGGCGCGGCGCTCGGAGTGGCCCACGATCACGTAGCGGCAGCCGAACTCACGCAGCATCGGCGCCGACACCTCGCCGGTGTAGGCACCCTGCTCGTGCGCAGAGCAGTCCTGCGCACCCCAGCGGATGTCGCTGGAAGCCAGCGTGACGGCGGTCTCGGACAGGAAAGGGAACGGCACGCACACCGCCACGTCGCAGCCGAAGGGACGCGCGGCCAGCACGCCCTCCAGCAGCTCGGCGTTGGCCTTGTGGCTGCCGTGCATCTTCCAGTTCCCCACCACCAGCTTGCGTCTAGAAGTCATTTTTCTGTTCACCAAGTCAGAACGATCTTGCCCACGTGCGTGCTCGATTCCATGAGCGCATGGGCGTCGGCCGCCTGTGCAGCCTCGAACACCTTGTGGATCACGGGCTTCACCTGCCCGGCCTCGATCAGCGGCCACACCCTGGCGCGCAGTGCCGCGGCCAGCTGCGCCTTGTAGGCCACGCTGCGCGCGCGCAGCGTGGAGCCCGTGATCTGCAGCCGCTTGCGCAGCACCAGTCCGGCGTCGATGGCGCTCTTCGTGCCGCCCTGCACCGCGATGATCGACAGCCGCCCGTCTTCCGCCAGGCACTGCAGCTCACGGCCCACGTAGTCGCCGGCCACCATGTCCAGCACCACGTCCACGCCGCGCCCGCCGGTGAGGCGCTTGGCCTCCTCGATGAAGTCCTGCGTGCGGTAGTTGATGGCCGCGTCCGCACCCAGCGCCACGCAGGCGGCGCACTTGTCGTCGCTGCCGGCGGTGACGATGACCCGCGAGCCCAGCGCCTTGGCCAGCAGGATGGCCGTGACGCCGATCCCGCTGGAGCCGCCTTGCACCAGCAGCGTCTCGCCCGGCTGCAGTCGCGCGATCTCGAACACGTTCTGCCATACCGTGAAGAAGGTCTCCGGCAGCGCCGCAGCCTCCACGTCGGACAGCGCCGCAGGCGCGGGCAGCACCTGCGCGATGGGCGCCACACACAGCTCGGCATAGCCGCCGCCGGCCACCAGCGCGCACACGCGGTCGCCCAGCTTCAGGCCAGCGGCCGCGAGCTCGGCCGGATCGCCACCCGCCACCGTGCCGGCGACCTCCAGACCCGGCAGGTCGGAGGCGCCCGGAGGCGGCGGATAGTGGCCCTTGCGCTGCACCACGTCAGGACGGTTGACGCCCGAGGCGCTCACCCGCACCAGCAGCTCGCCGGCGGCGGGCACCGGGTCGGGCCGCGTCGTCAGACGCAGCACCTCGGGCCCGCCGAACTGGCCGATCTCGACGGCACGCATGGCGCTTACTCGGGCTGCTGCTCGCCCACCTGCGGCTGCACCGCCGCCGGCTGCTGAGGCTGCTGAGGCTGTTGCGGCTGTTCGCCGAAGCCGCCAGCGCCCTCGGGACGCGGCTCGCGCGGCTCACGCGGCTCGCGGCGCGGCGGGCGGTCGCCGTACTCGCGGCGCGGCGGACGGTCGCCGTACTCGCGGCGCGGACGGTCCTCGTCCGCCGGCATGCCTTCCGGACGCTCCAGCAGCGCCTTCATGGACAGCTTCACGCGGCCCTTGTCGTCCGTCTCCAGCACCTTGACCTTCACCACCTGGCCTTCGGTCAGGAAGTCGGTGACCTTCTCCACGCGCTGGTGCGCGATCTGGCTGATGTGCAGCAGGCCGTCCTTGCCCGGCAGCACGTTCACCAGGGCGCCGAAGTCCAGGATCTTGGTGACCGGGCCTTCGTAGATCTTGCCCACCTCGACCTCGGCCGTGATCTCCTCGATGCGCTTCTTGGCGAACTCGGCGCGCTCGGCATCGGTGGAGGCGATGGTGATGGTGCCGTCCTCGGCGATGTCGATCTGCGTACCGGTTTCCTCGGTCAGCGCGCGGATGGTGGCGCCGCCCTTGCCGATCACGTCGCGGATCTTCTCGGGGTTGATCTTGAGCGTGTACAGGCGCGGGGCGAACTGCGACACGTCCTCGCGCGCGCCGCCCACGGCTTCCTGCATCTTGCCCAGGATGTGCAGGCGCGCTTCCTTGGCCTGCGCCAGGGCGACCTGCATGATCTCCTTGGTGATGCCCTGGATCTTGATGTCCATCTGCAGCGCGGTAATGCCGCTGGTGGTGCCCGCCACCTTGAAGTCCATGTCGCCGAGGTGATCCTCGTCACCCAGGATGTCGGTCAGCACCGCGAAGCGGTTGGCTTCCTTGATCAGGCCCATGGCGATGCCCGCGACGTGCGCCTTCATCGGCACGCCGGCGTCCATCAGGCTCAGGCAGCCGCCGCACACCGAGGCCATCGACGAGGAGCCGTTGCTCTCGGTGATCTCGGACACCACGCGGATGGTGTAGGGGAAGTCGTCCTTGCTCGGCAGCGCGGCGACCAGCGCGCGCTTGGCCAGGCGGCCGTGACCGATCTCGCGGCGCTTGGGGCTGCCCACGCGGCCCGTCTCGCCGGTGGCGAACGGGGGCATGTTGTAGTGCAGCATGAAGCGCTCTTCGAACTCGCCGGCCAGCGCGTCGATGCGCTGCGCGTCGCGCTCGGTGCCCAGCGTGGCGGCCACCAGGGCCTGCGTCTCGCCGCGGGTGAACAGCGCCGAGCCGTGGGTGCGCGGCAGTACGCCGGTGCGGATCTCGATCGGGCGCACCGTGCGGGTGTCGCGGCCGTCGATGCGCGGCTCGCCGTTGAGGATCTGGGTGCGCACCAGGCGCGCCTCGATGTCGAACAGCAGCGACTCGACCTTGACCTCGTCGAAGGCCACGCCCTGCGCCGCCAGCGCAGCCTTGACGCCGGCATAGGCCTCGCGCGTGGCCTGGGTGCGTGCCTGCTTGGAACGGATCTGGTAGGCGGCGCGCAGCGGCTCCTCGGCCAGGGCCGTGACCTTGGCGATGAAGTCCTCGTCCTTGGCCGGCGGCTGCCAGCTCCACTCGGGCTTGCCAGCCTCGCGCACCAGCTCGTTAATGGCGGCGATGGCCACCTTGCCCTGCTCGTGGCCGAAGACCACGGCGCCCAGCATCACCTCCTCGCTGAGCATGTCGGCCTCGGACTCCACCATCAGCACGGCGGCCTCGGTGCCGGCGACCACCAGGTCCATCTTGGACGTGGTCAGCTGTTCCTTGCTCGGGTTGAGGACGTACTCGCCGTTGGCGTAGCCCACGCGGGCGGCGCCGATCGGGCCGTTGAACGGGATGCCGCTGATGGCCAGCGCGGCGCTGGCGCCGATCATCGCCGGGATGTCGGCCGCCACTTCCGGGTTCAGCGACAGCACGTGGATGACCACCTGCACCTCGTTGTAGAACCCTTCAGGGAACAGCGGGCGGATCGGGCGGTCGATGAGGCGGCTGGTCAGCGTCTCCAGCTCGCTGGGACGGCCCTCGCGCTTGAAGAAGCTGCCCGGGATCTTGCCGGCGGCGTAGGTCTTCTCGATGTAGTCGACCGTCAGCGGGAAGAAGTCCTGGCCGGGCTTGGCGTTCTTGGCGGCCACGACGGTGGCCAGCACCACGGTGTCTTCCATGTTGACGATGACGGCGCCGCCGGACTGGCGGGCGATCTCGCCGGTCTCCAGCGTGACGCTGTGCTGTCCCCACTGGAACGTCTTGGTGACCTTGTTGAACAGGCTCATTGTTTTCTCCGGAAATTCGGCACGCTTGGTCGGTGGTGCCTGGGGACCGGGAGTATCGAGGACGGGGCGGATGCCATTCCAGCGAGGCTGCAGCAAGCCGCAGCCCCCCTGGAATGACACATCAACGCCGGTTTCCTCAGCTCTCCAAAGACAAAGAGCCTGTGCTGCGGCTGCAGTACAGGCTCCCGTCATTCATGCAAGGCTTACTTGCGCAGGCCCAGCTTCTGGATCAGCGCCACGTAGCGGTCGGCGTCCTTGCTCTTCAGATAGGACAGCAGGCGCTTGCGCTGGTTGACCATCTTGAGCAGACCGCGGCGGCCGTGGTGGTCCTTGGCGTGGGTCTTGAAGTGGGGCGTCAGCTCGTTGATGCGAGCCGTCAGCAGGGCGACCTGGACTTCGGGAGAACCGGTGTCCGCGGGGCCGCGGGCGTTGGCGGCGACGATGTCGGCCGTCTTGATGTCAGCAACTGCCATGAGTGGAGTTTCCTGTGCTGGAAACCGGGGCACAGGCCTGGCTCAGGCCGCCGCGGTTTCCGGGTTACTTGCGGTCGCGGGTGAAACCGACCCACGCCGTGCTCTTGGTGTCTCCGCGCCCATTTCCGCACTGCATGCAATGCGGACAAACGCGCGAAGCCTCCGATTATAGGTCAAGCGCCCCGGCCAGCCGCTGCACGCCCAGCCGCAGCCGCTCAAGGTCTTTGGAGGCGAAGCACCAGCGCAGCCAGCCCTCGCCCTCCGCGCCGAAGGCCGAGCCCGGCGCCAGCCCCAGCCCGTGCTCGGCCACCAGGCGCTTGGCGAAGGCCAGCGAATCGTCCTGCCCCTCGACGCGGAAGAAGGCGTACAGGCCGCCCGGCGGCGGCGCCACCTCGATACCCGGCAGCGCCTGCAGCCCTTCCAGCAACGTGTCGCGCCCGGCCTTCAAGCGCGCCACCAGCCCCGGCACAAAGTCGTCGGCCATCGCCAGCGCCTGCAATGCGCCGCGCTGCACGAACACTGGCGCGCAGGAGCTGTTGAACTCCAGCAGCTTGCCCGTGGCCGCCAGCACCTCCCCGCCCGGGTCGCCCGGCAGCACCAGCCAGCCCAGCCGCCAGCCCGTCATGAGGAAGCTCTTGGAGAAGCTCTGCGTGACCACCAGCCGGTCCCCGGGCTCGGCGATGTCCAGGAAGCTGGGCGCGGCACGGCCCGCCTCGCTGCCCTCGCCCCACCACAGCCGCTCGTACACCTCGTCGGCCATGATCCAGGTGCCGGTGCGGCGGCAGTGGTCGAGGATCGCCTGCTGCTCCGCGCGCGACAGCGTCCAGCCCGTGGGGTTGTTGGGCGCGTTGACCAGCAGCGCGCGCGTGGCCGGCGTGATGGCGTCCAGCAGCTCCTGCAGGTCCAGCTTCCAGGCACCCTGCTGCGGATGCAGCGACACCCGCTTCACCCGCGCGCCCAGGATCTCCGGCTGCGCCGCGATGTTGGGCCAGACGGGCACCACAGCCACCACCTCGTCGCCCGCGGCCAGCAGCAGCTGCGCCGCAACCATCAGCGCGCTGACGCCGGCGCTGGTCACGGCGATGCGCTCCGCGCCCACCGGCGCGTGCAGCGCCGAGACGTAGCGCGCCAGCGCCTCGCGCACTTCGGGCAGGCCGAGGTTGTGGGCGTAGAAGGTCTCGCCGCGCGCCAGCGACGCCGCGGCGGCCTCGCGCACCTCGGCCGGCGTCACCTCGTCGCTCTCGCCGAACCAGAAGGCCAGCACGTCGGGACGGCCCAGGCCGGCGTTGGCCACCTCGCGGATCCGCGACGCCGGCAGCGCCGCCAGGGAAGAACGGATGTACTCGGGCATCGCAGGCACCTTGTCCGGTCGGACGGGAATGGAAGGAGGTCGAACGGGGTGCGAGGCAACGCGCCCCGCGCCTGTTGAGCTCAGGCCTCGGCCAGCGGCCAGCGCGGCTTCACGTCGAAGGCGTAGTCGTGCGCGGGCACGGCCCGGCCGCTCTGCAGCCGCATCGCGCCGGCCAGGGCGATCATGGCGCCGTTGTCGCTGCACAAATGCAGCTCGGGGTAGTGCACGCGCACGCCGACGCGGCGGCACAGGCTGTTGAGCCGCGTGCGCAGGGCGCGGTTGGCACCCACGCCGCCGGCCACCACCAGCCGCTTCAGCCCCGTGGCCTTGAGCGCCTTCATGGACTTGGCGCTCAGCACGTCGACGATGGCCTCCTGCGTGCTCGCCGCGAGGTCGGCCTTGGGCTGTTCGCACACGTCGGGGCCGAGCTTGCGCAGCTGCGTCATCACGGCCGTCTTCAGCCCGGCGAAGGAGAAGTCGAGGTTGCCGCTGTGCATCAGCGGCCGCGGCAGCTCGAAGGCCTCCGGGTTGCCGAACTCGGCCAGTCGCGACAGCGCCGGCCCACCCGGATAACCTAGGCCCAGCAGCTTGGCCGACTTGTCGAAGGCCTCGCCCGCGGCGTCGTCGATGGTCTCGCCCAGCAATTCGTACTCGCCCACGCCCTGCACGCGCATGAGCTGCGTGTGGCCGCCCGAGACCAGCAGCGCCACGAAGGGGAACTCGGGCGGGTCGTCGGAGAGGAACGGCGACAGCAGGTGCCCTTCGAGGTGGTGGATGCCCAGCGTCGGCTTGCCCAGCGCCGCGGCCAGGGCGCAGGCCACGCCCGCGCCGACCAGCAGCGCGCCCGCGAGGCCCGGGCCACGCGTGTAGGCGACCACGTCCACGTCCTCCAGGCTGCAGCCCGCGTCGACGAACACCTGGCGCGCCAGCGGCAGCACGCGGCGGATGTGGTCGCGCGAGGCCAGCTCCGGCACCACGCCGCCGTAGGCGCGGTGCATCTCGATCTGGCTGTGCAACGCGTGCGCGCGCAACCGGGGCACGCCGCCGTCGGGCGGCACCTGCACCAGCGCCACGCCCGTCTCGTCGCAGGAGGATTCGATTCCCAGCACATTCATGGTGCGGCAGTGTAGCCAGCGGGGCATTGGCGCACTTTCATGGCGTGAAGCTTGCAAGCCGGGGCGGCATGAAATCTTCGCAGGCCCTGCGCATCGTCATCGTCGCGCCTGACTCGCTGCATCCCGACCCGTCCGACGACGCCGCGATGGTCGAGGTCGAGCGCTCGCGCAGCCTGCGCATCGGGCTGCTGCAGCACGGCTACAACATCGTCGCGGTGCTGCCCATCGACCCCTTCCTGCCGGAGCGGCTGGCGCAGATCCAGCCCGACATGATCATCGTGGACGCCGAGAGCCAGGCGCGCGACACGCTGGAGCACGTCGTGATGGCCACGCGCGACGCGCGCCGGCCGATCGTGCTGTTCACCGACGACGAGGACACCTCGCACGTGGGCGACGCCATCGCCGCAGGCGTGACGGCCTACGTGGTGGCGGGACTGGCACCCGAGCGCATCAAGTCGGTGCTGGACGTCGCCATGGCGCGCTTCCGCCACGAGGAGGAGATGCGCCGCGAGCTGGCCGACGCCCGCAAGCAGCTCGACGAGCGCAAGCTCATCGAGCGCGCCAAGGGCCTGCTGATGAAGCGACAGGGCATCGACGAGGCGCAGGCCTACGCCCGGCTGCGCAAGACCGCCATGGACAAAGGCCTGAAGGTGGCCGAGGTGGCGCAGCGCATCATCGACGTGGCCGACCTGCTCGGCTGAGTTGCCCCCACGCCCCCAAAGCCTGGGCACCAAAGCAGCGCAGGCCGGAGGGCCTTGAAACCCGGCTTGGTGCACCCGGAACGCCAAAAGGCGGCATTCCGGGTCAATCACCTGGCACAGGGATTGCGACATGTACCGCGGGAAGTCAAAGGCGATCTCCCAAGGAATTTGAATGGCATCCGGCCAAGGTCGGTCGGAAGCGCCAACAGGACGACGGCGTCCCCATGCCCCGCGGCTGCACTGCAGCGCGGGTCACAGGGACGCCGCTTTTTTTTGCCCGCCGCAAAACCAACTGCCATCTGTAGGGACACCTGATGAACAAGGACGCGATCAACATGGGACGCCGCTCGATCGTCAAGGCCGCCGCCGCGACGGCCGCCACCGCTGCCACCACCGGCCTGATCCCGGGGCTGCAAGCCGCGGTCTACGCCGCCGGCTCCGACAAGCCGGAGAAGGAGGAAGTGCGCATCGGCTTCATCCCGCTGACCGACTGCGCCTCGGTGGTGATGGCCTCGGTGCTGGGCTTCGACAAGAAGTACGGCGTCAAGATCGTGCCGACCAAGGAAGCCTCCTGGGCCGGCGTGCGCGACAAGCTCGTCAACGGCGAGCTGGACATGGCGCACGTGCTCTACGGCCTGATCTACGGCGTGCACCTGGGCCTGGGCAGCCCCAAGAAGGACATGGCCGTGCTCATGGCGCTCAACAACAACGGCCAGGCCATCACGTTGTCCAAGGCGCTGGCCGACAAGGGCGCCGTGGATGGCCCCTCGCTGGCCAAGCTGATGGCCAAGGAGAAGCGCGAGTACACCTTCGCGGGCACGTTCCCGACCGGCACGCACGCGATGTGGATGCACTACTGGCTGGCCGCGGCGGGCATCAATCCGCTGTCCGGCGCCAAGCTCATCACGGTGCCGCCGCCGCAGATGGTGGCCAACATGCGCGTGGGCAACATGGACGGCTTCTGCGTGGGCGAGCCCTGGAACCACCGGGCCATCATGGACGGCATCGGCATCACCGCCAACACCACGCAGGACATCTGGAAGGACCACCCCGAGAAGGTCCTGGGCACCACGGGCGACTTCGTCAAGAAGTACCCCAACACCGCGCGCGCCGTGATGATGGCCGTGCTGGAGGCCGGCCGCTGGATCGACGCCAGCCTGCAGAACAAGATGAAGATGGCCGAGACGGTGGCCGAGAAGGCCTACATCAACACCAGCGTGGACGCCATCAACCAGCGCATCCTGGGCCGCTACCAGAACGGCCTGGGCAAGACCTGGGACGACCCCAACCACATGAAGTTCTTCAACGACGGCGCGGTGAACTTCCCGTACCTGTCCGACGGCATGTGGTTCCTCACCCAGCACAAGCGCTGGGGCCTGCTCAAGTCGCATCCGGACTACCTGGCCGTGGCCAAGCAGATCAACCAGGTGGACCTTTACCGGGAGGTGGCCTCGGCCATGAAGATCAGCGTGCCCAAGGACGTGATGCGCACCAGCAAGCTCATCGATGGTGTGGTGTGGGACGGCAAGGACCCGGCCAAGTACGCCGACGGCTTCCAGATCAAGGCCGTGGCCGCCGCCTGACGGCGCCGCCCCCAGCACCCTTCAGGAGAAGACCATGGTCAGTGCCGTCTTTCACTCGCCCGCCGAGGCCGCCGCAGAGGCTTCCGCCCAGCCCGCCGCCGCGGCCAAGCCCTCGCACGCACCGGCCGCCAAGCCCGCGCTGGAGCGCCGCCCGCTCATCGACCTGCGCGCCCTGGCCGGCGCCGTGCTGCCGCCGGTGGGGGGCATCGCGCTGCTGGTGGGCCTCTGGGCCCTGCTCACGATGAACAGCACCACCTTCCCGACGCCGGCGGCGACCTGGGAAGCCGCCGTGCAGCTGTTCGCCGACCCGTTCTACCGCAACGGCCCCAACGACCAGGGCATCGGCTGGAACATCCTCAACTCGCTGCAGCGCGTGGCCGTGGGCTTCGGGCTGGCGGCGCTGGTGGGCATTCCGCTGGGCTTCCTGATCGGCCGCTTCGCCGTGCTCAACCGCATGGTCTCGCCGCTGGTGAGCCTGCTGCGCCCGGTGTCGCCGCTGGCGTGGCTGCCCATCGGGCTGCTGGTGTTCAAGTCCGCCAACCCGGCCGCGATCTGGACCATCTTCATCTGCTCGATCTGGCCGATGGTGATCAACACCGCCGTGGGCGTGCAGCGCGTGCCGCAGGACTACCTCAACGTGGCGCGCGTGCTCAACCTCAGCGAGCTGACGCTGGCGCGCAAGATCCTCTTCCCCGCCGTGCTGCCCTACATGCTCACCGGCGTGCGCCTGTCGGTCGGCACCGCCTGGCTGGTGATCGTGGCCGCGGAGATGCTCACCGGCGGCGTCGGCATCGGCTTCTGGGTCTGGGACGAGTGGAACAACCTCAACGTGCAGCACATCATCATCGCCATCGTCGTCATCGGCGTGGTGGGCCTGCTGCTGGAACAGGCGCTGGTGGCCCTGGCCAAGCGCTTCTCCTTCGATGACTGACCGCAACACACGAGCCTGAGGACCCACCATGCAGAACTTCATCAGCATCGAAGGCGCCGAGATGGTGTTCGACACCAAGAAGGGCCGCTTCCACGCGCTGCAGGGCATCGACCTGCGCATCGCCCAGGGCGAGTGCGTGTCGCTCATCGGCCACTCCGGCTGCGGCAAGAGCACGCTGCTCAACCTCATCGCCGGCCTGACGCGGCCCACCCAGGGCGTGCTGCTGTGCGAGAACCGCGAGATCACCGGCCCCGGCCCGGAACGCGCGGTCGTGTTCCAGAACCACTCGCTGCTGCCCTGGCTGAGCTGCTACGACAACGTGTACCTGGGCGTGGAGCGCGTCTTCGGTGCCAAGGAGAGCAAGGCGCAGCTCAAGGCGCGCACGCTGGCGGCGCTGGAGCTGGTGGGCATGGGCCACGCCACAGCCAAGCGGCCCAACGAGGTTTCCGGCGGCATGAAGCAGCGCGTGGGCATCGCCCGCGCCCTGGCAATGGAGCCCAAGGTGCTGCTGATGGACGAGCCCTTCGGCGCCCTGGACGCCCTCACCCGCGCCAAGCTGCAGGACGAGCTGCTGCGCATCGTGGCGCGCACCAGGAGCACCGTGGTGATGGTCACGCACGACGTGGACGAGGCCGTGCTGCTGTCCGACCGCATCGTGATGATGACCAACGGCCCGGCCGCCACCATCGGCGAGATCGCCACCGTGGACCTGGAGCGCCCGCGCGACCGCGTGGCGCTGGCCGAGGACCTGCGCTACATCCGGCTGCGCAAGCAGGTGCTGGACTTCCTCTACACCCGCCACGGCGAGAAGCGCGCCGCCTGACGCGTGCTGCAGCAGGGCGGCGGGGCCCGACTCCGGAACGCCGCCCTTTCCTTGGCGCCTGCGTGCCGCAGCACGCAGGCGTCTTTTCTTGGAGCCGGCCGAGATGCCGGACCCAAGCAAAAGGGGCCTTGCGGCCCCTTTTCTTTTGCTCGTGCGCTTCGCTCAGTGCTTCTCGCGCGCGTGGTTGATCGAGTACTTCGGGATCTCGATCGTCACGTCCTGGTCCGAGATGATGGCCTGGCACGACAGGCGCGAGGTGGGCTCCAGGCCCCAGGCGCGGTCGAGCAGGTCTTCCTCGGCCTCGTCCATCTCGCCCAGGGACTTGAAGCCCTCGCGCACTACCACGTGGCAGGTGGTGCAGGCGCAGCTCAGCTCGCAGGCGTGCTCGATCTCGATGTGGTTGTCGAGCAGCGCCTCGCAGATCGAGGTACCGCGCTTGGCCTCGATGGTGGCGCCCTCGGGGCAGTACTCCGAGTGGGGCAGGATGCGGATGACGGGCATGGGCGACTTTCGGTTCAGACTTCTTCGATGGTGCGGCCGGTGAGCGCCGACTGGATGCCGCGGTTCATGCGCGCGGCGGCAAAGGCCTCGGTGCCCTTGGCCAGGCGCTCGACGGCAGCGTTGATGGCGGCGTGGTCCTGGCCCTGGGCCACTTCGGCCAGCTCGCGCATGAGGGCGTCGATGTCGGCGCGCTCCTGTTCACTGAGCAGGTCGGCGTCAACGGCCAGCGCCGATTGCGTGGCCAGCAGCATGCGCTCGGACTCCACCAGCGCCTCGCGCAGCGCGCGCGCGCTCATGTCCGCGTCGGCCTGCTGGAAGCCCTCCTGCAGCATGCGCGCGATGTCCTCGTCGGCCAGCCCGTAGCTGGGCTTCACCTGCACCGCGGCCTCCACGCCCGAGCCCTGCTCGCGGGCGGCGACGTGCAGCAGGCCGTCGGCATCCACCTCGAAGGTGACGCGGATGCGCGCCGCGCCGGCGACCATCGGCGGGATGCCGCGCAGCTCGAAGCGCGCCAGCGAGCGGCAGTCGCTCACCAGCTCGCGCTCGCCCTGCACCACGTGGATGGCCATGGCGGTCTGGCCGTCCTTGAAGGTGGTGAACTCCTGGGCCTTGGCCACGGGAATGGTGGTGTTGCGCTCGATGATGCGCTCCACCAGCCCGCCCATGGTCTCGATGCCCAGCGACAGCGGAATCACGTCCAGCAGCAGGATGTCCTCGGCGCCGGCGTGGCCCGCGAGCTGGTGCGCCTGCACCGCGGCGCCCAGCGCCACCACCTCGTCGGGGTTGAGGTTCACCAGCGGGTCGCGGCCGAAGTACGCGCCCACGGCGTGGCGCACGGCCGGCATGCGGGTGGAGCCGCCCACCATCACCACGCCCTGCACTTCGTCGCGCGCGACCTTGGCGTCGCGCAGCACGCGGCGCACGCTGGCCAGCGTGCGGTCCACCAGCGGCTTGGTCACTTCGTCGAACTGCGCGCGCGTCACCGTCACTTCCAGCACGCCGTCGCCCAACTCGCAGCGCAGCACGGCCTGCTCCTCGTTGCTGAGCGCTTCCTTGGCTGCGCGCGCGCTCACCAGCAGCGCGCGCTTGTCGTGCGCGCTGAACTCGGCGCCCACGGCCTCGCGGCCGCTCTGCGCCAGGGCCCAGTCAGCCAGCAGGGCGTCGAAGTCGTCGCCGCCCAGCGCGGCATCGCCGCCGGTGGCAACCACCTCGAACACGCCCTTGGTCAGGCGCAGCAGCGAGATGTCGAAGGTGCCGCCGCCCAGGTCGTAGACGGCGTAGAGGCCCTCGCTGCCGTTGTCCAGCCCGTAGGCCACGGCGGCTGCGGTGGGCTCGTTGATCAGGCGCAGCACGTTGATGCCGGCGAGCTTGGCGGCGTCCTTGGTGGCCTGGCGCTGCGCGTCGTCGAAGTACGCCGGCACCGTGATGACGGCGCCGAACAGGTCGTCGTTGAAGGTGTCCTCGGCGCGGTGGCGCAGCGTGGCCAGGATCTCGGCCGACACTTCCACCGGCGACTTCACGCCTTCGCGCGTGTGCACCGCCACCATGCCGGGCTGGTCCACGAAGCGGTAGGGCAGCTTGGCGTGGCCGGCGAGGTCCGCCAGCTTGCGGCCCATGAAGCGCTTGACGGAGACGACGGTGTTCTCCGGATCGTCGGCCTGCACGGCCAGCGCCTCATGGCCGATCTGGCGCCGGCCGCCGTCGAGATAGCGCACGGCCGAGGGCAGGATGACGCGGCCCTGGTCATCAGGCAGGCACTCGGCCACGCCGTGTCGCACCGCGGCGACCAAGGAGTGCGTGGTGCCCAGGTCGATACCGACGGCAATGCGCCGCTGGTGCGGGTCCGGCGTCTGGCCGGGTTCGGAGATCTGCAGCAGTGCCATGTCTCGTTGTTGTGTGTGCCCGAGGGAGGGCCGTTATTGTCCCAGCGCGTCCAATCGGGCTTCGATGTCCTCGCGAAAGCGCGCGACGAACATGAGGGCTCTGACGCGCTGCGCCGCCGTGGCGGCGTCGTGGCGCTCGTCCAGCAGCTGCCTCACCTCGTCCAGCAGCGCTTTCTCGGAGGCGCGCACCTCCTCGTCCAGCGCCTCCACCGCGGCGGCATCCTCGGCCTCCTCCAGCGCCTCGCGCCATTCCATCTGCTGCATCAGGAAGGCACCGGGCATGGCGGTGTTGCTGTGCGCGTCGATGGGCGCGCCGCGCAGCTCGCACAGGTAGGCGGCGCGGGTGAGCGGGTCGCGCAGGCGGCGGTAGGCCTCGTTGATGCGCACCGACCACTGCATGGCCAGGCGCTGCGCGGTGTGGCCGTCGGCGGCGAAGCGGTCCGGGTGCACGCGCGCCTGCAGCTGGCGCCAGCAGGCATCGAGCGCGGCGCGGTCGATGGAAAACTTCGGCGCAAGGCCGAACAGCGTGAAGTCGTCGTCGGTGAGGTTCATGAACGCGGGCCGGGCCGGCGGATCGAGCGGCGCGGCGGGCGCGCATTGTGGGCCACGCAACGACAGTGCCGCCCGAAGGCGGCACCGGCACGGGCGTGGCGCGAGCTCAAACGCGGAAGGATTCGCCGCAGCCGCAGCGGTCCTTCTCGCGCGGGTTGTGGAACTTGAAGCCCTCGTTGAGCCCTTCGCGCACGAAGTCCAGCTCCGTCCCGTCCAGGTACGGCAGGCTCTTGGGATCGATCAGGATCTTGACGCCATGCCCTTCGAAGACATGGTCCTCCGGCGCCACCTCGTCGGCGTACTCCAGCTTGTAGGCCATGCCCGAGCAGCCGGTGGTCTTGACGCCCAGCCGCACCCCCACGCCCTTGCCGCGGCGCGAGAGGTAGCGCGTGACGTGGCGGGCTGCCGCTTCGGTCAACGTGACAGCCATGGCCTTACTGCGCCACCGAGCCGTGCTTGGCCTTGTAGTCGTCCACCGCGGCCTTGATCGCGTCCTCAGCCAGGATCGAGCAGTGGATCTTCACCGGCGGCAGCGCCAGCTCCTCGGCGATGTGCGTGTTCTTGATCGTCAGCGCCTCGTCCAGCGACTTGCCCTTGACCCACTCCGTCACCAGCGAGCTCGACGCGATGGCCGAGCCGCAGCCGTAGGTCTTGAACTTGGCGTCCTCGATCAGGCCCGTGGCCGGGTTGACCTTAATCTGCAGCTTCATCACGTCGCCGCACGCGGGCGCGCCCACCATGCCGGTGCCCACCGTCTCGTCGCCCTTGGCGAAGGAGCCCACGTTGCGCGGGTTCTCGTAGTGGTCCACCACCTTGTCGCTGTATGCCATGACCGTTCTCCGAAAAACTAGTGAATCAAGTGCGTGTGCGGGTCAGTGCGCGGCCCACTGGATCGTGCTGATGTCGACGCCGTCCTGGTACATCTCCCACAGCGGCGAGAGCTCGCGCAGCTTGGCCACGCGCTCCTTGAGCGTGGAGACCGCGTAGTCGATCTCTTCCTCGGTCGTGAAGCGGCCGATCGTCATGCGCAGGCTGGAGTGCGCCAGCTCGTCGCTGCGGCCCAGCGCGCGCAGCACGTAGCTGGGCTCCAGGCTGGCCGAGGTGCAGGCCGAGCCCGAGCTCACCGCGATGCCCTTGATGCCCATGATCAGCGACTCGCCCTCGACGAAGTTGAAGCTGATGTTCAGGTTGTGCGGCACCCGCTTTTCCAGGTCGCCGTTGACGAAGGTCTGCTCGATGTCCGACAGGCCCTTGAGCAGCCGCTGCTGCAGCGCGCGGATGCGCTCGCGCTCGGCCGGGCCTTCTTCCTTGGCGATGCGGAAGGCCTCGCCCATGCCCACGATCTGGTGCGTGGGCAGCGTGCCGGAGCGCATGCCGCGCTCATGGCCGCCGCCGTGCATCTGCGCCTCCAGGCGCACGCGGGGCTTGCGGCGCACGTACAGCGCGCCGATGCCCTTGGGCCCGTAGGTCTTGTGCGAGGCCAGGCTCAGCAGGTCCACCGGCAGCGTCTGCATGTCGATGTCCACCTTGCCCGTGGCCTGCGCCGCGTCGACGTGGAAGATGATCCCGCGCTCGCGGCAGATCGTGCCGATGGCCGGGATGTCCTGGATCACGCCGATCTCGTTGTTCACCAGCATCACCGACACCAGGATGGTGTCCGGACGCAGCGCGGCCTTGAACTTCTCCAGCTCGAGCAGCCCGTCCTCCTGGACGTCCAGGTAGGTCGCCTCGAAGCCCTGGCGCTCCAGCTCGCGCACCGTGTCCAGCACCGCCTTGTGCTCGGTCTTGACGGTGATGATGTGCTTGCCGCGCGTCTTGTAGAAATGCGCCGCGCCCTTGAGCGCGAGGTTGTTGGACTCGGTGGCACCGGAGGTCCAGACGATCTCGCGCGGGTCGGCGTTGATCAGCGCGGCGACCTGCGCGCGCGCCTTCTCCACGGCCTCCTCCGCTTCCCACCCCCAGGCATGACTGCGCGAGGCGGGATTGCCGAAGTGCTCGCGCAGCCACGGCACCATCGCATCGACCACGCGCGGGTCCACCGGCGTGGTGGCGCCATAATCCATGTAGATCGGGAAGTGCGGCGTCATGTCCATGGGAAAGAGCTTTTGTCCAGCATTGGGCGGGCGGCATGCCGCCCGCGGGTGTTAGAGAAGACGGAGCGCCCGCGCGCCCCGCGTGCTCACTTGGTGAAGGCGTTGCCCAGCGCGAAGACCGAGTTGGGCGCCGTGACCTTGATCGGCTTGACCACCGGGGTGCTGGAGATGGCGCGCTTGACCGGCGCTTCCTCCACCGACACGCCCTTGGCGATCTGGTCGTCCACGAGCTTCTGCAGCGAGATGGAATCGAGGTACTCGATCATCTTGTTGTTGAGGTTGGTCCAGAGCTCGTGCGTCATGCACTTGCCCGAGTCCTCGCCCATGCAGTTTTCCTTGCCGCCGCAGCCCGTGGCGTCCAGCGCCTCGTCCACGGCGACGATGATGTCGGCCACGGTGATGTCTTCGGCCTTGCGGCCCAGCGAGTAGCCGCCGCCCGGGCCACGGGTGCTCTCCACGAGCTCGTGGCGGCGCAGCTTGCCGAACAGCTGCTCCAGGTACGACAGCGAGATCTGCTGGCGCTGGCTGATCGCCGCCAGGGCAACCGGGCCCGAATGCGAGCGCAGCGCCAGATCGATCATCGCGGTGACGGCAAAACGGCCCTTGGTGGTAAGACGCATCGAAGTACTCCTGCGCCGCTGCGGCGGCAATCGCTGACCCGGTCCTCCCGCGGATCACACGGGTCGGCCGTCATGCGACCTCTACCCCCTTTCGAGGGCTTTCCACCCGGCTTATTCCGAGTGTTTTGGTCGATTATACATGAAGCCACCCTTTGGACTCGGGGGAACTACGTGGAAGTTCCCTTGATGCCATCGGGGTTTACACCCTGGAACCATACAGCGCCCGCACAAAGCTTGCTTTGGCGCAACCCCGGGTTGCAGTGAGTGCTGCGCACCTCACCCCCCGGCGGGCTTGCCAGGAAAGGCGGGCCGTGCTTGGGGCGGCAATGCCGCGCCAAGCCCCGCCAACGCCGGGCGCGGCGCGGGCCGGACGGCTCAGCCGCGGCCGTTGATGGGCACCACGTTGCTGTCGTGCACCGCCGCGCCGAAGGCCTGCTCGCGCAGCAGCGCGAGCTGGTCGCGCAGCCGCGCCGCCTGCTCGAACTCCAGGTTGCGCGCGTGCTCCAGCATCTGCTTTTCCAGCAGCTTGATGCGCTTGCCCAGGTCCTTCTCGCTCATGGCCTCCACCGCGGCGGCGGCCTGGGCGTTCTTGAGGTCGTCCTTGGCGGTTTTGTCCGAGACCACCCCGTCGATCATCTCGCGCACCTGCTTGCGCACCGTGCGCGGCGTGATGCCGTGCTCGGCGTTGTAGGCCTCCTGCTTGGCGCGCCGGCGCTGCGTCTCGTCGATGGCGCGGCGCATGGAGTCGGTGATCTTGTCGGCGTACAGGATGGCCTTGCCCGAGGCGTTGCGCGCCGCGCGGCCGATGGTCTGGATCAGGCTGCGCTCGGCACGCAGGAAGCCTTCCTTGTCCGCGTCCAGGATCGCCACCAGCGACACCTCCGGGATGTCCAGGCCCTCGCGCAGCAGGTTGATGCCCACCAGCACGTCGAACAGGCCCAGCCGCAGGTCGCGGATGATCTCCACCCGCTCCACCGTGTCCACGTCGGAGTGCAGGTAGCGCACCTTCACGCCGTTGTCGGTGAGGTAGTCGGTGAGCTGCTCGGCCATGCGCTTGGTCAGCGTGGTGATGAGCACGCGCTCGTCGAGCTCCACGCGCTCGCGGATCTCCTGCAGCACGTCGTCCACCTGGTGCAGCGCCGGGCGCACCTCGATCTGCGGATCGACCAGCCCGGTGGGCCGCACCACCTGCTCCACCACCTGGCCCGTGTGGCGCTTCTCGTAGTCCGCCGGCGTCGCGGAGACGAAGACGCACTGGCGCATCTTGGTCTCGAACTCCTCGAACTTCAGCGGCCGGTTGTCCAGCGCCGAGGGCAGCCGGAAGCCGTATTCCACCAGCGTCGTCTTGCGCGCGCGGTCGCCGTTGTACATGCCGCCGAACTGGCCGATGAGCACGTGCGACTCGTCGAAGAACATCAGCGCGTCGCGCGGCAGGTAGTCCACCAGCGTGGGCGGCGGCGAGCCGGGCATGGCGCCCGAGAGGTGGCGGGTGTAGTTCTCGATGCCCTTGCAGTGGCCCACCTCCTGCAGCATCTCCAGGTCGAAGCGGGTGCGCTGCTCCAGGCGCTGCGCCTCCACCAGCTTGCCTGAGGCGACGAACTCGTCCACGCGCTGGCGCAGCTCGGCCTTGATGCCCTCGACGGCCGCGAGCACGCGCTCGCGCGGCGTCACGTAGTGACTGCTGGGATAGACCGTGAAGCGCGGGATCTTCTGCCGGATGCGCCCGGTGAGCGGGTCGAAGAGCTGCAGCGACTCCACCTCGTCGTCGAAGAGCTCGATGCGGATGGCCAGCTCCGAGTGCTCGGCCGGGAACACGTCAATGGTGTCGCCGCGCACGCGGAAAGCGCCGCGCGAGAACTCCGTGTCGTTGCGCGAATACTGCATGCGCACCAGCTGCGCGATCACGTCGCGCTGGCCCATCTTGTCGCCCACGCGCAGCGTCATCACCATCTGGTGGTAGTCGGCCGGGTTGCCGATGCCGTAGATGGCCGAGACCGAAGCGACGATCACCACGTCGCGCCGCTCCAGCAGGCTCTTGGTGGCGGAGAGCCGCATCTGCTCGATGTGCTCGTTGATCGCGCTGTCCTTCTCGATGAACAGGTCGCGCTGCGGCACGTAGGCCTCAGGCTGGTAGTAGTCGTAGTAGCTGACGAAGTACTCGACGGCGTTCTTGGGGAAGAACTCGCGGAACTCGCTGTAGAGCTGCGCGGCCAGCGTCTTGTTGGGCGCGAACACGATCGCCGGGCGGCCCAGCCGCGCGATGGTGTTGGCCATGGTGAAGGTCTTGCCCGAGCCCGTGACGCCCAGCAGCGTCTGGAAGCTCAGGCCGTCCTGCACGCCCTCCACCAACTGCTCGATGGCCGTGGGCTGGTCGCCCGCAGGCAGATAGGGCTGGAACAGCTCGAAGGGCGAGCCGGCGAAGCGCGCGAACTCGCCCTGCGGCGCTTCAGCTTGCGGCGCCGCCGGGGCGTCGTCCTGCACGGCGGCGGAGCTCGGTACGGGCTTGGGAGAAGGCATCTGGAATCCTGGAATACCGGGGAAAACGACGTGGCGGCTTAGAATTGCGCGCCCTCGCGGGTCACACCGCAGGGCAATCCGACAGCCTAGCGCATCGCCCGTACCCTCAGCGGCGACGCTCCTCTCCCCCTTCTGGAATCACCCATGTCCCTGTTTGCCGCCGTCGAAATGGCCCCGCGCGACCCGATCCTGGGCCTCAACGAACAGTTCGCCGCCGACCCCAACCCCGCCAAGGTCAACCTGGGCGTGGGTGTGTATTTCGATGATGAGGGCAAGCTGCCGCTGCTCAAGTGCGTCGCCGCCGCCGAGCAACAGCTGCTGGAGGCCAAGAAGCCCCGCGGCTACCTGCCCATCGACGGCATCGCCGCCTACGACAAGGCGGTGCAGGGCCTGGTGTTCGGCGCCGACAGCGACGCCGTCAAGGGCGGCCGCGTCGCCACCGTGCAGGCCCTGGGCGGCACGGGCGGCCTGAAGATCGGCGCCGACTTCCTGAAGCGCGTCAACCCGGGCGCCAAGGTGCTGATCAGCGACCCGAGCTGGGAGAACCACCGCGCGCTGTTCACCAACGCGGGCTTCGAAGTCGGCACCTACCCGTACTACGACGCCGACAAGCGCGGCGTGCGCTTCGACGACATGGTTGCCGCGCTGCGCAGCGCCGCTAAGGGCACGGTCGTGGTGCTGCACGCCTGCTGCCACAACCCCACCGGCTACGACATCACGCCCGAGCAGTGGACGCAGGTGGTCGCCGCCGTCAAGGACGCCGGCCTGGTCGCCTTCCTCGACATGGCCTACCAGGGCTTCGGCGAGGGCATCGCCGAGGACGGCGCCGTGATCCAGCAGTTCCTGGACGCGGGCATCGACTTCTTCGTCTCCACCTCGTTCTCCAAGAGCTTCTCGCTCTACGGCGAACGCGTGGGCGCGCTGAGCGTGGTGTGCGACAGCGCCGACGAGGCCGCCCGCGTGCTCTCGCAGCTCAAGATCGTCATCCGCACCAACTACTCCAACCCGCCCACCTTCGGTGCGCAGGTGGTGGCCACGGTGCTGACCACGCCCTCGTTGCGCGCGCAATGGGAAGAGGAGCTCGCCGGCATGCGCCAGCGCATCAAGCTCATGCGCTCGCTGCTGGTGGAGAAGCTGCAGGCCGCCGGCGTGAAGCAGGACCTCTCCTACATCGTTCGCCAGAAGGGCATGTTCAGCTACTCCGGCCTGGGCAAGGAGCAGATGCAGCGCCTGCGCAGCGAGTTCGGCGTCTACGGCGTGGACTCCGGCCGCATCTGCGTGGCCGCGCTCAACAGCCGCAACATCGACGCGGTGGCCAGCGCCATGGCCCAGGTTTCCGCCTGACGCGAACCTGACTTCCGGCGCACCGCCGCGACAGCGGGCACGGTGGCCGGAAATTTTGCGTGAACTGCATCGCACATGGGCCGGGTTTCCGGCCCTTCGCACATCCTTGACTTGTTTCAGGATGGCACGCTCCCGCCTCGTCGCGCATAAAAATTGCTGCACTTGCACAAAGAGCCGTACCTTGTCAGGTGCAGCTCATCTGCGGCGCTCATCCTAAAAACGACCGAGACGTCGTCCGTCCCCAATCTGCTGCGAGGTTCCGTTCGATGCTGTACCAGCTCTACGAAAGCCAGCGCGCCCTGATGGCGCCCTTCTCCGAGTTCGCCAGCGCGGCTTCAAAGCTGTACGACCATCCGCTGTCGCCCTTTGCCCACTCGATCCTGTCGCAGCGCATCTCCGCCGCCCTCGACCTGCTGCACCGGCTGGCCAAGGATTACGAGAAGCCCCAGTTCGAGATCACCTCCGCCACCGTCAACGGCGTGGAGGTTGCGGTGCAGGAGCGCGTGGCGCTGCAGAAGCCCTTCTGCCGGCTGCTGCGCTTCAAGCGCTTCAGCGACGACCTGCAGGCGCTCACCGCCATGAAGGGCCAGCCCACGGTGCTGGTGGTGGCGCCGCTGTCGGGCCACCACTCCACGCTGCTGCGCGACACGGTGCGCTCGCTGCTGCACGACCACAAGGTCTACATCACCGACTGGACCGACGCGCGCATGGTGCCCGCCTCGGACGGCCCCTTCCACCTCAACGACTACGTCGAGTACGTGCAGGAGTTCATCCGCTTCATCGGACCGAACGTGCACGTGATCTCCGTGTGCCAGCCCACGGTGCCGGTGCTCGCGGCGGTGTCGCTGCTGGCCAGCCGCGGCGAGGACACGCCGCGCACCATGACCATGATGGGCGGCCCCATCGACGCGCGGCGCTCGCCCACCGCCGTGAACAACCTGGCGATGAACAAGCGCCACGAGTGGTTCGAGAACAACGTGATCTACCGCGTGCCGCCGAACTACCCCGGCGCCGGGCGGCGCGTGTACCCGGGCTTCCTGCAGCACACGGGCTTCGTGGCCATGAACCCGGACCGCCACCTGAGCTCGCACTACGACTACTTCCTCGACCTGATCCGCGGCGACGAGGACAGCATCGAGGCGCACCGCAAGTTCTACGACGAGTACAACGCCGTGCTGGACATGCCGGCCGATTACTACCTGGAGACCATCAAGACGGTGTTCCAGGACTTCGCGCTGGTCAACGGCACCTGGGAAGTCAAGGGCGAGTTCGTGCGCCCGCAGGACATCTCCACCAGCGCGCTGCTGACCGTCGAGGGCGAGCTCGACGACATCTCCGGCGCCGGCCAGACCAAGGCCGCCCACGACCTGTGCACCGGCATCCCCAAGGAGCGCCAGTTCCACTACGACGTCGAAGGCGCCGGCCACTACGGCATCTTCTCCGGCCGCCGCTGGCGCGAGAAGGTGTATCCGCAAGTGCGCGACTTCATCGCCCGCTTCGACAAGGAAGTGGCGGCCCCGGCCAAGCCCGAGGCGCTGCCCAGCGCCTCGGCCGAGGCCGTGCCGGCGGTGCCCGCGCGCTCCAAGCGCTCCACGACCAAAGCCGGTGCCTGAAGAAGCCGTTCCAACCCCTGCGCTGAAACCGGCTGCCGCCCTGCCCCCGCTGCAGGGCCTGGCCGCCGCCGTCGATGCCGCGCTGCCGCAGACGCAGTGCACCCGCTGCGGCTACCCGGACTGCCGTGGCTACGCGCAGGCCGTGGCCGCCGGCGAGGCGGGCATCGACCGCTGCCCGCCCGGCGGCGCCGAGGGCGTGCGCCGGCTGGCGGCGCTCACCGGCCAGCCGCCGCGGCCGCTCGATGCGGCCTGCGGCACCGAGGCACCGCGCAGCGTGGCCTTCATCGACGAGGACTGGTGCATCGGCTGCACGCTGTGCATCAAGGCCTGCCCGGTGGACTGCATTGCCGGCGCCACCAAGCGCATGCACACCGTCATCGAGAGCGAGTGCACCGGCTGCGAGCTGTGCGTGCCCGCCTGCCCAGTGGACTGCATCGTGCTGGAGCCCGTCACCGCCGCCACCGGCTGGGAGGCGTGGAGCCCGGCGCAGGCCGAGCAGGCCCACCAGCGCTACGCCGCGCACCGCGCGCGGCTGGCGCAGGCCGAGGAGGACACGCGCGTGCGCCTCATCGCCAAGGCCGAGGCGAAGCTGGCCGACCTGCCCGCCCACAGCCGCCACCAGGACCCCGAGACGCTGGACAAGAAACGCTCCGTGATCGAGGCCGCGCTGGCCCGCGCCCGCGCGCAGCGCGGCTCGCGGGTGTGAACGCCATGAACGATCAGGCTGTCGAACGGCTCTTCGCCACGCTGCGCGCCGCCAACCCGCAGCCCACCACCGAGCTGGAATTCACCAACGTGTTCGAGTTGCTGGCGGCGGTGCTGCTGTCGGCGCAGTCCACCGACGCGGGCGTCAACAAGGCCACGCGGCGGTTGTTCCCGGTGGCCGGCACGCCGCGCAAGATGTTCGCGCTGGGCATCGAGGGCATTGCGGGCTACATCCGCAGCGTGGGGCTCTACCCCACCAAGGCCAAGAACCTCTGGAACACCAGCCGCATCCTGCTGGAGCAGCACGGCGGGCGCGTGCCGCGCAGCCGCGAGGCGCTGGAGGCGCTGCCCGGCGTGGGCCGCAAGACGGCCAACGTGGTGCTCAACGTCGCCTTCGGCGAGCCGACCATGGCAGTGGACACTCACATCTTCCGCGTGAGCAACCGCACCGGGCTGGCGCCCGGGCGCACGCCGCTGGAGGTCGAGCAGGGACTGCTGCGGCGCGTGCCCGAGGCCTACCGGGTGGATGCGCACCACTGGCTGATCCTGCACGGGCGCTACGTCTGCCAGGCCCGGCGTCCACTGTGCGAGCGCTGCGCGGTCGCCGACTGCTGCGACCAATTCCTGGGCAGCCGACCGTAAGGGCGCGGGGCCTACAATCCCCGGCCTCGCCTCGCCCTCCGAACCATGCCGACCCTGGAAGAACTTGCCGAGCGCATCGAGTTGCTCGCGCGCCGCCATGAGCAGCTCCAGCAAGCCCATGCCGAGCTGCAGCGCCAGCACGCCGAGCTCGGCGCCGAGCGCGACCAGTTGCGCTCGCGCCTGAACGCCGCACGCTCGCGCATCGACGTGCTCATCGAACGGCTCTCCACCACCGACGCCCGCCAGGGCTGATCCGCTGCCGCGTCCCCTTTCGCCATGAAACAGCTCGAAGTCACCATCCTCGGCCAGAGCTACCTGCTGGGCTGCCCTGACGGCGGCGAGCAGGCGCTGCAGTCCGCCGTCGCGCAGGTGGACCGCGAGATGACGGCCATCCGCGACGCCGGCCGCATCAAGGCGCGCGAACGCATCGCCGTGCTGGCCGCGCTCAACCTGGCCTACCAGCTCGTGCAGCGCCCCGCCACGCCGCCGCCCGCGCCCGCCGAAACCGGCACCGCGGCCAGCGCGCCGAGCGAGGCCCAGTTGCTGGCGCTCATCGAGCGCATCGACCGCGCGCTGGCCGCGGATGCGACTTCGGGCACGCCTTGACAGGGTTGATGTGCCTCATTTCGCAGTCGTTGCGGACGAGGGCGTAAAATTCACCTCGTCCGTCGCGTTCGTGTGGGTTCTATATTTCCTTGAACCGATGCTCTCGCGAGCAAGGGCCTGGAAAATTGCTGGACGGGCGCGATCGTCTCGCGTCAGACGAACCCGAAGTCCTGCTGACCGGACCCACCTGAATCCCCTGGGTTCAGGAATGCGGCCTACAGCTCGCGACGGACACCCCCTCTTTCCTTACCCGCGTCTCGCACCCGTTGCAGCCGGCAGCGTCCCTGCTGGCGCGGCGCGTGCCCTTGCGCGGCAGCGGCCGGACGCGTCGGCCCTTTAGCACCATGGACCTTTCACTCGCGGCCGAGTTGCTGCTGCTGGGCTGCTGCACCGGCTTTCTCGCGGGCCTGCTGGGCATCGGCGGCGGCATGCTGCTGGTGCCGTTCCTGAGCATCATTCTGTCGCAGCGCGGCGTGCCCTCGGGCATGGCGGTGAAGATGGCCATCGCCACGTCCATGACCACCATCGTCTTCACCTCGCTGTCCAGCGTGCGCGCGCACCACAAGCGCGGCGCGGTGCGCTGGCCGCTGGTGCGCAACATGGCGCCCGGCATCGTGGTGGGCGGACTGGTGGCCGGCGCGGGTGCCTTCGCCATGGTCAAGGGCCAGGCGCTGGCGCTGTTCTTCGCCGCCTTCGTCGCCTTCTCGGCCACGCAGATGCTGCGCGGGCGACCGCCGCATCCGGACCGCGACATGCCCGGCCGCCTGGGCCAGGCCGCCGCGGGCAGCGGCATCGGCTTCCTCTCGGGCCTGGTGGGCGCGGGCGGGGGCTTCGTGTCGGTGCCCTTCATGACCCGCTGCAACGTGCCCATCCACCATGCGGTGGCCACCAGCGCGGCGCTGGGCTTTCCCATCGCGGTCGCCAACACCGCGGGCTACCTCGTCGGCGGCCTGGGCCTGCCGCCAGCCCTGCCCGGCGCGCTGGGCTACCTGTACCTGCCGGCGCTGGCCGTGGTCGCCCTGGCCAGCGTGACCATGGCGCCCGTGGGTGCGCGCGCCGCGCACGCGATGGACGTGCGCCAGCTCAAGCGCGCCTTCGCCGTCCTGCTGTACCTGCTCGCGGCCTACATGCTCTACAAGGGCCTGAGCATCTGATCAGCCGGGTTGGTGCCGGCGCAACCAGCTTGCCGGGCCCGTAGCGGCCCCACTGGAAAGCGCGACGGCGCGCCGTGAAGTAAGCCCGCTGCGCGCGGGCATGCCGAAGCGGCTCTCAGCGGCCGCAGCGGGCCGGCCTCAGCCCTGCACCGCGAACGGCACCCGCGCCAGCGCCACCTGGTCGCCCCCGCGCTGCTGCGCCTCGGCCAGCGCCGCCTGGCAGGCGGCCACCAGCGCGGGCGCCTCGCCGGCGGTGTGCGGGCAGCTCGCCACGCCCATGGACACGCTGAAGCGCAGCTCGCGCCCGGCGCTCACCACGATCTGCGCCGCGCACTCGCGCCGCAGCTGCTCCATGCGCCCGTAGGCCACGGCCAGCCCCACGTTGGACATCAGCACCGCGAAGCGCTGGCCGTCCAGACGACAGGTCCAGTCCGCGGCGCGGGTGTTGGCGCGCAGCAGCCGCGCCAGCGTCGCGCGCACGCTCTCCAGCGCCGTGTCGTCCCAGGCGGCGACTTCCGCGCGCGGCGCGTCCAGCGCCACCCACACCAGCGCGATCTCGCGGTGCTCCTGGTGCACGGAAGCCACCGCGCGCTCCAGCTGCTCGTCGAACAGCGCGCGCGACTGCAGCCCGGCCTGCGCACCCAGCGGGCCGCCCTCGCCGTACAGCTCGTTGTACAGACGCTGCTGCTGTTCCAGCTGCTGCAGCACCTCGCGCAGCCGCTGCTGCTCGCGGCGCTGCGGCCCCAGGTCGGTCCAGATGCTGCACAGCAGCCGCCGCCCATCGGGCAGCAGCCGGATCTCGCGCCAGACGCCGAACTCCTGCTGCGCCCCGTGCCACTCGAAGCGGTGCTCGCTTTGCAGCGGCTTGTCCGGCGGCAGCTGCAGCGCGTGCTGCTCGGCCGCGCGCAGCGGTGCGGGCAGCGGCGGCTCCAGCGCCGCGTCGCCCTGCGCGCGCAGCGCGGCCGGGTCGCAACGCAGCCACTGCGCCATCGCCTCGTTGACGTGCAGGTAGGCGCCGCTGTCGGCGTCCTTGAGCGCCAGCAGCATGCCCTGGCGCGTCATCCAGGCCGGCAGCAGCCGGCCCAGCAAGGCCGCCAGCGCGTCTTCGGACAGCGCGTCGGCAGCGGTCGTCTCGGCTTGGGGAGGAGGAACGGTAGACATGCTGAGCAGGGCGGAGACTGGGGCCTGAGCAGGATAAGCCGCCGCGGGCGGCGCGAGGAAGGTTTCAGTCGAACAGCAGCTGCGCGCTGCGCTCGTAGTCGCCGGTGAGTTCCTCGAAGCGCGCCAGCAGCGCCTCGGCGGCCTGCGCGAGCTGCCGGCGCCCGCTCTCGTGCCCGGCCTCGCGCACGCCCTGCTGCATGCGCTGCCACTCGCGCGCCGCGGCATCCAGCGCGATGCGGATCGCCGGCGAGCTCAGCGGCGACTGCTGCAGCCGCTGCAGCGCCTGGTCGAACTCGCGCGCCGTGGCCGCCGCCAGCGACAGCGCCTGCGCGCCCGCCGGCGTCGCCAGCAGCGCGCCCATCAGCACCTGCTTGAGCAGGCGCTGGCCCAGCATGCGCTGGCGCCCGGCCAGGTTCACGGCGGAGAGCGTCTGCAGCGCGCTGCCGCCCTCCAGCGCGCGCGTGAGCGTCTCGGCCGCCGCCAGCAGCGCCTCCGCGGCGGCGTCCAGCGCCGGCAGCCCGTCGAGCTGCGGCGCGGCGTCCAGCGCGCGCTCCAGCGCGGCCCAGGCCGACTGCAGCGGCTGCAGCAGGTCACCCAGGGTCGGCGCCGACAGCGTGCGGCCCAGCTGCTCTAGGTTGCGCTGGGTCTGCCTGCGCGCGGCGGACTGCAGTGCCGCGGCGTCCACGTCCGGCGCCGGCGCCAGGCGCAGCGCCTGCAGCGCCACCAGGCGCTGCGAGAGCATGCGCAGCTGCCCGCTGCGGTTGAGCGCCTCGGCGTCGCGCGCGGCGTCGATGAGCTGCTGCGACAGCCGCCCCACGCGCAGCTTGCCCTGCATGGCCGCGCCGCGCAGGCGGCGGAAGGCCTCGTCCTCCGACAGCCCGTGCGAGCGCATCAGGATGCCCTTGGCGCGGTCCACCAGCTTGCGCTCCTCCAGCCGCTGGTTCGCCTCGTCGCGCTCGCCGCGCAGGCGCTGCTCGTGCTCGAAGCGCACGCGCGCGAGCTGCAGCAGCGAGCGCAGCCGCGTGGGCGCGTAGCCGTGCACCACCCAGCCCGCCACGCCCAGCGCCAGCGCGCGCTGCGCCCCTTCGACGCTGGCATCGGCGGTGAACACCAGCACCGGCATCGGTTGCGTGCGCGACAGCAGCTCCAGCGCGTCGAACAGCCCGGCCTCGGCCGGCGCGGGCTCCCAGCACACGACCACGTCCGGTGCGTGCCTCAGGGCCTGCTGCACCAGCTTGTCGCACTCGCAGGCACCAATGACGTGAATGCCGGCGGCCTGGAGCTCATCGGCCAGCGGAGGTGCGCCCGTGCCGGGAGCGGAGATGACGAGGGCTGAAGTCATGCAGCGAACCGGCACCGCGGCCGGCCATACAGAGAGGGAAATGCAAGCGCCGCCATAGGGGGCGGCGTTCGGGCCGCAAGCATAGAGCAGGGCCTGCGCCAGCCCGGACCTACGGGTTGGCACGGATGGTGCAGTGCTGCATGCGGGTGCACCGCAGCACCCGGACCGCCGGCATCGCACGCCCGGTCCTGGCCACAGCGTCGTGACCAAGCATGTGCTCCACAGCCCGCAACCCGCCGCGGGCGCTTTGCCGTACCGCCGGAGAAGCCACATGAGAAGAACGCTGTCGACGCCCGCCCTCCTTTCCCCCTCCTTCCTGCGCGCCTGAGCGCCCCGCCACGATGTCGAGCTTCAAGACCTTCGCCCGTGCCGGGCACTGGCCCACGCTGGCCGCTTCCTTCCTCTACTTCGATTTCTGCTTTGCCGTCTGGGTGCTCAACGGCGCCATGGGCCCGTTCATCAGCGAGGCCTACGGACTGTCGGCGGCGCAGAAGGGCTTCATGGTGTCGGTGCCGATCCTGGCCGGGGCGCTGATGCGCTTCCCGCTGGGCGTGCTGGCGCAGTACATCGGGCGCAAGAACGCGGCGATGGTGGAGATGTCGCTGATCATCGCGGCGCTGCTGTTCGGCTTCCTGTTCGTGGACAGCTATGACGGCGTGCTGGCCATGGGCGTGCTGCTGGGCATTGCGGGCGCGAGCTTCGGCGTGGCGCTGAGCCTGGGCAGCGGCTGGTTCCCGGCCAAGTACAAGGGCCTGGCCATGGGCATCGCCGGCGCGGGCAACTCCGGCACCGTGCTGGCCGTGCTGTTCGCGCCGCCGCTGGCCATGAAGTTCGGCTGGCAGACGGTGTACGGCCTGGCCGCGGCCACCATGCTGCTGCCGCTGGCGGTGATGTGGTTCGCCGCCAAGGAACCGCCCGATCGCGAGCACCAGACCTTGCGCGAGCACATCAGCTGCCTGTTCGAGAAGGACGGCTGGGCCTTCAGCCTGATCTACGTCGTCACCTTCGGCGGCTTCATCGGCCTGGCCAGCTTCCTGCCCACCTACTTCTACGACCAGTTCAAGGTCACCAAGGTCGAGGCCGGCCAGCTGACCATGCTCGCCACGCTCATGGGCTCGGCGGTGCGCGTGGTCGGGGGCTGGATCTCCGACCGCATCGGCGGCGTCAACACCCTCTCCGGCGTGCTGCTGCTGGTGGCCGCCACGCTCACGGCCTGCGGCTTCGCGGGCACCTCGCTGGCCGGCACCACGTTGCTGTTCATGCTGTGCTTCGCCGCCCTGGGCGCGGGCAACGGCGCGCTGTTCCAGCTCGTGCCGCTGCGCTGGCCGCTGACCACCGCGGTGGCGGGCTCGATGATCGGCGAGGTCGGCGCCCTGGGCGGCGGCTTCCTGCCCAACGCCATGGGCCTGTCCAAGCAGTACATGGGCAGCTACCTCGGCGGCTTCCTGGCCTTCACGGTGCTGGCGCTGGTGATGCTGGTGATGCTGCGCGTCGTGCAGATCCGCTGGACCCGCACCTGGGCCGAGAAGGGTGGCCGCGCCCGCGTGGCCGCCGCCGAGGAGCAGGCGCCGGCCGCGCCGCGCGTCACCCGCGTCGCGCCGCGCCGCCGCGGCGCCTGAGGGCACGCGCCCGCCTGCAAGCACCATGGCTGCTCTGCCTCTCTTCCCCGTTCGCCCTGAGCTTGTCGAAGGGCCCGCGAGCCAGTCGGGCCCTAGGGCTTCGACAGGCTCAGCCCGAACGGAAGCTGTCGCTCAGCAAGCGAACATGGAATCAGCGCGGCAGGAACAGCAGCCACACGACCAGCAGCAGGTTGAAGAGCAGCGACACCACCAGCGCCGCCTTCCACAGCGCCAGCGGGTCGCGCACGGCCAGCGGCGTGGCCAGGGGCGCGCCGATGCTGCGCGAGGCGCCGCGCTGCAGCGCCAGCAGCAGCTCCTCGGCGGTCTCGAAGCGCTGGCGCGGGTCGCGCGCCACGGCCTTGAGCACCAGGTGGTCCAGCCAGATCGGCACGTCCGGACGCAGCCGCGTCAGCGGCCGGGGATCGCGCCTGAAGCGCGCGGTCTGGTAAGGCTCGACCTCGCCGTAGGGCAGCTGGCCCGTCAGCCACTGGTACAGCGTCGCGCCCAGCGCGAAGAGGTCGCTGCCGCTGTCGGCCGCCGCGCCCTCCCACTGCTCGGGGTTCATGAAGCTGGGCGTGCCGGCGTGCAGCTCGCGCTGCGCCGCCGAGGCGTGCGCGCTCACGGCGGTGCCCAGGTCCAGCAGCCGCCACTGCCCGTCCTCGCCCAGGTGCAGGTTGCCCGGCTTGAGGTCGCGGTGCACCACGCCCAGCCGGTGCAGCCGGCCCACGGCGCGGGTGACGGCGATGGCGCCGCGCACCACCTCGTCCACGCCGAAGCGCTGCCCGGCATGCAGCAGCTGCTCCAGGGTGCGCCCGCCATGCCAGTCGAACACGGTGTAGAGCGCCGTGGCATCCGTCACCTCGTGCACGCGGATGAAGCCCGGCGCCCCGGCCTCGGCCAGGCGCAGACCCAGCCAGGCCTCGTGGGCGAGCATGGCGCGCTCCTCGGGATCGCTGGCGCGGGCCTCGTGCAGCGTCTTGATCGCCACCAGCGCGCCCTGTGGGCCGCGCGCCTGGTAGAGGCGGTGCACGCCGGTGTCGGCCACCAGCGCCGTGATGGCGAAGCCGTCGAGGCGGTCGCCCACCTTGAGCTTGCCGGGCGCGGGCAGCTGGCGGCTGCGGGCGAGCTCGTCCTCCAGCCGGCCGGCGTCCAGTCCCAGCACCCGCACCACCAGCGCGCTGGCGTTGTCGCGGCCGCCGGCGTCGATGGCCGCCTCGACGATGGCCTCGCTGGCCTCCTGGGCCGTGCCCTGGGCGGCCAGCTGCGCCAGCCGCGCGCGCTTGAGCACGCCGTGCACACCGTCGGTGGTGAGCACGAACACGTCGCCCACGCGCAGCAGGCCCTGGGCGTAGTCCACGCTCAGCGCCTCGTCCAAGCCCACGGCGCGGGTGAGGCGGCTGCGCTGGTCGGGATGCTCGAAGGCGTGGTCCTGCGTCAGCGGCGCGAATTCGCCGCCGCTGAGCAGCCAGGCGCGCGTGTCGCCCACGTGCGCCACGGTGTAGCCGCGGCCCTCCAGCGCCAGCGCGGTGAGCGTGGTCAGCGCCGTGGCGGGCTCGTCCACGCGGCCGGCCTCGCGCCGGTGCCAGCCGCCGCCGAGCTGGCGCTGGCGGTTCACGGCCACGAGCCAGCTGTTCTGCGCTGCGATGAGGCGGTCCAGCACCACGGTGGTGTCCCAGGTGGGCGGCGCGGCGAAGAAGTCCGACAGCAGCCCCATCACGCTGGTCTGCGCCGCCTCGCGCCCGCCGCCGCCGGTGGACACGCCGTCGGCGATGGCCGCCACCAGGCCGCGCTTCTCGCGCAGCGCGCCGGCGAAATCCTCGTTGACCTCCCTGGGACCGCGCCGGCTCGCGTGCCCGATGTCGACCTCAAAGCTCATGCGGCGATTGTCCGCGCGACGAATTCGATCTCTTGCTCCTCCTGAAGGAACGCAGCCATGAAGAAGATGAAACTGGTTCTGATCGGCAACGGCATGGCCGGCGTGCGCACGCTCGAAGAGCTGCTCAAGATCGCGCCCGATCTCTACGACATCACCGTCTTCGGTGCCGAGCCGCACCCGAACTACAACCGCATCCTGCTGTCGCCCGTGCTGGCCGGCGAGCAGACCATCGACGAGATCATCCTCAACCCGCTGGCGTGGTACGAGGAGAACGGCATCACGCTGCACCTGGGCTGCGAGGTCACGGCGGTCAACCGCGCCAAGCGCGTCGTGCACGGCCGCTGCAAGGACGGCAGCGCCATCGAGGCGCCCTATGACCGGCTGCTGATCGCCACCGGCTCCAACCCCTTCATCCTCCCGGTGCCGGGCAAGGACCTGCAGGGCGTGATCGCCTACCGCGACATCGCCGACACCGAGTACATGATCGAGACGGCCAAGACGCACAAGCACGCTGTCGTCATCGGCGGCGGCCTGCTGGGCCTGGAGGCGGCCAACGGGCTGATGCTGCGCGGCATGCAGGTCACGGTGGTGCACATCTCCAACACGCTGATGGAGCGCCAGCTCGACGACGTGGCCGGCAAGATGCTGCAGCAGTCGCTGCAGGAGCGCGGGCTGCGCTTCGCGATGGGCGCGCAGACGCAGGCGCTCATCGGCGACAAGGACGGGCGGGTGATGGCAGTGCAGTTCAAGGACGGCAGCGAGATCCCGGCCGACCTGGTGGTGATGGCCGCGGGCATCCGCCCCAACACCGCGCTGGCCGAGAAGATCGGCCTGCACTGCAACCGCGGCATCGTCGTCACCGACACGCTGCAGACCGTCACCGACCCGCGCGTCTACGCCGTGGGCGAGTGCGCCGCGCACCGCGGCATCGCCTACGGGCTGGTGGCGCCGCTGTTCGAGCAGGGCAAGGTGTGCGCGACGCACCTGGCGCAGTTCGGCATCGGCCGCTACCAGGGCAGCCAGACCAGCACCAAGCTCAAGGTCACGGGCATCGACCTGTTCTCCGCGGGCGACTTCAACGGCGGCGAGGACTGCGAGGAGATCGTGCTCAGCGATCCCTTCGGCGGCGTCTACAAGAAGCTGGTGCTCAAGGACGACAAGCTCGTGGGCGCCTGCCTCTACGGCGACACGGCCGACGGCGCCTGGTACTTCAAGCTGCTGCGCGAGGGCCGCAGCGTCGCGGACCTGCGCGACAAGCTGATGTTCGGCGAGAACCACCTGGGCGACGCCGGCCACCAGGGCCACAGCAAGGCCGCGAGCATGGCCGACGAGGACGAGGTCTGCGGCTGCAACGGCGTGACCAAGGGCGCGATCTGCAAGGCCATCAAGGACAAGGGCCTGTTCACGCTGGAGGAGGTGCGCAAGCACACCAAGGCCAGCGCCTCCTGCGGCTCCTGCACCGGGCTGGTGGAGCAGATCCTGATGTTCACCGCCGGCGGCGACTACTCCGCCACGCCCAAGAAGAAGGCGATGTGCGGCTGCACCGAGCACAGCCACCAGGACGTGCGCGACGCCATCCGCGCCGAGAAGCTGCTGAGCGTGGACGCGGTGTACCAGACGCTGGGCTGGCGCAATGCCAACGGCTGCTCCAGCTGCCGCCCGGCGATCAACTACTACCTGCTGAGCACCTGGCCCAAGGAGGCGCGGGACGATCCGCAGAGCCGCTTCATCAACGAGCGCGGCCACGCCAACATCCAGAAGGACGGCAGCTACTCCGTGATTCCGCGCATGTGGGGCGGCGAGACCAGCGCCGCCGACCTGCGCCGCATCGCCGACGTGGTGGACAAGTACGCCATCCCCACCGTCAAGGTCACGGGTGGGCAGCGCATCGACCTGCTGGGCGTGAAGAAGGAGGACCTGCAGTCCGTCTGGCGCGACCTGGGCATGCCCAGCGGCTTGGCCTACGCCAAGTCGCTGCGCACGGTGAAGACCTGCGTGGGCGCCGAGTGGTGTCGCTTCGGCACCCAGGACAGCACGCAGCTGGGCAAGGACCTGGAGCACGCGCTGTGGGCGATGTACTCGCCGCACAAGGTCAAGATGGCCGTCAGCGGCTGCCCGCGCAACTGCGCCGAGTCCGGCACCAAGGACGTGGGCGTCATCGGCGTGGACTCCGGCTGGGAGATCCACATCGCGGGCAACGGCGGCATCAAGACCGAGGTGGCGCAGTTCTTCGTGAAGGTGAGGACGGCCGAGGAGGTACTGGAATACGCCGGCGCCTTCCTGCAGCTCTACCGCGAGGAAGGCTGGTACCTGGAGCGCACGGTGCACTACGTGGAGCGCGTGGGCTTGGATCACGTCAAGAAGCGCGTGCTGGAGGACGCCGAGAACCGCAAGGCGCTGTGGGCGCGGCTGCAGTTCGCGCTCGATGGCCAGCCCGACCCCTGGCAGGAAGCCGTCAAGGCCGGCATGGACACGCGTCAGTTCGAGCCGCTGCGCCTGAGCGCCGAAGCGCTGTCCGGCGAGCCGGCCAAGGCCTGAGCACTTCCGTCCCCGAACTCCCCCTCTGGAAGCTGAAAAAAACCATGAGCGCCTGGATTCCCGTCTGCACCCTCGACGACCTGCCCCTGCTGGGGGCTCGCCGCCTGGAGCGCCCCAAGGGCGCGCCGGTGGCGGTGTTCCGCAACGCCGACAACGAGGTGTTCGCGCTGCTGGACCGCTGCCCGCACAAGGGCGGCCCGCTGTCGCAGGGCATCGTGAGCGGCCGCAGCGTCGCCTGCCCGCTGCACAACTGGAGCATCGGCCTGGACAGCGGCCAGGTGGCCGCGCCCGACGAGGGCTGCACCCCGGCCTTCGCCGTCAAGGTGGAAGGCAACGTGGTGCACCTGGACCGCGACCAGGTCGCCACCCTGGGCATCGACTTGCCGCTGCCCCAGGCCGGCCCCTGCCGCGGCTCGCGCCCCGAGCTCAAGCCCACCCCGCAACCGACCTGAGCGCCCGCCCCCAGCGTCCCACCACGGTTTTGACATGGCTGAAACCCGTTCCACCTGCCCCTACTGCGGCGTCGGCTGCGGCGTGATCATCGAGAGCGATGGCGCGCAGATCACCGGCGTGCGCGGCGACCCCGAGCACCCGGCCAACTTCGGCCGGCTGTGCAGCAAGGGCAGCACGCTGCACCTCACCGCCGCTGCGCCCGTGACGCTGCAGCAGCGCCTGCTGGCCCCGATGCACCGCGCGCAGCGCGGCGAGGCGCCGCAGCGCATGGGCTGGAACGAGGCCCTGTCGCTGGCCACGGACCGCTTCGAGGACGTGATCCGCCGCCACGGCCCGGACGCGGTGGGCTTCTACCTCTCCGGGCAGCTGCTGACCGAGGACTACTACGTCTTCAACAAGCTGGCCAAGGGGCTGATCGGCACCAACAACGTCGACACCAACTCGCGGCTGTGCATGAGCTCCGCGGTGGCCGGCTACAAGGCGACGCTGGGCGCCGACGCGCCGCCCGCCTGCTACGACGACCTGGCTCGGGCCCGCACCCTGTTCATCGCCGGCTCCAACACGGCCTGGGCGCACCCGATCCTCATGCGCCGCATCGAGGACGCCAAGCGCGCCAACCCGGCGCTGCGGCTGATCGTGGTCGATCCGCGCCGCACCGAGACGGCGCAGCTGGCCGACCTGCACCTGCCGCTGCTGCCGGGCACCGACGTGGCGCTGTTCCACGGCCTGCTGCACCTGATGCTGTGGGACGGCCTGACCGACAACGCCTGGATCGCCGCCCACACCGGCGGCTTCGACGCGCTGCGCCACCGGGTGCGCGAGTACACGCCGCGCGAGACGGCGCGCATCACGGGCCTGCGCGAGCAGGACATCCTCACCGCCGCGCGCTGGTTCGCCGGGCTGGACGGCCCCAGCGGCCCGCGCGCCCCGACGCTGTCGCTGTACTGCCAGGGCCTGAACCAGAGCCGCAACGGCACCGCGAAGAACGCCGCGCTCATCAACCTGCACCTGGCCACCGGCCAGATCGGCAAGCCCGGCGCGGGCCCCTTCTCGCTCACCGGCCAGCCCAACGCCATGGGCGGGCGCGAGGTGGGCGGCCTGTCCAACCTGCTGTCGGCGCACCGCGACCTGGCCAACCCCGCGCACCGCGCCGAGGTGGCGCGGCTGTGGGGCCTGGACGACGTGCCCTCGCGCCCGGGCAAGACGGCCGTCGAGATGTTCGAGGCGGCGGCGGACGGCGAGATCAAGGCGCTGTGGATCGCATGCACCAATCCGGCGCAGTCGCTGCCCGACCAGGCCACCGTGCGCCGCGCGCTGCAGCAGGCGGAGTTCGTGGTGGTGCAGGAAGCCTTCAGGGACACCGCCACCGCGGCCTTTGCCGACCTGCTGCTGCCGGCGGCCACCTGGGGCGAGAAGGAAGGCACCGTCACCAACAGCGAGCGCCGCATCAGCCGCGTGCGCCCGGCGGTGGCGGCGCCGGGCGAGGCCCGCACCGACTTCTCCATCGCCACCGAGTTCGCGCAGCGGCTGGAAGGCCGGCTGCGCCCCAACAAGCCGTCGCTGTTCGCCTACGCCGGCCCCGAGGCGGCGTGGAACGAGCACCGCGAGAGCACGCGCGGGCGCGACCTGGACATCACCGGCCTGAGCTGGGCGATGCTCGAAGCCCAGGGCCCGCAGCAGTGGCCGCTGCCCGAAGGCGCCACGCAGGGGCGCGCGCGCCTGTACGAGGACGGCGTGTTCCCCACCGCGGACGGCAAGGCGAAGTTCGCCGACCTGCCCTACGAGGGCGTGGCCGAGCCGCGCGACGGCCGCTTCCCCTTCAGCCTCAACACCGGGCGGCTGCGCGACCAGTGGCACGGCAT
The DNA here is from genome assembly GCF_000430725.1 of Azohydromonas australica DSM 1124. Taxonomy (GTDB): domain Bacteria; phylum Pseudomonadota; class Gammaproteobacteria; order Burkholderiales; family Burkholderiaceae_C; genus Azohydromonas; species Azohydromonas australica. The sequence goes on from NZ_AUMO01000045.1 coordinate 70,465, forward strand.
GAGCCGCACCGGCGTGCTGGGCCGGCTCTTCGGGCACGTGCCCGAGCCGGCGGTGGAGCTGAACCCGCAGGAGATGGCGCGGCTGAAGCTGGTCGAGGGCGATCTGGTGTACGTGACCTCGCGCCGCGGCGCCATCGTGCTGCCGGCCGTCGCGAGCGAGGCCATCCCGCTGACGCAGGCCTACGTGCCGATGCACTGGGGCTCGGAGTTCGTCTCCGGCCGCAGCAGCCGCGGCGAGCCGCTGGCGGGCGTGAACGCCCTCACCTCGCCGGCGTTCTGCCCCATCTCCAAGCAGCCCGAGCTCAAGCATGCGGCGGTGAAGCTGCTCAAGGCCGAGCTGCCGTGGAAGCTGCTGGCGCTGGCGTGGCTGCCGCAGGAGCGCGCGCACGCGGCGCGCACGGAATTGCGGGCGCTGATGGAGCGCTTCGACTACGCCAGCTGCGTGCCCTTCGGCCACGAGCGCAGCGGCGTGCTGTTCCGCGCCGCGGCCGACGCGCCGCCGCCGCGGGAGCTGGTCGACGAGATCGAGCGGCTGCTGGGGCTGGACGCCGACGGCGCGCGCGCGCTGCGCTACGAGGACCGCAAGCGCGGCCAGCGCCGCACCGTGCGGCTGAGCAGCGCCGGCGGCGACAGCCGGCTGGAGGCCGTGCTGCTGGCCGGCGACGTCAGCGCCGAAGGGTGGATCAAGGCCCTGCTGCAGGAGGAGCTGCCGGCGCAGTCCTACGGCCGCATGCTGCTGGCCCCCGGCGCCAAGGCGCCCGTGGCGCTGGCGCCGCGCGGCAAGCAGGTGTGCGCCTGCTTCAACGTCAGCGAGCCGCAGATCCGCGAGGCGCTGGGCAGTTGCCAGGGCAACCCTTCGGACCGCCTGGCGCAGCTGCAGGGCCGGCTGCGTTGCGGCACCAACTGCGGCTCCTGCGTGCCCGCGCTCAAGACGCTGGTGGAAGCCACGCCGGCCGGTGCCGTGCCGGCGGTGGCGGCCTGAGACCGGTTCATAAAACCCTGCACAGGCGCTCCCCGGTCACGGGCCTGCGGGCGGCGGACAAGCGTGCGGAACGCCCGCATCGCCCCGGCGCCGACGTGCCGGCCCGCTTCTTGCGAAACGGGGCCGGGAGACAATTCGACATGAGCATTTCGACCTACCTCAAGGAAATCGGCCGCGGCGCCAACGGCGCGCGTTCGCTCACGGTGGAGCAGGCGCAGGACCTCATGGGCCAAGTGCTCGACGGGGCCGCCAGCGACCTGGAAATCGGCGCCTTCGCCATCGCGATGCGCATGAAGGGCGAGACCGCCGACGAGCTCGCGGGCTTCCTGGCCGCGGCGCACGAGCGCTGCCTGGCCATCCCCTCCGACCGGCCGGTGGTGCTGCTGCCCAGCTACAACGGCTCGCGCCGGCTGCCCAACCTCACGCCGCTGCTGGCGCTGCGCCTGGCGCAGGAAGGTGCGCGCGTGCTGGTGCACGGCCCGCTGCAGGACCCCTCGCGCGTGACCAGCGCCGAGGTGCTGCGCGACCTGGGCCTGCCCGCGGTGAGCAGCGTGCAGGAGGTGGAGCGGGCCTGGGCGCGGCACGAGCCGGCCTACATGCGCATCGACGCGCTGTGCCCGCCGCTGGCGCGGCTGCTGGACGTGCGCTGGATCCTCGGCCTGCGCAACTCCGGGCACACCATCGCCAAGATGCTCAACCCCGTGCGCGGCGCGCGCGGGTTGCGCGTGACGAACTACACCCATCCCGAGTTCGGCCAGCTGCTGGCGCAGTACGCGAAGAACACGAGCGCCGACATGCTGCTGCTGCGCGGCACCGAGGGCGAGCCCGTGGCCGACCCGCGCCGGCTGCCGCGCATGGACCTGACGCTGCAGGGCACGCTGCACGCCGAGCTGTCCTGCGCGCCCCAGGAAGGTGCATTGGCGCAGCTGCCGGTGCTGCCGCGCGAGAACGACGCCGCCACCACCGCCGTCTACATCCAGGCCGTGCTCAGCGGCGAGAAGCCGGTGCCCGCGCCGCTGGAGCGCCAGGTGGAGCTGCTGATGGGCGCCCTGGCGGCGATGCAGGACGAGGCGCTGGCCCAAAGCGCTTGAAAAGGTTTCGAACATGACAAAGCGGACAGAACCCGCCGCCCCTTCCGCCGCGCCCGCCGCCCGCCTGCAGGCCCTGTCCGGCCAACGCGCCAGCCGCCGCGCCCTGGGCGACTGCACGCTGGTGGGCGCCGGCCCGGGCGACCCGCAGCTGCTGACGCTGGCGGCGCTGCGCGCCATCCGGCGCGCCACCGTGCTGCTGGTCGATGACCTGGTGCCGACGGCGCTGGTGGAGTTCGCGCTGCGCAACCTGAAACGCCGGCCGCGCATCGTGCCGGTGGGCAAGCGCGGCGGCTGCGAGAGCACGCCGCAGGCTTTCATCGAGCGGCTGATGGCGGCCGAGGCGCTGGCCGGCCAGCGCGTGGTGCGGCTCAAGGGCGGCGACCCGTTCATCTTCGGCCGCGGCGGCGAGGAGGCGCAAACGCTGCAGGCACAGGGCATCCCGGTGCGCGTGGTCAACGGCATCACCTCCGGGCTGGCGGCGGCCACGGGCATCGGCGTGCCGCTGACGCACCGCGCGCATGCGCAGGGCGTGATCTTCGTCACCGGCCACGCCAAGCCGGGCGGCAGCACGCCGGACTGGTCGGTGCTGGCGATGGCCGCCGCGCAGGGGCTGACGCTGGTGATCTACATGGGCGTGGCGCAGGCCGAGCGCATCCACGCCGGGCTGGTGCAGGGCCTGCCGGGCGGCACGCCGGTGGCCGTGATCCAGCACGCCAGCCTGCCGCAGCAGCGCGAGCTGGTCACGACGCTGGAGCGGCTGCCGCAGGCGCTGCGCGAGTCCGGGCTGGGCAGCCCGGCGGTGATGGTCATCGGCGAGGTGGTCCACGCCCGCACGCTGGCGCTGCAGGCCGACAACCAGGTGCAGGCTGCGCAGGCCGTCACGCCCGCCGCCACCGAGAACACCCGGCGCAGCGCCTGATTCGGGGAAACCCGGACAATGGCGCCCCATGTCTGAACCATGGGATTGCGTCATCGTCGGCGCCGGCGCAGCCGGCCTTTTCTGCGCCGGCATCGCCGGGCAGCTGGGCCTCAAGGTGCTGCTCATCGACCACGCGCCGAAGGTGGCCGAGAAGATCCGCATCTCCGGCGGCGGGCGCTGCAACTTCACCAACCGCGACGCCGGCCCCGCCAACTACCTGGGCGAGAACCCGCACTTCTGCCGCTCGGCGCTGGCGCGCTACACGGCGGCGGACTTCATCGAGCTGATCAAGAAGTACCGCATCCCCTTCCACGAGAAGCACAAGGGCCAGCTCTTCTGCGACCGCTCCGCCGAGGACGTGATCGAGATGCTGCTGGCCGAGTGCGAGGCCGGGCGCGTCACGCGCTGGCAGCCGTGCAAGGTGCTGGAGGTGCGGCACACGGCCGAGGGCTACGAGGTCGACACCGACCGCGGCACGCAGCGCAGCGCGCGGCTGGTGGTGGCCACGGGCGGGCTGTCGATCCCGAAGATCGGCGCGACGGACTTCGGCTTCCGGCTGGCCAAGCAGTTCGGCCACCGCCTGGTGGAGACGCGCCCGGCTCTGGTGCCGCTGACCTTCGACGCACCGACCTGGGCGGCCTTCGCGCCGCTGTCGGGCATCGCGCTGGAAGTGGGCATCGAGACCGGCAGCGGCAAGAAGGCCACGCGCTTCCTGGAGGACCTGCTGTTCACGCACCGCGGCTTGAGCGGCCCGGCAGTGCTGCAGATCAGCAGCTTCTGGCAGCCGGGGCAGCCGCTGCGCATCGACCTGGCGCCGGGGCGCGACCTGGGCGCGCTGCTGCGCGAGGCCAAGGCCAAGTCCAAGCGGCAGCTGGGCAACGAGCTGGCCGCGCTGCTGCCGCAGCGCCTGGCCGAGGCCTGGCTGGCGCGCGCGGGCGTCGACGGCTCCACGCCCATGCCGCAGACGCGCGACAAGGAGCTGGCGGCGCTGGGCACGGCGCTGTCGCGCTGGGAGCTCACGCCCGACGGCAGCGAGGGCTACCGCAAGGCGGAGGTCACGGCCGGCGGCGTGGATACGCGCGAGCTCAACCAGCAGTCGATGGAAAGCAAGCGCCAGCCGGGGCTGCACTTCATCGGCGAGGTGGTGGACGTCACGGGCTGGCTGGGCGGCTACAACTTCCAGTGGGCCTGGGCCAGCGCCGCGGCCTGCGCGCAGGCGATGGCGGCGTCGCGCGAGGTTTGAAGCTTCCGACGCGGCCCGGCGGCGCCTGGTCCACAACGCCGCCCGGGCGTCATCACCGGTCCGGATACTTGCGCGGACGGCAGTTTCTGCAGGTCTTGATGCACGACAGCCTGGAAGCACCGATTTGCGTGGGTTATACTCCGCGTTTTGCTGGCAAACCCCGCGTGTCGATCTGGCCCACGGACATCCGGAAAATTCCGGCGCCGGACACCGAGCGCAACTACTGAAGGACATCCCCTTTCATGACCACGATTCGCGTCAAAGAGAACGAGCCTTTCGATGTGGCCCTGCGCCGCTTCAAGCGCACCATTGAGAAGCTGGGCCTGTTGACCGAGCTGCGCGCACGCGAGTTCTACGAGAAGCCCACTGCCGAGCGCAAGCGCAAGAAGGCTGCCGCCGTCAAGCGCCACTACAAGCGCGTGCGCAGCATGCAGCTGCCCAAGAAGCTGTACTGATCGATTCGGCGCGAGCCTCGCGCTCGAACTGCTTCTGACAGTCAAGCCCGCGCGGGACGCCGTCGCGGGCTTTTGCATTTCTGGAACTGGAATTGGAGAACTGACGATGGGCCTGAAGGACCAGATCACCGAGGACATGAAGTCCGCCATGCGCGCCAAGGACACGGCGCGGCTGTCCACCGTCCGGCTGCTGCTGGCGGCGATCAAGCAGAAGGAAGTGGACGAGCGCATCACGCTGGACGATGCGCAGGTGGTGTCGGTGGTGGACAAGCTGGTCAAGCAGCGCAAGGACTCCATCGCGGCCTACACCCAGGCCGCCCGCCAGGACCTGGCCGACATCGAGGCCGCGGAGATGCAGGTGCTGCAGGGCTACCTGCCGCAGCGCCTGTCGCAGGAAGAGGTGCAGGCCGAGGTCGACGCGCTGGTGGCCGAGCTGGGCGCCGCCGGCCCCGGCGACATGGGCAAGGTGATGGGCGCGGCCAAGGCCAAGCTCGCCGGCAAGGCCGAGATGGCGCTGGTGTCCGCCGCCGTGAAGGCCGCGCTCAGCCGCTAAGCTGGCGCCATGAGCACCCCCACCGAAATCCAGCTGCGCCCGCTCACCGACGACGTGTACGTGGCACCCCAGCTGCCGCCCGAGGCGATGGCCGAGGTCGCGCGCGCGGGCTTCCGCAGCGTGATCAACAACCGCCCCGACTTCGAAGGCGGCCCCGACCAGCCCACCAGCAGCGCCATCGAGGCTGCCGCCCACGCCGCCGGCCTGGAGTACCGCCACCTGCCGGTGGCGCCGGGCTACCAGTCGCCGGAAGAGGCCGCGGCCTTCGCCCGGCTGCTGCAGGAGCTTCCCAAGCCCCTGCTGGCCTTCTGCCGCACCGGCATGCGCAGCACCAAGCTCTTCGTGATGGCGCAACAGGCGCCGCAAGCCTGACGCTCCCGAGCTGAAACGCCATTCCCGGGCCCGCCGCGTGCGGGCCCGGCCGTTTGCGGGTGCCGACGACCACCCTCCCCGCCGCCCGGCCGCCACCGTCCGTGGACGGGCCGCGCTCCCCGGCAATATTGCGCAGCCGCCGCACGGTGGGGCCGCGGTAGCGGCAGTGCCCATGGGCGACACTTCGCGCGCGTGTCGCGTCCGTGCCGGAATCCCGGGCCGCGCTGCCGTGCCGCCGGCGCCTTCGTCGCAGCAGTTTCTTTCCTTCCCTGGTTCACGCCGGCCGCTCTCGCGTCTCCATGCCCCGCCGCTTTGCCCCCTTCGCCTCCGTCCCGGGCCGGCTGGCCTGGACCGTGCTGGTGCTGGGCCTGGCACTGTCGCTGCTGGCCTTCAACTGGCTGCGCGGGCAGGCGCGGCAGGCGCTGGAGCAGCGGCTGCAGGCGCAGTCGCGCGAGGCGCGCGACGCCATCGAGGCGCGGCTGCGCTCCTACGCCGACGTGCTGCAGGGCCTCTCGGCCTTCTTCCACGGCTCCGACAGCGTCTCGCGCGCGGACTTCCAGCGCTACGCCCGCAGCCTGGACCTGGAGAGCCGCTACCCCGGCCTGCAGCGGCTGAGCTTCGTCGAGCTCGTGCGCCACGAGCGGCGCGCCGCGTTCGAGCAGGCGGCGCGCACCGACACCAGCCTGCAGGCCCAGGGCCATCCGGACTTCCGGATCCATCCCGAGATTCGCCGCGAGGCCTATTACGTCGTCCGGTACATCGAGCCCGCGGCGGGCATGGAGGATGGCTTCGGCTTCGACCTGGCCAGCGACTGGGGCCGCCGCGTGGCGCTGGAGCGCGCGCGGGACAGCGGCCGGCTCGCCGCCTCGGCCCGGCTGCACCCCACCGGCGAGGTGCTGGACGCGGCCGACTTCCAGCTGCGCCTTCCCCTCTACCAGCCCGGCCTGCCCACCGACAGCGTGGAGCAGCGCCGCCAGGCCTTCCTGGGCGTGGTGGGCGCGGGGCTGAGCATCCGCCGCTTCATGGCCGGCACGCTGACGCCCGGCATGTGGCGCGACCTGCGGCTGCGCATCCACGACAGCGGCCCCGTCGACGGCGCCGTGCTGCCGCCCGCGCCCGACACCGTCCTCTACGACAGCCTCGTCCCGGCCGACGACAGCGCCACGGCGCTGCAGGCGGTGCACACGCTGGAGCTGGGCGGCCGGCGCTGGACGCTGCGGATGATGCCGACGCCGGTGTTCCTGCAAGGCGCCCGCTTCGAGACCCTGCTGCCCTGGACCGTGCTGGCCGCCGGCGGGGCCATGTCGCTGCTGCTGTTCGCCCTGGTGCACTCGCTGGCGGGCGCGCAGGCCCGCGCCATCGCCCTGGCCCAGGACAAGACGCGCGAGCTCGGCCGCCGCGAGGCCGACTTGGCCGAGGCCCAGCGCGTGGCCCGCCTGGGCAGCTGGCGCTTCGACGTGGATGCGGAGCGCTTCCACGCCTCGGAGCAGGCGCAACGGCTGCTGGGCGGGCTCAGCCTGGAGCGGCTGCACCCGGCCGACCGCGCCGACTTCAACCAGCGCCTGCGCGAGGCCGCCGCCGACGGCAACGGCTTCGAGCTGGAGCTGCGGCTGCAGCCCGCGCCGGTGGCGGCCGATGCCGCGGACCCGGCCGAGCGCGAGGCCGCCGAGCAGCGCTGGCTGCATGCCGTCGTGCATGCCGAGCCCGACGGCCACGGCCACGTGCACCAGCTGCGCGGCACGCTCATGGACGTGAGCGCGCGCAAGCACGGTGAGCTGCGCCTGGCCGTGGAGCACGCCACCACGCGGCTGCTGGCCGAGAGCGAGGACGAGGCCCAGGCGCTGCAGCTGCTGTTCCAGACCTGGTGCAAGACGTTGGACTGGCAGGCCGCCGCGCACTGGCAGTGGCGGCACGGCACGCCGTGCCGCACCCAGCACTGGAGCGCGCCGGGCTCGGCCGAGGCCGGGGAGCCCTTGCCGGGCGAGTGGGTGCGGCTGGCCGGGGAACGGCGCGAGCCGGCCTGGACCGCCCTGGCCTGCGACGCCACCGACGCCTCGGACCTGTGCCTGCCGCCCGCGGCGGGGCCGCTGCCGGGCGCGCTGGCCGTGCCGGTGGTCCTGGGCGGCGCAGTGGCCGGGGTGCTGGAGTTCCGGCGCGGCAACGCGCGCGCGCCCGATGGCGGGCTGGTGGCGCTGGCGCGCACGGTGGGCACGCAGTTCGGACAGTTCCTGCAGCGCCGCCGCGCCGAGCAGGAGCTGGTGCATGCGGCGCACCACGACGCGCTCACCGGCATGCTCAACCGCGGCGTGCTCATGACGCAGCTGGAGCACGCCATCGAGCGCGGCCGCCGCACCCGCTCGCGGCTGGCGGTGTGCTTCATCGACCTGGACCGCTTCAAGGCCGTCAACGACACGCTGGGCCACGGCGCCGGGGACGAGCTGCTGCGCCAAGTGGCCGCGCGGCTGCGCGAGACGCTGCGGCAGGCCGACCTCGTGGCCCGCCATGGCGGCGACGAGTTCGTGGTGCTGGCCGAGGACGGCGCCGGCCCGGATGCGCTGGCGACGCTGGCGCGCCGGCTCGTGGACGCGCTGGGCACGCCCTACCTGGTGCAGGGGCACGAATGCCCCATTACCGCCAGCATGGGCCTGGCCGTCTTCCCCGAGGACGGCCAGGACGCCGCCACGCTGCTGCGCCATGCCGACATCGCGATGTACCGCGCCAAGGAGGCGGGCAAGAACCGCTACGCCTTCTTCGCCTCGCAGATGGACGAGCAGGCCCGGCGCCGCCTGGGGCTGCAGGCAGCGCTGCGCCGCGCGCTGGAGCGGCGCGAGCTCACGCTGGCCTACCAGCCCAAGGTGGCGCTGGTCGACGGCCACGTCACCGGCGCGGAGGCGCTGGCGCGCTGGAGCCATCCCGAGTGGGGCGTGGTCAGCCCGGCGGAGTTCATCCCGCTGGCCGAGGAGGCGGGGCTCATCGGCGAGCTGGGCCGCTGGGTGCTGTCGCAGGCGCTGGCGGACGCGGCGGCCTGGAGCGCGCGCCTGGGCCGGGCGCTGCCGGTGGCGGTGAACCTGTCGGCCAGCCAGTTCGCCGACGGCGAGCTGCTGCTGGCGCAGGTGCGCCAGGCGCTGCGGGACAGCGGCGCGGCGCCCGGACTGCTGGAGCTGGAGCTCACCGAGAGCATGGTGATGCGCGAGCCCGAGGAGGCGGTGCGGCTGCTGGGCGCGCTGCGGGCGCTGGGGGTGCGCGTGTCCATCGACGACTTCGGCACCGGCCACTCCTCGCTGGCCTATCTCAAGCGGCTGCCGCTGGACGCGGTGAAGCTGGACCGCTCCTTCGTGAGCGACCTGCCCGGCGACCGCGATGACGCGGCCATCACCAGCGGCGTGATCGCGCTGGCGCACCAGCTGCGCCTGGAGGTGGTGGCCGAGGGCGTGGAGACGGATGCGCAGGCGGCCTTCCTGCGCGCGGCCGGCTGCGACCAGGCGCAGGGCTTCAGGTACGGCCTGCCGATGGCGGCACGCGAGCTGCCGGCATGGGCAGAGGCGTGGCGCCACGCCACGGCGCCGGTGGAGGCGGCGGCGATCTGAGGCCGGTTCTCTGCCGGTACCGAAAGAAAACCCATTCGGGCTGAGCCCTTCGACAAGCTCAGGGCGAACAGGATTTGTGCCGCCTGCGAAGACAAACCGAGTGGAGAGCCTCAGCCGCCCAGGTAGGCCGCCTGCACCTTCGGGTCGTCCAGCAGCGCGCGGCCACTGCCCTGCAGCACGATGCGGCCGGTTTCCAGCACGTAGGCCTGGCTGGCGATGCGCAGCGCCTGACGCACGTTCTGCTCCACCAGCAGGATCGTCAGCCCGGTGCGGTTGATGCTCACCAGCGTGCGGAAGATCTCCTGCACCACGATGGGCGCCAGCCCCATGGAGGGCTCGTCCAGCAGCAGCACGCGCGGATTGGCCATGAGCGCGCGGCCGATGGCCAGCATCTGCTGCTCGCCGCCGGAGAGGTTGCCGGCGTAGCCCTCCAGCCGCTCCTTCAGGCGCGGGAACAGCTCGAAGATGCGCTCCAGGTCGCCGGCCTTGGCCTTGCGGCCCGGGCGGCTGTAGGCGCCCAGCTCCAGGTTCTCGCGCACGGTGAGCTGGGTCAGCATCGCCCGCCCCTCGGCCACCTGCACGATGCCGCGCGCCACGCGCAGGTGCGGCTTCAGGGCGGACAGGTCCTGCCCCTCGAACAGGAAGCGGCCGGCGCGCGGCTTCACCAGGCCCGACAGCGCCATCAGCGTGGTGGACTTGCCCGCGCCGTTGGCGCCCACGAGCGCGGTGATCTCGCCCTCGCGCAATTCGAAATCCACGCCCTTGACGGCCTCGATGTGGCCGTAGGCCACCTGCAGCCCCTCCACACGCAGCAGCGGGGCGGTGGTGGTCGTCGTCGTGCTCATGCCTGTGCCCCCCCCTGTGCTCCGTTGGCCGCGGCGTCCTGCAGCGGGTCCTCGTCGCGGCCCAGATAGGCCTCGATCACCTGCGGGTCACGCTGCACCACGTCGGGGGTGGCGTCGCAGATGATGCGGCCGAAGTTCAGCACCGCCACGCGCTCGCACAGCCCCATCACGAAGCGCATGTCGTGCTCGATCATGAAGATGCCGTAGCCGCGGCCGCGGATGTTGCGGATCTCGTGCATCAGCTCCGTCTTCTCGCTGGCGTTCATGCCCGCCACGGGCTCGTCGAGCAGCAGCAGCTTGGGCTCGGTGGCCAGGGCCCGCGCCAGCTCCAGGCGGCGCTGCTCGCCGTAGGAGAGGCTGTCGGCGGTCGCGCCGGCCTTGTGGTCCAGCCGCACCCAGCTCAGCAGCTCCAGCGCGCGCTCGCGCGCGCGCTTCTCCGCGGCGCGCACGCCGGGGCTGGAGAACAGCGTGCCCAGGGCGCCGTAGCCCAGGTGGCGGTGCATGCCCACCACCACGTTGTCCAGCAGGCTCATCTCCTTGAACACGCGGATGTTCTGGAAGGTGCGCGCGATGCCGCGGCGCGTGACCTCGTGCGGCGCCAGCCCCACGAGGCTCTTGCCGCCGAACTCGATGGCGCCGCCCGTGGGCCGGAACAGCCCGGTGATGAGGTTGAAGACGGTGGTCTTGCCGGCGCCGTTGGGGCCGATCAGGCCGAAGATGCTGCCCTCCGGGGGCAGCTCGATGTTGACGTCCTGCAGCACGTGCAGGCCGCCGAAGCGCATGGAAACGTTGGCGAGCTTGAGCATGGCGTCAGTCCTTGCGGCCCAGCAGGCGGCGGAAGCGCATCGGGTCCCACAGCCCGCGCGGCAGGAACAGCGTGATCACGACCAGGATCAGGCCGTTGACCACCAGGCGGAAGTCCCGCAGCCCGCGCAGCACCTCGGGCAGCAGCGTCAGGATCACCGCGCCCAGCACCGGCCCGGTCAGGCCGTTGATGCCGCCCAGGATCGCCATGGTCAGGATCTCCACGCCGCGGTCGAAGCCGTACTCGTTGGGGCCGATGAAGAAGGTCAAGTGCGCGTTGAGCGCGCCGGCGAGGCCGGCCAGCGCCGCGCCCAGCACGAAGGCCAGCATCTTGTGCGCGGCGATGTCGATGCCCATCAGCGCGGCGGCGGTCTCGTCTTCCTTGATCGCCTCGAAGGCGCGCCCGATGCGCGTGCGCCGCAGCTGCCACAGCACGAACAGCGCGGCGACCACGGCGAACAGCACGTGCCACCACTGCGTCAGCTGCGGGATGCCGTTGAGGCCCAGCGCGCCGCCGGTCCAGTCCTCGGTGTTGAGGATGAGGATGCGCACCACCTCGCCGAAGCCCAGCGTGGCCATGGCGAGGTACACGCCCGACAGCCGCAGCGTGGGCTTGCCGATGAGGAAGGCCACCACCGCGGGCGCCGCCATGCCGGCCAGCAGCGCCAGCGGGAACGGCGTGGCGGTGTTCATGCTCAGCAGCGACGCGGTGTAGGCGCCGATGCCCATGAAGGCGCCGTTGGCCATGGCCAGCAGCCCGCAGGACAGCGTGAGGTAGATGGACAACGCCAGCAGCGCGTTGGTGCCCAGCGTGAGCACCAGGTTGCTGTAGATGGCCCAGAAATTGTCGAAAGCGTCCATGGGTGCTCAGGCCTTGCGCTGCTGCAGCTTGCCGAACAGGCCCGTGGGCCGCACCAGCAGGATGAGATACAGGAGGCCGAAGGCCACGGCGTCGCGCATGGTCGAGCCGATGTAGGCCACCGACATCACTTCCGCGAAGCCCAGGAACAGCCCCCCGAGCAGCGCGCCGCGGATGTCGCCCATGCCGCCCAGGATGATCACGGCGATGCCCTTGTGCAGCATCGGCTGGCCCATGAGCGGGAACACGGCGTTGGACGAGAGCCCGATCAGCACCCCAGCCAGCCCGCCCAGCCCCGCCGCCACGAAGGAGGTCAGCATGAACAGGCCTTCGACGTTGATGCCCAGCAGCCAAGCCGACTTGGGCGACTCGGCGATGGCGCGCAGCGCGCGGCCGAGCTGCGTGCGCTGGATGCCCAGCAGCAGCACGGCCATCAGCGCGAAGGACAGCAGGATGATCCCCAGCTCCAGCACCGTCAGGTGCAGCCCGCCCAGGTCCAGCGCGGCGTCGGGCACCACCTCCTGCGGGAAGCGCCGGTTCTCGGCGCCGAACAGGCCCTGCATGGTGCTGGTGACGGCGATGCCGATGCCGATGGTGGTGATCATCGGGATCAGGTGCGGCGCGTTGTTCTCGCGCAGCCGGCGCAGCACCAGGCGGTCGATCAGCAGCCCGAACAGGCCGCTGAGCAGCGCGGCCAGCAGCGCCGACAGCCACAGCGGCAGGCTCCACTGCTCCACGAACACCAGCGCGGCGTAGGCGCCGACGGTGAACATCGCGCCGTGGGCAAGGTTGATCACGCCGAGCACGCCGAAGACCAGCGTGAAGCCCAGCGCGAACAGGGCGTACACGCAGCCCAGCGAGAGCGCGTTGATGAGTTGCTGTTCAAGCATGAGGTCCCCAACGAAAAGCGACCGCGGCGCGCCTTGCAGCGCGCCGCGGCCTTCAGGGTGGTGAATCGGGAACGGGCGCGGGCTTACTTCTCGATCGAGAACTTGCCGCCGCGCGTGACGCTGACGATGGCCGTCTGCTGCGCGTCGTAGCCCGCCGGGCGGCCGGCCTTGTCGTTGGCGCGGCGGAACTGGAAGTCGCCCGTGGCGCCGCTGTGCTTGACCTCGGGCAGCGCGTTGCGCAGCGCCAGGCGGTCGGCGGGCAGGTTGCCGCTGAGCTTGATCTTCTTCATCGCCTGCGCGGCGATGTAGAGGCCGTCGTAGGCCTGGGCGGCGAACTGGTCCGGCGCGGTCTTGAACTTGGAGGTGTAGGCCACCACGAACTTGCGGTTGGCCTCGGACTGGTTCTCGATCGACCAGGGGCTGCCGACCCACAGGCCCTCGGCCTTGTCCTTGGCCAGGTCGAACACCTTCACGGAGTTCATGCCGTTGCCGCCGATGATGGGCACGTTCAGGCCCAGCTGGCGGGCCTGCACCATGATCGGCGCGCCCTCGGCCAGCAGCGCCGACAGCACGATGGCGTCGGGGTTGGTGGCCTTGATCTTGGTGAGCTGGGCCTTGAAGTCCACGTCGCCCTTGGCGAAGGTCTCCGTGGTGGTCACGGGGATCTTCAGGTCTTCCAGCGCCTTCTTGAAGTTGTCGTAGCCGCTCTTGGTGAAGACGTCGTCGTTGCCGTAGAGCACCGCCACCTTCTTCACGCCGGCCTTCTTGGCGGCCATCTTCAGCGTCTCGGGCAGCACGTCCGCCTCGGTGACGGAGTTGCGGAACACGAAGTCGCCGATGGAGGTGATGCCGTCGGCGGTGTTGGAGGTGCCGAACACCACGGTCTTGGCGCCCTGGGCGATGGGGTCGGCGGCCTGCGCGGAGTTGGAGAGCGTGGGGCCGAAGATCATCAGGACCTGGTCCTGGAAGATGAGCTTCTTGAAGACGTTGATCGCCTCTTCCTTCTTGCCCTGCTCATCCTCGATCACCAGCGCGATCTTGTTGCCGTTGACGCCGCCGGCGGCGTTGATCTCGTCGGCCGCGAGCTGGAAGCCGTTGCGGATGGCCACGCCGTACTGCGCCGCGCCGCCGGACAGGGCCTCGGCCACGCCGACCTTGATGTCGGCCGCCTGGGCCACGGTCGCGGCCACGGCCGCACTCAGGATGGTGAGCAGTTTCTTCATGGGGGTCCTACCGGTAGGAGTGAGCGACGGCTGGCTGCAAGGCCGCTGTCAGACAACCGACGAGTGTACGACGGCAACGAAATGCTTCCGCCGCCGCCAGGGCGGCCCCGCGCACGGAGCGCACGGGGCATCGCCCAGAGGCTGGGATCAGGGATGAGGCATCAGAGGCCGGCGACCTTCATGCGCTCGATCAGCACCGAGCCGTTGGTCTTGCTGCCCATCGTGTACTCGTCGGAGCCCACGGCCACGATCTGCTTGAACATCTGGCCCAGGTTGCCGGCGATGGTGATCTCCTGCACCGGGTGCACGATGCGCCCATCCTCGACCCAGAAGCCGGTGGCGCCGCGCGAGTAGTCGCCGGTGACGAAGTTGACGCCCTGCCCCATCAGCTCGATCACGAACAGGCCGCGGCCGAGCTTGCGCAGCATCTCTTCGAGGTTGTCGCCGGGCTGCGTGAGGCGGCTGGACAGGCGCAGGTTCTGCGAGCCGCCGGCGTGGCCGGTGGTGCGCAGGCCCAGCTTGCGCGCCGAGTAGCTGGAGAGGAAGTAGCCCTGCGTCACGCCGGCCTCGACCACGGTGCGCTTGCGCGTGGCCACGCCCTCGTCGTCGAAGGGCGCGCTGCCCTTGCCGCGCAGGATGTGCGGGTCCTCCACGAGGTCCAGGTGCTCGGCCAGGGTCTGCTGGCCCAGGCAGTCGTGCAGGAAGGTGGCCTTGCGGTAGAGCGCGCCGCCGCTGGTGGCCTGCACGTAGCCGCCGATCAGGCCCGAGGCCAGCGTGGACTCGAACAGCACCGGCACCTCGCAGGTGGCGATCTTGCGGGCCTTCAGGCGCGAGAGCGCGCGCTCGGCGGCGTAGCGGCCCACGGCCTCCGGGCTGGCCATCTCCGAGGCGTTGCGCATGGAGGTGTACCAGTGGTCGCGCTGCATGTTCGCGCCCCGGCCGGCGATGGGCGCGACGGACAGCGAGTGCCGCGAGCTGGCGTAGCCGCCCTTGAAGCCGCGGCTGTTAGCGGCCAGGAAATGCGCCTGCTGCGCCGACACGCCGGCGCCTTCGGAATTGGTGATGCGGCGGTCGGTGTCGAAGGCGGCCTGCTCGCAGCGGCGCGCGAGCTCGGCAGCGGCGTCGGCGTCGATGTCCCAGGGGTGGAAGAGGTCCAGGTCGCGCCGGGCGTCTTCCGGCGAGACCAGGTCCTGCTCGTCGGGCAGCCCGGCGGCCGGGTCTTCCGCGGTGAAGCGGGCGATGTCGTAGGCCGCGCGCACGGTCTGTTCCAGCGCGGCGGGCGAGAAGTCGGAGGTGCTGGCGTTGCCGCGGCGCTGGCCGATGTAGACGCTGATGCCCACCGACTTGTCGCGGTTGCGCTCGACGTTCTCCAGCTCGCCCTTGCGCACCGACACCGACAGGCCCACGCCCTCGGAGACTTCCACGCCGGCATCGCTGGCCCCGAGCTTCTTGGCAAGCGCGAGGGCGTCGTCAACGATCTGCTCGAACTGCTCGCGGGTGTAGGCGAAAACCGGTGCGTTGGATCGGGTCATGAGGGAGGTGCTTGGGGGGTATGTCAAGGGGCCAGGGCTATCATACCCAGCGCATTTGAATCGCCATGTCCATCCCTGAATCCGATTTCTCGCCCGACGACGGCGAACGCCCCAGCAAATCCGCCCTCAAGCGTGAGGCCCATGAACTGCAGAAGCTGGGACAGGAGCTCATAGAGCTGCCCGATGCCCGGCTGGCCGCCGTCCCGATGGAGGAAGGCCTGCTCATCGCGCTCAAGGCGCTCAAGAAAACCAAGTCCCACGAGGGCCGCCGGCGCCAGCTCCAGTACGTGGGCAAGCTCATGCGCTCGGCCGACGTGGAGCCGCTGCGCGAGGCGGTGGCCGCCTTCAAGCTCGGCCACGCGCAGGACGCGGTGAAGCTGCACCGCGCCGAGCGCTGGCGCGAGGAGCTGGCCGCCGACTCCGAGGCCGTCACGCGCTGGATGCACGCGCATCCGGACAGCGACGTGCAGCGGCTGCGCAGCCTCATCCGCGCCGCGCAGAAGGACGCCGACGCCGCCCCCGAGCAGCGCCACGGCCGCGCCTGGCGCGAGCTGTTCCAGTTCATCAAAGCGGAGCTGCGCGACGATGAGTGACCAAGCCACCAACGACGGGTTCGATGCCGTGCGCATCGGGCTGGTGTCCATCAGCGACCGCGCCAGCGCCGGCGTCTACCAGGACCAGGGCCTGCCCGCGCTGCGCGAGTGGCTCACGCGCGCCGTGCGCAACCCGGTGCAGTGGGTGGAGCGGCTGATCCCCGACGAGCAGGAAGGCATCAGCGCCGCGCTGCGCGCGCTGGTGGACGACGAGGGCTGCGACCTGGTGCTGACCACCGGCGGCACCGGCCCCGCGCCGCGCGACGTCACGCCCGAGGCCACGCTGGCGGTGGCGCACAAGGAGATGCCGGGCTTCGGCGAGCAGATGCGCCAGATCAGCCTGCGCTTCGTGCCCACGGCCATCCTCTCGCGCCAGGTGGCGGTGATCCGCGGCAAGGCGCTGATCATCAACCTGCCGGGGCAGCCCAAGGCCATCGCTGAGACGCTGGAGGGCCTGCCCAGCGCCACGCCGCCGGCCCCGGGCATCTTCGCCGCGGTGCCCTACTGCATCGACCTCATTGGCGGCCCGTACATCGAGACCGACCCGGCGGTGTGCAAGGCGTTCCGGCCGAAGTCGGCGATCCGGCCGCCCAAGGCCTGAATCGCCCGTCCCTGACGTGACAACGGCGCCCTCGGGCGCCGTTGTCGTTTGGTTCGCGCCGCCACCGCGGGCCGCGTCAAAGCCTGAGCCTGATTACTTCACCAGCCGGTTCAGCCGCTCCGCGTCGAACTGCTCGGTGGTATGGGCATCGGAAGGCAGTTCATCCGCCGGCAGCTCGCGGGTGCGGCCCGAGAGCTTCTCGATCGCCTGCCACAGCATCGCGATCTGGTGCTCGTGGCTGGAGGCGTTGTCGATCAGGCCCTTCATCGCCTGCGCCACCGGGTCGTCGCCCTGCGTCACGCCGTAGGCCGAGAAGCCCATCTTGGCCGCGGCGGCTTCGCGCGCGGCCTCGGCCTCGGCCTGGATCACGCGCGCCGGGTTGCCCACGGCCGTGGCGCCCGGGGGCACCGGCTTGACCACCACGGCGCCGGAGCCGATGCGCGCGCCCGCCCCCACCGTGAAGCCGCCCAGCACCTGCGCGTTGGCGCCCACGATCACGCCCGCTTCCAGCGTCGGGTGCCGCTTGGAGCCGCGCGTGAGCGAGGTGCCGCCCAGCGTCACGCCCTGGTAGATGGTGCAGCCGTCGCCGATCTCGGCCGTCTCGCCGATGACCACGCCCATGCCGTGGTCGATGAACACGCGCCGGCCGATCGTGGCGCCCGGATGGATCTCGATGCCGGTGAAGAAGCGCCCCAGGTGCGAGACGAAGCGCCCCAGCCAGCGCAGGCCGTGCTGCCAGCACCAGTGCGAGAGGTGGTGAAAGATCAGCGCGTGCACACCCGGGTAACAGGTGAGCACCTCCCAGTTGGAGCGCGCGGCAGGGTCGCGCTCCCGGATGCAGGAGATGGTTTCACGCAGGCGGCTGAACATGGTTATGACTTCCCTGGGGGGTTCCGAAGTGTAGGCAAGCCGGGCGAACCCTGTTGCGCGAACAGCGGCACGAAAGCTGCAGATCAGCCGCCGCCCTTGCGCGCGGCGCGCTGCACCGCGCGCGCGATGCCCCGCAGGATGTGCACCTCCTCCGCCGTGGGCTGCGCCCGGTTGATGAGCTGCTGCAGCCGCGGCAGCAGTTTCTTGGGCGCGGCCGGGTCCAGAAAGCCGATCTCCACCAGCACCTCGCGCCAGTGCTCCAGCGCGCCCTGCACCGCCACGCCGTCGGCCAGCCGCGGGTCCGGCACGCGCGGCACCACGCCGAAGCCGCCCAGCGCCTGGCGCCAGTCGTAGGCGACGAGCTGCACCGCCTGCGAGAGGTTGAGCGAGCCGTAGTCCGGATGCGTGGGGACGGACAGGCAGGCGTGGCAGCGGTAGACGTCCTCGTTGCTCATGCCGTAGCGCTCGCTGCCGAAGACGAAGGCCACGCGGTGCGGCCCGGCGGCCAGGCTGGGCAGCAGCTCGCGCGGGGCGTGCGTGGGCGGGCCGAAGTCGCGCGGCGTCATGGCCGTGGCGCAGGCGAAGGAGACGCCTTCCAGCGCCTCGGCCAGCGAACCGACGATGCGCGCGCGCGCCAGGATGTCGGCCGCGCCGCTGGCCAGGGCCACCGTCTCCTCGCGGCACAGCACGTCGGCGAAGCGCGGCTGCACCAGCACCAGGTCGGCGAAGCCCATGACCTTCATGGCGCGCGCGGCCGCGCCCACGTTGCCGGGATGGCTGGTGTGCAGCAGCACGAAGCGGGTGCCGTCGCGCGGCGGGCCGGACGGCGTGGCAGGCGCGGCGCCGCCGGCCATGTCGGGCGTGGTGGGCGTCACGCCGGGCGGGACTTCGGTGGCGGCCTTGCCGGGTGTGGTGCTTGCTCGCGCGTCGGGATCGGGCATCGGACTTACAATCTAGGGTTCTCCCGCAGCATTGTCGCTGCCCGCTCTTTCTTTCCCGCAGCCGTCTCCCGCGCCCGTTCGCTTCCCCCACGAGCGTTCGACCCTCCAGATTCAACAAAGGCCGATCCATGTCCCAAGCGCTTCATCCCATGCTCAACATCGCCATCAAGGCGGCTCGCGCGGCGGGGGCGATCATCAACCGGGCCTCGATGGACCTGGACCTGCTGCGCATCAACACCAAAGGCCCCAACGACTTCGTCAGCGAAGTGGACCAGGCCGCCGAGCAGGTGATCATCGAGACGCTGCTGCAGGCCTATCCGGGCCACGGCATCCTGGCCGAGGAGTCCGGCCGCGAGCACGGCGCGCGCGACAGCGAGTACGTCTGGATCATCGATCCGCTGGACGGCACCACCAACTTCATCCACGGCTTCCCGGTGTACGCCGTGTCCATCGCGCTGGCGCACCGCGGCGTGGTGCAGCAGGCCGTCGTCTACGACCCCAGCCGCAACGACCTCTTCTACGCCACCAAGGGCCGCGGCGCCTACCTCAACGACCGCCGGCTGCGCGTGTCCAAGCGCACGCGCATGCAGGACGCGCTCATCGGCACGGGCTTCCCCTTCCGCCGCGGCGACAACTTCAAGCGCTACCTCAAGATCTTCGAGGAGGTGATGCAGCAGTGCGCCGGCCTGCGCCGCCCCGGCGCCGCCGCGCTGGACCTGTGCTACGTCGCGGCCGGCTACTACGACGCCTTCTTCGAGACCGGCCTGAACCCCTGGGACGTGGCCGCGGGCTCGCTGATCATCACCGAGGCCGGCGGCCTCATCGGCAACTTCACCGGCGAGAGCGACTACCTGTACCAGCGCGAGGTGGTGGCCGCCACGCCGCGCATCTACGGCCAGCTGGTGCAGATCCTGGCGCCCTACACCCGCGTCATCAAGGCCGACGAGGCCGAGGAAGGCGCCGCGCCGGCCGCCGACGGCCAGCCCACGCCCGAACAGGCGCTGGCCGACAGCCTGAAGGCCGAACCGGCGGCCGAGCCCGCGCCCAAGAAGGGCCCGGTGCGCATCCGCAAGGGCGGCGACGCCGCGCCGGCCGCCCCGGCCACGCCGCCGGCCGAAGACGCCCCGTTCTGACGCTTTTCCAGGAAAGGGCCGCCGCCCATGGCGTTGGATGAAAAGGCGCTGGCCGGCCACACGCCGGTGATGCAGCAATACCTCCGCATCAAGGCGGAGTTCCCGGACGCCCTCGTGCTCTTCCGCATGGGGGACTTCTACGAGCTGTTCTACGAGGACGCCCGCCGCGCCAACCGGCTGCTGGACGTCACGCTCACCAGCCGCGGCCAGAGCAACGGCGAGCCCGTGCTCATGGCCGGCGTGCCCGTGCACGCGCTGGAGACCTACCTCGGCAAGCTCATCCGCCTGGGCGAGGCCGTGGCCATCGCCGAGCAGGTGGGCGACGTCAACGCCAAGGGCCCGGTGGAGCGCAAGGTGGTGCGGGTGGTCACGCCCGGCACCGTCACCGACACCGAGCTGCTCAACGAGCGCCAGGACACGCTGCTGCTGGCGGCGCACCGCAAGGGCAACCTCTGGGGCCTGGCGTGGCTGGGCCTGTCCAGCGCGCAGCTGGGCCTGACCGAGTGCAGCGAGCGCGAGCTGCCGGGCTGGCTGGCGCGGCTGGCACCGGCCGAAGTGCTGCACGCCGACGCGGGCGATCCCGCGCCGGCGCTGGCCGCCAGCGGCGCGGCGCTCACCCGGCGCCCGGCCTGGCAGTTCGACGCCGCCGGCGGGTTGCGCAAGCTGTGCACGCAGCTGCAGGTGCAGAGCCTGCAGGCCTTCGACGCCCAGGAGCTGGCCGTCGCCCATGCCGCGTCCTCGGCGCTGCTGGCCTACGCCGAGCACACGCAGGGGCAGGCGCTGTCGCACGTGGCCACGCTGCGCGTGGAGCGCGCCGACGAGCTGCTGGACCTGCCGCCCGCGACGCAGCGCAACCTGGAGCTGGTGCAGACCCTGCGCGGCGAGGACGGCCCCACCCTGCTGTCGCTGCTCGACGGCTGCCGCAGCGGCATGGGCAGCCGGCTGCTGCGCCAGTGGCTGACGCAGCCCGCGCGCGCCCGCGACGCGGCCAAGGCGCGGCACGAGGCCATCGCCCAGCTGCACACGCAGGGCCACGAGCCGCTGCGCGAGCGGCTGCGCCACATCAGCGACGTGGAGCGCATCGCCTCGCGCATCGCGCTGCGCCAGGTGCGCCCGCGCGAGCTGGCGGGCCTGCGCGAGACGCTGCTGTCGCTGCCCACGCTGGAGGCCACGGTGCCCGAGGGCGCGCCGCTGCTGCTGATGCTCAAGGCCTCGCTGCAGCCCTCGCCGGAGATCGCCGCGCTGCTGCAGCGCACGCTGCTGGCCGAGCCCGCGGCGCTGCTGCGCGACGGCGGCGTGATCGCCCCGGGGCTGGACGCCGACCTGGACGAGCTGCGTGGCATCAACGAGCACTGCGACGCCTTCCTGCTGGCGCTGGAGACCCGGGAGCGCGAGCGCACCGGCATCTCCAACCTGCGCGTCCAGTACAACAAGGTGCACGGCTTCTACATCGAGGTCACCACCGGCCAGCTCGGCCGCGTGCCCGACGACTACCGCCGCCGCCAGACGCTCAAGAACGCCGAGCGCTTCATCACGCCGGAGCTGAAGGCTTTCGAAGACAAGGCCTTGTCCGCGCAGGAGCGGTCGCTGGCGCGCGAGAAGTGGCTGTACGAGCAGCTGCTGGACCAGCTGCAGCCCCACCTGCCGGTGCTGCTGGAGCTGGCGCGCGCGCTGGCGGCGCTGGACGTGCTCTCCACGCTGGCCGAGCGCGCCGCGACGCTCAACTGGTGCCGGCCGCAGTTCGTGCCGCAGCCCTGCATCGACATCGAGGCCGGGCGCCACCCGGTGGTGGAGGCGCGGCTGGCCGAGAGCGGCGGCGGCAGCTTCATCGCCAACAACTGCCGGCTCGAAGCGCGCACGCGCATGCTCGTGATCACCGGCCCGAACATGGGCGGCAAGAGCACCTACATGCGCCAGGTGGCGCTGATCGCGCTGCTGGCGGCCATGGGCTCCTACGTGCCGGCCAAGAGCTGCCGCCTGGGGCCGATGGATGCCATCCACACCCGCATCGGCGCCGCGGACGACCTGGCCAACGCGCAGTCCACCTTCATGCTGGAGATGACGGAGGCCGCGGCCATCGTGCACAGCGCCACCGAGCACAGCCTGGTGCTGATGGACGAGATCGGGCGCGGCACCTCCACCTTCGACGGCCTGGCGCTGGCCGGCGCCATCGCCAGCCACCTGCACGACCGCAACCGCGCCTTCACGCTGTTCGCCACGCACTACTTCGAGCTGACCGCCTTCCCGGAGAAGCACCCGCAGGCGATCAACGTGCACGTCAGCGCCGTGGAGGGCAGCGGGCACGACATCGTGTTCCTGCACGAGATCCAGAGCGGCCCGGCGAGTCGCAGCTACGGCGTGCAGGTGGCGCGGCTGGCGGGCATGCCGGCCTCGCTGATCCGCCAGGCACGCGCCACGCTGGAGGCGCTGGAAGCGCAGCAGCGCAGCGGCCAGACGCAGGTGGACCTGTTTGCCGCGCCGCCCGCGCTGCCTGACCCCGAGCCCGACCTGGTGCGCGAGCCCTCGGCGCTGGAGGAGGCGCTGGCGGGCATCAATCCCGACATGCTCACCCCGCGCGAAGCGCTGGACGCGCTCTACCGCCTCAAAACTCTCCTTGCGGAGGCCACATGACCTACTGCCTTGGCATCCGGCTCGACGCCGGCCTCGTCTTCCTCTCCGACTCGCGCACCAACGCGGGCATGGACCAGATCAGCACCTTCCGCAAGATGATGGTGTACGAGCGCCCGGGCGACCGCTTCATGACGCTGCTGTCGGCGGGCAACCTGAGCATCTCGCAGTCGGTGCGGGAGCTGCTGCAGGTGGAGCGCATCGACGGCGGCCACGGCGAGCCGCCGATCACGATCTGGAACGCGCGCAGCATGTTCGACGCGGTGCGCGTGCTCAGCGCCGCGGTGCGCCGCGTCTACGAGCAGGACGGGCATTCGCTCAAGCGCCACGGCATCGACTTCAACACCTCGCTGATCTTCGGCGGCCAGATCGGGCGCGAGCCCATGCGCATGTTCCTGGTGTACTCCGAGGGCAACTTCATCGAGGCCACGCGCGAGACGCCTTACTTCCAGATCGGCGAGAGCAAGTACGGCAAGCCGGTGCTGGACCGCCTCATCAACCCGCGCACCTCGCTGGACCAGGCCGCCAAGTGCGCGCTGGTGTCCATGGACTCCACGCTCAAGTCCAACCTCTCGGTGGGGCTGCCGCTGGACCTGCTGGTCTACCGCGCGGGCGAGCTGCACGCCGACCGCCTGATCTGCATCGACGAGTTCAACCCGTACTTCCAGATGGTGCGCGGCGCCTGGGGACAGCGGCTGCGCGAGGTGTTCGACACCATGGACGACCCGCGCTGGGACGGCGGCGACAGCGCCCACCCGCTGCTGGCGAGTTCCGAGCGCTACGAGCCGCTGACCAAGATCATCGGTCCCGAGACGCGCCTGGCCGCGGGATGAGCGCGGCGGCGGCGCCGCGCTGCATCGTCTTCGCCCACGGCAACGGCTTTCCGGCCGGCACCTACGCGCGGCTGTTCGAGGCCTGGCGCGCCGCAGGCTACGAGGTGCTGGCGCCGCGGCGCTTCGGCCACGACCCGCGCTTCCCTGTGGGCGACGGCTGGGGGCAGCTGCGCGACGAGCTGGCGCATTTCATCGAGCGCCACGCCACGGCGCCGGTGTTCCTGGTGGGGCACTCGCTGGGCGGGCTGCTGTGCCTCAAGACCGCCTCGCGCCGCCCGCAGCTCGTGCGCGGCGTGGTGGTGCTGGACTCGCCCATCTTCGCCGGCTGGCGCGCGCAGGTCGTGCACCTGGCCAAGGTCACCGGGCTGATGCGGCGCGTCTCGCCCGGGCGCATCTCGCGCCGGCGCCGGCGCGAATGGCCTTCGCACGAGGCGGTGCGCCAGCATTTCAGCGGCAAGTCGGTGTTCGCCGGCTGGGACCCGCGCGTGCTCGACGACTACCTGCACGCCGGCTTCGAGGAGCGCGAGGGCCGCGTGCGGCTGGCCTTCGAGCCCGAGGTCGAGACGCGCATCTACGACACGCTGCCGCACGACCTGGCGCGCACGCTGCGCCGCCATCCCGTGCCGTGCCCGGTGGGTTTCGTCGCCGGCACGCGCTCCGAGGAGATGCGCCAGGGCGGCACCGCGCTGGCGCAGCGCCTGGCCGGCGCGCGCTTCCGATGGATCGAAGGCACGCACCTTTACCCCATGGAAAGCCCCGCGCCCACGGCCGCGCTGGTGCTGGAGCTGCTGGCCGACATGCCCTAGGAACTGCCCGGGGCGTCAGGGGGGCGCCGGAGGCGGCACGTATAATCGCGCTTTACCACCAAGGCATCCGTGCGCCCGACCCTCGGGCCCTGCAAAGCGGATGCGCGCTCCATGACCAAGTTCGTCTTCGTCACCGGCGGTGTGGTGTCCTCGCTGGGCAAGGGCATCGCGTCGGCGTCCCTGGCCGCGATCCTCGAATCGCGCGGCCTCAAGGTCACCCTCATCAAGCTGGACCCCTACATCAACGTCGATCCCGGCACGATGTCGCCCTTCCAGCATGGCGAAGTGTTCGTCACCGAAGATGGTGCCGAAACCGACCTGGACCTGGGTCACTACGAGCGCTTCATCACCACGCGGATGAAGCGCAGCAACAACTTCACCACCGGCCAGATCTACAAGTCCGTGCTCGAAAAAGAGCGCCGCGGCGACTATCTGGGCAAGACGGTGCAGGTGATCCCGCACATCACCAACGAGATCCAGGACTTCATCAAGCGCGGCGCGGGCTTCGGCACCGCCGACGCGGTGGATGTGGCGATCGTGGAGATCGGCGGCACGGTGGGCGACATCGAGTCCCTGCCCTTCCTGGAAGCCACGCGCCAGATGAGCCTGCGCATGGGCCCGGCCAACACCGCCTTCGTGCACCTGACCTACGTGCCGTGGATCGGCGCCGCGGGCGAGCTCAAGACCAAGCCCACGCAGCACACGGTGCAGAAGCTGCGCGAGATCGGCATCCAGCCCGACGCGCTGCTGTGCCGCGCCGACCGCCGCATCCCCGACGACGAGCGCGACAAGATCTCGCTGTTCACGAACGTGCAGGAAGCCGGCGTGATCTCGATGTGGGACGTGGACACCATCTACAAGGTGCCGCGCATGCTGCACGAGCAGCAGCTCGACGAGCTGATCTGCATGAAGCTGCAGCTGCTCACGCGCCCGGCCGACCTGCGCCAGTGGGACAAGCTGGTGTACGAGGTGACCAACCCGAAGACCCAGGTCACCATCGCCATGTGCGGCAAGTACACCGACCTGTCGGACTCGTACAAGTCGCTCAACGAGGCGCTGCGCCACGCGGGCATCCACAACCACGCGCGCGTGAACATCGAGTACGTGGACTCCGAGCAGCTGTCGCCGCAGAACATCGACAGCCTGGCGCAGTTCGATGCCATCCTGGTGCCCGGCGGCTTCGGCAAGCGCGGCGTGGAAGGCAAGATCCTCGCGGCCCAGTACGCCCGCGAGCACAAGATCCCGTACCTGGGCATCTGCCTGGGCATGCAGGTGGCTACCATCGAGGTCGCGCGCCACCTGGCCGGCCTGGCCGGTGCCAACAGCACCGAGTTCGAGCCCAACACGCCGCACCCGGTGATCGCGCTCATCGACGAGTGGCAGGACGCCGACGGCACGATCCAGAAGCGCACCGCGGCCTCCGACCTGGGCGGCACCATGCGGCTGGGCGCGCAAAGCTCGGACGTCAAGCCCGGCACCATTGCGCACCGCATCTACGGCGACGTGGTCACGGAGCGCCACCGCCACCGCTACGAGGCCAACGAGCACTACCTCGACAAGCTGCAGCAGGCCGGGCTGATCATCTCGGCCATCACGCAGCGCGAGAAGCTCACCGAGATGGTCGAGCTGCCGCTGGAAGTGCACCCGTGGTTCGTCGGCGTGCAGTTCCACCCCGAGTTCAAGAGCACGCCCTGGGACGGCCACCCGCTGTTCATCAGCTACGTCAAGGCCGCGCTGGACCACCACGCGCACAAGCAGCCCCAGCGCTGAAGGAGACCCGCATGAAGCTGTGCGGATTCGAGGTCGGCCTCGACAAGCCGTTCTTTCTCATCGCCGGACCCTGCGTGGTCGAGAGCGAGACGCTGCAGGCCGAGGTGGCCGGGCGGCTGAAGGAGATCACCAGCGAGCTGGGCATCCCCTTCATCTTCAAGAGCAGCTACGACAAGGCCAACCGCTCCAGCGGCACGAGCTTCCGCGGCCCCGGCATGGACACGGGCCTGGAGATCCTGGCCAAGGTGCGCTCGCAACTGCAGGTGCCCGTGCTCACCGACGTGCACAGCGAGGCCGAGGTCGAGCGCGTGGCCGCCGTGGTGGACGTGCTGCAGACGCCGGCCTTTCTGTGCCGCCAGACCGACTTCATCCGCGCCGTGGCGCAGTCGGGCAAGCCGGTGAACATCAAGAAGGGGCAGTTCCTCGCGCCCCACGACATGAAGAACGTGATCGACAAGGCCCGCGCCGCCGCGCGCGAGAAGGGCCTGGACGATGACGCCTTCATGGCCTGCGAGCGCGGCGTGAGCTTCGGCTACAACAACCTGGTCTCGGACATGCGCTCGCTGGCGATCATGCGCGAGACGGGCGCGCCGGTCGTCTTCGACGCCACGCACTCGGTGCAGCTGCCCGGCGGCCAGGGCACCAGCAGCGGCGGCCAGCGCGAGTTCGTGCCGGTGCTGGCGCGCGCGGCGGTGGCGGTGGGCATCTCGGGGCTGTTCATGGAGACGCACCCCGACCCGGCCAAGGCGCTGTCGGACGGCCCCAACGCCGTGCCGCTCAAGCACATGCGCGCGCTGCTGGAGCAGCTGCTGGCGCTGGACCGCGTCATCAAGACGCAGCCCCTGCTCGAAAACGACTTCAGCTGCTGAAGGACCCGACCCCGATGAGCGCCTACATCATTGCCGACGTGCAGATCACCGACGCGCAGAAGATGGCCAACTACCGCGAGTGGAGCACCCGCGCCATGCAGGAGCACGGCGTGGAGGTGCTGGTGCGCGGCGGCGCCATCGAGGTGCTCGAAGGGCCGTGGTCGCCCGAGCGCATCGTGGTGCTGCGCTTCGAGAACGCCGAGAAGGCGCGGGCCTACTACGACAGCGAGACCTACACCCATGCGCGCAGCCTGCGTGAAGGCGCGGGCGTGATGCGCATGATCCTGGTCGAAGGCGTCGCCTGAAGGCGGCGTCCCCGGCCTGTTCCCAGAGCGCCGTCAACGCAACGGCCGCACGCCTGCCGGGCGTGTGCAGACTCGAATCCAACCCTACCGGAGAGATTGACCCATGAGTGCCATCGTCGACATCGTCGGCCGCGAAGTCCTGGACAGCCGCGGCAACCCCACCGTGGAATGTGATGTGCTGCTGGAGTCCGGCACCATGGGCCGTGCCGCCGTCCCGTCGGGCGCTTCCACGGGCTCGCGCGAGGCCATCGAGCTGCGCGACGGCGACAAGTCGCGCTACCTGGGTAAGGGCGTGCTCAAGGCCGTGCAGCACGTCAACACCGAGATCTCCGAGGCCGTGCTGGGCCTGGACGCCTCCGAGCAGGCCTTCCTGGACAAGACGCTGATCGACCTCGACGGCACCGACAACAAGGGCCGCCTGGGCGCCAACGCGATGCTGGCCGTCTCCATGGCCGTGGCGCGCGCCGCCGCGGAAGAGTCCGGCCTGCCGCTGTACCGCTACTTCGGCGGCATGGGCGCGGTGCAGATGCCCGTGCCGATGATGAACGTCATCAACGGCGGCGCCCACGCCAACAACAACCTGGACCTGCAGGAGATGATGATCATCCCCGTGGGCGCGCCGAGCTTCCGCGAGGCCGTGCGCTACGGCGCCGAGGTGTTCCACGCCCTGAAGAAGATCATCGACGCCAAGGGCATGAGCACCGCCGTGGGCGACGAGGGCGGCTTCGCCCCCAGCGTGGAGAGCCACGAGGCGGCGATCCAGCTGATCCTGGAAGCCATCGACAAGGCCGGCTACACCGCCGGCGAGCAGATCGCCATCGGCCTGGACTGCGCCGCCAGCGAGTTCTACAAGGACGGCCTGTACGTGCTGGAAGGCGAAGGCGGCCTCAAGCTCACCGCCGAGCAGTGGACCGACATGCTGGCCACCTGGTGCGACAAGTACCCGATCATCTCGATCGAGGACGGCATGGCCGAAGGCGACTGGGACGGCTGGAAGCACCTCACCGAGCGCCTGGGCAAGAACGTGCAGCTGGTGGGCGACGACCTGTTCGTGACCAACACCAAGATCCTGAAGGAAGGCATCGACAAGGGCATCGCCAACTCGATCCTCATCAAGATCAACCAGATCGGCACGCTGACCGAGACCTTCGCCGCCATCGAGATGGCCAAGCGCGCGGGCTACACCGCCGTGATCAGCCACCGCTCGGGCGAGACCGAGGACTCGACCATCGCCGACATCGCCGTGGCCACCAACGCCGGCCAGATCAAGACCGGCTCCATGAGCCGCAGCGACCGCATGGCCAAGTACAACCAGCTGCTGCGCATCGAGGAAGACCTGGGCGACATCGCCGTCTACCCCGGCCGCGCCGCGTTCTACAACCTGCGCTGATCCGGAAAGGCTTTAGGTATTCCGCATACCACCACCCCGTTCGGGCTGAGCTTGTCGAAGCCCCTGCCTCTGCGCCTGCCCTTGGGCAGGCCCGGGGCGAACGGGGTGCATTGCAACCGGAACACCTGAAGGTTCAAGGCCATGCGACTGGTGACCCTGGTGCTGCTGGCGCTGCTGGCGCTGGTGCATTACGAGCTGTGGTGGAGCAAGGGCGGCGTGCGCAACGTGCAAGTGCTGCGCGCGCAGCTGCAGACCCAGCAGCAGGCCAACGCGCAGGCGCGCGAGGTCAACGAGCGCATGGCCAACGAGGTGGCCGACCTGCGCGACGGCCTGGAGATGGTCGAGGAACGTGCCCGCACCGAGCTGGGCATGGTCAAGCCCGACGAGATCCTGGTGCAGATCCCGCCGGCGCGGCACTGACGCGCCATGCAGTGGCTGCAAGCCGTCGTGTTCACGGCCTGGGGCGTGGCGGTCAGCCGCGCCGAGCTGCTGGCCTTCGTGCTGGCGCTGTGGATGGTCCACTGCAACCTGCGCGTGAACCCGCTGGGCTGGCCGCTGGCCATCGCCAGCAGCGCCCTCTACGCCCTGCTCTTCGCCGGCAGCCGCCTCTACGGCGAGGCGCTGCTGCAGCTCGTCTTCATTGCCGCAGCCCTGTGGGGCTGGTGGCAGTGGCTGCGCGGCACGCAGAACGACGGCCACGCGCTGCAGGTGCGCGACCTCGGCCGCCGCGGCCTGCTGCGGCTGAGCCTGGCGACGCTGGCGGCTTGGCCGCTGGTGGGCTGGCTGCTGGACAGCGCCACCGACTCCGACGTGCCCTACGCCGACGCCTTCACCACCGTGGCCAGCCTCGCCGGCCAGTGGCTGCTTGGGCGCAAGTACGTGCAGAACTGGCCGACCTGGCTGGCGGTCAACGTCGCCAGCGTCGCCCTCTTCGCCTACAAGGGCCTGTGGCTGACGGTGCTGCTCTACGCCCTCTTCGCCGTGCTGTCGGCCGTGGGCTGGCGGCGCTGGGCGCGGCTGGCGCGGCAGCGGACGCTGGCCTCGGCCTGAGCCTTGCCACGCCGCCGGCGTGTGCCTCCCGCCGCCTGACATGCCCGCCTTCCCTGCTTCCCCCGCTTCCCTGAACGTCATCGCCCTGATCGGTGCCGAGAGCACGGGCAAGACCGTGCTGGCGCAAGCCCTGGCCGAGCGGCTGGCGCGCGAGACGGGCCTGTCCGTGGCCTGGGTGCCGGAGGTGCTGCGCGAGTGGTGCGAGCGCGAGGGCCGCACGCCGCGCGCCGAGGAACAGCTCGGCATCGCGCAAGCGCAGCAGCGCCGCCTGGAACGGGCCGCGGCCGAGCACGACCTGGTGGTGGCCGACACCACGCCGCTGATGACGGCGGTCTACAGCGAGCTGCTGTTCGACGACCGCTCGCTGCACGCCATGGCGCTGGACTTCCAGCGCCGCTGCGCCGCGACGCTGCTCACCGCGCTGGACCTGCCCTGGGTGGCCGACGGCCACCAGCGCGACGGCCCGCAGGTGCGCGCGCCGGTGGACCGCCTGGTGCGCGGCCTGCTGCTGGCGCACGGGCTGTCGTGGTCGGTGGTGCGCGGCGAGGGCGAGGCGCGCGTGGACTGCGCGGTGGACGCCCTGTCGCCCTGGCTGCGCACGCTGCCCACGCCGCGCGCCGGCCTGTTCACGCGGCTGCGCGAGCGCGAGGCGGCACAGCCGGCCTGGCGCTGGGCGTGCGAGGACTGCGACGACCCGCAGTGCGAGCACGCGCTGCGGGCATCGGCCGGGCGCGGCGCGCCCTGACCCGGAGACTCACTGCACCGCGGTGGACGACGGCGGCTGGTCGCGCTCCGGCGTGAAGAGCTCGCCCACGTCCACGACGTCGAAGTGGTACTGGCGGCCGCAGAAGTCGCAGCCGATCTCCACCTCGCCGCGCTCGGCCACGATGGAGTCGATCTCCTCGCGGCCCAGGCCCTTGAGCATGGAGCCCACGCGCTCGCGCGAGCAGGTGCAGGCGAAGCGCGGCTGCTGCGGCTCGAAGCGGCGCACGTCCTCCTCCCAGAAGAGGCGGTGCAGGATGGTCTCGGCGTCCAGCGTCAGCAGCTCCTCGGCCTTGAGCGAGGAGGCCAGGTGCGCGATGCGGTTGAAACCCTCGGCCAGCACTTCGGCCTCGGCCTGCTTTTCCTTGCTCTCCAGGTTGCCCAGCCCCTCGACGGGCAGGCGCTGGATCAGCAGCCCGGCGGCGACCTCGTCGTTGGCCGCCAGCACCAGGCGCGTCTCCAGCTGCTCGGACTGGCGCATGTACTGCTCCAGCACCTCGGAGATGCTCTGCAGCGCGTGGAACTCCTCGCCCATGGCCGACAGCGGCACCACGCCCTGGTAGGGCTGCTGGCCGGGCTGGCGGTCGCGTGGGTCCAGCGTGATGGCGCAGCGCCCGCGGTTGTGCACGTTGAGCATAGCTTCCAGCCGCGCCCCTTCGGGCACCTCGCCCACGACCTTGGCCGTGGCGCGGAAATGCAGCTCCGGCTGCACCTCCACCACGGCCATCTTCACGGGGCCGTCGCCGAAGATTTGCATCACCAGCGCGCCGTTGAACTTGATGTTGGACTGCATCAGCACTGCCGCGGCCGTCATCTCGCCCAGCAGCTCGCGCACCGGCCCGGGGTAGCCGCTGCTGGCCTCGCGGCGCTGCAGCACCTCGCGCCAGCTGTCGGTGAGCCGCACCAGCATGCCGCGCACGGGCAGGCCTTCGAACAGGAATTTGTGCAGATCGCTCATGGTGTTGTTGATGTGTCTGATGTGCTGCGGCCCTGCGCCGGGAACCGTGCCAGGCAGGGCGATGGAAGGGGATGGCGCGGGCAATCACCCGGGCGCCGCGCGGCAGGAAGTGCAGCCGGCCGGGGTCCGGCGCGCCGCAAGCCGATAATTCTAGGAGCCGCCTTCACTCCCGCCCGGGGGCAAGGCGTGCGCCCGGACCTGCCGCCGGGCCTTTGCCGCTGCCTCGCCCGCCCTTCCGCTCCCATCCGCCGCTGCACCGACCATGAACGACCTGCCTTGCCTGCGCCGCGCCGCGTTGCGCGCCCTGTGCGAGCGCGACCCCGCCGCCAAGTCGGCCCAGGCCACCGCGCTGCACGAGGGTTTCGAGCGCTTCGCGCTCGATCCGGCGCTGGCGCTGGAGGAGCCCGCGGACGTGCCCGGGCGCCCGGCGCTGCCGCGCCTGGTGGAGCCGCGCCAGGTGCCCACGCGCTCGCCCTTCACCCTGGCCGGCCGCGCCGCGCTGCTGCACGCGGTGGCGCACATCGAGTTCAATGCCATCAACCTGGCGCTGGACGCGGTGTGGCGCTTCGCCGGCATGCCGCCGGCCTTCTACCGCGACTGGACCCGCGTGGCGGCCGAGGAGGCGCTGCACTTCGGCCTGGTGCGCGCGCACCTGCAGAGCCTCGGCCACGACTACGGCGACTTCGAGGCCCACGACGGCCTGTGGCTGATGACGCAGCGCACCGCCGGCGACGCACTGGCGCGCATGGCCCTGGTGCCGCGCACGCTCGAGGCGCGCGGGCTCGATGCCACGCCGCCGATGCAGGAGAAGTTCCGCCGCGCCGGCGACGACCGCGCCGTGGCGATCCTGGACGTGATCCTGCGCGACGAGGTGGGCCACGTCGCGGTCGGCAACCGCTGGTACCGCTGGCTGTGCGCGCAACGCGGGCTCGACCCCATTGCGCACTACCCCGAACTCACCGAGCGTTACCAGGCGCCGCGCCCGCGCCCACCGTTCAATCACGCCGCGCGGCTGGCCGCGGAGTTCACGCAAGCCGAGCTGCTGGCGCTGGAGCAGCAGGCTTGATTCCGGTTAGGAGTCGCGCGCCGGCCACGGCATAAACTGGACGCACTTCACAATTTTCTGGACCTCCATGGCCAACAACACCACCTCACGCCGCGTCTTCCTGCAAGCCGGCTTGCTCGGCACCGCGACGCTGCTGGGCGCCTGCGGCAAGAAGGAAGAGGCCGCCGCCCCGGCCACCGCGCCCGCGGCGTCCGAACCCACCGCCGCCGCCTCGGCGGCGCCGGCCAAGGTCTACGTGGTCGGCACCGACGCCGCCTACGCCCCCTTCGAGTCGCAGAACGAGAAGGGCGAGATCGTTGGCTTCGACATCGACGTCGTCAGCGCCATCGCCTCCAAGGCCGGCGTGCAGGTGAAGTTCGTCAACACGCCCTGGGAAGGCATCTTCAACGCCGTGGCGCAGGGCGACCGCGACCTGCTGGTGTCGGCCATCACGATCACCGACGAGCGCAAGCAGACCATGGACTTCACGGCGCCCTACTTCGACGCCGTGCAGCTCATCGCCGTCAAGCAGGGCTCCAAGGTCACGAAGTTCGCCGATCTCAAGCCGCTGAAGGTCGGCGTGCAGACCGGCACCACGGGCGACGAGGTGGTCACCAAGCTGCTGGGCAAGAACAGCGCGGCCATCAAGCGCTTCGAGTCCACCCCGCTGGCGCTCAAGGAGCTGGAATCCGGCGGCGTGGACGCGGTGGTGGCCGACAACGGCGTGGTCGCCCACTACGTGACCAACAACAGCGGTACGGGCTTCAAGACCGTGAGCGACCCCAGCTTCACGCCCGAGCAGTACGGCATCGCCGTGCGCAAGGGCAACACCGCGGTGCTGGAGATGCTCAACCAGGGCCTGGCCGGCATCCGCGCCGACGGCACCTACGACAAGATCTACGCCAAGTATTTCGGCAGCGCCCCGGCGGCCGCCGGCACCCCGGCCTCGGCCGCGTCGAAGTAAGGCCGTGCTGAAGTGAATCTGCGTTGGGAAATCCTGGCGGGCTACGGCCCGCTTTTCCTCTCCGGGCTGTGGATGACGGTGCAGCTTGCGCTGGTGGCCGTCGGCGCGGGCCTGGTGCTGGGCGCGTTGCTGGGGCTGGTCAGCAGCTCGGCCGACGCGCCCGAGCCCAAGGCGCCGCTGCTGCGCGTGCTGATGAAGCTCGCGCGCGCCGTGACGCTGGGCTACGTCACCTTCTTCCGCGGCACGCCGCTGTTCGTGCAGATCCTGCTGGTGCACTTCGCGCTCATGCCCACGCTGATCCACCCGGAGACGGGCTGGCTGCTCACGGGTGAGGCGGCGCGCGAGTTCCGCCAGGAGCACGGGGCCTTCTTCTCCGGCGCACTGGCGCTCACGCTCAACGCCGGGGCCTACATCAGCGAGATCTTCCGCGCGGGCATCCAGAGCATCCACCGCGGCCAGACCCAGGCCGCCTACAGCCTGGGGCTGACGCACGCGCAGGCCATGCGCGACGTGATCCTGCCGCAGGCGTTTCGCCGCATGGTGCCGGCGCTGGTCAACGAGGGCGTGACGCTGATCAAGGACTCGTCCCTGGTCTCGGCCATCGGCCTGGCCGAGCTGGCACTGGCCGCGCGCACCGTGGCGGGCGCTTACTCGCGCTACTGGGAGCCCTACCTCGCCATCTCGGCGCTGTACCTGGTGCTCACGCTGCTGCTGTCCACGCTGGCCAAGCGGCTGGAGGCGCCGGCGCATCTGCGGGGCCGTTGAGGCACCGCAAAGGTTGTGCGGGCATCGATTGCCCGCACTTCACACACTGTTGCGTCGGAGTCACAAAACGGGACAAGGTGGCTCCACATCACGGGTTTTTCCCCGGCCTCTTCTTAGAATCCTGGCTATCGGGCAGTCATAGCCCCGATGTTCAAATAAAGGATTCTTCGATGAAGCGCACTCTCATTGCTGCGGCCGCCGTGCTGGCCGCGGGCACCGCTTTCGCCCAAAGCTCGGTCAGCCTGTATGGCCGCATCAACACGTCCGTCGAGCGCCAGAAGGACGCCGTCGGCACCAAGACCGTGGTGCAAGACAGCAACTCGCGCTGGGGCCTGCGTGGTTCCGAAGATCTGGGCAATGGCCTGAAGGGCCTGTTCGTGCTGGAAAGCGGCTTCGCTTCCGACACCGGTGTCGGCGACGCCCGCGGCCTCTTCGGCCGTGAGTCGTGGGTGGGCGTGGAAGGCAACTTCGGTCGCGTGCGCCTGGGCAACATGGGCCAGACGGCTGCCTACTACACGACCGCTGACTACATCAGCATGCACAACCACGACACGGGCACGTCGTCGGATGCGCTGATCCTGCTGCCGGGCGTCAAGCAGAACAACATCTCCTACAACACGCCCAGCTTCGGCGGCCTCGTGATCGAGGCCCAGTACGGCCTGAAGGAGACGGTCGTCGGCGGCAAGAATTCCGCCGTGGTGGCTGCCAACTACGACCGCGGCCCGCTGCACCTGGGCCTGGCTTACACCGACGGCCCCCTGGGCGGCATGATCGGTCTGGCCGCCGCCGCACCGAAGGAAGCCAAGGAACTCGGCGCGCGCGCCCTGTACGAGCTGGGCCCCGTCACCGTGGGCGCCTACGCCATCTATGACAAGGGCGAGGACAGCCTGGGCAACGAGTCCAAGCGCATGGCTTACCGCGTGTCGGCCATGTACACCCTGGGCGGCAGCGAGTTCCACGCCAACGTGGGCTATGCCGACAAGGTCAAGGTCAACGGCACCAAGCTCGACGACACCCAGGCGCTGCAATACACGGTTGCCTACAACTACAACCTGAGCAAGCGCACCAAGCTGTACGCCTTCTACACGAAGGTGGACAACAAGGCCCTCGCCGCCTACACCGCCTTCGGCACCGTGACCCCGAACGTGGACCCCTCGTCCTTCGCCATCGGCGTGCGCCACGCCTTCTGATTTCAGCCCGCAAGGGTCACATCAGCATGAAGAAGGCCGGTCGCGAGACCGGCCTTTTTTCGTTTGTTTGCCGCGGCAACCGCCGCCCCCCTGCCCGGACGACGCCGGCTGCGGCTCAGGCCCGCGGATGGTGCGCCGCGTGCAGCGCGCGCAGCCGCTCGCGCGCGACGTGGGTGTAGATGGTGGTGGTGGAGATGTCGGCGTGCCCGAGCAGCAGCTGCACCGCGCGCAGGTCCGCGCCGTGGTTGAGCAGGTGCGTGGCGAAGGCATGGCGCAGCGTGTGCGGCGACAGCGGCACCTCGATGCCCGCGGCGCGCGCGTGCTTCTTCACCAGCTGCCAGAACATCTGCCGCGTCATGGCCTCGCCGCGCACGGTGACGAACAGCGCATCGCTCTGGCGCGGGCCCAGGATCGCCGTCCGCGCCTCGGCCAGGTAGCGGCGCAGCCAGCCGTGCGCCTCCTCGCCGAAGGGCACCAGCCGCTCCTTCGCACCCTTGCCGGTGACGCGCAGCACGCCCTCGGCCAGCCCCACCGAGAGCATCCCCAGGCCGACGAGTTCGCTCACGCGCAGCCCGCTGGCGTACATCAGCTCCAGCATCGCGCGGTCGCGCAGGCCCAGCGGCTCCTCCACCGGCGGCGCGGCCAGCAGCGCCTCCACCTGCGCCTCCGACAGCGACTTGGGCACGCGCAGCGGCTGGCGCGCCGACAGCAGCTTCAGGGTCGGATCCTGCTGCAGCCGGTGCTCGCGCAAGGCCCAGCGGAAGTAGCGCTTGAACACCGTCAGCCGCCGGTTGGCGGTGGTGGCGCGCGTCTCGCCGTGGCGCGCGGCGATGTAGCCGCGCAGGTCGGCCTCGGTGGTGGCGTCGAGGCCGTGCCCGGCCTCGGCATCGAGCCAGTCGGCGTAGAGCGAGAGGTCGCGCCGGTAGGCCTCCAGGGTGTTGGCCGAGAGGCCGTCCTCGATCCACAACGCCTGCACGAAGCGCTCGATGGCCACGCGGCTGGCCGCGCGCGCGGCAGACTCCGCAGCCTCGACGACAGGCGCGGATGGATCGACAGGCGCGGCCGACTCGGGTACTGCTGCTTTCACTTCACTCCAGGCGCAGGTTCTGGCGTGCGACCACGCCCTTGTAGACATCGAACTCGGCGCGGATCTGCTCGGCGAACTGCTCGGGCGTGTTGGCCACGACCAGCGAGCCGGTGTCCTCGATGCGCTTGCGCACCGCCGGATCGGCCAGCGCCTGCTTCGCCGCGTTGTGGACCTTGTCCACGATCTCCTTGGGCAAGTTCTTCGGACCGACGATGCCGTAGTAGGCCATGCGGTTGACCGGCTCCAGGCCGACTTCCTTGAAGGTCGGCACGTTGGGCAGGATGGCCAGGCGCTGCGGCGCCGCCACCACGATCGGCACGAGCTTGCCTTCCTTCACGAAGGGCAGCGCCGAGGGCATGTTGTCGAACATGATGGGCACCTGCCCCGCCACCGTGTCGTTGAGCGCCGGGCCCGCGCCGCGGTAAGGAATGTGCGTGATGAACACGCCGGTGAGGCTCTTGAACAGCTCGGTCTGCAGGTGGCCGATGCCGCCGGTGCCGGAGCTCGAATAGCTGTAGCGGCCCGGGCTGCTCTTGAGCAGCGCCAGGAAGTCGGCGTAGTTCTTGGCCGGGAAGCTCGGGTGCACCGCGATGATGTTGGGGGTGGCCGCGAGGTTGATGATGGGCGTGAAGTCCGTGAGCGGGTTGTAGCCCGTGCGCGGGTTGATGGCCGGGTTGGCCGCTGTCGTGGAGACGGTGGCGATGCCCAGGGTGTAGCCGTCGGGCGCGGAGCGGGCCAGCTCCTGCGCGCCCACGATGCCGCCGCCGCCGGCCTTGTTCTCCACCACCACGGTCTGACCCAGCGCCGCGCCGAGCTTGTCAGACACGGTGCGCGCCACGATGTCGGTGGTGCCGCCGGGTGCGAACGGAACCACCAGCCGCACGGGCTTCACGGGATAGCCCTGCGCCATCAGCAGCGGGCTTGCGGCGGCCAGGCCCAGCAGCGCGGCCAGCATCCGCAGACGTTGTCTTTTCATCCGCTTGTCTCCATCCAGAGGCCGGACCATCCGGCACCGGACCCATTGTGGCCGATGGTTACAGGGCCCGGCCCGGCGCGGGCGGCGTCCCGCATCGCGGGCCGCCCCGGCGCCGCGGCCTGTCCCCGCAGCGGGCCCAGGAAAGGCTCGCTGGCACACTTTTCCGATGAACGAGGCCCTGTTGCTGCTGCCCGATTTCCTGCTCATCGCGGCGGGCTTCCTGATCTGCCGCTACACGGCGCTCAACCGCCCGGTGTGGGAAGCGACGGAGCGGCTGGTGTACTACCTGCTGTTCCCGGTGCTGCTCTTCAACGCCATCGTGCGCAACCCGCTGCAGCCCGGCGCGATGCTGGCGCTGGTGTTCAGCGGCATGGCGGTGGTGGGCTGCGGCATCGTGCTGGCCTACTCGCTGGGCCTGCTGCGCGGAGTGGACCGCGTGGCCCATGCCTCGGGCGCGCAGACGGCCTTCCGCTTCAACTCCTACATCGGCCTGGCGCTGGCCGAGCGGCTGGGCGGCGCGCCGGCGGTGGCCGCCATCGCGCTGGTGATCGCCTTCTGCGTGCCGCTGTGCAACGTGGCGGCGGTGTGGCCGCTGGCGCGCCACGGCGGGCAGCATTTCGGGCGCGAGCTGATGCGCAACCCGCTGATCCTGAGCACCGTGGCCGGGCTGCTGGGCAACCTGCTCGGCCTGACCTTCCCCGAGCCGGTGGCCGTGAGCCTGCACCGCGTGGGCACCGCCGCGCTGCCGCTGGGCCTGATGGCGGTGGGCGCCGGGCTGCAGCTGGGCGCGCTGCGCGAGGCGCCGCGGCTGGCGACGGCCTTCCTGTCCATCCGCCACGCGGTGCTGCCGCTGGTGGCGCTGGTGCTGGTGCACGCGCTGGGGCTGCCGCCGGTGCAGCAGCTGGTGGTGGTGGCCTTCGCCGCGCTGCCCACCGCCTCCACCTGCTACGTGCTGGCCGCGCGGCTGGGCGGGCACCCGGGCTTCGTGGCCGGGCTGGTGACGGTCTCGACGCTGCTGGGCATGGTCAGCGTGCCGGTGGCGCTGTGGTCGCTGGCGCAGCTGCAGGGCTAGGTCAGCGCGGGAAGTGCCTGGCCGGCCTGCGCCAGCGCCCAGTCGATGTGCTCCCGCACCAGCTCGCCCGCCGCCTCGCGTCGAGCCGCCAGCGCCTGCCGCACCGCCGCTTCGTCCGCCTCCTGCAGCCCGGCGCGCAGCGCGTTGCCCAGCGCCACCGCCAGGTTGCGCTGCCAGCGCTCGTGGCCGATGCGCCGGATCGGGCTGCCCTCGGTGCGGGACAGGAACTCCGCCTCGCTCCAGCCCCAGAGCTGCAGCAGCGTGGGCGCCTCGAAGTGCGCCCGGACCTCGAAGTCGGGCAGCGGCGAGCGCTGCGCGAACTTGTTCCACGGGCACGCGAGCTGGCAGTCGTCGCAGCCGTAGATGCGGTTGCCCATCAGCGGACGCAGCTCGACGGGGATCGGCCCGTCGTGCTCGATGGTCAGGTAGGAGATGCAGCGCCGCGCGTCCAGCCGGTACGGCGCCACGATGGCCTGCGTCGGGCAGGCGTCCAGGCAGGCCGAGCAGCCGCCGCAGTGCGCCTGCGCGGGCTCGCCGTGCGGCAGCGCCAGGTCCACGTAGATCTCGCCCAGGAAGAAGGTCGAGCCCGCATCGCGCGCGAGCGTGAGCGTGTGGCGCCCGCGCCAACCCAGGCCGGCACGCGTGGCGAGCTCCACCTCCAGTACCGGGGCCGAGTCGGTGAACACGCGGTGGCCGAAGGGGCCGACGGCCGCGGCGAGCCGGTCGGCAAGCTTCTGCAGCCGCGCGCGCAGCACCTTGTGGTAGTCCCGCCCGCGGGCGTACATCGACACCCCGGCCTGCAGCGGCTGCCCCAGCCGCTCGAACTCGATGCGCTGCCAACCATCAGGCGTGCCGGGCGGCAGGTAGTCCATGCGCGCGGCGATGACGCTGACGGTGCCGGGTACCAGCTCCGCGGGCCGGGCGCGCTTCATGCCATGCGCGGCCATGTACTGCATGGAACCGTGGAATCCGGCCTCCAGCCAGGCGCGCAGGCCCGGCTCGGCGGCGCTCAGGTCCACGCCGCTGATGCCAATCTGGGAAAATCCCAATTCGCGCGCCCAGCCGCGCAGTGGCTCCAGCAATGCGAGCGCCTCATGACCCTTCAATCCCATCCCCAGATTCTAGGTAGCCGGACTTTCCACTGGCCGACGGAGGCCGATGCCGAGGCCTGCGCGGCGCGGCTGGCCGCGTCGCCGTCGCTGCGCGACGCCTTCATCGAGCTGCACGGCCCGCTGGGTGCGGGCAAGACCACCTTCGTGCGCCACCTGCTGCGCGCGCTGGGCGTCACCGGCCGCATCAAGAGCCCCAGCTACGCCGTGCTGGAGCCGCACGAGGCGGACGGCCTGGCCATCTCGCACTTCGACTTCTACCGCTTCGAGGACCCGCGCGAGTGGGAGGACGCCGGCTTTCGCGACGTCTTCGCCGCGCCGGGGCTCAAGATCGCCGAATGGCCCGACAAGGCGACGGGTGTATTGCCCCCGGCGGACCTGGTGCTGACGTTGCACATCCGCGACGACGACTCGCGCGAACTGCAGGCCCGGGCGCACAGTGCACGCGGACTGCAACTGTTGGAGATGCTGGCATGAGCCGCTTGCCGCGCTGTTTTCCCGATCCCTGCCCCGAGCGCCGCGGCCTGCTGAAACGCGGCGGCGCGCTGGCGCTGCTGCTGGGCGCGGGCGAGCTGGCCTGGGGCGCGGGCATCGTGGCCGTGCGCGTGTGGCCCGCGGAGGAATACACGCGCGTGACCATCGAGAGCGACCAGGCGCTGACGGCCCGGCACCAGCTCATGGAGTCGCCCGACCGGCTGGTGATCGACATCGACAACCTGGAGCTCAGTCCCGCGATGCGCGAGCTGGTGGGCAAGGTGCGCGCGGACGACCCCTTCATCGAAGGCGTGCGCGTGGGCCAGAACCAGCCGCGCACCGTGCGGCTGGTGGTGGACCTCAAGCAGGCCACCGCGCCGCAGGTGTTCCGCCTGTCGCCCGTGGCGGCGTACCAGCACCGGCTGGTGTTCGATCTCTACCCCACCCAGGCGCCGGACCCGCTGCTGGCGCTGCTGCGCGAGAAGACGCAGGCCGAGCAGCAGGCCGCGCGCTCGGTGCAGGACGCGCTGGGCGAGTTCATCGACCGCATGGACCGCCCCGGGCTGCCCACGCCGCCGCCGGTGGCCGCCGCGCCGAAGCCGGCGCTGCCGCCCGCGGCGCCGCCCATGACCCCCGCTCCGCCCCCGCCGCCCACGGCCGAGCAGCTGCGCAAGATCGACCGGCTGATCGTGGTCGCGCTGGACCCGGGCCACGGCGGCGAGGACCCGGGCGCCATCGGCCCCAGCGGGCTGAAGGAGAAGGACGTGGTGCTGGCCGTGGCGCTGCAGCTGCGCGACCGGCTCAACGCCATTCCCGGCATGCGCGCGATGCTCACGCGCGACGACGACTTCTTCGTGCCGCTGCACGAGCGCGTGAACAAGGCGCGGCGGGTGCAGGCGGACCTGTTCGTCTCCATCCACGCCGACGCGTTCATGAACCCCGAAGCCCGCGGCGCCAGCGTGTTCGCGCTCAGCGACAAGGGCGCCTCCAGCGCCGCGGCGCGCTGGATGGCGCAGCGCGAGAACGCCTCGGACCTGGTTGGCGGCGCCAACATCAAGAGCGGCGACGCGCACGTGATGCGCGCGCTGCTGGACATGAGCACCACGGCGCAGATCAAGGACAGCCTCAAGCTCGGCGACGAGGTGCTGGATCAGATCGGCAAGGTGGGCAAGCTGCACAAGCGCAGCGTCGAGCAGGCGGGCTTCGCGGTGCTCAAGGCGCCCGACATCCCGAGCATCCTGGTGGAGACGGCCTTCATCTCCAACCCGGAGGAGGAGCGCAAGCTCGCCAGCACCGAGTACCGCGGCGAGCTGGTGAAGGCGGTGGCCACCGGGATCCGCCGCTACTTCGCCCGGAATCCGCCGCTGGCGCGCAACCGGACGCTGTAATCCGCGCTCCACCCAACGGAAAGCGGCCCCTCGGGGCCGCTTTCCGTTTCAGGGTTCGGACAGCCTCACGCCGCCTCGGCGCGGCGCGCCTTCCACGCGCCCAGCACCGCGATGGCCGTGGGCACCAGGATCAGTGCGTAGATGATCAGGTTCAGGTTGGCCTTGACCCAGGGAATGTTGCCGAACAGGTAGCCCGCCAGCGTCAGCGACACCACCCACAGCAGCGCGCCGGTGATGTTGAAGAAGCTGAACTTGCCCCGCGTCATGGCCGCCACGCCGGCCACGAAGGGCACGAAGGTGCGAATGAACGGCATGAAGCGCGCCAGCACGATCGTGATGCCGCCGTGCTTCTCGTAGAAGGCGTGCGCCTGGTCGAAGGCGCGCTTGTTGAAGAAGCGCGAGCTCTCCCAGCGGAACACCTGCGGGCCCAGCCAGCGCCCGATGCTGTAGTTCACCTGGTCGCCCAGCACCGCCGCCGTGACCAGCAGCGCCATGGCCAGCGGCAGGCTCATCAGGTCCAGCCCGCACAGCGCGCCCACCACGAACAGCAGCGAGTCGCCGGGCAGGAAGGGCATCACCACCACGCCGGTCTCGACGAAGACGATGAGGAACAGCAGCGCGTACACCCACGCGCCATAGGCCTGCACGAACGCCATCAGGTGCGCGTCGACGTGCAGGATGAAATCAACCAACTGGGCGAGCATTTCCATGGAGCCCATTATCCGGAAGCCCTGTGGCGGCCTTCCTACAATCCCGTTGATGAATGCTCCCCTCACGGCCGCGCCGCGCCGACCCATCCGTGAACTGCCCGATGCGCTGGTGAGCCAGATCGCCGCGGGCGAGGTGGTGGAGCGCCCGGCCTCGGTGGTGCGCGAGCTGGTGGACAACGCGCTGGACGCCGGCGCCACGCAGGTCACGGTGCGCCTCACGGGCGGCGGCATGCGCGCCATCCTGGTCGAGGACGACGGCGGCGGCATCCCCGCCCCGCAGCTGGCCCTGGCCGTCAAGCGCCACGCCACCAGCAAGATCGCCTCGCTCTCGGAGCTGGAACACGTGCGCAGCATGGGCTTCCGCGGCGAGGCGCTGGCGGCCATCGCCTCGGTGGCCGAGCTGTGCATCGCCAGCCGCGCCGCGGAGGCCACGCACGCGCACCGGCTCGATGCCCGCACCGGCGAGCTCACGCCCGCGGCGCGCGGCGTGGGCACCACCGTCGAGGTGCGCGAGCTGTTCTTCAACACCCCGGCGCGGCGCAAGTTCCTCAAGAGCGAGAGCACCGAGTTCGCGCACGCGCTGGACGCCGTGCGCCGCCACGCGCTGGCGCGCCCGGACGTGAGCTTCAGCGTCTGGCATGACGGCAAGCTCTCGGCGCAGTGGCGCGCCGCCGGCGCCGGCTTGCTGCCCGAGGACAACGCGCTGACGCAGCGCATGCGCGAGGTGCTGGGCATCGACTTCATCGCCGCCAGCCGCGCGGTGCAGGCCGCCGCCGGGCCGCTGCGCATCGAGGGCCGCGCCGGCAACCCCGAGGCCGCGCGCAGCCGCGCCGACGTGCAGTACCTCTACGTCAACGGCCGCTTCGTGCGCGACCGCCTCGTTGCCCATGCCGTGCGCTCGGCCTACGAGGACCAGCTCCACGGCAGCCGCCAGCCCGCCTACGTGCTGTTCCTGGACATCGCGCCGGAGCTGGTGGACGTGAACGTGCACCCGACCAAGATCGAGGTGCGCTTCCGCGACAGCCGCGCCGTGCACCAGGCGGTGCGCCAGGCGCTGGTGCAGGCGCTGGCGCTCACGCGCGCGGCCCACGAGGCGCCGCAGGACGCCCCCTGGCCGGCACCCGTGGCGTCCGCCGCGGCGCCCTCCTCCACGGTGGCGCAGCGGGTGGAGCTGCCCACGCCGCCGCTGCGCCACCAGGCCGGCCTGGCCCTGGCCGACGCGCCTGCCCCGCGGCGCTGGGACGACGGCCCGTGGCGCACCCCGTCCGGCAGCGGCGGGCTCGCCGCCTGGGGCACGCTGCGCGGCGAGACGGCGGCGCCGGCCCGGGTGCCGGCGGCTGCCGGCGCGATGGCCGCCGGCGTCCCCGCCGCGGCGGCGGCGAGCAGCACCAGCGTCGCAACCGAAACCCTGCGCGAGCCCCCGCGCGTGGCGGCGGGCGCCGACGGGCAGTCGTCCTGGCTGCTGGGCCGGGCGCTGGCGCAGGTGGGCGGCGTGTACGTGTTGGCGGAGAACGCCCACGGGCTGGTGATCGTGGACATGCATGCCGCGCACGAGCGCATCGTGTACGAGCGGCTGAAGCGCTCGCAGGCGGCGCAGGGGCGGCTGCCCTCGCAGCCGCTGCTGATTCCCGAGGCCATGGCCGCCACGCCCACCGAGCTGGCCACGGCCGAGGCCGAGCGCGAAACGCTGCTGGAGCTGGGCCTGGACGTGGCGCCGCTGTCCGCCACCTCGCTGTCGCTGCGCAGCCGCCCGGCGGCGCTGCCGGACGCCGACCTGCCCGACGTGGTGCGCTCGGTGCTGGCGGAGCTGGCGCAGGTGGGATCGAGCCGCGTGGTGCAGCGCGCCCGCGACGAGATGCTGGCCACCATGGCCTGCCACGGCGCGGTGCGCGCCAACCGGCGCCTCACGCTGGAGGAGATGAACGCCCTGCTGCGCGAGATGGAAGCCACCGAGCGCGCCGACCAGTGCAACCACGGCCGGCCCACCTGGCGCCAGGTGACGATGAAGGAGCTGGACGGGCTGTTCCTGCGCGGGCGCTAGTGGCCCGCGCCGCGCCGGCGTTGCACCGGCGCGGCAACGGCGTCAGGGTGCCGGCTGCCCGGCCTCGGAGCCGAGCTTGAATACCCACGCGTTCTGGTTGATGTCGTTGATCAGCGCGAACACGCCGTGCTTGGGGATGTAGGCCCAGCGCCCGTGGGTGCCCTGGACGGGCGCCGCCGCCGTGGGGCCGGCGTTGACGGCCACCTGAGTCCACTCCAGCGTGTCCATGTCCAGCGCCCACACCTCGCTGCCGCCGTGCCAGGCCACGATGCGGTCGGCCACC
Source organism: Azohydromonas australica DSM 1124 (assembly GCF_000430725.1). Classification (GTDB taxonomy): domain Bacteria; phylum Pseudomonadota; class Gammaproteobacteria; order Burkholderiales; family Burkholderiaceae_C; genus Azohydromonas; species Azohydromonas australica. The sequence continues at coordinate 114,433 of NZ_AUMO01000045.1, forward strand.
GGGTCGTAGGCCACGCCGGGCGACTGCTTGCTGGTAACCAGCTCGGGAGGGTTGACGGTGCTCACGGTGCTCATCGTGTTGGTGACCAAGTCGATGATCTGCACGCCGTTGCCCAGCATCACGAACTTGCGGCGCTTGGTGTCCAGCGCGGCCGTCATGTGGTAGTCCACGGGCATGTTCGCGTTGAGCACCGTGAAGGTGTCGGTCGCCGGCGAGTAGGACTGGAACTTGGCCATGTCCTTGATCAGGACCTGCCCTCCCAGCTCGTCGTACACCGCCATCACGCCAAACGGAGCGCTCGTGGGCGCGGTATCGCGCCTCTTCACCCACTGGTCGCTGGTGAAGTCGCGCAGCCAAACACCGCCGTTGACGGGCCGGCTACCGTCCAGACAGTAGGACACGCTGCCGGCCACGGCGAAGAAGCTGTCCAAGGAGGGGATGTAGGCCATGCTGCCGCCGGTCGTGCGCGAACGCGGCGACCCGTCCGGCAGCGCAGTAGCACAGTTCGTGTCCTGGCCTGTGAGCGTGTACGGGCTGGGCTCGACGATGCGGTGGATCGACAGCGTGTCCAACTCCAGGGCGTACATCTCATTGCCCCAATAGCTGCTGTTGCCGCCGCCCCAGACCAGCAGCCGGCTGCGCCGGGTGTCCACCGTGGCGCCGTTGATGCCCCAGATCACCGCTGACGGCCAGCCCCTGGGCGCAGATGCCGGCACCACAGAGGCGATCTTGGTGTTGGGCAGCTCCATCCATTCGCCGGGATTGAGGTCGGCGAGCGAAACCAGCGGCAAGTTGGAGCTTGGCGGGGGAGTGTTCGTCGACGGCGGCGGGGCCAACTCCTTTGTGCGTGGGTACACGCTCCACACCGGGAAGTCGTTGAACTTCTTGAACGCCACCGCATAGTCAGGCGAGGAGGTCATGCGCGCCCAGGCGGCCTCGGCGCCCTCGGCGCCCTCGTCCACCGCGTACGCCAGCGCCGGCATCAGGTTGCCCCAGTAACTGTTGGCATCGCCGCGATAGCCACTGTCCAGGATGAGGCCCGGCTCGCCGTTGGTCGGCAGGCCCATGACGCGCGCCACCTCGCCCCAACTCGCGTACCAGGGCCCCGTGCCATTGATCCAGTCGCTGCGGAGGCTGGGCGCGAAAGGCACGGTGTACTGGCCGGCATAGGGGTAGGCGAACTGGTCGGCGCCGCTGCCACCCAGGCGCCCCACGATGGCCCGGAATTTCCAGGCCAGGAAGCTGTCGAGCTTGGACTGCAGCGTCTGGTCGTGCAGCTTGAGCCCCTTCATGTAGGCGAACGATCCGGTGAAGAAGTCGTCCATCCAGTTCGCGCCGACCAAGGGATCGGTGTTCGTATAGCCATTGCCATAGGGCTGCACCAGGCCCAGCGGATTATTGGGTTTGGCGACGTAGCGGCCGTGGTAATAGCCGATGTTGGCGTTGATGCTGGCCTTGAACTCGCCGCTCAGCGGGTCGTCATCGGGCGTGGCGATCGCGGCCTGCGACAGCGAGCGGATCGCCCAGGCGGCGCCGCGGGGCGTCAGCGGTCCCGTGCTCGATTCCAGGATGCCCAGGCCGCCCTGGCGCACGGTGTCGGCCTGCTTGAGGTAATTGGCCGTGGCGACGAACTGGATCTCCTCCCGGAAGTAGCCCCAGCCGGTGACCAGGTACGCCATGTAGCCCATCGAGGGATGGTGCGAGGTGGTGAACGCCGGCGGCGCCGTACCCGAGACGGCCGGCGTGTACTGGTTCTTGGACGAGGTGCCAATGCCGGACACGCCGGAGCCGTAGCTCATCACCAGGTTCGGATACGAGGAAAAGGACAGCGGGCGCTGTGTCGTCTCGTCGCGGTAATGGATGCCGTAGCGGCCGGCCGCGTAGCCGTTGATGATCGTGCTGCGCCAGGCGCGCGGATCACCCTGGGAACTCAGGTAAGCCGCGTCCCACATCGGCAGCAGCCCGATAGAGGCGTCGTATCCCGTATGCCCCATCGTGCTCGGAAAGGCGGCCTGCATCAGCGGCGTGTATTCGCCCACCAGCTGCGCCAGCAGCGGGCTGGTGCTGGCCGTCTGCCCGCTGTACCGGGGCACCAGACGGCTGTCCATGAAATAGGTGGTGGCATGCCGCGGCGTGACCATCGGGTCAGCATCCAGCCAGTGCGTGAGCGCGGTGCCACTGGCCAGCACGGCGCGCTGGTGGTTGAGCAGCGTCAGCGGCTGCGAGAAGCGCGTCTGGCCGCCCAGCGTGAACGTGGCCGATGCGCTCTTCTCGGTGCCGCCAGCCACCTTGAGGTAGCCGTTCTCGATCCAGGGCAGCACTTCCACGCGCCCGCCTTTGTAGGCGCGGACTTCCAGCCACGCCACCAGGTGCGCGTCGCTGCCGATGGGCTTGCGGTAGGTCCAGGAGCTCATCTGCGGCCCTCTCACCACGGTGCGCGCCGGGGTGTCCCAGTCGCTGGCGGACCAGCCCGCGGTGCCGAAGGCGCCGAAGGCCACGCTCGCGGTGATGCCCGTGGCCTTGAGGTCTTCCGTGGTCAGCGGCGTGGCCGCTTCCGGCGTCGCGGCCGCCCGCAGCCCGATGCTGCGCCAGGTGCCCGTGCTCAGGTCCGCGCGGCCGGAGAGGATGGCGAACTTGGCACTACCGTCGGGCCAGCGGTTCGTGACCACGGCCTGGAACTCGGACACGCCGTCGGCCACCAGCGTCGAGCCCTGTGGCACGTCGCCCTGGCGCAGCGGCTGCCCTACGGTGAAGGGCAGCTGCGAGCCGCCGACCGCGCTGGAGAGTCGCAGTTGGAACAGCGCTGCAGCAGGGTCAACGGCCAATGCGCGTTCCTTGCTGCCCTCGCCAGGGGGGGAAGAACCGCCGCTGCCGTTGCCGCCGCCACAAGCGGTCAACAGCACGGCGCTGAATAGGCAGGACACCAGTCCAGCCCAGGGAACCGGAAGACGGGGCCTCATGAAACGCTCCTGGGTTATCGCATCGTGTCGTGGCATTCACGAATCGACACGCAGAGGACAAAAAGGTGAAGTGGCTGAGTTACAAAAAAGTAATTGCTGTCTTCTTGGGTGACATAGACGCATTCAGGGGCCATACGCGCAACTATTTCCTTGACAGCACACACCCTCTCTATTCGTCATCACCAACGGCGTGTCACCGAGGCGCAAGCGGATCCCCTGAAGCGCAGCAGCGAAGCTCGCACGCACCGGGCGCCCCGGGAAGTGCCCGGGATGCGTGGGAGCGCTACTTGCTCCAGCTTGAGGTTGCTCAAAGACGGTCCTGAGGACCATGGCGCGCGCCTCTGGCCGCCATGCGCAACGTGACCGCCGACACGGGCCGCAACCCGAGCTGATCGAGCCGCTGGTACCCGTGGATCCGGTGGTGGTCGACCACCACGGCACGCCCGCCGCGCTTGGCCTCCCCGCGGCACCCCGGCACGGCAACCCGCCGTCCCGCGGGCCAGCAGTGGCTGCACGACGCCTGGGCTCAGGCCCGGTTGCCGGGGCCGCGCCGCTCTGCCCAAGTACCGGGACGCGTGCCGGGGCGCCTTGCCAGGCAGCAGGCGCGGCTATTGCCCGGATTCCCGGTTCTTCAACAACGGGAGTCCCCACCATGGCGCACGCCTTCGCCAACACGCTCACGGAGTTCTCCACGCCCTCGGGGCGCACGGGGCGCTTCTTTTCACTGCCGAAGCTGGCCGAGCGCTGGCCCGCGGTGCGGCGGCTGCCCGTGTCACTGCGCATCGTGCTGGAGAGCGTGCTGCGCAACTGCGACGGCAAGAAGGTGACGCCGGCCCATGTGGAGCAGCTGGCGGGCTGGCAGCCGGCGGCGCAGCGCGAGGAGGAGATCCCGTTCGTCGTCGCACGCGTGGTGCTGCAGGACTTCACCGGCGTGCCGCTGCTGGCCGACCTGGCCGCCATGCGCAACGTGGCCGCCGACCAGGGCCGCAACCCCAAGCTGATCGAGCCGCTGGTGCCCGTGGACCTGGTGGTGGACCACTCGGTGATGGTCGACCACTACGGCACGCCCGCCGCGCTGGACCTCAACATGAAGCTGGAGTTCGAGCGCAACCGCGAGCGCTACGAGTTCATGAAGTGGGGCATGCAGGCCTTCGAGACCTTCCGCGTGGTGCCGCCGGGCTTCGGCATCGTGCACCAAGTGAACCTGGAATACCTGGCGCGCGGACTGCACCGCGACGCCGACGGCGTGAGCTACCCCGACACGCTCGTGGGCACCGACAGCCACACCACGATGATCAACGGCCTGGGCGTGGTGGCCTGGGGCGTGGGCGGCATCGAGGCCGAGGCGGCGATGCTGGGCCAGCCGGTGTACCTGCTTACGCCCGACGTGGTGGGCTTCGAGCTCACCGGCGCGCTGCGCGAGGGCGTGACGGCGACGGACCTGGTGCTCACGGTCACGGAAATCCTGCGCAAGCACCGCGTGGTGGGCAAGTTCGTGGAGTTCTTCGGCGAGGGCACGCGCTCGCTGGCCCTGCCCGACCGCGCCACCATCGGCAACATGGCACCGGAGTACGGCGCCACCATGGGCTTCTTCCCGGTGGACGAGCGCACGGTGGAGTACCTGCGCGGCACCGGGCGCCCCGAGGCCGACCTGGAACTGTTCGAGGCCTACTGGAAGGCGCAGGGACTGTTCGGCGTCTCGCGCGCGGGCGAGATCGACTACTCGCAGGTAGTGTCGCTGGACCTCTCCAGCGTGCAGCCCAGCGTGGCGGGCCCCAAGCGCCCGCAGGACCGCATCGAGCTGGGCAAGCTCTCCAGCACCTTCACCGAGCTGTTCAGCAAGCCCGTGCCGCAGAACGGCTTCAACCAGCCGCCGGAGAAGCTGGGGCAGGCCTTCACCACCAGCAACGGGCTGGAGATCCACAACGGCGACGTGCTCATCGCCGCCATCACCTCCTGCACCAACACTTCCAACCCCGGCGTGCTGCTGGCCGCGGGGCTGCTGGCCAAGAAGGCCGTCGAGGCCGGGCTGAGCGTGCAGCCGCACATCAAGACCTCATTGGCGCCCGGCTCGCGCGTGGTGACGGAGTACCTCACCCGCGCCGGGCTGTTGCCCTACCTGGAGAAGCTGGGCTTCGCGGTGGCGGCCTACGGCTGCACCACCTGCATCGGCAACGCGGGGGACCTGACGCAGGAACTCAACGAGGTCATCTGGCGCAATGACCTCGTGTGCGCCGCCGTGCTCTCGGGCAACCGCAACTTCGAGGCGCGCATTCACCCCAACCTCAAGGCCAACTTCCTGGCCTCGCCGCCGCTGGTGGTGGCCTACGCCATCGCCGGCACCGTGCTCCGGGACCTGATGACGGAGCCGGTGGGCACGGGCCACGGCGGTAAGCCGGTGTACCTGGGCGACATCTGGCCCAGCAGCGACGAGGTGCACGCGCTGATGAAGTACGCCATGGACCCGGAGGCCTTCAAGGCCAACTACGCCAAGGTGGAGAGCGCCCCGGGCCCGCTGTGGCAGGCGATCAAGGGCGTGAGCGGGCAGGTGTACGACTGGCCCGCCAGCACCTACATCGCGCGCCCGCCCTTCTTCGAGGGTTTCACGATGCAGCCGCAGGCGCTGGTGAGCGGCGTGAAGGGCGCGCGCGTCATGGCGCTGTTCGGCGACTCCATCACCACCGACCACATCTCGCCGGCCGGCTCGATCAAGGAGGCCTCGCCGACCGGGCAATGGCTGATCGAGCGCCACGTGCTGAAACCCGACTTCAACAGCTACGGCTCGCGCCGCGGCAACCACGAGGTGATGATGCGCGGCACCTTCGCCAACGTGCGCATCAAGAACCTGATGCTGCCGCCCAAACCGGACGGCGCCATCGAGGAAGGCGGCCTCACCCTGTTCCAGCTCGACGGACCGGACCAGGGCGAAAAGATGTTCATCTACGACGCGGCCATGAAGTACCAGGCCGCGGGCGTGCCGACGGTGATCTTCGCCGGCGAGGAGTACGGCACCGGCTCCAGCCGCGACTGGGCGGCCAAGGGCACGCAGCTGCTGGGCATCAAGGCCGTGGTGGCGCGCAGCTTCGAGCGCATCCACCGCAGCAACCTGATCGGCATGGGGGTGCTGCCGCTGCAGTTCCGCGGCGAGGACTCCTGGCAGACGCTGGGGCTGCGCGGCGACGAGGTGATCGACATCGAGCTACCGCCGGGCGAGCCCCGGCCGCTGAGCGAGGCGACGCTGGTGATCCGCCGCGGCGACTCCTCCACCCAGCGCGTGACGCTGACGCTGCGCATCGACACGCCCATCGAGGTGGACTACTACAAGCACGGCGGGATATTGCCGTTCGTGCTGAGGCAGCTGCTGCAGGCGGCTTGAGGGCTGTCCCGCGCTGAACGCGAAAGCCGCCCGGAGGGCGGCTTTTTCATGCGCAGCAGGCGCCGGGCGCTTCACGCCGCCGTCACGCGCCCTCGCCACAGTGGGTGCGGAACCCTCCGCCCAAGGCCGCCCATGCGACTCCAGCCCCTGCCCTTCGCCCTGCTGGCCGCGCTCGCCGCGGCGGGCCTCCCCGGCTGCTCCAGCACCGACGCTTCCGGCCCGCCCGCCCCGAGCTTCACCGTCAAGGTGATCGGCTTCAACGACTACCACGGCCACCTGCAGTCGCCGGGCAGCTTCGGGGTGAATGCCGCCGTGCCGGCGGCGAGCCGGCCGGCCGTGGGTGGGGCGGACTACTTGGCCGCCTACGTCGAGAAGCTGAAGGCGTCCCAACCGCTCAACGTCGTGGTGGGCGCGGGCGATTTCATCGGCGCGTCGCCGCTGGTGTCGGCGCTGTTCCACGACGAGCCGGCGGTGGAGACGCTCAACCACATCGGCGTGGAATTCAACGCCGTGGGCAACCACGAGTTCGACAAGGGCCGCGCCGAGCTGCTGCGACTGCAAAACGGCGGCTGCAAGCTGGTGAACGGCGCCGCCGACCCCAACAGCTGCCGCGGCCTGGGCTCGGCCCGGCCGGGCGGCTTCGACGGCGCGAAGTTCCAGTGGCTCTCGGCCAACGTGGTGGACACGGCCAGCGGCCGGACGCTGCTGCCGGCCTACGGCATCAAGACGTTCAACGGCGTCCAGGTCGCCTTCATCGGCATGACGCTCAAGGGCACGCCCGGCATCGTCTCGCCGGCCGGCGTGGCGGGGCTGGAGTTCAGGGACGAGGCCGACACCGTCAACGCGCTGGTGCCGGGCCTTCGCGCGCAGGGCATCGAGGCGATCGTGGTGCTGGTGCACCAGGGCGGCATGCAGGGCGGCGGCCTGGGCGACATCAACGGCTGCGTAGGCGACCTGCGGAACGCCGACGGCAGTGACTCCGAACTGGGGAAGATCGTCCGGCGGCTGGACGACGCGGTGGACCTGGTGGTCAGCGGCCATACCCACGCGGCCTACAACTGCTCGGCCAACACGGTGGACGTGATCGGCACGGCCGCCGCCCCGGTGAGCACGCCGCGCGCGACGGGCCTGCCCAACGCCGCCGGGCGCCTGGTGCCCGCGACCAGCGCCGGCGCCCTGGGCCGGGTGCTGACGGACATCGACATCACCATCGACCCGAACCGGCGCGACATCGTGGCCGTGTCGCCGCGCAACGTGCTGGTGGACCGGACCGACCCCGCCATCACCGCCAGCGCGCTGCTCAAGCGGGTGGTGGACGGCTACGCGGCGCTGGTGGCACCCGTGTCGGCGCAGGTGGTGGGCCACGTCGCGCGGGCGATGCCGGCGACGGCGAACGCGGCGGGCGAGATGCCGGCAGGCGACCTGATAGCCGATGCGCAGCTCGCCGCGACGCAGCCCGCGGCGCAGGGCGGCGCGGAGATCGCCTTCATGAACCCGGGCGGCGTGCGCAGCCCGGGCTTCGACATTTCGGGTGCCGCCTATCCCTACGCGGTGAGCTACGGCGACGCCTTCACCGTGCAGCCCTTCGGCAACACGCTAATGACGCTGAACCTGACGGCGCAGCAGCTCAAGAACCTGCTGGAGCAGCAGTTCGCCGGCTGCCAGGGCCAGGCCACGACGCGCCTCCTGCAGGTGTCCAACGGCTTCAAGTTCACCTGGAAGGCGAGCGCGCCGGCCTGCGCCAAGGTGACCGACGTGCGCCTGACGCGCATGGACCTGAACGCCACGCCGCCGGTGGCGCTGGCGGCCGAGGAAGTGATCGTCGCCAATGGCTTGGTGCTGGCTCCCTCAAAGCTCTATCGCATCACCGTGAATAACTTCATCCAGTCCGGCGGGGATGGGTTCACGGTGCTGGCCGGCGGTACGAACGTGCTGGGCGGGGGGCAGGATATTGATGCGCTGGTGGGTTATCTCGGGAAATTCAAGGCGCCGCGGGGGGCGTATGAGCCGGCGGAGGTGGAATTCAATATTCCGAGGATTACGTTGGTGCCTTGAGAGCAGAAAGGCTGCAACAGCTCATGTTTGGCATCCTCAGCGCTGCGACGCCAACACCATCTGCGTACACCGAAACAACGCAATCGTCTTCCCGGTAGCTTCGTCGGTGACCACCGCATCCCAGACCTGCGTCGTTTTTCCAAGGTGCTGGGCGGTCGCGACGCAGGCAATACTCCCCTCCCTCACCGTCCCGAGGTGGTTGCTTTTCAGCTCGATGGTGGTGAAGGAGGCGGCGCCTTCGGGCAAATGCGCAATGGTGGCGTAGCCGCAGGTGGTGTCGGCCAGGGCGACGACGCTGGCCGCGTGCAGGAAATTGTTGGGCGCGAAGTGGAGCTGCTTCACCGGCATGCGGCTGCGCATGCTGCCTTGGCTGAGCTCCAGCATCTCGATGCCGAGGTAGCCGGGCAGGTATTCCTGGCCGCGCTCGTTCAGCAGCTCGATGGAAACGTCGGGTCGGAGTTTGGACATGGTTTCCTCACATGCAGTTTCTCGACAGGCAACGCCCGGCGGCGTTTCAGCGCCTGTCCTTCGACAAGCTCAGGACGAACGGGTGATGGATCATTTCGCGAACCCTGCGAATCTCGCCGCCCTTATCTCAACGTCGCTCCCGCCAGCTTCACCCCGAAGCCGATGAAGGCCGCGCCCACGCCGCCCGTGCCCGCGGCCGAGAGCTTGCGATGGCGCCGGAACTGCGCCGCCAGCTTCGCGCCGGCGAATATCAGCACCGTGAGATAGACCGCGCTGCAGAGCTGCACGATCAGCCCCAGGATCAGGAACGACAGCGCCGGGTGCTCATAACCCGGCGCCACGAACTGGATGAAGAAGGACACGAAGAACAGGATCGCCTTCGGGTTCATCAGGCTGATGACCAGCGCGGTGCGGAAAGGCCGGCTGCCCTTCTCTTCCGAAATATCGCTGGCCGTGTCCGCCTCCTTGGTGCGCCAGCCCTGCCAGCCGGCCTTGAGCAGCTTGAATCCCAGCCAGGCCAGATACGCGGCACCGGCGTATTTCAGCGCGTAGAACAGCAGCGGATTGCTGTGCAGCAGCCCGGCCACGCCGGTGGCCGAGAGGATCATGAGAATGGCGTCGCCCAGGAAAATGCCGCAGGCGCCCCGGTAGCCCTGCGCCACGCCGCGGCGCGAGGCCACCGTCATCACGTAGACGGAATTGGGCCCTGGCAGGAGCACGATGAAGATGGTGCCGAGGATGAAAGTGCTGAGGTCGGTGATGCCGTAGGTCATCGGCTCATTCTCTCAGCACTCCTGAAGTACCCGCCGCGACTGCGGCAGCACTTCGCGCCTTCCTGTGGGCGATCCTGGGCCTGCACCGGTGCAGACCGATGGCCGCAGCCACGGCCCCGAGGTACGGCAAGCAGCGGCCACCGGGGCCGCTGCCGGACAAGGCCTCAGCCCCTGGACCGCTCAGATCTCATAAACCTTGCCGCCCGTCGGCACACCCTGGCCGCTTCGATAATCGCTGCCCACGACGACCGCCGTCGGCTGGATATGGTTGAACTGCGCGTAATTGGCAATCGCGGCCTGGGTGAAGGCGCCGGACTCCGCATGGCTGACGTGAGGCTGCGATTGCTTGCGGTAGTAGGTGATTCTCTCGGTATTCGCAGAGGTCATTGACTGGGTCATGTAGAGGGCCATGATTTCTCCGTATTGGACAGGTTTTCAGGTGATGGCTTTGCTTCGCCCCCGGCACGGATCTGCGTTGCCGGTACGGCTGCACCATGCCGGGGTCGTTGCGGGGTGTGCCGGTCAGGCGGCTTCGAGCTCGGGGGCTTGGACAACCAACTCGTCGAATTTCTCCAGGGAACGCCGGAGCGAAATCAGGTCTGCCCCCGTGCCGTCGAAATCGATGATGGTCGGCCTCTCGTTATCGAGTTGCTGGACGACATCGAGAACGTCTTCGATGCGACGCCCTACCTGCTGCGCCATGATCAGCAGCCGGCCATAGAACAAGGCCACGTCCGTGAAGTAAGCGAGTTTTTGCCGAGAGATTCCCTGCTGCTCGTGGAGTTCGGCCTCCCGGTGCTGCAACTCATCCAGCAGCGCCAGGGACGATGCCTTCTTTGCGGATAGCTGATCCAGGAGCTGCCCGGCATTGCGCAGCCCCTCATGGTCATGCCGCATGGCCTCGTTGAACCTGGAAAGCTCCTCGCTCAATGAGCGAATGCGCCCAGCATCATCTTCCACCAGGGCGGCGATGCCCATGACGGCCCGATCGAGTCCGAGGCAAAAAATCGAACGGATGATGCTGCCCGCCGAGTCATCGTTGAGCTCCCGGAGCTTGGCTTGGTGATGCTGCAGCTCGATCTGTGCCCTGTCGATTTGCTCCATCAGCGCATTGACGTGCTCGTGCAAGGCAGCCATATCGGCTTGATCCTTGGAAATCTCCACGGTGAGCGCATCAATGTTCTTTTGAAGCGCAAGCGCACTGTCCCTGATCTCGCCTTCGCGCTGAATGATGCCGGCCACGTCAGCGGCGATGCGCTGCTGCAGCACCTGGCTTTCCTTCTCCTTGCTTTCCGCGCAGGCACTCAGAAATTGGATCTGATCCGTGATGGACTGGATATTCGCCTCGGCAGCCTCCCTTTGCTGATCCTTCAGGAGCCCGGCCGACTGCTTCAGCGCCAGCCATACGGTTGCGAAACTTGCTTGTTGCACTGATCCCATATCACCTCGTCAAGAAGCTCATCAGGCGTCCCGGTGTTTGCAGACACCGGGATGGCAGTGCTCAGGTGGCCTCGGCGTGCTCAATCACCGCCCGCTGCTGCTCCAGCTCGACAGTGACTTGGCGCGAAGCCTGCAGGCTCTTGCCGACGATGACTTCCAGGTTCCTGGCCAGCTCCGGCGCCTTGCGGATCGCCTCGTCGATGGTGGGCGACTGCTGCAGGTAGTGAACAGCCTTTTTCTGCGCTTGGTCCGCAGCCAGCACATACTCATCCGAGAGCCCGTTCACGGCCACCCACTGGCAGAGATAGCTGAAGAACATCCTCATAAAACGAGGGTCGCGATATTCACGAATCCGTTCCTCGGAGCTGAGCCCGGCGTCAGGGTCGGTGAGATCCTTGATTTCCTGCTGGAAACCCTTGCTGGACATGCGGTCGCAGTAGGCCGACATCTGGTCCCAAAACAGGCTGGCATTGGTCAGGGTACCGATGATCTTGCCCAAGGCCTCCACAGCAGCATGCAGGGAATTGACCGACAGCGCGGCATCCCCCTCCTCGGCCTTCAGGTTCTTGATGCTCTCGGCATATTCCGCCAGGGCCACCAGCGACTTGCGCTTTTCCTTTTCCAGTTCCAGTTTTTGGTTCAGATACTTCATCTTCTCCTGGTGGATGGACTCCTCCGCGGAGGCCGCCGCTGCCGCCATCTGGCCGGTGCTCTTGGCCAGGTTCTGCAAGGCCACTCCTGCGGCGGCATACGCCGCCGTGGCGTCCTTGGCGGTTTTCTCCAGCATCTGAACCTTGTCGCTCACGCCAGCCAGCTCGGTATGGGCCGTGGCCAGCTCATCCTGTTTGGCCTCGCGCTGGTCTTTCAAGGCCTGGAGCTCGTCTTCCTTGACAGACGCGTCCTGCTCCTTGTCGGCAATCTTCTTGTTCAGCCTTTCCAGCTCATTCTTGAGCTTGTTGACCTTGCTCTGCTTTTCCGTCTGCTGGTCCTTCATTTCCAGCAGTTTCTGCTGCGCGTCGTCGGAGTGCTTCTTCTTGTCGTCCGCATCCTTCTTGGCCTGGGTCGCCGCCGCGTCGTCCGAGGAAGAGGACGAGGCCCCGCCAGACAGCAGCGTGCCTAGCGGATTCCTCGCCGCCGCATACGCCCCCAGGCCTGCCCCGATGGTGCTGGTAATGGCCGACACCAGGCTCATGGCCAGTGCCTTGGCCGATTCCTTTTCCTCCCGGGCCTTGGCCTCGTTGTACAGCGTCTGCATGTCCGAGATCTGTCCTACCAGTTCCGTCTGGTTGGCCTGTTCGGCTTTCTGCTTGGCCACCATTTCCTTCTCGGCCTTCTCGGCGGCGAGTTGCTTGTCGCGCTGGCTGGCTTCCGCCTCAATGGTGTTGGAGCGTGCCTTGGTCGATTCGACCTGCAATTGCTTGAATTGCTCTGCCAGTCCACCAGCAGCCTTGGACATGCTGGCCGACGATTCCGAGCAATGCGCCAGCTTCATCACAGCCAGTTTTTCGTTGCCGCGCGTGAGCCATTTGTAAGTCTGGATGAGCTGCTCGATGATGCTGTGCGTTTCCACCTGGAAAGTGGACATCGTCTTGAGGCATTCATTGCACAGCAGGGCCAGGCGGCTTTGCAGTGTGGCGATTTCCGCCTGAATAGTGCCGCCCTTGGCGCCGGCCACGCCGTTGTACGCCACATAAAACAACTCCACTGACAGGTAGAGGTTCTCCGTGACATCCTTGAGGCTCAACTGGCGCAGAATGCTTTGAACCTCCTGCTGCACCAACTGATCCTCATATTGAGGCGCGGCGCTCAGGCTGTAAGGTTTGCCATTGATCACCAGGGTATCCTGGTCCTGGCTGACAGTGATATCTGACATTTCCGTTCCGTTCCTAAAGTGACCATGGGTTCCAAACTGCAGTCGGCAGCATTGTCCGATCAGGAGCAGCGCTGGCAACAAACAGCATGCCGGGCTTTTCTGTAGTTGGTCTCAGAGCCAGACAATACGATGCACTACCGCAGCTTCGGTACTTGGGGCATTCGACATCCAGCGCGAAGCCTGGCAATCACGGGTCGCGCCTATATTCACGACAACACCGTAACTCATTGTAAGCACAGTTCAATACGGACCGTCAATACGCGCGAGCGGCCCATAAAAAAACCGCCCTGCGGGCGGTTTTTCCAAGCGTTGCGGCCGCTGCGGTGGGCCCCCGGCGGCGCGCTGCAACGACCAGCTCACCAGCTCGGCTCGCGCTCCGGCGTGGCGCCGATGCGGTGGATGGAGAGGTCCGCGCCGTCGTACTCCTCCTCCTGCGACAGCCGCAGCCCCACCGCCATGCGCAGCAGGCCATACACCAGCGCACCGGCCCCGAAGGCCCACGCCACGCCGGCCAGGGTGCCCAGCAGCTGCGTCAGGAAGCTCACGCCGCCCAGCCCGCCCAGCGCCGTCGAGCCGAAGATGCCCGCCGCGATGCCGCCCCAGGCACCGCACAGCCCGTGCAGCGGCCACACGCCCAGCACATCGTCCACCTTCCAGCGGTTCTGTGTCAGGGTGAACATGAGCACGAAGATGGCGCCGGCCACGCCGCCCACCACCAGCGCGCCGGCCGGGTGCATCAGGTCCGAGCCCGCGCACACCGCGACCAGCCCGGCCAGCGGGCCGTTGTAGGCGAAGCCCGGGTCGTTGCGGCCCATCAGCACCGCCACCAGCGTGCCGCCCACCATCGCCATCAGCGAGTTCACCGCCACCAGGCCGGACACCTTGTCGATGGTCTGCGCGCTCATCACGTTGAAGCCGAACCAGCCCACGGCCAGCACCCACGCGCCCAGCGCCAGGAAGGGAATGCTCGACGGCGGGTGCGCGCTCATCGCGCCGTCCTTCTTGTAGCGGTTGTTGCGCGGGCCCAGCCACAGCACCGCCGCCAAGCCGATCCAGCCGCCCACGGCGTGCACCACCACGCTGCCGGCGAAATCATGGAATTCGGCGCCGCCGATGCTCTTCATCAAGTCCTGGAAACCAAACTTGTTGGCCCACACCGCGCCTTCGAACATCGGGTAGAAAAAACCCACCAGCACCGCCGTGGCCAGCAATTGGGGATGAAACTTCGCCCGCTCCGCAATGCCGCCGGACACGATGGCCGGAATCGCCGCCGCAAAGGTCAGCAGGAAAAAGAATTTCACCAGCTCGTAGCCATTCTTCGCCGCCAGCACTTCCGCGCCGCTGAAGAAATTCACGCCATAAGCCAGCGTGTAACCCACGAAGAAATAGGCGATGGTGGACACCGCGAAATCCACCAGGATTTTCACCAGCGCATTGACCTGGTTCTTCTTGCGCACCGTGCCCAGTTCCAGGAACGCAAAGCCCGCATGCATCGCCAGCACCATGATGGCGCCCAACAAAATGAACAGGGCATCCGTGCCCTGCTTGACCTGATCCATCCGTCTCCCCCAACCAGCGTTAAACCGTCGATCCCGCACCACTCACAGGCGGCGATGCACCGTTTACGCAAGTTCGGTGCCCGCTTTGGTGCAAACAATTAACGGACGGATGCACCGCGGCGCGGCACGGGGCGACGAGGAGAACGGACTTGGTGCGCACCGTGGTGCACACACGCACCATCACGGCGCGCACGCACCAGGGCGTGACGGCATCAGGCGCCGGTACTCAGCCCAGGCGCTCTTGCCAGGCCGCCGGGTCGAAGCCCGCGGTCACGCGCCCGTCGGGCCACTCCACCACCGGACGCTTGATCAGGCTGGGCTTGAGCTGCAGCAGCGCCAGCGCGCCCTCGGCGGCGTCGGCGCCGGCGCGCTGGGCGTCGTCGAGCTGGCGCCAGGTGGTGCCGCGCCGGTTCACCAGCACGTCCACGCTGCCCAGCGCTTCGCTCCAGCGCCGCAGCAATGCCTCTTCGGGCGGGCTCTTCTTGAAATCGATGAATTCATGCGGCCGGTCCTGGCCGTTGAGCCAGGTGCGGGCGCGCTTGACGGTGTCGCAGTTGGGAATGCCGTGCACTCGAATCACAAACCACCAAACCTTTCATTGCGTTCACAGCGGGGATCGGGGCCGTAGGCGGCGTCCTTCACGGTGTCCCCCACCACCGACACCTGCCACCACAGGCAGAAGGGCCCTTCGAAGCGGTAGCTCCACACCTGCCCCGGCTGCCAGCCCCCGCCGCGGATCTGCGCCGGGCGGCCGATGCGGCGCAGCATCTCCTGCACCGGCATCTCGGGCGTGATGGCGTTGAATTCCTTCTCCTCCATCACCTGCTTCCAGGCCAGCACGCGGCCTTCGCGGTCGAGGTCGATCATGTAGGTGTGCAGCCCCATCGGCCCGCGCGCGTATTCCAGCCGCGTGCCGCCGTCGGGGTTGGCATAGCGCCCGGTGGGCGCGCCGCCCATGAGCTTCTCCACCTCGGCCGCACCCATGCCGGGCTGGACCTTGGTGGGGGCGTAGGTGGCGCAGGCGCTCAGGAGCAGCGCGGCCAAGGGCGCCAGGGAAATCAGGAATCGGTTCATCGTTTCAGCCTCCATGCGGGCATGCGTTGCCGCCCCCGCCCGCTCAGCGTCCCGGCCGCCAGCGCCGCAGCGTCAGGGCATTGGCGACGACGCTGACGCTGCTGAAGGCCATGGCGGCGCCCGCGATCACCGGGTCCAGCAATCCGAAGGCCGCCAGCGGCAGGCCCACCAGGTTGTAGACGAAGGCCCAGAACAGGTTCTGGCGGATCTTCGAGTAGGTGCGGCGCGAGATGTCCACCGCGTCGGCCACCAGCGCCGGATCGCCGCGCATGAGCGTGACGCCCGCGGCATGCATCGCCACGTCGGTGCCGGTGCCCATGGCGATGCCCACGTCCGCGGCGGCCAGCGCCGGCGCGTCGTTGATGCCGTCGCCCACCATGCCCACCCGCCCGCGCGCGCGCAGCCCCGCCACGATGGACGCCTTGTCCTGCGGCAGCACCTCGGCGCGCACGTCGTCCAGCGACAGCGCGCGGCCCACGGCGCCGGCGCTGCCGGCGTTGTCGCCGCTGACCAGCACGGTCCACACGCCCATGGCGCGCAGCCGCTCCACCGCCCGGCCGGCCGAGGGTTTCAGCGCGTCCCCGAAAGCCAGCAGGCCCAGCAGCCGCGCCCGGCCGTCGCGCACCTCGGCCAGCCACGACACCGTGCGCCCCTCGTCCTGCAGCTGCTGCTGCCGCGCCGCCAGCGGCGCCAGGTCCACGCCCAGCTCCGACATCCAGCGCGCGCTGCCCAGGCGCAGCTCGCGCCCGTCCACGCGGGCCTCCATGCCGCGCCCGGCCACGGCGCGCAGCCCGGCGGCCTCGGCCGGCCGCAGGCCGCGCTGCGCCGCCGCCACCTGCACCGCGTGCGCCAGCGGGTGCTCGCTGTGCGCCTGCAGCGCGGCGGCCAGGGCCAGCAGCGCGTCGGCATCCCCGCCGGGCACGGGCTCGCAGGCCAGCAGGTCGGGCCGGCCCTGCGTGAGCGTGCCGGTCTTGTCGAAGGCCACCACCGCCAGCGCGTGCGCCACCTCCAGCGCCTCGGCATCCTTGATCAGGATGCCGTGCCGCGCCGCCACGCCCGTGCCGGCCATCAGCGCCGCGGGCGTGGCCAGGCCCAGCGCGCACGGGCAGGCGATTACCAGCACCGCCACGGCGTTGAGGATGGCCCGCTCCCAGTCCTGCGTGACCAAACCCCAGCCCAGCAGCGTCAGCAGCGACAGCCCGAGCACCACCGGCACGAACACGGCACTGACACGGTCCACCAGGCGCTGGATCGGCGCCTTGGCCGCCTGTGCCGACTCCACGAGCCGCACGATGCGCGCCAGCGTGGACTCCGCCCCCACCGTGGTGGCGCGCACCAGCAGCCGGCCTTCGGCGTTGACGGCGCCGCCGGTGACGCGGTCGCCGGGCTGCTTCGCCACCGGCAGGCTCTCGCCGGTGATCAGCGACTCGTCCACCTGGCTGGCGCCCTCGACGATCTCGCCGTCCACGGCGATGCGCTCGCCCGGGCGCACCACCACCAGGTCGCCGCTGCGCACCTGCGCCAGGGGCAGCTCCTGCTCGCTGCCGTCCTCGCGGCGCACGCGGGCGGACTCGGGGCGCAGCGCCTGCAGCGCGCGGATGGCCGCAGTGGTTTGGCGCTTGGAGCGCGCCTCCAGCCACTTGCCCAGCAGCACCAGCGCGATCACCACCGCCGAGGCCTCGAAGTACAGGTGCATGCCGCCGGTGAGCAGCAGGTACACGCTCAGGCCGTAGGCGGCGGAGGTGCCCAGCGCCACCAGCAAATCCATGTTGCCGCTGCCCGCGCGCAGCGCCTTCCAGCCCGCCCGGTAGAAGCGCGCGCCCAGCACGAACTGCACCGGCGTGGCCAGCAGCCACTGCAGCCAGCCCGGCAGCATCCAGTGCGCGCCCCACAGCAGCCCCACCATGGGCAGCGCCAGCGGCAGGGCGAGCGCCAGCGCGGCGATCACGGGCCGGGCGTCGGCGCCCGCGGCAGGGCGGCGCGCGGCGGCGCCAGCGTCGTCCTCCTGCACGGGGAAGGCCTTGTAGCCGGCGCGCTCCACCACCGCCACCAAGGCGGCCACATCCGGCTCGCGCGCGGCCAGCACCACCTCCGCCTGCTCGGTGGCGAGGTTGACGCTGGCGGAGATGACGCCTGGCTGGCGCGAGAGCACGCGCTCCACGCGCGCGCTGCAGGAGGCGCAGGTCATGCCCTCCACGCGCAGCCGCACCACCTGCTCGCTGACGCGGTAGCCCGCGCGCTGCACCGCCGCGCGCAGCGCCTGCAGCGGCACCGGCGCCTCGGCCTGCACGCTGGCGGCCTCGGTGGCAAGGTTGACGCTGGCCTGCCGCACCCCCGGCACCGCCGCCAGCGCCTTCTCCACCCGCGTGACGCAGGAGGCGCAGCTCATCCCTTCAATGGGCAGCGAACACACGGCCGTGGCGTTGGAAGCACTCATGCCGGGGATTGTGTCGCGCAGGTGCTTTCAAGGAGCCGTCAGGCTTTTGGCGCTCCCGGACGGTTTGACATGCGGCAAGAAGACGGCAGGTGCATCGGCAACCGTTTGTCACCCCAGCCGCAGCAGCCGCCCGTCCCCGCTGTCGGTGAGCAGCCAGATGCGCCCGTCCGGCCCCTGGCGCACGTCGCGGATGCGCTCGCCCAGGCCCGCCAGCAGCCGCTGCTCGCCCGTGACGCGATCGCCGTCGAGGGTGAGCCGCAGCAGCCGCTGCGCCTTGAGCGTGCCGATGAGCAGGCTGCCCTTCCAGCCCGGGTAGCGGTCGCTGGTGACGAAGGCCATGCCGCTGGGCGCCACCGAGGGCACCCAGGTGCGCAGCGCGGGCGCGACGTCGGCGCGGGTCTCGCCCTGGCCGATGGCGGCGCCGCTGCCGTACTCGCGCCCGGCCGTGACCACCGGCCAGCCGTGGTTCTTGCCGCCGGTGACGACGTTGAGCTCGTCGCCGCCCTGCGGCCCGTGCTCGTGCGTCCACAGCGCGCCGGTCACGGGATGCAGCGCCGCGCCCTGCACGTTGCGGTGGCCCCAGCTCCAGATCTCGGGCCGCGCGCCGCGCCGGTCGAGCAGCGGGTTGTCGCGCGGCACCGAGCCGTCGGGGGCGATGCGCACGATCTTGCCGAGGTGGTTCGAGAGGTCCTGCGCGTCGTCGCGGCGCGAGAAGCGGTCGCCCAGGGTGATGAAGAGGTTGCCGTCGCGGCCGAACACCAGCCGGCCGCCGAAGTGCGCGCTGCTGGCGACCTTGGGCTCCTGGCGGAACACCACCTGCACCTCGCGCAGCCGCTCGCCGTCGAGCACGGCGCGCGCCACGGCCGTGCCGTTGCCGCGGCCGTTGGGCGCGGGCTCGCTGAAGCTGAAGTACAGGGCGCGGCTGGAGGCGAAATCGGGCGCGGGCACCACGTCCAGCAGGCCGCCCTGCCCGTCCGCGTCCACGGCCGGCACGCCCTGCAGCGGCGCGCCCGGGCGCCCGTCGGCCACCACGCGCAGCCGGCCGGCCTTCTCGGTCACGAGCATCCGCCCATCGGGCAGGAAGGCCAGGCTCCACGGCCGCTCCAGGCCGCGCGCGACGGTCACCACTTCGGGTTCTTCACCCTGCGCGCGCAGCGAGGGCACGGCGCCCAGGCCGCCGAGCAGCGTGGCGCCCAGCAGCGCACGGCGGGTGGGATGGCAAGGAATGTCGGTCTTCATCGGCGGTGCTCCGGCAAGCTCAGAAGCGGGCGATGGTGCCCCGGGGCCTGCGGGGCCGTGGACGGCGGGGGCATGCGGGGCACCGCGCGGCGGCAGGAGCGCACGCCGCCGTGGCGGCGCCGTCACGCCGCGCCGGGGGCGCTTGATCCAGCGCAAGCGCGGCGGGGCGGCGGCTTCCTAAATTGGCCCCGGGCCGGTGGGGCGGTCGTCATGACACGAACCACCTGATCGCCCCGCGCTCCACGGCGCACCGGCCCGCCATGCAACCGCTGAAGAGGGAAACCCTTACATGAGCCCCATTGCTTCCATCCTGCTGCACGTCGATCCCTCGCCGCGCTGCGCCGCGCGCATCGGCGTGGCCTCGGCGCTGGCCAAGCGGCTGGATGCCACCGTGACCGCGCTCTACACCGCCGCGCCGCTGCTGCCCGGCGCCCGCCGGATGCTCTCCGAAGGCCAGGGCCTGGTGCTGGCACCGGCGCTGGATGCCGAGCGCCGCGCCCAGGCGCGCGCGCTGTTCGACAGCGCCGATGCCGGCGCGCTGGTGCGCTGGGCCGAGACCGGTGCCGACCAGCCGCTGGTGCCCTCCTTCGTGCGCCAGGCGCTGGTGCACGACCTGGTGGTGATGGGCCAGTTCGACCGCGAGGACGCGGCCGGCCCGGGCGTGCCGGCGGACTTCGTGGAGACGGTGGCGCTGGACAGCGGCCGCCCGGTGCTGTCGGTGCCCTATGCCGGCCGCTTCACCGACGTGGGGCAGCGGGTGCTGATCGCCTGGAAGCCCACGCGCGAGTCCGCGCGCGCCGTGGCCGCGGCGCTGCCGCTGCTGCAGCAAGGCGCCGAGGTGCACGTGGCGAGCTGGGGCGGCGACCCGCACGAGCTGGAGCCGCTGCTGCGCCGCCACGGCATCGAGGCCGAGTACCACCGCGAGGGCCCGGCGCCGCACGAGATCGGCGACGCGCTGCTGTCGCTGGCGGCCGACGTCGGCGCCGACCTGCTGGTGATGGGCTGCTACGGCCACAGCCGCGCCCGCGAGCTGATGCTCGGCGGCGCCAGCCGCACCGTGCTGCAGTCCATGACGGTGCCGGTGCTGCTGGCGCATTGATGTGATGCCCGAGGCTGCCTCTTTATGAGGCAGCCCCAGCCAACCGTTGAGGAATCAAGCACTTGCGCGCGCTGTGGGCAGCCGGCTCACAGACTTGTCCACAGAAGGTGGGGACAGGCGCCGGCGCAGCGCGCCCTGTTACAGGTCAGCAAAGAAGCCGGAGCCGCAGCGCGATATCCGGCGAATTGCCGCTTTTTTCAGCACGGCAATTCGCCGCTTGATATTTCAAGCACTTAGCGGCGGTTTAGGCAGTGCGCCCACAGAGTTGTCCACAGAGGATGGGGAAACCCTGAGGCGGCATTTGCAGTCTGGCAGTATCAAGCGACGGTTTTACTTCAGCCGCCGCCACTGCCATAAGGCCGGGTCAATATCTCGAGGTTGTGCCCGTCCGGGTCGCTCCAATACAGGCCGCGGCCACCGTCGCCGTGGTTGATCTGGTTCAGGCGCCGGTGGCCCGGGTCGGCCCAGTACGGCAGCCCGCGCGCGCGGATGCGCTCGAAAACCTGGTCGAACTCGGCTTCGCTGAGCAGGAAGGCGTAGTGCTCGACCAGCGGCACGTCGTCGCTGTCGAGGAAATCCAGCGTCACGCCGTTGGCCAGCTCCACGCCGTGGAAGGGCCCGAAGCGCACCGGCTCGCCCAGCCCCAGCAGCTCCGCCAGGAAGCGCGCCGACGCGGCGGCGTCGCGGGCGTGGACGATGGTGTGGTTCAGCTGGATCGCCATGGCGCGTCTCCCGCACGGCAAGGATTTGCATGCCGGCCATGCTAGGTGCGCGCCGGAAGCCCTGGCGCCAGGAGTCGCTTGGACGAGTCCTTCGGAAAATCGACGCCCAAAGCGAAACAGCCCGCAGTATT
The DNA here is from genome assembly GCF_000430725.1 of Azohydromonas australica DSM 1124. GTDB lineage: Bacteria > Pseudomonadota > Gammaproteobacteria > Burkholderiales > Burkholderiaceae_C > Azohydromonas > Azohydromonas australica. The sequence goes on from NZ_AUMO01000045.1 coordinate 135,639, forward strand.
TCTACTGCAGGCTGTTTGCGATCTTATTTTGGTGGGCCCTGAGTGACTCGAACACTCGACCTACGGATTAAGAGTCCGCTGCTCTACCAACTGAGCTAAGAGCCCTGAAAATTCAGGAATTCATTATAACGCAATTTCATCGGGGTTTGTTTGGTGGGCCCTGAGTGACTCGAACACTCGACCTACGGATTAAGAGTCCGCTGCTCTACCAACTGAGCTAAGAGCCCCCGATCAAACCTCGCGAAACTGGTGGGTTGTGCAGGATTCGAACCTGCGACCTACGGATTAAAAGTCCGCTGCTCTACCAACTGAGCTAACAACCCATCAGCTCAACGCTCCGTTCGACCAACTGCTTGATCAACGAATCGTCGTCTGCGAAGCCTCGCATTCTAGCAATGTTTTTTGGCTTTGCAAAGCCCCGAGCACTTTTTTGTGTGCCCCTGCGCAGGTGGATGCCCGCGCAACGTCCGCGGCACCTTCAGCGCCGCGCCAGCACCAGCCGCGTGAGTTCCGCAGCGGCCACCAGGCCGAAGGTGGCGGTGACGGTGACGCTGGAGCCGTAGCCGTGGCAGTTGAGGCTGCCGTCCACCGAGCAGGCGGCGTCCGCAGGCGGGCGCACGCTCTCGCGCGAGAACACGCAGCGCACGCCGATGGCGCCCTGGCGCGGCGCGCCCAGCTTGCGCAGGCGCTGGCGCAGGCCCGCCAGCAGCGGGTCGTGCGTGGTCTCCGCCAGGTCCTCCACCTCCACCAGCTGCGGCTGCAGCTTGCCGCCGGCCGCGCCCACGCTGACGAAGGGCACGCGCTCGCGCAGCGCCCAGTCCGCCAGCGCCAGCTTGGCGCGCGACTGGTCGCAGGCGTCGATGAGCCCGTCCACCGGATGCGGCAGCAACGCCGGCCAGTTGCCGGGCTCGACGAAATCCTCCACGCCGTGCACCACGCAGCCCGGGTGGATGTCGGCGATGCGCGCACGCAGCGCTTCCACCTTGGCCATGCCCACCGTGGCGCCCAGCGCCTGCACCTGGCGGTTGATGTTGGACTCGGCCACGTGGTCCAGGTCGATGAGCGTGAGCGAGGCCACGCCGCAGCGTGCCAGCGCCTCCACCGCCCAGGAGCCCACGCCGCCCACGCCCACCACCGCCAGCCGCGCGCCGCGCAGCCGCGCGTAGGCCTGCTCGCCGTGCAGGCGGCGCAGGCCGCCGAAGCGGCGCTCGTCGTCGGCCTCGTCCAGCGGACCGGCCCCGGGCGGCAAGTGCTGCACGTCGCCTTGGGCCGCCGCCATGGGCGTCACTTCAGCGCAGCCAGCCGCTCACGGCCGGCCACCGCCGCCTCGGACTGCGGGTACTTGGTGACCAGCTCGTTGAGCGTGGCGCGGGCGCCCTTGGTGTCCTTGGCCTCGGCCTGCGCGTTGGCCGCGGCCAGCAGCGCCTCGGCAGCGCGCGGGTGCTGCGGCGCCGCCGCGACGAAGGCGCGGAAGGTGGCGATCGCCTCCTTGTAATCGCGCTTGCCGTACTGGGCGTTGCCCAGCCAGAAGCGCGCGGCGTCGGCATAGCCGCTCTGCGGCCAGCGCTTGAGGAAGGCACCGAAGGCGTTGGCGGCGCCGGCGAAGTCGGCGTTGCGCATCAGCGCCACGGCCTCGTCGTACTGGCGCTTCTCGTCCGGATCGGCGCTGAACTCCTTGCCGTCGAGCGTGACCTTCTGCGGCTCGAACTTGCGCATGCGCTCGTCCACGCCCTGCGCGATGTCCTTCTGCCGGCGCTGCAGCTCGGCCACGTCGCGCGCGAGCTGCTCGTTGGTGCCGCGCAGCGTGGCCATCTCGGCGCGCTGGGTTTCGAGCTGGTTGTTGAGGTCCACCAGGCTGCGGCGCAGCTGCGTGAGCTGCTCCTGCATCTGCGCGTCCAGCGCCTTCTGCGCCTTGGCGGCGTCCTCGACCTGCTTGCGCAGCTCCAGGATGGCGCGCCGCGCTTCGTTGTCCGGAAACATCTCGGCGCGGGCCGCGGGCAGCGCCAACGCCAACGCCGCCGCCAGGGCCAGGAAGCGCGGGGCGTGCATGTCAGCGGTCCTTGATCTCGGCGCGACGGTTCTTGGCCCAGGCGCCTTCGTCGCTGCCCTGCACCGCCGGACGCTCCTCGCCGAAGCTCACCGGCTCCATCTGGGCGGCGTTGACGCCCAGCAGGGTCATGGAGCGCGCCACGGCCTCGGCGCGCTTCTGGCCCAGCGCCAGGTTGTACTCGCGGCCACCGCGCTCGTCGGTGTGGCCCTCGATGCTCACGCGCTTGCCCTTGTCGGCGTTCAGGCGCTTGGCCTGCGTCTCCACCACCGAGCGGTACTCGTCCTTGACCACGAAGCTGTCGAAGTCGAAGTACACGACGCGCGGCGCATTGGCTGCCGCGGCGTTCGGGTCCACGCTCACCGTCGTGACCTGCGACTGCGGCGCACCGCCCGCACCGGCGCCGGCACCCGCGTTGGCGTCGGCCGCCACGGGCGTGCGCGTCTCCACCGGGGTCTCGTTGAGCTTCACGCCCGAGGCGCAACCGGCCAGCAGGGCCGCCACTGCCAGCGCACCCAGGCTGCCACGCATTGCATTCATCGTTTCCACTCCTTGACGAAAAAATAAAAAGGGATTCTGACTCAAAGCCCGTGGCGCCCCGCCAAGAACCGGGGCTGCCGCGGTTGCCGTCTCAACGACCGAAGGGGCCCCACACGGGCTCGCGCACGTCCAGGCCCGAGGACAGCAGCCGCGTCTTGATGCGGCCGTCCAGCGTGGTGGTCATGAGCACGTCGCGCCCGCCGCTGCGGGTGGCGTAGATGATCAGCCGGCCGTTGGGGGCGAAGCTGGGGCTCTCGTCGTCCGAGGTGTCGGTGAGCGCGCGCACGTCGCCGTTGCCGAGGTCCATCACCATCAGCTTGAAGGCACCGCCCTGGCGCGTGATGTAGGCCATGGAGCGCCCGTCGGGGCTGATGGCGGGGCTGATGTTGTAGCCGCCGTTGAAGGTCACGCGCTCCGGGCTGCCGCCGCCCGTGCCCATGCGGTAGACCTGCGGGCTGCCGCCGCGGTCGCTCACGAAGTAGATCTGGCGCCCGTCGGGGCTGAACACCGGCTCGGTGTCGATGGCGGAGCTGCTGGTCAGGCGCCGCACGTTGCCGCCGCTGCGGTCCATCAGGTGCAGCTGCGAGCCGCCCTCGCGCGAGAGCGTGAGCGCGATCTGGCCGCCGTCGGGAGACCAGGCCGGGGCGCTGTTGCTGCCGCGGAAGTCGGCCACCTTGCGCCGCGCGCCGCTGGAGATGTCCTGCACCCAGACCACGGCCTTCTGCGTCTCGAAGCTGACGTAGGCCAGCTCGCGCCCGTTGGGCGACCAGGCCGGCGAGATGATCGGCTCGGGGCTCGCCAGCGCGACCTGCCCGCCCTCGCCGTCGGCGTCCGTGACGCGCAGCGTGTAGCGGCCGGCGGCGCGCGTGACGTAGGCGATGCGGGTGGAGAACACGCCCTTCTCGCCCGTGAGCTTCTCGTAGATGGCGTCGGCCACGCGGTGCGCGGCCAGGCGCAGGTCGGCGCTGGGCACCGCGTAGGCCTGGCCGCCCAGGTCCTCGCCCTTGACCACGTCCCACAGCTTGTGGCGCACGTCGAAGCGGCCGTCGGCCAGGCGGCTCACCGAGCCCACCGCCAGCGCGTCCACGTTGCGGCCCTTCCACTCGCTCATCACCGGCAGCGCGCCCTCGTCGAGCACGCCCGGCGCCTCGATGGCGCGGAACAGGCCGCTGCGCTCCAGGTCGGCGCGCACGATCTCGCTGATGGGCTGGCCGCCGAGTTTTTCGTCGCGGAAGCGCCCGATGGCGATCGGGATCTGCGTCGCGCCGACGCCGCTGATCTCGACACGGAACTGCGCCAGCGCCGGCGCACCCGCCGCCGCGCCGAGCGCGGCCAGCACGGCACGCCGCCGCCAGCTGGGGCGGCTCAAAGCATCAGGAGTGGTCATGTAGGGAGGCAGGCAGCCAAAAGCCGCCGATTCTAGGCAAGCGAAGCGCCGGGCCCGGCGGCGCGTCATCGACTTCCGAGACAAGACAATCCGGTCCTGCCAGGAGCCTCCCGCTTTCGCGGGCCCGGGCCGCGCTGTGTTCAGGCCAGTGCTGCCGCGCGGCTGCTCACCCCTTCCGGCAGCCGGAACGCCGCCACCGCCTGCACCAGCTGCTCGGCCTGCTGCTGCAGGCTGCTGGCCGCGGCGGCGGACTCCTCCACCAGCGCGGCGTTCTGCTGCGTGGCGCGGTCGAGCTGCGTCACGGCCTCGTTGATCTGGCCGATGCCGTCGGCCTGCTGGTTGGTGGCGCTGTTGATGTCGGCGATGAGCTGCCGCACGCGCTCCACCTGGCCCACGATCTCGCCCATGGCCTGGCCGGCCTGGTCGGCCAGCGCGCTGCCGGCCTGGGCCTTGGTCAGGCTCTCCTCGATCAGACCCTTGATCTCCCGCGCGGCGCCGGCCGAGCGCTGCGCCAGCGTGCGCACCTCGCCCGCCACCACCGCGAAGCCGCGCCCGGCGTCACCGGCGCGCGCGGCTTCCACCGCGGCGTTGAGCGCCAGGATGTTGGTCTGGAACGCGATGCCGTCGATCAGCCCGGTGATCTGGGCGATCTTGTGCGAGGCGGCGTTGATCTCGCGCATCGTGCCCACCACCTGGCCCACGACCTCGCCGCCCTTGGAGGCGGCGCGGCTGGCGTCGCCGGCGAGCTGCGTGGCCTGCTGCGCCGTGTCGGCGCTGGTGTGCACGGTGGCCGACATCTGCTCCATGGAGGCGGCCGTCTCCTGCAGGCTGCTGGCCTGCGCCTCGGTGCGCTGCGACAGGTCGGCGTTGCCGCCGGCGATCTGGCGCGAGCCGGTGGCGATGAGGTCGGTGCAGCTGCGCACCGAGGACACCACGCGCGCCAGGCTGCCGTTCATGATGCCCAGCGCCTGCAGCAGCCGGCCGACCTCGTCGCGCCCACCGCCCTCGATGCGGTTGTTGAGGTCGCCCGCGGCCACGGCCTCGGCCAGGCCCAGCGCGTGGGCGATGGACTCGCTGATGCTGTGCGTGACGGCCCACATGATCCACAGCCCCAGCAGCAGCAGCCCGGCGGTGGCGCCCAGCAGCACCGCCAGCGCCTGGCGCGCGTGCGAGACGCTGTGCTGCAGCTGCGCTTCGAGCTGCTTGAGCGAGGCGTCGATAAGCGTGAACTGCTGGTCGATCACGCGCGTGATGCCGGCGCTGAACTCCGCCGCGGGCTGGGTCAGCGCCTCGGCGCGCACGATGCGCTCGTCCACCAGCTTGACCCCTTCCTCGGCGGCGGCACGCGCCGCGGCCAGCGGCGCGGCGATGGCCTGGCCCAGCGCGGCGTCGTGCTGCCCGGCCAGCGCCAGGGCCTTGGCGGCGTCGTCGGCGTAGCGGCGCGCCGTGACCATCAGCATGTCCACGCGCGCCTTCTGTTCCGGCGTGGCCTCGCCCTTGACCAGCAGCCGCACGCCCTGGGCGCGGGCCTGGCCCAGCGCCTCCGTCAGGCGCGGCAGCTGCGTGAGCACGCCGAGCTGCAGGAAGTAGCCCGGTGCATCCGGGTGCAGCACGATGCCGCTGGCGTTGGCCACGTCCTCCAGCAGCGCCAGCTCGCGGCCCACCAGCGCGGTGTGGCGCGCGAAGCTCTGCGGGCCGTCCACGCGCTGGCCGCCCACGTCGGCCGCCAGCGCCTGCCAGTCGCGCTCGATCTCGCCCACCGAGCCGGCGAGCCTAGCATCGCCCAGCGCCGCCACCGAGGCCTTGGCCTGGCCCAGCACGCCCTCCACCAGCGCCTGCTTCTCCTGTCGCGCCGGGGCCACCGAGGCGTCGCCGCCGAGCACGGCCGCCGACTGGCCGCGGTGCTGCTGCGTGAGCTGGACCAGGCGCAGCACGTCGCGCGCGGGGTCGATGCCCGCGAGCTCCGACTTCGCCAGGCCCAGCTGCTCCAGGAAGGTGTTGACCGCCAGCACGCACGGCAGCAGCGCCATCAGCGCCGCCACGGCGCCGATGAGCATGAACTTGTGGGCCAACTTCAGGTTGGCGAGGAACTGACGCATGAGGCGCTCTCCGCTGGGGGGTTCTTCGAGTTCGGTACGGCTTGCGGTGCCGCTGCCCGCGGCGTCCGGCGGCCTTCAGGCGCGCCGGGCCCCTTGGGCGTCGCGCTCCGCGCTACCGGCCAGGGCCGGGAAATCACGGATTGAGCAAAATCTAGTTACCAATGTCCGGACTGGCAATTCATTCGGCGCACCGGTTGAGCGGCGGTTGATGCGGCTCAAACCCGGGCCGTGACTAAAGTCCCGCGCCGGGCGTCGGGCCAAGAGCCACGGCGCCTCCGCTACACTGGCGGTCCGCGCGACTGGCGATAAGGGGCTTCTCCAAAAGCAAGCCCCGAGGTGGAGGACCACCGTGGAGCGCGGGCGGTTGAAGGGCATGCATTCATGTGTCCGCGGCCGTATCAAGCCGTTCGCCTGGGCAGCCCTTCTCGTCCGCGCCGCCGGAAAAAAGCATCGGCACGCGGCGGACGCCGGGACCTCCACACGCTTAGCCGAGGACTGCCATGTTCGACCGCACCCAATCCACCCTTGCCAACGTCGATCCCGAGCTGTTTGCCGCCGTTCAGGCCGAGAACCGCCGCCAGGAAGAGCACATCGAGCTCATCGCCAGCGAGAACTACACCTCGCCGGCGGTGATGGAAGCCCAGGGCTCGCAGCTCACCAACAAGTACGCCGAGGGCTATCCCGGCAAGCGCTACTACGGCGGCTGCGAGCACGTGGACGTGGTGGAGCAGCTGGCCATCGACCGCCTCAAGCAGCTCTTCGGCGCCGAGTACGCCAACGTGCAGCCCAACTCCGGCTCGCAGGCCAACCAGGGCGCCTTCTTCGCGCTGCTGCAGCCCGGCGACACGATCATGGGCATGAGCCTGGCCGAGGGCGGGCACCTGACGCACGGCATGCAGCTCAACATGAGCGGCAAGTGGTTCAAGGTGGTGAGCTACGGCCTCAACGCCCAGGAAGACATCGACTACGACGCGATGGAGCGCCTGGCGCACGAGCACAAGCCCAAGCTGATCATCGCCGGCGCCTCGGCCTTCGCGCTGCGCATCGACTTCGAGCGCTTCGCCAAGGTGGCCAAGGCCGTGGGCGCGTACTTCATGGTGGACATGGCCCACTACGCCGGCCTGGTGGCCGCGGGCGTCTACCCGAACCCCGTGCCGCATGCCGACGTGGTGACCTCCACCACGCACAAGAGCCTGCGCGGCCCGCGCGGCGGGATCATCCTGTGCAATGACGAGGCCATCGCCAAGAAGATCAACAGCGCGATCTTCCCCGGCATCCAGGGCGGCCCGCTGATGCACGTGATCGCCGGCAAGGCCGTGGCCTTCAAGGAGGCGCTGTCGCCCGAGTTCAAGGCCTACCAGGAGCAGGTGGTCAAGAACGCGCGCGTGCTGGCCGAGACGCTGACCGAGCGCGGCCTGCGCATCGTCAGCGGCCGCACCGAAAGCCACGTGATGCTGGTGGACCTGCGTCCGAAGAACCTCACGGGCAAGGAAGCCGAGGCGATCCTGGGCGCGGCCCACATCACCTGCAACAAGAACGGCATCCCCAACGACCCGCAGAAGCCGATGGTCACCAGCGGCATCCGCCTGGGCTCGCCGGCCATGACCACGCGCGGCTTCAAGGAAGAGGAAGCCCGCCTGACCGCGAACCTGATCGCCGACGTGCTGGACAACCCGCACGACGAGGCGACCATCGAGCGCGTGCGCGAGCAGGTCAAGGCGCTGACGAGCCGCTTCCCTGTCTACGGCTGATCCTTCGGGATTGCCGTTCGGGCTGAGCCTGTCGAAGCCCTGCCGCCCAACCATGGCGCAGGTCCTTCGGCAAGCTCGGAACGAACGGAGAAAGTGAATCCATGCGTTGCGTCTACTGCGGCCACGGCGAGACGCAGGTGGTCGAGACCCGCGAGACCGACGAGGCCGTGCGCCGGCGCCGGCGCTGCCAGAAGTGCGAGCGCCGCTTCACCACCTACGAGCGCGCCGAGATCACGCTGCCCACGGTCGTGAAGAAGGACGGCGCGCGCGTGGAGTTCGACCGCGCCAAGCTGCGCGCGTCGATGTCGCTGGCGCTGCGCAAGCGCCCGGTGAGCACCGAGCAGGTGGAAGCCGCGCTGGAGCGCATCCAGGAGCGGCTGCTGCAGGACGCCCAGCGCGAGGTTTCCACCGCGCGGCTGGGCGAGCTGGTCATGCGCGAGCTGCAGGCCCTGGACAAGGTCGCCTACGTGCGCTTCGCCTCGGTCTACCGCAGCTTCGAGGACGTGGACGAGTTCCGGCAGATCATCAAGGACATCTGAGCTGAGCCGGGCCGGGCGCGCCTGCGCCTCCTCCCGCCGACCAGTTCATTCCTCCCATGGCGCCCCGCGGCGCGGATGCCTACCCTGCGCGGCATCCACCTCCCGGGAGGCCCATGCGCACCATCCCCGCAGGTAGTTCCCGCACCAATCCGGCAGGCCGCCGCCATCGCGGCCTGAGCCTGGTCGAGAGCCTGGCCGTGCTGGCGGTGCTGGCCATCGCCGCCGGCGCCGCGCTGCCCGCCTTCACCGCCATGACCGAGGGCCGGCACCTGCAGGGCACGGCGGCGCAGTTCGAGGCCGACGTGCAGCTGGCCCACGCCAGCGCCACGCTGCGCTCGCGCTCGGTGCGGCTGAGCTTCTACGACAGCCCCGAAGCGCCGCGCTGCTGGCTGATCCACACCGGCGAGCCCGAGGACTGCCGCTGCGAGGCCGCCACCGGCACGGCCGCCTGCGAGGCCCCGGCGCAGCTGCTGCGCGCCAGCGTGCTGCCCGCGACGCTGCCGCTGCGCCTGCAGAGCAACGCGGCCTCGCTGCGCTTCAGCGCCACGCGCCACACCGTCACCCCGGCCGCCACGCTCACGCTGAGCACGCGCAGCGGCCGCAGCGTGCGGGAGATCGTGAGCGTCATGGGCCGCGTGCGCGGCTGCTCGCCCGACGGCGCGGTGTCGGGCTTCAGAAGCTGCTGAGGCCCGCATGCATCCCCACGCCACGCCGAGATCCAGCACGCGCGGGCTGACGCTGCTGGAGCTGCTGGTCGGCCTGTCCCTGGGCCTGTTCGTCGCCGCCGGCGCCACCACGCTGCTGAGCCAGTTCCTGGGCGAGAACCGCCAGCTGCTGCTGCGCATGCGGCTGGAGCAGCAGGCGCAGGCGCTGGCCGACGTGGTGCTGAGCGACCTGCGCCGCGCCGGCGTCTGGCGGCAGGCCGAGGACGGCATTGCCCGCGACGGGGCCGCAGCGCCCATGAATCCCTATGCCGCGCTGCAGGGCGCGGCGCCGGAAGCCGCGGTGGACACGCTGCGCTTCAGCTACGCCGACGGTCCCCTCCCCGAGGACACCGCACCCGGCGCGGAGCCCTCGGCGCAGGCGGGTTTCAGGCTGCGCGAGGGCATCGTGGACGCGCGGCTGGGCAACCGCTGGCAGCCGCTGACGGACCCGGCGCTGATGACCGTCACCGCCTTCGAGCTGACGCTGCGCCAGCGCGCGCTGGACCTGGAGCGCCATTGCGCGCGGCCACGCCCGCTGGGCCGGTGTCCGGGCAGCGGCACCTGCCCGCCGCGGCTGCTGCAGCGCCGCGTGGCGCTGCGGCTGGAGGCGCAGGCGGCGCGGGAGCCGACGATCCGGCATGGGCTGCAAGGCGAGGCGGCGCTGCGCAACGACGTGGTGGAGGGGGTGTGCCCGCAGTGAGCGCGGCACCGGCACCGCGCGGGCGCCAGCGCGGCGCCGTCGCCCTGCTCACCGTCCTGCTGCTGAGCGGCCTGGCCCTGCTCGCCAGCCTCTACGCCCACCGCGCGCTGCTGGCCGAGACGCGCGGCGTGGAGGTGCAGCGCCGCAGCGCGCAGGCGCTGGCGGCGGCGGAATCCGGGCTGTCGTGGGCGCTGGCGCAGCTCAACGCCGGCCGCGCCGATGCGGCCTGCCGCCCCGGCAGCGCCGCGGCCGACGAAGCGCTGCGCGACCGCCTGGTGGACGTCTCCCCCACCGGCCGCCTCGCGCCACGGCTGGACGCCGGCGGCGCCCCGCTGCGGGCCGGCTGCGCGCTGGAGGCCGATGGCGGCTGGCGTTGCCGCTGCAGCGGCGAAGGCGCGCCGGCCGCGGCCACGGCCACGGACGGGGAGCGGATCGCCTTCGACGTGCGCGTGGAAGCCGGCCCGTCCACCGGTCTGCTGCGCCTGGTCTCGCGCGGCTGCCTGGGCTGCGGCGACGGCGACCTGGACGCGCAGGCGCAGGTGCAGCAGCTGCTGGCGCTGGTGCCGGCACTCACCGGCCTGCCCGCCGCGCCGCTGACCGCGCGCGGCGCGCTGCGGCTGGACCCGATGGCGCCCCGCCTTTCCAGCCGCGAGCGCGACGCCCAAGGGCTGCTGCTGCATGCCGGCGGCCTGGTGGATGCGCCGGCCCTGCAGGGGCCGCAGCGCGACGACCCCGCCGCCCCGGCCAACGGCGGCCAGACCGGATCGCACGCTTCGCCGGACACGGCGCTGCCCGCCAGCCAAGTGGCGGACCAGGACGCCATCCTGCTGGCGCTGCCGCCCGGCCGTTTCCTGCACCGCTACCTGGGCCTGGAACCCGCGGACCTGTCCCACGCGCCTGCCGTGCGCACGCTGCGTTGCGACGGCGACTGCGCCGCCGGCCTGCGCGCCGCCGTGGCCGCCGGCGCGCGCCTGCTGTGGGTCGAAGGCGACCTGCTCCTGCCCTCGGGCTTGGCGCTGGGCAGCCCGGACACGCCCGTGCTCCTGGCCGTGCAGGGCCAGGCGCGGCTGGGCGCGGGCGTCGCGCTGCACGGGCTGCTGGCGGCGTCTTCGCTGCACTGGCAGGCGCGCTCGGGCGGCGATTTCATCCGGGGCGCGGTGCTGGTGGACGGCGACTGCTGCGAGGGCAGCGGCGCGCCGGCCATCGAGCGCGACGCCGCGCTGCTGCGCCGCCTGGCGTGGCAGGCCGGGCGCTACGTGCCGGTGCCGGGGAGCTGGAGGGATTACGAGTGATCCGCACTGCTGTCCGGGGAAATGTCCAGGCCGTGGCGTCTCGTGAGCCGAGCGGCTTCGCCCCCAGCCTCGTCACTCCCGCGCAGGCGGGAGTCCAGGCGGTCCCCCAGCTGCCGCAAGCCGATCGGTTTGAACACCGGGGCTTGGGTCGTGGTTCGCAGCACCCAGGCTCCGCGCTGACGTGGAGCCGCCTGGATTCCCGCCTGCGCGGGAATGACGAAACAGTGGAGCGGTCACCCGTACTTCGTCCTGCAGAAATGCCTCGACTTTCCCCGGACAGCACTGGAGCGAACCGCCACCGCCAGCGCGGCATCACCCTCGTCGAAGCGCTGATCGCCAGCGTGGTGATGGGCGCCGGGCTGCTGGCACTGTTGCAGGCGCACCTGCGCTTCCACGCCCCGCCCGAGGAGGCGCGCCAGCGCGCGCAGGCGCTGCAGCTGGCGCAGCGCGAGCTGGAAGCGCTGCGCGGAGCCGGCGAGCCGGCGCGGGAAGCCGAGTCCACCGACGGTGTCTTCACCCTGCAGCGCCGGGTGCGCGACCTGGAGGGCGGGCTGCAGGAGGTGCGGCTGGATGTGGCCTGGAGCGACCGCGTCGGCCAGGCCCACGCGCTGGCCCTGCACGCCCTGGTGGCGGCGCCGGACAGGGGCTTTTCCGGCGCGCTGGCGCTGGCTGCGCCGGCCGTCACGCTGCGCGCACCTGTGCGCCGCAGCGGCGATGCCGACGCGCCTTGACCTCGTTCGACCCTGCCAACGGCGGGAGCCGTGCCGGCGCTGGGCACAATCCCGCGGATGCACAGCTCCACAGACTTTTCCGCTTTCGACGAGCTCGCCATGGCGCAGGCGCTGCGCCTGGCCCATGAGGCCATCGGGCTGTCGGACCCCAACCCGCGCGTGGGTTGCGTCATCGCCGGCGAGGGCTGGCAGGTGCAGGGTTTCACGCAGCGGGCCGGCGAGGCCCATGCCGAGGTGATGGCGCTGCGCGCGGCGCAGGAGGCCGGCCACGACCCGCGCGGCGCCACCGCCTACGTCACGCTGGAGCCCTGCGCGCACCACGGCCGCACGCCGCCCTGCTGCGACGCGCTGGTGGCCGCGGGCCTGGCGCGCGTGGTGGTGGCCGTGGGCGACCCGAACCCGCTGGTGGCCGGACAAGGCATCGCGCGGCTGCGCGCGGCGGGCATCCGCGTCGACGAAGGGCTGATGGCTGCCGAGGCACGCGAGCTGAACATCGGCTTCTTCTCGCGCCAGGTGCGCGGGCGGCCGTGGGTGCGCATGAAGATCGCCGCCTCGCTGGACGGGCGCACGGCGCTGGACAACGGCGTGAGCCAGTGGATCACGGCCGAGGCCGCGCGCACCGACGGCCATGCCTGGCGCAAGCGCGCCGGCGCCGTGCTCACCGGCATCGGCACGCTGCTGGAGGACGACCCGCGCCTGGACGTGCGCCTGGTGCAGACGGCGAAGCAGCCGCTGCGCGTGGTGGTCGATTCGCGCCTGGAAACCCCGCCCGCCGCGAAGCTGCTGGCCCCGCCCGGCGAGGTGCTGGTCTACGGCGCCGTGCCCAACGCCGAGCGCGAGGCGGCGCTGCGCGCCGCCGGCGCCGAGGTCGCCTTCTTCCCGGAGTGCGAGCGCAGCAAGGTCGACCTGGCGGCGATGCTCGCGGACCTGGCGGCGCGCGGCATCAACGAGCTGCACGTCGAGGCGGGGCACAAGCTGAACGCCTCGCTGCTCAAGGCCGGTCTGGTCGACGAGCTGCTGGTGTACCTGGCGCCCAAGCTCATCGGCCTGGGCCGCGAGATGGCGGCTTTCGGCCCGCTGGAGACGCTGGCCGACGCGATGGAGCTTGAATTCCGCGAGGTCGAGGCCGTGGGCCGCGACCTGCGCATCCTGGCCCGCCCGCCCGGGCGCGGCGAGTTCTGACCGATTCCCTTCCCTCCCCTCAGAAACGACTCATCCATGTTCACCGGCATCATCAGCGGCCTGGGCCGCATCACCGACGTGCAGTCCCTGGGCCCGGACGGCAGCCACGGCAAGCGGCTGCGCATCGAGCCGCCCGCGGGCTACCTGGACGACGTGGAGCTGGGCGACAGCATCGCGCTCAATGGCGCGTGCATGACCGTCACGAGCTTCGACCGCGCCACGCCCTGCTTCACCATCGACATCTCCGCGGAGAGCCTGCGCCTGACGGCCGGGCTGGACCAGCCGGGGCGCGTCAACCTGGAGAAGGCGCTGCGCGCCAACGACCGCCTGGGCGGCCACCTGGTCAGCGGCCACGTGGACGGGCTGGGCACGGTGACGCACTTCGCGCCGGTGGGCGAATCCTGGGAGCTGCGCATCCAGGCGCCCAAGGAGCTGGGCCGCTTCCTGGCCTACAAGGGCTCCATCACCGTCAACGGCGTGAGCCTGACGGTCAACCGCGTGGCGGATTCGGACGCGGGCTGCGAGTTCAGCATCAACCTCATCCCGCACACGATCCAGGAAACGACCCTGGGCGACTTGAAGCCGGGCAGCGGGGTGAACCTGGAGATCGACCTCATCGCGCGGTACGTGGAGAGGATGCTGTCCAGCAAGGGCTGAACGAAGGGGCCGCAGGGCGTGGCGCTCCGGCAATCGCGCTGGGCGAACCGCGCTGCCTGAGCCGTGCGCACGGGCGAACTTGTAGGGCTTGCCTCCAGCCCATCCCGGGGGGCCGCCTACAATCGCGGGATGCCCATCTCACCCGTTCCCGAGCTGGTCGCTGAACTGGCGGCCGGCCGCATGGTCATTCTCGTGGACGAGGAAGACCGCGAAAACGAAGGCGATCTCGTCATCGCGGCCGACCACGTCACGCCGGAAGCCATCAACTTCATGGCCAAGCACGCGCGCGGCCTGATCTGCCTGACGCTCACGCGCGAGCGCTGCCAGGAGCTGCAGCTGCCGCCCATGGCCGCGCGCAACGGCACGCCCCACGGCACCGCCTTCACCGTCTCCATCGAGGCCGCCACCGGCGTGACCACCGGCATCTCCGCCGCCGACCGCGCCCGCACCGTGCAGGCCGCCGTCGCGCGCGACGCGGTGCCCGCGGACCTGGTGCAGCCCGGCCACATCTTCCCGCTGCAGGCCCAGGACGGCGGCGTGCTCATGCGCGCCGGCCACACCGAGGCCGGCTGCGACCTCGCCGCCATGGCCGGCTGCTCGCCCGCGGCCGTCATCTGCGAGGTGATGAACGACGACGGCACCATGGCCCGGCTGCCCGACCTCGAAGTCTTCGCCAAGGAACACGGCCTGAAGATCGGCACCATCGCCGACCTGATCCAGTTCCGCAGCCACAACGAGACGCTGATCGAGCGCCTGGGCAAGCGCGAGCTGCAGACGGCGCAGGGCAGCTTCGACTGCCACGCCTTCCGCGACCGCTCCGGCGGCCTGCACCTGGCGCTGACCAAGGGCCAGTGGAAGCCCGGCGACGAGGTGCTGGTGCGCGTGCACGAGCCGCTGTCGGTGCTGGACCTGCTCGACGTGGGCCCCAGCCACCACTCCTGGCCGCTGCCCGCGGCGCTGGCGCGGCTGCAGGCGGCACAAGCCGGCGCGGCGGTGCTGCTCAACTGCGGCGAGGACGCCGCGGCGCTGTTGCCCGGCGTGCTGCCGCCCTCGGGCACCACCCCGGCGCCGCGCGCCGGCCAGATCGACCTGCGCACCTACGGCGTGGGCGCGCAGATCCTGCGCCACCTGGGCATCCAGCGCATGAAGCTGCTGGGCAACCCGCGCCGCATGCCCAGCATGACCGGCTACGGCCTGGAGGTGACGGGCTTCGTCGCCGCTCCCAACGACAAGGACGCGCAATAAACATGCTGGACGCGGATCAAGGCCAGCCCCTGGGGCTGGACGGCAAAGGGCTCACCATCGGCATCGTGCGCGCGCGCTTCAACGACGCGATCACGAGCACCCTGGAAAAGGCCTGCCTGGACGAGCTGCGCGCGCTGGGCGTGGCGGAAGAGGACATCCGCCTCGTCACCGTCCCCGGCGCGCTGGAAGTGCCGCTGGCGCTCAAGGCCATGGCCGCCGGCGACGACCACTTCGACGCCCTCGTCGCGCTGGGCTGCATCATCCGCGGCGAGACCTACCACTTCGAGCTGGTGTCCAACGAGAGCGGCGCGGGCGTGACCCGCGTCGGGCTGGACCACCAGATCCCCATTGCCAACGCCATCCTCACGGTCGAGAACGAGGATCAGGCCTGGGTTCGCGCCGAACCCAAGGGCCGCGACGCCGCCCGCGTGGCGGTGGAGATGGCCAACCTGCTGGACGAGTTGTTGTGAATCCCCCCCAGAAGAAACCCGCGCCGCCCAAGTCGGCGCGCCGCCGCTCCCGCGAGTACGCGCTGCAGGGCCTCTATGAATGGCTCATCGGCGGCGCCGACGCCGGCGCCATCGAGGCGCACGTGCGCGAGCAGAACGAGGGCGAGTTCGACAAGTGCGACCGCGCCCACTTCGACGCCCTGCTGCACGGCGGCATCAACGAGGCCGCGGCGCTGGACGCCGTGCTGGCCAAGCACGTGGACCGCAAGACCACCGAGCTCTCGCCGGTGGAGCATGCCGTGCTGATGATCGGCGCCTACGAGCTGCGCCACTGCCTGGACGTGCCCTACAAGGTCGCGATCAACGAGGCCGTGGAGCTGGCCAAGAGCTTTGGCGGCACCGACGGGCACCGCTACGTCAACGGCGTGCTCGACAAGGCCGCGGCGGAGCTGCGCCCGCAGGAAGTGGCCGCCGCGCGCGCCCGCGCCGGGCGCTGAAGGCGCGCCCCGCTCCCGACCTTCTTTTCCCCGGTGACATGAAACTCGCGCGCCGGCTCGAGCGCATCGAGCCCTTCTACGTCATGGAGTGCGCCAAGGCCGCGGCGGAGATCGCGCGCGGCCCCCTGTGCGACCCGGCACAGGGCGGGCGGCCCATGCTCTACCTCAACATCGGCGAGCCGGACTTCACCGCGCCGCCGCCCGTGCTCGCCGCCGCCCAGGCCTGCCTGGACGCCGGCCGCACGCAGTACACGCCTGCAGCCGGGTTGCCGCAGCTGCGCGAGGCGATCTCGCGCTGGTATGGCGAGCGCTTCGGCCTGGCCGTGCCGGCCTCGCGCATCCTGGTCACGGCCGGCGCCTCGGCGGCGCTGCAGCTGCTGACGCAGGTGCTGTTCGAGCCCGGCGACGAGGTGCTGCTCTCCGACCCCGGCTACCCCTGCAACCGCCATTTCGTGAGCGCCGCCGGCGCCACGCCGCGGCTGCTGGCGGCCGGGCCGGAACACCGCTTCCAGCTCGACGCCGCGGCCGTGGAAGCGGCCTGGACGCCGGCCACGCGCGGCGTGCTGCTGGCCTCGCCCTCCAACCCGACCGGCACCTCCATCGACCCCGAGGAGATGCGCCGCATCGTCGAGGCCGTGCGCGCGCGCGGCGGCGTGACGATCGTGGACGAGATCTACCTGGGCCTGAGCTTCGACGAGCGCTTCGGCGGCAGCGCGCTGCGCTGGGGCGAGGACATCGTCAGCGTCAACAGCTTCTCCAAGTACTTCAGCATGACCGGCTGGCGCCTGGGCTGGCTGGTGCTGCCCGAGGCCCTGGTGGCGCCGGTGGAGATGCTGGCGCAGCACTTGTTCATCTGCGCCTCCACCGTGGCGCAGCGCGCGGCGCTGGCCTGCTTCGAGCCGGACTCCATCGCCGAGTACGAGGCGCGGCGCGCGGAGTTCCGCCGTCGGCGCGACTGGCTGGTGCCGGCGCTGGAGGAGATCGGCTTCAAGGTGCCGGTGCTGCCCGACGGCGCCTTCTACGTCTGGGCCGACGCCAGCGCCTTCTGCTCCAGCAGCTGGGACTTCGCCTTCGAGCTGATGCACAAGGCCCAGGTGTGCGTGACGCCCGGGCGCGACTTCGGACACGCCGGCACCGAGCGCTTCGTGCGCTTCAGCTTCGCCAGCGCCATGCCGCAGCTGCAGGAGGCGGTGTCCCGCCTGCGCCAGCTGCTGGCGCGCTGAGGGGGCCGCCGCCATGTCCACGTCAACGGCTTTGGACGTGAGCGCGTTCCGGTTTCCGGTGCGCATCTATTGGGAAGACACGGACGCGGGCGGCGTGGTGTTCTACGCCAACTACCTGAAGTTCTTCGAACGGGCGCGCACCGAGTGGCTGCGCCACCTGGGCTTCGGCCAGGAAGCGCTGAAGAACGAGCAGCGGATGATGTTCGTGGTCACGCACACCGAGCTGCGCTACCTCGCCCCGGCCCGGCTGGACGACCTGCTGCACGTCACGGTGCGGCCCCAGGCGGCCGGCCGCGCCAGCCTGGTGGTGCACCAGCAGGCCTGGCGCGGCGACGTGCTGCTGACCGAGGGCTCCATCCGCATCGGCTGCGTCGATGCCGACACTTTCCGCCCGCGGCGCATGCCCGACGAGCTCATCAACACCTTACAGACCCACGCCGCATGAATCAGGACCTTTCCATCGTCAACCTGGTGCTGCACGCCAGCCCCATCGTCCAGATCGTGATCGCGTGCCTGATGTTCATGTCGCTGTCGAGCTGGACGGTAATCTTCGCCAAGCTCTTCGGGCTCAAGCGCGTGCGCGGGCGCAACGACGACTTCGAGCGCGAGTTCTGGTCCGGCCGCAGCCTGCAGGAGCTGCACGAGAACGCCGGCACCAAGGCCGAGGCCGCGCCGATGGAGCGCATCTTCGCCAGCGGCATGCGCGAGTTCCTGAAGCTGCGCGAGCGCCGCCTGGACGCCGGCGCGCAGCTCGACGGCGCGCGCCGCGCCATGCGCGCGAGCTTCCAGCGCGAGCTCGACGTGATCGAGAGCCACCTGAGCTTCCTG
Organism: Azohydromonas australica DSM 1124; assembly: GCF_000430725.1. GTDB lineage: Bacteria > Pseudomonadota > Gammaproteobacteria > Burkholderiales > Burkholderiaceae_C > Azohydromonas > Azohydromonas australica. The sequence continues at coordinate 153,510 of NZ_AUMO01000045.1, forward strand.
GCCACCGTGGGCTCGATCAGCCCGTACGTGGGCCTGTTCGGCACGGTGTGGGGGATCATGCATGCCTTCGTGGGCCTGTCGAACCTGACGCAGGTGACGCTGGCGACCGTCGCCCCGGGCATCGCCGAGGCGCTGGTGGCCACGGCCATCGGCCTCTTCGCCGCCATTCCCGCGGTGATGGCCTACAACCGCTTCGCGCGCGACATCGACCGCCTGGCGATCCAGCTGGAGACCTTCATCGAGGAGTTCTCCAACATCCTGCAGCGCAACGTCGGCGCGCCGGCCACCGTCACGCCGGTGAGCGCGGCGCAGGGGCGCTGAGATGCCCGGGGTTGCTGCTCGGGGCGGCGGCCGTCGCCGCCGCACGATGAACGAGATCAACATGGTCCCGTTCATCGACGTGATGCTGGTGCTGCTGATCATCTTCATGGTCAGCGCGCCGCTGATCACCACCGGCACCGTGGACCTGCCCAGCGTGGGCAAGTCCAGCCAGCGGCCGGACAAGGTGATCGAGGTCATCGTGGGCAAGGACGAGAAGCTCAAGCTCAAGGTCAACGGCGACACCGAGGAGCGCGCGCTGGCCCTGGGTGACCTGCGCGAGCGCGTGCTGCAGGCGCAGGGCGGCGACGCCAACGTGCCGGTGGTGATCTCCGCCGACCGCCAGGTGAAGTACGAGAACGTCGTGCAGGTCATGGACCGGCTGCAGCGCGCGGGCGTGCAGCGGGTGGGCCTGTCGGTCAAGCAGGGCGGCTGATGGCGCAGCAGTCCCAGCGCCCTACCCCGCCGGCGCCCCAGCGCGACGCGCTGCGCCCGCGCAACGCCGACCGCATGGGCACGGGCGCGGCCGTGTCAGCGGTCGTGCACGCGGGGCTGATCGTCGCGCTGGCGGTGGGCGTGAGCTGGCATGCGCAGGAGCCCACGCCGGTGAGCGCGGAACTGTGGGCCGCGGTGCCCGAGGTGGCCGCCCCGCCGGCCCAGGGCGAGCCCGAGGCAGCACCGTCCCCGGCGCCCCAACCCGCACCGGCACCGCCGCCGCCTCCGCCACCTCCTCCTCCCCCTGCGCCGACGCCGCGCGCCGCCGCCCCGGTGCCCGCACCGCCGCCGCCGCCTCCGCCGCCCAAGGCCACGGCGGCGCCGGCGCCCTCGCCCCGCGACGCCCAGATCGCGCTGGAGCGCGAGCGCCGCGAGAAGGAGCGCGAGCGCCAGGAGCAGCTCGCAGCCGAGAAGGCGCGCGCCGAGAAGCTGGCCAAGGAGAAGGCGGACAAGGCCGAAAAGGCCGAGCAGGAGCGCCAGGCCAAGCTCAAGGAACAGGCCGAGCGCGAGAAGCGCGCCAAGGCCGAGGAAGCCGAGAAGGCCGAGAAACGCGCCAAGGCCGCCGAGGCGGAGAAGCGCGCCAAGGCGGAAGAGGCCGAGAAGCGCGCCAAGGCCGCCGAAGCGGAGAAACGGGCCAAGGCGGCCGAGGCTGAAAAGCGGGCCAAGGCGGAGGAAGCCGAGAAGCGCGCCAAGGCCGAGGCGAAGGCCAAGGCCGACGCCGAGGACAAGCGCGCCAAGGCCGCTGAGGACAAGCGCCAGGCGGAGCTGGCGGACAAGCTGCGCCAGCAGCAGCTCGCCCGCATGATGGGCCAGGTCAACGGCTCGCCCGACAGCCCCGGCGGCAGCGGCTCGCCGGGCTCCAGCGGCAAGGGCGCGCGCGACGCCGGTCCGTCCGCCGGCTACGCCGGGCGCATCGTGGCCCGCGTGAAGCCCAACATCGTCTTCGGCGACGACATCAACGGCAACCCGATGGCCGAGGTCGAGGTGCGCACCGCGCCCGACGGCAGCATCGTCGGCCGCAAGCTCGTGCGCAGCAGCGGCAATTCGGACTGGGACCAGGCCGTGCTGCGCGCCGTGGACCGCACCGGCGTGCTGCCGCGCGACACCGACGGGCGCGTGCCCTCGGCCATCGTCATCGGCTTCCGTCCGCGCGACTGAGCTGGGCCGGGGCGGCTGTCAAGCCGTCCTGGCGCGCCGCCTGGCCGGGCACCGCCGGCAATCGGTGAAACTGCTATTCCTGTAAACACGGGCCATCAAAAAATCGCCAATTCGGCAAAAATGGGGCTATGACCGCGCGCCCCAATGTCGTCGAACATCCCGCCGTGGAAAACGCGGCAGACCACTGCACCACGCTGGAGGTGGCGCGATGGCTGGGCATGGCGGTGCGCTCGGTGCAGCTGATGGTGGACCGCGGCGAGCTGCAGGCCTGGAAGACGCCCGGCGGCCACCGCCGCATCTCGCGCAGCTCGGTCGAGCGCTGGCTGGCCTCGCACCACAGCGGCACGACGGTGCCAACCCCTTCGACGCCCACGCCCACGCGCACGGTGCTGCTGATCGAGGACTCGGCGCACTGCCAGCACCTGGTGTCGCTGCTGGTGCGCGAGCAGTTTCCCGACGTCGAGCTGCACGTGGCCGACGACGGCATCGCCGGGCTGGCGATGGCCGGCGAGCTGCAGCCGGCGGTGCTGATCGTGGACATCCTGCTGCCCGGCATCGACGGCGCCACGCTGCTGACCAGCTTGCGCACGCACCCGCAGTTCTCCCGCAGCCAGCTCATCGTGCTGACCTCGCTGGACGAGGTGCAGCGCGCGCCCTACGCCTTCGCCCTGGCCGGCGTGCCGGTGGTGCACAAGCCCCGCCTCGTGGCCGAGCTGCCGCCGCTGCTGAGCGAGCGCCTGGCCCGCGCGACGAACGTGCCGCCGGCACTGGCACGCTGAGCCGACGCCCGGCCCCGCATCGGCTTCGTCACACGCCGCGGCGTGTGACCCGATGCGGCCGCAACGGCCAAGCCGACACGGCCTGCCGCACTCCGTACACCGCGCCTCCGCCGCTGGGAAGCAACGGAATGCGCAATTCCAGCAATTTGCCCATCAAGTCCCCGCTGCACCAAAGTAGGTAAAACCACTTTCAGCGCACTGGCGTGGTGAATTGCGTGAATTTTTCACCTCGCGCCCATACACATCGCGCGGCAAATGCCGAAACTTTGCGGTGTCACAATTTTCTGCTGCGCTGATCAGCGCGGCATCGCGTGACAGCTGCCCTTCTGCGCTGGAAAACGACGGCTTCGCTGCATGCGGAGCCCGTGCCGCGCGGCTTCCGGGCACCAGATCGAAGCGCCGCCATCACGACCGCGACGCCCCTTCCGAATTGCGAAAGTCCCTGCCATGCGCAATACCGGCCCCGTGACCGGCTGCGAGTACGTGCTCGAAGACGGCGTGACGCTGGTCTCCACCACCGACCTCAAGAGCTACATCACCTACTGCAACCCGGCTTTCATCCAGGTCAGCGGCTACACCCGTGACGAGCTGCTGGGCCAGCCTCACAACATGATCCGGCACCCCGACGTGCCGGCCGAGGCGTTCCGCGACCTCTGGGCCACGCTCCAGGAAGGCCTGCCCTGGACGGGCCTGGTGAAGAACCGGCGCAAGAACGGCGACCACTACTGGGTGCGCGCCAACGTGACGCCGGTGGTGGAGCACGGGCGCACGGTGGGCTACATGTCCGTGCGCGTGAAGCCCACGCGCGAGCAGGTCGCGGCGGCCGAGGCGCTGTATGCCGAGATGCGCCGCAACCCGCAGCACTACCGGCTGCACCACGGCGAGGTGCACGAGCGATCGCTGCGCGGGCGACTGAGCACGGCGCTGAGCTGGGGCTTGGGCGGGCGCATCGTGGCGATGAGCCTCGGCACCTCGGTGGGCAACGCGGCGCTGGCCGCCAGCGGTCTGCACTGGTCGCTGAGCGTGGGCGCGGGCCTGGGGCTGGGCATCGGCATGGCGCTGTGGCTGCGCCACCTGGCCGTGACGCCGCTGCGCGACGCCATCGCCACGGCCAACCGCATGGCCGCCGGCCAGCTCGGCAGCGCCGTGCCCTCGACCGGCGCGGACGAGGTCAGCCAGCTCATGCGCGCGCTGGCGCAGCTCGACGTGAGCCTGCAGGCCATCGTGGGCGACGTGCGGCGCGAGGTGGAAGGCATCCGCACCGCCGCCAGCGAGATCGCCACCGGCAACGGCGACCTGGGCACGCGCACCGAGACCCAGGCCGGCAGCCTGCAGCACACGGCCTCGTCGGTGGAGCAGATCGCCGTGACGCTGCGCAACAGCGCCGAGCATGCCGAGGCCGCGCGCGGCCTGGCGCAGGAAGCCGCCGACGCGGCACGCCAGGGCGGGCAGTCGATGCAGGAGATGGTCCAGCGCATGGGCGAGATCCGCGAGGCCTCGCAGCGCATCGGCGAGATCATCCAGGTCATCGACAGCATCTCGTTCCAGACCAACATCCTGGCGCTCAACGCCGCGGTGGAGGCGGCCCGCGCCGGCGAGGCCGGGCGCGGCTTCGCGGTCGTGGCCGGCGAGGTGCGCGCCCTGGCGGGCAAGACCACCGACGCGGCGCGCGAGATCAAGAACCTCATCGGCGACGCCACC
>NZ_KE387216.1:0-14579 GCF_000430725.1 Azohydromonas australica DSM 1124
AGGAGGGCCACGAGTCCAAGTCCGTGGCTGCGAGCTTCGGCGCGGTGATCCTGCAGATCATGGTGATCGACCTGGTGTTCTCGCTGGACTCGATCATCACCGCCGTGGGCATGGTGGACGAGGTGGCGGTGATGATCGCCGCCGTCATCGCCTCGGTGGGGATGATGATGGTGTTCGCCGGCCCCATCGGCCGCTTCGTCTCCGACCACCCGACCATCAAGATGCTGGCGCTGTCCTTCCTGGTGGCCGTGGGCGTGGTGCTGCTGGCCGAGGGCTTCGGCCATCACGTGCCCAAGGGCTACATCTACTTCGCGATGGCCTTCTCGCTGGTGGTGGAGATGCTCAACATCCGCATGCGCAAGCGCGCCGCGCAGCCCGCACACCTGCACTCAGCTTACGTGCCGGAGGACACCGGCGCCAACTCGCGTCCGTCGGTGCGCTAATCGGCCATCCATGCCCCCAGCGTACGATGCTGGGGGCGGTGCCCATCAGGGCCGAGAACAATACGGTAGACCGAAGCGCTGGGCGCCAAGGACCCAGTCGTGTGGGAATTCAGCAGCCCCGGCAACCGGTTTACCTTTGAGCTCAGTTGCCCGCCAATGCCGCATACGTCGAGGGCCGCTGTCTATACCGTTGCCTCAGCACCTTTACTCCACGGAATTGTCGACACCCGCGAGCGCAAGGGCAAGTTGCTGCAACCGCAATGCTTGAAGCACCCTGCCATAAGAGCGCGTCTGGTGGGCCTTCCCGGCGGCCAGGACACGCTGTCGGTCGTATGTAACCATCGATAAAGGTGCCCCTCAAGAATGTGGTCGGGGCCGTTCCCAAGGAAGCCACTGCGGCATGCTGTCGCGGCACCAAGACTGGCTTTTGCAGAGCCGGCAGATGTTGAAGGGGGAGGCAATGCAGCAGTACGAGACGGCGCTGGAAAGGGCGCGGCGTCTGGCCAGTGAAAGCGAGGGTCGGGCAGCCGTTCAGGCCACGTGGATCGAAGAGTTGAGGCACCTGGGCTACGACACAGCGGACGAGGAGCGCAATCTGGCTTTGATGAAGGAACAGACCTGGAGCGCTTACGCGGAACTGTCCCGCCAGCAAGCTTTGGCCGAACAGCAGTAGCGGCTACAGCGTCACGGGCGGCAGCATGCGCGCTGCCGCGAAAATGCCGTTTCACCAGCCGTCCTCACACCAGCGTGCCGAGCAGCGAGTAGCGCTTTCCCCCGCCAGGCAGTGACGCTGTAAAGGCCAGGGGCTTGCTGAACTGCTGGATGTTGCGCCTACCCTCTCCAGCGGGAACTGGTGCATCCCTTTCCCGGGCCCTCCACAGAAGCGACGCGACGGCGGCTATCGAAACGTACCTTTCAGCCGCATCGGGCACGCAGCCGGGTCGGGATCCCAGGCGAGCAGACGTCCCCGTCCTCGGAACACTCAGGAAGGCAACCAGCATGAATTCCACGTCAGTTACGGCCCTGGCCGCCGCCATCACCGCCCTCGGCGCCCACACGGCGCAGGCCCAGTCAGTGGCCTACACGCCAAGGACGACGGTACAGGCCGCGGAACAGTTCAGCGACATCGAACTGCTGAGCGCCAAGTCGCCCATGCCCCGGGTCCGCTTCCTGCCGCCGTCGGCCCTGGACTACAACGCCGCTGCCGTGTTGGCACAGAGCCGTGGCGTGGTGGCAAACAGTCCGGGCAAGCATCCAGTAGCCAGCGCGGCGGAGTTGAGAACGAGGCGCCACATTGCCGCTGCAGCGCTGGCGGCGCGGCCTGCCCACGAGGTAGCGGTACCCCAGGCCGTAGGCACGGGCGCAATCCACTTCAACTCCACCCGCACTTACCCGCGCCAGCAAGACGGTACCTATCCCAGCAGCGCCGTGGGCAAGCTCTTCTTCCGTGACGGCGCGGGCAACTCCTACATCTGCACGGGCTCGATGATCAAGCCCGGCGTGGTGCTCACCGCCGGGCACTGCGTGCACAGCGGCTCTGGCGACGGCTGGTACAACAGCTTCACCTTCGTGCCCGGGTTCAGGATCACCGACGACGGCGTCGAAACGAGGCCATTCGGTACCTGGACCAGCGTGGCGCAGGTGCGCACCACCGCGGCCTGGGCCACCGGCGGCGGCAGTGTCCCCAACGCCGGGGATTGGGCTCTGATTGTCTTCAACGCCGACGCCTCGGGCCGGCGCATTGGCGATTACACAGGCACCCTGGGCTACCAGTACCCGGCCATGATCGGGCGCCTCATGACGGTGCTGGGTTACCCAGCCAACCTTGATGGCGGCACTCAGATGCACCGTGTCGAAAGCATGGTCAACGACGGTGGCGGCAATATCGGCATCTGGGGTTCCGACATGACCGGCGGTTCCAGCGGTGGTCCGGTCGTATTGAACTTCCGCCAGGACTATGCGGGCCTGACGGGCTCCACGCAGGACAGCGGGGGCAATCGCCTGACCAGCGTCGTGTCCTGGGGCTATGTCGATGGCGCGGTGCAGGTGCAGGGTGGCTCGCAGTTCGACAACACGTTCGACGACCTGCTTGGCACCACCTGCACGGCGTTTGCCTGGGCCTGCTGACAGCAAGTCCACGCGGTGCAGGGCAAGTGGGCAAGATCGCTCTTCCGGTGGCCTATAGGAGCAGGCCAGAAAGGAGGCGGTTTTCAGGCATTGATGTTCTAACTGGTCTACCGAGATTGCGTTTGAGCACGCTGCACGGTGCTCCTCCTCGCCATACATATGCGCGGTTGTCGAAATCGTAGCGTGAGCGGCAGCGATATTGCGATGTTCACATGGCCAGAAGTAGCAGGATTGGCTTGCCTGGCAGCCCAGGCTGGACAACCGTCACTGCGATGAACGTGAACGGCCACCCGTCAAGGCGTCAAGGTTCTCGATCCAAGGCTCGGCCAAGCGGCGCACCTCCGCATCGTTGGCCAGAATCCGGCGCATGATGGCGGACTTGGCTTGGTGATGCTCTGCCGCCAATGCTGTGACTTTTGAGGCCTGCTGAAGCTGAGTGATCAGCCTGCTGCTTACGTTTTCAAGACGCTCGACTGCGTCCCAGTCGCCACGTCGTGCTACTGCCAGCATGTCGGCACTCGCCTTTTCAAGGGCTTCGTAGTAACTCAGCAGCGGCTTGTCCATGGCGTCCTGGTGGGCGGTCTGGGACACACAGCCGTGCATTACCACACGGCATCGGGCTGCGGCGTGATAACGGCAGAAGCGGCGTTGACCCTGGCCGAGATGGGTGAAGCAGCGGCATCGAGCGATGCAGCAGCTCCAACGTGTCGTGTGGTCGTTGTTGCTGCTGCCTATATCGGCCTTGCCGCTGTGGAACTTGAGACAAATCAAGCCTCCACCCTCGACGTCAAGGATTTGGGCGGTTCAAAGTCAGCGGGACGGTGAACGTGCTGCCCTTGCCGGGTTGGCTTTTCAGCTCTAGCTGTCCGTCCATCATCGCAACCAACCGCCTCACAACCGACAGGCCCAGCCCCGTACCTCAAAAACGCCGCGTCGTAGAGCTGTCTGCCTGAAAGAAGGCCTCGAAGATACGTGCCTGGGCTTCTGGCTTGATGCCTATGCCGGTATCGATCACTTCGAACTGAAGTCCTGCAGACTGCTGTGTGAGCTCCATCAACTGGGATCGCAACGTGACCTGCCCGACCGAGGTGAACTTCACGGTGTTTCTCCTTGAGGTTGATGAAGATCTGCTCGAGCCGCAACGGGTCACCCATGACCTCCACGGGAAGGTCCTGCGGCAACCGCTCTCCCTGCTCGTGCATGGAGCATGCGCTGCGTTGCAGTGCCGCAAATACACTTTGCTTGCCCGACTTGTCCATAGCTTTCTTTGCTGCTCGTCACCCGCGGTCAGGGGACCCTGCATGGTTGCGGTTTGCAACCGGCCCCGCTCCAATCCGCAACGTGTCCCCGATACAAAGACTCACACGGGAGGGCCGATGATTACGTTGTGTCGAGCCGGTGCTCCACGCACCGCCTTATCAATTGCCTGCCTACTGGCCAGCACGGCCTGGGCGGCGGAGTCGCCGGACGAAGCTTTGTCCAGGCTGGAAGTCCTGCAGCGCGAGATTACACAGCAGTCGCAACGACTGGAAGCCTTGCAGCAGGCCATGGCGCAGGAACAGCGCCGGCTCAACGAGGTGCGCCAAGCCCTGGGCCTGCAGGTGCTCGAAGCCCAGCGCGGCGGCCAGGGACAGGGCCAGCAGCCCGAGCTCCAGACCGCGCAGGCCGCCACCGCACCGCAGACCCAGCCGGTCGGCCAAGCGCCGAGCGATGAGGGGCGCCGGGCGCAGGTGGCGCAGATCTTCGAGCAGCCCGGCGTGCTCACGCAGCGCGGCAAGTTCGTGCTGGAGCCGTCGCTGCAGTACGCCTACTCCTCGAACAACCGGGTGGCGCTGGTGGGCTACACCATTATCCCGGCCATCACCATCGGCGTGATTGACGTGCGGGAGGTCAAGCGCAACACCTTCACGGCGGCCCTCACCGGGCGCTACGGGCTGACCAACCGGCTGGAGCTGGAGGCGCGTATCCCGTATTCGTACCGCACCGACAGCAGCCTCAACACGGACGTCTCCGGCGGCAATCCCAACGAGCAAGAGGCCTTCAAGGCCATCAGCGGCCGCGGGATCGGCGACATCGAGCTCAGCGCGCGCTACCAGCTTAACGACGGCGGGCTGAACCGGCCCTACTACATCGGAAGCCTGCGCTACAAGTCGCGCACCGGCCGCGATCCCTTCGAGGTGCCCTCGAACCTGGCTAACGACCGCTTCGGCGGCTTCCAGCAGGAGTTGCCCACGGGCTCCGGCTTCCAGGGCCTACAGCCGGCGCTGACCGTGCTTTACCCTTCCGACCCGGCCGTGTTCTTCGGCACGGTGAGTTACATGCACAACTTCGCCAGGAGCGGCCTGACGTACAACGATCCGGCCTCGCCGCAGACGCCCTTCAAGGTGTCCCCGGGCAGCGTGCTCGGCTTCAACTTCGGCATGGGCTTGGCACTCAACGAGAAGTCCTCCTTCAGCTTGGGCTACGACCACAGCTCGGTGGGCCGCACGAAGCTCAACGGCGACGGCAGCCGCTCAGTGCGCGTGCAGTTGGGTACGCTGGTGCTGGGCTACTCCTACCGGCTGAGCGCCGAGCGCAGCCTCAACGTCTCACTGGGCATGGGTGTCACGCGCGACACGCCGGACGTCACGCTCACGGTGCGCATGCCCTACACGTTCTGAAAGCCCGCCCACCGAAAAGCTACGCCGCGGCCCGCAGAGGCCGCGGCGTTTTCACTGGAAGCCGGCCGGCGCCGGTTCAGCGCCGCAGCGAGTCGGTGATGGCGCTGCGCAGGTTGCGCTGCGCCTCAATGGACTTGAGCACGCCCAGGCTGTTGGCCGTGGCGTTGATGGTGGTCAGCGTCTGGATCTTCTGGCCGTCGAGCGTGTTCTGGATCACGGTGCCGATGGCCCTCGGTCCCAGGCTGGTCAGCACGGCGTTGCCTGCGCCGTTCTGGATCAAGGCAATGCGGTTGCCCACCTCGGGCAACTTCATGGCGGCAGCCTTGCCGGCGGACAGCGTTCCGAGCTCCGACAGGTTCAGGCTGGTCGTAGTGACCAAGCTGCCGTTGACGTAGACGGCCCGCTCGATGCCGAAAGAGATCCTGAGCCCGCCGTCGCCAACGAACCCGCCACGCAGGGTGTCCAGCGCCGTCTCGTCCAGCGCCACGAGAGTGCGCTGCGCCAGCTGCAGCGGCGTCGGGGCCGGGATCACCGCCACAGCAGGAGTTGCAGTCTCGAGCAGCACCTCGGCGGCGGCGAGGTTGACCGCCGGCGTGTCTGCACCGGACTGCGGCATCGGGGCGGGCAGCGCAGCCGGCGCGAGCGCAGCGGCGGCAAGCGGGGTGGACGAGGGGACCGCGGCGGCACCCGCCTGCGCGTGTGTGGGCATGAGTCCCTGGAGCTGAAGCACTTGCAGCGTGGCGCTTGCCGTCTTGATACTGGAGGGATCGTTGCCGCTTGCGGGCTGCGTGGGTGCGGCCGTCGAAGGTTGCGCCGTGGTGGCGGACAGCATTTCAGCCAGCACGGACCGGGCCGGCATCGGCGCCGGCGACGCGGCCGCCGTGTCGGCCAGTCCCAGGGCGCGCAGGATGGCGTCGGCCGCCATCTGCGGGAGCGCGCCGGCCGCAGCCGCGGGTCTTTCCTCGGCACGCGCCAGGCGATCCACGACGGCCGGTCCCGCGCACAGCATGGTGGACAGCAGGACGAATCGGCTGAAGCTAGCGTTCATGGCGGGGTGGATGGGGCGTCAGAAATCCGAGGGGCCACGGCGCGGCAGCACGACACCGGCCAGTCCGTCGCGCTGTATGCCGTCATGCAGCGATGCGGTGGGTGCGACGCGCCAATCCGACGCCAGGTTGAAGCGGGCGGCTTCGCGGCGGTTGGTGACGACGAACAGGATGCGGTTGAACCAGGCCTTCTCGAACTCTGACTGCGTCATGGCGCGGGTGCCGCCCGAGGGGTCGCCGACGAGCACGCGGCCGCTGTGCAGCCCCTTGACGACAACGAAGTGGTTGTAGCCGTTCTCGTTGACCAGGGCGATGGCGGGAATGCCCTCCTGGCGCAGCGCGTCCAGCGGCGCCTCGAAGCCGTCGGCCGTGAAGCCCTGCTGTTCGAGGTAGCGCTTCATGTCCAGCAGCGAGAAGCCCTGCTGCCGGATCTTGGCCTGGTCGCCGTGGAGAAACATCTGTTCGAACACCGCCTGCTCCGTCACCGGCAGCCCGTAGTGGTAGGTCAGCAGCGTGGACAGGGCCGCCGAGCCGCAGCTGAAGTCGTACTGCTGCCGCACCGTGGCGCTGAACTTGGCCTCCTGGAGGCTGCGCACGGGCACGTTGAACGGCCCGCCGACCTGGACCGGCACTTCGACCGTGCCGGCCTGGACCGAAGCGGCCCCGGCCAGGGACAGCGCGGCCAGCACGCGGGCCAGCCGGCGCTGGCCTGGGCAGGGCAGAAGCTTCATTTGAGCTGCAGGTTGACGATGGTGGCGTTCTGGATGAGCACGTTGTTGCCGCTGTTCTGGACTACCAGCGGCAGTCCGGCCGCGTTGGCGAAGGCGCCGTCACTGATCGTGTTGCTGCCCGTGGCAAGGTTCACGGCATGGTTGTCAGCAACAACGCCGTCGAGCTTGACCTCGTTGAGCGTCTGTGCGCCGCCGCGGTGGGCTGCCAGCACGTCCGCCGTGACGGGCTTGGCCAAGAGCAGCAATCCCGCGCGCTGAGGCGCCGGCGCGGCGGCCGAGGGCATGAGCGGCTGCGCCGGGCCTGCGACACTGTCCAGGGCTCGCGCCGGGCCCGTCCATGAAAGTGTCGCCAGCAGGGCCAGCGCGGTCATGGCCCGGGTGCTGAAGCCGTTGAGCATGAAACCTCCTATTGCCGGATGGAGGGAAGGCCGCCGGAGGCGCAAGCCCCCGGCGGCACCCAAGCTCAGGACCTTAGCGACCCAGCCGCATGTTGGCCTGGACCGTCACCGCCTGCTGCACCAGCGCGCCAACGCCCGAGTTCTGGCTCAGCACCATGATGCCGGCGGCGCTCTGGGCCGTGCCGCTCATCGTGTTGGACATGTTGAAGGCCCCGGTCGTCACGGAGTGGCCGGCGCTGCTGGCACCCGCGCCGCCGGCCGCGCCGTTGCCTGCGCCGGCCGTGGCCATGCCGCCGCTGCCCGCGCCGCCGCTGCCGTCGCCGCCCGCGCCACCGGCCGCGCCCGCGCCGCCTGCGCCGCCGCTGCCGCCGCTGCTGGCGCCGCTGGAAGCCGTGCTGGTGACGGAGCCCGCGCCGGCGTCGCCGCTGGTGGCCGAGCCGCCGGCCGCGCCGCTGCCCGCGGTGCTGGTGGCGGTGCCGCCGGCGCCCGCTGTGGCGGTGTTGCCGCCGGTGCTGGCCGAGCCGGTGCCGGTAGCGGCACCCGCGGTGGACGTGGCTGCGCCGTTGCTGGCCGCGCCGCCGGTGCTGCTGGCCGAGCCGCTGCTGCTGCCGGAGCTGGCCGTGGCCGTGCCGGAGCCGGCGCCGCCGGTGCCGGTGGCCGAGCCCGTGGCCGCGCCTGCGGTGCTGGTGGCGCTGCCGCTGCCGCCGCTGCTGTCAGCACTGCCGGTGCCCGTGGCAGCGCCGCCGGTGCTCCTGCCTGAGCCCATGCCGGCGGAGCTGGTGCTGGTAGCGCTGTTGGTGCCACCGTAGCTCCTGGAGCGGCCGCCGTCGCCACCAGCGGTCGTCGTGTTGCCGGCCGTGGATGTGCTCGTGCCGCCGGTGCCCGAGGCAGTGGCGCCGCCGCCCGTGCTGGTCTGCGTGGAGGCGGCGGTACTGGCACCGCCGGTGCCCGTGGAAGTGGCGGCCCCGCCCGTGGACGTGTTGCTGGCAGTGCCGGTGGCACCGGTGCCCGCTGCGGTAGCCGAGGCCGCGCCGGCGGTGCTGGTCTGCGTGGCCGAGGAAGCGCCGCCCGTGGAGGTGGTGGTCAGCCCAGCTGCGCCGCCCGTGGCGGTGGTGGTATTGGTGGCGCTGCCGCCCGAGGTCGAGGCTCCTCCGCCGTTGGCGCCGGTAGCCGTGCCGCCCGCGCCGCCCGCGCCGCCCGCGCCCGCGGTGGCAGTGCTGGTGCCGCCCGTGGAGGTGCCTGCGCCGGTAGCCGCCGCGCCACCCACGGATGCGCCACCCGCGCCGCCCGCGCCTCCGGCACCGCCTGCGCCGCCCGCCGCGCCCGTGCCCGCCGCGCCCGTGCCCGCACCACCCAGGGCTGCGCCGCCCGTGCCCGTGCCACCGGCGCCGCCCGCGCCGCCCGTGGACGAGCCGTTGTTGGTGGCGTAGTTGCCGATGTTGGAAATCGTCAGACCGCTGACGGTGCCGGTGAGCGTGGTCGTGGCCACCGCGCTGCTGGAGTTGAAGGCATTGTTCAGGTTCGACGTAGCCGTGGCGCCGTTGAGCGCCAATGCGGCGCCGACGCCCGAAGCGGTCCCCGTGCCGCTGTTGCTGCGTGTCGAGCTTGCACTCTGTGTCACCGTCGATTCCCCTCGGGTCGTTCCCGTGGTGTTCGAGGGTGCGTCAGCGAAAGCAGAGGTACCAAAGGCCAGACCCAGGGCCGCAGCCAGAATCGTTTTCCTCATCTCTTCACTCTCCTTGAGAGGTCTCATGCGGAGGCAGCGCGACCCCATTGCCGTGCTGTCTCTGGCGGCAGGATGGCGAGTAGATAAAAGGCATTCAGTTGCAGAATTTGTAACTAATGCATCCAGTTATATGAAGCGCCCTCCCCCACCAAAACCGGGTCTTGAAGCGTCGAACCAGTATCTGTCTATCACATCAGTGAGACGCCACAGGTCCAAATTTTCTAGAGAGATCAGTCATTCCCCGGGGCAAGGTCGCGAACGCATCGAGTTCTGGCGAGATTGCCGAACCGGCACATCGCAATGACATTGACCGCGCCACACATGCCAAAGTCATGCTTACGGCATCGAAGATGTCTCGACTTGCGATGAAGCGTGACACTCGTTTGTGGGGTATGTCGCGGATGCGAAAAACAGGTTCTTCTCTTGTCCAAGCTGGGCCGGCGCAAAACCAGCGGGTCGAGCACGCCCACTAACAGGCCTGCACCGCACGGTTTGGGGCTGGGGTTCGTCCGCACGGCTTGCAACTGAAACGTTGCCCGATCCACCACCGCATGTGCAGCGGTGACGCGGTACACAGGCTTTCCTCGGTGGCGCCCAGCGCCAGCAACCGCTACTGCTCTTCCGATCCCAGCCTCAACCGCGTATCCGGCACCTGGAGCCTACGCGCCTGCTGCGACACCACCCAGCCGTGCAGCCGGCCACATAGCACGTCCACCACCGAGTCGTTATCCACGCGCACCAGCAGCATGTGCTCACTGCAGTGCACCACCGCTGCTGTCGACATGGGCCTCGGTGGCAGTAGCGGTTCCATCTGCTCCCACAACTCGCCTGGGAGGCGCCAGCCGTCGTCCTTCTTCACCAACCCCATCACTTGTTTTCGTAGCCATGCCGAGAGCGGCCGCCATTTTACTGATCGGCGCGTTGATAGCTAAACCAAGCCAGCATGTGCAATGCAGGCCCGGATGACGCGAGGCTTCTGCCGAAGTCGCTGGCAGGCGCCGCGCAGTTTTTTGCGGGTCTCGGCGAGGTTGGCGCAGCAGACGTTGCGCAACTCGACATGCTTCAGGTGCCGCCAGATTCCCTCCTGGGGATCACGCTCGGGGGCGTATCCAGGAAAGCGTTCGAGATGCAGCCTCTCGCCAGCCTCCTCATGCAGGAATTGCTTGACGGCGCGACTGCGACGGCCGGCATCAACCTCGTGGAGTGCGTCGCCTTCGTCGGAAACGCCACCGCATCTTGATGATCACGGGCGCAAGCCCTGCTCAAGATGGAACGGCTGGACGCTCACGCTCGATGAGCTCGTTGCCGCGGTGGAGCAGCGCCGCGCACGGACCAAGGCACTGCGGCTTCTGGAAGCCACGCGGGATGTGCGTCGATGCATCCACTGCAACAGCGCGGTGCTGGTCAAGAACGGTCACAGCCAAGGGCTGCAGCGCTATCGGTGCCGGGCCTGCCTCAGGACCTTCAACGCCGCCAGCGGGACGCCTTTGGCGCATCTGCGTCACAAGGCGCGCTTTTACCAGCAGGGTGAGTGTCTGGCCCAGGGCCTGACGGTTCGCGAGGCTGCTGCCGCTATGGACGTGGCCGTGAGTACCGCATTTCGGCTGCGGCATCGCTTTCTCACCGCCGTTGTGCCTCACCAGCCGCTGCATGCAGCAGGCTTGCTTGAGGTGGACGAGATGTACATCCACGAATCGCTCAAGGGCAGCCGGCATCTGCCGCGTAAAGCACACGCGCGGGGCAACAGCCAAGCCTCGTGCGTGCCAGTGCTACTGATCGGCGCGTTGATGGCTAAACCAAGCCAGCATGTGCAATGCGGGCCCGGATGACGCGAGGCTTGTGCCGAAGTCGCTGGCAGGCGCCGCGCAGTTTTTTGCGGGTCTCGGCGAGGCTGGCGCAGCAGACGTTGCGCAACTCGACATGCTTCAGGTGCCGCCAGATTCCCTCCTGAGGATCAAGCTCGGGGGCGTATCCAGGAAAGCGTTCGAGATGCAGCCTCTCGCCAGCCTCCTCATGCAGGAACTGCTTGATGGCGCGACTGCGGTGGATCGGCGCACCGTCCCAGAGTACGAGCAACTTACCTGGGACATGACGCAGCAGGTGGCGGCAAAAGCCAATGACTTCCACCTCCGTGATGGCGTGCTCATGGACTTGGAAGTACAGCCGCTCATCCTGACCCACGCCGCCGATGACGGACAAATGGTCACGCGTCAGCCGGTGGCGCAGCACCGGCGTGTGGGCCACCGGCGCGTATGTCCGCACGACGGCCGGCAGCAAGTAAAAGCCGCTCTCATCGACGAACACCACCTTGCGGCCCTCCTGCTGCGCCTGATTTTTTAATGGCTGGCCAGCGCTCCTGGCACCATTGCTCGATGGCCTCTTCATCACGCTGCGTTGCCCGCAGGGCAGGCTTTTGAGGGCTCCACTTCCACACCTGCAGCAGCTTGCTCACATGCCCTGGGTGGTAATGCACGCCGAGCTTGCGCTCGATGAGTACCGCAATGCGTTTGCGCGTCCACAACTCACCGCTGAATCCGTGCGCCGGAGCTCCTTCGTCGAGCCAGGTCAGGATCTGAGCCCGCTGCTCGGCTGAAAGCTTGCACGCTGCCCCGGGGGCGGTGCGCTTGTTCAACGCGGCAATCCCGCCCCCGTCACGCCCGCGGCGCATCCACTGCGAAACCGCACCCGGTGTGACGCCCAGCGCCTTGGCAATCTGCGCTTGTGTCCAACCCGCCTCATGCAGTTCCCAGGCACGCAGCCGCCGGCCCTCACGCCAGTCGACGGCCCGGCTCGAAAGCAACTGTTCCATGTTGGCCTCCTTGGAGAGCCTGAGGGAGTTGAGCAATCTATGCGCCGATCAGTAGTTGGGCAGGTGCGGGGCAGCCATGTCGTGACCGACCGCTTGCTCGCCGAGATGAGTGCGGCCCAGGTGAGCAACGCCCTCAAGACCGTCGTCGGCCCCGACACGCTGCTGTGCACCGATGGCAGCGCAACCTTGCGCAGCGCTGCTGCTGGACTCGGCGTCGCTGCCAAGTCCATCGCGGTGACCTACGACGGCCGAGTGCAGGACGGTGTCTACCACGTGCAGACGGTCAACAACTACCACGCGCGGCTCAAGGCCTGGATCAACGGGCGGCTTCGCGGGGTGGCGACCAAGTACCTGCCGAACTACCTGGCATGGATGCGCATGTGGGAGTGGTTCAAGGACGGCATCAAGTCCGACCACTTCATCATCTCAGGCCTCGGCCACCAGCTCATCAACACATAACGCGAACAGCGCCTGAAGTACCCAGTGTTGGGCCGCCCATGACCTCCTTCGATGTCGCCATGTGCAATTTCAGGCGGCTCAGGAAGGCCCATGACGGGCAATCCGCTCTGCTGAGGCGCTGTCGAAGCCTTGGCAGGCAGCCCAGCAGGCCTTTTGTAGCCGGGCGGCCGGACTCATGGACGGACTTCTGCCAAGCCACGCAGCCGCGTGAGGTTGTACGCCGCCATGGTCAGCGTGAAGACCTGGTCCACCTTGGCCAGACCGCGCACCATCACCTGGCGTATCGGGCCAATGGACTTTCCCCAGCCGAAGCACTGCTCGATGCATTTCCTCTTGAGCTGGCTGATCTCGTAGCCAGCGTGCCGCGTGGTGCGCGCGTCGATGGCGCTGCCGCCACTGCGCTTGAGGTTCTGGGCCACGTGCGGGGTGACGTTGAGAGCGCGGCATTCCTTGACGAAGCCACGCGTGTCGTAGGCCTTGTCGGCACCCACGGTGATGCGCTGCGTGTCGCTGCACACATCGCTCAGCATCTCGGCCGCGGCGGTGCGTTTGGCCTTACCTTCAGCCTGGGTGGTGTGCACGTTGACCACCAGGCCATGCCTGTTGTCGGTGAGGACGTGACCCAGGTAGTTCAGCAGCGCCGGCGCTGCATTGCTCTTTCGGTACAGGCGCGATTCGGGGTCCGTCTTCGATGCGTGCGTGTCGTTGCTGCGTTTCTCGCCGTGCCAGTTCTCGGGCGGCCGGTCATCATCGCTGCCGTCCTTGCGCCGGATGCTTTTGTGCCCGGCCCAGGCCTGGATGAGCGTGCCGTCCACGCTGAAGTGCTCGCCCGACAACAGTCCCCGGGCCTGAGCCATCCCCACCGTCGCGTCGAACAGTGCCGTCACGGCCTCGTGCTCGATGAGGCGGTCGCGGTTCTTGCTGAACACCGAGTGGTTCCAGACCGGGTCGTCGATCGACAGGCCAACGAACCAGCGAAAGAGCAAGTTGTAGGTCACCTGCTCCATGAGCTGACGCTCGCTGCGGATGCTGTAGAGCACTTGCAGCAGCATCGCACGCATGAGCTTCTCAGGCGCGATGCTCGGGCGCCCGCCCTTGATGTCGGCCTCGTACATCGCCGAGAAGCGCTCGTCCATCTTGGCCAGCGCCTCGTTGACCCAGGCGCGGATGGGGCGCAGCGGGTGCGGCGCCGGCACGAAGTCCTCCAACTTCACCATCGTGAACAGGCTCTCGTTGTAGCTATCGGCTCCCCGCATCGTCGTTCTTTTCGTTCGTCCAGCCCCAATGGTCGCTCAAGCTGTGACCGCCTGGGCGAGGTACTTCAACAGCCTGCTAGCCAGGGTGGACCAGACCTTCACGCTGACCATGGCGGCGTACAACCTCACGCGGCTGCGTGGCCTGGCAGAGGTACGTCCATGAGCCGGGCAGCACGTCCAGAAAAGGCCTGCCGGGCTGCCTGCCGGGGCTTCGACAGCGCCTTGGCAGACCGGATTGCCCGTCATAGGCCCTCCTGAACCTCCTAAACCGCTCAAAATTGCACATGGCGATATCCAAGGTGGTCACGGTCGGACCAGCAGCTGGTACTTCAACGGCCTGCTAATACTGCCGAGCGGTCAAGCAGTCCTGCATGAAGAGGCGGGCGAGAGACTGCATCCCAAACGCTTCCTTGGATACGCCGCGAGCTTATCCTCGAGAGTATGGCGCGACGATCTGGATGAGAGGCCTCACCTTGATTGACGCGTGGCACAAGAGGGAGTCTGGCGGCACGTGAAGCATGTCGAGTCCGTATGTCTGCTGCGGCAGCCTCGCTGAGACCCGCAAAAACTGCGCGGTGCCTGCCAACGAGTTCGGCAAAAGCCCCGCAGCGTCCGGGCCTGCAATGCACATGCCGGCTTGGTTTAGCCATCCACGCGTTGGTCAGTAACACAATAAGACCAGGTGCAATGACTGCAGCGCTCGCTCCCACGTCACAGGCACCACGGCGCTGGAACTACTTGCGCGAGGCCCAGCAGCGCAGGTAGCCTGCAGCCACGCTAAACGTATTTTGAAGCCTCCGCTATGTCGTTAGCCTGCAAAGGAACATATCGCTGTCGGCAGACTCAGGTCTTGGATGGTCCTGTGGCCAGACCGACCGGCACTTCATTACTAAGACACGCGCAAGTATTGCCTCATTGGTAAAA
>NZ_KE387216.1:15569-25702 GCF_000430725.1 Azohydromonas australica DSM 1124
TGGCGCGAGCACGAATACCCCAAGATCGCGTCACGGGCCAAGCGCGAGGGGGCGCTGGTGATGTTTGCCGACGAGTCAGGGATTCGGGCAGACCACCATGCGGGCACGACCTGGGCGCCCAAGGGCCAGACACCGGTGGTCAAGGCCACGGGCGCGCGATATGGCTTGAACATGCTCTCGGCCATCTCTGCCAAGGGTCACCTGCGCTTCATGACGATCGAAGGCCGGCTCAATGGAGAAACCTTCTGCGAGTTCCTGCGCCGCCTGATCACGGGCATGGACCGCAAGATCTTCCTGGTGGTGGACGGACACCCCGCACACACCTCCAAGCTGACCAAGCGCTTCGTCGAGAACAACGCCGAGCGGCTCGAGTTGTTCTTCCTTCCTGGGTACGCGCCCCAGCTCAATCCCGACGAGCTTGTCTGGGGTCACGTGAAGGCCCGCGTGGCCAAGGCAACAGCGCGGACCAAGGACGAACTCAAGCGAACGGTCTACCGAACCTTGCATCGACTGCAGAAGTTGCCTCGAGTGGTTGCGAGCTTCTTCCACGCACCGACCTGCCGCTACGCCTCAGCATGAAACTTTACTTACGCCGGTTTTAGTAAGTTGACGCAGTTCGCCATGGCTTTCACCCGCGCAAGCCGCTGCCGTGGCTCACGGCCGCACAGGCCGCTTAGAGGGTCATCAAGCTCAAGCACTCCGCCCTCGTCCTGTGACGGCCGCGCAGGCCGCTTAGAGATATTCAAGTGAGGCTATCAAGGGAATCCCCTGGCTCTCGGCCGTGCAGGCCGCTTCGAGGATCGGGACTCTGTGCAATGGCGCGAATGGGGTGCTTTCGGCCGCGCAGGCCGCTTAGAGGATCAACAACCGCTCCGAGATGGTAAGTTGCTGGCTTTCGGCCGCGCAGGCCGCTTGACGATAGCGAGCGGAGCGACAAGGAGCGGTGCAGCGAATGTCGGCCACGCAGGCCGCCTGCAAATTCAACATTAAGGGAGGCAATCGTCCCGCGATCTCTCCGGCCGCGCAGGCTGCTTAGAGGATCAAGGCGGCGAGCCAAGCATGGCAGGAAGATCCTTCGGCCGCGCAGGCCGCTTCGTATTTACCGTGCAGAGCCTCATGCACATGGCAAGCTGTCACGCCCGTGAAAGGTGTTTTCCTATGAGCAGCTTGTGCCCGAACGCTTGGCACCGTGCGCCAGATGCTCTCGCCGTGCATATGGCGCTGGATGCCTGGAAATGATGACTTCCAACCATACACGGTCGCTTGCCGATTTCATCGACGACCTGGCGCGGGCGACATCCCCGACCAGGACCATCAAGAATGCCTTGCTGCGCACCCAGCCCGGTTGGCTGCGTCTGGAATCCTCACAAGAGCTGGCGCAGTTGCTCGCCTTCTTGCTATCCGTGGTCCACGCCGACAATGGCAGCACGCTGATCAGCGGCAGTACCCGGGCGGGCCTCACGACAGATGAGCAGATAGCGGCCTGGCACATTGCGCTGCAACCGCATCCGTTCCTCAGCACCGGCTCGGGCTCCCCAGGCAAGTCGAAGCGCAAGTCTGGCGCCGAGCCGGTGCCGTTGGTCCAGGAGGACCCGGCGAAGTTCGCCGCGGTACTGGCTGATCCGTGGAGCGCCGCCAGTCAGATCGACTTGGCGGCCTTCGTCCAGAGCCGTGGTTTTCGCAAGGCACAGGACAGCGTATGCACGCACCCGGTGCGCTTTCGCAACATGGGCGGGCACGGTGGCTTCGTCAAGCTGCAGCAACCCCGCACGCAAGCGCTAGGGATGATGGTCACCGAGGAGGACTTCAGCACCCGGGCCACTCGTACACTGACTTGCACCGCCTCATACCAGCCGCTTTGGCATGTCTTCCTGCCGCTGGTCGACTACCGAGGCATCCGGGCGCGACTGCCCGACGTTCTGGCTCGGCACCCCGAGCTCTGCAAACAGGTGCAGTCCTCGCTGAGTGCCCACGGCGTCGCCAGCGCGGCGGTCCTCATCGAGGCCCTTGCCCCGGGCGGAGAGCCACCACCAATGCGCGGTGAAGCGCAGGTCTTCGTCGGCGACCTGCCTGCCGGGCTGGACGAACCGCCAGAGGAATGCCTGAGCGTGCTGACGCCGTTCGCCCTGCCCGCCGAGGTCCATGAGGCCAAGGAGCGCTTGGCTGCCGCCTACCGCGCGGAGATCCTGGAGCTTCAGGTCCAGGTGCGGCAGCAGATCAAGGAAATCGATGAACAGCTTGCCATCAGCGTCAAAACCGGCAAGGCAAACAGGCACCGCGGCGGCGCCACCAAGGTGGCCCAGGACGTTGAACAGCAACAGCCCGCCCGGCTGCGCTCCGATCTGGTGGCCCAGGAGCAGCGTCTGGAGCGGATGTACCTGACGTTCCCGGCCTCAACAATCCCTTTGGGCGGCCAAAACCCGCAGAACGTGGCCATGGATGTGACCAAGGAGATCCACACGGCCAATGTGCGGTTGGACATTCCTTTCATTCGCCAGGCCGGCGTGGATCTCGATGCCGCCGTGGCCTACGTCGAGGAGGCGCACCTGGCCGCCGTCACGCCGCCGCCCGGCGCCAAGGCACCGCGCTACCTGCTGCCGCAGGCCGAGTCACGCCCCTATCGGCAAAGGCGTCGGGCCCTCTTCACAGCGATGGTCATCGAAGTGCTGGCGCCGCTGCTGGTGCTGCGGGATCACTGGCACGCCCTGGTGTCGGAATCCGAGGTGCGTGGCCGGACGCTACAGGCTCGCGACGCCGCGTTCATCGGGTGGGCGCCGCAGCCCTGGCGCCTCTTCGTTACCGGGGAAGCGGGGCTGCGATCCGTCGTCGCCAGGGAGGTGCTTGCGCCCCTGGCCGGGGACGCCAGCCGCCGCGTGCTGGCCGCGCTGGACCAGGCCTATCCCAGGAAGCCGTGGAGCCGGGAGTACGAGCCCGAGGTACGAGAAGTCGCATTTGCCGTGGTGATGCACGAGCGCACCTGAAGTTTATCCATCCCATGCACAGGCACTTCGTTTTCCTGCGCGTGAGCGCACAGTCCGTCAAGGTGTCACAGGGGCCATTTGTCGGGCTGCCGTCGGTAACAGGGCTCACCGGCCTGGCGCGCGCCTTTGCCATTAGCTTGGCCAAAGCCAAGGGGCTTGGACCCGGAGAGCTGCAGCCCGATGGCATTGGCCTGGGCGTCGAGGACTACGAGATGCACGCCGGCTACGTCAAAACGATGAAGGAGGGAGTGGCCACGCCGGAAGCCGTGCCGGCGATCTGGGCCTCTTTCACCGCCAGCTTCGTGATCCGGCTGCGCGGCGCAACGCCGCGTGGCATCGAGCTGCTGACCACGCAGAAGCTCTCCGGCGACGCCGCCAGCGTGCTCACCGAGCTGCGACTGTGCAAGGGTAGGCTGGTCGTACAGCGCCCCGCGGCCAACCTCGCCACGCCTCGGCTTGTCGAGCGCCACCCCGCCGAGCTGGCGCGCGCCATGGCGCTGCTGCCCTCGCGGGCGCTGGTATTGCGCGATGAGTCGGCGCTGGTCCAGGCGGCCCGGACCGCAGGCCTGCCGTTGATGGACACCCTGCTTGCGGCCACGCTGCGCCACGATCAGCGGCCAAGGCCTTACCGCGACTTCTATGAGGAACACGGCTTCGAGCGGCGCCGCATCTACCCGGTCACCAGCGGCTACCTGGCGCTGGAGTCCGAGCCATCACAGCGCAGCGTGCGGCTGTTTTCGGACGGGCTACTTGGAGCCTCGAGAGTGGCTTCGCCGATGTACACCCTGGCCGCCTTGCAAACCGCGGCCTCCATCCGTGCCGGCGTGGATGCGGCGCAAGCCGAGCCAGGCTATCGCGTGCTGTGGAAGGAGCAGCCGGTCGATGGCAGCTACGTCTGCACCGCGCTAGCCTGACATTGCAGGCATCCCGCTGTACCAGCCAACGAGGAACAACAATGCCGACTGCCAGCCCGTCCATCCTGTCTTTCGCGCGCACACTCGAGCCCAGCCACATGCTGATGTTCAGCGCACCGACCATGGCGAGCACCGTGTCTGAGATGGTGCCAGTGACGATCCGGGAAGAGCCGCTGCGCGGCCTGAACGCGACGTCGAAGACGCCGCTCGAAAAGCGCGACCAGGCCATTCTCCAGGTTGTCGAGAGCAGCGAACTGGCCCCCGGCCACGAGGCGCTGGTCCTGCGGGGCCGGCTGCTGATCAAGAACCGCTACGCCACGCCGCAGACCTGCAGCGAGTCGGGCTTCCTGCGGCTGCATGCCGAGGTGCTGGAGCAGGTCAAGGGCGCGGATGCCGGCATCGCGGAGCTCGGCACCCGCTACGCCATCCAGATCGCCTGCGGTATGCTCGGGTGGCGCAACTTCCTGACGGCAGACAGACACCGGGTGATGGTAGAGCTGGGCAGCGAGCAGCTGGACTTCGACAACCTGCTGCGCGACGAGGCACAGCCGTTCTCGCTGGACACGGCGAGCTACGAGGCCCACCGCAGGACGCTGCAGACCCTGGCCGGGTGGATCGCCGACGCGCTGCTGCGCGAGACCGGCCACGGCACCATGCTGCGGCTGCAAGCCAGGTACATGCTGGGTCTGGGCGCCCGGGTCTACCCGAGCCAGGAATGGCCCTCAGATGACCAGAAACGCGCCTCCCAGCGCCGCTGGCCCGGCGGCGAAGGTGTCACTCGGATGCTGGCCAAGCTGCGGCTGCCCAATGGCGAGCTCCAGGCCATCGTCAACGACCGCAAAGCCGGCAACACCCTGCGGCAGATCGACACCTGGTATCCCGACGCCAGGCCGAACAGGCCCATCGCCGTCGAGCCCTACGGCGCCAACTCGCATGAAGCGCGCGCCTGGCGCCGCACGACAGGGAGCATGAAGGAAATCATCGAGCGCTTGGCTAGAAGCGGCGGCCAGACACTGAGCCGCGAGGACCGGCTGTTCTACACAGCCTTGTGCATCCGCGGCGGCGTGTTCGGCGGCGGTGAAGAGTAAGGGAAGCCGCGATGCTGGAACTCTGCGCCTTGCACTACGTCGAGCTGGATTTCACCGACTCCATCGAGCCGCCGTCACACCTGGTCCCCTTGGCCTGGCGCTGGCTGCACGGGTTCAACAAGGCGCAGGGCTCGATGCTGGAGCGCGTGGGCATCGACGTGCCGGGCTGGAGGTGCGGTGAGCGCATGCCGGGCACACCTGCACGGTTGCGGCTTTTTGGCTCGCATACGGCACTGGACGCGTTTGTGTCGAACTCCGCGCTGCCGCGCCTGCGGGCCATGGCCGTCGATATGGGCCCGGTGACGCTGGCACCAGCAACGCCAAGCCATGCCGCGGTTCGCCGGGACAACGCCGCCGACAAAAACAAGCCCTCACGCATCCGGCGCAGCCTGCGCCTGGGCAACGCCGCGCCGCCGCCCAGGCAGCACGAGGCCGACCTTGTCATCGCCTGCGACAGCCATTCGACGGGCCAGTGCTTCGAACTCAAGCTCCGCAAGATTCCGGCAGGTGCGACTGCTCTGGCCTTCAACAGCTTTGGCCTGACGCTGGAGGGTGGGCTGCCGCAGTTCTAGGGGAGCTCCGCAATCGCCGCTGGCATGCGTGAGACTCGCCTCCCGGGCGCTGCCTGGGAGAGCGCAGTTCTTCTCGGCCAAGCAGCAAGTGCCGTATTGCTGTAGTGCGCTCTCTCGCACAACTTCATGCGCATTCGTTACTCAAGTAATGCCTCCCTGGAAAGCTGAAATTGCAGCCGTGCCGCGTGTCCTGGCGGTAATGGCAACTTGATCCACTCCTATGACAGGCATGGCGGCCGCTGTCATGCGGGGGCAGGGAAGTGTGCAGCCGACCCGCGGGCGTCATCACTGCAATGGCAGCGTCCGCACCAGTCAGCAGGTTCCGTCCAGGTACATCGTTCACTGCTCTCGAGCAGTGCCTTGCTTATGTCGAAGAATTTGATAATGCCCTGAATCAGTGGGGTGGCTCTCAAGGATTTTTCAATCAATGCCACGTCAAATCCAAACTTAAGGCATAGCCTTTGTGAAAAGCACGCGCGGAGTAGTAGTAAGAGCCGAGGCACATTTGGTTTCATGAAGTTTTTTTGGTATTGTTAAGTAACGCCATTTTGGTTGCACTGTACAACACTGTTCAACTCGATACCGCTTCGGTTAGGTTCTCCTGCTTCTGCATGCTGCTGGGCGGTGGCTGGATAGATACCCGATATGGGGGCTTGCATATACCTCTTTTTTGGTAACAATGAAAAAATCAAAAAGCCGGCGTATTTGGTGATGTGTGGTTTTCGCAGTAAAAACAAGACTTTGTGATTGAGACTTAAATTCCACATTTGGAAAACCTTTAACCGAACAGACCTAAAGGCCGACGCGGGTTGGTATGGATATTACCAAGGCCTCTCTTGTCTTGGTGAGGCAGGGCTACATCCATCAAGCGAGGGAAATATGCGACGTAAATCTCAGCGCGTGCAGCGTGTAGGCATAACAGCAAGCTGCTTGCTGTCCTGTGCTGTGTTGATCGGATGTGGCGGTGGCGATGGCGTCTCGACATCTTCCTTGACGACAACTTCGAGCAAGGCTGAAATACAAGACCCCACGGCCAGCGGAAACACTGAAAATAGCCAGGCCCTCAAGCTGGGAAAAAGATTGCGTCAGTACTTGAAGAAAGGCGTGACCTCGATTTCGGTGTCCCCGGACGGAAGTATGGTGGCTGTGGCGCGTGCGGACGGCAAGGTGCGGATACTTGATGCGAACAGCGTGGTGGACGTCTCCAAGTTCAACATCGACATCGATACTGTTGCTTCCGGCATCGTCTTCAGCCGCGACAGCAAGTTTTTGGGCGTTGTCGGTCGCGATAGCAACGTCCATATCTTCAACAACGCTACGGGGAAGAAGGTCTTCACGCTGCAAGGCCACGAGCATCCCATCCGTGCGATTGCACAAGGCCCCGACGGCGCACTCATTGCCACTGCAGGCGAGGAGACACGCGTGATGCTGTGGCGCGCGGCCACGGGCAAGCTGGAAAAGGTCCTCTCGGGCCATACCGGCTTCGTCAACGCGGTGGCCTTCAGCGCCGACGGAGCCTTGCTGGCCAGTGCCGACGCCTCGGCGCGCATCTTGGTTTTCAACGTGGCCAGCGGCAAGCTGCTGCACACACTGCGTGGGCATGCCGACGAGGTCTACGGGGTCGCGTTCCGCCCCGATGGCAAGACGCTCGCCAGCGCCGGCGCGGATGGGGAGGTGCTGCAGTGGGACCTGGCCACGGGCTACCGCACCGAAGCCTTCACCGGCCACAAGGCTGCTGTGCGCAGCATCGCTTTCAACCGTGACGGCACCGTGCTGGCCAGCGGCGGCGAGGACGGCCAAATCTTCGTGTGGGACATGGCCAGCGGTCGGCTGGACAAGCAGCTTGGCGCTGGTAGTTCACCCGTTAATGCGCTGGTGTTCGATGACAAGAACAAGAACGTACTGTTTGCCGGCGGCGACGACAACCGCGTCGTGCGCTGGAACGTGGCCAGCGGCGTGGGCAAGTAGCCGGGCGCAGTACCACGGAGCCCAAGATGCCGGGCTCAGCCTCGAGCAATAACGAGCCAGCCAGAGGAGGGCGGCGATGAAGCAATGCAGTGTTGCGCGTGCGGGATACGCCAGACAAATGGTCGTCTTCTTGATGGCTTGGCTCGTCGCGCTACTGTGCTGGCACAAGCCCGTACAGGCGGCCGACCCGGCCCAGGGCCCTGGTGGGCCCATTCTGGTATTGACCTCGGGCAACAGCAACTTCGGGCTGTACTACGCCGAGATCCTGCGCAACGAAGGCTTCAGTGCCTTTGCCGTAGCAGACGTCGCCTCTGTCAACGCCGCCACGCTGTCCGCCTATGACGTGGTGATTCTGGCAAAGACGGCTCTCAGCGGCTCGCAGGTCACGCTGCTGACGGACTGGGTCAATGCCGGGGGCAACCTCATTGCCATGGCGCCCAGCGCCAATCTCGCGCCGCTGCTGGGCCTGGCCGGCACGGGGGCCCAGCTCTCCAACGGCTACTTGCTGGTGGATACCGCCAACCCCGTGGGCAACGGCATCGTCAACCAGACCATGCAGTTCCACGGCAGCGCCGATCGCTACACCTTGAGCGGCGCCACGGCGCTGGCCACGCTCTACAGCAGCGCCACCGCGGCCACTGCCAACCCGGCCGTGACGCTGCGCAGCGTGGGATCCGGCAAGGCCGCGGCCTTCACCTACGACCTGGCCACCTCGGTGGTGTACACGCGCCAGGGCAACCCCGCGTGGGCCACGCAGGAGCGCGACGGCCTGGCTCCCATCCGCTCGAACGACAAGTTCTACGGCGACGCCGCCGCGGACCCCAAAGCCGACTGGGTGGACCTGAGCAAGGTGGCCATTCCGCAGGCCGACGAGCAGCAGCGGCTGCTGGCCAACCTCATCACGCACATGAACCTCGCGCGCAAGCCGCTGCCGCGCTTCTGGTATTTCCCCAATGGGCACAAGGCCGTGGTCATCATGACGGGCGATGACCACGGCAACAACGGCACCGCCGGGCGCTTCAACCGCTTCCGTCAGCTCAGCCCCACGGGTTGCTCGGTGGCGACCTGGGAATGCGTGCGCGGCACCTCCTACGTCTTCCCGGACACGCCACTGAGTAACGAGCAGGCGGCGCAGTACGATGCCGAGGGCTTCGAGGTAGGGCTGCATGTGAGCACAAGCTGCGGCGACTTCGATGCTCTCTCGCTGGACGAGGCCTACGCCACGCAGCTAGGCCAATGGCAGGCCCGGTACGGCAGCGTCCCTGCGCCCGTGACGCAGCGCCACCACTGCATCGCCTGGAGCGACTGGAGCACGGGCGCGCAGACCCAGGCCAAATACGGCATGCGGCTGGACACGAGCTACTACTTCTGGCCGCCGGGCTGGGTGGCGGACGTGCCGGGCATCTTCACCGGTTCGGCCATGCCCATGCGCTTCATGCGCTTGGACGGTGCATTCATCGACGTGTACCAGGCCGCCACGCAAATGACTGACGAGTCGGGCCAAAGCTACCCGCTGACCATTGACCAGCTGCTCGACCGCGCGCTGGGCGCGGAGGGCTATTACGGCGCCTACACCGTCAACGCCCACACCGACGTGGACAACATCCCTGAGTCCGAGGCCGTGGTGGCCTCGGCCCAAGCACGCGGCGTACCCGTCGTGTCCGCGCGCCAAATGCTCGCCTGGCTGGATGCGCGCAATGCTTCGGCCTTCAG
The DNA here is from genome assembly GCF_000430725.1 of Azohydromonas australica DSM 1124. Classification (GTDB taxonomy): domain Bacteria; phylum Pseudomonadota; class Gammaproteobacteria; order Burkholderiales; family Burkholderiaceae_C; genus Azohydromonas; species Azohydromonas australica. The sequence goes on from NZ_KE387216.1 coordinate 24,806, forward strand.
CGCGATGAGCTGGAGTGGCAGCGCATTCAACTTCAGCGTTTCCCGCAGCCCCGCGGCCAACGGGCTGCAGGGCATGCTGCCGCGGCGCTCGGGCGCCAACGTGCTCACCAGTCTCGCGCACGGCGGCAGCGCGGTGGGCTTCTCCATCAAGGTTATCAAGGGGGTGGAGTACGCCTTCTTTAACGCCGATGCTGGCAGCTACGTCGCCACCTACGGGGTGGATACTGCCGGACCCAGCGTTTCGTCCACCACTCCGGCTGCGGGCGCCACGGGCGTGAGCGTGTTTTCCACCGTCAAGGCCGTCTTCAACGACGCGCTGGACGCCACGACGATCAATGGCAACACCTTCGAACTGCGCAACGCGGCCAATGCCAGTGTCGCGGCCAGCATCAGCTACGACCCCACCACGCGTACCGCGACGCTGACGCCCTCTACGGCCTTGTCGGCCTCCACCACTTACACCGCCACGCTGCGCGGTGGCACCAGCGACCCGCGCATCAAGGACGCCTCAGGCAACCCGATGGCCTCCAGCGTGTCGTGGAGCTTCACCACCGTGGCGGCGTCTGCCGTGAACAGTTGCCCCTGTAACGGCTGGTCCACCACGGCCGCGCCTGCCAATGCCTCGATCAATGACCCCGGCGCGGTGGAACTGGGCGTCAAGTTCCGCGTGGACGTCGACGGCTTCATCACCGGCGTGCGCTTCTACAAGGGCACGGGCAACACCGGCACGCACATCGGCAACCTTTGGAGCCTCAGCGGCACGCGGCTGGCTACGGCACCTTTCACCAGTGAGACGGCCACCGGCTGGCAGCAGGTGAATTTCTCCACGCCGGTGCCGGTGAGCGCCAACACGGTGTACGTGGCCTCGTACTACGCACCGAACGGCCGCTATGCGGG
>NZ_KE387216.1:26058-33703 GCF_000430725.1 Azohydromonas australica DSM 1124
AACGATCTATCTCAGGATTCCACGGATGCAACACAAGAAGCGTGCGGCATGCGTTGGAAGATTGAGCAGTTTCATCGCGAATTCAAGCAGCTCACTGGAGCGGAAAAATGCCAGTGCCGGCGCGGCCGGATGCAGCGCAACCATATTGCTTGTGCCGTGCTGGTTTGGGATTGCTTGGCAGCTCAGGCGCGACAGGTCGGGAAAACACTCTATCAGCTCAAACGCGAGATGCTGTCCAACTATCTAAGAGCCGAGCTGCGCAGCCCGGCGGTGCGGATGGTGCTCGTTGCGTAAGTCCTACTGAAATCGTCTGCATCATTTAAAACAGGTTTTCCGGGTGACGCACATATCGCGTGATATGGGCGTCGAGATGAATTCCAGTTGTGTGCCTGGATATGGGTTGTCCAGGTCGTGGAGGGTGGGCATGAATTTCAGACTGCATGGATTCGGACAAGCCAGCACGGTTTCGGCATTCGCGCTGGCATGTGCCGTGCTGGCCGGCTGCGGCGGCGGTGAAGAGGCGCGTTCGTCCGGCACGACCGCCAGTGCGTCTCCTGCCATCGAGACGGCAGCGGCGGCGGCGGTGAACGACGAAAAGCCGCAGGCCTTGCGCAAGGTTCTGCGCCGCTACACGAAGAAGGGCATTACCGCCGTGAGCCTGTCGCCCGACGGTTCCTCAGTGGCCGTAAGTCGCGCCGACGGCACGGTTCGGGTCCTGGACGCAGGCAGTCTGGTGGACGTCGAGAAGTTCAGCGCCAAGCTCGATACCGTGGCGGCAGGCGTCGCCTTCAGCAACAACGGCAAATACCTGGGCGTGGTGGGCCGCGACAGCGATGTGCATGTCTACAACATCGCCTCGGCCAACAAGCTTTACACGCTGCATGGTCACGAGCATCCCATCCGGACCATTGCGCAGAGTCCCAATGGCGCGCTCATTGCCACGGCCGGCGACGAAACGCGCGTCATGCTTTGGAACAGCGCCACGGGCAAGCTCGCCAGGATCCTGTCGGGCCACACCGGCTTTGTGAATTCGGTGGCCTTCAGCCCGGACGGTACCTTGCTCGCCAGCGCCGATGCGGAGGCGCGCATCCTGGTGTGGAAGGTGGGCACGGGCAAGCTCATCCACACGCTGCGCGGCCATGCCGACGAGGTTTACGCCATCGCATTCCACCCCGGTGGCAAGGTGCTGGCCAGCGCCGGCGCGGATGGCCAGGTGCTGATGTGGGACCTGGACAGCGGCGTGCGCACCAAGGCCTTCGAAGGCCACAAGAAGCCCGCGCGCAGCATCGCCTTCAGCCCGGACGGCAACACCCTGGCCAGCGGCGGGGAGGATGGCCAGATCATGGTCTGGAACGCGGCCACGGGCATGCTGGACAAGCAGCTCACCGCCTCCGGCTCCCCCGTCAATTCGCTGGTGTTCGGCGGTAAGAACAAGAACCTGCTCTTTGCCGGCAGCGACGACAACCGTTTCGTGCGCTGGAACGTCGCCAGCGGCATCGGCAAGTAGGCCGTAGAGAGCGCAACCGGATCCTGCGCTCCGTCTCTCGTATCCCGCAGCGGGCCCTGGCGTGTGTCCGCGCCCGCAGCGCCAATAAGGCTTGAGGAGTACCGCGATGTTGCAGCGTGAGGGAGTTTGCGCGCGGAGCGTTCGGGGCTGGCTGGTCCTGCTGCTGCTGGGCTGGCTGCTGGTGCTGGCGTCATGGACGCGCCCGGCGCTGGCGGCTGATCCTGCCCAGGGGCCTGGCGGACCGATCCTGGTGCTGACCTCGGGCAACAGCAACTTCGGCACCTACTACGCCGAGATCCTGCGCAACGAGGGCTTCAATGCCTTCGCCGTGGCCGAGGTCGGCTCGGTCAGCGCTGCCACGCTGTCCGCCTACGACGTGGTGATCCTGGCCAAGACGTCGCTCAGCGCCGCGCAGGTCACGATGCTCTCTGACTGGGTCAACGCCGGCGGCAACCTCATCGCCATGGCGCCCGGCAGTGGCCTCGCGCCACTGCTGGGCCTGACCAGCACGGGGGCCCAGCTCGCCAACGGCTACTTGCTGGTGGATACCGCCAACCCCGTGGGCAACGGCATCGTCAGCCAGACCATGCAGTTCCACGGCAGCGCTGATCGCTACACCTTGAGCGGCGCCACCGCACTGGCCACGCTCTACAGCAGCGCCTCGGCAGCCACCGCCAACCCGGCCGTGACGCTGCGCAGCGTGGGCTCGGGCAAGGCCGCGGCCTTCACCTACGACCTGGCCACCTCGGTGGTGTACACGCGCCAGGGCAACCCCGCGTGGGCCGCGCAGGAGCGCGACGGCCTGGCGCCCATCCGCTCGGATGACAAGTTCTACGGCAACGCCGCCGCGGACCCCAAGGCCGACTGGGTGGACCTGAGCAAGGTGGCCATTCCGCAGGCCGACGAGCAGCAGCGGCTGCTGGCCAACCTCATCACCTACATGAACCTCGCGCGCAAGCCGCTGCCGCGCTTCTGGTACTTCCCCAACGGCCACAAGGCCGTGGTCATCATGACGGGCGACGACCACGCCAACGGCGGCACGCCCGGGCGTTTCGACTACTTCAAGTCGCAGAGCACGCCGGGCTGCTCGGTGACGAACTGGGAATGCATCCGCGGCACTTCGTATGTCTACACGGACACCGCACTGAGTGCCACTCAGGCGGCGCAGTACGACTCCGAGGGATTCGAAATCAGCCTGCACGTTTCCACGCGCTGCGACGACTTCACACCGCAAAGCCTGGACGGCACCTATAGCGAGCAGCTCGGCCCCTGGCAGAGCAAGTACAACACCATTCCCGCGCCGATAACGCAGCGCCACCATTGCATCGTCTGGAGCGACTGGAGCAGCGGCGCGCAGGTGCAGGCCAAGTACGGCATGCGGCTGGACACCAGCTACTACTTCTGGCCGCCGGGCTGGGTGGCCGACGTGCCCGGCATCTTCACCGGTTCGGCCATGCCCATGCGTTTCATGCGCCTGGACGGCGCCTTCATCGACGTGTACCAGGCCGCCACGCAGATGACCGACGAGTCGGGCCAGAGCTACCCGCTGACCGTCAACCAGCTGCTCGACCGCGCTCTCGGTGCCGAGGGCTACTACGGTGCCTACACCGTCAATGCCCACACCGACCAGTCCATCACCGACGAGGCCACGGCCGTCGTGGCCTCGGCCAAGGCGCGCGGCGTGCCGGTCGTGTCTGCACGCCAGATGCTGACCTGGCTCGACGCGCGCAACACCTCGGCCTTCAGCGCCATGAGCTGGAGCGGCAGCGCGCTCAGCTTCAACGTCTCCCGCAGCCCCGCGGCCAACGGGCTGCAAGGCATGCTGCCGCGGCGCTCGGGCAGCAACGTGCTCACCGGCCTCACGCGCGGCGGCAGCGCCGTGGCCTTCTCCGTCAAGGTCGTCAAGGGCGTGGAGTACGCGTTCTTCAACGCTGATTCCGGCAGCTACGTCGCCACGTACGCGGCCGACGTGGCGGGCCCCACGGTGTCGTCCACCACCCCGGCTGCGGGCGCCACGGGCGTGAGCCTGTTCTCCACCGTCAAGGCCGTCTTCAACGACGCGCTGGACGCCACGACGCTCAACACCAGCACCTTCGAGCTGCGCAACGCCGCCAACGCCACGGTCGCGGCCAACGTCAGCTACGACCCCACCACGCGCACCGCGACCCTGACGCCCATCACGGCGCTGTCGGGTTCCACCACCTACACCGCCACGCTGCGCGGCGGCACCAGTGACCCGCGCATCAAGGACGCCTCGGGCAACCCGATGGCCTCCAGCGTGACGTGGAGCTTCACCACCGTGGCGGCCTCCACCGCTGGCAGCTGCCCCTGCAACGCCTGGAGCAGCACCGCCACGCCCACCAGCGCCTCGGTCAACGACCCCGGCGCGGTGGAGCTGGGGGTCAAGTTCCGGGTGGACGTCGACGGCTTCATCACCGGCGTGCGCTTCTACAAGGGCACGGGCAACACCGGCACGCACATCGGCAACCTCTGGAGCCTCAGCGGTACGCGGCTGGCCACAGCGCCCTTCACCAGCGAGACGGCCACGGGCTGGCAGCAGGTGAATTTCTCCACGCCGGTGCCGGTGAGCGCCAACACGGTGTACGTGGCCTCGTACTACGCACCGAACGGCCGCTACGCGGGCGACAACAACTTCTTTTCCACCAAGGGCGTGGACAACGCCCCGGTGCACCTGCTGCAAAACGGCGTGAGCGGCGGCAACGGCGTCTACGCCTACGGCAGCAGCTCCAGCTTCCCGTCGCAGACCTATCAAGCCAGCAACTACTGGGTGGACGTGGCGTTCTCGCCCGCGCCGACTGGGCCCGACACCACCGCGCCGACGGTGACCGGCACCTCGCCGGCCAACGCCGCCACGGGCGTGTCCACGACCAGCAGCGTCACCGCCACCTTCAGCGAGGCGGTGGACCCGTCCTCCGTGGGCAGCAGCACCTTCGAGCTGCGCAACCCGGCCGGCACGGCGGTGGCCGCCACCGTGAGCTACGACGCGGCCAGCCGCACCGCCACGCTCGTTCCCAACGCGTCGCTGGCAACCTCCACCGCCTACACGGCCACCGTGCGGGGTGGGGGTACCGATCCACGCGTCAAGGACCTCGCGGGCAACGCGCTGGCCAACTCCGCCTCGTGGAGCTTTACCACCGCGGCCGCGGCCACCGGGGGCTGCGCCTCGCCGGCCAACCCCATCGTGCAGGAGAACTGCCTGACCGGGAACCTGCCCTCGGAGTGGGACATCAGCGGCGCCGGCGACAGCAGCATCCAGGGCTTCGCGACGCAGATGAGTGTCAACCGCGGCGGCACCATCAGCTTCAAAGTGGACACCAACGCCAGCGCTGACCGGGAACCTGCCCTCGGAGTGGGACATCAGCGGCGCCGGCGACAGCAGCATCCAGGGCTTCGCGACGCAGATGAGTGTCAACCGCGGCGGCACCATCAGCTTCAAAGTGGACACCAACGCCAGCGCTGACCGGGAACCTGCCCTCGGAGTGGGACATCAGCGGCGCCGGCGACAGCAGCATCCAGGGCTTCGCGACGCAGATGAGCGTCAACCGCGGCGGCACCATCAACTTCAAGGTCGATACCAACGCCAGCAACTACCGCTTCGACATCTACCGGCTGGGCTACTACGGCGGGCGCGGCGCACGCAAGATCACCAGCGTGAACCCCTCGGCCACGCTGCCGCAGAGCCAGCCCGCCTGCCTGACGCAGTCCGCCACGGGGCTGGTGGACTGCGGCAACTGGGCCGTCTCGGGCTCCTGGACGGTGCCGGCCAATGCCGTCTCGGGCATCTACATCGCGCGCCTGGTGCGTGCCGACACGGGGGGCGCCAGCCACATCGTGTTCATCGTGCGCGACGACGCCAGCACCTCCGCCATGGTGTTCCAGACCTCCGACACCACCTGGCAGGCCTACAACACCTACGGCGGCGGCAGCTTCTACAGCGGCGGGCTCAACACCGGCGCGGGCCGCTCCTACAAGCTCAGCTACAACCGCCCCTTCATCACCGGTGGAGTGGACGGGGGCCAGGACTGGCTGTTCCACGCCGAGTACCCCATGGTGCGCTGGCTGGAGGCCAACGGCTACGACCTGAGCTACATCAGCGGCATCGACACCGACCGCAGCGGCAGTCTGCTGCGCAACCACAAGGTGTTCCTGTCGGTGGGGCACGACGAGTACTGGTCCGCTGCGCAGCGCAGCAACGTCGAGGCCGCGCGCGACGCCGGCGTGAGCCTGGCCTTCTTCAGCGGCAACGAGGTGTTCTGGAAGACGCGCTGGGAAAACAGCATCGACGGCAACAACACGCCGTACCGCACGCTGGTGTCCTACAAGGAGACACACGCCAACGCCAAGATCGACCCGGCCCCGGTGTGGACCGGCACCTGGCGCGATCCGCGCTTCTCGCCGCCTTACGACGGCGGTCGCCCGGAGAACGCGCTCACGGGCACGATCTTCATGAACAACGACACCGGCACGTCGTACTCCATCACGGTGCCGCAGGCCGAGGGGCGCATGCGCTTCTGGCGCAACACCTCGGTGGCCACGCTGGGCACGGGCCAGAGCGCCACGCTTCCCAGCGGTGTGCTGGGCTACGAGTGGGATTCGGACCTGGACAACGGCGCGCGCCCGCCTGGGCTCATCCGGCTGTCGCAGACCACCATCAGCAGCAGCGGTGCGCTGCTCGACTATGGGTCAACCTACGGCAGCGGCACCGTCACGCACTACCTGACGCTGTACCGGCACCCAAGCGGCGCGCTGGTGTTTGGCGCGGGCACCATCCAGTGGTCCTGGGGCCTGGATGCCAACCACAACCGGCCCGGCACGGCGGTGGATGCGCGCATGCAGCAAGCCACGGTGAACCTGTTCGCCGACATGGGCGTGCAGCCCGCGACGCTGCAGTCGCTGCTGGTGGCGGCCACGGCCTCCACCGACACGGCGGCGCCCGCGGCCGTCATCACCGCGCCGGCGGCCGGCGCCAGCGTGCCGGCCAACAGCAGCGTGAGCATCAGCGGCACGGCCAGCGACGCCGGCGGCGGCGTGGTGGGCGCGGTGGAGGTGTCCACCGACAACGGCGCCACCTGGCATCCAGCCAGCGGCCGCGCCACCTGGAGCTACACCTGGACTCCGACCGTCAGCGGCCCGGCCACGATCCTGGCGCGCGCGGTGGATGACAGCGGCAACATCCAGTCCACGCCCGCCAGCCGCAGCGTGACGGTGGGAAGCGCGGTGTGCCCGTGCTCCGCCTTCCCCGCCTCTGCGACGCCGACCGTGGCCAGTGTGTCGAGCACGACTGTTACCAATCTGGGCGTGAAGTTCCGCGTCACCCAGAACGGCTACATCACCGGCATCCGCTTCTACAAGGGCACGGGTAACACCGGCACACACACGGCTGCGCTCTGGAGCTCCTCCGGCACGCTGCTGGCCAGCACGCCCTTCGTGAACGAGACGGGTTCAGGCTGGCAGCAAGTGAACTTCCTCGTGCCGGTCGCCGTTACGGCCAACACCGTCTACGTGGCCTCGTACCGTGCGCCACGAGGCCGTTATGCGGCAGACGCCAACTACTTTGCCAACTCGGGCGTGACCTCGGGCCCGGTCCAATTGCTGCGTGATGGCGAAAGCGGCGGCAACGGCGTGTTCATCACCGGAGGCACGACGGTGCGCTTCCCGAACTCGTCGTCCCAGGCAACGAACTACTGGGTGGACATCATCTTCACGCCGTCACCCTGAAGTCGCGCACGGCAGGCAAAACGAAAGAAAGGCCGCCCCTGGGGCGGCCTTTTGATTTCCGTGCAGCGGGGGCCTGCACAGAAAGGACCCTGGCTCACTCCACGGCCTTGACCATGTCCTCCACGACCTTCTTGGCGTCGCCGAAGACCATCATGGTCTTGTCCATGTAGAACAGCTCGTTGTCCAGCCCCGCATAACCCGCGGCCATCGAGCGCTTGTTCACGATCACGGTCTTGGCCTTGTAGGCCTCCAGGATCGGCATGCCGTAGATGGGGCTGCCCTTTTGTAGTGCGGCCGGGTTCACCACGTCGTTGGCGCCCAGGATGATGGCCACGTCGGCCTGGCCGAACTCGCCGTTGATGTCCTCCATCTCGAAGACCTGGTCGTAGGGCACCTCGG
>NZ_KE387216.1:33713-152773 GCF_000430725.1 Azohydromonas australica DSM 1124
GGCAACTGGGCCGTCTCGGGCTCCTGGACGGTGCCGGCCAATGCCGTCTCGGGCATCTACATCGCGCGCCTGGTGCGTGCCGACACGGGGGGCGCTAGCCACATCGTCTTCGTCGTACGTGACGACGCGAGCACTTCAGACCTGGTGTTCCAGACTTCCGACACCACGTGGCAGGCCTACAACACCTACGGCGGCGGCAGCTTCTACAGCGGCGGGCTCAACACCGGCGCGGGCCGCTCCTACAAGCTCAGCTACAACCGTCCCTTCAACACCCGGTCCGTGGACAACGGGCAGGACTGGGTCTTCAATGCCGAGTACCCCATGGTGCGCTGGCTGGAGGCCAATGGCTACGACGTGAGCTACATCAGTGGCATTGACACCGACCGCGCCGGTACTGTGCCTGGTGGTCGACTGCTCAACCATAAGGTGTTCCTGTCGGTGGGTCATGACGAGTACTGGTCTGGCGCGCAGCGCAGCCATGTCGAGGCCGCCAGGGACAAGGGCGTGAACTTGGCCTTCTTCAGCGGCAACGAGGTATTCTGGAAGACGCGCTGGGAGGCGAGCATCGACGGCAGCAACACGCCCTACCGGACGCTGGTGTCGTACAAGGAGACGCATGCCAACGCCAAGATCGACCCAACAGCGGCCTGGACCGGCACCTGGCGCGATCCGCGCTTCTCGCCGCCCTCCGACGGCGGCCGTCCCGAGAATGCGCTTACCGGTACGCTTTTCATGGCCAACAACACCGACGAGGGCTATTCCATCACGGTGCCACAGCCCGAAGGCCAACTGCGCTTCTGGCGCCACACTTCAGTGGCCTCGCTGGGCAGTGGTCAATCCGCCACGCTGCCCGCGGGTGTGCTGGGCTACGAGTGGGATTCCGATCTCGACAACGGTGCGCGTCCTCCCGGGCTGATCCGGTTGTCGCAAAGCACCATTACCAGCTCCAAGCAATTCGTGCTTCAGGACCATGGGTCGACCTACGCGCCTGGCACGCTTACCCACTACCTGACGCTCTACAAGCACAGCAGCGGCGCGCGTGTGTTCGGTGGCGGTACGGTCCAATGGGCCTGGGGCCTGGATGCGAACCACGACCGCGCCGGTACGCCCGCCGATGCGCGCATGCAGCAAGCCACAGTCAACCTCTTTGCCGACATGGGCGTGCAGCCTGCAACGCTGCAATCGCCGCTGGTCGTAACCACGGCCTCCACGGATACGATTGCGCCCACTTCCACCATTACCGCACCGGCGGCTGGTGCCAGTGTCCCGGCCAATAGCAGTGTGACCATCGGCGGCAATGCAGCCGACGCCGGCGGCGGCGTGGTGGGCGCGGTGGAGGTGTCCACCGACAACGGCGTCACATGGCACCCGGCCAGCGGGCGCGGCAACTGGAGTTACACCTGGGTGTCCGGCTCCAGCGGAAACGTCACGCTGATGAGCCGTGCGGTCGATGACAGCGGCAACCTGCAGGGTACGCCGACCAGCCGTACCGTAACGGTGACACCGCCCACCTGCCCGTGCACGGCTTTCCCGACATCCGCAACGCCGACCGTGCTGGGTGCTGAGGATGACAGCGTGGTGAACCTGGGCGTGAAGTTCCGTGTCACGCAGAACGGGCATATCACCGGCATCCGCTTCTACAAGGGGCCGAGCAACACCGGTACTCATATCGGTGCACTGTGGACGAGCACCGGTACGCAGCTTGCCACGCAAGAATTTTTAAATGAGACTGGCAGCGGCTGGCAGCAGGTCAACTTCGCCACGCCAGTGCCTGTCAACGCCAACACCGTTTACGTGGCCTCGTACCGGGCGCCGAGAGGGCGCTACTCGGTTGATTACAACTATTTCACCAACACCGGCGTGACCTCCGGACCGGTCCAGTTGCTGAGAAACGGCGACAGCGGTGGAAACGGCGTGTATACCTACGGTGGCAGCACGCTGCAGTTCCCCACGAGCACCTACCAAGCGTCGAACTACTGGATTGATGTGGTGTTCCAGCCATTGCCTTGATAGGGGTCGCATTGGTCTTGCCCCGGTAGTCCCGGACACGGCCTATGCGCAGGTTAACGCCTGGTCCATTGGTCGGTCCTGACGTTGTTCGCTCAATTGCCGGCGGTACTCGCGCGGCGATCTCATTTCCGCCTCTCTTGAATTTCGAGTGGGTAGACTGACCGGGTTTGAGGATGAAGGCCAGGGTCGATGAAGTGTGCTGACGCACCGGCCATCGCGATACGGGTACGTTTGGAATGCATGACAAGTTGTTCGAAGCCGCGCTGGGAATCACTGCACCGTGGTCTGTGAAGGGTGTGCAGTTCGATAGGGCGGCCAAGGTGCTGACGGTGGCTATCGACTTTGCTGTCGGCTCTCGCTTTGCTGTGGAGGGCGTGCCTGGCGAGCACCCGGTCCACGACACCGTCACCAAGACGTACCGGCACCTAAACTTCTTCCAGCACGAGTGCCTGCTGCAGGTGCGCACGCCGCGGGTGAAGCTGCCCGACGGCTCGGTGCAACTGGTCAAGCCGCCGTTTGCCGGCCGCTTGGTCGGGCTTCACGCTGCTGTTCGAGGCCTTGGTGCTGATGCTCACACCCGAGATACCGTTTGCAGCGGTGGCGCGCATCGTGGGCATCTCGCCGCACCGGGGGAGTAAGCGTCCAGTTCTCCTTGCTTTTACCTACTGATTTTTCAGCTGCCACAAGGGGTTAGCAGCAAACTGCTTGCTTTTTTCCCGGGTTCGAAGCCATGTCTCAGCCTTGCATAATCTGTCCGGCGGAGGCTGCGATGGTGACACCCCAAGCTGTGCAGCAGAGCCAGCCACCCGAGGGTACGCAGGGTGGCTGGGTTGACCAAGAATTGGACGAGAGCGCTTTCCAAGACGTGCGGCTGGGGCGGCGGCTGCGAGTGCTGCTGTCGCAGATGGCTCAGGGTCCGGGCCAGACGTTCTCCCTGGTATGCCAGGACTGGGCCAACACCAAGGCTGCCTACCGCTTCCTCAGCAACGAGCGGGTCAGCGAAGCCGATATTCTTGCCGGCCATTTCGCCGCCACACGCGAGCGCATTGCAGCCACCGGCGACGCCCTGGTATTGGTGCTGCACGACACGACCGAGTTCTCCTACAAGCACGACGAGGACCACAGCATCGGACTGCTGGGCAAGACCTACAGCCGTCCGGATGCGAAGGGGCGTCTACGTCAGCACACCTTCTGCGGCATCCTCATGCACTCGAGCCTGGCGGTGACGGTGGAAGGACTCCCGCTGGGCCTGGCGGCGGCCAAGTTCTGGACGCGCTCGAAGTTCAAGGGCACCACGGCGCTCAAGCGAAGCATCGTAAGCACGCGGCGATCCCGTGTTGATGCGGAATCATCGAGAGTTGCGGATTGCGTCCACGTCACGAAATGATCCTGGTGGCGAATTCGGGGCGGCAGGCGCACAGTCGAGACTCTGACCGCGCGGCGTGGCGGTAATAGTGGCGCCCGGGTGCACGGCAAGCTCCAGGAGGCAGGTGATGTCCATGCTTGCCCGGCGCAGAAGCGCCGTTCCCAAGGAGACGGCCCGGGTGGCGCGGTCGATCTACCCCGAAGGCAACACGGTTATGCACATGCTCGACGTGCTGCAGTTGGCCGTGGCGGATGAAGACTTCGCGGATCTGTTCCCCATCCGCGGTCAGCCAGCGGAGTCGCCTGCGCGGCTCGCCCTCGTGACGCTGCTGCAGTTCATGGAGGGGCTTGCTGACCGCCAAGCGGCGGACGCTGTCCGCACTCGCATTGACTGGAAGTACCTGCTGTGCCTGGAGTTGACGGACCCAGGGTTCGACCACACCGTACTCAGCGAATTTCGCGCGCGGCTGCTTGCCCACGGCGCGGAGCATCGGGTATTCGAGGCGGTGCTGGCATTGGCACAGGAGCGTGGGTTGTTGCATGGCGGCGGGCGACAGCGCAGCGACTCGACCCACGTGCTGGCCAACGTCCAGGCCCTGACGCGATTCGACCTCGTGATCGAGACGGTGCGGCATGCGCTCGATGCCCTTGCTCGGACGGATCCAGAGTGGCTTTGCAAGCACGTCACGCCGGCGTGGGTGGACCGCTATGCTCTGCCGACCGGCGAGCTGCGGGTGCCCAGGAGCGAGGCCAAGCGCCTCGCATGGGCCGCTCAGATTGGCGAAGATGGCATGGCAGTGCTCATCGCCTTGAACTCTCCGGAGGCCCCCGCGGACTTGCGCCATCTGCCGGCCTTGGAGGCGTTGCGCCAGGTATGGGTGCAGAACTTCATGGTCGTGTGCACGGCAGAGGGAGAGCGCGTTGCCTGGCGCTCCAGAGACAACATTCCTCGGGCCGGTCTCTTCGTCTGCTCACCTCACGATACGCAGGCGCGCCGCTGCAGCAAAGGCAAAACCGTGTGGACCGGCTACAAGGTCCACTTGACGGAGACCTGTGACAGCGCCGCTCCAAACCTAATCACCAACGTCGAGACGACCGCTGCTACCGTGTACGACGCCAACGTGACACCTGACATCCATGCTGCCTTGCAAAAGCGCGGCGTACTGCCAAGTGTCCACGTCGCTGATGCCGCGTACGTGAACTCGGCGCTGTTCAAGCAGTCCCGAGAGCTCTACCAGGTGGAGCTCATTGGACCGACCCGCAGCGACAACGAACGTCAGGCCAAAGAACGAGACGGCTTCGCAGCCAGCGACTTCCAGATCGACTACGACAATCACCGCGCCGTCTGCCCGGCCGGCAAGGAAAGCATCTACTGGAAACCAACGGCCAACTCCTTCGGAAAGCCCATCATCAAGCTTCGCTGGTCGCGTCACGATTGCGGCCAGTGTGCTGTGCATGCACGATGTACCAGTTCGATGCCACCGCAACGGCAGGTCACGATACGACCTCAAGGACAACGTGAGCTGCTACATGAGAGACGCGAGCAGGAAAAGCACGCCGCCTATGCCAGCGAGTATGCGTGGCGGGCCGGTATCGAAGGCACCATCTCGGAGGCAGTCCGCGGACACTCGGTCCGTCGCACCCGCTACATCGGCCAAGCTAAGACACATCTGGCCCATCTCATGACAGCTGCGGCGATCAATGTCGGCCGCCTGCTGCGCTGGGTCGCGGGTGAACCAAAAGCAGGCGTTCTCCTGACCGCGTTCCAGCGCCTGTTCACAGCCTCTGCCTGATGCCGAATCGGACGAATTCGCCACCAAGATCCACGAAATAGGTGGACACGATGGAAAGCGCAAACCCGCTACCAGGCGGCGCTACAGCGCAGCGATGAAGGCGCAGGTGATGGCCGAATGCGATGCTCCGGGCGCGTCGGTGGCCAAGGTAGCGATGGCGCACGGCATCAACGCCAACGTCGTACACCGCTGGCGGCAACTCGCACGCGAGGATGGGGCTGAGAGATCGCGACCAGCTCCCGCACCGCCAGCGGATATCGATGGCTTTGTGCCTGTGCCGCTGCCCGCACCGAGCGTTGTGGCGCCCGTGAACGGTAAGCGTGCAGCCGTCCCACAGTTGATCGCAGGCAGGGTGTAAAGGATGCTCGTGTCCGCTTATTCGGCGCGGACACATGGACACGAATACACCATCAACGACCCAGCGCCCGGGACGCACCCGGCGCCGCTACTCCAAGGAATTCAAGGCACAGCTTGTCGCGCAGGCCCAGGTGCCCGGCGTGTCGCTGGCCAGCGTCGCCATCAGCCACGGCGTGAACCCCAACGTCATGCGGCGCTGGGTGGCCGATGCCAACGATCGCGCGCTGCCCAGCGCAGGTACGGCGCAAGCCGTGCTGGCCCAGCCGGATGCCGAGGACGCGCTGGTGCTGCAACGGGACGCCGATGTGGCGACGTGTGCCCCAACCACCGCAACGAGCTTCGTGCCGGTGAAGGTCGAAGCCGCGGCGCCGGCGCAGCTGCACATCGAGCTTGTGCGCGACGGCGTACACGTAAAGGTCAGCTGGCCGCTGAGCGCGGCGGCACAGAGCGCGGCCTGGCTACGCGAGGTGCTGCGTTGATCCGTATCGACGCCGTGTGGCTGGCCACGCAGCCCGTGGACATGCGCGCCGGCGCCGACCGGCTGCTGTCCATGGTCGTGGCCGTCTTCGGTTCAGCACAAGCCCACCACGGCTACCTCTTCACGAACGTCCGCGCGGAACAAACAACATTCAGCATACCGATCACAGTTTGTCCTGATCGAGTATCCGTGGCACCCTAAGCACGGCGGCGTGCGCGATCTGCTTTGTGTGGAAGGAAACCGTCGTCGTCGACCGGCCGGCATTCAATGCCGCATGACCTCCGGTCGTACGCGCAAGCTCGCGGCTCCTTCCCGATCGGGTGACGCCGCGTGAAGCGACTTGCCTGCCGCGACGATAGCGATGTCGTCGTGAAAGCCGTAAGTGGCGAAGCGGTTGTCGCCCATAGTGGAGGCGCCGAGCTTGACGGTGTACAAGCCAGCTCTGGGGGCAATCCAACTCCAGCGGGTCCATTGCGAGGCGCTACCGAAGGGAACAGCATTCTGGTCATCCGGGCCTGTCCCGCCGGAATATTCAATCCAAGGCGTCGCCAGCCGTCGACCCCGATCGTCGAAAATGCGAACCCATACGGAGTCTTGGGCTGCGAAGTCACCGTTATAGTAAAAGGAAGATCCCGTGAGAGATTCGCCTCTGCGCATGAGAACGGTCTGCTTGGCGGAGATGTTGTACCGGAGCGTTCCAAGGTATTCCGTGTTGCCTGTGGCGACACTTAAATACTGGCTGCCGTGCACTGCCAAGCGCGGCGAGGCGACGCCGAAATTCCAAGAATCGATGACTTCAACGCTACCAGCAGGCCGATCGTAGGGCGGGAATTCGGAGATGCCCCAAGGAATTTGAGGCGTCCAGCCGAAATAACTTTTGCGCTCGAAACTGCGGTTGACGATGCGCGGGGCCGCAATTTTCGCAACGCCGTCGTCCAGTCCTTTCGCCACGTCTATATCTGCCGTTGCGTTTCCTTCCTGCGTCGGAACCTCCGTAGGGTGCGAGTCGTCTCCGCCACCGCCACCGCCACCGCCACAGCCGGACAGGACTGCGACAGCCAACAGTAAAATTTTCGTATCCATAAATTCCCTCCAAAATGATTCACTGGATCAGGAAAAATGCTGCAGAAATAGGATCCTCAAAAGCTCCAAAGCCTCTTCAGTTTGCATGGATCAAACGTCTATGAGAACAGCTTAGCCTTGTCGCATGCGTGGAGACGAAAAAACACCGTTGCGGCTCGGGCTAATGTGACTTTTGGCGACAGGACAGGGTTTTTACTGGTTGGGAACCCATAGGCCATGGGATTGGTCTGAAATTTAAAGACATGAGACACAAGGCGCGTCCACAAACCTCGCCAATTTTTTTGCCACGGTTTGACCAGCCCGGACGTGATACGCTGAGGCAAGGGCGAACAGCGGGAGCAAAAAACGACGGGGGCCGCCCCGCGTGGCTGGATAAAGACAGGCGGGACGCACACCTGATCAAGTTTTGCCCGGACACTTGTGCCCGTGAGAGCGGTGGGAAATACGCGACGCGTCATGCTTGGCTGGTTGGCCTGGCATCCTTCGTGGCTGCACGTGGTGCAGCTGGGGCTGGGGACAATGAGGCCAGTTCCGTGCCCGTGACTGTGCCTCAAGCCACCCCGAGCAACCGCTGGTCGATCAGATCAAGTATTTTTGAATCCAGTGACGCATCAAACTTTCTGGCAATCAGTGCCTCACTGGAGGCAAGGGTTGGAAAGTCTTCTGTGCACCATATTCGGGGTAAGCGTCCGCCGCGACCTTTAGATGACCAGTCGATGCAGCGCAGGTCGTTGTTCACGACGCTATTCTTTAGCGGTGAATTGAGAATAAGAGTTTGGAAAAATATTTCGTCTGGAACGAATACATGTCTGAAGAAATCAAGGAATTGTGGGTTGGTTCGTATATGATTGTGGACATATAAGGCGCAATTTCGGGTCATGCACCAGTAACTGCTGCCGCCGAATGGTTGTAAATATTGGGGTAGTTTTCTCCCGGGTATTGCTTTTTTTAGAAGTTTCCAGGTCGGTGTGCCCAAGGTGGACTTGTAGCGAGTGGGCGGTGGAAGGTGAATCCATCGCTTCAGCACACCGACATGAAGGCTCCAAGATTCAATGCGATCCAGACCTCCGTTTTCATCGACCCATCCGAGGCGTGGGTCGCATGGTATAGGTGTATAGCTTAAGAACTGCGTTTTTTCATGCTTGGTTAAAAAGTTTTCAATATAATTATTGGATTTGATTGGATAATCCTGCCCCGTCAGCAGCAATACGTAATCGAATGCAATCCGTTGTTCAATGGCCGCAGCGATGCCTTTAAGGGATGCAAGCACGTGTCCAATATCACCCCAATGGCAGACATGCCGCTCCAAAAAATGAACATTATTTAGGCTGCGCAAGCCCGCCACCATTCTGTCACACGTAAAAGCGTCTGTCTTCTTATCTACATGCACATGAAAGCGCGCATTCGGGGTATTCAAGCGGCGCACGAGCCGCACCAGTTGATCGGGTCTCTTGTATGCCGAAATAATGTAGAGAATCTTCACGGTGCTCGGAGTGCGAGGTTAGGAGCTTGGGCGATAGAAAAATCGATGAGGCGAGTTGGAAAAAGCAAGATTTCCAAAATAGCCTGTTATTGGTATTTTCAAAAAGGCAAGCGGTTAATGATTATTGAAGCAGCCGCCGCTGGGTTGCAAAGCTTTCTGCTACCAAAACCCCTAGTCGTAATAGCTTCCATAATCGTGGATGGACTGTTTCCTTTTATTGAGCACGGGTAGCACGATCGGGCAATGTTCGATTGCTGAGAAGGCCTGTGAAATTGCGCTGGCCGGCGTTTTCGCTTCCTCAACAACCACGACGACCTGGCCCATGCGCGAAGCGAGAACCTTGGCTTCGGAGGTCAGTAGCAAAGGCGTCGTATCAAAAATAATAATCCGGTCCGGATAGCGGCTGGCTAACTCAACCATAAGAGCGTCCATGGCGCTGCTGGCCAGCAACTCCGTTGAGCGCAAATTACGGGTGCCCGCTGGCAGGATTGACAGATTCGGAACATTGGTTCTCAGCAGCACCTGTGACAGGTCGGTGCTAGGGGTGGTCAGCACGTCAAGCAAACCCTTGCGCGGTTCGATGCCCAGCGTCTGGAGCAAGTTGGCCCGTATCACGTCGGCATCGACCAGGAGCACCGAGGTGTCGACCTCGATGGCCATGCTCATGGCCAGATTGATGGAGCAAAAAGTCTTGCCTTCACCCGGCAGGGCACTGGTCACCATGACCAGCGAACGTCGCTGCGTGGGATCAGAGGCTCCTGCGCGGATGTTGCTTAGCAAGGGTCTTTTAATATGGCGGAACTCCTCTGCCATGGTGGAGCGGGACCGGATTGAAGCCAGCACGCCCGAATCTTCGAGGTGTTGCAGGTCCAGCGTGATGGCGGCGGAAGTGGCCCCTGAGGAGACAGCGGGCCTGCTGGGAAAGGCACTGTTGCGAGCAGTGCGCATGTCCGAATCCGCGACTTCGTCCTGCTGTCCATGACTTTGCCCCTCGACCGCTTCTGCACCCGCCTGGCCGCCGCGCTTCAAAACGAGAAGGTCCTCAGCCATGCCAGGGATTTCCACGCCAGTCTGTACAAGCTGCTGCAGGCGAATGGATGCAAGTTCAATGATGTTCATGGTCAGTATGTCGTCCCATTCATTGGCCCAAAGCAATCCAGGCGACCCATCCCGCCTGCAGCAGCATCAGCGCGCCGGCCACTGCCTTGAACTTCAGGGCTTCGGCATGCTGGTGCGATGTCACACTGGGTCCGGACTGCATCGAGATCATGCCCAGGACCGGCCGTCGAGAAATGCGTGCCAGCGCCGCGACGCTGTCCACGGTGGGACGCAGGATACTGACCGCGATGGCCGTGCCAATGCCGGTGACAAGAGTCAGGACGACGGCGATCAGGGCCAAATGCAGTCGCGACGGGAATGCCGGAGCGCCGGCAGCCTGAGCAGGTTCAATGATCCTGAATTGAGCCAGTTGCGAGGTTTCATTGAGTTTCGCGCCCAACATCGCCGCTTCACGCCGGGCAACCAACTGCTCATAATTTTTTCGGATCACGTCGTAGTCACGGTTGAGCTGGACCAGTTCGGCTTCCACCTGCGGCATCCGGTCGCCCACAGCTCGCGCTTGGTCCAGGGTGCTTTGCTTGGCCGCAAGCTGTGAGCGCAACGAGGCCACTTGTGCCTCCGACTCTGCCAGCGACAGCCGCAGCTTCTGGTAGACGGGGTTGATGCTGCCCTTGCCATCGACCGACTGCGGTGTCCGTGCCTCCGCGTCCCGACGCTGGTGAAGTTCCGTCGTCAGCCGCTCTACGGACCGGCGGGCATTGATCACGTCCGGATGATGATCGGTGAACCGCTGCAGCAACTCCTCCAGCAGCTTGCGCTGGGCCTGCAGCCGCGTATCGATCTCGGCCACGATCGGCGACATATCTGCCGCCGTCTGCTGTGTCGCTTCCAATTGAAGGGAGTTCCTGTAAGCATCACGGGATTTTTCTGCGGCAGCAAGTTCGCTGCGAAGCCTGTTGACCTCCTCGGACAGAACCGACATGCGTGTGAAATAGTCCTGTGCTGAGACCCCGCTAGTACCGAAGTTGCGAATCTTGAATTCCTTCAGCCGGTTTTCTGCCTCTGCGAGCTTGGTTTCATAGCTTTGGATCTGATGCTCGATGAATTCCTCGGCATCCTGGGAATCGCGCTGCTTGGACGAAGCGCCGGATGTCACAAACAAGTCGACAGTGGCCTTTACCAGGCGTTGCGCGTGTTCCGGCGAATCACCGCGGTAGCTGATCTGGTAGAAATTGTCATTGCCGGTCGGCACGATATTGATTTTGGTCATCAGCCGGCTGACCGTTGCTTCGCGCCGCTCCGCGTCGCCATCTGCGAGTCCGAGTTCTGGCATCTCTACCAGACGCTGCACGTTGGGCCGGGAAATCAACGTGCGGGCCAGCATACGCACCTGCTGATCCATGTCCGGCTGATAGGTCAGGGCGTTCATCATCGGTTTGAGAACCGACTGCGTGTTCACCCAGACCCGGGCCGTTGCTTCGTATTGGTTCGGCACGAGAGAGATGCCGATGGCCAGCAACGGGGCCACTGCACAGGACACGGACAACGCCAGCCATCGCCGGCGTTGCACGGCCGCGACCAAGCTACGGATCTTTTCTGGAACGGAATCTGCAGCTGCGCTCATCGGTGTCCGTTTCGGCTGAAGTCTTCTCTTATCGCAACCGGGCCAGCAACGCCGCCCGGATTGCGTCCCATCCGAAACCAGTGTGCACCCGACGCGCCCAGGTGAAAGCAAGTATTGCTGCCTTCTCCCCCACGAATCAGGGTTCATCGCATCAGACCGGTTGCACTTCGACACCGTAACGACGACCCTTACGCCATTCGCCGGCTCCTCTTGGTGGTCTCACCATGCGAGAGGTAGGCTGGCCGCAAAACAAGACAAACAATCCCGAGGCCGGAGCGTATCGGTATGGGAGTCGAAGTCCTGATGTGTCCACACACATCACTGGAGGGGCAAGTGAAGTCCAGACGCTGCAGTCGCGTGCATACCAAGCCCGTGCTTACCGCCATCGGTTGGCTTATCCACAAGTGAGTCAAGGAATGAAAAACCAAAGCGGATTGCGGTCCTCGCCGATTTTGGAATTTGCGCACCTGACCCCAGAGAACCGATTTCTGCCATGCGAAGTGGTTGACAAGGCCGACGTTCCCACTGCCGCTTCTGGCGAACAGCCCGGGAATTGGGAAAAGCCCGTGCATGCATCCTTCTCTGCACCGCGGCTGCATCTCAAGAGCACCTTACCGACCAACGATTTCCATGCGCAGTTGTTCCGCGAGAAGAGGCTGGCCGAACGCACGAAGCGCCCCTTGTCCATTGCGTTGTACAGGATCGATGAGCAAGCCATTGCCAACGATCAGGCAACCGGCGCAGACCAACTGCTCGAGGTTCTCCACCAGGCTTCGCGGGAAACCGACATCATCGGCCACGTCAGCCATGACTTGATCGCGGTACTCTGTCCCGATACCGACGCGGCCGGTATGCGGGCGTATGTGAGCAAGGTGGAAAAAATCACTGCTGGGTGTTGGACCGTCGTTGATATCGCAACCTATCCCGATCGCCTTTTTGACGGCCTGGAAACCTTGAGCCAGCTCAAGCCTGAATTGCATCACCTGGTCGTTGGCGATCCCGGGACCCATCACGGCGGCTACCGTTCGAAGCGGGCACTTGACATACTGGGAGCCGCGCTTGCGCTGGTGCTACTGGCTCCCTTGATGGGCTTGGTGGCGCTGGCGATTGCGACAACGTCCCCGGGCCCTGTCCTCTTCAAGCAAATCCGCCTTGGCCGTGGTGGCGCCAAGTTTCTCTGCTACAAGTTCCGTTCCATGGTCGTCGATGGCGACGATGAGATCCACCGCAAATTCGTGGCCTCGCTCATCAAGGGCGGACAAGACGACAAGAATGTAGGCCACGACGGCACGCCCGTCTTCAAGATGCGTTCTGATCCGCGGGTGACGTGGATTGGCAGAGTCATCAGGAAGACCAGCATCGACGAACTTCCCCAGCTCTTCAATGTGCTCAAGGGAGAAATGAGCTTGGTGGGGCCGCGGCCTCCAATCCCCTACGAGGCAGAAAACTACCAGGCTTGGCATTTGCGCCGCATCCTGAGCGCGACCCCTGGTATCACGGGACTGTGGCAGGTAGAGGGACGCAGCAAGGTGACTTTCAGCGAGATGGTAAGACTGGATCTACGCTATATCCGCGAGTGTTCGCTGGGTCTCGACGTCAAGATTCTGATGAAGACGATCAAGGTAGTGCTTCAGTGTGATGGTGCGGTCTGAATAGAGGAACGGAAGCAAAGCAATGGAAATCAACGGCGCAAGCATTCTCGTTACCGGGGGGGCGGGTCTGATTGGATCCTCCACCATCGACCGGCTCCTGCGGGAACATTCTCCAGGCCGGGTCGTAATCTTGGACAACCTTAGCCGAGGATCGCTGTCCAACGTCACCGAAGCGCTTGAGGACCCGCGGGTGACTTTGGTGCAAGGCGACATCCGCGACATGGACGTCGTGCGCAAGGCGATGCATGGCATGGACGCCGTTATCCACATGGCCGCGTTGCGCATCACGGCGTGCGCGGCCAATCCTCGCGAGGCCATGCAGGTGATGTGCGACGGCAGTTTCAACGTCGTTGAGGCCGCCACCGAGGCGCGGGTGAAAAAGATCGTAGCCGCTTCGTCGGCTTCGGTTTACGGACTGGCCGAGCAGTTTCCGACGCCAGAGGAACATCACCCGTACAACAACCAGACTTGGTACGGCGCCAGCAAGGTTCTGCTCGAGGGCTTGCTTCGCTCCTATCACGCTATGCACGGGCTGCCCTATGTGGCCCTGCGGTATTTCAACGTCTACGGCCCGCGCATGGACCTGCACGGCAAGTACACCGAGGTGCTGATCCGGTGGATGCAGCGTATCGATGCAGGGCAGCCGCCCATCATCCTGGGCGACGGCAAGCAGACCATGGATTTTGTCTACATCGACGATGTGGCGCAGGCCAACGTGCTGGCCCTGGCCTGCGATGTGGAAGACGAGGTTTTCAATGTGGCCAGCGGCATCGAAACCAGTCTCAATGACTTGGCAGCGGGGCTGATTGAGGTAATGGGCTCGGACACGACGCCCGAGTACGGTGCCGAGCGCGCGGTTAACCCCGTGTCGCGCCGCTTGGCTGACACCAGCAAGGCGCAGCGCCTGCTCGGTTTCAGGGCGCAGGTGGCGCTGGATGACGGGTTGAGACAGCTGGTGCAATGGTGGCATCGCAACAAGAACTGCATGGAGCTCGCAGCATGATTCCCATTGCAAAGCCCTGCATGGGCGAGGCGGAAGCCGATGCGGCGCGACGCGCCATCTTGAGTGGCTGGACCACGCAGGGACCCGAGGTCGCGGCCTTCGAACGAGAATTCGCCGCCTACGTCGGCGCCAACCATGCGTGCGCTGTCTCCAACTGCACGACGGCGCTGCACTTGGCGCTGCTGGCCGCCGGCGTCAAACCTGGAGACGAGGTCATCACGGTCAGCCACTCCTTCATCGCTACCGCGAACAGCATCCGCTATTGTGGAGCGATTCCGGTCTTTGCGGACATCGAGCCGCAGACCTACAACATCTCCGTCTCCCAGGTCGAGGCCCTCATCACGGAGCGCACGCGTGCCATCCTGTGCGTCCACCAGATCGGGATGCCTTGCGACCTGCGCGCCCTGGTGGACCTGGGACGCCGCCGCAGCCTGTACGTGATCGAGGATGCCGCCTGTGCCATCGGCTCGGACATCCTGTGGGACGGCTGCTGGGAGAAGATCGGAAAACCGCATGCAGACGCAGCCTGCTTTTCCTTCCATCCCCGCAAGGTCATCAGCACTGGCGACGGCGGCATGATCACCACACGCCACGCGGACTGGGATCAGCAATTCCGGTTGTTGCGCCAGCACGCCATGAGCGTGCCTGATACGGTGCGCCATGCCGCCTCGCAAGTCGTGTACGAAACGTACCCCACGGTAGGCTTCAACTACCGCCTGACCGACATCCAGGCCGCGGTCGGGCGGGAGCAGCTCAAGCGGCTGCCTGACATCGTGCGGCGGCGGCGCGAACTGGCTGCTCGGTATTGCGAACTCCTGTCAAATGTCCAGGATCTCGAATTGCCGTGGGAGCCGTCCTGGGCTCGCAGTAACTGGCAAAGCTTTGCCGTGAAGCTGCCCCGAGGTGCGGACCAGCGCGCGGTGATGCAGCTCCTGATGGATCAGGGCGTGAGCAGCAGGCGTGGAATTATGTGTGCGCATCGCGAGCCTGCATACGCTGCGCAGTCGTTGCGCCGCCCGTTACCGCATTCGGAAGCGGCACAGGACCATGACCTGCTGTTGCCACTGTACTCGGACATGAGCGATGACGATCAGGTGCGGGTGGTGGCGGCACTGCGCATGGCCTTGACCAACAGCGCGGCCATGAGAGCGGAGGGTGCCATCCCAGGAGTGCTGGAGATCAATACCTAGTGGCGCCCAGGCCGGCACACCTTCAGGATGTTCGATGCAGGCAGCACTGGAACGCCGAGCGAAAGAGGAGTCAGGAGATCAAGGTGGCCTCGCATGACTGCATGCCGGGCCGCATGGGCGCACTGCTCGATGCACCCTGCATCCGTGAGAGTCGCTGACACGTACGCCGGTTGCGGGCGTGTCCTTGATTTCCCAGCTGGCGTTCGCGCACAACAGCCCAAGTAACAGAGGAAGCAATGACGAATGAAAGCGCATCGCTGGATGCTGGCTCGCCGCATCAGGGCCAAGCATCAGTCGGCGAGGCGGCATCCCGGCAAAGACAAAGCTATCGGGACATCATCAAGTCGTCGTTGCTCATTGGTGGCTCGTCGGCCACCAATGTCCTCGTCAGCATCGTCCGTACCAAAATCCTGGCCGTATTGCTCGGCCCTGGTGGCTATGCCATCGTCGGTACCTATTGGCAAATAGTCGATTTGACCCGGACGGTTGCCCAGATGGGCATTAACAGCAGTGGCGTACGACAGATTGCCGACGCACTGGCGAGCAGCAATGAGGCCCGTGTTGCACGTACCGCGCAAATTCTGCGGCGTGTCTGCGTGGTGAGCGCCATTGCTGGTGCCGTGCTGCTCGTGGGCGGCGGCGGGTTGATTTCGCAGTTCAGCTTCGGTAACGATGCGCATGCCTCGCACATCATGTGGCTCTCCTTGGCTGCGTTCTTCGCAATACTGTCAGGCGGTCAAGGCGCCTTGCTGCAAGGAGTTCGCCGTATTGGAGACCTCGCCAAGTTGACTGTCATCGGTGGGCTACTGGGTACATTGGCCAGTATTGTGTCGGTGTATTTCTATGGCAATGCCGGCATCGTCCCGAGCGTGATTCTCACTGCTGCCTGCACGACAGTCGTGGCATGGTATCTCAGCCGCAAGATTTGCTTCGCGAAAACGCCGCTGAGCTTCTCGGAGTTCAGGGAGGGGGCGTCTGAGCTTCTTAAGCTCGGTTTGGCATTCATGGGGAGCGCCGTGCTGACACAGGTGTCAGCTTACCTTGTACGCATCATAGCGGTCAGGAAAGCCGGGCTTAATGACGCAGGCATGTACCAAGCGGCATGGGCCATTGGGGGTATGTACACCACGTTTATCTTGAGCGCGCTGGGCACGGATTTCTATCCCCGTCTTGTCAGCGTCGCCAGCAATCACAAGCTTTGCAATCGATTGGTGAACGAACAGGTGCTGGTAAGCGGACTGTTTGCGTTGCCCGGCGTCTTGGCCACTATCGCCCTTGCTCCCTTGGTGATCAACGTCTTCTACAGTTCTGAATTTAATGGTGCCATCGATATCCTACGTTGGATATGTCTAGGTATGATGTTGCGAGTGTGGATTTATCCTTTGGGATATATCCTTGTCGCAAAAAACAAGCGCTGCCTTTTTCTTACCATCGATGCCACGTGGTCAGTATTGAGCGTCGTGCTGGCCTGGTTCTGCTTGTCTGCTTTCGGAATCAATGGCGCTGGCATGGCCTATTTCGCATCCTATGTATGCCATACCTTGTTCGTCTGGATCGCCGTACGCAGGATCACAGGATTCCGCTGGACATCAACGAACCTACGGATTGCGATTTTCTCGTCCGTTGCCATTGGTGTTACTTTTGTTGGGGTCGGCACCTTACCGACTGCCGCCGGTATTGTCTTGGGTTGCTTAGTGACACTGGTGTGCGCGATGCTAGCGATGCACATCTTGGTCAGCTTGTCCGCACCCGATCGTGTACCCAAGTTCGTCACACGCCTGATTAGTGCATTGCCCTTTTTCTTCAAGCGCTTTGGCTTCGTGCAGCGTGCTGCAGAAAAACCCTCGTCCCCCCCTTGAGTTGCATAAGTTAGATTTCAAGGACGACTCACACATTAAGGATAAACGGGCTATGAATGCTATTGACGTCGTAATTCCGTGCTATCGCTACGCTCACTACTTGGATGAGTGCGTAGGCAGCGTTCTTAGCCAAGCCGGAGTCGACGTCCGCATTCTGATCGTTGATGACGCGTCGCCGGACGACACACCGATCGTTGCGCAGCGGCTCGTGCAGCGGGATTCCAGAGTAAATTACGTGCGAAATCCGTCGAATATCGGACATATATCCACGTACAACAAGGGCATAGCTTGGGTCGAGGCGCCCTATATGTTGCTGCTGTCAGCGGATGACTTCGTTATGCCGGATATGCTGCGCCGGGCGGTATCGCTGATGGAAACGCATCCCGACATGTCACTGTGCTTCGGCGAGGCACTAGAGCTCTATGACGATTACAGTACCAAAAGGGTCCGTATCGATCTTAATCTGCCGGAAGGAGCCACCAAGATACTGACCGGGGAGGAGTTTGTACGTCTTTGCGTCAATAGCGGTGCTACCAATATAGTTCCGACACCATCGGCTGTTGTCAATGCAAAATGGCTAAAACAGCTGGGTGGCTACCGTGCCGATCTGCCTCACAGTGGTGACTTGGAGATGTGGCTTCGCTTGGCTGCCCATGGCGGTGTGGGATTCATTAAGGACAAGGTGGCCGTATACCGAAGACATGGCTCTAATATGTCGTTGGGTTACTGCGATAACGAATGTATTCTGGACCTGCAGCAGCGGAAAGCCGCGTTCGATGCTTTCTTCGAAACTTGCTCGTCGGCGCTGCCTTCAGCGTCCGTGCTGCATCGAGAACTGATAAACCCTCTGGGTTATCAAGCGGTCATGTCGGCCTGCAGCGCATTTGACCACGGTCGCATGGACTTGTGCTCAAGCCTGCTGGCCCTGGCTTCAGAAATCGATCCTAGTATTCACCGGACCAGGGTTTGGAAAAACCTGGCCTATAAGCGTTTTATCGGCCCTTCAGCCACTAATGCACTTCGGTTCTTGTTTTCGATTTTGCCTTTGAAGAAGCGCGATCCGAAAGCGGTGCAAACGTGAAACTGGTTGCTTGCCATGTGCTTGTGCCGAATTGCTTACCCGTGTTGCTTTGAGGTCCCGTGCGGGCGTCTCGTGCAATTAGTGGCGTAACTCATCATCATGCAGAGCCATCAAAGGACTATCGCTTTCATAAGCACCATGAGCAATGCTCCTTGGGGCGGTTCGGAGTATTTGTGGAGCGGTGCTGCTGCATATCTCAGTGTGCAAGGTCACCGAATTTTTGCCAGCGTCTGTCGCTGGAGAAAGCCCTCTTCTCACCTTGAGAAGTTGCGCAGCGACGGAGTTCACATCACGGAACGCCACTGTGATGTGTCGGGATTGCGCTCCCGGCTTATGCGCAAGTTGGGGCGTGAGGCTGTAAATTACGCTGAGCCGCTGCTGCTTCATATGTGGCTTCTTAAGGTAAAGCCGGATTTGGTTTGCATATCAAATGGTTGTTTCGCGGACAACCTGCGCTTAGTCACTGTATGCAGAAAAATGGGAATTCCATATGTTCTTATCGCCCATGCCAATGGTGAAGTTATGTGGCCGGACGATCGTTTTGCTGACGAGGTGATGACGGCTTATGGCAGCGCCGTGCGCTCATTTTTCGTCTCAAGACATAATAAGGACCTTCTTGAAACCCAGCTCGGCACTAGGCTCAGGAATGCCGAGCTGGTATGGAATCCAGTCAAAGTGCAACGCGACGAGCAACTCCAGTGGCCTAGTACCGACGATGGCTGGCGACTTGCTTGTGTCGCGCGTCTACATCCTAAATCGAAAGGACAGGACCTGCTGCTCAAGGTGCTGGCACGCCGTCAGTGGCAAGATCGTCCAGTCCATGTTTCCTTCTATGGCAAGGGCGAAAACGAAGAATGCCTGCGCAGGGAGGCCCAACAATTGAGCGTCTCTGGTAGGCTGAGTTTTTGTGGGCATGTGGAAGACATTGACAACATCTGGGCGACGCACCACGCGCTGGTATTACCCTCGCGGTACGAAGGTCTGCCCATTTCACTGGTGGAGGCGCTGCTCTGCGGCCGAACGGCCATCGTCACCGACGTGGGCGGCAATGCCGAAGTGCTCAGGGACGATATGGACGGGTTCGTCGCCGCGTCGCCCACCGAGGCGCATCTGCACGAAGCTATGGAGCGTGCATGGTCCCGGCGCGATGAATGGCAAGCCATGGGCCAGCGCGCACAGCATAGGCTCAACACCATACTGCCGCCGCAGCCGGCGGCAGCATTTGGGTCGCGGCTGCTGGAACTGGTGCAGCAACTCAACGCCTCGCCGTCGCGCGTCGCTTCGAGTTTCAAGGCGCCCTGAACACAAAGCGCGCTGCGATGAACTCGCCAACGCACCGCGCTGCTGGTCGCCTTCCGCTGGGCGAGCAGGCCACGGCGCAAGCGCCCGATTCATGCTCAGCGGCAGGCATAGGAGTTGACTGACCATGCAGGCCGAACAGCGCACCATACTATTCCTTGGACACTCGGCTTCCCGTAACGGTGCAAGCATCCTGTTGCTGCACCTGCTGCAGTGGCTGCGACAAAACACAAGCTTCCGGTTCGAGGTGCTTCTATTGGGAGGCGGGCCACTGGTGAACGAGTTCCGCGCAGTGGCAACCACGCACGTGGTGCGAGATCCGTTGTCTGTGTTGCGCAAGCTTAACCGCACCTGGGCAAGCGCTTTGTCTTCTCAGCTCGAGCACTTGCTTATCCAAATGCGGCTGCAGGGGCGCCGCTACGACCTGGTGTACGCCAACACAGCCGCGACTTGGCGACATGTGGCGGCGCTGGGTCGGCACCGCAGTGCCTTGCTGTGGCATATCCATGAGTTGGCCTATGCGCTGGACCTCACCCTCGATGAGACGAAGGCACGTGAGCTTTTGCGCTCGGCGTCCCGGGTCATTGGTGTGTCCACGTCCGTGGTCGATACGCTGGTCAAACAATACTCTGTGACAGCCGACCGCGTCGACCTCGTGCATGGCTTCGTGCCTCTCGCGGAGGTTTCTGAAGGCGAACGCCGCCTGCGGCGGCGCCGGCTATTGGAGCGTCTGAATTGGCCTAGCCACGCCTTTGTGGTCGGCGGATGCGGCGGCCTGGGATGGCGAAAGGGAACGGACCTATTTCTGCAGCTGGCCAGCCGTTTCAAGCGCAACCATCCTTCAAGCCCGGTCCGTTTTCTATGGGTAGGCGGCAGCGAGCGAGGGGGGAGCGAAGTGTTGCAGTTTGAGCATGACCTGCACCGCATGGAACTCGCCGATGTGTGCCGGCGTGTAGCCTCGACGGCCGATGTCGATGCCTACTACGACGCCATGGATGTGTTTGCTCTCACCTCGCGTGAAGATCCGTTCCCCCTGGTGATGCTGGAGGCTGCCGTCCACGCGGTCCCTACGGTGTGTTTCAAGGACGCCGGTGGTGGTCCGGAATTCGTGGCTGGCGATGCAGGCATAGCTGTTCCGTATCTCGACCTCGATGCATTCATGGAAGCCCTACGCGCGCTGCAAGCGGATCCCGAGCTTCGCAGGGTCTGCGGGCTCGCCGCCCAACGAAAGGTCCGCCATCACCACGGCATCGAGGCGCAAGGACCTAAGCTATTGCTGAGTATTCAGCGCTGCATGGCAGGTGATTGACGAAGCGCACCGGCAGCATGTTTGCCACTGACAACACCACTTTCATCAACGGCATCGGCATCGCCTTTTGCCTGTTGATGTGCGTCCTGATGCTGGTACTGCCTCGACGTTTGGCGCTGCTTCCCGTGATCGCCATGGTGTGCTACATGACGATGGGTCAACGCGTCTTGGTATTCGGCTTGAATTTCACGCTCATTCGGATCTTGCTGCTGTTTGGCTTTGTACGCGTCGTGATCCGTAGCGAGGCTTCTTTGGAGAACCTGAATCGCATCGACAAGATACTGCTTGGGTGGGTGTTGTCTAGTGTGGTCACATACACACTCCTCTGGAAGACTGGCGATGCGTTTGTCAACCGGTTGGGACTTGCCTATGACGCCATAGGCTTGTATTTCTTGTTTCGATTCCTGGTCCGGGATGCGGACGATATCAGGTCCGTTATCGTTCAGTTCGCATGGCTGACGCTGCCGCTGGCGGCGTGCATGTTGATTGAGAAAAGAACGGGGCAAAATCCTTTTGGTGCCTTGGGTGGCGTGCCGCCGGAGACCCTGGTGCGTGAAGGCGTCCTAAGATGCCAAGGCCCATTTGCACATCCCATTTTGGCTGGGACTTTCGGAAGTACACTGCTACCATTGTTTGTTGGCTTGTTCTGGCAACGCAGGCACCGGTTGCTAGCTGTGGCTGCGGTGATTTGTGCGGCAACCATCGTTATTTGTGCAGCGTCCAGTGGTCCCGTGGGAGCCGCCATTGCGGGGTTGCTGGGTTTAGTGATGTGGGGGATGAGAGACCATATGCGCGCGGTACGCTGGACTATGGGCCTCTGCCTCGTGAGTCTGCATCTCGCCATGGCGGCACCCGTGTGGTTCTTGCTGTCGCGTGTAGGTATTTTCGGCGGTTCTACGGCCTACCACCGTGCTATTCTTATTGATAATGCAGTGCACCGTTTTCCGGAGTGGTGGCTATTAGGAACCTATTCGACCAGCCATTGGGGGTATCAGATGTTTGATGTCACCAATCAATATGTACTTCAGGGGGTCCAAGGCGGCATCGTGACTATGGTGTTATTCATTGCTGTTATTGCGCGTTGCTTCGGTGCGGTGGGACATGCAGCAGGAAGTGAGAGCAAGGCGGTGCGCAATGACAAGATATTGGCCTGGAGTCTTGGCGCATCGCTGCTTGTGCATGCCATCAATTATATTTCGGTGGTTTATTTTGATCAGAACATGGTGAATTGGTATCTGCTGTTGGCCATGATTGCCACCTTGGGCATCAGTCAAAAGGTGCCGTCCGAGCGAGCCGAAGGGGATGTGGGTATGAACCTGGAGCAAAGCAAGTCTGTCTATATTGGAGGACGTATGGAGCATATATCGCGTCTGCCTGGTGTCAATTGTATGTCTGCTGGAAAGCAGTGATTTTCGAATTCCCATGAATTAGCATCGATTTGGCTTGATAAATATTGATGACCAACCAACGCATATAAAGGTGCTATCGAAGATGCCTATAATCAAAAGGGTGTATTGGCGCCTTCTCAGGGCTGCCGGCTTCAAGCAAGCGTCTTGGGATAAGCAATATCAAGCTGGCGTTTGGTGCGACGGTCCGCGCAGTCCGCGCACAGTCGAACTAGCGGTGAAGTTGTGCAATGGGGGCTTCATGGTCGAGTTTGGATGCGGTGATGGTACGCTTCCTTTGGCATTGCCTCCACAGGCATATTCTAAGTACATTGGGTATGATATCTCTGAGGTTGCTACTCGCACAGCGACAGATCGGGCGCAAGCGGCAGGCTTGAGTAATTGCAGTTTCAAACAGTGTGACATGGCGCAGTGGAAAGGGGACAAGGGCGTTGCACTGTTTGTGATCGAGGAGTGCTTGTATTACTTGAATTCGTCTGAAGCCGAATCGTTTCTTCTCAGATGCTGTGACAGTCTGGCGCCAGGAGGCAGTGTATTAGTGGTGGTTCATTCAGCATCGAAGCATGCTTCCACTGTCTCACTCTGCAAGTCTGTATGCCTTGTCCAAGAAGAATTAACGATTGGAGACCGGATATTCCTGGTACTTGCGCCTATGAGAGTCGGCGTGTATGAATAAGGAGGCAGGCTACGTCATGAAGTGCACGGTGCTTGGATGTATGGATGAGAGTGGCCTTTCATTGGAGGTGGTTGCTGCGGTAAATGACGACTCCATACTTAAGTGCAACCTCATGCGTTCACCGTTGCTGAAGGAGCGTGGTGTACCCCTGCATGTGCAATCGGGTTTTGTATGCGCTTCTTTGGCATACAACGATGCATTGCTGCGCTGCCAAGCCGATGTCGTTGTGTTCGCTCATCAGGACGTCTACCTGCCCGCTGGGTGGGAGGAGCGCCTGTTCAAAAGTATTGCCCTTATAGAGCGCTACGACCAAGACTGGGCAGTTCTCGGTGTTTACGGAGTGACGGATCAAGGAAAGCACATAGGTCATGTCTGGAGTTCGGGACTGCAATCCATGGTCGGCGAGTCGTTCAATGAGCCCGTGCCTGTTGTTAGCGTGGACGAGGTGCTGATTGTCATCCGGCGAGCATCGGGATTGCTATTCGATTCGTCTTTGCCGGGTTTCCATTTGTACGGCACAGATATTGTTCAAGCGGCCATTTCATTGGGTAAGAAGGCTTATGTTGTCCATGCGCCTCTTGTCCATAATTCGCGCCCGATCTTGTATCTCGGTGAGGACTACTTTGCGGCGTATAAGTATTTGGTGAGAAAATGGTCGCGAAGGCTTCCCATTCCCAATAATGTGATGGTCATCATGAGGCCTAGATTGTTTTATGCATGGAAGCGTCTGCGCCAAAAGATGAACGAGTACCGCTATAGGAATATTCCGAGGAGGAATTTCGATCGACAGCTTGACTGTGTAGGTTTGGCCCACCGTTTGGGATTCGAATGAATACATATCGTTATACTTCAGTGTCGAATCCGGTCCGTCCGCTTCGGGTCTGCATGTTGGCCTATACTTTCTATGAGAATGACGGTCGCGTCATGCGCTACGCTGAAGCCCTGGCCAGGACGGGTGCGCAGGTGGACGCTATCGTGCTGCAGCGGGAAGGAAAACCCTGCCAGGAAACCATCGATGGCGTGCGCGTGCTTCGCATCCAGAAGCGAGAAAAGAATGAGCGGGGAAAGCTTAGTTATCTATGGCGTCTTATCCAGTTCTTTTTCCGTTCCATGGCGGTGCTGACGCGCGAACATCTGCGCCACCCTTACGACTTGGTTCACGTGCATTCGGTGCCGGATTTCGAGGTGTTCGCGGCGCTGGTTCCGAAGTTGGGCGGCGCAAAGATCGTCCTTGATATTCACGACATCGTGCCGGAGTTTTATGCGGCCAAGTTTGGTGTGACTAGAAATTCTGTTGCGTTCAGGGCTCTCACCTGCTTGGAGCGTTGGTCGACCGGGTTTGCGGATCACGTGATCGCTGCCAACGACATCTGGCTGGAGAAAATTGTGAACCGCTCCTCGCACAGGGAGAAATGTTCGGCGTTCATTAACTATCCGGATACTGCCGTGTTCCACGCCGGGCTGCGCAACCGCGCACCGGACGGCAAATTCATCATTTCCTACCCTGGAACGCTGAACTGGCACCAGGGCCTGGATATTGCAGTCAAGGCATTTTTGCTGGCTCACCAGCAGGCGCCTGGTATGGAGTTGCATATCCACGGTGAGGGCAGCGCCAAGCCTATGCTGACCACATTGGTGAGGGAGCTGGCGTTACAGGACAAGGTCTTTCTACATGACCCGTTGCCACTCCGCGAAATTGCTACGGTAATGGCCAATGCCGACCTCGGCGTGGTGCCAAAGCGAAATGACGAGTTTGGAGGGGAGGCCTTCAGCACCAAGATCTTGGAGTTCATGGCGGTAGGCGTTCCCGTAGTCGTGGCGCGCACCAGGATTGACGATTACTATTTCAACGAGTCTCTGCTGCGCTTTTTCGAGCCGAACGACGAGCAAGACCTTGCACAGAAGATGTTAGCGGCTTATCAAGGGCGAGAACAGAGCCAGGAACTCACTGCCTCGGCACTTGAGCATGTGAAACTGAATAATTGGGGAGTGCGTCAGCACGCTTATCTTGGCATCGTGCAGGGGCTGGTCCATGGGCATGCTTGATCTGCACTCCCTACGGATAGATAGGCTGTTGACGCTGTCACTGGTCGCGCCGATGTCGCGCCTGCTGCCTCCGGCTCGATGCCCCATCATTCCCGTCTTGATGTATCACAGTGTCGCGCCGGATCTTGATTCCGACGTGCACCCGTATTTCCGTACCGTGACGTCGCCAAGGAGTTTTGCGCGCCAAGTGGAATTTCTCAAGCGCGAAGGTTATGAGGCAGTCACGATGTCAGAGGCGGCCCGTTTGCTGCGCCAAGCTGATACCGATGCTTCCTCAGCATGGGCGTGCAAGGTGGTACTGACCTTCGATGATGGTCTGCTTGATTTTCTCACGATGGCTTTTCCGGTGCTGGAATCGGCAGATTTCACGGCCACCGTTTTCATCACCTCAGGCTGCATCGGTAAGCCTTTCCTCAACGGGCGTCCCTGCCTAGGCAAGCGGGACATCCAGTTATTAAGCCAGCGGGGCATCGAGTTCGGCTCGCATTCGGTGACGCATCGACGGCTGGTGGATCTGGACTGGGCTGAGGTTACGCAGGAAGTGGTGGCTTCCAAGAAAACCATCGAAGACATTGTTGGGCGCGAGGTATCCCTATTTTCATATCCCTACCGCTTTCCGGAAGAAAACGCTGCGTTCACATGCCGGCTTCGGGAGGTATTGATCGATAGCGGCTACAGCGGCGGAGTGACTACCGTCATCGGCCGCCCCCGGGCGGGCGACGACGTTCTCTTTCTACCCCGCTTGCCCATGAACGACTGCGACGATGCGGCGCTGTTGCGGGCCAAGCTCGCCGGCCATTATGACTGGCTGCATGCCGGACAGCTTATGCGCAAGAAGTCCCGCACGCTGTTGCGCAACTGGAGACCGGCATGAGTCTGCGCTATGTCCTTGTGACCCCGGTGAAAGACGAGGCGGCCTTCATTCGGGAAACGCTGATGTCGGTGAAGCGGCAGACCCATCTACCCTTGCGTTGGGTAATCGTGGATGACGGCTCCTGCGACGACACTCCACGTATTCTCCGCGAACATGCCGATGACGTGCCATGGCTTACCGTCGTGTCGACCGGCGCGAAAAAGCGCAAACTCGGAAGCGCCGAGGTGTTGGCCTTCCAGCGCGGGTTGGAACACATTGATCCAGCGTTGCAGTACGACGTGGTGGTGAAGCTTGACGGTGATGTGCGCCTGCCCGAAACATATTTCGAGCGCGTGCTGGAGCGGATGGCGGCCGCTCCGGATTGGGGCATCGTGTCGGGCGTGTATTGTGAGGAAAAGGACGGGCAATGGCTCCCCGTGCCGATGCCCGGATACCACGCGGCGGGTGCCTCTAAGGTGGTGCGCCGCCAATGTTTTCAAGACATTGATGGTTTTATTGCCCGCAAAGGGTGGGATACTGTGGACGAGATCCGCGCTGGCCTGCACGGTTGGCGTACTGGTCATTTTGAAGACATTCAATTCTATCACCTGAAGCCTGAGGGTCAGGCCATGGGCCGTTTGTCCACGCACCGGTTTCATGGCGAAATATATTACCAAACTGGTGGCGGCTTGCTTTTCCTCTTGCTCAAGGTCGCGCATCGCATGATGGCAGGGCAGCCCCGGATTCTGGGGGGCATGGCAATGCTCTGGGGCTATGCGGTCTCGGTGCTTTCCAATAAAGATCGCTTGGTCAATCGCGAAGAGGCACAGTATTATCGAAGTATGTTGAATCGCCGTCTTGCGGCGCCGGTGATAAAGTTGATCACCTCTTTGAATACCTGAAAAACGGGGAAGAATACGCCATGTGTGGGATCAGCGGCATTTACGACTTCAAAGGGCGGCCGGTCGATGCGGGCGTATTGCAATGCATGACCCACGCGCTGGCACATCGCGGGCCGGATGGCTCGGGTCATCTTCTGCGCGGGCCGGTGGGTCTGGGCCATCGGCGGCTGAGCATCATCGACCTTGACGGCGGTGCTCAGCCGCTGGCCAACGAGGACGAGAAGGTGCATATCGTTTTCAACGGCGAGATCTACAATTTTATCGAATTGCGTGAGGAACTGCTCAAGTCAGGCCACAGTTTCAAGACACGCTCCGACACCGAAGTTATCGTCCACGCCTACGAGCAGTGGGGCGATGCCTGCGTGAATCGCTTCAACGGTATTTTCGCGTTCGCGATCTGGGACGAAAGGCAGCAGCGGCTGCTCATTGCTCGGGACCATTTGGGCATTAAGCCGCTGTATTACATCGAGGTGGACGGGCAGCTGCTGTTCGGGTCGGAGATCAAGGCACTGCTGGCGCATCCGGCATGTCCTCGCGGCGTGGACACGGCGGCGCTGGGTCAGTTGTTCACCTTCCGCTACGTGCCTTCGCCGGCCACGCTGTTCGATCGAATCCGGAAACTGCCGCCTGGACACCGCATGACGGCGGACGCTGCTGGCCTGCGGATCGAGCGGTATTGGAACTGGATTCCTTCGCACCGCGAGTCCGTCAATGAGGAGGCGCTGGCCGAGGAATATGGCGCTCTGGTTGAGGACGCCGTTAAGCTGCAGTTGCGCAGCGACGTACCGGTGGGGCTGTTCCTGAGTTCGGGCGTGGACTCGGCGGCCTTGCTGGCAATCATGCGCAGCCATCTCAGTGGGCCCATCAACACCTTCACCATCGGATTCGAAGGCGGCGAGCGCAGCAACGAAAATGAGGATGCCCGGGCCCTGGCACGCCGTTTCGGTGCTGATCATTCCGAAATGATCGTGAGCCCCCGGGACTACGAAGAGTATTTCACGCGCTACATCTGGGAGTTGGAGGAGCCGGTCGGCAACGAGACGGCTGCCGCCTTCAACTTTGTCAGCATGATCGCCAGCCGGCGGGTCAAGGTGGTGCTCACGGGCCAGGGCGCGGATGAGCCTTGGGCGGGTTACCACCGCCATTTGGGTGTCAAGCTGTCGGAGTACTACCGGCAGTTGCCTGGTCCGTTCGGCCGGAACGTGATCCGCAGCGCCGTGATGGCATTGCCTAGAAACGAACGCCTCAAGCGCGGCGTGCTGGCACTCGATGAGGGCGATACGCTGACCCGTTTCGCGAAAATATATTCCTTTTTCACGCCGGACATGCGGGAGCAACTATTCCATTCGCAAGTGAAAGGCGGCATGTCCTACCAGAGTTACGAAACACGGCAAGCGCTGGCGCATCTACAGCATGATGTCCGGCAACTCGATCCCGTTAGTCAAATGCTGTACATGGATACGCGGGCCAATTTGCCGGACGATCTGCTCATGGTTAACGACAAAATGTCGATGGCCCATTCTATCGAATCGCGCGTGCCGTATCTCGACGTGCGGCTGGTTGAATTTGTGGAAAGCCTGCCGACCCGCTACAAACTGCGCTTCACGACAGGCAAGTACCTGCACAAGAAGGCGCTGCAGCGCTGGCTGCCGCGGCAGGTGGTACACCGCAAGAAGAAGGGTTTCGACAACCCCATTGATATTTGGCTGCGTGAGCGCATGAAAAGCAGGGTGCAGGAACTCCTATTCAGCGCCGACTCGGCAATTCGCCAGTATTTCAACGTTGACTACATCCGCCAGCTCGTGCGCCAGCACGAGGAGGGCAGCCGGAATTACATGCGGCACATCTATCTGCTGATCTCCTTCGAGATGTGGCATCGTCGCTTCATGGGAGGGGCGTGATGGACGTCTCGGTATGCATCGTCAACTGGAATACCCGTGAGATGCTGCGCCGCTGCCTGCGGTCGCTTCGGGATCACACCCGTGGGCTGGAGTTCGAGGTCATCGTCGTGGACAACGCATCGTCCGACGGCAGCGTGGCCATGATGGAAACCGAATTCCCGGAAGTGATTGTCGTGGCGTCCGCAGCGAACCTGGGATTCGCCAAGGGTTGCAACCGCGCGGCGGCCGAGGCGCGAGGTTCCTTCGTCCTGTATCTGAACCCCGACACCGAGCTGGTGAGTAACGCCATCCACGGCATGTGGCGGTTCTTACTGGCCCACTCGCACGTTGGCGCAGTGGGCTGCAAGCTGCTCAATTCCGACGGCTCCATCCAGCTGACGTGTGCCAGCAGTTTTCCCTCCACACGCAACGAGCTGACGTCGCTGCTGTTCCTGGACCGGCTGTTCCCGCGCAGCCGGCTTTGCAGCTCGCGGGAGCTCAACCACTGGGACCACCTGGACAGCCAGGAGGTGGAATGCCTGTCCGGCGCCTGCATGCTGATGTCCCGCGACCTGTCGCGGCGGCTGGGCGGCTTCGACGAGCAGCTGTTCATTTACGGCGAAGACCTTGACTTGTGCTGCCGCATCAGCCGCCAAGGCTTGTCGCTGTACTACCTGGCCACGGAAGCCATCTATCACCACGAGGGCGCGGCTAGCAGGAAGAAGGGACGCAGCTTCGCGCCGCTGTTCCAGCGCGCGGCTAACTACTACTTCCTGCGCAAGCATTTCGGGCGTGCCGCCGCTGTCGGCTACCGGGTTGCGGTGACGTTGGGAGCGGGCGCACGGGTGGTTTTGGCGGGGCTGCTGTCGCCGCTGTGGTTGCTTGGGCACGTATCCAGCCGCGAGCGCTTCGCGGCCTTCCTGCTCAAGCATGTGGACGTGCTGTTATGGTCGGTCGGTTTGCGGAGCGTGCCCTCGCGATGAACAAGATTCTTTTGCTCGGTGCCAGCTTCGGCACAGGAAACATGGGCGTGGGCGCGCTGACGGCCGGGGCGCTGACCGTGATCCGCAGGCGCTTTCCCCAAGCGTCCGTCTCGCTGCTGGACTACGGGCGCGAGGCGGCGTTGTCGCAGACGCGCATCGACGGCAAGACGCTCTCTGTGCCGCTGGTGAACCTGCGCTTCTCGTGGAAGCTATTCCTGCTGAACAACGTGGCTCTCCTGCTTGCGCTGTCGGTGCTGATGCGCTGCCTGAGCGCCCAGGGCCGGCGCTGGCTCGTGCAGCGCAACCCTTGGCTGCGTGCCGTCACCGACGCGGACGCGGCCGTAGCGGTCTCGGGCGGCGACAGCTTCAGCGACATCTATGGGCTGGGGCGCTTTTTCTACGTGGCGCTGCCACAGCTGCTGGCTGTAAGCCTCGGGGTAAAGCTGATCATGCTGCCCCAGACCATCGGGCCCTTTCGTACCGGCCTGGCCCGCCGCGTCGCCGCTTTTCTGATGCGCCGTGCCGAGCTGGTGTACTCGCGCGATGCCGTGGGCATAGATGAGATCGGCAAGCTCGTCGACCCAGCCGCGGCGTCCAAGGCGCGCTTCTGCTACGACATAGGTTTTGTACTTGAGCCCCACGCCCCGTGCGCGCTGGAGGTGGACGTGTTGCGCCAGCTGCCGCGCCAGCGGCCGGTCGTAGGCCTGAACGTCAGCGGCTTGCTCTACATCGGTGGCTACACCCGGCGCAACATGTTCGAGCTCAAGCTCGACTACAACGAGCTCGTGGAGTGCCTGGTGGCTTACTTCACCGAGGTCGAGGAGGCGGACGTCGTGCTCATCCCGCATGTCTTCGGCGCGCACCAAGAGAGCGACGTAACCGCAGCCCAGGCGCTGTATGAGCGGTTGCGTCAGCGCCATGGCCAGCGTCTGCACGTGATGCAGGGCGACTTCGACCAGAACGAGGTCAAGTACGCCATCGGGTGCTGTGATTTCTTCGTCGGGGCGCGCATGCACGCCTGCATTGCAGCGCTCTCCCAGGCGGTGCCCGCCGTGGGCGTCGCTTACAGCGACAAGTTTGCCGGCGTGTTTGACAGCGTAGGCGTGCCGGAGCTGGTGGTGGACCCGCGGCGCATGTCGCTGGACGAGGCACTGGCCGCGGTGCGCCAGGCATTTACCCGGCGCAACGACATCCACGCCGAGCTCGGCACCTCCATGCCACGCATCAAGGCCCGTGTACTGGCCCTTCTGGACGACATCGCATGAAGCAGATCGCCATCGCCCGCGCACCGCTGAACTTCCACAACGCCACCGAGGTGGCCCAATGGCGCATGTGCGTCGGTTGCGGTGCCTGCGTATACGCCTGCCAGGACAAGAAGCTCTCGCTGCTGGACATCGAGGGCGAGGGTCTACGCCCGGTGCTTTCCAACGACGCCTGCGGCAGTTGCAACGACTGCGTCAGTGTCTGTCCAGGCGTGGGTATCGATCACCAGCCCGTAGGCCGTGGCGGCGAGGGGCTGATCAACGAGTTGGCCCAGAGCTGGGGGCCGGTGCTTGAAGTGTGGGAAGGCCATGCCTCAGACGGTGACCTGCGCCGCGAGGGCTCCTCGGGCGGACTGGCCAGCGCGTTGGCGCTGTACTGTATCGAGCGCGGCGGCATGCACGGGCTGCTGCACGTGGGCAGCGACGACCAGGCCCGCTTCAAGAACAAATCGTCGTTCAGCCGCAGTCGCGCCGCTATCCTGGCAGCCACAGGTTCGAAGTACGCACCGGCCTCGCCCTGCGACCAGCTTCAGGCCATCGAGGAAGCCGAAGGCCCTTGCGTGTTCGTCGGCAAGCCCTGCGATGTTCAGGCGTTGCGGAAGGCCCAAATACTTCGCCCACGGCTGGACGACAAGGTCGGTGCCGCAATTGGCATCTTTTGCGCCGGCACGCCCAGCACACAAGGCACCATCGACCTGTTGCGCCAGCACGGCATCGAGCCTGAGCAGGTCGAGGAACTGCGCTACCGCGGCCGGGGCTGGCCAGGCACCTTTGCCGTGCGGCTCAAGGACAGTACCGAATGGAAGGACTTGGCCACCTACGCCGAAGCGTGGGGCTTCCTCCAGAAGTACCGACCCTATCGCTGCTACCTGTGTCCGGATGGCACCAGCGAATTCGCCGACATCGCTTGTGGCGACCCTTGGTACCGCGACGTTGGTGAGGGCGAGGAGGGCTCGTCGCTGGTGGTGGTACGCACCGCGCGCGGTCGCGACATCGTGCGTGCCGCCATCGCGGCCGGCTACGTGAAACTCTCACGCATCGACCCGGCCCTGCTGCAGCGTTCGCAGCGCGAGCTGCAGTACAAGCGCGGCGCGATCTGGGGGCGGCTGCTGACGATGAAAGCCCTGGGCGTGGCGGCGCCACGCTTCCAGGGCTTCTCGCTGTTTCGCAACTGGCTGCGCATTCCGGCCAGGGACCAGATCCGGGCTTTCGTCGGCACGGCCCGGCGCATCATTGCGCGCGGTTACCGGCAAGCCTACGACTATCCGTCACGCAGATAGCCGGGGCGGGTTCAGTTCACCGAGAGGTTGGTGGGTGGCTGCACGGTCGCCACCGTCCCGCCGACGCTGAACTCGAAGGCGCCGCGGTCCCAGGTGCCGTCCTTGCCGCGCGTGGAGCCGTACATGTCCACGTTGTACGGCGCTGCCAAGCTCATGCCGCCGCCCAGCGGTGTCTTCAGACGGAAGTCCTTGCTGACGATGGACGAGAAGACGTCGCAACCGGAGGCGCACACCGTCTTAGTGGCGCTCGAGTCGCCATCAGCTTGCGTGTTGTAGTACCAGTTGTTGCTCATCGTTCCGCTGAACGAATTGTTAGTGCGCACGCTGCCGTACCAAATGTTGTTGCGCACTTCGTGACCTGTTCCTTTCTGGATCACGACACCGCTCCACGTGCCCTTCAAGTTTACGAACGTGTTGTTGTAGACCTGGAAGTTATTTCCGGTATTGTTGTTGGTGGCGTCGTTAGCCACAAAGACAAAGCCGGAGACTCCATAGTTGTGTCCAGGCTTGCGACCCGTGTCAGCGGCATAGGCCGCAGAATGTACCGCCACGTTACCGAAAATCTTCCAGTTCGCTACCGTGCCCCCATTCAGGCCGGCGATGAACGCCGTCCCCTCGATGTCCTCCATGACGTTGTTGCTCCAAACAACGTCAGTGCTCTCCGTCATTGACAACATCTCGCCATGGATGGCCGGCGTGCTGGTGTTGCGCGCGATGTAGTTGTGGTCGACCGTCAGGTTGCGCCAGTTGCCCCGCATCAAAAAGATGGTGCGGTCCGAGTCGTGCAGGGCGCAGTTCTGGAATGTGATGTAGCTGTTGCCTGAGAGGCCGTAGATCACATCGTCGCCGGCGCCGGTGTCGCGGCCACCACCCTGGAAGTCGATGTGACGGAACGTCAGGTAATCGCCGCCAGTGCCGCTGCCGTTGTCCAAGCGCACGGGCCGCGTGCCCGCCACCTTGATGCCGTACTGGCTCGTGGCGC
Source organism: Azohydromonas australica DSM 1124 (assembly GCF_000430725.1). GTDB lineage: Bacteria > Pseudomonadota > Gammaproteobacteria > Burkholderiales > Burkholderiaceae_C > Azohydromonas > Azohydromonas australica. The sequence goes on from NZ_KE387216.1 coordinate 66,629, forward strand.
CGGTCTGCCAGTTGCTGTTGCGGGTCTGCCCCTCAAAGACGTAGTAGTCGGTGTAGATCTGCCAGTTGTTGAAGACAGCCTGCGTGCTGCCGAACGTCGGGGACCAGCCGGTGCCGGTGCCGTGGTCGGCTTCTGTAGCCTTCTTGATCGTAATCGTGGCCGTGCCGCTGTTGGCATCGTCGAAGACATAGTTACCGTAGCTGCCGCCGGCTAGGTAATAGGTGTCGCCGCGCTTGAGCGTGGCGGGCAGCTTAGTGTAGGCGTTGGCCCAGTCGGAACCGTCGTTGCGGCCCGTAGCGCCCGGACGCACATATTGATTGGCGGCGTTTGCGAAGACGGGAATCAGGCAGGCAGTCAGGGCGACGGAGAGAAGGATGCGGTTTTTCATGACTTGCTTCTGAATGTTTTAGGACTGTTGCGGGCGGATACGATCAAGGAATTACTTTCGAATCCTCGTTCGAATAAGCGCTTTCCATTCCCGCTGCATCGACGGCCGTGACGGCAAAGTAATAAGTATGTCCCGAGGGCAGGCCGCTGAGCGTAATGGCGCTGGTAGACGAATAGGTGCCGCTGCCCATGGCCTGGCTGTAGGTGCGCGAGGCGGTGCCGTAATATACGCGGTAGCCCGAGACGCTGCCGGCTGGAGCCGTCCAAGTGAGCTTGGCGGTGCCAGCAGTGGGCGTGGGCGTGGAGGTCGCAGCGGTGTAGGTGTCGCATTGCTTCACCACGCCATAGTAGGGGTCGGTGCCGAAAAAGGTGTTGGTGCATCGCACGGTGCCGGACACCCACTTTCCAACCCAGCGCGTGCCGCTGCCGTAGCGGACATAGGTAGATGTGCTCAACGTGAACGAACCGCCTTCGCTAGCCCTCTTGATCCACGTGCCGTCGGTCGACGTGGGCGTGACTGCCTGTTGGGTTTCCAGCGAAGAATAGGTGCCCGCAGCGGACTCTTCTTCACTGTTGCCGCCACCGCAGGCGGCAGCCAGGAAAACAGTGGCGGTTAGCGTCGAGAGCAACGCAATACGGGGCTTGTTCAGGTTGGATTGCATGGTGTCCACAAAAAAAGAGACAAAAATACCCAAACGACCTGAAATCAATTCGGCCGTTGGCGCAATTTGTAGTGCTTGTTGCCCGGGTATATTCGGCTGAGAAATTAGCCACAGCTTGCCGAACTTCGCTACAACAGGTCCCGGGCTTAGGTATCTAGAGGCTGTCGCGGGACGCCTTGTTGATCGGCTTCAGCTGGTGATTTTTGAAGCAGTCGGCTCGTTACGGTGCGTAATAAGCCCATGTACTTCCGATACCGATTTTGGAGATTCGGCTCACATATCTTATCCGATGCCTAAGGTGCGCAGCGGATTTGTGAATTATTTCTCGCAAACTTGACTCACGGCCGCAAGTGAATCCCGATCGGGAAACACGCATGGAATTGGACAGGCTTCGACATCGTCCCGTTCCCACAGCCGTGAGCCAAGGGAAGGAAAACATTCCTTCATTAGACTCACTCATGGTTACTTCCTCTCGGTTGCGGAATTGGATCGGAAACTTTTGGGCGGCTCAGGCGCCATTCCGCAAGCTCGGTGACAAGCTATGGACCGAGATGATAGATATGATCAAAGTTCAGGGCAAGCAGTGATAACAATGCTTGTCATTGGATACGCAATACACATTTTCCATAGGCCCTACCTAATGTGTCGGCTGCTGACGCATGTATCGGTCTCCAGGAAAGGAGGGAATCCTCCGATGTACCGGCGACTGTTCGTGGGTCCTTGCTTTCGGCTTGCCATTAAGGAGGAACTCGGTCGCGGGGTTACATCTCGATGGTGTGGCAGCGGCTTAGCCGAGTTCTGGGCCCAGAGGGCTGCCACGCACCACGATCCAGGCTTCTGTGGCGTGAGGTGCTCACAACCTGGGGCTGGCTGCGGCTTTCATCAGGGGTTGTCCATGGCCGCGCCGCGGCAGGGTGCGCATGCGTGTGGGCCGTCCCGGGCGCGCGCCGGTATCTGTCGACACGGACGGGATGGAAAGCGAGATCGGGAACCAGGTATGCCGGCAAAAGCAATGGTGTTGCACTTCCGACTTCCGCGCCGTCGCGGCCGGATAGTCACGAGCCGGTTTAAAGGCCGGACCGGCCCTGCACATTCCGCCAGGGCTCGCTGTACGGAAACCCGACCGTGTTGGACATGGCAGGGACCGTGCACAGCTTTGATGCCTACGCCGCGCGTGAAGGCGGGCGTGGGAATCTGGGGAATGTTTGGCCTCGCGCTGGCGTGAGGCCCGGGGGTGCCAAGCCTTCGGCGCTGCAAATCAGGAGTACCGCGTCGCGCGGCTCAGCGGCGGTCGTTGCGCCGGTCGTACCAGTTCGGGATGCCGTCGCCGTCCCGGTCGCGGCGCAGGTTGTTGTAGCGGTCGTAGCGGTTGGGCACGCTGTCGCCGTCGCGGTCCCAGGCCGGGTTGTAGAGATGATCGCGGCGGTTGGGGATGCCATCGCCATCCGTGTCCCAGCGCGTGGGATGGCGATAACCGCGCGGACGGCTCAGTGGCGCCGGCTGCATGTAGACCGGGGCCGGGATGACGGCCGGCGCCGGCACGTACACCGGCGCGGGCTGGCGGTACACCGGCACGCCGACCGGGCCGCCGATGGTCACGGAACGCTGCACATCGCCGCCGTGGGCCCGTGCCAGGCCGCTGCCCAGCGCGCCTGCCAGTGCCAGCACCGTGGTCAGGAATGTCTTGCAACTCATGAACGCAACTCCTTGACTGAGGGCCTGCCTGTTACGAGGCAGGGCTGAGTCAGGAAACGGCGCGGCGTCGCGCGCGGTGCACCAGTGCCATGTAAAGGCCAGGTAAAGCTGCGTAAAGCCGGCTGACGCGTCACGCGCGCCGCAAATTCTTGATCCCGTTTCTTTTTCAGCCCCTGACCCGGTGGCGACAATCGCGCATGACTTGCCTTGACTCCGCGCGCCTGGGCGCGCTGCTCGAATCCCTGGAAGCCGGTCTGCTGGAGCGCCAGACTGCCGTGCGGCTGGCCCTGCTGGCGGCGCTGGCCGGCGAGCACGTGCTGCTGATCGGCCCGCCCGGAACCGCCAAGAGCGAGCTGGCGCGGCGCCTGCACCGGGCCTTCGACGGCGCGCGCTACTTCGAGCGGCTGCTCACGCGCTTTTCGACGCCGGAAGAGCTCTTCGGCCCGCTGTCGCTCAAGGCGCTGGAGGACGACCGCTACGAGCGCCTGACCGACGGCTTCCTGCCCACCGCCGGCATTGCCTTCCTCGACGAGGTGTTCAAGGCCAACTCGGCCATCCTCAACGCGCTGCTGACGCTGCTCAACGAGCGCGAGTTCGACAACGGCAGCGGCCGCGAGCGCACGCCGCTGGTGAGCGTGGTGGGCGCCAGCAACGAGGTGCCCGACGACGAGGCGCTGCAGGCCTTCTTCGACCGCTTCCTGCTGCGCGTGCCGGTGCAGCCGGTCACCGACGCCGCCTTCAGCGCGCTGCTGCAGCTGCAGCCGGCGACTGCCGCCGCGGCGCAGCCCCTGACTGCGACCGAGCGCGCGGCGGTGGCCGGGGCGGCGGCGCAGGTACGGCTGGGACCGGAGGCCGAGGCCGCCTGCCACGCCCTGCGCGCCTGGCTGCGCGCGCAGGAGCTGCCCCTGTCCGATCGGCGCTGGCGCCAATGGATCGGCCTGCTGCGCGTGGCCGCGGCCACCGAGGGCCGCGCCGAGGTCGATGCGCTGGACCTCTGGACCGCGCCCTACGTCGCCAGCACCGGCCCGCAGGACGTGCCGCGCCTGGCCGCCTGGTTCGAGCAGGAGCTCATCGGCGCGGTGCCGCAGGACGCCCCCTGGCTCACGCGCGCGGTGGAGGCCTTCGAGCGGCAGCTGGAGATCGAGCAATCCGCGCCGGACGACCCCGACGCCGCCAACGCCGCCGGCAAGCTGGCGCTGGCGCGCTCCATCAGCGGCAGCGAGCAGGGCGAGCAGCTGCTGCGCATGGCCTCCGGCACGCTGGAAGAGAAGCTGCGCCGCCGCTACAGCCCCGTGCACGTCGAGGCGCGCGTGGCGCAGGTGGACGAGGTACTGGCGCAGGCGCTCGAACAGCACGCGCTGGCAGCGCAGCAGGAGCAGGCGCTGGCGCGGCGGCTGCAGGGCCGCCTGTGGTTGCCGCCCGACCTGGCGCAGCGCCTGCTGGGCGCGCATGCACACACATGCGAGGTGCTGGCCGGGCTGATCGCGCGGCTGCAGCACGCGCGAGAGGAATTCAGCCGCCTGCCCGTGGACGTGCAGCTGGACGCCACCGCCCCGGCGCGGGTCGTGCTCGAAGGCGCCGCCGCCTGACGCCCGCATGGACGCCGCTCCCCTGGACCGTCCCTACCACCGGCTGGAGGCGTTGCCGCGCAGCCTGTGGCTGCCGGCCCTGATCACCAGCGCCGGCGAGCGCAGCCGGCGGCTGGCCGACGCCCGCACCTGGCTCGACAGCCTGGGCGCCGGCGCGCTGCCGCCGCCACAGGCGGACTTCGGCGACGCCGTGGCCGTCGAGCCGCTGCGCCGTGTGGTGGGCGAGCTGGGGCTGGCCGGACTGGCGCGTGGCGTGCCGGCGCTGGCCGAGCAGGTGCTGCGCACGCTGCTGTGGCACCTGGACCGCATCGTCGATCACCAGCCGCGGCTGTCGCGCGCGGAGGCCATCGCCCGCGTGGCGGAGGACTTCCGGGCCGAGTGGCAACTGGAGAGCGCGGGTCTGGAAGAGCACCTGGCGCTGCTGCGCAGCCTGGGCGACCTGGGTCACATGCGCTGGGATGAGCTGCACGGGCAGCTGCACTCGCGCTCCTGGCAGGCCGCGCGCAAGGCCAGCGAGTGGCTGCAGCAGCTGCCGGCGCTGGTGGCGCTGGTGCGGCGCCTGGGCCGTGCCGAGCGCAGCGCCGCGGCGCTCGCGCCACAGTCGCGCGAGAGCGCCTGCGACGCCCCGCCGCTGGCGCTGCGCGCCATCGAAACGCGGCTGCCCGATGCGCCGGGCGAGATCGTCGGCGTGCGCTTCTCGTCGCGGCCCGAGCGCATGCTCGCCAGCGAGGCGGTGATGCTGCACCACCCGGTACTCAAGAAGCTCTGGCGCGCGCGCCATGCCGAGGCGCGGCTGCTGAGCTGGGAGACGCAGGCCGTGCTCACCGACTGGCGCCCGGACCGGCACGCGCCGCCGCACCGGCGCAGCGCCCAGGCCGAGCCGGAGCCGCTGGAGCGCGGGCCGATCATCCTGTGCCTGGACACCTCGGGCTCCATGCGCGGCGCGCCGGAGAACATCGCCAAGGCCGTGGCTATCGCCGCGCTGCGCGCTGCCCACGAGCAGCGCCGTGCCTGCAAGCTCATCGCCTTCGGAGGCCCGGACGAGGTGCTGGAGCGCGACCTGGGCGCCGATGCCGCCGGGCTGCGCGCGCTGCTGGAGCTCATGGGCCAGAGCTTCGACGGCGGCACCGACATCCAGACGCCCATCGAGCGCGCCATCAAGCGCGTGCACGAGGCGCGCTGGCACCAGGCCGACGTGCTGCTGGTGAGCGACGGCGAGTTTGGCTGCGTGCCGCACACGCTGCAGCGGCTGGACGAGGCGCAGCGCCGCTTCGGGCTGCGCGTGCAGGGCGTGCTGGTGGGTGACCGCGAAACGATGGGCCTGCTGGAGGTCTGCGACGACATCCACTGGGTGCGCGACTGGCGCCGCTACGCCGACGCGGCCGAGGGCGGCGACGGCCGCGGCTTCTCGCCCGTGCACAGCAAGAGCCTCACGGCGCTGTACTTCCCCAACGCCCTGTCGCAGCGCGCGGCACGGCATGCCCCCTCCGCAGGAAACAACGAATGAGCTACGCTGACGACGCCCTGTCCCTGGTCCAAGCCCTGGCCGACCTGGGCCCGCTGCCGCGCGTGCACGCGCTGCACCTGCCGCCGCCGCCGGCCCCCGATGCCCTGCGCGGCGAATTCGCGGCGCTGGAGCTGGAGGACGGCACGCTGGGCCTGTCCTACGTGCTGCTGGGCGACACATGGGCGCGGCTGCACGGGCAGGTGAATACCGCCGCGCTGGCCGGCGGCGACGCCCTGGCCCTGGCGCGCTGCTACGCCGAGGCGGACCCGATCCGGCGCACGCTGGGCTTCGCGGCGCTCAACGCGCTCACGCGCTGGCTCTTCGACCGTGCCGGCTTCGAGCCCCCGGCCAGCGGCGACTCGCTGGGCGCGCTGGACCCGCAGCCCGGCGAGACGGTGGGCATGGTCGGCTATTTCACGCCGCTGATCCCGCGCATCACGGCCCGCGGCGCGCGCGTGCTGGTGGTCGAACTGCGCGCTGACCTGGCCGGCGAGCGCGAGGGCGTGCGCGTCACGCTGGACCCGGCCGAGCTGGCCGGCTGCGCCAAGGTGCTGTGCACTGGCACGCTGCTGCTCAACGACACGCTGGACGCGACGCTGGCGCACTGCCGCCACGCGCGGGCGCTGGCGATGGTGGGGCCCAGCGTCGGCTGCCCGCCCGATCCGCTGTTCGCGCGCGGCCTCACGTTGCTGGGCGGCAGCTGGGTCAGCGACAGTGCCGCCTACGTGCAGGCGCTGTGCGCGGGAACGTCCACCGGCGGCTTCGCCCGCAAGTTCTCGCTGGCGCCGCGGGACTATCCGGGCTGGCCGGCGCTGCTGGCGAGCGCGCGGCGCGGCGGCTGAGGCACGGTCACTGCGCCTGGCGGCGCGGACGCCAGTGGCGCAGCGGGCGCGGCGCGTGCGACATCAGGCCCGAGACCGCCAGCACCAGCCAGAACAGCAGTGGCGCCACGGCCGGGTCCAGCGCCATCCAGGCCACCGCGGCCAGCTTCAGCAGTACCACCACGCCGGCGAGCTCGCCCAGGTGGATGCGCGTGTCCGCCAGCTCGGCCACGAACAGCGCCAGCCCGGTGAGCAGCGTCACGGCCGCGCCGATGCGCAGCGGCAGCGGCGCGCCCAGCAGCGCAGCCCCCAGCAGCACCAGGCCGGCGATGTGCGCGCAGCGCAGCACGATGGCGATCCAGCGCCGCCAGGCGGGAGGTTTGGGAGCAGGCACGCGATTCATGGACCGCGATTGTGGCTGCGTCGCCATGAGAGGCCCCGCGGCACCGGCGGCCGATTTACCGATCCGCTGACCAATTCCCGGAAATTCGTGAAACAATGGGGCGTTTGTTGAATGTCCCCACACCCAGCCCGTACCTCGGGCCGCCGGCCGGGACGGTGTTGAAAGTGGAAGTTGTTCGAGTGTGGATTCAAGCCCTAAGGCGCTGAATCGGCATCAAGTTCTGTATCGTGAGATTGGCATCGCCTCGCGAAGCTGGCCGTCAATTGCAGTCCGGCAGCCGCGCACAGGATGCAATCAATAACGGGAATCCATGTTGCGGAAACAGTCCTCCCCACCTTGGCGGTATGCTGAAGGCACCGTGTACGTATCGGACGGGCATGCCGTCCCGTTCATATGTGTGCTCGCGGGTACGACAAGGCACAGGTCAGGGGTTTGCGAATGCCTTTACCCTCGGTAGTCTGGCCAGGGGTGAGAATGCAGTGCGATAACCAGAAAAACTAACAAGGAACCTCCATAACCTTGCAAGACTTACCGCAGCCTTGGCAGGGTTCAGGGTGGATCTTCATTTGATCTTTGAGCGAGAGATATGGCAGCAGTAGAGCAAACCGGTTGGGTCAAGCCGCAGCGGGCCCCCACGTACGACGAAATCATGGTGCGCATTGGCGAGTTGCGCAGCGAATTGCAGGAGCTGGAGCAACAGGCCAGCGACATGCGCGAGGCCACCAGGCTCGAAGCCCTGGTGAAGATCCGCAACATCATGCGGGCGCAGCAGCTCACCATTGAGGACATCCTGCCGGAGCTGCGCCGCCCGGTGCGCGCCGGCCGCGACTGAGGCCGCATTCCGCGCCGCGGGTCCAAACCCGTTATCTGCGGGCTTTTTCATTTGCAAACGGCGACTTGAAATCTTGCCCGGCATAAAGGAGCGGACTGCCGAGGAGCCGCTTCATGAAAATCGCCGTGTTTGCCCGTATTCCGGTCCGCCGCTGGGTCGCCATGTTGCTGGCGTTTACGGTTTGGCACGCCGCGGCCCAGGATATGGAACCCGAAGCCGCCAGCCTGCATTGGGTCGGCACCTGGAGTGCAGCGCCGCAGCAACCCTGGTACAACGGGGCACCACTGGCGAGCGGGTTTTACAGGCAGACCTTGCGTGAAATCGTTCACGTGAGTATCGGCGGCAGCCGCGTGCGCGTGCGCTTTACGAATGCCCATGGCCAAGCGCCGCTGCAAATTGGCGCGGCCCATGTCGCGTTGCGCAGCAGCGGCGCGGCGACCATGCCCGGCTCGGACCGTGCGCTGGCTTTCGGCGGCAAATCCAGCGTCACCATCGCGCCCGGGGCGGCGGTGCTGAGCGACCCGGTGAATCTCGACGTGCCGCCACGCAGTGACCTCGCCGTAAGCATTTACTTGCCCGTGGCCACCGGCCTGCCCACGCTGCATTTCCGGTCGCGGCAAACCAATTACGTATCGCCCAAGGGCAATTTCACCAGCGCGGCCAGCATGCCGGTGGCGTCCACCACGGTGTGCGCCGACCAGTTCGCGAACCGGGTTTGCACCTCGCCCTGGTATTTCCTGGCGGGCGTGGACGTGCGGGCCCCCGCCGGCGTCGGCGCCGTCGTGGCGCTGGGCGACTCCATCACGGCCGGGGCGGGCACCAACACCGACACCAACCGCCGCTGGCCCGACGTGCTGGCGCGGCGGCTGCTCAACCAGGGCCCGGTGACGGGCGTGCTCAACCAGGGCATCGGCGGGAACGCGATCTGGAGCTCGGAGCTGGGCCCCAGCGCGCTGGCCCGTTTCGACCGCGACGTGCTGGCCACCTCGGGCTCGCGCTTCGTCATCGTGCTGCTGGGCATCAACGACCTGATCGACGGCACTTCGGCCGCGCGCGTCATCTCCGGGCTGCAGCAGCTCGCCACCCGGACGCAGGCCGCCGGGCTCAAGGTCTACGGCGGCACGCTCACGCCCTTCCAGCGCGGCTCCGACACGCTGGAGGCGCAGCGCCAGGCCGTGAACCGCTGGATCCGCACCAGCGGCGCCTTCGATGCCGTGATCGACTTCGACGCCGTGCTGCGCGACCCGGCCTTGCCACGGCGCATGCGCCCCCTCTACGACAGCGGCGACACGCTGCACCCCAACGCCGCCGGCTACGAGGCCATGGCGGGCGCGATCGACCTGTCGCTGTTCAGGCCCTGAAGGCGCATTTCAGCGCGCGCCCGACGGGCGCTTTGCAATCCCCTGTTACGATGGCCCGATGATTTCCGCTTCCCGCCTTTCGCGACGCCGTGCCGCGGACCGACGCCGGTCCCGCAAGCCGTGGCGCGTTCGTGCGAAGCGTGGGGTGAGGTCCGAAGCAGCGGACCGCTAGCAGTCCCCCAGGCAGTTCCCCCGACCAGGCCACGGCTCACCCCCGTGGCCTTTTTCTTTGTCCCGTCCGACCTGAAGGAGATGCCCGTGCAAGCTCAAACCCCCTCGTCCACCGCCAGCCTGATGCCGGTGGCGCCCCGTCCCGAGACGCTTTTCGTCCGTGGCGAAGGCGCGTTCCTGTTCGACAGCGAGGGCCGCCGCTACCTCGACTGGGTGCAGGGCTGGGCCGTCAACGGCCTGGGCCACTCGCCCGCGCCGGTGGTGAAGGCGCTGGCCGAGCAGGCGGCGACGCTGATCAACCCGAGCCCGGCCTTCTTCAACCCGCGTGCCATCGAGCTGGCGGACCTGCTCACCGCGCACAGCTGCTTCGACCACGTGTTCTTCGCCAGCTCCGGCGCCGAGGCCAACGAGGGCGCGATCAAGCTGGCGCGCAAGTGGGGCCAGCTGCACAAGCAGGGCGCCTTCGAGATCATCACCTTCGCCGATGCCTTCCACGGCCGCACGCTGGCCACCATGTCGGCCAGCGGCAAGCCCGGCTGGGACCGGCTCTTCGCGCCGCAGGTCGAGGGCTTCCCCAAGGCCCGCTACAACGACATCGACTCCGTGCGCGCCCTGGTCGGCGAGCGCACCGTGGCGGTGATGCTGGAGCCGGTGCTGGGCGAGGCTGGCGTGTTCCCGGCCAGCACGGCCTTCATGCGGGCGCTGCGCGCGCTGTGCGACGAGGCCGGGCTGCTGCTGATCGTGGACGAGGTGCAGACCGGGTGCGGACGCACCGGGCCGCTGTTCGCCTACCAGCGCCACGGCATCGAGCCCGACATCATGACCCTGGGCAAGGGCCTGGGCGGCGGCGTGCCGTTGTCGGCGCTGCTGGCCAAGCGCGCGGTCTCGTGCTTCGCCCCGGGCGACCAGGGCGGCACCTACTGCGGCAACCCCCTGGCCTGTGCCGCCGGCAAGGCGGTGCTGGAGACGCTGCTGGCACCGGGCTTCCTCGAGGCCAGCCAGGCCGTCGGCGAGCGGCTGGCGCAGGAACTGCGGGCGCTGTCGGCCGAGCTGGGCCTGGGCGCCGTGCGCGGCCACGGGCTGCTGCTGGCGCTGGAGCTGGGCGATCTGCCGTCGGCGCAGGTGGTGGCGCTGGCGCGCGAGCGGGGCCTGCTGATCAACGGCCCGCGCCCGAACTGCCTGCGCTTCATGCCGGCGCTCAACACGACGGCCGAGGAAATCCAGCTGGGGCTGGAGCTGCTGCGGCAGGTGCTGGAGGCGGTGAGGGCAGAGGGCTGAGGTGCACTGGGGTGCGGGGAAACTTCCAGGCCGCGGCATCTCGTGAGCCAAGCCGTTTCGCCCCCTGATTCGTCACTCCCGCGAAGGCGGGAGTCCAGGCGGTCCCCAAGCCGCCTGCAGCAGATTGGGCTGAACGCCAGGGCTTGGGTCCTGGTTCGCTGCACCCAGGCTTCGTGCTGACGTGGGGCCGCCTGGATTCCCGCCTGCGCGGGAATGACGAACTAGTGGAGCGGCCACCTGTGCTTCGTCCTGCAGAAATGCCTCGACTTTTCTTGGACAGCACTGCGCCTGCGCATGCATGACGAAGCCGTTGCCAAGGCAGCGCAGCTTTCAGCCAGCGCTCAACCGCTTCCCTCCCGTCCCGCTTCTCCCTCCACCAGCCCCCGCAGCGCCTCCACCCCGATCGGCGGCTGCGGGCGCCACGGCACGACGCAGGTGCGCTGCGCCAGGCCGCCTGCCACGCGGCGCAGCTGCGCCAGCTCGCCGGCAACGCGGGCGCGCAGCACCGGCGAGGTGGTGCCCGAGGCGGCCAGGCTGCGGTTGACGATCCAGGCGAAGGGCTCGATGCGGGCGCGCCGCAGGTCCTCCTGCAGCGCCGCCGCCTCCGACACCGGCGTGGTCTCCGGCAGCGTGACCAGCACCACGCGGGTGTAGTCCGGGTCCTGCAGCCGCATCAGCGGCGTCACCAGGCGCGTCGTGCCGCTGCCCTCGAAGTCGCGCAGCATCTGCCGGTGGTACGCCCCCGTGGCGTCCATCAGCAGCAGCGTGTGGCCGGTGGGCGCGGTGTCCAGGATCACGAAGGCGCTGCGCGCCTCGGACACGATGCGCGAGAAGGCGTGGAACACCGCCACCTCCTCGGTGCAGGGCGAGCGCAGGTCCTCCAGCATCAGCGCGCGTGCCGCCTCGTCCAGGCCCCGGCCCTTGGAGGCCATCACCTTGTCGACGTAGCGCTGCGTCTCCGCCTGCGGGTCGATGCGGTCCACGCGCAGGCCCGGCACTTCGCCGTCCAGCGTCGCGGCCAGGTGCGCGGCCGGGTCGGTGGTGGAGAGGTGCACCGACTTGCCGCGCCCGGCCAGGGCCACGGCCAGCGCGGCGGCGATGGTCGTCTTGCCCACGCCGCCCTTGCCCATGACCATCACCAGCGCATGCGGCTGGCGCGCCAGCTCGTCCACCAGCGCGTCCAGCGGCTGCACGCCGGGCAGGTTCGCCACGCCCTCGGCGGCGCCGTCGCGCACGGGCACCGGCGGTGCGCCGTCGTCGAGCAGGGCGCGCAGCGCCGGCAGCCCCACCATGTCGAAGCCGCGCAGCGGCACCAGCGTGCGCGGCAGCCCGCGCAGGCCGTCGGGCAGCGCGTCCAGCGCCGCCTGCTGCCGGACCTGCCAGGCGGCGGCCACCGCGTCGTCGCCGGGCGCCTCGGCCAGCACGCCGTTGACCATCAACCACTGGTTGGCCAGGCCCAGCGCCAGCAGCTCCGAGCGGCTGCGCGCGGCCTCCTTCAGCGCCGGCGCGTCCGGCCGCGTCACCAGCACCACGCGCGTGCGCTGCGCATCGGCCAGCGCCTGCATCGCCTCGCGAAAGCGCGCCTCCTGCATCTTCAGCCCCGAGTGCGGACCCAGGCAGGAGGCGCCGCGGTCGTTGCCCTCCAGGAAGCCGGTCCAGGCCTTGGGCAGGCTCAGCAGCCGCAGCGTGTGGCCGGTGGGGGCGGTGTCGAAGATCACGTGGTCGAAGCCCTCGGCGTCGCCGGCGAGCAGGCCCACGAACTCGTCGAAGGCCGCGATCTCGGTGGTGCAGGCGCCCGAGAGCTGCTCGCGTACCGTGCCGCGCTCGGCGTCGCTGCTGCCGGGCGCCATCTGCGCGATCACGCGCGCGCGGTAGGCCTCGGCGGCAGCCTCGGGGTCGATGTTCAGGGCCTGCAGCCCCGGCGCGCCTTCGACGGGCCGGGGCCGCCGTCCCAGCGGCGTGCCCAGCATCTCGTCGAGGTTGGAGGCCGGGTCGGTGCTGACCAGCAGCACGCGGCGGCCCGCGTCGGACAGCGCCAGCGCGCAGGCGCAGGCCAGCGAGGTCTTGCCCACGCCGCCCTTGCCGGTGAAGAACAGGAAGCGCGGCGCGTCCCGCAGCAGCGCCAGGGAATCGGTCCAGGCCATGGTGAAGCTTCTCCCGTGGTGAAGGTCTCGTTATGGCCGCTGTGCGGCCGAGGCGCCTTGACGGCCCGCAGGGCGCGGCGCTTCCCCGGCCGCCGCAGGGGCGCGCAGCAGCAGGAGCGCGGCGAAGGCCGCCAGGCTCAGGGCCAGCGACAGCCCCAGCGCCACGCTGCCCAGCCGCTGCAGCGCCAGCCCGAACAGGAAGGGCGACAGCGCCTGCACCACGCGCGCCGGCAGCATCAGCCAGCCCTGGCGCGCGCCATAGCCGTGCGCGCCGAACAGCAGCAGCGGCAGCGTGCCCTTGGCGATGGTCAGCATGCCGTTGCCCACGCCGTGCAGCAGTGCGAACGGCGCCGCCGCCGTGCCGCCCGCCAGCAGCAGCGCCGCGGCCCCCAGCGGATGCGCCAGCGCGGCCAGGCGCGCCGTCAGCAGCGCATGCAGCCGGCGCAGCACGCCCAGCTCCAGCAGCCGCCCCGCCACCTGCGCCGGCCCGACCAGCGCCCCCAGCGCCACCGCCGTGGTCAGGCTGACGCCCGCGGCCTGCAGCACCCCGGGCAGGTGCGTCGCCATGGCGGTGGTGACGAGCGAGGTGCAGGCGAAGGTGAGGCCCAGCAGCACGAGCACCAGCCGCGGCTGCGGGATGGCAACGGGCGGCTCGGGGGCGGACGGCGCCGCCACAGCATCCCCGGACGGCTGCGGCAGCGGGGCTGCGGCAGCCGCACGCGGCAGCCAGGCGTTGAGCGGCAGCCCCAGCAGCAGGTGCAGCGCGGCCCAGGCGAAACAGGCCTCGCGCCAGCCCCAGTGCGCAGCCATTCAGGCCGACAGCGGCCAGCCCACGGTGCTGGCGAAGCCGCCGAACAGCGTCACGCCGGTGATGGCGTTGCGCGCCTGCGGCCCGTACAGCCGCACCAGGGTGGAGAAAGCCGCCTCGTACAGGCCGCAACCCATGCCCAGGCCGAGGAGCATCCAGCCCGCGAACAGCATCCAGACGTCGGCCGACAGCCCCAGCACCGCCAGGCCCAGCGCGAACACCACGTTCGACACCATGAGCACCGGGCGACCGCCCAGGCGGTCGATGGCGCGCCCGGCCCAGGGCCCCGTCAGCGCCGCGACGCCCAGCGCCACCGAGAAGGCCGCGAAGACCGTGGGCTCGCCCAGCCCGAGCGAACGGGCCATGGGTGCGGCCAGCACCGCGGGCAGGTACTGCGACGAGGCCCAGGCCAGGATCTGGGCCGTGCCCAGGAGGGCCACGGCCCGGCCGCGGTGCCACGGCGCCGGCGTGCTCGGCTCAGCCACAGCAGCGGGTGGCGACCTTGATCTCGGCCCTCACCGGTGTGCCGCAGCAGGCCGCCGGCTGGGCGGGCGCCGTGGCGGCCGGCGCGGGCTCGCCGCAGCCGCAGCCGGCCTCGCCGTCGGCCTTTTTCTGCGCATCGAGGGCGCAGCACGCAGCGCTTTGCGCGCTCTCTGTGCTCGTTGCTTGCGCCGGTCCGCCGCAGCAGCCGCTGGCGCCGGCGTCCGCGAAGTCCGGGCCGGCGCTGCACACGCCCGTTTCCGGCAGGTCCAGCTCCACGCGGTCCGCGGCTTCCAGGTCGCCGGCGATGGCCGCCGCCACCGAGCGCGCCTGCTCGAAGCCGGTGGCCATCAGGAAGGTCGGAGCGCGGCCGTAGCTCTTCACGCCCAGCGTGTAGAAGCCGGGTTCTGGGTGCGCCAGCTCCCGGTGTCCGTGCGGGCGCACGGTGCCGCAGCTGTGCAGGTTGGGGTCGATCAGCGGACCCAGCGCCTCGGTCGATTCCAGCCACGGGTCCAGCTTCAGGCGCAGCTCGCCGACCAGGCCCAGGTCCGGGCGCTGGCCGGTGGCGCAGACGACCTGGTCGATGCCCTCCAGCACCAGCGGCCGTCCGTCCGCCCCGGTGCCTTCGACCACCAGGCCGTCGGGCTCGCGCCGCAGCGCGGCGATGCGCAGGCCGCTGACGAACTCCATGCGCCTGCTGTCGCGCAGCCCCTGCAGCGCCGAGCCCAGCGCGCCGCGCGCCGGCAGCGCGTCGGCCGCGCCGCCGCCGAACACGCGCGCCAGGTTGGGCGAGCGCACGGCCCAGACGAAGCGCGTGGCGGGCTCGGCCTCGGCCAGCTCGGCCAGCGCCAGCAGCGCGTTGGCGGCCGAGTGCCCCGCGCCCACCACCAGCGTGCGGCGCCCGGCATAGCGCGCGCGGTCGCGGCCGAGCACGTCAGGGATGCCATAGAAGACGGCGTCGCCCAGCTCGCGCTCGCCCAGCGCCGGCAGGCCGCTGGCGCCCAGCGGATTGGGCTGCGACCAGGTGCCGCTGGCGTCGATCACGGCGCGGGCGCGGAATTCGAGCGGCTGGCCGCCGCGCTGGGCGCGGATCAGGAAGGGCGCGGCCTCGCGCCCGGCGCTCTTGACCTTGTCGAAGCCCTCGCGGCTGATGGCCGTGACGCGGGTGTTCAGGTGCAGCGCCCGCGCCACCGCCGGCAGCGCGGCGTAGGGCTGCAGCACGCGCTCCACCACCTCGCGCGCCAGCGGCACCTCGTCATCGGGCGGCGCGCTCCAGCCGGTGGGCGCGAGCTGCGCCGCCATGGCCGGGTCGACGTCGTAGCGCCAGGGCGAGAACAGGCGCACGTGGCCGTAGTCCAGCAGGTGCGCGCCCACCTGCGCGCCGGCTTCGAACACCAGGGGCTCGATGCCGCGCTCGATCAGCCGCGCCGCCGCCGCCAGGCCCACCGGGCCGGCGCCGATCACGGCCACGGGCAGCTCCCGCGGCGGCTGTGCCGGCGTGGCCTCGCGCAGCGCCAGCGCCATCGGCACCGCGCTGGCCGGGCAGGCGCCCTGGAACTCGGCCGAGGCCTTCAGCGCCTGCGGCACCTGTGCCGCGGTGATGCGCTGGAAGCCGTGGCGGCGGAAGTAGTCCGGCGCGGTGACGGTGAGCAGGTACAGCGCGCGGATCTCGCGCCGCCGCGCTTCCTCGATCAGCGTGCCCACCAGCGCCCGGCCCAGGCCCCGGCGCTGCAGCCCCGGCGCGACCGCCACCGAGCGCAGCAGCGCCACGTCGCCGTAGACCTCGGCGCCGGCGCAGCCCACGACCTCGCCGTTGCTCACGGCCAGCACGTAGGTGGACAGGTGCTCGCGCGCGCCCGCCGTGGGCAGCTGGTGGGCTTGCAGCAGCGCCTGCACGGCGCTCCAGTCGGACGCGCCGGCCTGGCGCAGGGTGATGCTGGGGCTCATCGACATGGTCGATCTCCTGGATGGGCGCGGGTGTCAGGACGCGCAGCGGACCGCGACGCGCCCGCGCTCGCGCTGGGCTTCGGACAAGGGCTACTGCAGGGAAGCCGGGGCGGTGGCGCCCCGGTGGAAAAGCTTCAGCGGCAGGCGCCGGCCTCGTACCAGGCCTTGCTGCGGTTGACGAGGCGCACCACCAGCAGCATCACCGGCACCTCGATCAGCACGCCCACCACGGTGGCGAGCGCGGCACCCGACTCGAAGCCGAACAGGCTGATGGCCGCGGCCACCGCCAGCTCGAAGAAGTTGCTCGCGCCGATGAGCGCCGACGGGCAGGCCACGCTGTGCGACTCGCCCAGCCGGCGGTTGAGCCCGTAGGCCAGCGCCGAGTTGAAGAAGACCTGGATCAGGATCGGCACCGCCAGCATGGCGATCACCAGCGGCTGCTTCAGGATCGCCTCGCCCTGGAAGGCGAACAGCAGCACCAGCGTCGCCAGCAGCGCCGTGATGGACCAGGGGCCGATCTTCGCCAGCGCCGCGTCGAAGGACGCCTGGCCCCGGCGCAGCAGCGCCTTGCGCCACAGCTGCGCCACGATCACCGGGATCACGATGTAGAGCAGCACCGAGGTGACCAGCGTGTCCCAGGGCACGGTGATGGCCGACAGCCCCAGCAGCAGCGCCACGATGGGGGCGAAGGCGAACACCATGATCGTGTCGTTGAGCGCCACCTGCGACAGCGTGAAGAGCGGGTGCCCGTTGGTAAGCCGGCTCCACACGAACACCATCGCGGTGCAGGGCGCCGCGGCCAGCAGGATCAGGCCCGCGACGTAGCTGTCGAGCTGTTCGGCCGGCAGCCAGGGCGCGAAGACGTGGCGCACGAAGATCCACGCCAGCAGCGCCATCGAGAAGGGCTTCACCAGCCAGTTCACGAACAGCGTGACGCCGATGCCCTTCCAGTGCCGGCGCACCTGGTGCAGCGCGCCGAAGTCCACTTTCAAAAGCATCGGGATGACCATCACCCAGATCAGCAGGCCCACCGGCAGGTTGACTCGGGCCACCTCCATGCGGCCGATGGCCTGGAACGGACCGGGCAGGAGCTGTCCCAGCGCGATGCCGGCGACGATGCAGAGGAAGACCCAGAGCGTGAGCCAGCGCTCGAACAGGCTCATGGGAGCGGGCGCGGCAGCGCGGGCGGGGAGGGTGGTGTCCATGGCGTGGAATCCCTTTGCTCAGCTGCGGCCGATGCCGATGAGCGCTGCTTGCAGCGCGGCGCGGTCCAGACTTTCCAGCGGCAGCGCCAGCAGCTGCAGCATCCGGTAGCCCAGCGCCTGGCGCGTCAGCTCGAAGGCGCGGCGTTTCCCGTCGTCGCCACCCTCGGCGTTGGACGGGTCCGGGTAACCCCAGTGCACCTTCACCGGCTCGCCCTGGGCGCCGAAGAAGACCGGGCAGCTCTCCGCCGCGGCGCTGTCGCACACGGTGATGACGACGGACAGCGGCGGCGCGCCGTCGGCCGAGAACTCGTTCCAGCGCTTGCTGCGGAAGGCGCCGGTGTCGATGCCGGCGCTGCGCAGTGCCTCCAGCGCGAAGGGGTTGATGTGCCCGCTCGGCGCGCTGCCGGCGCTGTGGGCGCGCACGTCGCGGCCCAGCCGCGCGGCGAGGTGGTTGAGCATCCCCTCGGCCAGCACGCTGCGGGCGGAGTTGTGGGTGCACAGGATCAGGACGTGAAAGGTCATGGCGTTTCAGCAGTCGGTGCAGGACTTGGGGCCGGGCAGGCAGCCCGCGCCCTGGCAGCAGTTCTCGGTGAGGTAGGCCAGCAGCGCGTTCATGTGCTCGAAGGCGGCGTGGTAGATGAGGTTGCGGCCGTCGCGCTCCGGGCTCACCAGGCCGGCATTGGCCAGCTCCTTGAGGTGGAAGGACAGCGTCGAGGCCGGCAGGCCCAGCGCTTCGGCCATCGCGCCGGGTGTCAGGCCCGCCGGGCCGGCCACCACGAGGCTGCGGAACACCTGCAGCCGCACCGGCTGGGCCAGCGCGGCCAGGGATCGGACAACGTCTTTCTCTTCCATATTTCGAGAATAATGGAAATATTGGAAGGATTCAAGCCGCGCATCGCTTCGCGGCGGCTCAGGGGTGGCGGGCGTCCTCGGCCATCTCGGCGCCGAGCCAGTCGCGGAACGCGGCCACGCCGGGGAGCTGGCGCTTGCGGGCCGGGCAGACGAAGTAGTAGGCGCGGTCCAGGGGCAGCACCACGTCCAGCGGCTGCACGAGCCGGCCGCTGCGCAGCTCCTCGCGCACCAGCAGCGTGTGCGCCAGCAGCAGTCCGGCGCCCTGGATCGCCGCATCGACGGCGTGGTCGGCGCTGTTGAAGTGCAGGCCGCGCTCCACCGCCGTGTCCGGGTCCAGGCCCGCGGCCTGGAACACGTCGCGCCAGCCGGGCATCTCGGGGCTGCCGGCGAGCTGGTCGTCGTGGATGCGCGGCAGCCGGTGCCAGGGCTGGCCGGCGCCGCGCGCTGCTTCCAGCAGCCGGGGGCTGCAGACGACGACCATGCTGGCGTCGATCAGCTTCTCGTAGGACAGGCCCGGCTCCCGGGAGCGGCGGTGGGAGGTGCTGCGGATCGCCGCGTCCACGCCGTCGGTGGTGAAGTTGGCGTAGGCGGCCGAGGCGGCGACGCGCAGCTCGATCTGCGGATGCCGCTCGGCGAAGCGGTACAGCCGCGGCGCCAGCCACTTCGAGGTGAAGCCCGGGGGGGCGCTCAGCACCAGCACCTGCTGCTCGCCCGCGGCGCGCAGGGCCTCGACGGCCTCGCGGATCTGGACGAAGCCGCTTCGCAGCCCCGGGAACAGCACGCTGCCGTGCTGCGTGAGCGCCATGCCGCGCGCCTGGCGCTCGAACAGCGTCACGCCCAGGACCTGCTCCAGTCCGCGGATCTAGTGGCTCAGCGCGCCCGGGGTGACGTGCAGCTCCTCGGCCGCCTTGGTGATGTTCGCGTGCCGCGCCACGGCCTCGAAGGCGCGCAGCGCGCCCAGGGGAGGAAGGGAGTTCGTCATGAGGTGTGAGCTGGACTCAACGGTCGGTGTCGCAAATCTCCATTGTTCGCAGAGCGGGCTGGGCCTTCAATGCGGGCTATCCAAGCTTTGAGCCGGCTTCAAGGGCTGCGGGCGCAGCGCCACGGCCGGCCGTGGAAGGAGCCGCCATGAGCCTGTTTCAATCCGCCTTTGTGCCGGCTTGGCCGCGCCTACCTGCCGCCGCCGGGGCCGCGATGCCGTTCGAGCCGGTAAAGGCGTTCCTGCGCCGGGTGGTTGCCGAGCGCGGGGAGCGTGCGCTGGAAGTGGGTTTCTGCTGCCGCGCCCGTCTGGCGCTGGCGCGCAGGGAGTGGGTGGTGCTGTCGCAGGTGCGCCGCCGGACGCTGGTGTGCGAGGCCGGCGAGCTGTGGGTGACGCTGGACGGCGACGACGAGGACCACGTGCTGCGCCCTGGCGAACGCCTGGTCGTGGCCGAGAACGCCAGCGTGATCGTGTCGGCCACCCGGGAGGCGGTGCTGCGCGTGGTGGCGTCCGCGCCCGGGGGCTGCGTGGAGAGGGGCGGGTTGCGGCTGGCCGTTCCTGTCGCGGGCCGGGCCTGAGGCCCGCCCGCTCAAGCGCCCCTCAGCGGCCTTGGGGCGCGGCCGGCCGGCTGGCCACGGCGGCGCCGATGCCGATGTGGATGCCCTGCGGCGCCCGGCCGCCGGCCATGCGCTGCAGCACCTGCTCGGCGATGGCGGGCAGCAGCGTGGCTTCGAGGAACTGGTCGATGGGATGCGCGCCGGCCGCCGTCCCGCTGCAGCGGGCCTGGATGGCGACGACGACGGCGTCGTCGTAGTGCAGCGGCGCCTGGTGCTGTGCCGCCACGCGCATGGCGATGCGGTCGAGCTTGAGCCGGACGACGGCCTGCAGGGCGGCGGCATCCAGGGGCAGATAGGGCACCAGCGTCAGGCGCTCCAGCAGTGACGGGCTGAAGCGATGGGCCAGGGCGGGGCGCAGCGCCTCGGCCAGCCGGGCGGTGTCGGCGCCGGCCATGGCGCAGGCCTGGCGGATCGGCTCCGCGTCCAACTGGCTGCTGAGGATGAACAGGCAGTGGCGGAAGTCCACGCTGCGGCCCTCGGCGTCCTGCAGCGCGCCCTGGTCGAGCACCTGGTGCAGCAGCGCCAGCACCTCGGCTGGCGCCTGCTCGGTCTCGTCCAGCAGCACCACGCTGTGGGGATGGCGCCGCACGGCCTCGGTGATCACGCCGCTGCCGCGCCAGCGCAGCGGCGTGTGCTCGGGGGCGCCGAAGGCGTGGATCTCGCGGTAGTCGTTCATGCGCAGCGTGACGAGCCGGCGCTCGCTGCCGCAGAGCAGCTCCGCCAGCGCCCGCGCCGTCTCGGACTTGCCCACGCCGCCGGGACCCACGAGCAGGAACACGCCCCGGGGCTGGTTCTGCGCCTGCAGGCCGGCGCGGTTGCTGCGCAGGCGCTGCGCGATGGCGGACAGCGCCTGCGGCTGGGCGACGACGCGCTGCGCCAGCAGGGCTTCCAGGTTCACCATTGTCTGGATCTCGTCCTGGAGCAGCCGTGCGGGCGGGATGCCGGTCCAGTCGGCCACCACGGCGGCCACCGCGTTCGTATCCACCTCCAGCAGCACCAGGCCGGCTTGGGCCTGCAGCCCGGCCAGCGCGGCCCGGCCCGAGAGCAGGCGCTGCGCCGTGCGCCACGACAGCGCCTGCGGGTCCGACAGGGTGGCATGCAGCGTGTTGAGCTCCTGCACCAGCGCGCGCTCGGCCTCGAAGCGCTCGCACAGCGCGTCGAGCCGGGCCTGGGCCACGCCGCGCTCGGCCTGCAGGGTTTGCAGGCGCTGCGCTTGCCTCTCGCTGAGCGTTTCCTCTCGCTGCAGCGAGGCGGTCTCGGCTTCCAGGCGCTCGATCTGGCGCCGCTGCGCCTCGATGGCGGCCGGCACCGTGCTCTGGCTCAGCGCCACGCGCGCGCAGGCGCTGTCGAGCACGCTGACGGCCTTGCCCGGCAGGTGCCGCTCGCCGAGGTGGCGCGTGGACAGCCGCACGGCCTCGGTGAGGGCGTCGTCGCGGATGCGCAGGCCGAAATGCCGCTCCATCCGCGGCGCCAGGCCACGCAGCATGGCCACGGCCAGCGCCGGGCTGGGCTCCTCCACCTTCACCACCTGGAAGCGGCGCGCCAGCGTGGCGTCCTTGCCGACGTGGCGCCGGTATTCGCTCCAGGTGGTGGCGGCGATGGTGCGCAGCTCGCCGCGGGCCAGCGCGGGCTTGAGCACGTCAGCGGCGCCGGTGCCCAGGAGCGTGTGCGCCTCGTCGATGAACAGCACGACGGGCTGCGGGCTGGCCTGCACCTCGGCGATGAGCTGGCGCAGCCGCCGCTCCAGCTCGCCGGGGAAGCCGGCGCCGGCCTGCAGCAGCGCCGGGTCCAGCGCGCGGATCGCCACGCCGCACAGCTCCGGGGGCACCTCGCCGGCGGCGATGCGCAGCGCCAGCCCGGCCACCACGGTCGTCTTGCCCACGCCGGGCTCGCCGATGAGCAGGGAGTTGTTCTGGCGCCGGCGCAGCAGGATGTCCATGAGCTGCCGGATCTCGGCGTCGCGGCTGATCACCGGATCGATGCCGCCGTCGCGGGCCTGCTGCGTGAGGTCCAGCGTGTACTGCTCCAGCGCCGGTGCCTCCGCGGCCTCGGTTGCGGGCGCCACCGTGGCGCTGATGGGAGGTGCCTGCAGCGTCGCCCTCGCGCTCTCCGGCGCCTCGGCCGAGCCGAGCGTGAGCTCCTCGGCGGCGTGCGTCAGCGCCTCGGCCGGGATGCACGCGAACTGCGGGCTGGCGCGGCGGGTGACGCGGCTCAGCGCCGGCTGCGTGAGCAGTGCCTGCAGCAGGTGGACGCTGCGGATGCGAGCGTCGTGCGCGTCGCGCGAAGCGAGGCTCCAGCCCTGCTCGAACAGCGTGCGCAGCCGCAGGCTGAACACGGGCATCTGCTCATGGCCGGCGGGCAGCGCCGCGAGTTCCTGCTCCAGCTCCGCGCGCAGCTGCTCGGCATCCACCCTGAAGCGCCGGCACAGCCCTGAGAAATCGCTGCCGGCGCTTTCCAGCAGCGCCAGCAGCAGGTGTTCGATGTCCACCTCGTGGTGGCCGCGGGCCATGGCGATGGCGGCCGCGCGGGCCGCCGCGTGGCGGCAGGTGTCGTTGAGCTTGGAAACGAGCTGATTGAGGCGGTGGCTCATGGCTTCTTTCTGAAGCCGCGGCGGGCACCACGCTCAGGTAGCCGTGGCGTGCAGGTCGTAGACCGCTTCTTCCCGCTCGCGGGGACTGGGGCTGGAAAGTAAGAAAGTGTTCCAACCGAGCCGGGCAGGGAAGCCCGTGTTCCCGCGGTTCAGTGGTGTGGGTACCACTGCGTCGCTGCGCAAGCGCAGGTGCACCTCGTATTCCAGGCTCACGCCGCTGGCCAGCGTCAGCAGCTCCCGCAGCGCCAGCGCGCCGCTCTGGCCGGGCAGGAAGCGCTGAGCTGTCCATGAAAGACATGCCCGTGCCTTCACTGTTGACGGCGGGGCCAAAGGGAATGGCGCTCCAACGCCCGGTGCTGCCTGCTGCCGTGACCGGTGAGCCGCGCAGCCTGCTGGACCTGATGCATCCCGGCTTCTACATGCTGTTGCTGCTGCGCAATGGCCACGCGCCTGCGGATGCCTCCGCTTTCCGCCACCAGGTCTGCCAGCTCCTGGAAGGCATCGAGCGCAATGCGCGGGAGTTGCAGATCGCCGCTGGTGACGTGTCCGAGGCCCGGTTCGCTTTCTGTGCTTTGCTGGATGAGGTGGTGCTGAACTCGAAGCTGCCGCTCCGCGGCGAGTGGGAGTGCAGGCCGCTGCAGCTGGAACTGTTCGGCAAGCACATGGCCGGCGAACGCTTCTTCGACAAGCTGGAGCTGTTGCGGCGCGAGGGCGTGGCGCGCCTGGGCGTGCTGGAGGTGTTTCACCTGTGCTTGTTGCTGGGCTTCCTGGGGCGCTACGCCCTTGAAGGGCGCGAGAAGCTGGACTACCTCACGGCCCGCCTGGGCGACGAGATTGCACAACTGCAGGGGCGGCGCACGGCTTTCGCCCCGCACTGGGCCGCACCGGATCGGGTGGTCCACAAACTGCGTGGCGAGCTGCCGCTGTGGGCCATGGCGGTGGTGTTCGGGGGCTTGGCGCTGGCCGCCTTCGTTGCAATGCGCTTGCAGTTGGACCGCAGCACCGAACGCGACTTGGCTCCCTACAGTGACGTCGTGAAGCTGGCGCCTCAAGCCGCGCACGTGACGATCACCTGGCCTTTATGGCGCATTTGATGCAAAGGGCCGCTTGAGTGAAGCGGGGCCACTCGATATCGACGCTGCAGACGGGCCGGTCAACAGGCAACAAAAGTTAAGAGAAAGCCCGCCGGGGCGGGGGCCGCGGCGGGCTGAGATGAAGCCGTGAACTGGGCGGTGCTCGGCAGCCCGGCACCCTTGGCTGGATCTACGCCCTCAGCAACCGGGCCGGGTTGCCGGCGATGCAGGCACCGCCGCCCACGCTGCGGATGACGTTGCTGCCCAAGCCGATCAGCGTTCCGTCGCCGATCTCCACGCCGTTCATGATGCTGGTGCCGCTTCCGACGTAGCAGTTCTCGCCCAGCATGACGCTGCCCGCGATGGTCACGTTCGAGCCGATGAGGCTCCAGCTTCCGATGTGCGCGTCGTGGTGGATCACGGTGTTGGGCAGCACGCACACGTGGTCGCCGATGACGGCGTTGCTGGTGATCACCACGCCGGCCATGATCAGAACGTTACGACCGATCGTGGCCAGCGGTGACACGCGCGCGCTGGGGTGGATGACGCGGGCGAAGCGGCTGCTCGGCAGTCCCAGCGCCTCCACGATCGAGCGGCGCGAGCGGTACGACGTCGGACTGCCCGGCACTGCCAGCACCTGCGCCTCGGGCCAGCGCTGCAGGGCTTCGCGACCCGTCACGAGGCAGCCGTGGCGGTCAACGCCTTGCTTGCCCGGCGTATCGTCCATGAAGCCGACAAGGCGATACGCCTGGCCCAGGCAATCCAGCGCCTCAAGCCCGTTGCCGTTGTACGGGAAGATGAGCAGGGGTTGCGCCGTTGACGGTGCAACCTGGTCAGCACCGCTCATCGTCCTGCCTCAGGCGACGCCCACCGGGCTTGCTTCCGACATGGCTGGGACTGGCATGGCCAGTTCCTGCACCGCCTGTGCTACGCGCTCACACTGCTCAGCCGTCAGTTCGGGGAACATCGGCAGCGACAACACTTCGTTGGCTGCTCGTTCCGCATGCGGGAACTGCCCGGCCTGATAGCCCAGGTCGGCGAAAGCAGGCAGCAGGTGTACTGGCGTGGGGTAGTGAATGCCGGTCTGGATGCCCTGCGCCAGCAGCGCGTCCTGCCAGGCTTGGCGGTTCTGCGTTCGGATGGCGTAGAGGTGATAGACGTGGCGCACGTCCGGACGGGCGTAGGGCGTCGGGACGCCGGTGCCGGCCAGCAGGCTGTCATAGCGGGCGGCGGCCGTGCGGCGCGCCTCGGTCCAGCCTTCCAGGTACTTCAGCTTCACCCGCAGCACGGCTCCCTGAATGCCCTCGAGGCGGAAGTTGTAGCCCTTGAGCACGTGCTGGTACTTCTTTTCCGCACCCCAGTCGCGCAGCATGCGGATGGTCCGTGTGAACTCGGGGTTGTTGGTCACCACCATGCCGCCTTCGCCGTAGGCGCCCAGATTTTTTCCCGGGTAGAAGCTGAAGCAGCCCATGTGGCCCATGCTGCCGGCGCGGCGGCCCTTGTACTCGGCGCCATGGGCTTGGCAGGCGTCCTCGATCACGACCAAGTTGTGCTTGCGCGCAATTTCCAGGATCGGATCCATGTCCGCTGTCTGGCCATACAGGTGTACCGGAATGATGGCCTTGGTCTTCTCGGTGATGGCGGCCTCGAGGGCGTTCACGTCCATCGTGAAAGTCTTGGGATCGATATCGACGAACACTGGCGTGGCGCCCGTGTAGTCGATGGCCGATACCGTGGCGACGAAGGTGAAGGGCACGGTAATTACTTCGTCGCCTTTGCCCACGCCTGCAGCCAGCAGTGCCAGATGCAGCGCACTGGTACCGGTATTGACGCCAATGCCATGCTCAACTTGGCAATAGGCGGCAAATTCCTTTTCAAAGGCAGCAACTTCACTGCCCAGCGTGAATTCGCAGCGTTCGATGACGCCCTGGATGGCGGTATTCACCTCGTCCTTGATGGAGCGGTATTGCGCCTTGAGATCGACAAAAGGAATCATGATTTTCAGCCCCTCTTCTGAATGGTGACGGTATCGCCGCGGCAGCGCATGGAGCGATTGGCGGCTTCGATCAGTTCCACGACCCGCACGCCGAGATGACCGTCTGTCATGGGCGTGGTGCCGTTCTTGATGCAGTCGACGAAATGTTCGCTTTCGACGCGCAAGGCTTCGGAAACCGCCAGTTTGGGCGCCCACATATCGCCCGTGCGGTAGCCGATGCGCATTTCCCGGATCTGGTTTGGATCGTCGGTGAAGCTGACACCCTTGTCATAAACCTTGATTTTCTCGCTGGGTTCGAGGTCGTCGTAGGTGATCATCTTGTTGCTGCCGCCGATGAGAATCTGGCGCACTTTTACCGGTGCCAGCCAACTCACGTTGGCGTGGGCAATGGTTCCGGAATCGTAGAACAACGTCACGTAGGCCAGATTTTCCGGCGTACCGGGGAAATGGTTCGTGCCGCTGGCGGTGACTGCCGCCGGATGCTCGCCCAGCAGATAATCCAGGATGGAAAAATCATGTACGGCAAGATCTGAAATCACGCTGACGTCGCGCTGGAACAGACCGAGATTGACGCGTACCGAGTCGTAGTAATAGATCTTGCCCAGTTCGCCGTTGCGGATGATCTCGCCCATCTTGCGGACGGCGCCGGTGTAGATGAAGGTGTGGTCGACGATGAGCACGAGGCGGCGGCGTTCCGCTTCCTCGACCAGGCGTCGTGCCTGCACCGAGGTTTCCGTCATCGGCTTTTCCAGCCAGACATGTTTGCCGGCCTGGAGGGCAGCGAGCGCAAGCTCGTAATGGGTATTGACGGGGGTGGCGATGGCGATCGCGTCAATCGAGCTGTCGTTGAGCAGGTCGCGGTAATCAGTGGTCGTGTTGCAGGCGTGGCGCTTGCGCACCAGTTCCAGCTTGGACGAGTCGAGATCTGACACCGAAGCCACATTGAGCCCCGGCGTTTCCGCGAAATTGCGCACGAGGTTCGGACCCCAATATCCGTAACCGATGACGCCGATGTTGATCATCTTGATTCCCTCGCTAGTAAAAACCTTGAGCCGCGGCCTCGATGACAGGTGACACCGCTCAGCCCGTCCTGCCTGAAGTGCGTTTTTTGGTTAGGTGAACCGCTGCCGAAATGAGTATTCCGGTGGAATTCAGGTCTTCTTCATCTCACGGGTGTCGCCTACCACGCGCGCTGGTACGCCAGCAACGACGGCATAGGGGCGGACATCCTTAGTCACCACCGCGCCGGCACCTACCAAGGCACCTTCTCCGATCGTGACTCCTGCGACGATGGTGGCGTTGCTGCCGATGGAAGCACCGCGCTTGACGTAGGTTGGCTCGACCTTCCAATCCGCTTCGGTCTGCAGCCCGCCATCGGTATTGGTGGCACGAGGATAAAGATCGTTGGTGAACATTACACCGTGCCCGATGAATACTTCGTCGGATATCTCAACGCCTTCACAGACGAAAGTGTGCGACGAAATTTTGCAGCGAGCTCCGATAAGAGCATTTTTCTGAATTTCGACAAATGCGCCAATTTTCGTATCGTCGCCGATGGTGCAGCCGTAGAGGTTGACCAGCGTCGGCTGGAAAATCTGCACCTTGTGGCCAAGCTTGACGTTCTCGCTGATGGGCATGGGTATTTGCCTTTGCGTGAGGCACACGCCGTCAGCAGCCTTCGGTCTCAGCGATCCGGCTGGCTGATTGCGGTATGCCGACTGAATTCACAGGACTGAAAAAATACCGAGTGTGATCGATGCAGTCGCTGTGCCCCTCGAAGTGATGTTGTTGTTCGGCGTCACCCTGGAACCGGCTTGAGCGCAATTCAATGGGACGTCTTGTGGTGGTTTCGTGCCGTGTCTGGATGAGCCTGAATCACAGCACGGGGCCATTTTGTTCCCGAAGGCGCAGCCGCTGCGAACCCGCAAACGCGGGTTTTCGCAACAACCGCGTGCTGCCGTTTCAATATGGATACGCTGTGAATATTGTTGCTTTTTGTGTCTACGGCTCGCTGTCCATTCAAGGGTCCGGGGGTAGCTGCAGCGTCATCTGGACAGGGGGTTATGTTTTTACCCGGATTGGTGGCATGCCCGATCCAGCGGTTGCGCTCGGAACTCGGCATGCGTCGAAAGTTGGCTGCCCGCACGATGAAATCGCTTTGCTCTGGCCCCATGCTGTGGGCAAGGCATTACGCCGTGCGGCGTTCTTCTTGCCTTGCCGGGCATACGCGGCTCGGACGTGCCGTTACGCTTTTCTACACTTCCGACCCCCGCTGCGCTGCATACGCACGTTGACAGTAGCAGAGGCCGCGAGCGACGAACTCGGTATAGGCAGGATCTCTGCGGCGCCTCAGCCGCCACGGTGGCTGCGCAGGCGCAGAGGGCGAAGGAACAGATGTACAGCAGCACCGCGCTGCAAGGCCGGATCCGACCACAACGGATCTACTTCTTCGCCACCTGCTTGGTCGATGTGATGGCTCCCGGGGCTGGCATGGACGCCATTGCGCTCATTCGCGCCGCCGGCATCGAGAACGTGGCAGGCGCGTCTTCAGTCGTCAGATCAAGCACGCGCAACTCATCGAGTTCTTCGCCCAGTTGCCCCTGTGCGTGGTCGGCATGGAAACCTGCTCCAGCGCGCACTACTGGGCACGGCGGCTGCAGCAGCTGGGCCACACCGTGCGACTGATGGCCCACAGCTGGTCAAGCCGCCCTGCGTGAAGGCGAACAAGCAGTGCTGCGCACGGCGCTGCATGCCGAGTACGACCAGATAAAGGTGCACGCGCACATCAGGCACATGCAGCAGCTGCTGGGACAGTGGCATCAGACCAGCGCGCCCAGCCCGCGGCTTGAACGCATCCCGGGCAGCGGCACGCTCGCCGCCAGGCGCCCTGGTCGCTTCCATAGGGGATGGGCGCGAGTTCGCCCATGCGTGCCAGGCCAGCGCCCACTCCGCGCGGCCCGCGCGCCGGGGCGGGATTCAGGCCGCCGCCGGCTGGGCGACGCGCAGGTGCTCCACCGCGAGGCGGCCGGCGCGGTCCACCGCGCGGTCGATGGCGTCGTAAAGGTCCTTGCCCACGTCCACCACCGAGGCCACGCCGGCGTGCACCAAGCGCAGCTGGACGCGGCAGTAGCCCTCCTTCTGGCCGTGGCGGCTGCGCGTGTCGCCCAGGCGCACCTCGACGCTCTCAACCTGGTGCTCGCGCGACCGCAGCACGTAGAGCAGGCGGCGGCGTGCGTGGTCGGCCAGTGCGGCGGCACGGGCACAGGCGGCATGCACTCGGATTTCCATTCGGCGCTCCGGATTCCCGGGGAAGTGACGACCAGACCACTGTAGGGCGCTGATCCAATCCAAGTAAATCCGATTATTCCGGGCTTGCGTGTAGGAAAAGTCTGATGATTGGTGCATGAACTACAAGCACCTCCACTACTTCCTGCAGGTGGCCGAGACCGGCAGCGTGGCCCGCGCCAGCGAGCAGCTGCACCTGACGCCCCAGACGGTCAGCGGCCAGATCCAGCTGCTGGAAGAGCGGTTGGGCAGCCCGCTGTTCGCGCGCAGCGGGCGCCGCCTGGTGCTCACCGATACCGGGCGCATGGTGCTGGACTACGCCAAGGACATCTTCGCCCTGGGCGCCGAGCTGGAAGCCTCCGTGCGCGAGCGCACCACGCACGGCCGGGCGCTGGACTTCCGCATCGGCGTGGCCGACGCCGTGCCCAAGGCCATCGCCTACCACCTGGTGGAGCCGGCCTTCGCGGTGGAGAACGTGCACCTGGTGTGCCGCGAGTGGAAGCTGGACCTGCTGCTGGCCGAGCTGGCGCTGCACAAGCTCGATCTCGTGATCGCCGACGCGCCCATCCCGTCCTCGGTGAGCGTGCGTGCCTTCAGCCATCGCCTGGGCTCCTCGACGCTGAGCTTCTTCGCCACGCCGGCGCTGCGCGAGCGTCACCCCGGCGACTTCCCGGCCTGCCTGGACGGCGCGCCGGTGCTCATGCCGGGCGAGGACTCCGCCATGGGCCAGCGCCTGCGCGCCTGGTTCCAGTCGCAGAACGTGCGCCCGCGGCTGGTGGGCGAGTTCGACGACAGCGCGCTGATCCAGGAGTTCGGGCGTCGCAGCGCCGGCTTCTTTGCCGCGCCGGGCGTGATCGCGCCCGGGATCGAGGCGCAGTTCGGCGTGCGCAGCGTGGGTGTCGCCGAGGGCGTGGAAGAAGACTTCTTCGCCATCTCGGTGGAGCGCCGCATCACGCACCCCTGCGTGGTGGCGATTACGCAGGCCGCGCGCAACGAGCTGTTCCAGATGGCGCGCAAGCCGGTGCGCGCGACCGCGCCGCGGCGCCGCCAGGCGGCCTGAGCCCGCAGGCGTCCGCCGCGGCCTGGCCCGCCAAACTGGCGCTGCCGCGCTTGCGCCAGCGCAAGTCCGGCATCCCATGTCGGCCTAGCCTGGAGGGCTTGATCCCTTGGCCAGGAGTCCGCCATGCCCATGATGAAAGCCGCCGTCTTCGTCGAACCGGGTCGCATCGTGCTCGACGACAAGCCGATTCCCGATGTCGGGCCCCAGGACGCGCTGCTGCGCGTGACCACCACCACGATCTGCGGCACCGACGTGCACATCCTCAAGGGCGAGTACCCCGTGGCGCGCGGATTGACCATCGGCCACGAGCCCGTGGGCGTGATCGAGAAGCTGGGCTCCGCGGTCAAGGGCTACCGCGAGGGGCAGCGCGTCATCGCCGGCGCCATCACGCCCAGCGGCTGGAGCAACGCCTGCCAGTGCGGCTTCTGCGCCCAGGACGGCGCCGGCAGCGCCCACGGCTGGAAGCCCATGGGCGGCTGGCGCTTCGGCAACACCATCGACGGCTGCCAGGCCGAGTACGTGCTGGTGCCTGACGCCATGTTCAACCTCGCGCCCGTGCCCGACGGATTGAGCGACGAGGCGGTGCTGATGTGCCCGGACATCATGTCCACGGGCTTTGCCGGCGCGGAAAGCGCGCACATCCGCATTGGCGACGCCGTGGCGGTGTTCGCGCAGGGGCCCATCGGTCTGTGCGCCACGGCCGGCGCCAAGCTCAGCGGCGCCAGTCTCGTCATCGGCGTGGACCGGCTGCCCGAGCGGCTGGAGATGGCGCGGCGCATGGGGGCGGACGTGGTGGTTGATGCCGGCAAGGTGGACCCGGTGTCCGAGATCCTGCGCCTGACCGGCGGGCGCGGCGTGGACGCCGCCATCGAGGCGCTGGGCACGCAGGCCACCTTCGAGGCGGCGCTGCGCGTGCTGCGGCCGGGCGGCACGCTCTCCAGCCTGGGCGTGTACTCCACCGACCTGCGCATTCCGCTGGACGCCTTCGCTGCCGGGCTGGGCGACCACCGCATCGTCACCTCGCTGTGCCCGGGCGGCAAGGAGCGCATGCGCCGGCTCATGGCCGTGATCGAGGCCGGCCGGGTGGACCTGGGCGCCATGGTCACGCACCGCTTCAGGCTCGACGACATCGAGGCCGCCTATGAGCTGTTCGGCCACCAGCGCGACGGGGTGCTCAAGGTGGCGGTCACACCCTGAGCGGCGGCGTTGTCCGCGGTGCCGGGGCAGGGCGGCCACGGGGACAACGATGCGGTTTTTTCGATCAAACGCATCGTAACCTTCTGATTGTTTCGATGTAAGGACGCCCCTAGATTAGCGTTGCCGTCCCAAATCCGTGGCCTTCGCCGCGGGGGCGGCGAGCGAGTCTAGGGAGCCTCCATGAACCTTCAGCAGATCGACCTTCGTGCCCGCGCCGCGCAGGCGCCGGGTTTGGCTGCGCAG
The DNA here is from genome assembly GCF_000430725.1 of Azohydromonas australica DSM 1124. Taxonomy (GTDB): domain Bacteria; phylum Pseudomonadota; class Gammaproteobacteria; order Burkholderiales; family Burkholderiaceae_C; genus Azohydromonas; species Azohydromonas australica. The sequence continues at coordinate 97,811 of NZ_KE387216.1, forward strand.
CAGCAGCGCGTGCTGCGCAACACCTACTGGCTGCTCGCGCTGTCGATGGTGCCTACCGTGGCGGGCGCCTGGCTAGGAATCGCCACGGGGTTGTCGAGCGCGATGTCGCCGCTGGTGAGCCTGGTGGTGTTTCTCGCGGGTGCCTTCGGCTTCATGTTCGCCATCGAGCGCACCAAGGATTCCGCCGCCGGCGTGCCGGTGCTGCTGGCCTTTACCTTCTTCATGGGCCTGATGCTGTCGCGCCTGGTGGGCACGGTGCTGGGCCTGTCCAACGGCGCGAGCCTGGTGATGACGGCCTTCGCCGGCACGGGCGGCATCTTCCTGGGCATGGCGATGCTGTCCACGGTGATCAAGCGCGACTTGACCTCGATGGGCAAGTGGCTGTTCGTGGGCGTGGTGATGCTGATGGTGGCGGGCATTGCCAACGTCTTCATCCAGTCCAGCGCGCTGATGATCACGCTGTCGGTGCTGGCCATCGGCATCTTCTCGGCCTTCATCCTGCATGACCTCAAGCGCGTGCAGGACGGCCTGGAGACCAACTACATCACGGCCACGCTGGGCGTCTACTTGAGCCTGTTCAACGTCTTCCAGTCGCTGCTGGCGCTGTTGGGTATCTTCGGCGGCAACGACGACTGAACGTCCCCTGAAAGAAGCTGATGCATCTGCCTTACTCCACGCGCGCGTCCTCGGGCCCGGCGCGCCTGCTGCAAAGCCTGGCGAACGCGGTCCGGGGCCTGGTCCTGGGTTTCGTCGGCCTGCTGGTGCTGGCCTTCACGCTGCTGGCCGGCATGGTCACCGCGGGTGTGCTGCTGGTGGTGGCGCTGGTGGCCCGACGCCGGCTCCAGCGCGGCGCGGTGCGCTTTGTCTGGCCGGGCCGCATGGGTGCCCGGCCGGATGCAGCAGCGACGCCGTTCCGCCATGGGCGCGGCAGCGGTGGAGCGGGCGAGATCGTCGATGCTGAGGTGCGCGAGATCCGTGATTGAGGGGCGTCCGGCCCCCGCGCCTTACCTCTATTGCGGCATTGTTCGCACCCCCTGGGCCCGCGAACTGCTCCAGGCGGAAGGGCCGGCGCCGGTGCCTTTGGCGTCGGTCACAATGGTTCAACCCATGGCGGGCTCCAGAGGAGGCAGCTTGATACATTTGCAGGCAACCATTCCCGACGGCGTCAACTTCGAGGACCTGCGCCTGTCGCGGGATATTCGCGACGGCGCCGTGATCTTCGATCCCCAGCCGATCGAGGCCATCTGCATGGCCAGCGGTTTCGATATCGATGAGCTGGTCCAGGGCCCTGATCCCATCGTGTGCGCCCTCATCACGGCCTGGTACCAGGAGCATCTCAAGCGCGGTGGTGCGCCTGATCCGGTGCAGGAAGACTTGATGGAAGAAACCCGGCTCGAACAGGAGCGCGGCGGCGGCTTCAGCTACGCGCCGGGCCACGCCTGAGCACGTGTGCCGGCTGCGCCCCGGCGGTTGCAAGTGCAACCGCCGGGGCTGGTGGTGGTAGTCGGTCGCATGCGCGGTAACCGGCGCTGCGGCCGGTCGGTGCGAAAGCAGCGACACTGCGCGCCTTCATCACCCTTGCGCTTCTTCACTGCATGAAAACGTCTTCCGCACTCTGCGCCGCGCTGCTGCTGGCCGCTACGCTTCCCGTGACCGCCCAGACCGAAACCGAGAAGCTGCCCTCGGGCGTGGTCGTCGAGCACAGCGTCAAGGGCCAGGGCGCGCAGCCCGGGCCGACCAGTACCGTGCAGGTGCACTACCGCGGCACGCTGCCCGACGGCAAGGAGTTCGACAGCTCCTACAAGCGCGGCCAGCCCGCCACGTTCCCGCTCAACCGCGTCATTCCCTGCTGGACCGAGGGACTGCAGCGCATGAAGGTCGGCGGCAAGGCCAAGCTCACGTGCCCGGCCGACACCGCCTACGGCGCCCGCGGCATTCCCGGAACCATTCCCGGCAACAGCACCTTGACCTTCGAGGTCGAACTGCTGGCCGCACGCTGAAATCGCCAATTTCAGCGTTTGTTGACATAACGAAGATTGGGGCGCCAGGAGTTGTAGGCGCCAATCGGTGACGTCGCGTTCCTGCCGGGCTGAAATGCCGCATCGTCGGCCCCTGTGGCCCCTGTGGCCCCTGTGGCCCCTGCGGCCGGTGCTCCGGCTGGCCCGGTGGGCTCTCGATCCGGCTGCTCTTTGCGAAGCTGCCGTCGCCGTGCTCAGAGCCGGCTCAGCAGCTCCGCCTTCTTGGCCGAGAACTCCTCGGCGGTGAGCACGCCGCGCGCGTGCAGCTCGGCCAGCCTCTCGATCGCCGCGAACACGTCCAGCCCCTGCGGCAGCCCGCTGGCCGTGCCGGCCTGCGGCGCGGGTGCGGTGGATGCGGCCATCGGCGCTGGCGTGGGCGCTGCATTCGGTGACGTCGGAGCCGACGCGGCGGCCGGCGGCTGGCCGTCCACCGACACCACCGGCAGGCGCTCCACGTTGACCAGCCCGTGCTGGCTGGTGAAGCTCAGCGAGCCGCTGCCCGACTGCTGCTGCGAGACGCCGCCGATGTGGTGGTCCAGCGTGTCGTAGACCGTGACCCGGCCGCGCAGCTCGATGGCCAGCCGCCGCGCCTGCGCGAAGTAGGCGTAACGCACGCCGTTCTGCGCGCCGCTGCTGTTGGGCCGGCCCAGCCCTGGCCCCCACCAGTCGCTGCTGCCGGCGGCCGGCACGAACAGGCTGGCCGTCGGCGGCGGCATGCCCTCAGCGGGCGGCTGCGTGCCGCCGCTCCAGGCCGACTGCTGCTGTCCCGGCATTCCGCCGCTGCCCTGGCTCTGCGACTGGAAGCTGCCGCCGCCGTGCAGCAGGTCAGGCTGGCTGGCGACCAGGCCGGCAAGCTCGTTGCACAGGCCGTCCACGCGGGCCTTGAGCGCGTGGTTGAACATGTCCGACACCATCGTCATGCCGCCGCGCATCCATTGCCCCGGGCCGCCGAACTCGGGATGTCCGAACTGCGCCATGCCGCCCTGGCCCTGCACCACGGCCCAGAGCATGGCGGTCACGGCCTCGGCGCTGAAGCCGTGGCGCCGGGCGATGTCGTCGATGGCCTGCCTGCCTTGCGGCGTGAGTTGTTGCATCCTGAACCTTCCATGCCGTGAGGCCCACCGCTGCAGGCCGGAATCGAGCTTTTCGCGCTGCCCAGGGCAAGCGGCGCGCCGCATCGGGGCCGCGGATTCAGCGCGCCAGCCCATGGCGCCGGTGCCACTCGGCCAGCGACTCGTCCGGATAGGCATCGAAGGTGGCGTCCTTCGGACCGGCCTGCACCTGCACCCAGGCCGGCTTTAAGCCCAGCATCATGTGCGTGAGCTGAGGCACCTCGGGCAACGGCGTGTCGATGGCGCCGGCATGCGGATGCACCAGCGCCGGCCAGCGCGGGTCCCACAGCCACAGTGCCGTGCCGCAGTGCTTGCAGAAATGGCGCTCGCCGCTGCTGCGGCTGCCGTCCTCCATGCGCGCGCGGTACACGCTCAGATGCTCGCGTCCTTGCACCTGCAGCGTGGCGTTGTCCGCGCCGAGGTTGATCGCGTAGCCGCCGGTGCCCGCGGTCTTGCGGCAGATCGAGCAGTAGCAGCGCATGAAGGGCACGGGCTCGTGCGACTCCACGGAAAAACGCACGGCGCCGCAATGGCAGGAACCTTCGAGTCGCATGGCATGGCCTCCTGGCGCGGGCAGCGGGCCGGCCTCGCGCGGTACGCCTGCGCTGCCTTCCGGCGGGCCGCCCCGTATCGCCGGTGCGCGATCCCGAGCACGCCGCGCACCCGGCTACGCCATGCGGGCTGCTGCAGCCCGGCGGCACCCGTTCCAGCCGCTGGCGGCCCTGAGCGGGCCGGCTGTCCTGGCGCCGTGGCACGCGCCCGGCGCTCAGCCGGCGCAGCTGCCCTCGAACAGCTTCGCGGCGCGGCGGCGGATCTCCTCTTCCGACACGTCCTCCACGTGCGTGGCGATGTGCCACTTGTGACCGAAGGGGTCCTTCAGCCCGCCGGCGCGGTCGCCATAGAACTGGTCGGCCACCGCCATGGTGAGCGTCGCGCCCGCCTCCACGGCGCGCTGGACGCAGGCGTCCACGTCGTCCACGTAAAGCATCAGGCTGCACGGGGAGCCGCCGAGCGTTTGCGGACTCAAGGCCTGCCATTGCGGTGCCTCGTCATGCAGCATCAATACCGAATTGCCAATGCGGATCTCGGCATGCATCACCGAGCCGTCCGGTGCCCGCAGCTGCATGTTTTCCTCGGCGCCGAAGGCCCGCTTGTAGAAATCGATGGCCTGTGCCGCACCCTTGATGGTCAGGTAGGGCGTCACGGTCGAGTAGCCGTCGGGAATCCTCTTCACCGGGTTTGCCATCACGAAATTCTCCAGGGCTGAGGACAGGCACGCCGCGCCGCGTCAGCCCAAACAAGCGGCGGGGCGTCATGGCTGTATGGATGTACAGCATAGGCGCCTTTATGCCGCATGCAAGCCGGCGGTTGTTTCCGGGCCGATGGCGATGGCGGCGGTATCGCCATGCACTCCTGGCCCGGGTTTCATCCGCGTTCCGCGCTGGCAGCGGGCGTACTGCACGGGGATGTGCAACAGCGGATGGTCTCTTGCTGAAAGACCGGAACACCCGGACTTCGTGCCTGGTCCAATGGCCGCCAAAGCATGGCGCGCACGTCCCGGGCAAATCCGGGGAGCCGCCCGGGAATTCAAGGCCGCGGATTGCAACCGCCGCGGTGTCCGGCATTCGCTTTTTGCTGGCCCTGCGTCGTGGATTGCGGCGTTCGATCCGCGCGGATCGGTGCAGCAGTAGAGCTTCTATTTCAGTTCCGGTGCCAGGGTTGCCAGGCCGGTGGCCAGCGCCAATCCAATGATGTCCCAGAGACCCGCGCCCAGAGGAATTCGCCCGATATTGCGCTGCGCACCCACCACATTGCCGAAGCCGCCATGCCTCAAATCCGCCGGCTACCGGGCATTGGGCGCGAGTGTCCTCGTTCGTTAGCGAACGACAACATTCACTGGCGGGAACAGGGATTGGAGGCCTTTTACGGTGAATGGCCAGGGGCCATGGCCGCCATGCGTTGCAGTACCGTCGTCTGGGCACACAGACTGTTATTGGATGAAACCCTGGTGCAATCCCGGCAGCGCTACTTCGAACCCTGGAGTTCCGTGGCCGCCGGGCTGGCATTGAAAGCCAGGTACTGGAGTCCGCACGATGCCGCAATGTCCAGGACGCCACGGGCTTGGACGGCAGCCCATTTGACTGCTTTCCCTCGCAAGCACTTCACACGCCGCTTGCCGGGGCAATGGCGTACCGGGGGTGTTATGGATTTCGGGAATCCCCGCCGGACGACGGGGTTATTGCGCCCATGGAGTACGGCGGATGGATGGCCACCTGCAGGCTCAATTCGTGAGCCCGCCGAGGCGCTTTTGCTGGAATCCGTACCCGTGCGGTACGGAGGAAGGCCCGGAATGCTGCGCTGCGGCAGCTGGGGCGTCGATCGCGCCCGTGTGGATTCACTGCGGGACGCGGAGCGGTTTCAGCCGCTCAATGCCGGGTCGAGTGTGGGCTCAGGCCGTGGCGCGAGGACACCACATCGGCCTCCAGGGAGCCCTGGGCGTAATGGTGCCGATCCAGCGCATTGGCCGCGCCTTCAATCCAGCCGCCGTACCAATCCAGCGCCTCAAACGAACCCTGCACGTACGGGCACTGTTCAGCGAATATCCCGCCAGCCAGAAAGCCGGCGGTCCAGGCCCTCTTGTCCATGCTTTGCACGCTTTTCCTCCGCATTGTTGCCAGGTCTGCGCCGGCCATCTGGCTTCGAATGGGCATTGATTCCCGCCCTGACATTTCGTGTCTTGCGCGACCTTTCGCCAACGATATCGGCCATTGCCCAGTGAACTGTTCCAGCGCCCGCTGCAATGTGTGACGGCCTGTGTATCCTCCATCCGGGCCGCCGAGGTTCTCGACTCTTATCACCGGGTTGCATTCAATTCAAGCAAACTTTGCAAATTTTTTTCACATGACCATTCTGAGCATTCAACGCGCCTCGGGCTGGTGTGAAGTTTTCACGCCCAAGCTTGCGCGAAACCGACGACCGTATCTGCGGCGGATCCCGCACGGGAAAACGGTCCGGCAGCGGCTGTAACACAAGAATCTTTCAACCTGTTACATGAAGGTGGCGGGCTGGACGCCCGCCTAGCCCGCAGACGGCCGCCCTCGGGAACCTGGGCGGCTCAGGCGGCATTGCTGGGCCCGGCCGCGGGCACCCGGGGCGGACGTGGCGCCGGAGTGGTGACGAATTGTTCGGCCTCCATGGGTTGCAGCAGCGCCCGTGCTTCGCGCTCGTCGGCATACAGCCAATCCCGGTAATGACTGGGTGGCAGCACGACCACCGAGCGCTTTTCTTCACCGGGCTTGTGAAAGCGCCGCATGAGCTCATGCGCGTCCGCATTGATGGTGAGCATGGAATACGACCACACCGTGCCGCTATCCCGGTGCGCTTCTTCCCATATCCCCGCCAGGCAGAACGGCAAACCGTCCACGCGTGCAATGCGCCAGCGCTCGGCGCGGCCTGATTCATAGTTGGGTTCGAAGATAGCCTGGACCGGTATCAGGCAGAAGCGGCGTGCCTTCCAGGCGGACTTGAAACTGGGTTTCGAATCCACCGTTTCACTGCGGGCGTTGTAGGTGTGGCGCGCCAGGCTGGGTTCGCGTGCCCAGGGTGGCAACAACCCGAACACTCCGGGCCAGGGCGAGAAATGCGATTCATACTCCGGCCCCGCCGTGATGAACACCGCACTGGAACCTGGATATGCCTCATTCGTGTAGCCGAAGTCGGGTTCCTCACTTTGCAGATGAACCCGAAAATTCTTTGGCGACGGAGGTTCATAGTTCGCGCACATTGTGGCATTATCCGTTCCGCGCAAGCCCGGAGGAGATACGGGCCGGAACTTGAGGGTTCCACGGCAGTCCAGGTCAGTTCAACACAACCGGTCCAGGAACCTGCTATTCGTATCAATCCCAGGGCTTGTCGTTACAGATCAGAAATGTCCCAGACATTCAACGAAGGTGCAAAGCGTATGGCAAACATCCAAGACCTCCTCAAGCAGCGCGAAGAACTCGAGCGTCAGATCAAGCAACTGCAGGAGAACTCTCGTGCGGAAGCCGTCAACACCATCAAGGAGTTGATGGCCCAGAACAATCTGACCATCGAGGACCTGTCCTCCAGCTCCCGCAGCGGCAAGAAGGAATCCGGTGGCAAGACCGGTACCGTGGCCCCGAAATACCGTGACCCGGCTTCCGGCAAGACCTGGACCGGCCGCGGCCTGAAGCCGAAATGGGTTACCGAAGCCCTGGAAAGCGGCAAGACGCTGGACGACCTGTCCATCAAGGCCTGATGCTCCAGGTTCAAGCCTGAATTACCCGCGGTCCACACCGGCCGTGTTGAAGCCCCGCCTCGGCGGGGCTTTTTGCTTTCTGCCTCGCATTTCAAGCGCAGTTCAGGTTCGAAGCGCATGGATTTGTTCACGCCGGCGCCGCAGTTGCGCTCCCGGGTTCGCCAGCAGGCTACCCTATTACCGGGTCGTAAGAATCGGTGCAGAACGCGCGCTCCATACCCGGGCGCCGCGGCGGGGTTTAGGCCAAAACGAGACATCGGTCCAGGGGCCGGGCGGCCGAGGCTGCGAAAATCCGCCCCCTGCCGGCAGCGGGCCGGCAGCGCGTGTGAAGAATCTGGTTGAGGGAGGTCGGCCTCATGAGCGCCGAAATCGGCACGGGGTTGCTGGTGTTGCACGGCAACCGGCTGGAGTTGCTCAAGGAGGCGGTGGTGGACTGGCTGCAGCGCCAGCCCCTGGCGCCGCTGGAGGCCGAGGTGTTCCTGGTCCAGAGCAACGGCGTGGCCGAGTGGCTCAAGATGGCCCTGGCCCAGGCGCGCGGCGTCTGCGCCGCGGCGCGGGTGGAACTGCCTGCGCGCTTCCTGTGGCGCAGCTACCGCCAGGTGCTGGGACGCGCCTCGGTGCCACCGCTTTCGCCGCTGGACGAGATCCCGCTGACCTGGCGCCTGATGCGGTTGCTGCCGCGCCAGCTCGAACGCCCCGAGTTCGCCCCCCTTGCCCGCTTCCTGGACGGCGGTGACGTGGCGCGGCGGCTGCAGCTCGCGCGCCGCCTGGCCGACCTGTTCGACCAGTACCAGGTCTACCGCGCCGACTGGCTGGAGGCCTGGGGCGAGGGCCGCGACGACGTGTGCCGCGCCGACGGCGAGGCCATGGCGCTGGCCGAGGACCAGCGCTGGCAGCCGCTGCTGTGGCGCGAGCTGCTGCAGGAGCTCAGCGACGACGAGCGCCTGGTGGTGCGCCCGGCGATCCACAACCGCTTCCTGGCCGCACTGGAGTCCGGCACCGCGCCACGCAGCCCGGTGGCGCGCCGCGTGGTGGTGTTCGGCATGTCGCAGCTGCCGATGCAGATGATGCAGGCGCTGCACGCCCTCTCGCGCCACGCCCAGGTGCTGCTGGCGGTGGTCAACCCCTGCCAATACCACTGGGCCGACATCATCGACGGCCGCGAGCTGCTGCAGATGCAGCGCCGCCGCTTCCAGCACCGCGCCGAGCGCGACCTCGCCGCCGTGTCCCTGGAAGAGATGCACGCCCACGCCCACCCGCTGCTGGCCGCCTGGGGGCGCCAGGGCCGCGACTTCGTGCACCAGCTCGACGCCTTCGACGCCCACGCCCTGGGCCACGAGACCACGCTGCCGCGCATCGACCTGTTCGACACCGAGACCCCGTCCGACGCCCCGCTGCTGGCCCAGGTGCAGGCCGCCATCCGCGACCTGCTGCCGCTGGCCGAGCACGCCAGGACGCCGCCGGCGGCGTCCGACCGCTCCATCGTCTTCCACGTCGCGCACAGCGCGCAGCGCGAGGTGGAGGTGCTGCACGACGAGCTGCTGGCGCTGCTGGCCGAGCCGCCGGGCGGCAAGCCGCTGCGCCCGCGCGACATCCTGGTGATGGTGCCGGACATCGACCGCTTCGCGCCCTGCATCCGCGCCGTGTTCGGCCAGTACGGGCCGGGCGATCCGCGCCACGTGCCCTACGGCATCGCCGACCTGCAGCAGCGCGGCCACGTGCCGCTGTTCGTGGCGCTGGAGTGGCTGCTGCGGCTGCCGCAGCAGCGCTGCCGCCTCACCGAGATCCGCGACCTGCTGGACGTGCCCGCGCTGGCGCGGCGCTTCGACGTGGGCGACGACGACCTGCCGCGCATCGCGCAGTGGCTCAGCGGCGCGGGCGTGCGCTGGGGCCTGGACGAGAAGCACCGCGCCGCGCTGGGCCTGGGCGCCTGCGGGGCGCAGAACACCTGGGTCTTCGGGCTGCGCCGCATGCTGCTGGGCTACGCCGCGGGCGACGGCGCCGCCTGGGCCGGGATCGAGGCCTACGGCGAGGTCGGTGGCCTGGAGGCGGCCGGCGCGGGCTCGCTGGCGGTGCTGGTGGACGAGCTGCACCGCTGGCACGAGCTGGCGGCCACGCCCGCCACGCCGGCGCAGTGGGGCGAGCGCGCCCGCGCGCTGCTGGAGAGCTTCTTCGAGGCCACGGACGAGGCCGAGCGCCAGCAGCTGGCGCTGCTGCAGGAGGCGCTGGAGGGCTGGCTGGAGGCGGCGCAGGCCGGCGGCTTCGAGGAAGCCATCCCGCTGGAGGTGCTGCGCGAGGGCTGGCTCACCGGGCTGGACGAGCCCACGCTGCGCCGGCGCTTCCTCGACGGCGGCGTCACCTTCTGCACCCTGATGCCCATGCGCTCCATTCCCTTCGAGGTGGTGTGCCTGCTGGGCATGAACGACGGCGACTACCCGCGCCGCACGCACCGCGCCGATTTCGACCTCATGGCCCTGCCCGGCCAGCGCCGCCCCGGCGACCGCTCGCGCCGCGACGACGACCGCTACCTGATGCTGGAGGCGCTGCTGTCGGCGCGGCGGCGGCTGTACGTCAGCTGGAGCGGGCGCAGCGTGCGCGACAACAGCGAGCAGCCGCCCTCGGTGCTGGTGTCGCAGCTGCGCGACTACCTGGATGCCGGCTGGGGCGAGGAGCTGTGCAGGAAGCGCCTCACCACCGAGCATCCCTTGCAGCCCTTCAGCCGCCGCTATTTCGAGGCCGGCGCGGCGCTGCGCACCTGGGCGCGCGAGTGGCGCGCCGCGCACCACGCGGGCGAGGCGGCGCCGGCCGAGGCCGAGCTGCCGCGCTTCGAGGCCGAGACGCAGGTGCTCACCGTCCAGCGCCTGGCGGCTTTCCTGAAGAACCCGGTGTCGGACTACTTCGTGCGCCGCCTGGGCGTGAATTTCGACGAGGGCGAGCCGCCCGGCGAGGACGACGAGCCCTTCGGCCTCAACGGCTTGGAGGCCTGGACGCTGATCGGCGAGCTGCTGGCCGACGCGCACCGCTGCACGCCGGAGGAGATCGAGCGCCGCGCTCGGCGCATCCAGCGCAGCGGCCGGCTGCCCATGAACGCCATCGGCGAGCGCCAGCGCCAGGCGCTGCTGGCGCCGGCGCAGTGGATGCACCGCCAGTGGCTGAAACTGCAGCGCGACTTCTCGCAGGCCGCGCCCAAGGAGGCGCTGGCCTTCGAGCACGAGGGCGTGCGGCTGGAGGACTGGCTCACCGAGCTGCGCCAGGGCGACGGCGGCCCGGTGCTGCTGAAACTCTCGCCCAGCGTGCTGCAGCGCGAGGGCCAGGCGCGCACCGACAAGTTCATCGAGCATTGGGTGCGGCACCTGGTGGCCAGCGCCTGCGGCGTGGCGCTGCAGGCGCGCATCGTCTCGCGCGACGCGGTGCTGGCGCTGCAGCCGCTGCCGCAAGAGGCCGCGCAGGAGACGCTGCGCACGCTGCTGGCGCTGTGGCGCCAGGGCATGGAGGCTCCCCTGCCGCTGGCCTGCCGCACCGCGCTGGCCTTCGTGACCGACGGCAAGGCGCAGGAGGTGTACGAGGGCGGCGGCTTCAGCCCCGTCACTCCCGAGGGCGAGGAACCCTGCCTGGCGCGGCTGTACCCGGATTTCGAGACGCTCACGCGCGACGGCCGCTTCGAACAGTTCGCGCCGCGGCTCTACGGCCCGCTGGTGTCGTGGGCCGGTTCGGGCGTCGCGGTGCTGGCGCAGGCCGGCGCCGGGGAGTCGGGCGATGAGTGAGATCCTCGACCCGCTGCGCCTGCCGCTGTGGGGCAGCCGCCTGATCGAAGCCAGCGCCGGCACGGGCAAGACCTACACCATCGCGGCGCTGTACCTGCGCCTGGTGCTGGGCCACGGCGGCGAGGATGGCGCCTTCCACCGCCCGCTGCTGCCCAGCGAGATCCTGGTGATGACGTTCACCCGCGCCGCCACGCGCGAGCTGTCGGACCGCATCCGCGCGCGGCTGTGCGAGGCGGCGCGCTGCTTCCGCGGCGAGCTGGCGCCCAAGGAAAGTGACGCGCTGCTGCGCGAGCTGCTGGCGTCCTACGCGGAAGGGCCGGAGCGCACGCGCGCGGCCTGGCGCCTGGCCTGCGCCGCCGAGGCCATGGACGACGCCGCGGTGCACACCATCGACGCCTGGTGCCAGCGCATGCTGCGCGAGCACGCCTTCGACAGCCGCAACCTCTTCGACGAGGAGCTGCTGGCCGACGAGAGCCGGCTGCAGGAGGAGGCGGTGCGCGACTACTGGCGCCAGCAGGTCTATCCGCTGGACGACACCGCGCTGGACGCCGTCTTCGAGCTCTGGCCCGACGTGGGCGCGCTGCACGGCGACGTGGCGGCGCTGGTGCCGCGCATCGGCGCGGGCGACGCGGTGCCGCCGGCGCTGGGCGAGCTGTGCAGCCGCGTGCTGGCCGAGCAGATGAAGCACCTGCAGCGGCTCAAGTTGGGCTGGCCGGAGAAGGTGCAGGCGCTGCGCGAATGGTTCAGCGCCGAGCAGGCGCGCAAGGTCTGCCTGCTGGACCGGCGCAAGCTGCAGCCGCGCTACTACGAGCCCTGGCTGGACGCGTTGGAGGCCTGGGCCCTGGCGCCGGGCCAGCTGATGCCGGCGCTGGGCGACAAGGGCCGCGTGCGCTTGTCGGTCCAGGGCATGCGCGAAGCCGTCAAGCCCGAGCTGGCGCTGCCGCCGGAGTTCGAGGCCATCGACCAGCTGTACGAGGCGCTGGCCGCCCTGCCCGACCTGAAGGCGCAGCTGCGCCGCCATGCCGCCCAGTGCATCGCGCGGCGCCTGGCGGAGCTGAAGACGCAGGCCGGGGCCTACGGCTTCGCCGACATGCTGGTGCGGCTGGACGTGGCGCTGCACGACGACGGCGCGGGTGAGCGGCTGCGCGAGCGCATCCTGTCGCAGTACCCGGTGGCGCTGGTGGACGAGTTCCAGGACACCTCGCCGCTGCAGTACCGCATCTTCGACCGGCTCTACCGCACGGCCGCGTGCGAGCGCGAGAGCGCGCTGCTGCTCATCGGCGACCCCAAGCAGTCGATCTACGCCTTCCGCGGCGCCGACATCCACAGCTACCTGGGTGCCCGCCGCGCCACCGCCGGGCGGCACTACGTGCTGGGCACCAACCACCGCTCCACGCAGGCGCTGGTGCGGGCGGTGAATCAGCTGTTCGAGCAGGCGGAGGCGCGCCAGGGCGGCGCGGGAGCCTTCCTGTTCCGTGCCGGCGCGGAGAACCCCCTTCCCTTCCAGTCGGTGGACGCGCGCGGGCGCGATGAGCGTTTCCTCTGCGGTGCGGGCGAGGTGCCGGCGCTGTCGCTGCACGTGGACGCCGAGCTGGGCAACGCCGAGAGTCACCGCCAGCGCGCGGCCGAGCGCTGCGCCGAAGGCATCGTCACGCTGCTCAACGACCCGCGCGCGGGCTTCGAGCATCCGCGGGACGGTTTCGCGCGGCTGCGCCCGGCGGACATCGCGGTGCTGGTGCGCACCGGCGTGGAGGCCGAGTGCGTGCGGCGCGAACTGCGCCGGCGCGAGATCGCGTCGGTCTACCTCTCGGACAAGGATTCCGTCTTCGCCAGCGCCGAGGCGCGCGACCTGCTGCGCTGGCTGCGCGCGGTGGCGGCGCCGCTGGACATGCGCCTGGCGCGCGCGGCCTACGCCACGGCGCTGGTGAACCTGAGCCTGGCGGAGCTGGCGCGTCTCGCCGTGGACGACGAGGCCTGGGAAGAGCGGCTGGAGACGCTGCGCGAGCTGCGCTCGGTGTGGGAGCGCCAGGGCGTGCTGACCATGCTGCGCCAGACGCTGCACCGCCTGGCGCTGCCGGCGCGCTGGCTGACAGCGCCCGATGGCGAGCGGCGGCTGACCAACGTGCTGCACATCGCCGAGCTGCTGCAGGCGGCCAGCGCGCAGCTCGACGGCGAGCAGGCGCTGGTGCGCTGGTTCGCCGAGCAGGTCGAGAACGAGGACGCGGCCGAGGGCGACGAGCGCATCGTGCGGCTGGAGAGCGATGCCGACCTGGTGAAGGTGGTGACGATCCACAAGTCCAAGGGCCTGGAGTACCCGCTGGTGTTCCTGCCGTTCGCTTGCGACTTCCGGCCGGTGGACAAGCGCGGGCGCAGCTTCATCGAGCTGATCGGTGAGGACGGCACGCGGCAGCTGAGCTTCGACCTGAGCGCCGAAGCGCTGGAGCAAGGCGACCGCGACCGGCTGCGCGAGGACCTGCGGCTGCTGTACGTGGCCTTGACCCGTGCCCGGCATGCGCTGTGGGTGGGCATTGCGGCGCTGAAGAAGGGGCAGGCGAAGAACTGCGTGCTGCACCGCAGCGCCTTCGGGCAGCTGCTGGGCGGGGGCGAGGCCATCGCCGAGGGCGAGATCCTGGCGCGGCTGCAGAGCGCCTGCGGCGAGTGCGCTTCTATTGCGGTGCTGGAGGCGCAAGCCGCCTGCGCCGCCACGCCGCTGCTGCCGCGCGACGACGCGCCGGCGCTGCAGCCGGGGGCGGAGTACGCGGCGCGCTTTGAGCGCGACTGGAGCATCGGCAGCTTCAGCAAGCTGGTGAAGCACCTGCCGGCGCTGCCGCTGGAGCGGCTGGAAGACGCGCCGGTGCGCGAGAGCGACGAGTTCCAGGAGGGGCAGCCGTCGCTGCCGCCGGCCTCGGCCCTGGCCTGGCACCGTTTCCCGCGCGGCAGCTTCGCGGGCAACTTCCTGCACGACCAGCTCGAATGGCTCGCCGGCGAGGATTTCGATCTGGCGGACGAGGCGGTGCGCGAGCAGCTCAAGCGCCGCTGCGAGTGCCAGGGCTGGGGCAACCGCGCCGACGAGGTGCTGGCGTGGCTGTCTGAAGCGGTGAAGGTGGAGTTGCCGCCGCTGGGCGTGCCGCTGTCGGGGCTGCGCGGCACGCTGCCGGAGATGGAGTTCTGGCTGCCCAGCCAGGGGCTGGACGCGGCGCGGGTGGACGCCCTGTGCCGCGAACACCTGCTGCCCGGGCGCGAGCGCCCCGCGCTGCCGCAGCGCCGGCTGAGCGGGATGCTGATGGGCTTCGCCGACCTGGTGTTCGAGCACGAGGGGCGCTACTGGGTGCTGGACTACAAGTCCAACGCGCTGGGCGCCACGGACGACTTCTACGGCGTGAATGCGATGGAGGCTGCGATGGCGGCGCACCGCTACGACGTGCAGGCCGCGCTGTACCTGCTGGCGCTGCACCGGCAGCTGCGCTCGCGCCTGGGCGAGGCCTACGACCCGGCCGAGCACCTGGGCGGCGCGCTGTACTTCTTCCTGCGCGGCATCGGCCACGCGCAGCGCGGCTGCCTGCTGGTGGCGCCGGAGCTGGAGCTGCTGGAGGCGCTGGATGCGGCGCTGGGGGCGGATGAGGAGACCGATTCGTGAAACCGCGCAAAGACGTGGACACCCTGGACTGGATCGACGCGCTGGATCGCCTGAGCGCGCAGGACATGGTCGATGAGCTGCTGCGCTGGGCGCGCGCGGGCTGGATCCGCCACCTCGACGCCGCCGTCGCGCGCTTCGCGCTGGAGTTGAACCCCGACGCCCCTCCCCTCGTGCTGCTGTGCGGCGCGCTGGTGGCGCACATGGAGAGCCGCGGCCACAGCTGCCTGCTGCTGCAGGAGCTGCACGCACGTCCGCATGAGCTGCTGGGCTGGAGCGCCGACCAGCAGCAGGCGCTGGGCGACCTGCTCAAGCGGCTGCCGGGCAGCCTGGACGACTGGCTGCAGACGCTGCACGCCTGCCCGCTGCTGGAGGCCGGGTCCGCGGACGGTTCCGGCGCAGCGACCGGCGTGACCGACGCGGCCGGCCCGGACCGCGACACCCCGCTGCTGGTGCTGGCCGGCACGCGGCTGTACCTGCGCCGCTACTGGGACTACGAGCAGCGCGTGGCGGCGCAGGTGCGCGCGCGCGGCGCGCTGCGCGAGGACGTGGACCTGCCCGCGGCACGCGACTGGCTGGACCGCCTCTTCGCGCCCGCTCCCGGCCAGCGGGCGCCGAAGCCCGACTGGCAGAAGATCGCCTGCGCGGTGGCGCTGCGCGGGCGGCTGTCCGTGATCACCGGCGGACCGGGCACGGGCAAGACCTACACCGTGGCGCGGCTGCTGGCGCTGCTGCTGGCCACCGCGCCGGCGCCGGAGCGGCTGCGCATCGCGCTGGCCGCGCCCACGGGCAAGGCGGCGGCGCGGCTGAAGCAGTCCATCGAGGGCTCGCTGCAGGCGCTGGCCGAGCGGCTGGGGCCGACGCCGGACCTGGCCGGGCTCACGGCGCGCATCGGCGCGGCACGCACGCTGCACGGGCTGCTGGGCGGGCGGCCGGACACGCGGCGCTTCGCCTTCGACGCCTCGCATCCGCTGGACGTGGACGTGCTGATCGTGGACGAGGCCTCCATGGTTCACCTGGAGATGATGGCCGCGCTGCTGGACGCGCTGCCCGCCTCGGCCCGCGTGGTGCTGCTGGGCGACAAGGACCAGCTCGCCTCGGTGGAGGCCGGCGCGGTGCTGGGCGACCTGTGCGGCGAGGCCGAGCACGGGCACTACGACGCGGACACGCGCGCCTACGTGGAAGCGGCCTGCGGCATCGAGCTGCACAAGGACTTCTGCCAGGGCGGCGGGACGGCGCTGGCGCAGCAGACGGTGATGCTGCGCGAGAGCCGCCGCTTCGGCGGCCCCATCGGCGCGCTCGCGCTGGCCGTGAACCAGGGCAAGGTGGCCGCCGCGCAGCGCGTGCTGCGCGATGCGCAAAGCCCCGAGGCGCAGTGGCTGGAGAGCGTCTCGCCGCAGGCCGTGGTGCGTCTGGCGCTGCAGGGCCGCCCCGGCGCGCCCGGCGGCTACGCGCCCTACCTGGCGCTGCTGCGCGAGCGGCCCGCCGACGAGGACGAGGCCGCGCACGCCGAGTGGACGAAACGGGTGCTGCTGGCCTTCGAGCGCTTCCGGGTGCTGTGCGCGGTGCGCGAGGGCGAGTGGGGCGTGGAGGGCCTGAACCAGGCCATCGAGGCGGGCCTGGCCGGCGCGGGGCTGCTGCGCAAGAGCGGCGAGTGGTACGAGGGCCGGCCGGTGATGGTCACGCGCAACCAGGGCGCCCTGGGCGTGTTCAACGGCGACATCGGCATCGTGCTCAAGGCGCCGGGCGCGCGCACCGCGCTGCGGGTGTACTTCCTGGAGGGGCCGCAGCTGCGCTCGGTGCTGGCGAGCCGGCTGTCGGATGTGGAGACCGCCTTCGCGCTGACGGTGCACAAGTCGCAGGGCTCGGAGTTCGAGCACACGGTGCTGGCGCTGCCCGAAGGCGGCGCGGCGCAGGTGCTCACGCGCGAGCTGGCCTACACCGGCATCACGCGGGCACGCAGCGCGTTCACGCTGGTGTCGCCGCAGCCCGGGGTGCTGGCCGCGGCGGTGGAGCGCAGGACGCGCAGGGCCAGCGGGCTGAGGGAGGCGCTGGCGTAGGGCTCGCGCCCGGCCTTGCCCAGGCCCTCGGTGAGGCCGGAGGCGCGCACCGTTTCCACCACCAGCCACAGCACGAAGCCCGCGGCGATGGCCAGGCACGCCCGCAGGAACCAGACGTAGATCCGCATGACCGTTTGCATCGGGCGCCTCCTGCGATCACGGTTGAACCGGGAACCTCACCAAGCCTGGGTTCACCGTAGTGGGCTGGTGCGGAGGGCTCCATAGGCGCTTTGTCCCGCGCGGGCGGGACAAACATGGGGAGTATTTCGGCCGGGGCGTGCGGCGCCAGGGCTAGAGCGCCTTGATGTTGCCCTTGCGGGCGATATCGCCCCAGAGCCTGTAATTGTCCCGGGTCAGGTCGCCGAGGCGCTCAGGGCTGCCGCCGCCGACCAGATCGCCGTTCTTCGTGATCAGCTTGCCCACCGCGGGGTCCGAAAGTGCCGCGTTCATGGCGGTATTGGCCTTGCGGACGATGTCCGCGGGCAACCTGGGCGGCCCCCACAGCCCGACGAACACCGTCACCACGAAGTCCTTCACGCCCAGCTCGGCCGCGGTGGGAACGTCAGGCAGTGCGGGCAGCCGCGAGCTGCCGGTCACGAGGATGGGCCGCAGCTTCCCGGTATTGATGAAGGGAATGAGCAGCGATGCCGCGTCGATCAGGCACGGCAGCTGGTTGCCCACGACATCCTGGATGGCCGGCGCGCTGCCCTTGTACGGGACCTGGTTCATGGGGGGCAGGCCGGTGCGCTCGCGGAAATATTCCATGGCCAGGTGGGTATTTCCGCCGTTGCCCGCGGAGGCATAGCTGAATCCCTTGGTGCCGGCTTCCGCCTTGACCCAGGCGAGGAACTCCGCCAGGTTGCGCGCCGGTGCCAGCGGGTTGACGACCAGGACCAGCTGCGATTCGAGAATCAGGCCGATGGGCGTGAATTCCGTCGGATTGGGCGACGGCGAAGCAAAGGTGTGCGGGTTGATGGTGAGGCTGGTATTGGCCACCAGCAGCTTGTAGGGGTCGGACGCCCGGTGCACTTCGCTGGCCGCGAGATTGCCCGAGGCGCCTGGCTTGTTTTCCACCACCACCGGCTGCCCCAGCGAGCTGGCCATGCTGCCGCTGATGAAGCGCGCGCCGGCATCGGTCAGGCCGCCGGGCGGATAGCCCACGAACAGTGAGACCGCCTTCGTCGGCCACGGGGTGCCTTGTGCCCAAAGGGGGCCCGGATAACCGGCCGACATCGCGGTGCCGGCGGCGGCCATTCTCAGGATGTCGCGCCTGGAAGTGGTTCTCATGGAAGTCTCCTCGTTGATGAAATCGGGTCGTGGTCGCGCGCTTGTCCGGCCGCGGGGGCTACCGCGCCCAGCGCAGCACCAGCGGGTCGAGGCGCCGGGCGATGGCGATGAGCTCGCTGCGCGTGGCCGGGTGGAGCGCGGGCCAGGGATGGCGCGGGGCCTCGCAGGCGATCACGCCGCCTTCCTTCATGAGCGCCTTGGCCGCGAGGAAGCCGGCCTGGCGGTTCTCGTGGTTGATGAGCGGCAGCCAGCGCTGGTAGAGCGCGAAGGCGGCATCCGCGCCGCCCGCGCGGTGGGCATCGACGATGGCGCGCATCGCGTCGGGAAAGCCCGCGCCGGTCATGGCGCCGGTGGCGCCGGCCTCCAGGTCGGCCAGCAGCGTGATGCCTTCCTCGCCGTCCCACGGCCCTTCGACGGCAGCGCCGCCGAGGCGGATCAGCTCGCGCAGCTTGTTGGCCGCGCCCGGCGTCTCGATCTTGAAGTACGACACCTGCGCCACCTCGCGCGCCAGGCGGGCGAGGAAGGCGGCCGGCAGCGGCGTACCGCTGCAGGGCGCGTCCTGGACCATGACGGGAATGTCCAGCGCGTCCGAGAGGCGCCGGTAGAAGGACTCGATCGCGGCTTCGGGCACGCGGAAGGTGGCGCCGTGGTAGGGCGGCATCACCATCACCATGGCCGCCCCCTGCGCCTGCGCACGCCGGCTGCGGGCGATGCAGACCTCGGTGCTGAAGTGGGTCGTGGTGACGATCACCGGGACGCGGCTGGCCACATGCTCCAGCACGGTGCGCGTGAGGACCTCGCGCTCCTCGTCGGCCAGCAGGAACTGCTCGGAGAAGTTGGCCAGGATGCACAGCCCGTCGGAGCCGGCGTCGATCATGAAGTCCACCGCGCGCTTCTGGCTGTCGAGGTCCAGCGCGCCGGTGTCGGTGAAGGTCGTGGGCACGACGGGGAAGACGCCGCGGTAGCGCGGCGCGGGAATGGCGGCCATGGGCTCGTTTCCTTGGGGGGTCGTTGGAGGCTGGAGGGCCGGGGCGCGGTGAGCGGCCCAGGCCCGCGGCACGTGAATCAGTGCGAATGGCGTGGCACGGCGTTGCCGCGGCAGCCGACCAGGAAGTCCAGGTCGCAGCCCTCGTCGGCCTGCAGCACGTGGTTCACGTACAGCTTGCGGTAGCCGCCGTCGGCGGGCGCGGGCAGCGGCTGCACGTCGGACAGGCGGCGCGCGAGCTCCTCGTCCGGGATGTCCAGGCGCAGGGTGCCCGCCTCGCAGTCGAGCTCGATCCAGTCGCCGTCGCGTACCGCCGCCAGCGGGCCGCCGGCTGCGGCCTCGGGCGCCACGTGCAGCACGACCGTGCCGTAGGCGGTGCCGCTCATGCGCGCGTCGGAGATGCGCACCATGTCCTTCACGCCCGCGCGCAGCAGCTTCGGGGGCAGGCCCATGTTGCCCACCTCGGCCATGCCGGGGTAGCCGCGCGGGCCGCAGTTCTTCAGCACGAGCACGGAGCTGGCGTCCACCGCCAGCGACTCGTCGACGATGCGTTCCTTGTAGTGCTCCAGGTTCTCGAACACCACGGCGCGGCCGCGGTGGCGCAGCAGCTCGGGCGATGCGGCCGAGGGCTTGAGCACGGCACCGCGCGGCGCGAGGTTGCCGCGCAGCACGCGGATGCCGCCGTCGTCGATG
The DNA here is from genome assembly GCF_000430725.1 of Azohydromonas australica DSM 1124. Taxonomy (GTDB): domain Bacteria; phylum Pseudomonadota; class Gammaproteobacteria; order Burkholderiales; family Burkholderiaceae_C; genus Azohydromonas; species Azohydromonas australica. The sequence continues at coordinate 117,643 of NZ_KE387216.1, forward strand.
AGCGGGCGCTGCAGCGGGCGGATCACCTCGTCGTCGGTGATGGGGGCCTCCCTGACGTTGTCCCAGAGGCTGTGGCCGTTGACGGTGAGCGCGCCGGGGTGCGGCAGCCGGCCCGCCTCGCCAAGGCGGCGCAGCACGGCGGGCAGGCCGCCGGCGTAATAGAACTCCTCCATCAGGAAGCGCCCGGAAGGCATGAGGTCCACGATGGTGGGCGTGTCGCGCCCGATGCGCGTCCAGTCCTCCAGCTCCAGCGGCACGCCGATGCGTCCGGCGATGGCCTTGAGGTGGATCACCGCGTTGGTGGAGCCGCCGATGGCCGCGTTGGCGCGGATGGCGTTCTCGAAGGCCTCGCGCGTGAGGATCTTCGACAGCGTCAGGCCTTCCAGCGCCATCTGCACGATGCGCTGGCCCGACATGTGCGCCAGCACGTAGCGGCGCGCGTCCACCGCCGGGATGGCCGCGTTGTGCGGCAGGCTGGTGCCCAGCGCCTCGGCCATGCAGGCCATGGTGGAAGCCGTGCCCATGGTGTTGCAGGTGCCGGCCGAGCGTGACATGCCGGCCTCGGCCGACAGGAACTGGTGCAGGTTGATCTCGCCGGCCTTGAGCGACTCGTGCAGCTGCCACACGGCCGTGCCCGAGCCGATGTTCTTGCCCTCGAGCTTGCCGTTGAGCATGGGACCGCCCGAAACCACGATGGCGGGCACGTCGCAGCTGGCCGCACCCATGAGCAGCGCGGGCGTGGTCTTGTCGCACCCGGCCAGCAGCACGACCGCGTCGATCGGGTTGCCCCGGATGGCCTCCTCGACGTCCATGGCCGCGAGGTTGCGCGTGAGCATGGCCGTGGGGCGCAGGTTCGACTCGCCGTTGGAGAACACCGGAAACTCGACCGGGAAGCCGCCGGCCTCGTACACGCCGCGCTTGACGTGCTCCGCGAGCTTGCGGAAGTGCGCATTGCAGGGCGTGAGCTCGGACCAGGTGTTGCAGATGCCGATCACCGGGCGGCCGTCGAACAGGTGCTCGGGCAGGCCCTGGTTCTTCATCCAGCTGCGGTACATGAAGCCGTTCTTGTCGGCTGTGCCGAACCACTGGGCCGAGCGCAGCTTGGGCTTGTTTGTCGAGCTCATCTTTGAAGCGTGGTGGAGTGCAGTGGGGCGAACTCTAGATATCGATTTGTTATCCTTCCAATGAAAAGTTAGCCGTTTTGGATATTGATTCGGATATTGAGGAGAACCCTATGGCCTCGGCGGCTGAGCGTTGGTACCTGCGATCGCGGCTGAAGACCCGCCACCTGCTGCTGCTGGTGGCGCTGGGTGACGAGGGCAACATCCACCGCGCCGCGGAGGTGCTGTCGGTGACGCAGCCGGCGGCGTCGAAGATGCTGCGCGAGCTGGAGGAGATGCTGGAGGCGCCGCTGTTCGAGCGCCTGCCGCGCGGCGTGCGGCCCACGCCCTACGGCGAGGCGCTGATCCGCCATGCGCGCCTGGTGGTGGACAGCCTGGACCAGGCGCGCGACGAGGTGCAGGCGCTCAAGAGCGGCGAGATGGGGCACGTGGCCGTGGGCGCGATCACCTCGCCCGGCGTGCGCCTGTTGCCCGAAGCCGTGGCGGCGCTCAAGCAGGCCCAGCCCGGCCTGCACGTGTGCGTGGAGATCGAGAGCAGCAACGTGCTGCTGGAGCGGCTGGCGCAGGACCGGCTGGACCTGGTCGTGGGGCGCCTGTCCGCGGAGCACGACCGGCTGCAGCTGCGCTACGAGCCCCTGACCTTCGAGCCGGTGTGCGCGGTGGTGCGGCCGGGCCACCCGCTGCTGCAGGCCCCCGGGCTGTCGTTGCCGATGCTGGCGCAGGCGGCGTGGATCGTGCCGCCGCTGGGCACCGTGCTGCGCCACCGCTTCGAGCTCATGTTCCAGCGCGCGAGCCTGCGCGTGCCGGCCAACCTCGTCGAAACCTCAGCACTGCTGTTCGTCACGCGCATGCTCGAGCACACCGACATGCTGGCCGTGCTCAGCGTGGACGTGGCGCGCTACTACGCGGCCCACGGGATGATCGCGGTGCTGCCGCTGGAGCTGCCCTGCCACATGGACGACTTCGGCATCATCAGCCGCACCGACCGCCTGCTCTCGCCCGCGGCCGAACGCATGGCCGCCGCGCTGCGCAGCGCCGGCCTGGGCATCTACGGCGACCCGCGCGAGGCGGCGGCGCCCTACCCGCCCCGGTGAGCACGCACCGGCTCAAGCCCCGCCGGCCGTGAGCCATTCGGGCTTGAACCAGCGGTCGGCGTCGCCGTCGTAGGGCAGCCGCGTCACGTCCCAGTGGCGGATGAAGGGCGCGTAGGCGTCCCACACCGCCGGGCCGCCGCCGATGAAGACCACGCGGCCGGGGTAGCGCGCCAGCACCTCGGCCGGCGCCTCGCCGGAGCGGATCACCGCCACCGTGCGCTCCGCCTTCGCGAACTCGGGGACGCTGGCGATGGTGCGCGGCCCGGCCAGCAGCACGTGGCCGCGGGTGATCTCGAAGAAGCGCGCCACGTCCTCGCGGAAGGCGCGAGCGCGCTCGCCCTCCCAGGGCATGCGCCCGTGCAGGCCGAGCTGGCCGCGCAGGCCGATGGCGCAGATGGCTCGAACGTCGGTCATCGCGGGACTCCTTTGCAAGGGCTGGGGCTGGGACGCCGGGCAGCGCGGTCGTGGTGCCGTACCACGGCGGGCTGCGCGGCGCTCGTCAGGAAACGTCCCGCACCCGGGGCAACCGCCGTGCTTGAGCTGGCGCAAGGCCGGCCGGCGGGGAGCGCGTGAATCATGCGCCGGCATGCCGTGCCTTTATCACGGCCAAGAACCAAGGGTTAACGAGCATAGGGTTTCGCCCTGCCGCGAGCGTGAAGTAAGCCCGCTGCAAAGCTGGCGGCGCACGCTGCGGCCCGCACCCCACCAAAGCACACAGCCCATCAAGGAGCGAGACATGGAAACCGATGCCGATCTGAAGCGAGACGTCGAAGCCGAGCTGGCCTGGGACGCGGCCGTGAAGGCCCTGCCGATCAAGGTGGCGGTGCGCGACGGCGTGGTGACGCTCTCGGGCCAGCTGGAGGCCTACACCGAGCGCTGCGCGGTGGAGCGTGCGCTGCAGCGCGTCAACGGCGCGCGCAGCATCAAGCTGGACCTGGAGGTGGTGCTGCCGCCGGAACTCCAGCGCGGCGACGCCGAGATCGCCCAGGCCGCGCGCGCCGCGCTGCAGTGGAGCGCGCCCTCGCTGATGGACGACGTGAGCGTGAGCGTGGACGACGGCTGGCTCACGCTGGAAGGCGAGGTCGATCGCGCCTCGCTGCGCAAGCGCGTGGAAGACGCCATGCGCGACCTCACCGGGCTGGTCGGCCTGACCAACCGCATCACGCTGCGCAGCCGTGGGGCGTCGGCCGTGCGCGTCGATGCCGTGATGGTGCGCTGAGCACGCCATCGGGGTTGCCGCCGCAACGGTCCCCGCAGGCTTGCTCCACGGCGGCCCTCGTGCCGCCGCCGTTGCTGCGTCACCGCATCACTGCAGTGGCTCGCGCAACATCCCGCGCAGCGCCCGCAGCACCATTTCCGGCGTCGGGTGCGCCTCCTGCGACAGCTCGGGCCGCGAGCGCACGATGCACAGCACGGCTTGCCGGTCCTCCCAGGAAGCGCAGCGGCAGGCCTCCACGAGCGCATCGCCGACGAAGTTGGAATCCGCCAGGTGCACCGCGTGCGCGATCAGCGCCATGGCATTGAGTGTGTGCATGTCCTGCCTCCGGTCGTCCCCTGCGACCCGTGCGATGGCGTTCACTGTGCGCCGCCGCACGTCCCTCGCAGCCCAACGCCCTGCTCCCCGGTGAATGCTTGTGTGGCGCCTGTCTGACGAGGTGTCTCACCTGTGCAGGGGATGGCGAAAGCTGCGTGGACCATTTTCCGGACTGGTTGCGCCCGGAACCGGACATCCAGGGTGCCCGTTCCGGGGTTCTCCGACCCCCTCACCAGAAGGCATCCGCGCGGATGCGGTATTGCCAGGCACCGTGTTTTCGGTCTAGGTGCAGCGCCAGGGGCCCTCGCGCCGAAACGGCGTGAAATGGTATAAATCATTTACACCATTTCAGGAGCAAACCATGTCCCGCAAGACCGAACACCCGGCGCCCGCCGTGCTGCTGTCCACCGCGGCGCCGGAGGGCACGGACGCCGCCCTGCCTGCGGCCGTGGACACCCCCAGCGCGCCGCCCGCGACGGTGGCGCCGCTGGCCGCGGCGGCCGCCGCCGTGGTGGCGTCGCCGGCCGAAGCGCCGGCCAGGCGGCTCAAGGCCGTCAAGCCGGCGGCCCGCAGCCTCCCGTCGGACAAGCCGGCCCAGGCCGCCAAGCCCGCGAAGGCTGAAGCCGCCGCCAAGGCCGGCAAAGCCGCCAAGGCGCCAGGCGAAGCCGCCGCGTCCAAGGCCGGCAAGCCGGTGAAGCTTGACAAGCCCGCCAAGGCCGAGAAGGTTGAGAAAGCCGCCAAGTCCGACAAGCCCGCCGCCCCGGGGGCGGACGCCGAGGCGGCCAAGGCCTTCGTCAAACCCAAGCTCGTGCGCGACAGCTTCACCATGCCGCGTGGCGACTTCGCGCTGATCGGCGTGCTCAAGGAGCGCGCGCTGGGCTTCAAGCGCCCGGCCAAGAAGAGCGAGCTGCTGCGCGCCGGGCTGCATGCGCTGGCCGCCCTGGACGACGTGAAGCTGCAGGCCGCACTGGAGGACCTCACGCCGCTGAAGGCCGGCCGCCCGAAGAAGGGCTGAGGCCGCTCCCGCCCGGGCCCGCCGGCTGCCTGGGCCGGGACGGCCACGCCGGTCCCGCCGCGTGACGAGGAGAACGTCCACCATGCGCCCCAGCGCAGTCACCGAACCCGTGGAGCTGGCCGAGCTGCAGCGGCTGCTCGATGGCGCGCCCGCGCCGGTGCAGGTGTGCATCCTGTGCGAGGTGGACGCGGGCGGGCGGCGGCTGCCGGTGCCGGCCTTCATGCTGGGCAACCCCGCGCCCCAGGTGCCGGCGGCGGGCTTCTTCGGCGGCGTGCACGGGCTGGAGCGCATCGGCGCCGCGGTGGTGCTGTGCTTCCTGCGCAGCGTGCTGGCGCGGCTGCGCTGGGACGAACTGCTGCAGCGGCAGCTGGAGCGCATGCGGCTGGTGTTCATGCCGGTGGTCAATCCCGGCGGGCTGTGGGCCGGCACGCGCGCCAATCCGCAGGGCGTGGACCTGATGCGCAACGCCCCGGTGGACGCCGCCGAAGCCGTGGCGCCGCTGGTGGGCGGGCAGCGCCTGTCGCGGCGCCTGCCCTGGTACCGCGGCCCGCGCCACGCGCCGCTGCAGGCCGAGAGCCAGGCGCTGTGCGCGCTGGTGCGCCGCGAGCTGCTGAGCCACGAGTTCAGCCTCGCCGTCGATTGCCACTCCGGCTTCGGCCTGCACGACCGGCTGTGGTTTCCCTACGCCGGCACGCGCGCGCCGGTGCCGCACCTGGCCGAGCTGCACGCGCTCAGCCGGCTGCTGGACGAGTCGCTGCCGCAGCACCGCTACCTCTTCGAGCCGCAGAGCCGCCACTACCTAGCCCACGGCGACCTGTGGGACTACCTCTACCGCGAGGCCTGCCGCGAGCCCGGGCGCACCTTCCTGCCGCTGACGCTGGAGATGGGCTCCTGGCGGTGGGTGCGCAAGAACCCGCGCCAGCTGCTGTCGGCGCAGGGCCTGTTCAACCCGCTGCCCGAACACCGCCACGCGCGCGTGCTGCGCCGCCACCTGGGCTGGCTGGAGCTGGCGGCGCGCGCGGCCTGCAGCCACCGCGCCTGGTGCCCGCACGGCGCGGAGCGCGAGCGCCAGCAGCACTTGGCGCTGCGGCGCTGGTACGGCGCATGACCGCGCCGGCCGGGCTGCCCCGCGCGGCGCAGGCGCCGCGCACCTGGGTGCTGCTGCGCGGCCTCACGCGCGAGGCCGGGCACTGGGGCGATTTTCCGTTGGCGCTGGCGCGGCGGCTGCCCGGGCGCGTGTTCACGCCGGACCTGCCGGGCAACGGCGCGCTGCACCGCGAGCGCAGCCCGCTGCGCATGCGCGACATGGTCGCGTCCTGCCGCGGGCAGCTGCGCGCGCAAGGCGTGGACGGGCCCGTGCACCTGGTGGCGATGTCGCTGGGCGCGATGGTGGCGCTGGCCTGGGCCGAAGCCTTTCCGCGCGAGCTGGCCGCGGCCGTGCTGGTCAACACCAGCCTGCGCGGCCTGAGCCCGTGGCACCGGCGGCTGCGTCCCGCGGCGCTGGCCGCGCTGCTGGGCCTGCTGGCACGCGGCGACGCGGCGGCGCGCGAGGCGGCGGTCCTGCACCTGACCAGCCGCCGCGTGGCGCAGGTGCCGCCGCACTGGCTCGCGCTGGGCCGTGCGCGCCCGGTGTCGCGGCTCAATGCGCTGCGCCAGCTCCTGGCCGCGGCCGGCTTCCAGGCGCCCGCAGCTGCTCCGCCGGTGCCGCTGCTGCTGCTGGCTTCGCGGGGCGACGCGCTGGTCGATGCGCGCTGCTCGTTGGCGCTGGCCGCGCATTGGGGGCTGCCGCTGGCGCTGCATCCGGACGCCGGGCACGACCTGCCGCTGGACGACGCGGGCTGGTTGATCGAGCAGGTGGCGCACTGGCTGGCGCAGCGGGGCGATGCGGCTCCGCAGGCATCGGCGAAGCCGGCATCCGGCTGCATCACGAGCAGATAAAGTACAGCCGCTGCCGCCCGGTGCCCCGTGCCGGCGCGGGCATTGAAAACTTCCTGCCATCGCCATGCCTGACTCCTCTCCCCCCTCGCCGCCGGGCGGCATCGTTCCCGTCCTGGCCGGACGCGTGCTGGAGCTGCTGACCAGCGGCTCCTACGCCGTGGGCGACCGCCTCACCGAGCAGTCGCTGGCCGACCGGCTGGGCGTCTCGCGCTCGCCGGTGCGCAAGGCGCTGCAGTACCTGGAGGCGCTGGGCGCGCTGAGCTCGGTGCCCAACCGCGGCTTCCAGGTGGCGCAGGACACGGCGCAGCTGCGCCGCATCCGCATCGAGGACGAGGAATCCGACGAGGCGATCTACATGCGCATCGTGGACGACCGGCTGAGCGAGGCCATCGCCGAGGAGGTGTCGGAGGCGCAGCTGATGGAGCGCCACGGCCTCACGCGGCTGCAGGTGCAGCGCGTGCTCAACCGCATGGCGCGCGAGGGCCTGGCCGAGCGCAAGCCGGGCCGGGGCTGGCTGTTCCGCCCCGTGCTCAACACGGTGGACTCCCACCGCGAGAGCTACCGCTTCCGCATGATCATCGAGCCCGCCGCCATCCTGGAGCCGACCTTCAAGGTGGACCGCGCGCTGTTCGGGCAGGTGCGGCGCCAGCAGCAGCAACTGCTGGACGGCGGCATCGAGCGCTGGACGGCGGCCGAGCGCTTCCGCGCCGGCGCCGAGTTCCACGAGGCCATCGTGGCTTGCGCGCACAACCGCTTCCTGCTGGATGCGCTGCGCAACGTGAACCAGCAGCGCCGCGTCATCGAGTACCACTCCCACCACACCAGCGCGACGGCAGACCGCGAGCGGCTGTACCGCCAGTGCGAGGAGCACCTGGCGCTGCTGGACCTGCTGGAAGCCGGCGAGCGCATGGAGGCCTCGCACCGGCTGCGCCAGCACCTGGACGTGGTGCGCGCCATCAAGACCGACAGCACCGCCCCCGCCGCGCCGGACGCCCCGCGCGGCGCGCGGCTGGCCGTGGAGGTGCACCTGTAGCCGCCGGCGCGGCCGGCCGTGTACGTGGTTTCGCGGACCCGAATCTTTGTATTAACTGTTGATTTGGTGCAATCCAGTCTCTACACTGCGGGACATGGCAGGTGACGCCATGTCCTTTCGGTCTGGAGACAAGCATGAAGATCCTCGTGTTGCCGGGTGACGGCATCGGTCCTGAAATCGTCGAAGCCTCGGTGGGCGTGCTGCGCGCGGCGGACGCCAAATACAAGCTGGGCCTGGAGTTCGACTACGACGACGTGGGCTTCGCCAGCCTGGAGAAGCACGGCACCACGCTGCGCGAGGAAGTGCTGCAGAAGGCCCGCGGCTACGACGGGATCATCCTGGGCACGCAGTCGCATGCCGACTACCCGGCGCCCGAGAAGGGCGGCCGCAACGTGTCGGCGGGCTTCCGCATCGGGCTGGACCTCTACGCCAACGTGCGCCCTGCCCGCACGCGACCCTTCCTGGAATCGAACATGAAGCCGGGCAAGCGCATGGACCTGGTGATCATGCGAGAGGCCACCGAGGGCTTCTATCCGGACCGCAACATGGCGCGCGGCTGGGGCGAGGTGATGCCCAGCCCGGACATGGCGCTCTCCACGCGCAAGATCACGCGGCACTGCAGCGAACGCATCGCGCGCCGCGCCTTCGAGCTGGCGATGACGCGGCGCAGGAAGGTCACGGCCATCCACAAGGCCAACAGCTTCCACATGACCGACGGGCTGTTCCTGGAAGCCGTGCGCCACGTCGCCAAGGACTTCCCCGAGGTGCAGCTCGACGACCTGCTGGTGGACGCCTCCACCGCGCACCTGGTGCGCAGCCCCGAGCGCTTCGACGTGATCGTCGCCACCAACTTCTACGGCGACATCATCTCGGACCTCGCCAGCGAGCTTTCCGGCAGCCTGGGCCTGGCCGGTTCGATGATGGCCAGCGATACGCACTGCTGCGCGCAGGCGCAGCACGGCTCGGCGCCGGACATCCAGGGCCAGGACAAGGCCAACCCCGTGTCGATGATCCTGTCCGTGGCGATGCTGGTGCAGTGGATGGGCGAGCACCACCGGGCGCCGGCGCTGTCCGAAGCCGGCGCGGCCATCCACGCCGCGGTGGACCGCGTGCTGGAGAACCCCGCCACCCGCACCGCCGACCTCGGCGGCACGCTGGGCTGCAAGGCCTTTGGCGAGGCGGTGGCGCGGGCGGTTTGATTCCGCTGCTCGATCGCAGCTGAAACAGCCGCTCGTCATGCGGGCTTCGCTCGCTGCTGTCCGGGGAAAGTCGAAGCGCTTTTGCAGGACGAAGCACGGGTGCCCGCCCCTCTACTCCGTCATCCCCGCGCAGGCGGGGATCCAGGCGGTCCCCAAGCCGGCCGTGAGCAGATCGCGGGGCACGCTGGTGCCTGTTGGTGTGGCTCGCTGCACCTCTGCTTCGTCCCAAGGTGGGGCCGCCTGGATCCCCGCCTGCGCGGGGATGACGAAGTAGGGTGCACGGCGTCTTGGCTGACGAGATGCAGCCGGACCGCAACTGTCCCCCGACAGCAGTACGCCCTCGCAGGAATGACCAGGCAGCAGGCAAAGCGGTTCAGAACTCACATCACTTCAGGAGCCTCCCCATGCTGTTGGGTTGCATTGCCGACGATTTCACGGGCGCCACCGACCTGGCCAACAACCTGGTGCGCGCAGGCATGCGCGTGGTGCAGACCATCGGCGTGCCCGATGACGCCACCACGGTCGAAGCCGACGCGGTGGTGATCGCGCTCAAGTCCCGCACCATCGAGGCGGACGCGGCCGTCGCGCAATCGCTGGACGCGCTGCGCTGGCTGCGCGCGCACGGGGCGCGGCAGATCTACTTCAAGGTCTGCTCGACCTTCGACTCCACCGAGCGCGGCAACATCGGCCCGGTGGCCGAGGCGCTGGCGGACGCGCTGGACGCGCCTTTCGTCCCCGTGTGCCCCGCCTTCCCCGAGAACCAGCGCACGGTGTTCAAGGGCCACCTCTTTGTCGGCGACCTGCTGCTGAGCGACAGCAGCATGCGCCACCACCCGCTCACGCCCATGACCGACGCCAGCCTGGTGCGCGTGCTGCAGCGCCAGTGCCGTGGCCGCGTGGGCCTGGTGGAGCATGCGGTGGTGCGCCAGGGCGCCGAGGCCGTGCAGGCCCGCATGTCGGCGCTGCAGGCCGAGGGCGCGCGCTTCGGCGTGGTGGACGCCATCGCCAACGAGGACCTCATGGCCATGGGCCGCGCCTTCGCCGCGCTGCCGCTGCTGGTGGCGGGCTCGGGCGTGGCCATCGGGCTGCCGCAGAACCACGGCCTGGCGCCCAGCGCCGCGGCGGCCGAGCTGCCCCGGGTGCCGGGCGCGCGCGCCATCGTCTCGGGCAGCTGCTCGGCGGCCTCCAACGCGCAGGTGGTGGACTTCATGCAGCGCGGTGGCGAGGCCTTCGCGGTGGACCCGCTGCGCATCGCCGCGGGCGAGGATGTGGCCGGCGCGGCGCTGGCCTGGGCCGGGGGCCGGCTGTCGGAGAAACCGCTGCTCTTCTACGCCACGGCCGAGCCCGAAGCGGTCAAGAGCGTGCAGGCGCGGCTGGGCGTGGAAGCGGCCGGTGCGCTGGTGGAGCGCACGCTCTCCGCCATCGCCCGCGGACTGGTCGAGCGCGGCGTGCGCCAGCTCGTCGTGGCCGGCGGCGAGACCTCCGGCGCCTGCGTGCAGGCGCTGCAGGTGCCGCGCATGCGCATCGGTCCGCAGATCGACCCCGGCGTGCCGTGGTGCCACGCGCAGTCGCCCGTGGCCGGCGCGCAGGGGCTGCTGCTGGCGCTGAAGTCGGGCAACTTCGGCACGGTGGACTTCTTCACCAAGGCCTTCGGGATGCTGGCATGAGCGAGCTGGAACTGCGGGAAGAAATCTGCCGTGTCGGCCGCAGCCTGTTCGAGCGCGGCTACGTGCACGCCACGGCCGGCAACATCAGCGTGCGCACGGACGACGGCTTCCTCATCACGCCCACGGACGCCTGCCTGGGCTTCCTGCAGCCCGAGCGCCTGGCGAAGGTGTCGGCCGCCGGCGAGCAGCTCGGCGGCGACCGCGCCAGCAAGACGCTGGCGCTGCACCGGCGCATCTACGCGGCCGAGCCGCAGGCGCGCTGCGTGATCCACACCCATTCCACCCACCTGGTGGCGCTGACGCTCTCGGGCGTGTGGAGCGAGGAAGCCATCCTGCCGCCCATCACGCCCTACTTCGTGATGAAGGTGGGCCAGGTGCCGCTGATCCCGTACCACCGCCCGGGCGACCCGGCCGTGGCGGATCTGGTGGCCGGCGCCATCGACTCGGCACGGCAGCGCGGCGCGTGCCTGTCGGCCGTGATGCTCGACCGCCTGGGCCCCAACGCCTGGGCCGCCACGCCCGCGGCGGCGATGGCGGTGCTGGAGGAGCTGGAAGAAACGGCCCGGCTGTGGCTGCTGTCGAACCCCAAACCCGCGCCGCTGGACGAGGCGGCCGTCGAGGAGCTGCGCCAGGTCTTCGGCGCCTCCTGGTGAACCGGACATCGCCCATGAGCACTGACGATCCCACCCCGCGCATCGCGCTCATCCATGCCGTCTACGTCGCAATGGCGCCGGTGGAATCGGCGTTCCTGGAGCGCTGGCCGCAGGCCCGGCGCGTCAACCTGGTGGACGACGCGCTGCCCGCCGACCTGGAGCGCGACGGCCGGCTGACGCCGGCCCTGCGCGCGCGCATCCGCCGCCTGGCGGAGCACGCCATCACGGACGGCGCGGACGCGGTGCTCTTCACCTGTTCGGCCTTCGGCGAGGCGATCGCCGCCGCGGCGGCCGAGCTGCCGGTGCCCGTGCTCAAGCCGAACGAGGCAATGTTCGAGGCCGCCCTGGGCGCGGGCCGGCGCATCGGGATGCTTGCCACCTTCGGTGCGGCGGTGCCGGCGATGGAGGAGGAATTCCAGGCCATGGCGCGCCAGCGCGGCATCGACGTGTCGCTGGAGGTGGTGTGCCTGCCCGAGGCCCTGGCCGCGGCCAAGGCCGGCGACATGGCGACGCACGACCGCCTGCACGTCGAGGCGGCGCCGCGCCTGGCGCACTGCGACGCGGTGATGCTGGCGCACTTCTCCAACTCGCGCGCCCTCGATGCCGTGCAGGCGGTGCTGCCGTGTCCAGTGCTGAGCGCGCCGGGGGCGGCGATCGAGGTGCTGCGGGAACGGGTCGGGGTGTTGAGAGAGGGCTGAAGGCGCTTGGCGGGGATGCGGGCCACGCCACTGCCTTGGTACGCGTGGATGCCGGCTTTTGCTTGGAAAAAGCGGTTGAACGTTGGCCGTGAGCTGGGTTGCCTCGCCAACCACTTCGTCATGACCGTGCAGGCGCGCTGCTGTCCTGGGAAAGTTGAAGCGTTTGCGCAGGACGAAGTACGGGTGGCGGCCTCTCTGCTTCGTCATTCCCGCGAAGGCGGGAATCCAGGCAGCCCCACGCCAGCGCGAAGCCTGGGTGCTGCGAACCACGACCCAAGCCCCGACGTTCAACCCCCTCTGCTTGCGGCGGCTTGGGGACCGCCTGGACTCCCGCCTGCGCGGGAATGACGGATCAGGGTGCGAAGCGGCTTGGCTCACGCGCTGCCGCTACTTGGATTTCCCTGCACGGCAGTGCGCCTCCGCCGGAGTGACGAAGCCGGGTACAAGCCAACTCGGCATACGGAGACGCCCTTCATCTCAATCCGGCCGAATTCCCCGCGCCTTGATCAGCTGCCCCCAGCGCTGCGACTCCGAGGCGATGAGGCCGGCGAAGTCCTCCGGCGTGCCGCCGCCGATGACATTGCCCGGGTCGGTGATGCGCTTGGCCAGGTCCGGCTCCTGCAGCGCCTTGTTCACGGCCTGGTTGAGCTTGGCGACGATCGCCGGCGGCGTGCCCTTGGGCGCCACGATGCCGAACCAGTTGGAGATCACCATGTCCTTGATCCCCAGCTCGGCGAAGGTCGGCACGTCCGGCAGCGAGGCCAGCCGCTTGTCGTGCGCCACCGCCAGGGCGCGCATGCGCGGCGGGCTGGACTTCAGGTAGCCCATCGCCGCCGGGACCATCTCGAACATGTAGTCCACCGTGCCGCCCAGCAGGTCGTTGGCGGCCGGGCCGCCGCCGCGGTACGGGATGTGCGCGGCATCGGTGCCGGTGACGATGTTGAACATCTCGCCGGCCAGGTGGAACGAGCCGCCGGAGCCCGCCGAGGCGTAGCTGAGCTTGCCCGGCTGCGCCTTGGAGGCGGCGATCAGCTCCTTCAGGCTCTTGTGCGGCGACTTGTCCGCGCTGACCACCAGCACCAGCGGGCCCCTCTCGATCAGCGCCACGGGGATGAGGTCGCGCTGCGGGTCGTAGCTGAGCTTGGGGAACAGCGTCTTGTTGACCGCCAGCGGCGCGAGGTTGCCGATGCCGATGGTGTGGCCGTCCGGCGCGGCACGGGCGATGAAGTCGGTGCCGATGTTGCCGTTGCCGCCGGGCTTGTTGTCCACCACCACGGCCTTGCCCAGGATCACGGCGAGCTTCTCGCCCAGCTGGCGCGCCCGCGTGTCGGAGCTGCCGCCCGCGGCGTAGGGCACGACCAGCGTGATGGGTTTCGTCGGGTAGTCCTGCGCCATTGCGGACAGGGGACAGCCGGCTGCCGCGAGGGCGGCGGCGAGCAGCACGGCGCGGCGCGCCGGCAGGTGCGGGTAGGTCATGGGTTCTCCTGGGGGTGGGATCGGCGGCCGGATCCGGCGCAGCCGTGTGGCCGGGCCGGGTGCGAAGCGCAAGCCGGCCCGGCGGGAGCTGGTTCAGCTCAGAAGCGGTGGCGCAGGCCCACGCTCACGCCGGTGGCGTTGCGCGTGCCCATGAAGCCGGGCTGCGGATAGGCGCCGCTCAGGCGGTTGTTGTCCACCTCGGCATACAGGTCGGTGCGCTTGGAAAAGTTGTAGTCCAGGCCCACGTAGCCCATCTTGCGCTTGCCCGCGTTGACGACGCTCTGGCGGTCCTGCGCGTAGCTCACCGTCAGCACCAGCGGGGCCGCTAGGTTGTAGTTCAGGCCCAGGCTCCACACGTCGTTTTCCTGCGCGCTGGTGCCGCGGTCGTTGCGCTTCATGTAGCCCAGGAAGGCCTTGAGCTCCTTGCTCACGGCGTAGCTGCCGCCCGCGCCCGAGATGCCGCGCGTGGCGGTGTTGGCCGCGTTGTTGATCTCCTGGTAGTACGCCACCAGGTCCAGCGCGCCGGCGCTGTAGCTCGCGCCCACGCCGCGCCCGCGGCCGTTGGCCTCGTTGAAGGTGTAGCTGGCGTACAGGCCCACGGGGCCGAGCTGCTTGTAGTAGCGCGCCATGTTGTCCTGGCGCGAGACGTGGTGGCTGCTGAACATGGAGATCGCGTCCAGGTTCGGGTTGGGCTGCGGCTGGAAGCGGCCCGACAGCGGGTGCGCCAGCGTGTACTGGCGGCCCAGCGTCACCAGGCCCAGCGGCGAGTCCAGGCCCACCGAGGCCTCGCGGCCGAAGAGCCGCCCGCCCGGGGCGGCCGAGGAGCCGTTGCTGGCGCTGCCGCTGGCCTGCTGCAGCGTGCCGCTGGAGGGATCGAAGCCGCTCTCCAGCGTGAACACGGCCTTCATCCCGCCACCCAGGTCCTCGCTGCCCTTGAGTCCCCAGCGGCTGCCGGTGTAGGCGCCGTCGCCCACGCTGGTGAGCGAGTCGCCGGCGGCGTTGGCGTTGCGCTGGTGGCGCACCGTGGCGTCCACGATGCCGTAGACGGTGACGTTGGACTGGGCGGCGCAAAGCGCAGGCACGAAGGCAGCCGCGCACAGCACGCCGTGCGTGAATCGTTTTTTCATGAGTGGCCCTCTCCTTCAGGGCGTGGCGGAAAGTCGCGCGCTGGCGCGTGAGAGCCCGCCGGCGGCAGGCTCCGGGGAAGCCTTGCTTAGTCGGCCTGGATGCGCGCCTCGCGGATCACCCGCGTCCAGCGCCCCACCTCGGCCTTGACGAACTCGTCGAACTGCTCGCGCGGACCCACCGCGGGCTCCGCGCCCAGCTCGGCGAAGCGGGCCTTGACGTCCTCGGCGGCCATGGCCTTGGCGACCTCGCGCTGCAGCTTGTCGAGCACCGGCGCGGGCGTCTTCGCCGGAGCCGACAAGCCGACCCAGTGCAGCATCTGGAACTCGGGCAGCCCGGCCTCGGCGAAGGTCGGCACATCGGGCAGCTTGGGTGCGCGCCGGGTGCCCGTGACGGCCAGCGCGCGCAGCTTGCCGGCGCCCAGGAAGGCGCCGCCGGCGGTGATGCTGTCCAGCAGCACGTCGATCTCGCCGCCCATGAGCGCGGTGATGGACTGGCCGCCGCCCTTGTAGGGCACGTGCTGCAGCTCCATGCCCGCGGTGGCGTCCAGCAGCGCCATGGCCAGGTGCGAGGTGCTGGCCACGCCGCCGCTGCCGTAGTTGAGCTTGCCCGGCTGGGCCTTGGCGGCAGTGATCAGCCCCTTGAGCGACTTGTGCGGCGAGTTGTTGGCGGTCATGAGCGCCAGCGGGGACTCGGCCACCTTCGTCACGCCGGTGAAGTCCCGCAGCGTGTCGTAGCTCAGGCGGCTGCCGTAGAGGGCCGGCGCGGTGACGAAGGGCGCGCTGTTGAACAGCAGCGTGTAGCCGTCCGCGGGCGCCTTGGCGACCTGCGCCGTGCCGATGGTGCCGCCCGCGCCCACCTTGTTCTCGACGATGAACTGCTGGCCCAGGTTGGCGCTGAGCTTGGCGGCCAGGATGCGCGCCATCACGTCGTTGGGACCGCCCGGCGAGAAGGCCACCACGATGGTCACGGGCTTGGCGGGGTAGGCCGGCTGCGCCTGCGCCCAGGAAGCGCCGCCGGCCAGCAGCGAGGCCCCGAGCGCAAGAAGGCACCGGCGCAGCGGGGCCGGCGCGGCAGGTGGGGGCGAGTGATGCATGGGCTGTCTCCGTGGCCTGTGTGAACACGCCCACCCGGCAGGTGGGTTCGTCTGTGCGTTATTGTATGAAGGTAAACTTTAGTACAAAGACTAGGGTTTGCCCTTGACCATGTCGAGCGAAGAAACAACGCTCACGCGGCCTGAAATGGCCGGTAGGTGTCATCCGGAGGAGCGAAGCGAATGGGTTCAGGCACTGAGGTAATACAAAGTAATGGGCTTTTTGAACTCGCGGGGCAGAGGGTTCCGGCCGCGCGGCTCCGCTGGCGGGATGCAGGGCACGCGTGACGTACCGGCTGGTCCGTCCCTGGCGGGCCATCCACGCGCGACATGCCGGAGCTTAGGGAGAAAATTTGGTATTTTGGATAAATACAAGTCCAAACTACTCGGGTAATGCCGTCGCTTTTCCGCATGGGGCAGTCCCGGCGCCGGCCCAAGCGCCCCTCTTCGTGCCTGCTGCCGGCACTGTTCAAAACCACGATCGGGCAAGAGGACAAAGCCCGGTGCGAGGGCCCTTGTCAGCGCCCCGCCGCAGCCCCCGTGGAGTCCCAGCCCAACCGGGGCCTACGTGGAAGCACGTACTTTCCTGGTTTTGTTTGGTCTTTTATAGTTCAACAAAACCAAGCACTTTTTGATGTTTGGTGTTGCACCCCCAGAACCATCCGCCATGCCTTCCTGCACCTCCACCCTGCCGGTCGATGCCCCGCTTCCACGCGGTGCCACCGACGTGCATGTCCACGTGTTCGACCCGGTCCGCTTCGCCTATGCCCAGGGGCGCAGCTACACGCCGGGCGAAGCCGGCGTCGCGGCCTTGCGCGAACGGCATGCGCAGTTGGGCATCGAGCGCGTGGTGCTGGTGCAGCCCAGCGTCTACGGCAGCGACAACGCCTGCCTGCTCGACGCCCTCGCGCAGCTGGGCGCCGAGCGTGGCCGCGGCATCGCCGTGGTGGACCTGGAGCGCGTGACGCGTGCTGAGCTGCTGGCGCTGCATGCCGGCGGGGTGCGCGGCATCCGGCTGAACCTGGAGGTGCGCCACGAAGCCGACCCGGCGCGCGTGCTGGCCGAG
The DNA here is from genome assembly GCF_000430725.1 of Azohydromonas australica DSM 1124. GTDB lineage: Bacteria > Pseudomonadota > Gammaproteobacteria > Burkholderiales > Burkholderiaceae_C > Azohydromonas > Azohydromonas australica. The sequence goes on from NZ_KE387216.1 coordinate 134,355, forward strand.
CTGCGGCGGGCCGCGGCCGTCGCCGACCTGCCGGGCTGGAACGTGCAGATCCACTGCGCCGCAGCGCTGCTGCCCACCGTGGCCCAGGCGCTGGACGCTTTCCGCGTGCCACTGGTGCTGGACCACTTCGCCGGGCTGCGCGCGGCGCACACCGACACGGCGGCGCTTCCACTGCGCGAGCTGCTGGAGCTGCTGGCCACGGGCCGCGTCTGGCTGAAGCTTTCCGGCTTCTACAAGGCTTCGAGCGACGCGCCGCACCACGCCGACCTGGCGCCGCTGGCCCGCACGCTGATCGCGGCCCGGCCGGACCGGCTGCTGTGGGGCTCGGACTGGCCGCACACCGGCGGCGGCGGGCGCGAGCGCGACCCCGCCCGCATCGAGCCCTTCCGGCAGGTGGACCTGCCCGCCAGCCTTGCGGCTCTGCGCTCCTGGACCCCCGACGCCGCGGTGCTGCACCGCATCCTGGTGAGCAATCCCGCCGGGCTCTACGGCTTCGCCGTGGACGCCGCGGCCTGAGCGCCGCTCCTCCATCCAACGACCTGGAGACACAGACCATGACCCAACCCGACCAGCGCAAGGCCGCCGTGCTGCGCCCTTCCGAGATCAAGACGCACGACCGCGGCGGCGGCGCCAGCACCACGCCGCTGGTGGGCCCGTCGGTGGGCGCCACGGCCTTCATCAACGGCATCACGACCTTCGGGCCGGGCACCAAGATCCCCTTCCACAGCCACAACTGCGAAGAGAGCGTGATGCTGCTCGAAGGCGAGGCCATGCTGGACGTCGAAGGCCAGGAGTCGGTGCGGCTGCAACCGCTGGACACCACCTGGCTGCCGCCCAACCTGTCGCACCGCTTCCGCAACCTCTCCGACACCCAGCCGATGAAGATCCTGTGGATCTACGCGCGGCTGGACGCCACGCGCACGCTCACCGAGAGCGGCGCGACCAACTTCGTCTCCGCGGAGCACAAGAAGTGATCTTCGAAATCGCCCACATCGCCGTGAAGCCCGGCATGGAATCCGCCTTCGAGCAGGGCGTGGCCGAGGCCGCGCCGCTGTTCCAGCGCGCCAAGGGCTGCCACGGCCTGTCGCTGCAGCGCGGCATCGAAGAGCCCACGCATTACCGCCTGGTGGTGCGCTGGGAGACGGTGGAGGACCACACGGTCCACTTCCGCAACTCCGAGGATTTCCAGAGCTGGCGCGCCCTGGTGGGCCACTGCTTCGAGAGCGCGCCTCGGGTCGAGCACGTCGCCACGGTGCTGCAGCCGTTCTGAGCGCGCCGACGCCACACCCCCACCGGAGACAAGTCCATGAATCGACGCCTTGCCCTCGGGCTGGCGCTGGGCGCCCCTGCGCTCGCGGCGCTGCCCTCCATCGCGCTGGCCCAGGCCTATCCCCATAAACCGATCACCGTGGTCGTGCCCTTCGCCGTGGGCGGCGGCAGCGACAACGTCGCCCGCATGATCACGGCCAAGCTCACCGAGCGCACCGGCAAGAGCTTCGTCATCGACAACCGCGGTGGCGGCGGCACCAACATCGGCAACGAGGCCGCCGCGCGCGCCACGCCCGACGGCTACACGGTCCTGCTGGGCCAGTTCACGCTGTCGGTGAACCCGCACCTCTACGCGGGGCTGCGCTACGACGTCGACAAGAGCTTCGTGCCGGTGGTGCACGTCGCCGACGCGCCCACGGTGCTGGTGGTGCCGGCATCCTCGCCGCTCAAGGACGTGGCCGGCGTGGTGGCCGCGGCCAAGGCCCGGCCGGGCAAGCTCAACTTCGGCTCCGGCGGTTCGGGCACCTCGGTGCACCTGGCCGGCGAGCTGTTCAAGCTGCAGAACAAGGTCGACCTGGTGCACATCCCCTACAAGGGCAGCGCCCCGGCGATGACGGACCTCATCGGCGGCCAGATCGAGATGATGTTCGACACCTCGACCTCCGCGCTGCCGCACATCAAGGGCGGCAAGGTGCGCGCCCTGGGCGTGGCCGCCGGCCAGCGCCTGCGCGAGCTGCCCAACGTGCCCACCTTCGCCGAGCAGGGCTTCAAGGACTTCGACGTGCCGGCCTGGTACGGCTTCCTCGCGCCCAAGGGCACGCCGTCGGAGGCCGTGCAGTGGCTCAACGCCGAGGTCAACGCCGTGCTCAAGGACCCGGCCGTCGTGGCCAAGCTCGATGCCATCGGCGCTGTCGCCGTGGGCGGCACGCCCGCGCAGATGGGCGAGTTCATGAAGGCGCAGTCCGGCCGCTGGGCCAAGGTCATCAAGGACGCCGGCATCAAGCTCGACTGAGCCCCGGCACCACGCATCACCCCACTTCACTTCCATCCCAAGGCATCCACCATGAAGATTCTGGTTCTCCCCGGCGACGGCATCGGCCCCGAGATCGTCGAAGCGTCCGTGAACGTGCTCCAGGCCGCCGACGCCAAGTTCAAGCTGGGCTTCGAGTTCGACTACGAGGACGTGGGCTTCACCAGCCTCGAAAAGCACGGCACCACGCTGCGCGAGGAGGTGCTGCAGAAGGCCCGCGGCTACGACGGGATCATCCTGGGCACGCAGTCGCACGCCGACTACCCGGCGCCGGAAAAGGGCGGGCGCAACATCTCCGCAGCCTTCCGCGTGCTGCTCGACCTCTACGCCAACGTGCGCCCTGCCCGCACGCGCTCCTTCCTGGAGTCGAACATGAAGCCGGGCAAGACCATGGACCTGGTGATCATGCGCGAGGCCACCGAGGGCTTCTATCCGGACCGCAACATGGCGCGCGGCTGGGGCGAGATGATGCCCAGCCCCGACATGGCCCTGTCGGTGCGCAAGATCACGCGCCACTGCAGCGAGCGCATCGCGCGCCGGGCCTTCGAGCTGGCGATGAAGCGGCGCAAGAAGGTCACGGCCATCCACAAGGCCAACAGCTTCCACATGAGCGACGGCCTGTTCCTGGAGTGCGCGCGCAACGTTGCCAAGGACTTCCCCGAAGTCGAGTTCAACGACCTGCTGGTCGATGCCACCACCGCCTACCTGGTGCGCAGCCCCGAGCGCTTCGACGTGCTGGTGGCCGAGAATTTTTATGGCGACATCCTCTCCGACCTGGCCAGCGAGCTCTCCGGCAGCCTGGGCCTGGCGGGCTCGGTGATGGCCGGCGACGACCTCTGCTGCGCCCAGGCGCAGCACGGCTCGGCGCCCGACATCCAGGGCCAGGACAAGGCCAATCCCGTGTCGATGATCCTGTCGGTGGCGATGCTGGCGCAGTGGATGGGTGAGCACCGCAAGGTGCCGGCGCTGTTCGAGGCGGGCACGGCCATCGACGCGGCCGTGGACCGCGTGCTGGCCAACCCCGCCACGCGCACCGCCGACCTGGGCGGCACGCTGGGCTGCAAGGCCTTCGGCGACGCGGTGGCCCGCGCGCTCTGATCGGCCGGCACCGGGCCAGCAAGGCGCATTTGCACGGGGTCGATAATGACGGACATGGCACGTGGACTTTCTGAGCAGTTGGCAGCCAGCATCGAAACCTGGCTGGCCGAGGAGCAGGTGCCTGCAGGCACGCCGCTGCCCGAGCGGGCGGTGGCGGAGCGCTTGCGCGTGTCGCGCTCGCCGGTGCGCGAGGCCCTGCAACTGCTGGCGCAGCGGCAGGTCATCGCGCCGCGTCCCGAAGGCGGTTACGCCGTCAGCGAGCGCGTGAAGACCGCGCCGGCCCTGGCCTTGCCGGCGGCCGACGAGGACGAGCCGACCTACCTGAGGATCGCCCAGGACCGCCTGGAAGGGCGGCTGCCCGAGCGGCTGACGGAAAACGAGCTCATGCGCCGCTACGAGGTGACGCGCGCCCGCCTGGCCCCGGTGCTGCGCCGCATCACCAGCGAGGGCTGGATCGAGCGGCTGCCGGGCAACGGCTGGCAGTTCCTGCCCACGCTGAGCACCGGCGCCGCCTACGACCAGGGCTACCGGCTGCGCATCCTGCTGGAGCCGGCGGCGATCCTGGAGCCCACCTGGTCGCTGGACGAGGCTGCGCTGCGCAAGTGCCGCGCCGAGCAGCAGGCGCTGGTGGACGGCGCCGCCGAGTGGGCCTCGCCCGTGCAGCTCTTCGACGCCAACTCGCGGCTGCACGAGACCGTCGCCGGTTTCTCGGGCAACGTCTTCATGGCCGATGCGCTCAAGCGCGTGAACCGGCTGCGCCGGCTCATGGAGTACCGCAAGGCCGTGGACCGCAGCGCCACCGCGCGGCGCTGCAAGGAGCACCTGGTGCTGATCGACCTGCTGCTTTCCAACCAGCGCGAGGCGGCGGCCGACTTCATGCGGCTGCACCTGCGCGACGCCGCGCGCGAGAAGGCCGGCGGCGTCCAGCCGCAGCGTCCGGCCCAGGCGCCGGGCGCCGACGCGCTGGGCGCGCTGTTCTCGCCGAGCACCGACTGACGGCCCGCGCGCCCGCGCCGCCCTCACCTACTGCAAGACCTCCAGCCAGCCCGGGCGACCGGCGCCGGCGGAGCGGCTTCACCCTCACGAATCCCACGCCATGACCTCTCTCATCACCACCATCAACCCCGCCACCGGCGCCGTGCTCAAGACCTACGAGGGCTGGACGCCGGCGCAGATCGACCAGGCCGTGGACGCCGGCCACGCCGCCGCCAGGGCCTGGGGCCTGCAGCCGCTGCCCGTGCGCGTGGCCGCGGTGCGCCGCCTGGCCCAGGTGCTGCGGCTGCAGAAGGATGCCTTCGCCCGTCTGATCACCGAGGAGATGGGCAAGCCTCTCGCCGAAGCCGCCGGCGAGCTGGAGAAATCCGCCGTCACGGCGCTGTACTACGCCGACCACGCCGAGGCGCTGCTGTCCGACGAGAAGGTCGCCATCGAGGGCGTGGACGCCTGGGTCAGCTACGAGCCCATCGGGCTGGTGCTGGCCGTGATGCCCTGGAACTTCCCGGTGTGGCAGGTGATGCGCTTCGCCATCCCGTCGCTGACCGCGGGCAACGGCGTGCTGCTCAAGCACTCGCCCAACGTCACGGGCTGCGCGCTGGCGCTGCAGAAGCTGTTCATTGACGCCGGGCTGCCCGAGCACCTGGTGACGACGCTGGTGGTGGCCGAGCCGGAAGTGCCCGCCACCATCGACCGGCTCATCGCCGACGAGCGTATCGCCGCCGTGACGCTGACCGGCTCCAACCGTGCCGGCGCGGCCGTGGGCGCGGCGGCCGGGCGCGAGTCCAAGAAGTCGGTGCTGGAGCTGGGCGGCTCGGACGCCTTCGTCGTGCTCGACGACGCCGACGTGCCCGCTGCCGCGGCTGCGGCGGTGAAGGCCCGCTATCACAACGCCGGCCAGAGCTGCGTGTGCGCCAAGCGCTTCATCGTCTCGGCGGCAGTCGCTGAGCGCTTCACCGGGCTGTTCGTGCAAGGCGTGCGGGCGCTGGTGGTGGGCGACCCGACGGACCCCGCCACGCAGGTGGGCCCGCTGGCGCGCGGCGACCTGCGCGAGGCGCTGTTGCGGCAGATCGAGCGCTCGGTGGCCGCCGGCGGGCAACTGCTGGCCGGCGGCCGTGCGGTCGAGGGCCCGGGCTACTGGTTCGAGCCCACGGTGGTGGCGAACGCGGCGCCCGGCATGGCGGTGTTCGACGAGGAGACTTTCGGGCCGGCGGCGGCCATTGCCGTGGCGCGGGACGACGCGGACGCGATCCGGCTGGCCAACGCCACGCCCTTCGGCCTGTCGGTGAGCATCTGGACCGGCGACACCGGGCGCGGCGTGCAAGTCGCCAAGCGCATCACCACCGGTGCGGCGTTCATCAACGCCATCACCGCCTCGGATGCGCGCGTGCCCTTTGGCGGCACGAAGAAGTCGGGCTACGGGCGCGAGCTGGCCGCGGCGGGCGTGCGCGAGTTCTGCAACGTCCGCACCTACTGGGCGGCGGGCAGGGGCTAACGGGCCTGGGGCATCGCTCCAGGGACGGGGTTCGAGCCTGCGCCGTCAGCCCGCATCGGTTCCCGGGCCCTGCCCAACGTGGTGCCCGGCGCGTTCTTCCGGGTCGCCCACGGTGACCCGGTCCATGCGCAGCAGCACCGCGACCACCAGCAGCGCGGCCACCGGGCCGGCGGCCGGGTAGAGGATGGCGGCCACAACGGGCGCCACCAGGATCAGGTGCCGCAGCCCGATGCTGTAGAGCAGTCCCGCCTTGCGCACGTAGTCCAGGCCCGTCGCGTGCCATTGCCGCCGCGCGGGCGAGCCCACCGGCATGCCGCCGATGAAGCCGACGTGGTTGTAGTAGCGCACGGCCATCACCGAGGACACCAGCGAGGCAAAGAGCAGGCTCAGCAGCACCAGCTCCAGCACCAGGCGCGGCGTGAACCGGACCGCGCTCGCGAACGCCTCGTGCAGCGACGGTACCGCCAGCGTCACCGTGCCCATGAGGCCGAGCGCGGCGGTGGAGGCCGTCATGGTGGCGGACATGAGCGAGTTGCGCAGCGTCTGGACCGCCAGGATCTCGCTGCCCGGCTGCGCCGATACCGCCGCGAACCAGGCTTCGCGCAGCCTGGCGTGGGCGCTGCGGGCCCACTGGCCGGGCCGATGCCGTTGCGCGAGAAACAGCCATCCTTCGTAGGCCAGCAGCACGGCCACCGTCGCGAACGCCGGCCACCAGGGCCCTTCACTTCCGGTCATGGAGCCTCATCCTTCAGGCCGGCTGGCGCCGGCGCAGCGTCCCGCGCCGCTCCAGCAGCTCGAACAGCCCCATGCCGGCAAGCATGGCGAGCACGAAGACCAGCGCCTTGGCTTCGCCCATCCCCAGCGCCACCAGCCCCGGGCCCGGGCAGAAGCCCGCGATGCCCCAGCCGATGCCGAACAGCAGGCTGCCGCCCACCAGCCGGCGGTCGATGTGCCGCGCGGTGGGCAGCTTCATCTCCTGGCCCAGCACGGAGCGCGTGCGGCGCCCGGCCAGCGCGAAGCCCACCAGGCCGACACCGATGGCGCCGCCCATCACGAAGGCCAGCGACGGGTCCCAGGCGCCGGCCAGGTCCAGGAAGCCCAGCACCTTGGCCGGGTCGGCCATGCCGGAGACGATCAGGCCCAGCCCGAACACCAGGCCGGCCAGCAGTGCAGCGAAAGCGGTCATGTCAGCTCCTCAGGCCCCCAGCAGGTGGCGCAGCACGAAGACGGTCGCGAAGCCCGCGCCCATGAAGGCCAGCGTCGCCACCAGCGAGCGCGGCGACAGCCGCGACAGCCCACACACGCCGTGGCCGCTGGTGCAGCCCGATCCGTAGCGGGTGCCCACGCCGACCAGCAGCCCGGCCGCCACCAGCGCACCGTAGCCGGCATCGATGTGCGGCAGCGGCAACGCCGCCACGAGGCGGTACACCAGCGGCGCCCCGGCCAGGCCGAGCACGAAGGCGGCGCGCCAGGCAACGTCGCCCTTGGCGGGCTTGAGCAGTCCGGCGAGCACGCCGCTGATGCCGGCGATGCGCCCGACGAGCAGCACCAGCAGCACGGCGGCCAGCCCGATGAGCACCCCGCCGGCCAGTGCCGGCCAGGGCGTGAACGCGCTCCAGTCGATGGTCATGGCGCTTACTCCTTGGGGCAGTACAGGCGGTAGAGCACCGCCAGGATCTCCAGCAGGGACGGGTCCGCGACGCTGTAGAAGACGTTCTTCCCCTGGCGCCGCGTGCTGACCACGCCCTCGGCGCGCAGCACGCCCAGCTGCTGCGACAGCGTCGGCTGGCGGATGCCCAGCCGCTGCTCCAGCTCGCTCACGCACAGCTCGCCCTGCGAGAGCTGGCACAGCAGCAGCAGCCGCTCCTCGTTGGCCAGCACCTTCAGCGCGCTGACGGCACGCCCGGCGGCGTGGCGCAGCACGTCCGGGTCGATGGCGGTGGGGGTGTCGTGCATGGGCCTCTTCCTCGATTCGCTTGACGACACTTTATCAAAGAACATAATATGAGTCAATAGAACGTTGCCAAGGAGCCTTCCATGAGCACCCGCACCACCATCGCGCCCTTCTTCGATCCGGCCACCTGGACGGTGTCCTACGTCGTGGCCGACCAGGCCACGCGCTGCGCCGCCGTGATCGACCCGGTGCTGGACTTCGACTTCAAGTCCGGCCGCACGGGCACGGCGTCGGCCGACGCCATCGCCGAGTACGTGGTGGCGCAGGGGCTGACGGTTCAATGGATCCTGGAAACCCACGCGCACGCCGACCACCTGTCGGGCGCGCGCCACCTGCAGCAGCGCCTGGGCGGGCTGATCGCCATCGGCGAGCGCATCCGCGAGGTGCAGGCCACCTTCAAGAAGCTCTATAACCTGGAGCGCGAGTTCCTGCCCGACGGCAGCCAGTTCGACCACCTGTTCAAGGACGGCGAGACCTTCCGCATCGGCGAGGTCGAGGCCACCGCGCTGCTGGTGCCCGGCCACACGCCGGCCGACATGGCCTACCTGGTGGACGGCGCGGTGTTCGTGGGCGACACGCTGTTCATGCCGGACGTGGGTACGGCGCGGGCGGACTTCCCCGGCGGCGACGCGCGCACGCTGTACCGCTCGATCCAGCGCCTGCTGGCGCTGCCCCCGGCCACGCGCATGTTCGTCTGCCACGACTACCCGCCCGCGGGCCGCGGGCCGGCCTGGGAGACGACAGTGGCCGAGCAGCGGCGGGCGAACATCCACGTGCACGAGGGCGTGAGCGAAGGCGCCTTCGTGACCCTGCGCCAGGCGCGCGACGCCACGCTGGAGGTGCCCGCGCTGATCCTGCCGTCGATCCAGGTCAACGTGCGCGCCGGCCAGCTGCCGCCGGCCGAGGACAACGGCGTGGCCTACCTGCGCATCCCGCTCAACGCGCTGCCGGCGGCGCGGCGGGGGTGAGGACGGGGCCGCCGCTCACGCATCCACCGCCGCCAGCGCCGCGCGCACGCGCTCCGGCACCGGGGCGGCGGTATCGGGCAGCTGGTCGAAGTCGCCGCGCAGCGCCTTGAGCGCGTAGCGCTCGCGCTCGATCTCGCGCGTGGTGCGGATGCCCAGGCGCCGCATCACCGGCACCGGCGGGCACCAGCCCTGCAGCGCATGCTGGCCGAAGAAGCCGAACACCGCGGCGGGCAGCAGCAGGAAGCGCCGGCTCGCCGTCGCCGCCAGCAGCAGCCCCAGCGTCGACGCCACCGAGGCGTTGAGCTGCAGCCGGCGCTCGATGTCCCACTCGGCGTCCAGTGCCCGCAGCCGGTCCTCGATGGCTTGCGGCTCGGCCTGCTCCAGCCGCATCACCTCGGCCTCGGTGCGCTCGCGGATGGCCTGGTTCAGGTGCGGCGCGGTGTGCAGCTCCACGCGCCGGCTGGTGGGGGGCAACTGCTGGGCAATGTGGGGCATGGCGGGCTCCAGGCTCAGTGAAGGTCCGACCGCGGCGGCACGGCCGCGGCCACGGCGGGCGCCGGGGCCGCCTGGGCGGTGCCGGCGTCCGCCGCGTCGCCCAGGCCGGCGAAGTCGCCGCGCAGCGCCTTGAGCGCGTGGCGCTCGCGCTCGATCTCGCGCGCCGTGCGCACGCCCATGCGCCGCAGCAGCGGCATCAGTGGGTGGCGGCCGGTGAGCGCCTGCGTCATCAGCGCCAGCGCCACCACGCCGGGCAGCACCAGCAGCTTCGGCTTGGCCACGGCCAGCGCCAGGGCCATCAGGCCCATGGCGGCGGTCTTGGTCTCCAGCACGCGGTCGGCGTCCCACTCGCGCTCCAGCGCGTCCAGGCGCTGCGCGATGGCTTGCGGCCCGCCGGCGGCGCACTGCGCCAGGCTCGCCGCCGTGGCGTCGTCGATGCGCCGCAGCACCTCGTGCGCCGTGTGGCGGCGCACCCGGTCCCCTTGCAAACGCCCCTCGGGCGCCACCGGATGGGGCAAGTCCGTCACGCTGCCCGGCGCGTATGCCGCCGTGGACGAGGTCCCGAGCTCCATGGCTGATCCTGTGCGAAGTGGGGGTGCCGGCGGCGGGCAAGGCGCGTGCCGAAAGCGCCGCACCGTGCCGGCGGGCGCTTGCGGCCGTGAGAACCTTCGCCCCATGCGTCACGACCTCACCAGCCTGGAGCTTTTCGTTGCCGTTGCCGAGTGCGGCAACCTCACCCGCGCCGCGGAGCGGCAGCACCTGGCGGTGTCGGCGGTGAGCAAGCGCATCGGCGAGCTGGAGGCGCTGGCCGGCACGCCGCTGCTGGTGCGCCAGCCGCGCGGCGTGATGCTCACGCCCGCCGGGCAGTCGCTGCTGCACCACGCGCGGCAGATGCTGCAGCTGGTGCAGCGCATGGACGAGGAGCTGCACGAGTACGCCGGCGGCATGCGCGGCCACATCCGGCTGCACGCGGTGGCCTCCGCGCTGACGCAGTGCCTGCCCGGCGAGCTGGAGGCCTTCCTCGCGCGCTACCCGGACGTGCAGATCTCGCTGGAAGAGCGCACGGGCAAGGCCATCGTGCGCGCGGTGGCCGACGGCAGCGCCGACGTGGGCATCGTCGCCAGCCAGGTGGCGTCCAGCGGCCTGGGCACGCGGCCGTACCGCAGCGACCGCCTCATGCTGGGCGTGCCCGAGGGCCACCCGCTGGCCGGGCGCGGGCCCGTGAGCTTCGAGGAGGCGCTGGCCTATCCCTTCGTCGGCCCGCATGCCGACAGCTCGCTGGCCGTGCTGATGGCCCAGGGCGCGCAGGCCTGCGGCCGCACGCTGCAGCAGCGCATCCAGGTCAGCAGCTTCGACGCGATGTGCCGCCTGGTCGAGACGCGGCTGGGCATCACGCTGCTGCCTTCCAGCGTGCTGGACTCGCACATGGCGGCCGGCCGCATCCGCGGCGTCGAGCTCGACGAGCCCTGGGCGCAACGGCACATGTCCATCGTGTTCAGAGAACCCGGCGAGCTCAGCCACATCACGCGCGAGCTGATCGACCACCTGGAGCAGGCCGCCGCCACCGTGGCCTGACTGCCGCAGCGTTCTCCAATGGAGAACGCTCCCGTGGCAAAAGATCAATTTTCAGGCGAGAGGCGCGTGCCTAGCATTCGTCCACTTTCCGGCCCCGAGCCGGGCCACAAGAGGAGACATCGAATGCTGAGCAGGCGTCGCTTCACCACCCAGGGTCTGGTCCTGGGCACCGCCGCGCTGGCCGCGGCGATCCCCGCCACCGTGCTGGCGCAGGCCAGCTACCCCAGCAAGCCCGTCACGATCGTCGTGCCCTTCTCGCCCGGCGGCGGCGTGGACGTGATGGCGCGGCTGCTGGCCGAGAAGCTGCGCCCGCTGCTGGGCCAGGTGGTCAACGTGGAGAACAAGGCCGGTGGCAGCGGGATGATCGGCGCCGTCGCGGCCGTGCGGGCGCCTGCCGACGGCTACACGCTGCTCATGGCCACCGCGGGCGAGACCGCCATCAACCCGCACGTCTACAAGACCAAGATGCAGTACGCGCCGGAGAAGGACCTGGCGCCCGTGAGCCTGGTGGTCAAGGTGCCCAACGTGCTGGTGGTCAACCCGGCGCTGCCCATCAAGAGCACGGCCGAGCTGCTGGCCTACGCCAAGGCCAACCCGGGCAAGCTGAGCTACGGCAGCAGCGGCATCGGCAACCCGCAGCACCTCGCCGGCGAGCTGCTGGCGAAGCTGTCGGGCCAGAAGCTCACGCACGTGCCCTACCGCGGCGCGTCGAACCAGCTCACCGACACGGCGGGCGGCAGCGTGGACATGACCTTCGTGAGCCTGGCCGGCGCCCGCCCCTTCATGAAGGACGGCCGCGTGCGCGCCATCGCCATGACCTCGCCCAAGCGCTCGGCGCTGGCGCCCGACATCCCGGCCCTGTCCGAGACCAAGGGCCTGGAGGGCTACGCACTGGAGAACTGGTTCGGCCTGTTCGCGCCCGCGGCCACGCCGGCGGCGGTGATCGACAAGCTCAACGGCGCGGTGGCGCAGGCGCTGAAGGACCCGGACCTGGTCAAGCGCCTCAACGAGCTGGGCGGCGAGGTCTCGCCCATGGGGCCGGTGCCTTTCAAGGCCTTCATCCAGGACGAGTCCAAGCGCTTCGCCAAGATCGTCCAGGACGCCAACATCACCCCGGACAACTGAGCCCCCAGCGCCCCCGAACGATGACCATGCAACGCCGAAACCTCCTCGCCCGCGCCGCGTCCTTGGCCCTGCTGGGCGCCTGCGGGCTGGCTGCCCAGGCCCAGGAGTACCCCAGCAAGCCGATCACGCTGATCGTCTCCTTCTCCGCCGGCGGCAACAACGACCTGCGCGCCCGCCAGCTCGGCATGCCGGTGGGGCAGCTGCTCAAGCAGACCGTGGTGGTGGACAACAAGCCCGGCGCCAGCGGCAACATCGGGCACGAGTTCGTCTCGCGCGCCGCGCCCGACGGCTACACCCTGGGCATCGGCGCCATGGGCCCGCTGGCGGTGAACCCGTCGCTGTTCCCGAAGATGAACTTCGGCCCCAAGGACTTCGTGCCGGTCGTGCTCATCGAGAAGGCGCCGCTGGTGCTGGTGACGCGCACCGACAAGCCCTACAAGAGCTTCAAGGACGTGGTGGCCGCGGCCAAGGCCCGGCCCGGCGCCGTCTCCATCGGCAACGCCGGCACGGGCGGCGCGCACCACCTCTCTGCCGAGCTGATGGAGGACGCCGCTGGGCTGGAGATGCTGGCCGTGCCCTACAAGGGCGGCGGCCCCGCGGCCAACGCGCTGCTGTCGGGCGAGATCGACATGATGTTCGAGCAGACCTACGCCGCGCTGCCGTCCATCCAGGCCGGCAAGACGCGCGCGCTGGCCGTCACCAGCGACAAGCGCCTGCCCTCGCTGCCGGACGTGCCCACCATGGCCGAACTGGGCTACCCGCAGGTCACGGTGTCGAACTGGCTGGGCGTGATCGCGCCCAAGGGCACGCCCAAGCCGGTCGTTGCCAAGCTCAACGACGCTTTCAACAAGGCGCTGGCCGATCCGGCGCTGCGCGAGAAGATCACCGGCCCCGGCAACGTGGTCGGCGGCGGCAGCCCGGAGGAGTTCGCCGCCTTCATCGCGGCCGAGGGCAAGCGCTGGTCGGCGCTGGTCAAGGCCAAGGGCATCCGGATGGAGTGACGCGATGACGATGTACGCCTACGTCGGCTGCCGCACCACCCGCGAGCGCAACGCGCGCGGTGAGGGCCTGAGCGTGTTCGAGGTGCATGCGGACGGCACGCTCAGCCTGGTGCAGCTGGTGCGCGACCTGGTCAACCCCTCGTACCTCGCGCTCAGCCGCGACGGCACGCGGCTCTACACCGTGCACGGCGACGAGAGCGAGGTCAGCGCCTTCGCGGTGGACCGCGCCACGGGCCGGCTGAGCTTCCTCAACCGCCAGGGCACCGAAGGCAAGAACCCGGTGCACCTGGCGCTGGACGCCAGCGGCCGCTTCCTGGTGGTGACCAACCACATCGGCGCCAGCCTGGCCGTGCTGCCGGTGGCCGAGGACGGCTCGCTGCTGCCGCTGAGCCAGCTGGTCAAGGTGGACGGCCCCATCGGCCCGCACCGCGTGGAGCAGAAGCAGCCCAAGCCGCACTTCAACGCCTTCGACCCTTCCGGGCGCTTCGTGCTGGTGCCGGACAAGGGCTGCGACCGCACCTGGAGCTTCCGCTTCGACGGCGGGCGCCTGGTGCCTTGCGATCCGCCCTTCGTGGCCGCGCGCGAAGGCGCCGGCCCGCGCCACATGGCGTTCCATCCACGCCAGCCCTGGGCCTACGTGGTCAACGAGCTGGACTCCACCGTCACGGCCTACCGCTTCGACGCCGCCACCGGCGCGCTGTCGCCCTTCCAGTGGCTGCCCGCGCTGCCCTTCGACTACACGGGCGACAGCCGCTGCGCCGCCATCGCGGTGGACGCCGCCGGGCGCTTCCTTTACGCCTCCAACCGCGGGCACGACAGCATCGCGGTGTTCGGCATCGACCCGGCGACGGGGCAGCTGGGCTTCGTCGAGGCCGCACCCACGTCGGGCCGCACGCCGCGCGCCTTCACGTTCTCGCCCGACGGTTCCCTGCTGTACGCGCTCAACGAGGACAGCGACAGCATCGTCACCTTCGCCGTCGCTGCCGACACCGGGCGGCTCACGCCCACCGGCGCCTGCGTGTCCACCGGCAGCCCGGTGTGCATGCTGTTCTCGCCGGCCTGACCTCTCACCATCGCAGTCCCATGTCCCACGCCACCGCCCAACCCGCCGGCCGGCTCAGCGTCAACGGCGCCGAAGCCCGCTTCATCGACCTGCCCGCGCTCTTCGGCCAGCGGCTGTTCCAGCTGCCCACCGTGCTGCGGCTGCTGCTGGAGAACGTGCTGCGCCAGCTGCAGGGCAGCGAGCGCGAGGCCGCGGTGGCGGCGATCTTCGGCTGGCTGGAGAGCGGCAGCAGCGAGTCCGAGATCGCGTTCCAGCCCGGGCGCGTGCTCATGCACGACACCACCAGCACCCCGGCGCTGGTGGACATCGCCGCCATGCGCGACGCGCTGGCCGAGGCCGGCATCGACCCCGCGGTGCTCAATCCGCGGCTGCCAGTGGACGTGTCGGTGGACCACTCGCTGGCGGTGGAGGTCTACGGCCGCCGCGACGCGCCGCAGCTGAACCTGCAGCACGAGCTGCGGCGCAACCGCGAGCGCTACCGCTTCCTGCGCTGGGCCTCCAAGGCGCTGCGCGGCGTGCGCATCAACCCGCCGGGCACCGGGATCATGCACACCATCAACCTGGAGCAGCTCGCCACGGTGGTCACCACCGAGCAGCGCGCCGGCGAGACCTGGGCCGTGCCCGACGTGATGCTGGGCACCGACAGCCACACGCCCATGGTCAACGGCATCGGCGTGCTGGGCTGGGGCGTGGGCGGTCTGGAGGCGCAGACGGTGATGTTCGGCATGCCCACCATGCTGCGCGTGCCGGAGGTGATCGGCGTGCGCCTCACCGGCGCCTTGCGTCCGGGCGTGCTGGCCACGGACCTGGCGCTGACGGTGACGCAGCGGCTGCGCGCCATCGGCGTGTCGGGCGAGTTCGTCGAGTTCTGCGGCCCCGGCGTGTCCACGCTCACGGCCGGCGAGCGCTCGGTGGTGGCCAACATGGCGCCCGAGTACGGCGCCACCACCGGCTTCTTCGCGGTGGACGGGCAGACGCTGGACTACCTGCGCATCACCGGCCGTTCCGAGGCCCACGTGGCGCTGGTGGAGGCCTACACCCGGCGCGCCGGGCTGTGGTTCGACCCCGAGGCCCAGCCCCGCTTCACCCGCGCCATCGAGATCGACCTGGACACCGTGGGCATGCACATCGCCGGCCCGCAGCGCCCGCAGGACTTGCTGGCCTATGGCGACGCCGGCCGCGTGCTGGCCGCGCGCGGCTTCACGCCCACCGAACCGCACGCACAGATGCCGCGCCACCCGGTGGCGGTGGCGGCCATCACCAGCTGCACCAACACCTCCGACCCCGCGCTGCTGATCGCCGCCGGGCTGCTGGCGCGCAAGGCGCGCCAGCGCGGGCTGAAGGTGCCGGCGTGGGTGAAGACCTCCCTGTCGCCCGGCTCCCCGGCCGCGGCGGCCTACCTGGAGCGCGCCGGCCTGGTCGAGGACCTGTCGGCGGTGGGCTTCGACATCGTGGGCTACGGCTGCGCCACCTGCATCGGCAACCCCG
The DNA here is from genome assembly GCF_000430725.1 of Azohydromonas australica DSM 1124. Lineage (GTDB taxonomy): Bacteria > Pseudomonadota > Gammaproteobacteria > Burkholderiales > Burkholderiaceae_C > Azohydromonas > Azohydromonas australica. Next base: position 149,909 of record NZ_KE387216.1, read on the forward strand.
GCCCGCTGCCGGACGTGATCCGCGAGGAGCGCGCCAAGGGCACGATCCACCCGGTCGCGGCGACCTCGGGCAACCGCAACTTCCCCGGCCGCATCCACCCGGACCTGGACCTGGGCTTCCTGATGTCGCCGCCGCTGGTGGTGGCCTTCGCGCTGGCGGGCAACGCCGAGATCGACCTGGGCTGCGAACCGGTGCAGACCGCGCCGGACGGCGAGCCCGTGTCGCTGGCCATGCTGTGGCCCACGCGCGAGGAGGTGGCACAACACGTGGCGCAGGCGCTGGACAAGGAAGACTTCAAGCGCGAGTTCGCCATCGCCTCGGCCAACCCGATGTGGCAGGCGCTGGAGGCGCCCGAAGGCGCCCGCTTCCCTTGGGATGTCACCTCCACCGCGCTGCGCCGCCCGCCCTTCGCCTCCGCCGAGGAGGGCAGCCAGCTCGGCCGCTACGCCGCGTATCCGCTGCTGGTGGTGGGCGACGACGTCACGACGGACCACATCTCGCCGGCCAGCGCCATCCCGCCCGACAGCCTGGTGGCGGACTTCCTGGTCGAGCGCGGCGACGACCGCAACGACCTGAACGTCTTCGCCTCGCGGCGCGGCAACTGGGAGGTGATGCTGCGCGCCGCCTTCCACAGCAAGTCGCTGGTGAACCTGCTGCGCCCGGGCATGCCGGTGGCGCACACGCTGCACGTGCCCAGCGGCGAGGTCCAGCCGATCTGGGAGGTGGCGCGGCGCTACCGCGAGGCGGGCGAGCCCGTGGTGCTGGTGGCCGGCGAGCGCTACGGCACGGGCTCCTCGCGCGACTGGGCCGCCAAGGGCCAGCGGCTGCTGGGCATCCGTGCCGTGCTGGCGATGAGCTTCGAGCGCATCCACCGCTCGAACCTGATCGGCATGGGCATCCTGCCGCTGCGGCTGCCCGAAGGCGCCGACCCGAAGTCGCTGCAGCTGCTGCCGGGCGACCGCATCGAGGTGGACGCGGCGCCTGACACCCTGTCGCCGCGCGGCCCGGTGCCCGTGCGCGTGCTGCGCGCCGACGGCCGCGTCGAGGCGCTGATGGCGACCGCCGCGGTGGAGACGCAGCTGGAAGTGGCGCTGCTGCGCGACGGCGGCGTGATTCCCTCCATCCTCAAGAAGACCATCGCCGAAAGGCAGGCCGCGGCCCAGCCGGCCCGCCCCTGAAGCCGGAGAGCAAAAGCCCATGAACATCGACAAGGACCTCATTGCCGCCTTCGCCCCCACCGGCCGGCTGCGCGCTTCCATCAACCTGGGCAACCCCATCCTGGCCGGCACGGACGCGGCCACCGGCGCCGCCAAGGGCGTCTCCGTGGACCTCGCTACCGAGCTGGCACGGCGCCTGGGCGTGGAACTGGAGCTGGTGGTGGTGGACGCCGCCGGCAAGTCGGTGGAGGTGGTGGCGCAGGAGCGCGCCGACGTCGGCTTCTTCGCCATCGACCCGCTGCGCGGCGCGGACATCGCCTTCACCGGCCCCTACGTGCTGATCGAGGGCTGCTACCTGGTGCGCGAGGGCTCGCCCATCCACGCCAACGAGGAGGTGGACCGCGAAGGCCGCGTGGTGGTGGTCGGCAAGGGCAGCGCCTACGACCTGTTCCTCACGCGCGAGCTGAAGGCCGCGCGCATCGAGCGCTCGCCCACCTCGCCCACGGTGGTGGACACCTTCATGGCGCTGGGTGACCGGGCGGACGTGGCCGCCGGCGTGAAGCAGCAGCTCGAAGCCGACGCGGCGCGCCTGGGCGGGCTGCGGCTGCTGGACGGGCGCTTCATGGTGATCCGCCAGGCGATGGGCGTGCCCAAGAGCCGCGGCGCGTCGGCGGCACAGGCGCTGGCGGCCTTCGTCGAGGAGATGAAGGCCCGCGGCTTCGTGGCCCGGGCGCTGGCGCGGCACGGGATCCAGGGCGCCTCGGTGGCGCCGGCGGGGCAGGCCGACGGCGCATGAAAAAGCCGCCCGAGGGCGGCTTTCGTTCAGCAAGACGGCAATCGTCAGCCTGCGGCTTCAGTCCGCGTACTGCCCCGCCGCCTTGATGACCGGCGTCCACTTGGCGATCTCGTCGGAGACGAACTTCTTGTGTTCGGCCGGGTTGACGCGCGCGTCCGTGACCACCACGGCGCCCAGGTCCTCCTCGCGCTTGATGAAGCCCGGGTCCTTCAGCGCGGTCTTCAGCGCGGCGTTGACCTTGTCCGCCACCGCCTTGGGCGTGCCCTTGGGCGCGTACAGGCCGTGCCAGATGGTCACGTTGAAGCCCTTGAGGCCGGACTCGTCCAGCGTGGGCAGCTTGGACAGCGCCGGCGTGGCCAGCCGCTTGGGCGTGGTCACGGCGTAGGCCTTGACCTTGCCCGAGGCGATCTGCGCCGAGGTGTTGGTGGTCTGGTCGCACATCAGGTCCACCTGGCCGCCCATGAGGTCCGTCATGGCCGGGCCGGTGCCCTTGTAGGGCACGGTGGTCATTTCCATCTTCAGGCTCTGCTGGAACAGCAGCCCGCACAGGTGCGAGGCAGCGCCCAGGCCGGCGTGCGCCAGGTTGACCTTGCCCTGGTTGTCCTTGAGCCACTTCTGCAGCTCGGCCCAGTTGTTGGCCGGCAGCCCGGACTTGCCGATCACGGTCATCGGCACCTCGTTGATCAGGCCCAGGTACTCGAAGTCCTCCACGGGCTTGAACGACAGGCTGCGGTACAGCGCCGGCGAGGTCGCCATGCCGACGTGGTGCAGCAGCAGCGTGTAGCCGTCCGGCGCGGCCTTGGCGACCTTGGCCGCACCCAGCGTGCCGCCGGCGCCGCCGACGTTCTCGATGACGATCGTCGCCTTCAGCGGGCCGCGCAGTGCCTCGGCCAGGTCGCGCGCGACCTTGTC
>NZ_AUMO01000049.1 GCF_000430725.1 Azohydromonas australica DSM 1124
TCTGCATCACCAGCCGCGCCAGCTTCGAGATGGTGCAGAAGTGCGCCCGCGCCGGCGTCGCGGCGCTGGCGGCGGTGTCCGCGCCGACGGCACTGGCCGTGGAGACGGCCGCCGGCTGCGGCCTGCTGCTGATGGGCTTCGTGCGCGGCGAGGACCTGGTGGCCTACACCAGCGCCGACCGGCTCGGCTTGCAAGCGGCCGACGAGATTGATCTTTCAACCAAGAACTGACATGGACGTTCACAACCTCGTGCACATGGCCAACCGCATCGGCGACTTCTTCCAGGCCATGCCCGACCGCGAAGAGGCCATCGACGGCATCGCGCAGCACCTGCACAAGTTCTGGGAGCCGCGCATGCGCCGGCTGATGCTGGAGCACGTGGACCAGACCGGCACCGCCGCGCTGCATCCGCTGGTGGCGCAGGCCCTGGAACGCCGGCGCGAGGCGCTGCGCTAGGCCAGCGTGATCGCCTTGCGCGCCTCCTGCCTCGATGCCTGCTCATCGATCCAGGCCAGCACCAGCTCGCCGCTTTCGCGCGCGATGAACGTGAACTCGATGTAGGGGTTCTGGGCGATGCTGATCCCGGGCTCCCAGGCGAACAGCAGCGCCGGACCCAGCCGGGCTTCGAACGCCTTGACGATGTTGCGCGCACGCACCTGGCCCGTGGCGGGGTCGGTGCGCAGGCCGCTTTCCATCACGTGCTCGACCTGAGCCCGCACGCGGACCAGCTCTCCCTTGGCCGGCCGGGCATTGCTGACCCAGACCCGTGGCGGTGTTGCCATGGCGACCTCCTACATGCCGCAGCCGCTGCCGGCCACGGTGACGTCCTGCCTGGCCACCAGCACCCGGCCGTCGCTCATGCGGGCCAGGGCATGGATGGCCTGCGTCTGGCTCAGGCGCACCCGCACGGCCGCTTCCGCCGTGCCCTGGGTCGGCGTGAACTTGAAGCGGCAGACCAGCGGCGACGGATTCGCTTCCGCCAGCAGGACGATCTCCTCGCAGTGATGGCTGTCCGTGATGGGCAGCGTCACCCGCGCCTTGACGGGCACCGCGCTCGGGTTGTCGGCCAACGCAGGCACGTCCAGGTGCAGCCCCTCCTCCACCGGCGTGGCCCCGCCGAGGAACTCGCTCATCGCCCGCCTGAACTCGGCGGGATTCGGGGCCAGCGGGTCGGGCGGCACCGACTGGGATTGGGCCCGAGCCCAGCCTGCTGGCAGCGCCAGGGTCGTCCCCAGCGTGGCGCCCTGCGCGACAAAATCTCGTCGTCTCATCGAATGCACAACCGCTTCAGATGGCCAGGAAATCCTGGAATTTCTGCCGCGCCCAGGCGAAATCTTCCTTGACCATGTCTTCGTTCCTCACGTCCATGTCGATCTGGGTCTGGATGACCTTGCCGGTCGGATCGACCTCGTATTCGAACTTGACCGAGATTTCCTCCTGCGGCTCGGCATTGACCATCATGTAGCACAGGTTGTCGGGCAGCCGGGCGATGACCGGCTTGCCGGCCACGCGCTCGGCGATGTTCCGCGCCACGATCCTGCCCACGTAATTGGCGACATGGCCGCTCTTGGGATAGTGGCCGAACTGGTCCGAGATCGGGCCCATCAAGTCGCCGACGAAATAGACGCTGTCGTCGCCGTTCGCCTGGAACAGGCGCGGATGCATGTCGGCCCAGCCGGTGGGCTTGCCGCTGGCGTCCTTGCCGATCAGGCCGGCATGCCAAACCATGTCCGCAGCCTGGTGCGGCGGCATCAGGATCGCGTCATCGAACTTGAATTCCCCGGCGGCCGTCTTGATGCGCTTGTTGAACGGGTCCACCTCTTGCACCCGGGCATTGGGCACGTGCGTGATGATGTCCGGATACAGCTCCTGGAACGCCAATTGGTATCCCATGCTGATCGGCGCCACCCGGGGTTTCGGGTCGAGAATCAGGATCTTGCCGGGAATCTTGTTTTTCTTGATGTGCCAGGCGATCAGGCAGGCGCGCTCATACGGCGACGGCGGACAGCGGTGCGGCGGGGGCGGCAGGGTCATGACCAGCGTCCCACCCTTGAATTCCTTGACCTTGCGCTTGAGCGCGAACATCTCGGCATTGGGAATGTAGGCCGAGGGAAAATGCATGCGCGTGTGGTCGATGGCGCGCTGGTCGTTGCCGAACCAGGCCTCGTAATCGTTGCGGATGCCGCCCGACAAGATCAGGTAGTCGTATTCGACCAAGCCGTGGGCGGTACGCACCAGCTTGCGGTCGCGCTCGAAACCGGTGACCTCCGTCTGCAGCAGCTTGTAGCCGTAGGTATTGGCCGGCCGCAGCATGTCGTGGTTCAAGAAATCGGTGTTCACGACGTCGACGAGCCATTTGTTGCTCATCGGTCCCGACCAGAAGCTGGCATTGCGCTCCAGCAGCACCACGTCGGAATTCGGAATCAGCTCGCGCAGGTAGCGCGCCGCCGTGAGGCCACCCCAGCCCCCGCCGCAAATGACGATGCGCGGCTTGCTGCCTTCACGCGGCAGGATGCGCGACTGGGGCGTGATGACCGCCGGGGCGGCCTGTGCCAGGCCCGGCAGCGCCGCGGTACCGGCGAGCGCCACGGCGGGCGGGGTGATCAGGAAATTACGGCGTTTCAAGGTTGTTGCCCTCCACGAGGCGAATCTGTATTGAGGAATTTCGTTCGGTACGTTCCGTACGCTGCGCGGCGCTCAAGCGCCCCAGACATCGGCGCTGATGGCGGCATACCAGGCCGCGCCATACCGGGCCTCCGCGGCCCGGAAGGCGGCATTCGCGTCCAACGGGCTCACGCCGCCGGAATGGGGAATCTCGGCCATTTGCCCCTGCTCGGCGCGGTACACGCCCGCCACCGAAATGCCATAGCCGGGCCCGATGAGGCTGTAGCAGGTATTGGCATAGGAAGCGGCCGGCAATGGCTGGCCCGTCAATTCCGCGGCAATGGCCGCGGCGGCCATCTTGCCCTGGGTATTGGCCGCGAAGGCAGACTTGGGCATCGGCGCCGCGATGGTCGCGTCGCCCAAGGCGTAAATGCCGGGCACGCGCCGGGTCTCGAAGCTTTCCGCCTTGACGGGCACCCAGCCGCTGGCATCGGTCACGCCGGCGCGCTCGGCAATCCAACCGGCCTTCTGCGGCGGAATCACGTTGAGCACCGCGGCCTTGAGCACACGGCCGAAATTGGTCTCCACCTCCAGCGCCTTGGCGTACACGCGGACGACCTGCCCGTCGTCGGCCAGGCCGACCCATTCGATCATGTCGCCGTACAGCGCTTTCCAGCCCTGCTGGAACAGTGCTTTCTTGGAGAAATTGTCCTTGGCGTCGAGAAGCAGGATCTTGGAGCGCGGCTTGTGGTGCTTGAAGTAGTGGGCCACCATCGCCGCCCGCTCATAAGGGCCGGGCGGGCAACGGAAAGGATTGTCCGGAATCACCATGACGAAAGTGCCGCCGTTCTCCATCGCCTCCATTTGCCGCCGCAGCAACCGGGTTTGCGCACCGGCTTTCCAGGCATGGGGCGCCATTTCGGCCGCGGCCTCGTCATAGCCCTGCAGCGCATTCCAGCGCATGTCCACGCCGGGAGACAGAACCAGACGGTCCCAGGGCAATTTATGGCCCGTGGACAGAGTGATTTCCCGCCGGCTTGCATCCACGTCCACTGCTTGGGCATGGACGATTTCAATGCCTGCCGTCCGCAGGGTGTCAAAGCCATGCCCGATGCTGTCCCAGTCCCGCAACCCGGCCAGGTACAAATTGGAAAATGGGCAGGTGTAAAACCGCTGTACGGGTTCGACCAGCGTCACCTGCACCTGCGGTGCCCGCATTTTCAGGTAACGCGCCGCGGTGGCGCCGCCAAAACCGCCGCCCACGACCACGACCCGGGCGGAAGCCGCCTGGGCCCGCACGATGGCGGGCAGGCCCAGCGCCATGCTGCCGGCCGCAGCGCGGCCCAAAATCTTCCGACGCGAGACGCCGCTCATTTCGAATCGTCCCGGGCAAACCATTTCGCCAGCGCCGCGATCTGGGCCTCGTCATAGCCCTTCATCAACCGGGGCATGACCGTCGCATCGGGCGTGCTGCCTTCGCGGAAAGCCATGAGGCGGGCACGCAGGCGTTCCTCGCCCAAGCCGCGCAAACCAGGAATCGGGCCGGAAGACCGGCCGTCCGGGCCGTGGCAATTGGCGCATGTGCCCGCCAGGACCGATATCGATTCGACCGACAGGGCCGCGGCGAAGGCAGGCCCGGCAGCGGCCCAGCCCAAGCCGGCGAACGGGATCAAGAATCGGACGAGGAAGCGTGAAATATGCACGGTACAGCCGGAACATGAAGCGGCCGGGATTGTAGTCAGGCCGCACGGCCGCGCACGGTGTTTCACGCCTGTGCCCGACGCTTTTTCATTACCGTTGCGCGGTGCGCGCCGGGGCAGTTCGGAAGGCCGCTTGATCCGGGACGAAAACACGCCTGCCCACCCAATTGGATTTCAACACCTGCGAACGTCGCTTCAAGTCGTTTGCGCCGCTTCCACGACATTTTGTCGATCACCCTATGACAAATTTTCGCGCATCCCGTCAAATACTTATGCTGACCGTTGCAAATCATTAACCAGCGGCCAGCACTCAAATACTCCCGGAGTATTCATTCATATGACCACACTCCGCACCGCAAAAGCATGACGAGACGGACGGAGATATTTCATGGACATGAACCGGAGGCAGCTCTTCCGGACCAACGGGGCGGGGCTCATGGGCTCCGCCCTGGTGGCGATGGGTTTCTCGCCCACGCTTGCTCTGGTCGAAACCCGCCACTCGAACTCGCCCGCGCCACGGAAACCCGCAATACCTGCCCGTATCGCTCGGTGGGTTGCGGCATCCTGATGTAGGCGAAGGACGTCACGCCCCGACGGTGGCCAGTCTGGCCCCGACAGCTGGGGCTACGAGCTCGACGAGCCGGCCGCGGCGCTGTCGCACTCTGGGATGACAGACCTTGCGCCGATGGCGCCCCACACTGGGCCGCATCACGACAAGGAGACAACCGCCATGCGCCGCCGCCACCTGCTCCTGAGCCTGAGCCTCAGCGCCCTCGCCCTGCCCCCGCTGGCCGCCCACGCGCAAAGCCCGCTGAAACTCGTCGTCGGCTTCCCGCCCGGCACCGGCCCGGACGTGCTGGCGCGCACGCTGGGGCAGAAGCTGGGCGAGCTGATGAAGCAGCCGCTGGTGATCGACAACCGCGCCGGCGCCGGCGGTCAGATCGCCACCCAGGCCGTGGCCAAGAGCGCGCCCGATGGCAGCACCGTGCTGCTGGGCGAGGTCGGCTCCATCGCCATCGCGCCCGCGGCCTACAGCAAGCTGCCCTACGACCCGACGCGCGAGCTCGTGCCCGTGGCGGAAGTGGTGCGTTCGGACTTCATCCTGGTCGTGCCGGCCAGCTCGGCGGTCAAGGACGTCAAGGGCTTCATCGACGCGTCCAAGGCCAAGAAGGACCGCGTCAACTTCGCCACCTTCGGCGCCGGCACGCCGGGCCACTTCGGCGCGGAGCTGCTGGCCGAGCAGGCGCAGTTCAAGATCGAACCGGTGCACTACCGCGCCACGGGCGACGCCATCACGGCGCTGGTGTCCGGGGACGTGCAGGCCGCCTTCGTCTCCACGGCGCTGGCGGTGCCGCAGGTCAAGGGCGGCAAGCTGCGCGCGCTGGCGACCACCGCCGCGACGCGCTCGCCGCTGCTGCCGGAGGTACCCACCTTCAACGAAGCCGGCTGGCCCAAGGTGGACTTCTCGGCTTGGTTCACGCTGTTCGTGCCCACCGGCACGCCCGCCAACGTCATTGACCAGCTCGGCCGCCAGGCCGTGGCCGCGGTGCAGGCGCCCGACGTGCGCCAGAAGCTCGTGGAAGCCGGCTTCACCGTCACCGGCGCCTCGCGCGCGGACGCCGAGCGCACCGTGAAGGCCGAAACCCAGCGCTGGGCCGGCATCGTCAAGGCCAGCGGCTTCAAGGCGGACTGATCTCGATTCCGCGAAGTTTCCGGACTTTCCAACGCCGTTCGGGCTGAGCTTGCCGAAGCCCCGCGGTGACCACTGAGCGCCAGCCGTTCGACAGGGCTTGTCCTGAGCTCGTCGAAGGGCTCAGGGCGCACGGGAAAGTCTTGTCCGGTGATTTCGCGGTCCGTGAGTTTCTGAAGAAGTACCGAGGAGACAAAACCATGCAAGGGAACAAGACCCTGGTCGCCGCCGCCTGCGCGGCCGTGCTGTCCGCCTGCGGCGGCGGCAACGACGCACCGGCCCCCGCCGCACCGCCCGCGGAGACGCCGCTGGCGCTGGACTGCGCCCGCATCGCCGAGCAGGCGTTGCCCGGCACGGCGCTCACGCTCACCACGGCCACCGTGGCCGCCGGCACCGTGATCAGCGCGAACACGCTGCCCGAGCACTGCGTGGTCACCGGCAAGCTGAACCCGCGCACGGGCGCGGACGGCAAGCCCTACTACATCGGCTTCGAGCTGCGCCTGCCCAAGACCTGGAACGGCCGCTTCATGTTCCAGGGCGGCGGCGGCAACGACGGCGCGATCCGCCCCGCGCTGGGTGCGCTCGCGGGCGGCAGCTCCCTCGTCGGGCTGCAGACCGGCGCGCTCGCCAAGGGCTTCGCGGTGGTCAGCACCGACGCCGGCCACCAGGGCACCGACGCCACCTTCGGCCTGGACCCGCAGGCGCGCGTGGACCACGCCTACAACAGCTACGAGAAGGTGACGGTGATCGCCAAGGAGCTGATCGCCCGCGCCTACGGCCGCGCGCCGGACCGCTCCTACTTCGTCGGCTGCTCCGGCGGCGGGCGCCAGGCCATGCTGTTCCCGCAGCGCTTCCCCAGCTACTTCGACGGCATCGCCGCCAATGCGCCGGCCATCAAGGTGTCCAAGGAGGCGACGATGGCCTCGGTGTGGAGCACCATCGGCTACCAGGCCATCGCCCCGGGCGGCATCCTCAGCCAGGCGCTGTCGGACGCGGACCTGAAGCTCGTCGCCAACGCCGTGGCGCAGCGCTGCGACGGCCTGGACGGCGCGGTGGACGGCATCGTCGGCGCCAACCCGTCGGCCTGCAATTTCGACCCCGTGGTGCTGCAGTGCAGCGGCAACGTCAAGACCGACAGCTGCCTCACGACCGAGCAGATCGGCGCGCTCAAGCGCGACTTCGGCGGCCCGCGCAACTCGGCCGGCCAGCAGCTCTACGCCACTTGGCCCTGGGACACCGGCATCGCCGGCCCGGACTGGCGCAACTGGCGCCTGGGCAGCTCCAACACCACGACGGCCAACTCGCGCAACGTCACGCTCATCGCCGCCGACGCGCTGCGGCTGGAGTTCCTCACGCCGCCCGACCCGACCTTCAACTTCATGGCGTTCAACTTTGACACCGATCCGGCGCGGCTGGATGCCTATGCGAGCATCTACAGCACCACGTCCACCGACGTGGGCGCGTACAAGGGCCGCGGCGGCAAGATGCTGATCGTGCACGGCACCAGCGACCCGATCTTCTCGGCCAACGACTCCATCGACTACTACGAGCGCCTGGCCGCAGCCAATGGCGGCGCGGCCGCCACGCAGGACTTCGCGCGGCTGTTCCTGGTGCCGGGCATGAACCACTGCGCCAACTCGGGCGGCCCGGCCACCGACCTCTACGACTCGCTCACGCCGCTGGTGGAGTGGGTGGAAAAGGGCACGGCGCCGGATCGCATCGTCGCCAAGGCTTCGGCCACCGCGCCCTGGCCCGGCCGCACCCGCCCGCTGTGCCCGTACCCGAAGATCGCCAAGTACAACGGGTCGGGCAGCGTGGAGGACGCGGCGAATTTCCGCTGCGAGTGAGGCGACGTTTCAGCGAGCCAGCAACGACGCCAGGTCGAACCCGGCGTCGGCCACCTGCTCCGGCGCCGGCGACACGCCCGCCTCCAGCAGCTTGCGCGCCAGCAGGTGCACCTTGGCGTCGTTGACCGAATCGACCGCCACCAGCCGCCCGGCGCGGTAGTGGAAGACCGAGAAGGCCGCGCCGCCCAGCTCGCCGCGCAGCGCCCAGGCGTCGGCGCCGCCGGACAGGCCCGCCATCTGCAGCTTGCGCTCGTACTGGTCGGACCAGAACCAAGGCGTGGCGGTGAAAGGCCGCTCCTGCCCCAGCAGCGCCGCGGCGGCCGACTTGGCCTGCTCCGTGGCGTTGTGCACCGACTCCAGCCGCAGCAGGCTGCCGTCGGCCAGGCGCCGCGCGGTGTTGTCGCCGGCGGCGACGATGAGCGGGTCCGAAGTGCGCGCGCAGGCGTCCACGACGATGCCCTGCTCGCACGCCAGCCCGGCCGCGCGCGCCAGTGCGTCGTTGGCGCTCACGCCCACGCCCAGCACCACCAGCCCGCAAGGCAGCCGCCGGCCATCGACCAGCTGCACCGCCACGGCCTCGCCGCCCTCGGCCACGATGTGCTCGATGCGCGACTGCAGCACCAGCTCCACGCCATGGCCGCGGTGCAGATCGGCAAACCAGTCCGACAGCATCGGCGCCAGCACGCGGCCCAGCAGCCGGGGACCGGCCTCCAGCACCGTGACCGACAAACCTTTCTTGCGCGCCGTGGCCGCCACTTCCAGCCCGATGAAGCCGCCGCCGATCACCACCACCGGCAACTGCTTCTCGGCGCAACGCGCCAGCGCGGCGGCCATGCGGCTGGCGTCGTCGCGTGAGCGCAGTGGCAGCACGTTGGAGGCGTCCGCACCCGGCAGCGCCAGCGTGCGCGGCGCCGCGCCGGTGGCCAGCACCAGGCCGGCATAGGGCAGCGAGCTGCCGTCGGCCAGCCGCACCTGCCGCGCTTCGCGGTCGATGGCGACGGCCCGCGTGCCGGTGCGCAGCGTGATGCCCTTCTTTGCCAGCATCTCCGGCACGCGCAGCATCAGCTGGGCCTCGCCGATCTCGCCCGCCAGCCAGCCCTTGGACAGCGGCGGGCGGTGGTACGGCCCATGCGGCTCGTCACCCAGCAGCGTGATCGGCCCGGCGTGGCCGCCGCTGCGCAGCGCCTCGGCCGCGAGCGTGCCGGCCTGCCCGGCGCCGATGATTACCACGGGACCGTCGGCGGCGAGGGGGGCAGCCATGCTCACTCCTGGCACTCGGGCAGCGTCACGGTGGCGCCGTCCAGCGCGGCGCTGGCCTTGATCTGGCAGGCCAGGCGGCTGTTGGCGCGGCGTTCGGCGGCGACGTTCTCCAGCATGCCGAGCTCGTTGTCCTGCGGCGGGGGCAGCAGCGACATCAGCCGGTCATCGACGTAGCAGTGGCAGGTGGCGCAGGCACAGGAGCCGCCGCACTCGCCCAGCATGCCGTCCACGCCGTTGGCGCTGGCGGCCTGCATCAGGCTCCAGCCCTCGGGCACGTCCAGCGGGACCGTGTTGCCGGAAGGTTCTACGAAGGTGATCTGGGGCATGGGGGTTCTCTTTCTGAGGGATTGATTGGTGGCCGTTGGCCGTGAGCTGGGCCGCTTCGCCGACCGATTCGTCATCCCCGCGCAGGCTGGGATCCAGGCGGTCCCACGCCAGAGCGAAGCACGGGCGCAGCGAACGAGAGCACGAGGGTTACCGGTGTGCCGCCCAATCGGCTTGCGGCCGGCTTGGGGTCCGCCCGGATTACCGCCTTCGCGGGAATGACGAAGTGGAGAGCCTGCGTCGCAGCCTCCGGACAGCACGTTGGAACGTGCCGTGCCGGCTTCGCGCAGCCGCTCTACAGCGCTGCCAGCTCCAGCACCAGCGGGCTGCGGAAGGTGGACGACGGCATCCAGGGCAGTTGCTCATGCACCCGCTTGTAGTCAGGCACGACTTTGTGGAACTCGTCGAAGGCGATCTTCACCGACAGCCGCGCGATGGCCGTGCCCAGGCACGCATGCACGCCGCCGCCGAAGCCCAGGTGGCCGCGCGGCTTGCGCGTGATGTCGTACACGTCCGGGTTGGGGTACTGGCGCTCGTCGCGGTTGCCCGAGCCGTAGGCCAGGCAGACGAAGTCGCCGGCGCGCATGGTCTGTCCGTGCAACGCCACGTCCTTGGTCAGCCGGCGCTTGAAGCGCTGCGCGGAGGTGTTGAAGCGCAGCGACTCCTCGATGGCGTCGGGCAGCAGCGACGGATCGGCCACCACGGCGCGGCGCGCCTCGCGGTGGTCGGCCAGGTTGAGCGCGAACATCATCATGAAGCCGCCCAGCGACTCCACGCCCGCCATGATCAACGTGGTGGTGGTCAGCAGCACCTCGTCCTCGGTAAGGCGGTCACCGTCGATCTCGGCCTGCGCGAAGTTGGAGATCAGGTCGTTGCGCGGCTGTGCGCGGCGCTGCGCGATCACCTCGCTGGCGTAGCGCTTCATCCACTCAAAAGCCGCCAGGTGCTGTGGCCCCTTGGTGCGCGTCACCGGGTCGCTCTGCACCATCAGCACCGCGTTCTCGCGCACCGTCTGCTCGTCCACGGTGGCCTCGTCGCCCGTGGGCAGGCCCAGCGCAGCCATCAGCACGCGCACGGTGAACTTGGCCGAGAAGTCCTTGAAGTCGAAGCTGGCCTTGCCCTGCAGCTCCTGCGCCGCCTCGCGGGCAATGGCGCGGATCGGCTCGGCCAGGCTCTCCAGGTTGCGCTTCATGAAGGCGTGCTGGATCAGGCCGCGCAGGCGGTCGTGGCGCGGGGGATCGCTGGTGCCCAGGGTGGAGCCGGCACGGCCGGGCAGCTCGGTCATGAGGTTGCCGCTGGCCGAGGAGTAGGTCTGCCAGTCCTGCCCGGCGGTCACGATGTCGGCGTAGCGCGAGAGCACCCACATCTGCGCTTCCTCGCTCCAGAAGCACGGGAACTCGTCGCGCAGCCGCTGGTAGGCAGGGAACGGGTCGGCGTCTATGGCCGGCGAGTAGGGATCGAAGCGGAACATCGTCTGTCTCCTCGGTGAGTTCGTTTGATCTGGGACAGGCGAATTGTTGGCGGCCCTGCGGCCCGGGCGCGTGGACGAAGTACCGTGATGGCTTGCACTTTTGACGTGTCTTGCCGCCCATGACCGCCGCCTTGCCCAGCCCGCGCCGCCCGGCCCGCAGCCGATCCTCGGCGCTGCCCGCCTTCGCGCTCTACGGCGAGGCCGGCGCACCCAGCGCCCCGCTGCTGCACGTCGAATCCATCCACTCGCGCAGCCGGCTCTACGACTGGGAGATCGACGCCCACGTGCATCAGGGTTTGCACCAAGTGCTGTGGCTGCGCGAGGGGACGGTGGAGGCCAGCTTGGACGAATCCCGCATCACCGGCGAAGGACCGATGGCGCTGGTCATCCCGCCCAACGTGGCGCATGCCTTCCGTTTCTCGCGCAACTGCGACGGGTACGTCTTCACCGTCAACGCCACGCTGCTGGCCGAGGGCGAGGCCGCCGGCGTAGGCAACGCGCTGCAGACGCTGTTCGCCGCGCCGCGCGCGCTGGCACCGGCGGCCGACGCGCCGGAGCTGCCGCGGCTGCAGGCGCTGTTCGATGCGCTGTACGCCGAGCACGAGGCCAGCAGCGACGACAGCCCGGTGCCGCGCTGGCTGGCGCGCGCGCTGGTGTGGCGCCTGGCGCAGTTGGGCCGGCGCGATGGACAGCCCCCGCGGCGCGACGCCGCGGCGGCGCAGCCGTCGCTCTACACGCGCTGGGTGGTGCTGATGGAGTCGCACTACCGCGAGCACTGGCCGGTGTCGCGCTACGCCGAGCGCTTGGGCCTGTCCACCGAACGGCTCAACCGCATGGTGCGCGCCGAGACCGGGCACAACGCGCAGGCGCTGCTGCACGCGCGGCTGGCGCGCGAGGCCTGCCGGCGCCTGGTGCACGTGGCCGCGCCAGTGTCGCGCCTGGCCTTCGAGCTGGGTTTCGAGGACCCGGCCTACTTCTGCCGCTTCTTCAAGCGCCAGACCGGGCTCTCGCCCACCGACTACAGGCGCCAGGCACAGCAGGCCGCCGGCTGAGCGCTGACCACGACGCCGCTGCGATCTTGAGCGGGCGTACGGGAACTCCGCTTGCCCAATGTGCCCTACACCAGTGATGCCCGCATGTGCATACGCGCACGGATGCCATCACCGGAACCACATTCAACACTCCGAGCCGGGGCCGGCGTACGCACCGCGCTGTCCGGGCCCGGTGAGCGGGGGCAGGCAGTGGATCGAGCGCCTACAGCGTTGCACAGCGCATCGAGTCCGGCGACACATTGGCACTACCCGGACATGCGGGGCGGGCGCGACCTGCGTTTCGACTTCCTGCGCGGCCTGGCCATCCTGTCGCTGGTGACGGCCCACTTTGAGGCCTTCAACTGGAGCAACTTCATCTTCTGGGAGCGGCTGGGCATCGTCACCGGCGCGGAGATGTTTGTCATGGCCGCGGGGCTGGTGCTAGGGCAGATCTTCCGTTACGCGCTGGACCGCGAGCAAGGCATGGAACTGGTCTCGCAGCGGCTACTGCGGCGGGCCTTCGAGTTGTACCGGGCCCAGGTCGGCCTGGTGCTGATCGTGATGGCGGTGGGCGCCCTCGGCTGGTTCGACATGAGCGCGGTAACTACCTTCACCGACCGCTTCGCCGGAAAAACGTACCCGCTCATGCCTGAGCCCGGCAGCCCCTGGCATGTGCAGGTGGGCCAGGTGCTGCTGCTGCAGCGCACGCCGCACCAGATCCAGATTCTCAGCCTCTACGTGATGCTGATGCTGGCCTCGCCGCTGTTCGTCTGGCTGCTCAAGACGCGTCTGCTGGGCGTGTATTTCGTGCTTTCGTGGGCGGTTTACTTCGCTGGGTGGCTCTCGCCCGTGGACTACCGGCTGCTGAACATGCAGTTCGAGTACGCGTTCCCGCTGCCGAACTGGCAGCTGCTCTACACGCACGCGCTGCTGGTGGGCTTCTACCGCCGCGAGATTGCCGCCTGGCTGGCGCACGGCCAGCGCCGGCGCATCGCAACGGGGCTGTGCGTCTACCTTGCGCTGGTTTTCTTCGTATTAGCCCAGGCCACGGCCAACCCGTCGTTCCCGGCCTGGTCACGCCTGGACATCATGGCGCCGCAGACCTACCAGGGGCTGTACGACCTGTATTTCGGCAAGAACCGGCTGGGACCGGGACGCCTGCTCAATGCCGCGATGCTGTTCGCCGCGCTGTACGCGCTGCTCACCTGGTACTGGGTGCCTCTGAACCGCCTGCTGGGCTGGCTGCTGATTCCGTTGGGCGAAGCCAGCCTCTACGTGTTTCTGCTGCACGTGCCCCTGCTCTTCCTCGTGGACCAGCTGCCCGGCTACTTCGACGGCGTCGCCACCTTCGAGGCCAGCTGGCCTGCAATGATCTGGGTCAATACCGTGCTCTACGTCGCCATCATCCTGACGCTGTGGGCCCTGGTTCGGGGCAAGGTGCTGTTCTCGGTCATCCCGCGGTAGGCCGGCGTGTCACACCACCCGGCGGTGCCGGATCACCGCGCCGTACTGCTCGGCCGACAGCTTGGGCGTGCGGCGCTGCGTGTCGAAGTCCACATGCACGAGCCCGAAGCGCTGCGTGCTCAACCCGTCGGCCCATTCGAAGTTGTCCATCAGCGACCAATGGAAGTAGCTGCGCACCGGCATGCCCTCGGCCGTGGCACGTTGCAGCTGCTGCAGGTAATGGCGCGTGTAGGCGATGCGGTCCACGTCCAGCAGTTCGCCGGCGGCATTGGGCGTGTCCTTGGTGCCGCAACCGTTCTCGGTGACATGGATGTGGCGCACGTTCCAGATACTGGAGAGGTGCCGCACCGCCCAGTACAGCCCCTCTGGCCCCATGCGCAGCCACGAGGACTGCGGAAACTTCGGGTAGGTCTCGGGCAGCGGAATCACCTCGTAGCCCGAGTCGCCGTGGATGGCGCGCACGTAGAAGAACGGCGCATAGACGTTGGCGCCGAAGAAGTCCAGCGGCGCGCCAATGGTGCGCATGTCGCCTTCGAGCACGCGCGGCGCGTTCGCGCCCTGCTGCTCCAGCCAGCGCGCCGGGTAGCGGCCCTCCAGCATCGCCGTGGTGTAGCCGCCGTTGACGTCGCGCATGGCGGCCTGCGACGCCGCCACATGCTCCGGCGTCTCGACCACCGGCACGCAGGTCATGATGTTCTCAGCCGGGCCCACCAGTGTGCCGCGGCGCCCACGGGCGCGGATGGCTTGCACCGCCAGCCCATGCGCCAGCAGCGCGTGGTGGCGCACCTGGTTCACGCGCGCGGGCGGCAGCTGCAGCCCCGGGGCATGGATGCCTATCTGGTGCCCCAGCTCGACGAAGGTGAAGAACTCGTTGATAGTGAAAAAATGCTTCACCCGGTCCGACAAGGCGGCGGCCACGTGGCCGGCGTAGTCGGCGAAGGCGTGTGCGGTCTCGCGCCCTTCCCAGCCGCCGAAGCGGTCCTGCAGCGCCTGCGGCAGGTCCCAGTGGAACAAGGTCGCGTAGGGTTGAATGCCGGCCGCGAGCAGACCGTCCACCAGCCGGCTGTAGAAGTCCAGTCCTCGCTGGTTGGGCCGCCCCGTCCCGTCGGGAAAGATGCGCGGCCACGAGATCGAGAACCGGTACGCCTGCAACCCCAAGCGCTTCATCAGCTCGATGTCCTCGCGCCAGCGGTGGTAGTGATCGCAAGCCACGTCGCCGGTGCTGCCGTCCACGATCTTGCCGGGCGTGTGTGCGAAGGTGTCCCAGATGGAAGGCCCCTTGCCGTCGGCCTTGGGCGCGCCCTCGATCTGGTAGGAGGAGGTCGCGGCGCCCCACAGGAAGTCCGGCGGGAATTCCCCGGTGCTTTCCACGCCGGCTGCTGCAGCCGGCGCCACGGGCGCGAGGCCGGTGGCCGCCACGGCCGCCGCCTGGGCCCTAGCCAGTTGAAACAGGGTACGGCGCGACAGTCCGGTCATGCGCAATCTCTCCGTCATGCAGGCAGGGCCGGTGCGGCCTCAACGTCCAGGGTGCTGCTGGCCCATCGGGAGCGGCCAGGGGCACCATCATCGGGCACCCCCGTTGGCACGCTCGATGCTATGCACGCGCGCATCCTGCGTCCTCGAAGCGTTGGCTCGACATGTATCTCACCAAGGCTCGTTCCATGAAGCTCCCGGGTGTGGCCTACGCCAGCAATTTCCTGGCCTTGCGGCGCTGCCTGCCCTGCGCGGCCCTGCTCAGCGGCTTGCTGGCCGGCTGTGGCGTGCCCGGGTCAGGCCCCACACCCGGCGCTACACCGGACAAGCCCGCTCAGCCTCTGGCGGAGGCCGGTGGGTGCCCGCGCCTGGCAGGCATCACGCTGGCACCTCAGGACGTGGGCGTGCTGCGCACGCACGGCTCCACGATAACGAACGCGGCGTCGGTGACGGCCCAGGAGCCCGGTGTGGGTCCCTTCGAATACTGCGCCGTGCAGGGCCTGATCCTGCCGCTCGATTCCCAGGCGCCGCCGATCCACTTCCAGCTCAACCTGCCAGCGCGCTGGAACGGCAAGGCGCTGCACATGGGAGGCAGCGGCTACAACGGCACGGTGGTCACCGGCACCGGACCAATCAACATGGCGCTGTTCACTACGCCGCTGGCGCGGGGCTACGCCACTTTCGGCTCGGACTCCGGCCATCCCGCCACGGCGGCCGGCGCGGACTTCGCGCGCAACGAGGAGGCGCTGCTCAACTTCGCCTGGCAGCACCTGAAGAAGACGCATGACGTGGCGCTGCACCTGCTCCAGCGCTACTACGGCCAGCCGCCGCAGCGGATGTATTTCGCCGGCGCCTCGACCGGCGGGCGCGAAGCCTTCACTGCGATCCAGCGCTTTCCGCTGGACTACGACGGCATCGTTGCCACGGCGCCGGCACTCAACTTCGCCGGCATGCGGCTCATGGGCGTGAAGCTGGGACAGGCCGCCTATCGTGTGCCGGGCGGCTTCCTGCCGCCGCCCAAGCAGCAACTGGTGCGCGACACCGGCGTGCGCGTGTGTGACACGCTCGACGGTCTGACCGACGGCATCGTCGCGGCCGTCGATGCCTGCCGCGCCCGTGCGCCGGAGCTGATGCGCCGGCTGCGCTGCCCCGGCGGCCGTGACACCGGGCCGCAATGCCTGTCCGACGCGCAGCTCGCCACCGTGCGGCTGCTGCACGAGGGTTTCACCTTGCCCTGGGGCATGGCGTACGGACAGACCGGCTATGACGGCTACAACGTGCTGGAAGGCACCGATTTTTCCGGCCTGCTGGGCCTGGGCCAGTCGCCCACGCCGGCGTCCCCGCCCACGATCGTCGCCAACGGCTATCTCTATACACAGGGCGACGCGTACCTGAAGTACTTCATCGCCCGCAACCCGAGCTTTGACTCGCTGCGCTTCGACTTTGCCAACCCGGGGCCGCTGCAAGCCCGCATCAACGAGCTGTCGGCAGTGGTGGGCGCCATCGACCCGGAGTTGCGGCCCTTTGCCGAGCGCGGCGGCAAGATAATCCTGGCGCAGGGCTTGGCCGACGAGGTGGTAAGCCCAAACCAGGCCATCGGCTACTACCGCTGGCAGGTGTCGCAGCGCGGCCAGACGGCCGTGGACAGCTACCTGCGCTTTTACACGGTACCCGGCTTCCAGCATGGCGGCGGCGCGTTCATCCCCTTCTGGGACTTGTTGGGCGTGCTCGACCGCTGGGTCGAACGGGGCCCGGCGCCGGAGGTGCTGGTCGCCACCGACGTGTCCCCGGGCAACTCGGGCCGCCAGCGGCCCATCTGCCGCTGGCCCCTCATCGCCCGCTACAAGGGCAGCGGCGATCCCAATTCTGCTGCCAGCTTCAATTGCAGCCCCTGAGCCGTGCCGGCCAGCTTGGCTGGGGCCTAGCGCAGATTCGCCCGTGCGTCACGGCACTTACGCAATTCAGGCCGGATGCGTTCAGTAATTCACGCCGTCGGCCAACCTGTCGTTGCAAGACTTATCTGCCCCGCCCGTCCACCGATAAGCGGCGTGAACAAGTCTCGCTCTCGGCGGGGCGCGCATGAACAATTACACGCCGCGGCAGCCTGGTCTGCCCGCGGGTGGCAAACCGGATCGGGAAAAGCCATGTTGAGGGTCACAGGGGTTTTGGTGGCCAGCATGCTGGTTCTTAGCGCTTGCGGGGGTGGCGGAACATCAGGCAATGACGCTCAGGAGTTTCAGGTGGCCGCCGCCATGAACCAGCAAGCTGCACGGCCAACGGAAACGGCCCGTGCCCTGCCGGTCAGCACGACCTCGTTCACGGACGAACTGCTGGCGTTCGACAGCGCGCGCTGGCAGGCAGCGCAGTGGAACAACGGCGGCTATTTCCTCAACGGCTGGCATCCCAACCAGCTGGCTTTCGCCGACGGCCGCATGCGCATCACGCTGGAGGCGGACCAGCTGGGCCTCACCGGCAAGAGCTGCGTCTCGGGCGAATACCGCACGCTGCTGAGCTACGGCTACGGCCTCTACAAGGCGCGGCTGATCGCCTCCAGCACGCCCGGCACCATCACGGCCTTCTTCACCTACAGCGGGCCGGCCGAGGGCACGCAGCATGACGAGATCGACGTCGAGATCAAAGGCGACGACCCGACGAAGCTGCAGCTGAACTACTGGAGCAACGACGTCGAGCACCCCACGGTGATCAACCTGGGCTTCGACGCCTCGGCCGCCTACCACGAGTACGCCTTCCGCTGGACGGCCGACCGGCTGCAGTGGTTCGTGGATGGCGTGCTCGTGCACGAGGAGAACGGCAGCCGCGGCCCGCTGCCGCAGGTGGCCGGCCGAATCATGCTCAACCACTGGGGCACCACCGGCACCAACGGCTGGAGCACCGACTACCAGGTGACGGCCACGCCCAGCGTCGCCACCGTGGAGCGGGTGACCTTCACCTCGGAAAGCGACCTGGCCTCGCCCATGGCGCCCGTGTCCGTGGGCTCGCTGGCCGGCAGCGCCTACTGGGGCAGCACCAAGAACTGGCGCGCCGTCGCCACCATCGGCGTGCGCAACGGCAGCGGCGCCGCCGTGGCCGGTGCAGTGGTCAGCGGCAACTTCAGCGGCGCCAGCACCCAGAGCTGCACCACGGACGGCAGCGGCGCCTGCAGCATCACCAGCACCGCCATCGGCAAGGCCGTGACCAGCACCACCTTCAGCGTCAGCGGCATCACCGGCGCCAACATGAGCTACGCGGCGGGCGGCAACGCCGCGGGCTCGGTGCTGATCCGGCAGCCCTGAGGCGCTGACATCAAGCCGTGCACGACGGCGGCGTCGGCGTGCCGGCGGCCCGCCCTTCGGCACGGATGCGCGCGACGTGGCGGTTGAGCCGCCGGTACAGGTACTTCCGGTACAGCCAGCCCTTGACGCCCTTCAGGTTCGTGCCGTGCTCGGCATAGACTTCGTCCGGGCAGTCGTAGACGCCCAGGTCCCGCACGATGCCCTCGCGCTGGATGAAGGTGTCGCCGCCCGTCCATTGCACTTGCGGGTGCTGCAGGTCCGGAGTGGCCACGGCGAAGCCCATGAACGGGCGGCAGCCGTTGGCGAACCGGTGCTGCACCGCGTGCAGGTAGTCCATGTCCAGGATCTGGCCCTCCAGCGTGATCCAGCGCCCGCCCACCCAGGCCTCGACCCAGGCGTGCAGGATCTCCCGCGGCGCCAGGTGGTAGACCAGCGGCGTCATGGCACCGCGCTGCAGGCGCTTGTCGATGGTGAAGGCGTGGATGCGGCAGGGAATGCCCACCGCGCGCAGCAGCGCCATCAGCAGGGTGGACTTGGTGTTGCAGTGGCCCAGCCCCTCGCGCAGCACGGCCGAGGCGGGCATGTCGTCGGCCAGCGCGTTGTAGCCGAAGGCAATCTCGTCCCGGCAGAACTCGTAGACCGCCTGCGCTGCCGCGTCGTGCGACGGCAAGCGGTCCCAGCCCCGCGAGGTGACCAGCGTGCGGAGAGCGGGCGATTCAAAGTCCAGCATTGGGGTCGGGCGCAACAGCCCGGACATCGAGCCGTCAGGCGACGCGTCCATGCGGATCCTCCTAGAAAATGAACGACAGCTCGGTGAACACGAGGTCGTTGCGCTTGCGGTTGCCGAAGAAGGACTGGCGCGGTCCCGTGAAGTGGTCGGCGCCGGCGCTCCAGCGCAGCGCATCGCTGATGGCGTAGTAGACGCGGGGCCGCAGCACCGCGCTGCCCTGCGTGAAGTCGGTGATGGCTGACAGCTCCAGCTTCAGCCGCTCGTTGAGCATGCGCCTGGACAGCCGCAGCGACAGGCCCCACTCGTTGCGGCCAAATTCCGAGTTGAGGCGGTCCAGGCCCTGCGCAACCATCTGCTGCGTGCCCTGCAACCCCGCCGGGTCCACATAGCCGGTGCGGTGGATGCCGAAGAGCTGCACGTTGAGATTGGTCTCGTCCAGCACGTCGCGGTCGGCGCCCAGGACGATGCGGCTCACCTCGCGGCGGCTCGTGGCGCAGCCCGTGCAGTCCGGGCGGAACTGGCCGTGCGCCATCTCCGTGCGCAGCGTCCAGGGGCCCGCGGCGGTGGCCGTGTCCAGGCCCAGCACGCGCGCGCGCTCGTAGCGGCCCTGGAACACGAAGCCGCCCAGGGCCTGGGGCTGCACCGCATAGCGGGCGGAGCGCTCGTAGCCTTCGAAGTAGGACACGGACCAGTCGATGTCGCCGACGTGGTCGAGCTTGAGCGCCCACTCGCCGCGGCCCGGCTCCGTGGCCGGCACCAGGTTCGGCGGCCACAGGCCGGTGGGCATGCGGTGGGCCGTGAAGCGGGCCCACACGGCCGTGGCGGAGAAGGCCTCGTTGAAGTCGTGGCGCAGCCGCACGGCGTCAATGCCCAGGCGCTGCTCCTCGTCCTCGGCCACCAGCGCGGTGAAGTCGCGCGGCGAGAGGTTGTCGGTCGGGTTGATGCGGTCGGCGCGGCCCCAGGCCAGGACCTGCCGGCCCACGCGCAGCGACCAGTCGCCCGATTCCCACTCGACGTAGCCCTCGCGCAGCCGGCTGTCGAAGGCACGGGCATCGCCGGACAGGTTCTGGCCGGCACGCCCGCTGAACACGGTGCGCAGGCCCTGCGCCACGGGCTGCCGCCAGCTCAGGCCGCAGGCCAGCAGGCCGTTGCCGTCACGCTCGTCGAGGTTGCGGTTGGAGCTCCAGTACCCGGCGCGGCACTCGCCGGTGGGCGCCTGGAGCGTCGAAGGCTGCGCCCCCGCCGTGCCCAGCGTGAGCGCCAGGGCCAGCGGCAGCCCTGCATGCAGAACACCTCGCATCGATCACCAATCCTCTTTTTCGAGGGATCGGTTGGTGAAGAGGTCGTCGGACACGGGCGTGTTGGCTTCCAGCCGGTCCACCTTGATCAGCGTCGTGTGCCCGGTCTGGTGGTTGGCCACGCGCACGCTCATGGCCTGCCACTTGCGGGCCTTGGCGTCCACGAGCTTGATGTCGCCGTTGTCCACCGTCTTGAGCAGCGCGCCGGCCGGGTCGTGGACTTCCGTCTTGACGGGCACGAAGCTGTCCGCCGCCACCCAGCTCACGCGCTTGGAGTAGCCGGAATCCGCCGCCACCTCCGCCGTCCTGGGCAGGGACTCGACGACATACGTTGCCACGCCGTTGAGGTTCTGCTGGCGCAGCAGGCGGTGGCTCCAGTCGGCGGGCTTGTGGCCGATGAGGTCGCCGTAGGAAAGGTCGGTGCCGACGAAGCTGCTCTTCTTGTTGTTGCTGGCCAGCCGGCGCGCCTTCTTCAGCGCCGGCAGGTAGACCCAGATGTCGTCCTCCTTGGCCGTGTTCTCCACGATCAGCGTCGTGGTGTTGCGCACGTCGCTGGGCGAGAGGAAGCGGATGACCCGGCGGTAGGTGCTGCCGTCGGCCTGCTGCTTGGTCGCCCCGTAGGTCTTGCGCACGCGCTCCTGGCCCGAGGCGGCCACGAGGGTGAAGGTGGCCTCGCTCACCGAGCTGCTCAGCCGCGTCGACTGGTAGCTGCGCTCCATGATCTCCTCGGCCTTGAGCTCATCCGCGCGGGAGGACTTCGGTGCCAGCCCCAGCCCCGTTGCCAGCAGCAGCCCTGCGGCCACCGAGCCCGCGCCGGTGCGCAGCGACGGCGCGGACCGGGCCGTGAGGAACGCCGGAGGGAAGGCCTTCATCAAGGCAGGCACCAGCACCAGCGCGGTGGCCGCGCTCACGATCATCGACAGCACGATCAGGACTCCAAACCAGATGTGGACGTAGAAGTTGAAGGACAGCATCAGCACCGAGTAGCCGCCCGCGATGGCCGAGGCCACGTAGACCACTGCCTTGCCCGCCGTGCGCATGGTTTCGCGCAGCGCCGCGTCGAAGTCGCCCAGGCGGCGCAGCTCCTCGCGCATGCGGTAGAGCAGGTAGATCGCGTAGTCGGCACCCAGGCCGATGGCCATGGCCGAGCTCACCGAGTTGGGCGTGTTCAGCGGAATGCCCGTGAGCCCCATCACGCCGAAGTTGACCAGCACGGTGACCATCAGCGGGACCACGAGGTAGAGGCCGGCCAGCGCCGAGCGGAACACCACCATGCCGGCCAGGAACACCACGCCGATCATCTGCGCGATGTTGAGCACCTTGCCGCGCACCAGCGTCTCGCTCAGCGCCGAGGCCTGCGGCACGCTGCCACCGATCAGGATGCTCACGCCCGCGGGCAGCTTGGGCTCCACCTGCTCGCGGATCCGCTTCACGACGGCCTGCGCGTACTTGCTGCTGTCGTTCTTCATCCAGACCGTGAGGTTGGCGTTGCGGTACTCGTAGTCGATGTAGGCGTCGAAGTCGGTGGGCTGGCCGGACATCGAGTACAGCAGCAGGTACTGGGAGATCAGCTCCGCCGTGGGCGGAATGGCATCGAAGCCGGCCTGGCCGCCGTTCATCGAGCGGTGCATCTGCTTGAGCAGGTCCACGATGGACATCGTCTTGCCCACGTCGGGCAGCGTCTCGATGAAGCGCTGCGTCTGCTCGATGAGCGCCAGCAGCGCCGGGTCCTTCATGCGGTCGGCGTCCGCGCCCTGGAACACCACGTAGAGGGTGTTGGTGCCGGCCAGCTTCTCGTTGAGGAAGCGGTCCTGCTGGCGCACCTCCAGGCCCTCGCCGAAGTAGCTCTTGGTCGAGTTCTCCTGGTTGATGAACAGCAGGCCCAGCGAGGACACCGCGGCCAGCAGCAGGTACGCCAGCAGGATGCGGCCACGCCGCGCGATGACCAGGTTGGCCAGCGCCTCGGACAGCCGGTCCCACAGGCTGCGCCTGGCCTGCGCGCCCTGCGCCGCCTTGGGCACCGGCGGCTTCAGGAAGCTGCGCAGCGCCGGGATGAAGCTCAGCTCGATCACCAGCGCGCTGACGATGCCCAGGCCCGTGAACAGGCCGAAGGTGCGGATGGTGGCGACGTCGAAGAACAGCAGCGAGAAGAAGCCCAGCGTCGCCACGAAGCCCGCGGTAATCATCACCGGCGCGACGCGGGACAGCGACGCGACGATGGCCCGGTCGTTGCGCTGCGCCGCGGCCAGGCCCGGAAACTCGGCGCTGATGCGGTCGTACTCCTCGTAGTAGCGCTTGAGGATCTGCACGGCATGCCCGGCCGCCACCGCCAGGATGAGGATCGGCGTGGTGGCGTTGAAGGCGTCCATCGGCACCTTGGACAAGCCCATGATGCCCAGGCTCCAGACCACGGCCAGCAAGGCCGTCACCAGCGGCAGCACCAGGCCCTGCAGGGTGCGGAAGGCCTCGAAGTGGATGAGGCCGATCAGCACCAGCGCGATCGGGAACAGGATCGCCATGCGCTGCGCGAAGCGCTCGACGTTGGCGAAGAAAACGGGCGAGCCGCTGGAGGTGATCTGCACCTGCGCCGTGGCCTGCGCGTCCGCCACGGCCTGGACCTTGTCCATGATGGCGCGGAAGCCGCCCTGCCCGGCCTGGATGGCGAAGGAGACGGCGGCCACGCGGCCGTCCGCCGACACCAGGATGTTCTGGTAGACCGGGTTGCGCTCCAGGTGCCGCTGCAGCGCCTGCACCGAAGCCTCAGTCACGGGCACCGGCAGCATCGGCTCGACCTGCATCTCGTCGCCCTTGCCGTCGATGGAGCGGGCCCGCTCGGCGCTCACGCTCATGACGGTGTGGCGCTTGACCCCGGGCACGTCCGACACCGCCCGCGTCAGCGCCTCCACCACGCCCAGCACCTCGGGCCTGAACACGTCGCCGCCGTCGCGGGCGCTCACGCCCAGCACCACCACGTGCTTGGAGCCGAACAGCGACTCCGCGGTGTTGGTGCCGACCACGTTGGGGTGGTCCTTGGGCAGCATCGTGTTCGGATCGATGACGATCTTCAGGTGCTTGATCTGCAGCGCGAAGAACGCCGTCAGCAAGGCAACGCCCAGCGCCACCCACAGGCGGCGCCGCACGATCAGCTCGGCCAGCTTATTGAACATGGGGAACGACCTCGGCCGGGGCTGCGGAGGGCTGGGCCTGGTGGCGGCGGCAGTGGTCCAGCACCTGGCGCACCACCATCTTCGCATCGCGCTGCGCGCCCAGCACCAGCTCCGAGGCGCGGCAGCTCAGCCACTTGCGGCCGAGCACGAACAGCCCGGGCTCCGGCGTGCGGCCCCGGCTGCCCGCGTAGGACAGGCCCGGCTGGATGGCGGGCAGGTCGATCCAGTCGGTGCGCTCGGCGTAGCCCACGCACCAGACGACGGCATCCACCGCCTCGCGCACGCCGTCGCTGAACAGGAGGCCGGTGCCGTCGGCATCCACCGCTTCGGCGCGCAGCTGCACGCCGGCTTGCGCCAGCCGCAGGTCGTTGTCGGCGGCGGCCGGAATGGGGTCGCGCCGGCGCATGATCCGGGCGACCGTGGAATCGGTGTCGGCGAACAGCACGCCCACGCCCTTGAGCCACCAGAAGATGTCCTGGCCCAGCACCCGGTTGGGCACGAGCTTGCGGACGCGTCCGCGGGCCAGCAGCACCCGGTGCGCCGCGGCCAGCTCGCGCGCGATCTGTCGCCCGCTGGCCCCGTCACCGACCACGGCCACGCGGCTGCCAGCCGGGAAGTGGCTGGCGTCGGTGTAGCCCTGCGCCGTCACCTGCGCCACCGCGGGAGACAGCTTCCCGGCATAGGCCGGCACGACGGGCTGCTGGTTGGAACCCGTTGCGTTGATGACGGTACGGGCCCGGATCACGTCCCCGTTGGACAGGCGCGCCACGAAGCCGCCCTCGGCCCGGCTCAGCCGGGTGACGCGGGCCTGCAGCGTGAGCCGCAGGCCGCGCGTCGACGCGAAGCGCTCCACGTGGTCCGCGAACTCGGTGGCGGAAGGAAAGCCGCCCGGATCGCCGTTCATGCGGAAGTCGCCCAGCCCGCAGAACTGCCGCGAGGTGAACAGCCGCAGGTTCTTCGGCCGCCGGCGCCAGATGTCGCCCGCCCGGGCGCTCTCGTCGACGACGCGGTAATCCAGGCCCGCCTTGTGCAGCATCTCGGCAGCCAGCAGGCCGCAGTGGCCTCCTCCGACGATCAGGCAGTCGATCACGTCAGACCTCCAGGACCTTCTTCAGGTCCAGCGCCTCGCCCGTGAGCTGGGACCACACGTACTGCGACAGGGCGCCGACCGTCACGAAGTCGTAGGCCGCGGTGGCGTCCAGGGCGATGCCGAACTCCTCGTCCAGCGCCGACAGCAGGTTGACGCGCGCCAGCGAGTCGAGCCCGATGTAGTCGAAGGACATGTCGTCGCCGATGGCCTCCTTGAAGTCCACCTGGTTCTCCCGCAGCAGCTGCGTGAGGCGTTGGCGGATGCGTTCGCTGACGTCGGCCACGCTGGTGGCGGCGGCGCTCGGGTTCATGAGGGCGGACATGGTCTGGACTCCGGAAAGGTTCATGGGGATGCGCTGAAAGCTCGCGGGCGGCCGGGCAGCAGGATCAGCTCAAGGCGGGCGCCGGTTGCGGCGATGCGTCGGCGGCGAGGTCGGGGGCCAGCACCTCGGCCATCAGCGCCTGCAGCTCGCCGTCGCGGTACAGGCGTGCGCAGGCCAGCCGCTGCGTCTTGCCGCTGGAAGTGCGTGGAATGGCGCCATGGCGCAGCAGCAGGATGTCGGCCAGCTGCAGCTCGTGCGCCTGGGTCACGGCATGGCGCGCGGCGGCCAGGATCCGCGCGGCGTCCTCCTGCGCCACGGCGGCGCGGCGCCGGGGCAGCTCCAGCAGGGCCACGACCTTCTCCTCGCCGTCCATCTCCAGCGAGAAGACGGCGCAGGGCCCGTCGGCATCCGCCTCGACCGCGCGGCTCAGCGTCTGCTCGATGTCGTTGGGGTAGTAGTTGCGCCCGCGCACGATCATGAGCTCCTTGGCCCGGCCCGTGACGTAGACGCCGCCGCCCTGCACGAAGCCCAGGTCGCCGGTGCGCAGGTACGGGCCGCGGCCGTCCGCGGTGCGGGCCGCGAAGGTCTTCTCGGTGGCTTCGGGGTTGTTCCAGTAGCCCTGGGCCACGCTGGGCCCGCGCACCCAGATCTCGCCGACGGCGCCGGCCGGCAGCGCGTTGCCGTCGGCATCGACGATCGCCACCTCGTGCTGCGGCACGGCCGCGCCGCAGCACACGCAGTCCTGCCCGCCCTCGCCCGCCGAGGGCTGCGCCTGGTCGCGGGTGAGCGCGTCGCGGTCCAGGCGAAGCACGGAACTGGCATCAGGCGCCACGGCGCCCGAGACGATCAGCGTCGCCTCGGCCAGTCCGTAGCAGGGCCGCACCACGCCGGCAGCCAGCCCGGCCGCGGCGAAGCGGGCCCGGAAGCGCTGCACCGTCTCCGCGTTCACGGGCTCGGCGCCGCAGAACACGCTGCGCAGCGCCGACAGGTCCAGGGCCACGTCCTGGCCCTCGGCGGCCTTCAGGCACATCCGCAGCGCGAAGTTGGGCGCCGCCGAGGTCTGGGCACGGAAGCGGCTGAGCGCCTGGAGCCAGCGCAGCGGCCGCTGGATGAAGTGCAGCGGCGACATGAAGGCGTAGTGCCCGCCCAGCGCGATGGGCTGCAGCGTCGTGCCGATGAGCCCCATGTCGTGGAACTGGGGCAGCCAGCCCGCGCACTCCACGAACTCCGGCATCGCCACCGAGCGCTGGATGGCGCGCTCGTTGGCAACCAGTTGCGCGTGCGTGACCATCACGCCCTTGGGCGCACCGGTCGAGCCCGAGGTGTATTGCAGGAAGGCCAGGCTCGACGCCTCGACGGCATCGGCGCCACGCTCCCATGCAGGAGCGCCGGCGGCGTCCTCCTCGGCCTCCACCCGCACCGCCGCATCCACGCCGGCAGCCTGCAGCCCGGTGCCCACCGAGGCCTTGAGGCCGGCCGTGGTCAGCACGCGGCGCGTGCCGCTGTCCTGGATGATCAGCCGCAGCCGGGCGAAGTGCTGCGGATTGCGCGCCAGGTTGGCCGGCACGGCAATGGCGCCGGCATGCAGGCAGGCGAAGAAGGCCACGATGAATTCGAGCCCGGACGGAAACAGCAGCAGCACCGCCTGGCCGCTGCAGCCCGTGGCCGCCAAGTGGCCGGCGAGCTGGCGCGAGCGGCGGTCCAGCTCGGCATAGCTCAGCACGCGGTCGTCGCGCTCGCCGTTGGCAATGAAGGTGTACGCGCGCGCCTCGGGCTGCAGGCGGGTGTAGTGCTCCAGGCAGTCCAGCAGCGTGGCGGCGTGGTCAAGAGGCAAGGGCATGCGGCTTCTCCGTCTGCGGATGCGCGATGCGCTGCAGCAGCGCCACGCCATTGGCCACGGCCTCCACGAAGCGCTCCAGGTCGGCCTGCTCGGTGTAGCGCCCGATGCTCACGCGCATCGTGGCCTTGATCTGCTCCTCGCCCAGGCCCATGCCGCGCAGCACGTGCGAGAGCGAGACCGACTTGTTGTTGCTGCACGCCGAGCCCAGCGACACCTGGATGCCGTGCAGGTGGTCGAGCATCGCGGCCAGGGCCTCGGCACGGATGCCGTCCACGCGGATGCTCAGCGTGTTGGGCGCCTGCTCGTGCGCGTGCAGCGGGCCGTTGAAGGCGATGCCCGGCACGCGCGCGGCCAGCATCGCGCGCAGCTGCGCCTGGTAGGCCTGAAGCCGCGCCAGCAGCGCCGGCAGCTCGGCATGGGTGGCCTGCGCCGCGGCCCCCATGGCGGCGATGGCGGCCGTGGCCTCCGTGCCGCCACGCTGGCCGCGCTCCTGGCCGCCGCCGTGGATCAGCGGCTCCACCTTCGCGCCGGCGCGCACGTACAGCGCGCCCACGCCCTTGGGGCCGTAGAACTTGTGGCCGGCCAGGGCGAGGCTGTCCATGCCCAGCGCGGCCACGTCCACCTGCACCTTGCCGACCGCCTGCACGGCATCGACGTGGAAATGGATGCCGCGCTCGCGCAAGGCCTGCGCGATGGCGCCCACCGGCTGCACCGTGCCGACCTCGTTGTTGACGAGCATGACCGACACCAGCCGCGTGTGCGGGCGCAGGCTCCGCAGCACCGACTCCAGCGTGATGCGGCCCTCGCCGTCCGGCGCCAGGCGCGTCACCTCGAAGCCGAAGACGCGCTCCAGGTAGGCGGCCACCTCCAGCACCGAGGCATGCTCGATCTCGGACACCACGATGTGCGCCGGCCCCGCGGCGCGGCCCAGGCCCCCGCTCGCGGTCAGGGCGCCCTTGATGGCCCAGTTGTTCGCCTCGGTGCCGCCGGAGGTGAAGAAAAGGTCCTCGGGCCGCGCGCCGATGAGCCGCGCCACCTGCTCCCGCGCCTCGCGCAGCCGCACCATCGGCGCCTTGGCCAGCCCGTAGCGGCTCGATGGGTTGCCGAAGTCATCGATCGCGGCGTGGAAGGTCTCGATGGCCTCGCGGCACACCGGTGTCGTGGCGTTGTAGTCGAAATAGCCTCGGGTGCTCATGGCGGCTCCTTCAGCGTGGCTGCGCCAGCGAGGCCTGCAGCCGCTCGAACAGCGAGCGCAGCATTTCCAGGCAGTGGTGCTGCGAAGGCTCCAGCTCGCCCAGCATCGAATCGACCTCGGCGCCGGGAATAGCCAGCAACTCGGTGAATGGCCGGCCATGGACGTGCGAGCAGAAAACATTGCCCGCCGCCAGCGACGTGGCGCAGCCCCAGGCCTGGTAGCGCGCCGCGCTCACCCGGCCGTCCTCCATTTGCAGCTGCACCTTGATACGGTCGCCGCAAACCGGGTTTCCCAACTCGATCACCTCGCTGGCCTCGGGAATTTCTCCCACGAAAACCGGCTCGGTGAAATTCTTGACGATGATGTCGTTGAACATCGGTCCTCCTGGCGCGCGGGCTTCAGTTCACGACCGGACACACGGCTTCGGCGTCCGATTCGTCCATTTTTCGCTCCAGATTGACCGCGCAGCAGCCAAACTCCAGGGACGACGGCGCGCGCATGATGTATTCCATGCGCTGGCCGGCTCGGCCTGAAGGGCTGGCACCGGGCAGCAGCGTGACGATATCCTCCGTCAGGATCATGCCCGGCGTTGCAAGCGCCAGCGGGTCCAGAATGGCGAGCACGCCCTTCTCGCCCAGGGGCACCTCCCGGCTGAGGTCGTTCATATCCCGCACCGAGAAATGCACGTAGGGCGAAACGTGCTTGACCTGGTGCTCGTCGTCGATGGCCACCACGTTGGATTCGACCAGCGCGTAAATGTCGCGCACGCCGCTGGGCGGCACGCCGAGATATTCCTCGCACATGAGGTTGAACTCGCGCCGCGAAATCATCTGGCCCGTGAAGCGTTTCCAGCCGCCCAGGGTGATGACCATGCTGCCGCGGTCCAGCCTGATTTTCTGGCCCGTCTGCTTGATGAACTGCAGCAGGCGGTAAATCAGGAACGGCGGGCCGATGATGTGGCGCGTGAACTTGTTTTCCCACTGCGTGAGCTGGGCCAGCGCCTCCTCGGGCACGAAGCGCTCCTGCCTGACCATGAAGCGGTGCGTGTCCAGCAGGCCGGCGAGCATGTTCAGCGCCTTGATCATGCCCATCTCCGGGATCTCCTCCGTCGAGGGGCACACGTACAGCCCTGCGCCCTTGGAGATGCCCAGGAACTCGCGGTACATGGCGTAGATCGCCATCACCGCGTTGTCCACCGTCTGCGAGCAGCGGCGGGAGATACTGGGCACGCCGCTGGTGCCGGTGCTGCGCATCTCGTGCTCGATGGCGTTCAGCGGCTTGGACAGCAGCTCGTGGCTGCTGGCCGACTTGAACTTGGCGATGGGCACCAACGGAATGCGCACCAGGTCGTCGAAACCCTTGATGTCGTCCGGATGCACGCCCTTGGCAACGCAGGCCTCGCGGTAGTAAGCATTGCGTTCGTAGTGGAAGCGGAAACTGTCCGCGATCAGGTCTGCCTTGAGTGCATTCAATGTTTCCTCGGGCAGGCGATACATCTCGTGCACCGAGGAGACGACGGCCGTCAAGGGATTAAGCCCGGCGCGGCGAATCGCTGCCACCACTTCACTCATGCTCATGAATCCTCCGTTACGTCACAAGTGGCCCGCGCAGGAAAATACCTGCTGGAAAACCGGCCCACTCCATGATTCGAATACAGCAGCCACAACCCTCGACCAACAAACCCTCATGCAAGCATCGGGCGTCATCAATTCGACGCGCAGGCGCACCACCGGCTCGTGAAAATCACGCGCAGGCACGCCTACCACACCGGGGAATAACTGCAGACCCGGCCAGCACAAATGTTGCAAGAAGACACATGCCTATCCCGGGTGATGCGTTCGACATCTCCCGGGCAAGACTGGCATGGAAACGAGACGTTGCTTACTGCAACTGCGATTTGATTCTATGCAAAGAACAAACGCGTATCAACAACTTTGTTGCGCCGCACCATCGAAACCCATCGAGCCGCACCGCCGTAGGGCACAAACCATTTACGGTTGTCTTGACGGGTAATTTCTTAGTTTCCTAAATTGTGACCCGTCGAGAATGGCCTCGCTTTCAAGGAAGCAAAGCCGCTGTGCGTGGCGCAGCCAAGCACGTTCCCCGCGTGTTTGCATCGCGCGGAGAGTGCTTTGACTTCAGCGTGGCGGATGAATATCAGGTCAGGTGATGGTGGGCTGCATATTCCAGGGCGACGCGCGCGAGCACGCCGCCAGCGCCGCGTCGCCGCGGCCGGCAGGGGATGTACCTCCGCAGACCTCAGCGGCCAGGCAGGGGACGGTCAGGCACGCCGCCGGCAACGGCGGCGGCCGGCTTTCTCGCATCGACGGCTCCAAGGTTGATCAGCTCAACGACGAGGTGCGGCGAGGCGTTGGGCCGTAGCGGGGAAGGAGGCGTACGAACGCGCTCGCCGGATCAGGCGGCAAGGCGTCGGTCGGGGCGCTCGGGCAGCGCGGGGATGTGCGAGCCGTGCAGCATGGGCTGCAGCGCCACGCGCGGAGGCAACATGGGCGGCGCCATGGCGGGCGCGCCGCTCAGCAGCGTCTGCGCATGTCCGAGATGGCAGGTGCCGCAATCGTCGTCCAGCGCCAGGGGAGCTTTCTCGGCGTTCTCGTCCTGAGCGTCAGCGCCGTCGTTGTGGTGCTCGTGATCGTGATGCCCGAAATGCGCGGCATTGGCCGGGCCCTGCTCATGCTGGCAATAGCCCGCCACCGCAGCCCACGACAGCTGCAGTGGAAGCACGGTCATGAGGAAGACGAGAAGCCAGCGGCGCATGGCCGGGATTCTAGCGACGGCATGCGTGCATCGTCCGCTATAAAGATCGATTCGCGCGCAACTGCATCCTGCTCAACCAGTGCAGCGCGCCCGTTGACGCACCGCGCGCAAGCGCTCAGGGCGAACCCGCCATCGGGTCCGCCGCGAGCGGCGCATCAACCAGCCAGGCGTGCCGCTCCAGCCAGCGGCCCAGCACGTTGTCGTTGGACATGCCCAGCTTGGCGAACAGGTGCGCGCGATGCGTCTCCACCGAGCGCGGGCTGCACGGCGGCTGCAGCAGCCGCGCGATTTCCTTGTTCGGCGTGCCCCGCGCCACGTGAACTGCCACCTCGCGCTCCCGGGGCGTGAGCGACTCCCACAACACCAGCGCTTCCGCTCGGCCGGCGGCCTCTTCCAGCGCGCCGGGCAGCTTGGCTAGCAGCGCTTCCGAATCCGGCTTGACCACCCAGTCGTAAGCGCCCCGCCGCACCGCGTTCAGCGCCGTCGGGATGTCGCCATGGCCGGAGAGGAACAGCACCACCAGCGGGCTGTGTGTCGCCTTGAGCCGGGCAAAGACCTCCAAGCCGCTCAGCCCGCCCAGCCGCAGGTCCAGCACCAGCACGCCGCTGCGGCGCATGTCCACCGCGTCCAGGAAGGCTTCGCCGGATTCGAAGCCCTGGACCGCGAATCCGGTGGACATCAGCATCAGCAGCAGCGAGCGCCGCACGGCCTCGTCGTCATCGACGACATACAGATTCAGTGAGCTTCTTTGCATGGTCCCTGGGGAAGCCTCAGCGTGAACAACGCGCCGCCTTGAGCGGGCGACGAGAACGAGAGATGGCCACCATGGCTCTCGGCGATGGAGCGGCAGATTTTCAGGCCCACGCCCAAGCCATCGGGCTTGGTGCTGAAGAAGGGCTCGAAGAGCCGGGGTGCCACCTCGGCCGGAATGCCCGGTCCCGTGTCCTGGACTTCGACCACGATGTCCTGCCCCTCGGCCCGCGCGCGGACCGTGATGCGCTTCGAATCCTCCTTCACGTCCTTCATCGCCTGCAGGGCATTCATGAGCAGGTTCAGCAGCAGCTGTTCCAGCAACAGGCGGTCGCCTTGGACCGGTGGCAATGGCGAGCGAACGTCCAGCTCGACCCCGGAATTGAGCCGCTGGATTTCCGGCCGAAGCAGCGCCAGCACCGACGCGATGAGGTCCGGCATTTCGCAGGCCTCCTGCCCCCGGGTGCGCTGGCGCACGAAACCCCGCATGCGGGCCACGATGTCCGCGGCACGGCGCGCCTGGAGCTGAATTTCCTTGAGGGTTTCCTGCAGCAGGTCGCGGGCGCCCTGGTCCGAAAAACGCTGCGCCGCCACAGCAAAACTGGAAAGCGCCATCAGCGGCTGGCCCAATTCATGGGCGAGCGTCGAAGCCAATTCACCCAAACTGGCCAATCGGGCGGCATGCTGCAGTTGCGCCTCCTGGTTTCTCTCGCGCTGCTCGGCCCGGCGGCGCTCACGCAGCCGCCAATACAGCAAGCTCACCAAAAGCAGCAGCACCGCCAGCCCGCTCAATGCCTGCGCTGCCCGCCGGGCCTGGACCACTTCCGACAGGTCGGCCATCACGCTGAGCGTCCAGCCCAGGCGGGAAATATCGGTTTCCGCCACCAGGAAACTGCGCTTGGCACCCAATACCTCCGCCTGCACGCGATAAGGCAAGGCCGAAGCCTGGTTCGAGGGCACATTCCCAGCCCAGGGCAGCAAGGGATACTCGCGGTGCTCCATGCCGTATTGATGATGCCTGCTCAGCCAGGTGACATCTTCACTGCTTAACGGCTTGCGGCTGTTGTAGACCCATTTGGGCACCGAGCTCATGAACACAATACCCCGGGCATCTGACAAGACCACCGGGTCCGGCGCATGGGCCCACGCGGATTGAACCGCGTCCAGCCCGACTTTCACTACCATCACGCCCAAGATGTTTTCCACACTGCGCACGGGCTCGGCGATGAACAGCCCGGGCACACCGGTGGTCATGCCCACGCCGTAGAAAAGGCTGCGCTCTCCGGCAAGGGCTTGCTCGAAATAGGGCCGGTTGCGGTAATTCTGTCCCACGAAACTCTCGCTGCCGCGCCAGTTGCTTGCGGCCAAGGTCAGGCCCTGCCGGTCCAGCAGATACAGCGCCGACGAACCCACCACGCGGTTCAATTCTTCGAGGTAAGCATTGACAGCCGACGTAAAACCCGGGTCCCGCGGGTTTTGCAGCAGCGTGCGCACGGCGGGATGGCGGGCACTGGCCAAGGGCAGGAAATCGAACCGCTCGGCCGTGGCCCGCAATCCCAGCGCATGCGTCTCCAGGGCATGGTGCAGCGCCTGCGTCTTCAGCCCCATCTCGCGCCGCTCCGTCCATTCGCCGACGCCCAGCAGAAGCGCCGCCAGCAGGGTCGCGGCCAATCCCCACAGCACAAAACGGGATACGTGGCTGCTTGAGGGGCGTGCGGTGAACATGCGCGGCATGGCCGTATTTTCATGCAGGAGGATTCTGGACAGCGGCCATACCGGCGGGCGCGACGCTGTCGATGGGCGCAAAACCCTGCGTATTTCTACGCAGAGTCCTGTGCGGACTCGAACCGATGCCGCCATTTCCCGCGCCGCCCACAATTCCAGCCGTTTTGAGCTCCGGCAGCGCCAGCCGGGGTTTGCGTTTACAGGCGCAATAAGCAAGGAGACTGTCATGACCGCATGGAACCGCCGCACCGCATTGATCGCCCTGGGATGGGCCGTTTGCTCGCTGGCCCAGGCCCAGGAATGGCCGACGAAACCCGTGACGGTCGTGGTGCCGTGGCCGCCGGGCGGCCCGTCGGATACCGTGGCCCGCCCGATGAGCAAGGGTTTGACCGATGCGCTGGGTAAATCCTTCGTCGTGGACAACCGCGGCGGCGCCGGCGGCAATATCGGCTCGGCCGCGGTCGCCAAGGGAGCGCCGGACGGCAGCATGCTGCTGATCACTTCCAGCGCGCCGATCGTGATCAACCAGCACGTCTACAAGAAAATGCCTTTCGAGGCACAAAAGGATTTGGCTCCGGTCACGAACCTGCTGCGCGTGCCGCTGGTGCTGGCCATCAATCCTTCCATTCCGGCCAAGAACCTGAAGGAACTGATCACCCATATCCAGGCCCAGGGCGGCAAATTCCAATATGCCTCCTCGGGCAACGGCACGCCGCAGCACATGACCGGCGAGCTGTTCAAGATGACCGCCAAGCTGGACATGACGCACGTGCCCTATAAAGGCTCGGCCACGGCCATCAACGACGTGCTGGCCGGCCATGCGCCCATGATGTTCGACAGCACGGTGGCGATTCTTCCGCACATCAAGGCCGGCAAGTTGAAGGCCATTGCCGTGACCGGCGCCAAGCGCTCGGAACAATTGCCCGACGTGCCGACCTTCGCGGAAGCGGGGCTGCCCGGTGTCGAATCCTATGCGTGGTATGGCCTGCTCGCGCCCGGCAATACGCCCAAGGAACTGGTCGCCAAGATCAACGCCGAGGCCATCAAGGTCATGAAGGGCCCGGAATACCAGCGCGTGTTGAAGGAAACGGGCTCTGAATTCGTCGGCGACACGCCGGAGAATTTCGCGGCCTTCATCAAGGCGGAATCGGAGAAATGGGGCAAGGTCGCGAAGGCGACGGGCGCGACGGTGGATTGATCTTTCAATCCTCCCCTAAATCCTGACGCAGCCGCGCCTCCAGCGCCTCCAGCCCTTGGCACAGCCGGTCCACCAGGGGCCCGACGCGCTCCTGGGTCTGCGCCATGCAGGCCTGCTCCAGCTCGGCGGCCAGCTCACTGACCGCCGCCGCGCCCACGGTGGCGCTGCTGCCCTTGAGGCCATGCGCCACCCGGCCCAGCTGGCCCAGGTCCGACGCCGACAGCGCGTTGTGCAGCGCCTGCCGCTCGCTCCCGGCGTGGTCCGCGAACATCAGCGCCACCTCGTCGAACAGCTCGTCGTCGCCGCCCAGCAGTTCCACCGCCCGGGCGCGGTCGTACAGCGAGAGGTACGCGCTTTTGCCCTGCGCCGGTGTGGCGTCGGCATCGGCGTCGCCTGACAGCGCGCCGGGCGCCGCGACGCCCTCGTCCCGCCGCCGCGCGTGCTCCTGGACGGCGCGGTACAGCTCCAGCTTGGAGATCGGCTTGCTCAGGTAGCCGTCCATGCCGGCCGCCAGGCAGCGCTCGCGGTCGCCGACCATGGCATGCGCCGTCATCGCCACGATGGGCGTGTGCCGCCCCAGCGGCTGCTCGTGGGCGCGGATGGCGGACGTGGCCTCGAAGCCGCCCATCAGCGGCATCTGCACGTCCATCAGGACCAGGTCGAAGTCCTCGGCCTGCGCCAGCCGCACCGCGTCCTGCCCGTTGGCAACCACCTGCACCTGGTGGCCCATGCCTTCGAGCAGCCGCACCGCCAGCTTCTGGTTGATGACGTTGTCCTCCGCCAGCAGCACGCTGAAGTGCCCCTCGGCACCGCCCACGCTGCCCGCCGCGGCGGCATCCGGCGGGTGCAGCGCGCTGTGGGCGAAGCCCTCCACCGCCGTCATCGCGTCGAAGAGCACCGAGGGCACCCCGGGCCACGCCACGGCGGTTTCGAACAGGCGGCGCTGTGCTTGCGGCAGCGGCTCGTCCTCCAGCAGGATCACCGGGCGCTCGTGCACGGCCGTGTCGCACAGCCGCGGCAGCAGCCGGGCCAGGTGTTCCGCGGGCTGCCGTGGCAGGGTCGAGGCCCGCACCAGCACGCTCTGGATGGCCCGGTGGTGCCGCGCCGGCGACTCCAGCAGCCGCACCGCTTCGGGCAGCTCGGCCACGAACACAGGCTTGAGCTGCCATTGCGCCAGCGTCGCTTCCAGGCCGCTGTCTTGCACGGCGCCCGCGTCGAGCACCAGCACCCGCGGCATGGGCTGCGTGCCGTCGGCCTGCAGCAGCTCGTCCTCCGCGCTGCTCTGCAGGCCGAGCCGGGCCGTGAAGTGGAAGGTGCTGCCCTTGTCCGGCTCGCTCTCGGCCCACAGCTCGCCGCCCATCAGGCCCACCAAGCGGCGGCAGATCGCCAGGCCGAGCCCGGTGCCGCCGAAGCGGCGCGTGGTCGAGGCATCGGCCTGCGTGAAGGGCTCGAACACAGCCTCCAGCTTGTCCGGCGGGATGCCCACGCCGGTGTCGCGCACGCGGAAGTGCAGCTGGCAGCCATCGCCGCTGTTCGCCTCGGGCCGGCGCGAGACGATCAGCGTCACGCCCCCGTGCAGCGTGAACTTCACGGCGTTGCTCAGCAGGTTCAGCAGCACCTGGCGCAGCCGGTGCGGATCGCCCATCACGCGGCGCGGCACGTCGCGTGCGATGACCCACTCCAGCGTCAGGCTCTTCTCGCGCGCGCGCTCGGCCAGCGTGCGCACCGTGCCGATCACCTGCTCGTGCAGGTCGAAGCCGACGTGCTCGAAGTCCAGGTGGCCGGCCTCGATCTTGGAGAAGTCCAGGATGTCGTTGATGAGCGACAGCAGCGACTGCGCCGAGTCGTTCACCACGCTCAGCAGCTCGCGCTGGTCGTCGTCGAGGTCGCTTTCCATCACGAGGTTGGCCATGCCGATGATGGCGTTCATCGGCGTGCGGATCTCGTGGCTCATGTTGGCCAGGAACTGGCTCTTGGCGACGTTGGCCCCCTCGGCCCGCTCGTGCGCCTCGCGCAGCGCCACCTGGGTGCGCTCCAGCTCGCGGATCGTCTCGTGCAGCCGCTGCTGCGCCAGCTTGGACGCGGTGATGTCGGAGGCGATCGCCATCAGCCCCTTGACCGGCCCGCCCTGCTCCATCAGCGGCTGGATCTCCACGTCGGCCCAGCAGTTCTCGTCCTGCCGGTTGCGCAGGCACAGCTCGCCGCGCCAGGGCGTACCCTGCCACAGCGCCTCGCGCATGCGCTCCAGCTGCGCGGGTTCGACGCCGGCAAGGCGCAGCATCTCGTCGGGCGCCATGCCCAGCACCGCCTCGCGGCGGTAGCCGAAGATGCGCTGGAAACCTTCGTTGACCCAGTCGACGCGGCGCTGGCCGTCGATGATGACCACGGCGTTGGAGGTGTGCTGCACCACCTTGGCCAGCCGGTCCAGGTCGGCCGTCATCTCGCGCGCGCGCCGCTCGGCCCGCGCCCGCCCCATGGCCAGCAGCCATACCGACAGCGCTAGCAGCAGGCTCATCGCCGTGCCGCCCAGGCCGAGCGCGGCGGGCAGGCGTGGGTTGATGCCGGCGTCGAAAGCCTGCGTGCCGTGAATCTGCAGCGTGAGCGTGTGCCCGCCGATCTCCAGCTCGCGCGTGGCCAAGAGCCCGCGTTGCGAGGCGAGCATGCGGGGCGCCTCGGACGCGGCGAAAGCGAACACCCGCTGCGCCGTCTGCGTGGTGGCACCGTCGAACATCTCGATATCCATCTGCCGCTCGGTGAGCTCGTCCAGCCCGGCCATGAGCTGCTGCACCACCACAGGCGCCACGGCCAGCCCCGAAAGCGCTGCCATGCGCTCCTCGGCCGTGTTCAGCGGCGCGCCGGGCCGGTAGATCGGCGCCATGAACATGAAGCTGGCGCGGCGCTGCTCGTCCTGCCGCAGCGTGATGCGCGAGGTCAGCGCCGGCAACCCCGTGCGCGCCGCGCGCTCAATGGCCTCGCGGCGCACCGTTTCCGAGCCCAGGTCAAAGCCCAGCGCGTGGCGGTTAATCTCCATCGGTTCGATGTAGCGCAACACGAACAGGTCGCCGGCCGGGTTGTCGGTATAGACCTCGAACTCGGCATCGGCCTCGGCCTGTGCGGACGTGATGAACTGGCCCAGCTGCTCGCGCGGCACGCGCTGCACGTAGCCCAGGCCCCGCACCGACGGGAAGTTGCGCGGCAGGTCTCGCGCCTGCACGTAGCTGCGGAAGGTCTGGCGGTCGATGTCCGGCATGGCTACGCTCACGCTGCGCAGCCCGTCCACGGCATACAAGGGCTGCTGGAAGCGCAGCTGGATGTCCCGCTCCACACGCTCGACCAGGCGCTTGAAGCGGGCCTCGGTGGCCGCGGCGATGGAGCGCTCCAGCAGCACGACGCCGGCGCCGGTGAGTGTCAGGCTGGCCGCCAGAACGCACATCGGCAGCAGCCAGGTCGAACGTACACCTTGGCGCTGGCCTTTCCCAGCCGGCGGCTTGTCGGTCACCGATGCGCCCTGCGCTTCGTCGTTCATGCTCCGGTCGCCGGCCTCAGCGGCCCGGCATCACGCGCCACGTGGTGGAGTACGGGTAGTTGGTGTTGGCGCAGGAGCCGCAGCGCCCGCACGAGGGCTGGCGCACGCCTTCCACCGCGCGGTTGTCGCGCCAGGCACGGCCCGGGTCCAGGCTGCGCGGCGCGCCCACCTTGTAAATGCTCTGCGCCTCGCGCTTGAAGCGTGGGCGGCCCTTCTCGTTGCCCGCGAAGGGGTCGGCCCCGCCCGCCTCCCACAGGCCGCCGTCATCGTTCGAACCCCACTTCAGCAACTTGCCCTGCACCTTGTAGAGCAGCGCTTCCAGCATGATCCCGTTGTTGTTGGCGGTCTGCGTCTTGATCGGGCCGGCGCCGTTCTCGTACAAGCCCTCGAAGTAGCCTTTCTTCGGGTCGTAGGCCGTGGAGATGGCGTCAAAGAGCCGGTCGGTGTAGGGGGTCGGCCACAGCACCCACATGCCCAGCGCCGCTTTGAGCGAGACGGCCGCGGCGTCCGGCTTGAACTGGCCGGTGTCGGTGATGGTGTTCCAGGCGAAGCCGTCGGAGAAGACGGTGTCGTAGACGAAATACGGCGCCCGGTCGAGCTGGTGCTCGGTGCGTGCGGTCAGGATGCCGGTGGTGCGCCAGCGCCCCTCCTGCGCCAGGTACACCCGGTGGCCGAAGTCGGCCATCCAGCACTGCGAGTGGTAGCGGTCGTCGCTGCCGCGGTCCAGCGCCTGGTCCCAGTTGAGCTCCAGCGCGTCGAGCACGTAGCTCTCGGCCACCACGTAGTTGTGCTGGTTGGTGGTGCGCGGGTCGCGCGTGTCGTAGGGAACGGCTTGGCCGTACACCGTTACCGTGTCAAAGGGCTCGGGCGCCAGCGCCTGCGAGGCGTCGAAGCCCCAGAGCTCGAAGCCTTTGGCGGCGTACTCTTCGTAGCCCAGGCGCCCTTCCTGCACGTACTGCACCTGCTTGTTGTTGTCGAGCATGGCGCCGTAGAGCGTGCCGCCCCAGTCGACCACCTTGCGGAAGTCCAGACGCAGCACGAAGCGGTCGATGATGTTCGCATGCTCCGGGCGCCGCTCCTTGATGATCCTGAGCCAGATGAGCAGCCGCCCCATGTCGATGGCCGAGAAGCCGATCTCGCCGGGCTTGTTGGTGTAATCCACCTTGACCGCGGTCTGGGTGTGATACACCTTGTTGGGCTGCTCGTTGCGGAACAGCTCCATCTTTTGCAGCGTGCCCATGAGCGCCGTGAAGCGCGCGTCGAAGCGGTTCTTGTCGATCAGCCCAAGCTCATGCGCCGCCAGCAGCCCCGCGATGTAGGAAGCGGTGTCCCACATCGTCGTCGAGGGGTAGTCCTGCACCGCGTTAACGAAGCCGGTCGCGGGCTGGTAATTGTTCTCGAAGTACGTCCAGGCGCGCCGGGCCATCTCCAGCTCGCGCTCGGTCAACGCTCCGTGGCGCGGCGCGGGCATGCTGGCCGGCGCGCTGGCGCAGTCGGTAAGCACGCTGGCGCAGCCCAGCAGCGAGGCCATGGCCACCGCAGCCAGCGCGGTGCGGCCCAGCCGGGCCATCAGGCGTCGTTTCATTATCTCTCCTTGAATGCCGGCGTCGGCTTCGCGTGGCGCGTCATCAACGCACGCGCACCAGCGGGCCGCCCTGGATGTAGGCCAGGCTCTCCAGCACCACCGCGTTGGTGTTGGCCGTCAGCGCCTTGTTGGGCTGGCCCGTGCGCTCGTACTGGCCTGCATACCAGCCGCGCTGCGGCTCGTTGAGCGCGGCCACGCCGGCCACCAAGCGCCGGGTGTAGTCGTTGTCCACCAGTGCATACCAGCCGAAGGCCGCCTTCACGCTGAGCGTGCGCAGTGCCGACAGGTCCTCGCCCTTGTCCGAGAGCGTGAACCAGTTGCGGCCGTTGGCGTGCACCGTGTTGTAGGCAAAGTAAGGCTTCTGGTCGAGGTGGTCCTCGGTCACGGCCGTGAGCTGCCCGGTCTTCTCGAAGCGCCGCTGCTGCGCCTGCAGCACCCGCCAGGCCAGCTCGCCGGAGTCGCGGTCCCAGCCCAGCTCCAGCCCGTCGAGAAGGTAGGGCTCGCTGAGCACGTAGTTGTGCGCGCCACTTTCTCCCACGGTACGCCGGTCATGCCCCACTCGCACGCCGTCCACGTCCTGCCACGCCAGCTGCTGCGTGTAGCTGAACGCGCGCGGCGCGTGCAGGCCGACGAGGGCGAGGGTCTTGGCCGCGTACTGCTCGTAGCCAAGGCGCCCCTCCTGCACCAGCTCGACCCGGCCCTGCTGGTCCAGCCGCGCGCCCATGAATTCGCCCTCGGCGCGCAGCGCCGACAGGTCCCAATGGGCCACCAGAGCGCGCACCGCCTCGGTGTGCTGCGGGTACTGCCACACCAACACCTCCAGCGGCACCATCAGCCGTGCCACGTCGATGGCGGACCAGCCGATGCCTCGCTCTGAGGGCTGGTTGGCGTAGTCCGTCATCTGCAGCGTGCTGGCGTTGTAGGCCTTGTTGGGCAGCTTGCCGTCGAACAGCGGCAGCTTGCGCAGCGACTCCAGCGCGCGCGCTATGCGCGCGTCGAACTCCCGCGCCTCGATCAGCTCCAGGCGCCGTGCCGAGATCACGGCCAGAAGGTAGGAACCGGTGTCCCACATCGTGGCCGAGGGGTACTTCTCAACGGAGAAGGCCAGCCCGGTGGCGGGGTCCACGTTCGGGCCGAAGTAGGCCCAGGCGACCTGCGCCCACTGGCGCTCCTGCTCGGTGAGCGGACGGGGGCTGTTGCGCACCGCCTTCGCGTCGATCTGGCGCTCGGGCAGCTCGGCGGCCGCGGACAGCCGGCCGCTGTGCCGCTCCATCCAGATCACGGCGCCGAACGCCACCAGCAGGGCCAGGATCGTGATCAGGTAACTGCGCGCATGGACCAGGTTGCGTCTGAAACTCAACTCGTACTCCTTGTTCTGGTTGTGGTGAGAGACGTCAGAAACCGTGCACCGGCGCGCCGGGCTGCCGCCCGGAGGCAGCATCGTCGGGCTGCGTGGGCTCGTCCTCGGGCTTCCACAGCGCCGCGCGGATCATCGGCAGCATGGCAGCGATGTTGTAGAGGCTCCAGACCGAGATGACGATGAGCACCGGCAGCTCCTCGTCCGCACCGAAGGCGAACACGCGCAGCGCCGCCACGGCCAGGCCCAGCACGGTGAGCGCCACGATCGCGATCTGCGGCCACACCATGTGCAGAAAGTTGCCCTCCTGCCGGTTCTTGGGCGTCACTGGGAACTTGATCTTCTCGCCCTTGAGCACTGTCCACAGCGCGCGCAGGTTGATCGAGAAGAACGACAGGTACGAGGCCTTGCCCTCCCACGCCGCCACGCCCCAGGTGCCGAACATGAACGCCACCTCGTTGAGGATCACGAAGGGCAGGAAGTGCAGGTAGAACTCCATCGAGTACGCGCGCAGCGGCGAGATGCCGGTGAACAGCGTGACGATGGGCGCCAGCAGGAACACCAGGTTCCACAGCCCGCCGAAGTAGGACCAGAAGGTGCTCAGGTACATCAGCCGCTGGCGCAGCGACATGCGGCCCTTGAACAGCGGGTTGTCGCGCAGCGCGATGTCCAGCGTGCCGCCGGCGTACTTGAAGCGCTGCGTGGCCCAGGCCAGCAGGTCCTGCGGCGAGAGCATCTTGGACTCGACCTGCGGGTGCAGTACCGACTTCCAGCGCTGGTCCGGGTCGTTGTGCAGCACGATGGAGGTGTAGATGTCCTCCGAGACGTGGAACTTGTAGGGCGTGAATTCCGTTTCGATCGCGAGCTGGCCGCGCACGGCGTCCTCGAAGTCGCGCTTGATGCCGGCGTCGCGGATGTCCTTCGAGAGCTTGC
This sequence comes from Azohydromonas australica DSM 1124, assembly GCF_000430725.1. Taxonomy (GTDB): domain Bacteria; phylum Pseudomonadota; class Gammaproteobacteria; order Burkholderiales; family Burkholderiaceae_C; genus Azohydromonas; species Azohydromonas australica. The sequence continues at coordinate 41,649 of NZ_AUMO01000049.1, forward strand.
CCACCTGCTGCTCGACGGCCGTGCCGTAGGCGCGCAGCGCGGCCTGCATCACCGCCTCGCGGCGGTGGATCGACGCGGCGCCGCAGCAGAAGGCAGCGTTGGCCGGGTTGCGCCGGCGCAGGATCACGTCGTAGAACATCTTGGGATCGTTGGCGAAAGGGTCACGCCCAATGGGCACCTCGCCCACGACGCGCTCCACCGCGCGCCCGATCCAGCGCCCGGGCGTGCCCATGTAGCGCGCCAGCCAGTCCGGCAGCGGCCGGCCCTGCGGGATGTCGTAGAACCACTGCGGCGTCTGCACCCAGGCCATGTGCGGGTCGCGGAAGTAGCCCAGCGTGTGCTCCAGGTAGGTCGGGAACAGCCGCGTGTCGGCATCGCAGATGACGATGAAGTCGCCGCTGGTCTGCTCCATCGCGTTGCGCAGATTGCCTGCCTTGAAGCCAGCGTTGTTGCTGCGCGTGATGTAGTTGACGCCTTCTTCCTCGGCCACCTGGCGCATCAGCGCGCGGCGCCCGTCATCGAGCACGTGGATGCACAGGTTGACGCCGTTCGGCCTGCGCAGCGCCTTGGCGTCGAGGATGGACAGCCGCACCAGTTCCTCGTCCTCGTTGTAGGTGGCGATGAACACGTCCACCGCCACCGGGCGGTCCTCGTCCAGTGGCTCGGCCAGGCAGTCGTTGATGCCCTGCGGCGGCGGCTGCAGTGCCGGGTCGCGCGTGCTCCAGAGGTTGATCGCGAACAGGATCAGGCCGACGTAGGCCAGCGTCTCGGCCAGCACCAGCGGCAGCGCCAGCCACAACGCATCCGGGTTGAGCGAGCCGCTCCAGCGCCACCAGATGTAGCGGGCCCCGAAGGCCAGCGCCAGCACCACGAAGAACTGCCACAGCGACTCGATCAGCGGCGAGTACGGCAGCGGCGGCGGCGGGCGGCGGTCCTCGAAGGCCTCGAAGTAGAAGCGCTCTTTGCCGGGCTGGGGTTCTGCTTGTCGTTGTACAGTGCTCAAGGTCTGGCCTCGTCGTCATGCGGCGGGATAAACTTGGTCAGCACCAGCAGGTTGCCCCGCGGGCCGGCACGGTAGTCCACCCGGTCGAAAGACGCCCGCAGCAGGGCAAGGCCCATGCCGCCTTCGGGCAGGGTGTCGAGCGCCAGCGGGTCGAAATCGAAGGGATCGTCGGCGCCGGGCTGCAGCGCCGCATCGGGAATGGGATGGCCGTGGTCGAACAGGCGCAGACACCAGCAGCCGGGCTGCTCGGTCCACACCAGTTGCACGCTCGCATCCGGCGCGTCCGGCTCATAGCCGTGGCGCGCTATATTGGACAACGCCTCGGCCAGGCCCAGGTCGATCTGCGCGGCCACAGCCTCGTTGCCGCGCTGCGCCGCCAGTGCCGCCACTTCGGTGCACACCCGCGACACCTCCTCCAGCCGCGCCGCGATCTCGGCACGGTAGAGCACGCTCGCGCCGTCCGGCGCTTCGGCGTTCGTCGGGTCCTGCGGCAAGGGATTCATTGCCGGCTCAACCTGCGCATGCACCGGGCTCAGGCCGCGAGGGCCGCGTCCACGGAGTCGTGCATCGGGAACACGCGGTCCAGCCGCGTGAGCTTGAACACGCTCTGCACAGCGGCACTGGCGCCCGCGACGGCGATGCCGCCGCGCCCGCCCATGCTCTTGAGCACGGACACCAGCACGCCCAGCCCGCTGGAGTCGATCATCTTCACGGCCTGCAGGTCCAGCACGAGGCGGGCGGTGGGCGTGTCCTTGAGCACATCGAGCAGCGCGGTGCGGAAAGCGGCGGCCTGCGCCGCGTCCAGGCGCGGCGCCTGCACCGTGGCGACCAAGGCCTGCTCGCGCTGCTGAACATCGATCTTCATGTTGTGGTTCCTCATGCAACCGCCGGCGTCGCGCCGGCGCTACCGACATGCTCGATCACCAGCATCGAGATGTCGTCCTGGAAGTCGGCCGGCTCTCCATGGCCGGACCAGTGGCGTATTTCGCCTTCGAAGGCGCGCACCATGTCGGTCGCCGTCAGCGAGGCTGTGCGGGACAGGAAAGCCATGAGCCTCTCCAGCCCATAGTGCTCGCCCTGCGAGTTCGCGCACTCGGTCACGCCATCGGTGTAGCAGCACAGCCGCGCACCCGGCGGCAGCGTCAGCTCGATGTCGGCATAGGTGGCGGACTCGAACATGCCCACCGGCAAGTCGCCGTCCTCCACCGCGTGTACCTGGCCGTCCGGGTGCACCACCACCGGTAGCGTGTGGCCGGCGCGCACCAGCCGCACGCGGCCGCTGTGCTGGTCCAGCAGCCCGAAGATGCAGGTCAGGTAGCTGGTGCCGATGCCCGCCTCCAGCAGCCGCGCGTTGAGCATCTGCACCACGGCGGAGGGCGAAGACTCCGGAGAGCCCGGCGGCGCGGCGCGCGCGCCCTGCACGATGCCGCCGGAGAACTGCGGGCTGAGCATCTGCGTCACGATCATGGCGACCATCGCCGAGGCCACGCCATGGCCGGCGACGTCGAAGTTGTAGAACGCCAGGTGCCGCGCGTCGAAGCGGAAGCAGTTGAGCGCGTCACCCGAGACGAAGCGCGAGGGCAGGAACAGCCACGCGAAGCGCGTGCGCGCATCGTCGAAGCTCTCCTGCGGCAGCAGGCTCTTCTGGAAGGCACCGGCAGCGTCCACGTCGCGCTGGATCTGCTGGTAGGCCACCTGCAGCTCGCGGTTGCGCGCCTCCAGCCCCGCCTGCAGCGACAGCAGCCGCTGCCCGGTGCGCAGCCGCACCGCCAACTCGTCGAAGTCGACCGGCTTGCGCAGGAAGTCGTCGGCGCCCGCGGCCAGGCCTTCGATCATGTCCTCGCGTTTGTCGCGCGAGGACATGAGGATGAAGTAGACGTAGCGCGCCCCGGTCCGGGCACGCAGGGCGCGGCACAGCGCCACGCCGTCCATACCCTGCATGATCCAGTCGCTCACGACCAGATCGACCTCCTCGCGGTCAATGCGCGCCAGCGCCTCCTCGCCGCTGGCGGCCTCCACCACCTGGTGGCCCAGCTTCGTGAGGGCGCGGTGCACCACGAGGCGCTGCATGGCCTGGTCGTCGACCACCATCACGCGCAAGGCGTTGTCGCGCCGCGGCGCGGAAGCAAGGCTCAAAGATCGATGTTCCACGTGATCGCGATGGAGATGCTGCCGTCCCTGAAACGGCCGGTGCCTGGCGCCCTGTCGCGCCACGGAAAGCGGTTGCCGGAGTAATTGGCGTACTGCACCACCAGCCCGCCGCTGCGCCAGTCGGCGTAGCCGAAGCTGTAGGTGAAGTCCGGATCCCAGGGCTGCTGCTGGCGCCGGACCGGGTAGCCCGAGAGGTCAAGCGCGGCGAACCAGCGCTCCCGGACCACGTAGCGGCAGCCGAAGCCGACCGATTTCTTGCCGGGCTGGCCGGCGCCCAACTTCTCGTCGGCATAGCGGTGGGTGTAGCGGATCGAGGTGCCGCAGCCGATCTTGTCGGTCTCGCCCATGGGCAGCCAGCCGCGCGCCCAGGGCGTCAGTGGAAACTTGTAACCCAGCGCCCAGGTGCCCTCCTCAAAGCGCGTGACCCGCTCGTTGCGCGAGCGGTCCGGATTGAAGCGGTTGCCGCCGTCGTTACTGTAGACGAGGCTGAAGGTGTAGGGACGCCAGTCCTCAAAGCCGAAGGCGTAGGTGAAGTCTGGGTTCCACGGCCGCTGCTCGGAAGGCTCCACGTAGCGCAGCAGGTTCGCGCGCACGAACCAGCCTTCCAGCGGCATGTAGCGCAGCCCCAGCTGAAACGTCGGCGAGCTAGGCACCTCGCCCTGGGACTGGACGCCGAGCGCGGAAAAGCCGTTGGCCTTCAGCGGCGCGTCCAGCCCCAGCCGCACGCTGAAGGCGTGCGGCGCCGTGCCGTTGAACAGCTGGTGCCAGGGCAGTGCAAAGGAGCGCTCCAGCCCTTCGCGCCAGTGGGTCGGCTCGCCCGGGCCAGGAACCGGCGCCGGCGGCGCACCGAGGTGCGGGTTGTAGAACTCCGCAGACGCCGCCTGGGCCACCGCCAAGCTGGGCAGCGCCAGCGTGATCCCCAGAACCGCCTTCGGCCACGAGCCGTGGAACACCTGGCCTGACCGGACCTTTGCCATCCTCATGCGCGCATCCCTCTACTACGGCAAATGGGCGTGTGCGGCCCAGGTCGATCGTGCATCAAACGTCGTGCCTGCCGTCGGTAGGCGGCTTGTCTTCAAGCAGGCGCACGACCCGCTTGGCGAGCAGGCGCAGCGATTGCACCTGCCAAGCCTCCAGCGAGCGCGGCTGCAGGTCGTTGACGCACAGCGTGCCCATGGGCAAGCCGTCCACCACCAGCGGCGCACCGGCATAGAAGCGGATGTGCGGCGGCCCGATCACCAGCGGATGGTCGGCAAATCGGGCGTCGAGTTGCATGTCGGGCACGACCGTCACGTCGTCGGGCGTGTGGATGGCGAAGCTGCAAAAACCGTCATCGCGGTTGACCTCGCACACGTTCAGGCCCACGCGCGCCTTGAACCACAGACGGTCGGCATCGACGAGGCTGATGAGGGCGATGGGCGCATCACAGACCTGAGACGCCAGTAGCACGAGTCGGTCGTAGCTGTCTTCGGGCCCGGTGTCCAGGATGGCGAGCCGCGCCAACGCCTCAAGCCTGTCCTGTTCTTGAGGATGAGGAGGTGGCTTCTGCATTGGCCCGGATTGTGAGTTGATACAGGTCAGAATCGGGCAGCAACCCAAACCGCTTGGGGCGCAAAAGCGTTCATTTCCCACGCCCTGGTTCACCGCAGCAGGAAGCGGTCCACGGCCTCCATGAACACGCGCGTACGCGCCGGCACCAAGCCCCGGCCCGGCAGCTGCGCATAGACCTTGAGCGGGTGCGGCACGTGGTCGGGCAGCAGCGGCTGCAGCGCGCCGGCCTCCACCTCGCGGCGGCAGTAGGTGGCGGCGAGCATGGCCGCGCCATGCCCGGCCAGCGCGGCCTGCAGCCGCAGCGCGGCGTTGTTGGTGCGCAACGGACCGTGGGGCTGGAACTCGTGCGTGCGGCCGTCGGGACCCTGGAAGCGCCACCAGGCTTCGCCCGGCATGGACAGGCAGGGCCAGCGCTGCAGCGCCTCCACGTCCCGTGGCAGGCCGTGCCGGCCCACCAGCACAGGCGCGGCGTACAGCCCCCGCGCCACGCTGTAGACCCGGCGCACCACGCGCAGCGAGTCCGGCAGCGCGTCGGCGCTGGTGAAGAACACCACGTCGTAGCCCGCGCCGGTGTCGTCCACGTCCGGCGTGCGCACCTCCAGCTCGATCTCCAGCGCCGGATGCCGCGCCAGCACGTCGTTCACCACCTCGCCCAGCTGCAGCGCGCCGAACTCGTAGGGCGTGGCGATGCGCAGCACCCCGCGCGCCTCGTCGCGCGCGTCGCCGGCGTCGGCCGCCACCGCATCGAGCCGCTCGAACAGCGGCGCGAGCTGCGCCAGCAGCCGGCTGCCCTGCTCCGTGAGCGCCAGCCGCCGCGTGCTGCGCTCCAGCAGCCGCTGACCTAGCGCCTGCTCCAGCCGCGCCACCGCGTGGCTCAGCGAACTCTTGGGCCAGCCCAGTTGTTCCGCCGCGCGGGTGAAGCTGCCGCTGCGGGCCACGGCCGTGAAGGCATACCAGTCATTCCAGTTCATGGCCTATTGTTCGACTGATTGCACGCTGCGTTCAACACGGGCACTTTATCCAAGGGATAGGACAATGCAGCATGGCGGGATGTCTGCTTCCCCGTCCTCTCCCGTGGCGCCGGCGCCGCGTGCGCCGCTGCTGGCCGCCTATCCGCACTTGCGCGCCTGGCGCGTGTACGCCTTTGGCGCCGTGCTGGGCCTGGTGGCCTCGCTGGACATCGTGGGGGCCATCCTGATCGCGATGGCCGGACCGCGGGTGCAGCAGGGCCTGGGCGCCGGGCCGCAGGAGTTCCTGTGGGCCTTCTCGGCCTATGCCGCGGCCGCCGTGGTGGCCAACCTGGTGCTGGTGCAACTGGCGGGCCGGGTGAGCTACCGCCGCTTCACGCTGGCGAGCCTGGTGGTGTTCACAGCCGGGGCGCTGGGCTGCGCGGCGGCTTCGACGCTGCCAGAGCTGGCGCTGGCGCGGCTGGTGCAGGGGCTGGGCGGCGGGGGCCTGTTCGCGGCGGCGCGCATCCTGGCGCAGTACGCCTCGCAGCCGCGCGAGCGGCTGTCGCTGTTCTGGGGCTTCGGGCTGGCGAATTTCACGCTGGTGGCGCTGGCGCCGTGGCTGACGGCGGTGCTGGTGACGCAACACGGCTGGCCACTGCTGTTCCTGCTGCAGGCGGGGCTCGCCGTGGCGCTGCTGCCGCTGGTGCTGTGGCTGTACCCGCGCACCGAGCCGCTGCCGCCGCGCCCCATGGGCCGGCTGGACTGGCCGGGCGTGGCCGCCTTTGCCGCCGGGGCGCTGCTGCTGGTGCACGCGCTGGAGCAGCTGCGCTACGCCACGCGGGCGCAAGGGCCCGTGCTGGCGGCCTACGCGGTGGTGGGGCTGGCGCTGCTGGCCGTGGTGATGCACCGCTTCAGCCAGCATCCCGATCCCTGGCTCAACCCGCGCCGGCTCGCCAGCCGCCGCTACCTGGCGGGGCTGGTCTTCTACGGCGTCTTCTACCTCGTCAGCGGCGCGTGGAACTACGCGGTGCCGGCGTTCATGGTGGAGGGGCTGGACTACACGCTGGCCGAGGCCGGCGCGCTGCTGTCGCTGGGCGGCGTGGTGACGCTGGCGTCGGTGGTGGCGTTCCACCTCGCGCTGCCGCGCCTCATGCGCAAGCGCCGCTACATCGCGCTGGGTTACGTGGGGCTGGCGGCGTCCTTCGCGCTGATGGCCCTGGCCGCGCGCCCGGACGCCTCGGCGGCGCTGGTGCCGTCGGCCGTGCTGCTGCAGGGCGCGATGCCGGTGCTGGCGCTGCTGCAGGTGGCGATGATGACCTTCGTGGAGATGCCCACCGAGGACTTCGCGCACGCCTATGCCTTCAAGAGCATCGTGCGCGAGATCGTGAACGCGCTGGGCGCGGGGCTGACGGTGCTGCAGCTGCACCACGGCGGCGAGGCCGCGGGCGCCGCGCTGCAGGGCGTGGCGCTGCGTTCGGCCGCCGGGGAGCTGCTGGCGGGCCTGGCCCTGGCCTGCCTGCTGGTGGCGGCGATCGCGCCGGCGCAGCGCGCCCTCAAGTGACGGTCAACGGGCCGGTGCCTGCGCAACCCGGCTAAAAAAGGCCGGACGTCGGACGGGAGTCGGGTTGCCTCACCAACTACTTCGTCATTCCCGCGAAGGCGGGAATTCAGGCGGCCCCACGTCAGCCCGAAGCCCGGGCGCCGCGAACCAGGACTCAAGCCCCGGTATTCACCCCGGTCTGCTGGAAGCGGCTTGGGGGCCGCCTGGACTCCCGCCTTCGCGGGAGTGACGAATCAGGGGGGCGAACCGGCTCGGCTGACGAGATGCCGAGGGCGGGAATATGCCCTGGACACCCGCGCGCCTTCATGACGAGGCCTGGTTCACGGCCTGCCGTAAACCGGAATCAGTGCAGCACCAGCACCGGCAGCTTGCTGCGCGAGATGACGTGCTTGGTGTGCGAGCCGAACAGGAACTCGCCCACCGGGCCGCGGCCATGCGTGACCATGACAATCATGTCGGCGCCGACCTTCTCGGCCTCGTCGGCAATGGTGTCGTCCACCGCGTCGGAGGCGACGAAGTGGCCGTTGAACTCCACGCCGACAGCGGTTGCGCGCTCCTCGAACTGGCGCAGCAGCGCCTGTGCATGCTCCTGGTTGCGCTTGTCATGGCTGCGCATGCGCTCGGCATAGGCCACGGCATCGGGCGTCACCGCCGAGAACCCGACGTCGGGCTCGACCACGAAACCGGTGATGCGCGCGCCCAGTTGCGAGGCCAGCGCGATGCTGCCCTCCATCGCACGGTGGGACAGCTCGGAACCATCGACGGGAACGAAGAGATGCTTGTACATGGCAGGGCCTTTCAGTGTGCCGTCAGCTTAGGCAGGAGCCTGCCACTCAAGCTTGACCAAGCTCAAGGTGAAACCCCGACCGCGAGATGTGTTCCCGCCGCCGGCGCATGCAACGCCTGCGGCGGCCCCTGCCGCGCCAAGGCGCCACACTGCGTGGAAAGAATCCAGAGGAGCCGCCATGAGCACCGCAACCACCGCCGACCCGTCCACCGCCGGCATCGTCGAGCTCGACGCGCTATCGCTGTCGCATGCCATCGCCGCGCGCCGCATCTCCTGCCGCGAGGTGATGCAGGCCTACCTGGCGCAGATCGGGCGCCTGAACCCGCGCGTGAACGCGCTGGTGTCGCTGCAACCCGAGGAGGCGCTGCTGCGCCAGGCCGACGAGCGCGATGCGCAGCTTGCACGCGGCGAGCGTTTGGGCTGGCTGCACGGCTTTCCGCAGGCGCCCAAGGATCTGGCCGCCACCGCCGGCATCCCCACCACCATGGGCTCGCTCACACTCGGGAACAACGTGCCCCGGGTGGACGCACTGGTCGTGGAGCGCGCGCGCCGCGCCGGCGCCATTCTCGTCGGCAAGAGCAACACGCCCGAGTTCGGGCTGGGATCGAACACCTTCAACCGCGTCTTCGGCCTCACCCGCAACGCCTTCGACCCCGGCCGCAGCGCCGGCGGCAGCAGCGGCGGCGCGGCGGTGGCGCTGGCCCTGCGCATGCTGCCGGTGGCCGACGGCAGCGACATGATGGGTTCGCTGCGCAACCCCGCGGCCTGGAACAGCGTTGTCGGCTTCCGCCCCTCGCTGGGCCGCGTGCCGATGCTGCCCGCGCGCGACGTCTTCTTCCAGCAACTCAGCACCGAGGGGCCCATGGCGCGCAGCGTGGCCGAGGCGGCGATGCTGCTGTCGGTGCAGGCCGGCTTCGACGCGCGCTGCCCGCAGTCCATCGCCGAGGACCCGCGGCGCTTCGCCGGCTCGCTCCAGCGCGACTTCAAGGGCGCGCGCATCGGCTGGCTCGGCGACCTGGGCGGGCACCTCGCCACCGAGCCCGGGCTGCTGCCGCTGTGCGAACGGGCGCTGCGGCATTTCGAGGCCATCGGCTGCACGGTGGAGCCCGCGCTGCCCGACTTCCCGCTGGAGCGGCTGTGGCGCTGCTGGTTGAGCCTGCGGCAGTTCATCGTCTCGGGGTTGTGCGGCGAAATCGTCGCCAGCGACAAGCTGCGCGCGCTGGTGAAGCCGGAGCTGGTGTGGGAGGTCGAGCAGGGCTGGAAGCTGCCGGCCACCGTGCTGTGGAAGGCCACGGTGGCGCGCACCGACTGGACGGTGGCGCTGCAAGCGCTGTTCGCGCGCTTCGACTTCCTGGTGCTGCCGGCGGCGCAGGTCTTTCCCTTCGACGCCGACCTGGACTGGCCCAAGTCCATCGCCGGGCGGGCGATGGACACCTACCACCGCTGGATGGAGGTCGTGATCGGCCCGACCCTGGCCGGCTTGCCGGTGGCGGCCGTGCCCGGGGAATTGAGCGCCGAAGGCCTGCCTACAGGGCTGCAGATCGTGGGCCCGGCGCAGCAGGACTTCGCCACGCTGCAGATGGCCCATGCCTACGAGCAGGCCAGCCAGTACACGCGGCGGCGCTCGCCGCTGCTGGGCTGAAACGCGACCAGGCTCCGGGTTCCGTGAGATCCGTCACGGAGCCGGGCAGCCGCTGCGCCTGCCCGCGCCGGCACGCCCGCCGTGTGGCCTTCAGCAGTTACATCATGGAACCGTCGTACCCGCTGGCTGCGGCCTCGGGCCGCGGAAAGACCGACATGAAGCTGTTGCCCCTGAGCGCAGATCAACTCCTGGCACATTCGTCCCTGCCGTTCTCGGTCTACACCGCGGACGGCGTGAAGCTCCTGTCCGCCCACACGCGCCTGGACGACCCTCACGTGCGCAGCCAGCTGCGCCGCATGGGTGCCGTCTACACGCACGCCGCCGAGCACGAGGAATGGCTGCGCAGCGCGGAGCATGAATGGGAGAGCGTGCTGCACGGCCGGCCGCCGGCACCGCTCCTGGCCCGGGTCGGGCCCCGGCCGGCGGCGGGCGCCGAGCCCGCGCCGCCCGGGGAGGAATGGGAGCAGGCCATCCTGCTGCTGGACCACGTGATGCTGAACGCCGGCACCGACAGCGCCTGGCTGGCCCGCGTGCTGGAGATCCACGCCCACGCTCGCGCCCTGATTGCGCACCACGAGGACGAAGCGCTGTTCCACCTGCTCTACACCGGCAGCTTCCGCTGCTCCTTCTACAGCGCCCGGCAAGCGCTGCGCTGCATGCTCATCGCCGGCGAGGCGGCGCGGGCGCTGGGGTGGGACGCGGTACGCGTGGCGCAGCTGGAAAAGGCCGCGCTGACCATGAACGTGGCCGTGTGGCGGCTGCAGGACCAGCTCGCGCAGTACGCGGGCGGCATCGAGTCGGCCGAGGACCGCGCACGCATCGAGCGCCACCCGGCCGACGGGGCACGGATGCTGCTGGACCATGGCGTGATGGAGACGGTGTGGCTCGAAGCCGTGTGGCTGCACCACGATGCCGCGCTGGCCGCCCGGCCGCTGTCCAGCCTGGCGCCGGGGCAGCAGGCGGGGCTGCTGCTGCACCGGGTGGACAGCTACAGCGCCATGCTCAGCCGCCGCGCGCGCGCACAGCCGCTGTCCTCGCTGCAGGTGGCGCAGCAGGCCTGCCTGGGCCCGGACGGCCTGCCCGATCCGCTCGGATCCGTGCTGCTCAAGGCCATCGGGCTGTATCCGCCGGGCACCTTCGTGGCCCTGGCCAGCAACGAGAACGGCGTGGTGCTGGAGCGCGGCGAGCACGCCAACACGCCGGTCGTGGCGGCGCTGACCAACCGCGAGGGCTTGGCGATGTCCGAGCCGCGCCTGCGCTACACCTCGCACAAGGAGTCCGCCGTGCGCACCGCGCTGCCCTTCGGCAAGGTGCTGGTCGATCCGCCGCTGGACAAGCTCCGGGCGCTGCGCGCCTTCCTGCATTCGCCTTGAAATCACCCGCCCTGAAATGCCGAAGGCCCACCGAGGTGGGCCTTTTCAGTTTCAGGAAGCTCATTTGATCAGTGCGGCATGATTTCCCTGCATTCCGCCGGCGGGTTGGTGGCCAGGCAGGCGCCGAAATCCGCGATCTTGTCGTCCGACTGCGCATAGATCTGGCTTCCGGAGGCCAGCAAGCCCATGACCATGAACAGCGCGTAAACGTGGGACTTGAGAGTTTTCAGCATTTCCTTGCTCCTTTTGCCGGTACGGGCCAATCCCTGCGCGGCGCCTCGGGGTTCCATGGCGCCGGCCATTTCCGAAGAAGTTGAGGAGATTTTCCCGGCCGTGCCCGCCCGGCGCCAGCACACGGGTGCCCGTGCGCCGGAAGGAGGAGCGCCCTTGCCCTTGTAGGCCGGTTCCGACAGGAACGGGCCGTCCGGACCGGCCCGGCGCTTCAGGCGCGGCGCATCAAGCCTTTTCGCTCGCCACGGGCAGCCGCCACAGCACCGTCGTGCCCTGGCCTGGCTGCGAGTCGATGGCGAAGGTGCCGCCCAGGGCCTCGATGCGCTCCTGCATGCCCAGCAGGCCCCAGTTGCTGCGCCCGGCCACGGGCGTGGTGGCGTCGGTGGCGTCGAAGCCCACGCCGTCGTCCTCGATGCTGCCCACCAGCAGCCCGCGCCGGCGCTCCAGGCTCAGGCTCACGCGCGAGGCGCTGGCGTACTTCGCGACGTTGTTCAGCGCCTCTTGCACCACGCGGAAGGTGGCTGTCTCCACCGAGGGCGTGAGCCGGCCGTGGTCCAGGCCGTGCAGCTCCAGGTCGGTGCTCACGCCGGTGAGCTCGCTCCAGGTCTGCACGTAGGCCGAAACGCCCTCGCCCAGCCCGCAGTCCTCCAGCGCCGTGGGGCGCAGGATGAACACGATGCGGTCCAGCTCCCGGTCCAGCTCCTGGATCAGCCCCTGCAGCCGGTGCAGCCGCTCGCGCGCCGCCACGTCGTCGGGCGACTGGCGCAGCGCGCTCAGCGCCAGCGCCACCGAGGACAGGTACTGCCCCAGCCCGTCGTGCAGCTCGCGCGCGATGCGCCGGCGCTCCTCGTCCTGCACCGACTCCAGGTGGATCAGCAGCTGCCGCAGCGCCGCCGTGCGCTCGGCCACGCGCTGCGCCAGCAGCTCGCTGGCATGGCGCTGCTCGGTGACGTCGCGCATGACGCCGATCATGCGCACCGCCTCGCCCTGGTCGTCGTAATAGAAATGGCCCTTGGCCGAGAACCAGCGCAGCTGGCCATCCGGGGGAAGGATGCGGAACTCGTGCCGGTAGGGCCGGCGCTGCGCGCGCGCCTCCCGCACCGCCGCCACGGCGGCCTCGCGGTCCTGCGGATGCACGCGCGCCAGCCAGGCCTCGTAGCCGGGCTCGACTTCGCCCACGCGGTAGCCCTGCATGCGGTAGTGCTCGCGCGACCACAGCACCTGGCCCGTGCGCAGGTCCCAGTCCCAGGTGGCGAGCTCGCCCACGTCCAGCGCCAGGCGCAGCCGCCGCGCGTTCTCGCGCAGCTGCTGCTCCAGCTGCCGGCGCTGCGTGGTGTCGCGCGAGACGCCGACCACCAGCTCGACGCTGCCGTCCTCGGCCAGCACCGGGCCCCAGACGAAGTCGAAGTAGGCGCCCGAGCCGGCGGGGTTGATGAAGAAGACCTCGTCCTCGATGGTCCGCCCGGTGTCGAAGATGGCGTCCAGGTGCGCATCGAGCCGCCGCGCCAGCTCGGCGGGATAGCGCAAGTCGGTGAAGGTGTGTCCAAGCAGCCGGGCCTGGGGTCCGAACAGGTCCTGCATGGCCTGGTTGACGTACACGAAGCGGTGCTCGCGGTCGAAGGCGTACACGAAGTCCGGGATCGAGCCGAGCATCGCCTCCAGCAGCCGCGAGCGGGCGGCGGGCGAGGCGATGGCCGCCAGCCCGCCCACGCTGCGCGTGCTGCCCGCGGGCCGCGGGCGCGACTCGGGCCGGGGTCGGCCGGCGGCGATCTCGCCCACCACGTGGCCGATGTCGCTCAGCGGCAGCACTTGGTCCGTGGCGCCGGCCGCGATGGCCGCGCTCGGCAGGTCGGGCTGGGTGGTGGTGGCGGGGTCCTGTACCAGTACCCGGCCGCCGGCCTGGTGCAGCCGCCGCGCGCCGTTGGCGCCGTCGTGGTCCGGGCCGCCCAGCAGCACGGCGATGGCCAGCGGGCCGAAGCCGCGGGCGACGGATTCCAGCAATCGGTCCAGGGGCCGCTCCGGCGCGCCCTCCTCGTCCGGCGCGAGCACGAAGCGCCCGTCCGGCCGCAGCTCCACGGCGCTGCCCGGCGGGCAGACCAGCAGCCGTCCCGGGGCCAGCGTGGAGCTGGCGGTGACCCACTCCACCGGCCGCGGCCGGCACGCGCCGTAGGCCTGCAGCGCCCGAGAGCCGGGGTCCAGCGGCTGCATCACGACGATGGGCAGCGCGAAGTCGCGCGGCAGCGCGCGCAGCACGTCCAGCACCGCCGCCTCTCCCTGCAACGAGGCGCACAGCACCAGGAGGTCGAAGGCGCCTGCATCACGGTGCGTCGTCTGGGCATTCACGGCGGCCTCCTGCATCAACTGCCTATTGCTTCCGGACGTGCGGACGATGGGCGCCCGCGCCCGGCCGCCGCGTCGCGGCAGGCCGGAACGGCCTCGGTCCGGCAAGCTGCCGGAAGGATGCCACCGCGCCTGGCACGCCACGCGTGCAGTCCGCCTCGGTTTTGGCCGAACTTTCCAGCATGCACCGGGCGCCGCCGCGCCGGTGTGCATTCCGTCTCGGAAACGGAGGGATTCGGCGGCAGCTCAGCGGGATTGCTGGGTGGTGCGCGGCGTGGCGCCCGGTTCCAGGCCGAGGGCCGGCGAGCCGCCGGTGCCGCCGCCGGCCGGCACGGCACTGGCGGGCGTGCCGGCGGCGTCGGCAGCGCGGGCGGTGTCCGCGGGCGCGTTGCCGTTGCGGGCCGCGCGCATCTCGCGACCCGCGCGCGCCGCGCCGGGCGGTGTTTCGCGGGTGCCGCTCATGCCGCCATCAACGGTACCGGTGGAGCCGGAGCCCGAGCCCATGAAGCCGGGGCCGGGGTTGCCGCTGCCCGGCATGCCGCCCGCCTGGGCCTGCGCCACGCCGGCGGCGATGGCAAGGGAAACGGCGGCCAGCGCCTGCAGTGACTTCAGTGATGTCCTCATGCGGTGCTCCTCTTCAGCCCGGGCCCGGCCGGCGGATGCTGGCCCACGCGGGCCGGTGACCTGGGGATGCACTTCGGTTGGCAAGGGTGGTGCCCGATGCAGCGGCGCTGTCCGATTCGCGGCGCGCCCAGCCTCGCCTCCGGCATGTGCCCTGCTGCGGCGGGTGAATGAGCCTCACCCTGCCGTCCCGGCTGCTGTCCCGTCCCGTTCCCACGCCGCCCCTGGCGCACCACGCGCGGCCAGGGCTGCACGAGCTCGACGTGGGCGCCGGACGTCCGGCCCTAGTGCACGTGCCGGCGGCCTGGATGCCGGGCCGGCCCGCGGCCTGCGCGGTGATGCTGCACGGCTCCAGCGGCAACCCGCGCCAGGGCCTGACGCTGCTGGAGCCGCACGCCGCCGCGGCCGGGCTGATCGTCGCGGCGCCCCCGTCCTCCGACTACACCTGGGACCGCATCCTGGGCAGCTTCGGCCCGGACGTGGCAGCCATCGACCGCCTGCTGGGCTGGATCTTCGAGCGCTACGAGGTGGCGCCGCAGCGGCTGGCGCTGGGTGGCTTCTCGGACGGTGCCTCGTATGCGCTGTCGCTGGGGCTGGACCACGGCGAGCTGTTCCCGCGGCTGATCGCGCTGGCGCCGGGCTTCGCGGCGCCGGTGGGTCCGCGCGGCCGGCCGCGCATCTTCATCGCCCACGGCAAGGCTGACCGCGTGCTGCCCGTTGCCCGCTGCAGCCGCCGCGTGGTGCCGATGCTCCAGGGGGCCGGCTACGAGGTGCGCTACCTGGAGTTCGACGGCGGGCACGAGGTGCCGCCGGAAGTGGCGAGGGAGGCGGTGGCAGAGGTGACGGCCTGAGGCGGGAAAAGGGGTCGGGCACCACCGAATGGTGACAATTACCGGATGGCACAAGGCAAGAGAATTTCCACCGACATCGCCCCCGAGGCGCTTCAAACCATCCGCGAATTGGGCGCGGCAGCCAAGCAGGCCCGCATCGCCGCCGGTGAAGGACAAGCCGCCGCAGCGGAACGCCTGGGCGTGCACGTGCAGACGATCGGACGGATCGAATCAGGCGAGCCGGGCGTGGCGGTAGGGCACGTGATGGGGTTGTTAGCGTTGTATGGGGTGCGCGTGACGACCCAGTCTCGGAACGAGGGGCCAGCTGATTCTTGAGATCAGTGCTTAGCCATGGATGGACGCCCCCACTCGTAACGGCTTCGCGATGTGCCAAAGAGGAAGCGTTGCTTCAGCCATTTGAACCGAGAGGGGCGTTCATCCATTGTTCAGTACCCCCTCGGGATCACAAGTGCAACGCTGCGCCCGTCGGTCGTGTGCCAAGCTCCCCGCAACGGAATGGGTTGGCCGTTGTCGTCCTTGCCCTGGTTGCTGCTGGCCTCGATGCACAGCCGCCCGCCGCACTCAGTCATGACAATGCGACCACCCTTCTTCGCCAGCGCGGCGATGTTGGCCTGCAGCTGCTGCACCTCGTCTTCCAACGCCGCGTGCTGCTCCACTAGGCCGGCCATCTGATGCAACTGCCACTCGACCATCGACCAGGCCGCCACGATCACAACAAGGACAGCGGCACTGCTCACGCCGCCCACCACCGCCGCCAGCTTCCAGCCGAAGCCGTTCAGCGAGCGCGTCAGTGTGCCGTCTGCCTCGCGGGCGGCCTGCGCCGCGCCATTGATCGTGGTTAGGACTGGCTCGGTGGCTGTTTTTAGTGCCGCTACGGCGGTTCCGGAGATCCCGGCAAGGCTCTGCCTCACCGCAGCTCCTGCGGCCGTTCCTGCGGCCTGCTGGAGCCTTGGAGCAGCCTGCTCTGTGGCGGTGGTTACCGCGTCAGCCAGCTCGGCCATGCGCTCCGCGGCGTCGGTCAACACGGCCCGTTCTTCAGCCAGCGCCTCGCGCTCTTTGGCAAGCTCGGCTCGCTCCTTGGCGAGCCCTTGCAGGGCCTTCGTGACGACCTTCTGCTGCTCCTCGGCCAGGGCCAAAAGCCCGAACAGTTCCTGTTGAGGGTTGTCCACGCGCTACCTCCTTGGGGACTACCGCGACCAGCTCGGACCATCCTGCCGTCGCTGCTGTGCTCGCTGCTTCTCGGCCTCGCGCTGCTGCTCCGACTGCCTTTGCTGCTCCTGCTGCTGCAGCACTTCCTGACGGGCTTGCGCGGCCCGCTCGGCGGCCTGCCGTGCCTGCTCAGCTTGGAACCTCTGCAGTGCCCGCTCCTTGCCCACCTTGGCCTGTCGATGCAACTCGAATTGGCGCCGAAACTCAGCTATGCCGCTGGTAACCAGAGGTTTCACAGCTTCTATAGCTTGCCAACGCTCCTGCTCCTGACGCTGTTCGCGCTCGCGCTCTTGCAGCGCGGCTTTCAAATCACCCGACAAATCGAAAATGCAGCGGTCTAGCTGGCTTGCTTGGCGCTCCAGTTCACCGGCCTCTTTCGCGTGTGTCAGTCGCTCGGCCACCTCGCGCTCAAACTCCAAACGTTTGCGGCTGGCTTTTCCGGTACGTCGCTCAATGGCTGCCGCTGTCGGCCCTAGATGCCTTGTGGCTTGCCGCTCGATTCCCTGCGCTTCCAAGCTACGATGATCGACATAGGTTTCATGACCGTATTCCCGCAGCCGTTCGTTCTGAAGCTGAGCAAATCGTTCTCTCCACCGATCCACTTCCCGGCTCTTGCGGTCATCTAGTTCGCGGGTTTTCTCTGTAAATCCCTGCGGCCCCAAGCGCCGAGTCGTGAGCAAGACGTGGGCGTGATGATTTCGGCTGTCGCCAGCCTTGCCGGCAGCATGAATGGCAAGGTCCACCGCGCAACCGTGGCGCTCCACAATTTCCCGCGCCAGGTCTCGGGCCAGCCGCTCCCGCTGCTGAGCCGAAAGCTCGGCCGGCAGGGCAATTTCAAATTCGCGGGCAACGGTCGAGTTTTTCCGCGTCTCAGCCTGCTCAGCCGCATTCCACAGGGCATCCCGGATATGTGCCCACCCGGGCGCACCTTTTGGCAGAAACAGCTCAGTTAATTCCACCCCGCCCTTTCGGCGGTAATCGTGGAGTTCGCCCGTGCGCTGGTCCACCAGCCGCTCGGCAGTGCGGTACGCCACCGCCGCCACCGCGCTACGGCCGGCAGATCGGCTCACCGTCTTTACCGACAGGTGGTAGATCGCCATGGGGGCTTTCTCCCGGCGGGGTTGAGGGGCGCAGTCCCCACGCACGGCAAACAGGCGCAGCCTGTTTGCATAAGTGCGCCCTTGTCTACCTCGTAGCCTCGGGACACACTGCGCTCAGCGTACTCCTAGCGATCTGTCTTTGGGCTTTCGCTGACAGCGCGTTACGCTGCTCCTGACATCGCTTCTAGGGTCCTCATGGCAACCATCGACGAACGCATTGCAAGCCTGGAAGCCAAGCTCAAGCAGGAACGAGCCAAAAAGCAAAAGGTCGAGGCTAGGAAACGGGCTATCGAACGAAAGCTTCAGCGGGCAGCCGACACGCGCCGAAAGATTCTCGCGGGCGCCTTGGTGCTGGAACTCATAGAGCGCGACGAAGCTTCCCGGCAGCGTTTTATGCAGCGCTTGGATGCTTACCTGACACAGCCTGAAGACAGAGCGCTTTTTGGCCTAAATGAAAATGACGGCAGCGGGAATTGAAAGTACTATTGGCGTCGACAAAATTTTTCCACTTTCGCAAGATCGCTGCCTGGAGAAAATTCAGCCACTCTAAGAATTTATTACATTGACGCACCATAGCATCGCCACCCATTGGGACAGTGGGCGACGCTCCTTAAATACCGGGGAACTTTTTGCTTTTAGCAGTTAAAATATAACGATAATTACCAGAGAAGGCCTAATCTTCCTTCAGAACGTTGAAATTAATACGAGCGCTTCAAACCATTCCCCTCACAGGCCATGTCAAAGCCTGGACGGGACACGGTAATGAACGGACTACCTCAGTCCACCCCCGCAGGCGTGTTATAGGCGCCTGAAATTTTGTATCTATTGCCCAGGATTCTCCCGGGACACCACAGCAACCCCTGCCGCCCCAACTTCAAAATTCAATTTTCATGCAATGAATACCGTGAAGATTCTTCGCGTCCGAGTATTCCTGGCACCAGTTCCCGGTTGGACGCATTGGCAATACAGGTGAATACGTTGCTCCGACCTTCGGCAGCCGCCCCTCACCCCTCCGGCAACCCCGCCGCCCGCAGCAGCGCGACATATCTGCCGCCCCATTCGCCGCCCTCCCTTTCGCCCGCTGGCCAGGTGGCCTTGAGTTTCGCCACGCTCCAGCCCGGATTGCTCGCCATGAATTCCGTCATCACGCGCCGCCCCTGGTCCACGTTGCCCAGTTCCATCGCCGCCGCCGATACCACCAGCGGCGCATAGCGGTTGCCTCCAGGCACCCGCATCGCCTTCTCGCCCGCTTCCAGCGCGCCTTGGGCGTCGCCGCTGAAGAGCCGCGCCCGCGCCAGCACGCCGTAGAAGAGGCCCGCGTCCGGGTCGTCCGGCCCGGCCAGGCGCAGCGCCTCGTCGGCTTCGCGCACGGCCGTCGCGGCGTCGCCCAGACGCAGGTGCGCCACGGCGGCCCACATCCAGGCCGGCGCGTAGCCCGGGTTGCCGCGCAGCTGCGCCTGCACCAGCTCCAGCAGTTGCTCCGGTGTGGCCGCGGGATGCCGCCCGGCGCGGCCGGCCGCGTCCACCATCAGCACCATCTGCAGCTCGCGCGCCACGCGCGCGGTGAGCGCGGGCGGCAGCGCTGCCGGATTGGCGTCCAGACCCTCCGCGCGGTGCGACCACACCACCTCGCCCGCCTGCGCGTCCACCAGCCGCAGGTTCAGCTGCGCCCGCGCACCGGCGCGATGCAGGCTGCCCTCCATCACATAGCGCACGCCCAGCTCGCGGCCCACGCGGCGCGCGTCCTGCGCCTCGCCGCGGTAGCGCTCCGCCAGGCCGCGCGCGACCACGAAAGTCCCGGGAATGCCGGTGAGGTCCGAGGTGAGGTTGTCGGCGATGGCCTCGGCCAGCGCGTCCCGCGCCTGCCCGCTCACCGCCGAGGACAGCGGCAGCACGGCCAGCGAGAAGCGCGGCGGCTCCACCGCTGCCGGGCGCACCGACAGGCCCAGCGCTACCAGCGCCGCCACCGCCAGCACGAAGCCGCCCAGCAGCCAGCGCAGCCGCGCGGCGCGTAGCGGGGCCGGGAGGGCGGCAACTGCCGTTTCAACAGGAACAGCTGCCACGTCGCCGTCCGGAGCCGGTGAGGCCGGTACCGGCTCGCCAGCCGGACTCGGCCCGGTTTCCGTCGGCGTCGGTGCCTCGTCCGCCTCGGCCTCGACGTCCGCGAAGGCGTAGCCCACACGCGGCAGGGTGCGGATGCGCTCGGCCGCCGGGCCCAGCGCGCGGCGGATCTCCTTGATGCACTGCGCCAGCGAGTCGTCCGTGACCACGGCGTCGGGCCACACCTGCCGCATCAGCGTCTCGCGGCCCACCACGCGGCCCCGCTCCTCCAGCAGCACGGCCAGCACCGCGGCGCTGCGCGGGCGCAGCCGCGCCTGCCGCTCGCCCAGGCGCAGCTCGCCGCGCAGCGGGTCGAAGCTGCCGCCGGCAAAACGCATCGGGTGAAGGGGTGCTTCCATCGCGCCACCTGCCGGAACCGCCCGGCTCTCAAGGAGATTTCAGCCGCCTTCCCGGTTTTTTCAACCGATTTCCGCGACAGCCGGAGGCCGCAGGCGTCCCATGAGGGCATCGGTCCGCACCCCGGGCCGCCCTCACGAGGAGCCCCACATGACCTCCATATCCCTCGCCGCCGCGGCCTGCGCGGCGCTGTGCGCTTCGGCCTCCGCGGTCGCGGCGCAGGCCGAGGCCCCGGCCGACACGCCGGCCACGCCACAGGCGCTGGTTGATGCCTTTGAAAGCGTCTCCGGCAAGCACCCGGGCTTCCGGCGCGGCGGGGCCAAGGGTTTGTGCGCCGAAGGGCATTTCACCGGCACGGCGGAAGGCCGCGCGCTGTCCTCGGCTTCGGCCTTCAGCGGCGAGCGTTTCCCGGTGGTGGCGCGCTTCTCCGTCACCGGCGGCAATCCGCGCGGCTCGGACAAGGCCCGCACCACGCGCGGCCTGGCCCTGCAATTCGCCCTGCCCGGCGGCGAGCGCTGGCAGATAGCCAACATCTCGGCGCCCATGAATTCGGTCTCGACCCCGGAAATCATGCTGCGCTCGCTGGAAGCGCGGAAACCCGACCCGGAAACCAAGAAGCCCGACCCGGCGAAAGTCAAAGCCTTCACCGAGGCCTATCCGGAAACCCGGGCGCAGGCGGATTGGCTGAACAGCCACGGCGTTCCGGCCAGCTACGCGGCCGTGAATTACTGGGGCGTGCACGCCTTCCAGTTCACCAACGCCAAGGGGCAGTCGCAATACGTGCGATGGGTTTTCGAGCCCGTTGGCGGACAGGAATTGCTGGACGAGGAAAAACTGAAATCGCTGCCTGATGATTTCCTGACCGACGAGTTGCGGCACCGCGTGGCGGACCGCCCGGCGGAATTCGCCCTGCGGCTGCAATTGGCCGAGGCCGGGGACAACCTGGTGAATCCAACCCTGACCTGGCCCGACACCCGCAAGACCGTCACCGTGGGCCGGCTCGTGATCGACAAGGTCGACAGCGGCCCCGGCGGCGCCTGCGACCCGATGGTGTTCGACCCGAACGTGCTGCCCAAGGGCATCGCCGCCTCCGACGATCCGGTGCTGCGGGCGCGCTCGGGGGTGTATGCGGTATCGGCGGGGAGGCGGCTGGCGGGGCAGTGAGCACTGGAAGGCGACGGCCCGGACCAGCCATTCGTCACCCCGACGACACCCGCGCCCGCTCCTCGCCAACCGGCGCCGCGTCCTCGGCAACGGGGGCCACCCGCTGCGCCTGTGCGTCCGCGCCGCCGGTTTCCGCTCCTCGCCCATGCACCCGGGCGCGATCGCGCCCGGCCGCCTTGGCGGCGTACAGCGCCTCGTCCGCGCGGCCCAGCGCGGGCTCCAGGTTCTCCTCTCCGGGGCGCCAGACGCTGATGCCCACGCTGGCCGTCACGCGGATCTCCTGGCCCTTGTGCGGCACCACCAGGCGCCGCAGCGCCTTGCGCAGGCGCACCGCCGCGCGCAGCCCTTCCCGCTCGTCGGCCCCCACCAGCAGCGCCACGAACTCCTCGCCGCCGAAGCGGCCCACCAGGTCGCTGCCGCGCAGCACGCCCTTCAGCGCCTCGGCCACGCGCGTGAGCACGAGGTCGCCTGCCTGGTGGCCGAAGCCGTCGTTGATGCGCTTGAAGTGGTCGATGTCCACCATCAGCGTGGCCAGCGCGTGCCGGCCGTGCCGGATCTCCTGCTCCGCGAGCTGGTTGAAGTGACGCCGGGTCAGCAGCGAGGTCAGCGAGTCCACGCGGGCCTGGCGCTTGAGCTCGGCCTCCAGGCGTTGGCGCTCGGTCACGTCCATCACCGTGATCTGCAGCGCCGCCTCGCCCTGCCAGGCGATGCGCCGGCCCATCATCTCCATCCAGAACGGCGTGCCGTCGCGCCGCAACGCGGCCACGCGCAGGTGCATGGCGTCGACGTCGCCGCGGCACATCCACTCCCAGTGCTGGCGCATCTCCTGGCGGGCGTCCTCGGGCAGGAACGAGGCCAGCCGCGGCTCGCGCAACAGCGCCGCCGCCGTCCCGTAGCCGTACATGCGCGCGGCCACGTCGTTGGCGAAGAGCACCTCCACGTCCTCGCCCATGCGCGCCACCAGGATGCCCTGCAGCGAGCCGTCGATCAGCGCCCGGTAGTGCCGCTGGCTGTCGCGCAGCTCGGCCTGTGCCTGGCGCAGCGTCATCTCGGCGTGCTTGAGGTCGGTCACGTCTTCCTGGCTGATCACCACGCAGCCGTCGGCTCCCTCCAGCGGCGTGACGCGCACCTTGTACCAATGGCTCCCGTCCGCGCCGGTGCATTCGTAGTTGTGCTTGGACCACGGCAGGTCCTTGCGCATGACGGCCTGGATGCCCCACAGCACGGCGGTGACGCCGTCGCGGTCGGCGGTGCCGGCGCGGCGCAGCACCTCCAGACCGTTGCGGGCCTCGGGCTCGGCCCCGTGCGCCAGCGTGAAGCGCGCCCAGGCCTTGTTGGCGTCCACGATGCGGCCCTCGCGGTCCACGATGGCCACGGTGGCGGCCACCGAGTCCAGGATGGCGCGCGTGAATGTGCGGCTGGCTTCAAGCTGCGCCTGCTGCTCGGCGTCGCGCTGCAGCGCGCGCAGCTGCTGCGCCGTGGCCTTGGCCAGCACCGCGATGGCCAGCGTCAGCAGCAGCGCCGAGAGGAACAGCTCGCGCTCGAAAGCGCGTGCCAGCGGCACCGCGCTCACCGAGGCCGTCACCACCAGCGGATGTGCCTTCGAAACGCGGTAGCCGACGAAGCGCTGCTCGCGGTCCAGAGGCGACACGCCCACGAAGGCGCCGCCGTCGCCGGCGCCCAGGCGGCGGCCGAGCAGCTCCCCGCCGCGGGCGCTAGCGCCGGCCAGCTCCGCGGGCATGGGCTCGCGCAGCAGCACGCGAGCGTCGCTGCGGAACAGCGTCACCGCGCCGCCCGGCCCCAGGTTGAGCGAGCGGTAGAAGCTGCGGAAGTAGTCCAGCTCCAGCATCGCGACCACCACGCCGGCGAAGTTGCCGTCGCGGTCGCTGACGCGGCGGCTGTAGGTGAAGGCCCGCTGGCCCCAGGCGGTGTCGATCAACGGACCCAGGAACGTGATGTCGCCGCGGCGGTGCGCCAGGAAGTAGTCGCGGAAGGCAAAGCTGCCCGGCAGCGCGGGCGGGAAGCGGGCCGAGTAGCTCATCACCCGGCCCTGGGCGTCGAGGATGACCAGGGCACTGATCTGCTGCAGCGACGCCGCCGACACGGCAAGCTCCTCCCACTCCTGGCGCGACTGCCCGAAGCGGTCGATGCCCTGGCGCCGGATGCGGTCCGCCACCTGGCGCAGGATCAGGTCGGCCGGGTCCAGCGAGCGGTGCATGTGCTCCAGCAGGGTCTGCGCCACGCTGTCGGTGCGCTGCTCCACGTCGCGCGCGATGCCCGCGCTCTCGTTGCCCAGGATCAGCGCCCAGGCCGCGACCAGTCCCGCCGTCGTGACGCCGGCCACGGCCAGCGGCGCGGCGTGGCGGCGGCAGCTGCCCGGGGCCGTGGCGGCGAGGCACAGGCCGCCGGTCGCCAGGGCCAGCACCATCTGCAGCACCGCCGACTGCGGCGACTGCGTCACCAGCAGCAGCCGCTCGCCGCTTTGCAGCCACCAGGCCGCGTAGGCCACGGCCACCACGCCGCTGGCGGCCGTGCCCACCACCGCGGCCACCGCGGCGCAGGCTAGGCCGCGCCCGGTGCGCGGGTCGAAGTACAGCGCCGCCCCAGCCACCAGCGCGAAGCTCAGCGACAGCAGGGGCGGGCTGAGCAGGGCAGCGTACTGGCTTGGCGGCTGGGCGAAGACGCAGGCCAGGCTGGCGAGCGACACCGCCAGCAGCGGCAGCGCGGCGTGCTGGACCTGCAACCCCCTGAAGGGCGGCCGGCCCATGGCGGCCACGCACAGGCCGGCCAGGAGAAAGCCCAGCGCCGAGCCGGGCCGCATCGGCGGCACGGCGGGCAGGCCCAGGGAAAGCAGCTGCCCGTGGCCGTTGAGGCAGATTCCCAGCGCCAGCAGGCCGCAGGCGGCCACCAGCAGCGCACCGGCACGTGCGCCACGCTCGCTCCACAAACGGAGGCTCATCTCCTGATGACGCGCACGACGCCGGACACTGAAAGCCTTCTTTCGGACAACGAAGGAACGTCGTCATCGGCACGTCAGGTGGCGCCTGTAGAGCGCAGCGGCTTGTTCCGGGTCGATCCGGAGGGATTGGAGGCAGGGACGTGAAGTAGTTCCGGTTGGGAGATGGGTTCAGATGGATTGCCGCAGGCCCGCCGGGCAGCTCTCGAATGACGCGGTGCCAGCTTCCCCTTGCCCGCAAACCTTCAACCACCCCCGCCGGCTCGCAGATGAAGCCCGACACGCGGCTGCCGTCGGCCAGCAGCGTGGTGCCGATGCCCAGCGGCGCGGGGATGCCGGCCACGAAGCTGCCGAAGTGGCGCGCGGGCAGCTCCCATACCTCCACCTCGATCGCCGCCCCCGCCTCGCCCTCTCCCACGCGCATCAGCCCCCGCAGCGGGCAAAAGTCGAGAGGGCACTTCTCGCAAAGTGGTCCTCCCGGGCTTTTGTCCCTCCGTGGAGCCTGCGCCGATGGAAAGGTCGCCACAGGCCGACAGCTCTCGGACCAGACAGGGCGCGCAAGCCGCGAACCCCCAGAACCCTAGCCATCCTTGAAGGCACGGCGCCAAGGCTGTCCCTCTCAGTGCCCCGTTTCCGGCCGCCGTGGCGCTTGAATACCGCTCTCGTTTGCCCCATGTCGGCGCGTCCTGGGCACGGAGATGCTTGTGGTGCACGCGAGTGGTGCCGATTCGGCGTCCTGAGGCCGTTCACTGGTTGCCTCGGACACATCCCGGGTTTGGCTTTTGCCCGTCTGGGGGGTGTCCTCTTCCCGCACTCCCCGTCCGGGGCCGCCTGAAGCCCCCGACAGCCTGCAGACCGCCGCTGCCGCCGATGGGTCGCGTTCGCGCCTGGGAGCCGGCCTGATCACCGGCGCCTCGGACGACGACCCCAGCGGCATCGGGACTTATGCGCAGGCCGGATCTCAGTTCGGCTTCGGGCTGCTGTGGGTAATGTGCTTCACCTACCCGCTGATGGTGGCGGTGCAACTCATCTGCGCACGCGTGGCCCGCGTGACGGGGCGCGGCCTGGGTGCCAACCTCGCTCGGGTGCTGCCGCGCTGGGTGCTGCTGCCGCTGCTGCTGGCGCTGTTCGCCACCAACGCCGTGACCATCGGCGCGGATCTGATGGCCATGGGCGAAGCCGCCACGCTGCTCGTGCCCGGCCACGCCGCGGCCTGGGGCGTGGGGCTGGGCCTGGGTTCCATCGCGCTGCAGGTGTTCGTGCCCTACAGCCGCTACGTCAACCTGCTGAAGTGGCTCACGCTGAGCCTGCTGGCCTACGTGGCGGCGGCCTTCACGCTGCACGTGCCCTGGGGCGAGGTGCTGCAGCGCGCGCTGCTGCCGCATTGGCAGGACAGTGCCGACTACGCGCGCATGACCGTGGCGGTGCTGGGCACCACCATCTCGCCCTACCTGTTCTTCTGGCAGTCGTCGCAGGAGGTGGAGGAGCAGCGCGCCGCGCCCGGCGAGGCGCCGCTGCGGGCAGCACCCGCCCAGGCGCCCGCGCAGTTCGCGCGCATGCGCTTCGACACCAGCCTGGGCATGGCGGTCTCCAACGGCATCGGCTTCTTCATCATGCTGACCACCGCCGTGACGCTGCACGCGCACGGGGCGGGCACGATCGAGACCGCGGCCGAGGCGGCCAAGGCGCTGCAGCCGGTGGCGGGCAAGCTGGCCTTCGCACTGTTCGCCGCCGGGATCGTCGGTACCGGGCTGCTGGCCATCCCGGTGCTGGCCGGCAGCGCGGGCTACGCGCTGGCCGAGGCCTTCGGCTGGCGTCGCGGGCTGGAGCGCAGGTTGGGCGCAGCGCCGGCCTTCTACGCCGCCATCGCCGCCGCCGTGGTGCTGGGCATCGCCATGACGCTGCTGCACGTCAACGCAATGAAGGCGTTGGTGTTCACTTCCATGATCAACGGCGTGGTGGCCGTGCCGGTGTTGGCGGCGCTGCTGTGGGCGGCGCGCTCGCGTGCGCTGCTGGGAGACTTCACCATCGGCCGCGGCCTGTGGGCACTGGGCTGGCTCACCGTCGTGCTGATGCTGGTGGCGGCCGTGGCGCTGTTCTTCTAGCGCGCGGCCCGCTTCGTGCTTGCGCCTTGGCGCAACGCGCTCGTCATTGCCCTGGACACAGTGCGGGCCACAGCACGGCGTTGCACTACTGTGCAAAGGGACAGTGCGGAGGTACGCATACCGGAGTACCCTGCCCAAAGAGTAGGCAGAGCGCCCCGCCCGGCGTCGAGCTTGCCCATGCACGGGCCGTCCAGCAATGAGGCGCCTGCATGCCGCTCGCGCAGGAAGCGATCCTGAAACCTGATCCAGGAGCAGAAGCCATGGCCAGCCTACCCGTCTCGTCGCTCACACCGTCCCGGCGTGATGCCTTGCGAGAGAACCTTCCGATCATCGTGCAGCTGCTCAAGCAGCACCTGGCCCGCCACATCCCGGACGGCTACGTCGAGGACTACCTCGCGCTGGACTGGCTGGAGTGGCACGGCGGCACGCTGCGGCTGACGATCACGGGGCAGAACATCTGGCGCTACGCCACCTCCATGCAGGGCCGCGCGGCGGAGGGCCTCAAGTCAGCGTGAGCAGGATGTCGGCGTACCAGGCGCAGTTCAGGCCCAGCGCCTCGTCCTGCAATTGGTCGCGCCCGGCGATGTCCATGCGCGAGGAGTGAACACCCAGCAGCTTCCAGGGCAGGCCCTGGACGGCTGCGGACGGCGAGGTGTCGCGCATCAGCACCGGCGCGCCGCTGGTGCCGCGGTGAGTGCGGGCATCGGTCAGGAAGTAGCCCTTGCCCTGGAAGCGCATGCCGTAGGACGACGCGATCACGGCCTGGCGCACCACCGGCAGGTGGTGCAGCAGGTCATGGAAACCCAGGGGGAAGCCGACGATCAGCAGCGCGTCCCCGACTTCGATGTGCTCGCCCTCGGCGGCCGGCAGGTGCGCCGGCGTGAAGGCCTGCAGCACGCAGCGCTCGGGCAGCGCGGCGCGGTCGATCTCGAGCACCGCGACGTCGATGTCGCCGCCGCTGTCCTTGCCGTCGCGCCACACGCTGCGTCCCTCGCGGTACAGCAGCATGGACAGGCCGATGGACTGGGTCAGGTTGTCCGGATCGGTGTGCAGCTCGATCTCGATGCGATCGGGAAAGTGCTTGCTCGGCTCGTCGATGAACACGTGCCGGCTTGTCACCAGGAACAGCCGGTCCTCGCGCTCGAAGAAGAAGCCGCTGGCGCCGGTCAGCGGTTGCTGGCCGTCAAAGGTCGAGATGCGTGCCGCGGACAGCAGGATGGCCTCCGTGGTCGTCGAGGGACCGGAATTCATCGTGCGTCCTCCTGCGGCAGCTTTCTCAAGGCACGCTGCCGGTGCCTGGGACGTGCTTACAGCGTCCGGATGTTGGAGGCCTGCGGGCCCTTCTGGCCCTGGGTGACCTCGAACTCCACGCGCTGGTTCTCGTTGAGGGTCTTGAAGCCGGTGCCCTTGATTTCCTTGAAGTGGGCAAACAGGTCCTTGCCGCCGTCGTCAGGCGTGATGAAGCCGAAGCCCTTGCCTTCGTTGAACCATTTCACGGTGCCGGTCTGGGTAGTCATGTCGTCGATCCTTGTTGGGACGGTTGGGGGAAAAAGTTTGGGGTTGCGTGCCGGGACTGCCCGGCATCAGCGCCGACGCTGCGGTGCAGACGAAGGCGGCGGACCGCGGCGCTCCAGGTGGCGGAACGTGATGCGGCCCTTGCTCAGGTCGTAGGGCGAAAGCTCCAGCGACACGTTGTCGCCCGCCAGGATGCGGATGTGGTGCTTCTTCATGCGCCCGGCGGCGTAGGCCACGAGCTCGTGCCCGTTCTCCAGCTTCACGCGGTAGCGCGAGTCCGGAAGGACCTCGTCGACCACGCCGTGCATTTCGATCAGTTCTTCCTTGGCCATGTGCTTGCTCCTGTTTCGAGAAGGACGGGAGGCCACGGCTGCGCCTGGCCGGCGGTGGTGCGGCCTATCCAGTCCAGTCCTTGGGTGGTGGCGTACTGCAGCGCTTCCTCGGCGGAGTCGAACTCCGGAACGAAGCGCAGGACGCGGTCATGCGTGGAACTGCCACGCCCGCTGCGAATGGAGACGGACGAGGCATGACGACCCAGCCCTGCGGGGCGGGTCAGCGGGGAGACAAGGTACTTGCCTACCTGGATGGAGGAATCGATGAGGTACTTTCAATCGCCCGAACCTTCAACGAGGCCGAGCAGGGCTGGCAGGAACAGCGCGCAAAGCGCACGCTGGCGGCGGATGAACTCGGTCCGGGCGCGGGCTGGCAGGGGTATTCGCTGCCGGCCTGGGGCAACCAGAACGTCGAGATCGCCGTAGCAATCAGCAGCCCTGGAAAAGGAGAGAGATCAACTCGTGATCCGAGCACCTGCGCGATGGCGTCAATCCTTTTGGGAAGACCTCCGGCCGCAAGTGCCAGGTTGGAAATGTACCACTCTTGATGTAACGGCTGCTTGGCAAGGTCTTGTGTGCAGGCCATGCAGGCCGCTGCCAGCGCTGACCAACGATCAGCCGGGCTTGTTGCGCCCAGAGGTGGCGCCCTGGCAAATGTTGTGGCCCGTGATCGTCAACCGCAGCGAGCCCCCATGCCACTCCAGCCAGTCCAGTGCCAGGTAGTCTTCAAGGTAGCCAGCCGGTATGTCGCAGGCAAGCCGTTGCTTGAGCAACCCGGCGGTGACCGGCAGGCCGTCGCGCAAGGCCTCGCGCCGGGATGCGGGAGGTGAATGGGATGGTCTTGGCATGGTGTGGGCTCCTGGTTTGCGCGTTTCATTCAGCCCTGCGCTGCCGGCGCAGCATGCACGGCATAGGCCACTGCGTCGGCCAGGCGCTCGTAGCGGTAGCGCCCGAGCCTGTAGATGCCGGCATCGAAGCCGATGCCCCAGGCAGCCATCTGGGCCAGCTCATCGGTGCCTGGCAGTCGGGGCGGCTCGTCGGGGGCAAGGGACGCATGGGCCCGCGCCTGGAGGCCGCTGATGTTCCTGGGCAGTTGCGCGTAGGCCATGGCATCGGCCAGTCGGTCGTATCGGTAGCCCCGGTATTCGTAGTGCCAGCCAACGCGCCGCACACCCAGTTCATGCATGTGCTGCTGGCTCTCGTCCGCCGGCACCGGGCACGTTGACGGGCCCGCCGCGTCCAGCGCGCCCTGGGTGCACGGACCCGTGCCCTGAGACGCCGCAAGGTCGTACTGGCAACGCAGTCGCTCGACGACGGACCGGAACTCGGCTTCCAGTTGGGCGTCCTGCCGCGCGCCGTGCTCCAGGCGCTCCATGTTCCAGTTCCGGCCGACCTCGTCGCGCGCGTGCTCGGTCGGCACCGGGATCTGCAACAGCGTTTGCGGAAGCACGGCCACGGGGGTGCGGGCGCTGAGGAGCCAGTGCATCCGGCGCTGTACCAGGGTGGTCAGCAGCGCCGGGGTCAAGGGCTCCTTGCGGCGCTGGGCGAAGTCCGGGCCGAGCTGGAAGTACCCCTCGAAGCCCCGTTGCCACGCATCGTGCCGGCCGGACCAGTCTGCCAGTGACTCGCCCGTGGCCTGCGGCATGTTCTCGCGCAGAAGGAAGGGGTTGGATCGCCAGCTTGCACCGCGCGATGCAGCCTGCGCGCCATCGCGCTCCAGCGCAGATTGGCCGAACACGTCCATGACAGCCGCCTTGCCCGGTCCCTGGGACCGCGTGATGTGAGCTCAACCTTGTTGATCAGAGGCTGCGCCTGGTCTCACGAGAGCATCGGCCTTGTAGGAACACGCTCGATCCGCGTCCCCTCGACAGGCTACTCCTTTATCCGGGCAAGAACACTGGCCCTTTGCCTCGCAGTGCCAAGGCGGCCATCAGGCCAAGCGGATGCTGGAAGCCGTGCTACGGCCCAAGCAGTTCGTCCAGCTCCCAGGATGTGACGGCACCGGCCGGCGGCGCATCCGTCACGGCCACGCCGATGCGGGCCACCTTGGTCATGAGCTTGAGCTCGCCGATGCCCATGCCCAGCACCAGCTGCGAGGCCAGCGAGCCCGGCACGCCCTGGTCCATGTCCGTGACCGCGCCCGAGGGCACGAAGCAGGCGATGTCGAAAGCGCCCGGCTCGGCCTCGCTGGGCTTGGCCATGTACCGCAACGCCGTCACGTCCAGCGCCTTGCCGGCCAGGTCCATCGGGCCCTGGCTTTCGGCCACCTCGCGCGGCACCGGGGGCTTGAAGGCACAGGCGCTCAGCCCGGGCGGCAGTTCAGGTGCGGCCTCCACCAGCGTGCGCGCCGCGGCCATGCCCGCGGGATCGCATCCGCAGCTGATGGCCAGCAGCACCGTGCTGCCCCCTCCCGTCGGCACCTGGTTGATCTCCACCGACAGGTGCTCGTCGAAGTCCCGGGCGGCGGTGTCGATCGCGTCCAGCTTGTCGATTGCCGCCTCGACGGCTTCGCCCCACTCCACGCTCTCGGGCGGGAGATGCGCAGGCGCACGCAGCACATCGGCATGGGCCTGGACGGTGTTCCAGAACCCGGCGGCCTGGTCTTGATGCATGGCTTCTCCAGTTGCCGCCGCGAAGGACTCCGGCGGGCGCGGCCCAGCATACGCCCCGGCCATGAGCCGGCCTGCCGGCAACGCCCATTGAATTTTTCGTCCGCACTGCCCTCCCGACACGGGTCGCCTATCGGGCTGGCGTGTTCTCGCACGCTCATGGCCGCGGCTTGCGGTGCAGGACAATCCGCCCACCCGGCGCCACGGCCCACGAGGCCGCCCGCGCGCCGGGCCACGCGGCGTGCCGGGCCACACCCGGGTGCGCCGTTCCCTACGCCCAGGACGATGAACCCTTCATGGAACTCAAGTGGCTTGAAGACCTTTTGAGCCTGTCGCGCACGCGCAGCTTCTCGCGCACGGCCGCCGAGCGCTTCTGCACCCAGTCGGCCCTGAGCCGGCGCATCAAGGCGCTGGAGCTGTGGGTGGGCGTGCCGCTGGTGGACCGCAGCGCCTACCCCACCTCGCTCACCCCGGCCGGACTGGTGTTCCGCGACACCGCCGAGGAGGTGGTGAGCCAGCTGCTGGAGGTGCGCGACGACCTGCGCGACCGGCTGCAGCCCAGCAGCGACGCCGTGACCATCAACTCGCTGCAGACGCTGTCGGTGGTGTGCTTCCCGCAGTGGCTGCAGGCCTGCCAGCAGCGCATCGGTCCCTTCGACGTGCGCCTGGTGCCCGACAACCTGCACGGCTGCGTGCGCGCCCTCGTGGAAGGCAGCTGCGACCTGATGCTGTCCTATGCGCATCCGGCCGTGTCGGCCGCGCTGGACCCGGAGCGCTTCCCCTCCGTGCTGCTGAGCACCGAGCGCTTCCTGCCCGTGAGCAAGGCCGGCGCGAACGGCCAGCCGCTGTTCGCCCTGCCCGGCACGCGGCGCGAGCCTCTGCCCTACCTGGCCTACGGGCCGGACACCATGCTGGGCCAGGCTGCCGACTTCGCGCTCAAGCAGCGCCAGCACCACGGCGTGTACCTGCGCTGCTGCTACCAGAACCCGATCGCGGAAGGCTTGAAGCCCATGGTCAAGGCCGGCCACGGCGTGGCCTGGATGCCCAGCAGCCTCATCAAGCGCGAGCTCGACAGCGGCGAGCTGGTCCCCGCGGGCGACGCAAGCTGGGAGCTGGCGCTGGAGACGCGGCTGTACCGCCGCGCCGAGGGTACCAAGCCGCGCGCGCTGCAGGCCTGGGGCGCGCTGCAGGAAGGGCTGCCCGGGCAGGCCTGAGCCCGTCCGCGGCCGGGCGCTTCGGCCCAGGCCCCCGCGTGCGCGGGATGGCTGCACACGACAGCCCCGTGCCTTGCGCTTTCGCAATCCACGGCCGGCTCCCGTATTGACCATGGCCGACGCCCGGCACACACCGGGCCGGCCAAGCCGCCGGCATCCGCCCGCGCTCACGAGCCGCGGCCTTGGGCCTTCACGTCTTCGGGTGAGCGTACCTGGTCAACCACGGGGGTCCCCTATGCAACGCATTCGCTACAGCCTTGTCGCCCTGAGCGTCGCCACGGCACTGGCGCTGCCCAACGCCGGCAGCGCGCATGAAGACAACCGCTTCGATTACGAGGCAACCAGTGCGAAATGGTGGCAGTGGGCCCTGTCCATACCCACCTCCACCAACCCGCTGGCCGACACCAGCGGTGCGCACTGCATGGTCGGCCAGCGCGGCCCGCTGTGGTTCCTGGCAGGCACCTTCGGACTGGGTACCGTCACCCGCCACTGCAGCGTGCCGGCGGGGGTGACGCTGTTCTTCCCGGTCGTCAACTCGGTGCAGGTCAACACCCCGGGTGTCTGCGGGCAGACAGGCCCGTTGAGCGTGCATGAGATGCGCGCCAACAACGCAGCGTTCATCGATGGTGTCACCCAGATGACGCTGACGCTGGACAGCCGTCCCGTGCCCAAGCTGCGCAGGGTGCGCTCGGAGCCCTTCGTCGCCGTGCTGCCGGCGGACAACCTCTTCCTGAACCCGTGCAACGGCGACTCGCCCGCGGGCGTGTACGGCCCCTCGGTGGACGACGGCTACTACGCCCGCCTGGAGCGGCTGTCCCCGGGCCGCCACGTCCTGCAGTTCACGGCGAAGAACCCCAGCGCCAACTTCGACCTGAACGTCACCTACATCCTGGACGTCGTCAGGACTGCCGGACCGCGGTAGGCCAGTGAGGGCCAGGCCGGACCGGCCTCACGCCAAGGCCGCGGTGAGCGCCGGCACGGCCTCGAACACGTCGGCTTCCAGGCCGTAGTCGGCCACGCTGAAGATCGGCGCCTCCGGGTCCTTGTTGATCGCCACGATCACCTTGGAGTCCTTCATGCCCGCCAGGTGCTGGATCGCACCGCTGATACCGCAGGCGATGTACAGGCTCGGCGCGACGATCTTGCCGGTCTGGCCCACCTGCCAGTCGTTGGGCGCGTAGCCCGCGTCCACCGCGGCGCGCGAGGCGCCCAGCGCCGCACCCAGCTTGTCGGCCAGCGGCGTGAGCACTTCGGTGAACTTCTCGGCCGAGCCCAGCGCCCGGCCGCCCGACACGATGATCTTGGCGGCGGTCAGCTCGGGGCGGTCGCTCTTGGTCAGCTCGCGGCCGACGAAGGCGCTCTTGCCGCTGTCACCCACCGCAGCCAGGCTTTCGACCGCGGCGTTGCCGCCGGTGGCGGGCGCAGCGTCGAAGCCCGTGGTGCGCACGGTGACCACCTTCACCGCGTCGGCGCTCTGCACCGTGGCGATGGCGTTGCCGGCGTAGATCGGGCGCTCGAAGGTGTCGGCCGACAGCACCTTGGTGACGTCGCTGAGCTGCGCCACGTCGAGCTTGGCCGCCACGCGCGGGGCGGCGTTGCGGCCGTTGGCGGTGGAGGGGAACAGGATGTGGCTGTAGGCGCCTGCCACGGCCAGCACCTGGGCGGCCACGTTCTCCGCCAGCTGTGTGCCCAGCGCGGGCGCGTCGGCGTGGAGCACCTTGGCCACGCCCTGCACCTGCGCGGCGGCCTGCGCCACGGCAGCGGCGTTCTCGCCGGCCACCAGCACGTGCACCTCGCCGCCGCAAGCGGCCGCGGCGGTGATGGTGTTGAGGGTCGCGCCCTTGAGCTGCGCGTTGTCGTGTTCGGCGATGACGAGGGAAGTCATGTCAGATCACCTTGGCTTCGCTCTTGAGCTTGTCCACCAGCGTGGCCACGTCGGGCACCTTCACGCCCGCGCCGCGCTTGGGCGGCTCCCCGACCTTCACCGTCCTGATCCGCGGCGCCACATCCACGCCCAGGTCCGCCGGCTTCACCGTCTCCATCGGCTTCTTCTTGGCCTTCATGATGTTGGGCAGCGTCACGTAGCGCGGCTCGTTCAGGCGCAGGTCGGTCGTGACGACCGCCGGCAGCGCGACTTCCACCGTCTCCAGGCCGCCGTCCACCTCGCGCTTCACCTGGGCCTTGCCCTCCAGAACTTCGACCTTGGAGGCGAAGGTGGCCTGCGGCAGGTCGGCGATGGCCGCCAGCATCTGGCCGGTCTGGTTGTTGTCGCCATCGATCGCCTGCTTGCCCAGGAGCACCAGGCCGGGCTGTTCCTTGTCCACAAGCGCCTTGAGGATCTTGGCCACGGCCAGCGGCTGCAACTCGGCGTCGGTCTCGACCAGGATGGCGCGGTCCGCGCCGATGGCCAGTGCCGTGCGCAGCGTTTCCTGGCATGCGCTCGCGCCGCAGGAGACTGCGACGACCTCGGTGGCGGCGCCCTTCTCCTTGAGCCGCACGGCCTCTTCGACGGCGATCTCGTCGAAGGGGTTCATGCTCATCTTCAAGCCGGCGAGGTCCATGCCGCTGCCGTCGCTCTTCACCCGGACCTTGACGTTGTAGTCCACCACCCGCTTCACGGGCACCAATACCTTCATGTCGTTTCTCTCAAGGTTGCAGATAGGTCGTCTTCACGCTCGTGTAGAACTCGGCCGCATGCCGGCCTTGCTCACGCGGCCCGTAGCTCGATCCCTTGCGCCCGCCGAAGGGCACATGCGCATCCACGCCCGCGGTCGGCGCGTTGACCATCACCATGCCGGCCTGCAGCTCGCGCTTGAAGTGGGCGGCCATCCGGAGCGAGGTCGTGCACACGCCCGCCGACAAGCCGAACTCGGTGTCGTTGGCCACAGCAAGGGCCTCATCGGCATCCCGCACCCGGATGACGCTCGCCACCGGGCCGAAGATCTCCTCCCGGTTGATGCGCATGGCATTGCTCGTACCGGTGAACAGCGCCGGCTGCAGGTAGTGCCCGGGCTGGCCGTCCACGCTCTGCAGCGCCTGACCGCCGAAGGCCAGCGTGGCACCCTCCTCGCGGCCGATGGCGATGTAGTCCAGGTCCTGCCGCAGCTGCTGCGCATCAACCACCGGCCCGATCACGGTGCCCGGATTGCGCGCGTCGCCCACCTTCAAGGTGGCCAGTCGATCGACCATGGCGGCCACGAAGCGGTCGTGGATGCCCGCGCTCACCACCAGGCGCGAGCTGGCCGTGCAGCGCTGCCCAGTGCCGAAGTAGGCGCCGTTGACGGCGCAGCTCACGGCCACGTCGAGGTCGGCATCGTCCAGCACCACCAGCGGGTTCTTGCCGCCCATCTCCAGCTGGAACTTGGCCATCGCGCCACGGCGCGTCACGCAGGTGGCCGCCACCTTGCGGCCCGTGGCCTCGGAGCCAGTGAAAGTCACCGCCGCCACGCGCGGGTCCTGCAGCAGCGTGTCGCCGATGTCGCGCCCGCGCCCCATCACCAGGTTGAACGTTCCCGCGGGCAGCCCGGCGCGGCTGAGGATCTCGGCCAGCGCCCAGGCACTGCCGGGCACCAGCTCCGCCGGCTTGAACACCACCGTGTTGCCATAGGCCAGCGCCGGGGCGATCTTCCACGCCGGAATGGCGATGGGAAAGTTCCACGGCGTGATGATGCTCACCACGCCCACGGGCTCGCGCGTGATCTCCACGCTCATGCCCGGCCGCGTCGACGCCAGCAGCTCGCCCGGGATGCGCAGCGCCTCGCCGGCGAAGAACTTGAAGATCTGCGCCGCGCGCGTCACCTCGCCCGTGGCATCGGCCAGCGCCTTGCCTTCCTCGCGCGCCAGCAGGTCCGCCAGCTCCGCCTTGCGCGCGGCGACCTCGCTACCCACGGCGTCGAGCACGTCGGCACGCTGCTGCGGCGTGGCTGCCGCCCACTTGGGCAAGGCCGCATGCGCCGCGCCAATGGCGTCCAGCGCCTGCGCCTGGCTGGCGCGTGCGTACAGCCCGATCACGTCGCGCGTGTCGGACGGGTTGATGTTCTCTCCGGCGGAGCTGCCCTCGATCCACTTGCCGCCGATGTAGTTGCGCCTGATGTCCATGTCCTCAGGCCTCCGGATACAGGCCATGCACGCGGGCGAACAGCCGCGTGAGCCCCAGCAGTGCATCGATGCTGGGCATGGGCATGCCCAGTCGGCTGCCGATCTCGTGCACCGCGCCCACGATGGCGTCGAGCTCGATGGCCCGCCCCGCTTCCACGTCCTGCAGCATCGAGGTCTTGAAGGCGCCCAGCTTGGCCGTGACGGCGTGGCGGTCCTCGGCGTTCTGGCTGATGGCGCAACCAATGCGCTCGCCGATGGCCGCGGCCTCCTGCATGGCCGCAGAGCAGAAGCCGCGCACCAGCGGGTCGGCCAGCAGTCGGTCGATGGTGGCGCCGGTGATGGCGCTCACCGGGTTCATGGTCAGGTTGCCCCAGAGCTTGTACCAGATGTCATAGCGCACGTCGGCCGAGTGCGTGACGTTGAAGCCGGCCTGCGCCAGCAGGTCCGCCACGGCCTGCACGCGCCCGCTCTTGCCGCCACGTGGCTCGCCGACGATCAAACCATCGCCCATGCGGTGCTGCACCAGGCCCGGCTCGGGCGTGGAGGTGCTGGCATGCACCACGCAGCCGACCACGCTGTCGAACGGGATGGCCTGCGCGATGACGCCGCCCGGGTCCACGCTCTGCAGCGGCGCCTCGAAGCCGGGCTGGCCCTGGCAGAACCACCAGGGCACGCCGTTCATCGCCGGCAGCACCAGCGTGTCCGGCCCCAGCAGCGGCGCGATGCCCTGCGCGACCGAGGTCAGCGCCGGGCCCTTGACCGCGATGACCACCAGGTCCTGCACACCCAGCGCCTCGGCGCGGTCGCTGGCCCGCACGGGTCCCGTGACCCGGCCCTGCGCCGTATCCATCCGCCAGCCGTGCTCGCGCAGCGCCGCCAGCGTGGCGCCGCGCGCCACGGCGCTGACGTCCGCGCGGCCCGCCGCCGCCAGCCGCGTGCCGATGAAGCCGCCGATCGCGCCGGCGCCGACGATGCAGACCTTCATTGAGCACCCTCCTTGGCCCGGCGCAGGTTGTCCTTGAAACGATCCGGCACCCGCTCGTCGAAGCCCAGCGCCACGCGCCGCACCTCGGGACTGTCGGTGGGCTGGTGGCCCACGCCGAGCGCTGCAGCACGCGGCGCATCGACCGCGGTGACCGTGCCGCTGATGCGGCCGATGCCCGTGATCTCGCATTCCACGACCTGCCCCGGATCGACGCTGCGCGAGTGGCAGGGCGTGCCCATCAGGATCACGTCGCCCGGCACCAGCGTGATGTGGCGCGCGATGTCGGCAATGACGTAGTGCGGCCCCCAGATCGTCTCCTCGCCGATGTGGGCCTCCTGCACCACCAGCCCGTTGACGTAGGTGCGCAGCGTCTGCTCGAACAGGTTCACGCCGCGCACGATGCCCGGTCCGATGGGCAGCAGCGTGTCGGCGCCCTTGACGCGCAGCATCGAGCCCTGGTCGGTGTCGCGGAAGTCCTGCAGACCCATGTCCAGCGCCGGGCAGAAGCCCTCGATGCAGTCCCACGCCTCATCTGGCGTGACGTTGCGCGCCGTGCGGCCGATCACCACCGCGTACTCGCCCTCGTAGTTGAGGTACTTGCAGTCCGCGGGCTTGAGGATCTGCCCCTTGTGCCCGTTGAGCGAGGTCGGCGGCTTGGTGAAGTAGGTCGGCGTCTCGGTAGGCCGCGCCTTGTTGCGCGTCTCGAAGCTGCGCGAGCTGTACGAGATGTGCACCGCGATGATCTTGCTGGGACTGACCGGCGGCAGGTAGGTCGCACCGTCGGCGTCGAGCAGGCGCCCGTCGTCCAGGCGCAGCCGGCCGCGGTCCGGGCCCTCCTCGACCATCGTGCCCCAGAACGCGCTGCCGCCCACCAGCACGCGGCGGCGCTCCACGCGCGGGCCGCGCATCACGGCCGGCAGTCCCTTCAGCGGAAACTCGAAATTCATGCCGCGCTTCCCGTGGTGTCGAACCAGATGTGGATGTTGCCGGTGCCCCGCGCGTTCTCATAGGCCGACAGCGGCTCGCCCCTGGCCCGGCAAGCCTCACCGCCCATGGCGCCGAGCATCTGCAGGTAGTGTGCGCCGAAGGCCTCCCAGGGCAGCTTGCGGTACTCGTCGTCCCAGCGCTCCAGGATGAGGTCGTGCCGCCCCTGCTTGAACAGCTCAATGGCGCCCTTGTCGCTCTCGATGTTCTCGGGCCGCGAGACGTTGCTCTCGTGGAAGATGCGCGGGTGCTTGGGCTGCCAGTCGATGCCGTTGAACTTGTGGCTCAGCGCGCCGGAAGCCAGCAGCACGACCTTCAGGTCGCTGCGGCGGATCGCCTCGCCGATGGCCTCGCCGGACTTCAGGAAGTGCGGCCACTCGCAGTTCTGGCAGGAACTCACGCTCACCACCGGCGTGTCGCTGATCTCCAGGCGCAGCTGCTTGATGAGGTTGATGCTGGCGTACTGCCGGCCCAGCTCGGGATGGCAGACGGCGCGGTTGTAGCCGCCCTGCTCGCGCGACACGGCCTCGATGGCCAGCGCGAGCCCAGGATGGCCACGGTAGTCGTAAGGCACGCCATGCAGGTACCAGGGCATCTCGTCCGAGATGTAGCTGCCTTGGTAGCGCGCACCGCCGTCCACCAGGTGGTAGCCGGTGGTGAACCAGTGCGAGTCCAGGATCACGACCACGTCCGGCCTGGCGGCCGTGATCTTGTCCCTCAAGCGTGCGAAGCCGGCGATCAGGTCCGAGTCCTCGCCAGCGCCCATGGCGCGGCGAAACTCCTCGCACTGCATCAGGCCGGGGTGGTGCGAGACGACGGCTGCGCCAACGATCTGTCCCATGATGATGATTCCTTGATGTCGTTGACGGGCTCAGCGCTGGCTGAAGCTGGCCCGGAAAGGTTTCTTGGGCACCACGACATCCTTGATGTCGCAGAAGAACTCGAAGCTCCAGTCGCCGCCCTCGCGGCCCACGCCCGAGCGCTTGATGCCGCCGAAGGGCGCCGCCAGGTCGCGGATGCCGAAGCTGTTGATCCAGATGAAGCCGGTGCGCACCCGCTGCGCGACTTCCGTGGCATGGCCGGTCTCGCCGTAGCACACGCCTCCCAGCCCGTAATCGGTGCCGTTGGCCAGCTCGATGGCCTCGTCATCTCTGCCGAAGGTCTGCAGCGTGAGCACCGGCCCGAACACCTCGTTCTGCACGATCTCATCGTCCTGCCGCAGCTTGGTGACCATGGTCGGCTGCACGTACTGCGCGCCGAAGGGATGCCGGGCGCCGCCCCACAGCACCTCGGCGCCGCCGGCCACCGCACGCTCGATGAAGCCCATCACGCGCTCGACCTGGCGCGGGTGGATGATTGGGCCCACCTCGGTGGCTTCCTCGCGCGGGTCGCCGATGGTCAGGCGCTCCACGTAGCCGCGCATCGCGGCGATGAATTGATCAGCCACCTTCTCGTGTACCAGGAAGCGCGTGCCCGCCAGGCACACCTGCCCGGCATTGCGGTACATCAGCGCGCCGGTGGCGGCGGCGTTGTCGATGTCCGCGTCCTCCAGCACGATGAAGGGGCTCTTGCCGCCCAGCTCCAGGCTGCAGGGCACGAGGTTGGCGCCGGCCGCCTGCGCGATCCACTTGGCGGTAGGCACGCTGCCGGTGAAGGACACGCGCGCGATGCGCGCATCGCTCACCAGCTTCGCGCCGGTATTGGCGCCCGTGCCCTGCACGACGTTGAACACCCCCGGGGGTAGCCCCGCCGCGTGCGCGGCATCGGCCAGCAGCGAGCAGGTCAGCGGTGCCCACTCGGGCGGCTTGAGCACGCAGGTGTTGCCCGCGGCCAGCGCCGGGCCGAGCTTCCAGGTGGAGAGCATCAGCGGCGCGTTCCAGGGCGTGATGATCGCCACCACCCCGGCCGGGTCGTGGCGCACGATGTGGTGCGCCTGCTCGGTGTCGATGGGCCGGTCCTGCAGCTCCAGCGCGTGCTGCGCGAACCAGGTGATGTTGAGCATGGCGCGCGGCACCACGCCATGGCGCATGCGCGACAGCAG
This sequence comes from Azohydromonas australica DSM 1124, assembly GCF_000430725.1. Taxonomy (GTDB): domain Bacteria; phylum Pseudomonadota; class Gammaproteobacteria; order Burkholderiales; family Burkholderiaceae_C; genus Azohydromonas; species Azohydromonas australica. The sequence continues at coordinate 81,479 of NZ_AUMO01000049.1, forward strand.
CACGCCCGCGTCGTTGCTCTCCAGCCGGCAGAAGTCGTCGGCCCGCTTGCCGATCTCCTCGGCGAAGCGGTCCAGGTAGGGCTTGCGCTCGGCCGCGGTGAGCGCCGACCAGGCCGGGAAGGCCTGCTGCGCGGCGCGGATGGCCGCATCCACGTGCGCCGCGGTGCCCTCGCTGATACGGCCCAGCGGGCGTTGGTCGATCGGGCTGAACAGATCGAAGCTCTCGGCGGAGGCCACGCGCCGGCCGCCGATGTAGTGGTCCGGCGAAACCGCGATGCCGGCGATGTCCAGGAGTGTCGTGCTCATGAGGTCCTCAGGCGTCGGCGGTGAAGCCGATGGTCTTGATCAGCGGCGCCCAGCGCTCGGTGTCCTTCTTCAGCAGGGCCGCCAGCTCGGCGGGCGTCGAGCCCTTGGCTTCGAGCCCCATCTGCGCCAGCGCGGCCACCAGGTCCGGCGCACCCAGCGCCTTGCGCACGGCCACCGAGAGCCGCTCGACGACGTCCTGCGGCGTCCTGGCCGGCACGAACACGCCGAACCACTCGTCGTACACGATGTCCTTGAAGCCCTGCTCGACGAAAGTCGGCGCGTTGGGCGCGAAGCGGCTGCGCGTGGGGCCGGAGGTGGCGAGCAGCCGGACCTTGCCGGCAGCCAGGTGCTGCATGAACTCGCCCACGGGACCGCAGGCAGCGGCGAGCTGGCCGCCGATCACGTCCATGATCGCGGGCTGCGAGCCGCGGTAGGGCACGTGCTTGAGATCCACGCCCGCGGCCCGGCCGAACAGCTCGCCCACGAAGTGCGGCACCGAGCCCGCGGCGGGGCTGCCGAAGTTGGCGTCCCTGCCGTTGGCCTTGCACCAGGCCGCGAAGTCCGAGAGGCTGCGCACCGATTCCGGCACCAGCGGGCCCACGGCGAAGCCGAAGTCCAGCCGCACGATCTGCGAGACCGGCGCGAAGTCGGTCATCGGGGCATAAGGCAGCTTCTTGTAGGTGTGCGGGTAGATGCCCAGCATGGACATGGGCGACACCGCCAGGGTCAGCCCGTCCGCCGGTGCCACCTTGAGCGCCGACAGCGCGATCTGCCCGCCCGCGCCGGTGCGGTTCTCCACCACCACGGCCTTGGCCGCCACGTCCCGCAGCTTCTCGGCCAGGCGTCGGGCGGTCACGTCGATGGTGCCGCCGGCCGCGAAACCGGCGAACAGCCGGGCCGTGTCGGGCAGCGGCTGCGCACGGGCGGCCGTGGCCAGCAGGGACAGGCCGCCACCCGCAGCGACTGCGGTGGCACCCAGGAATTGACGTCGTTGCATGCTCATCGCATGGTCTCCAGGTCTTGGTTGTCTTGGGCAGGCAAAAGCTTGCCGGGGTTCATGAGGTTCAAGGGATCGAGCGCGGCCTTGATGGCGCGCATGAGCTTCATTTCGACGGCGGACTTGTAGCGGGCCGCCTCGTCGCGCCGCAGCACGCCGAGGCCGTGCTCGGCCGAGATCGAGCCGCCCGCGGCCACCACCGCGTCGTGCACCAGGCGGTTGACGCTTCCCTCCAGCGCCACGAACGCGGCTTCGTGCACCTTGCCCAGCCGGTCCTCGGCGGGCGAGAGGTTGAAGTGCAGGTTGCCGTCGCCCAGGTGCCCGAACACCACCAGCCGCACGCCGTCAAAGCGGGCTTCGATCTCGCGGCTGGTCGCTTCGACGAACCCGGCGATGCGCGAGATCGGCAGCGCGATGTCGTGCTTGATGGTCTTGCCTTCGGCACCCTGCGACTCGGAGATGTCCTCGCGCAGCGCCCACAGCGCGCGCAGCTGCGCCAGGCTGGACGACAGCGCCGCGTCCGTGGCCAGCTCCTGTTCCAGCGCAACTTCCAGCAGCGACTCCAGCCCGGCGGCCGCCTGCGCCTCGCTCACCGGGTCGCTGACCTCGATGAGCACGTACCACGGCGAGCGCTCGCCCAGCGGCAGCCGTGCCGCGTCCACGTGCTTCTCCACCAGCGTGATGCAGGCGTCGCTCATCAGCTCGAAGGCCGTGAGCGTGGAGGCCAGATGCGACTGCGCCAGCTGCAGCAGCTGCACGGCCACCGCCGGCGACGGCACTGCGACGAAGGCCACCGCCTGGCCAGCGGGGCGAGGGAAGAGTTTCAGCGTCGCGGCCGTGATGATGCCCAGCGTGCCCTCGCTGCCGATGAAGAGGTCGCGCAGGTCGTAGCCGGTGTTGTCCTTGCGCAGCGCGCGCAGGCCGTTCCAGATCTCGCCTTCCGGCGTCACCACTTCCAGGCCGAGACACAGCTCGCGCGCGTTGCCCCAGCGCAGCACCTGCACGCCGCCGGCGTTGCTCGCGAGGTTGCCGCCGATGGTGCAGGTGCCCTGCGCCGCCAGGCTCAACGGAAAGAGCCGCCCGGCCTGTTCCGCCGCTTCCTGCACCTGCCGCAGCGTCACGCCGGCCTCGACCTCCAGCGTGTTGTTGAGCGCGTCCACCGCACGCACGCGGGTGAGCCGCGTGAGCGACAGCACCAGCGCCGCGCCGGAGGCATCGGGCGTGGAGCCGCCCGACAGCCCCGTGTTGCCGCCTTGCGGCACCACCGGCACGCGATGCTGGTGGCACCAGCGCAGCACGGCGGCCACGTCCTGCGTGGTGTCGGGCTGGGCCACGGCCAGGGCGCGGCCGGTCCACTTGCCGCGCCAGTCGGTGAGGAAGGGCGCCATGTCGGCGGCCTCGGTGTGCAGCCGGCCGCTGAAGGCGGTGCGCAGCGTCGAGAGGTTCATGGCAGTCGCTCCCATCAGTAGCCGCCGCCGGAGGCAGTGCTCACCGGTGCCGGCTTGAAGCGCGTTGCCAGGTCGCGCGTGGCGCGCGCCAGCAGCGTGGTGTCCACGCCCACGGCGACAAAGCGGGCGCCGAGATGGATGCAGTGGCGGGCGAACGCTTCGTCGGTGGCCAGGATGCCGGGCGCCTTGCCGGTGGCCACGATGCGGCCGATGGCCTGGTCGATCGCCGCGCGCACCTCGGGGTGGCCGGGCTGTCCCAGGTAGCCCATGGAGGCGGACAGGTCCGCCGGCCCGATGAACACGCCGTCCACGCCCTCCACCGCCGCGATCTCGTCGAGGCGCTGCAGCGCCTCGACGGTTTCCACCTGCACCAGCAGGCAGGCGCGCTCGTTGGCCTCCTGCAGGTACTGCGGGTACGCGCTCCAGCGCGAGGAGCGGGCCAGCCCGCTGCCCACGCCGCGCACGCCGGCGGGCGGGTAGCGCATGGCGCGAACCAGCGCGCGAGCCTGGCTGGCGCTCTCTACCATCGGCACCAGCAGCGTCGTCGCGCCGATCTCCATGACCTGCTTGATCAGCGCGGTGTCGCCCTGCGGAACGCGCACCACCGGGTGCGACGGGTACGGCGCCACGGCCTGCAGCGCGGCGAGCGTGGAGCGCAGGTCGTTGGGGCCGTGCTCGCCGTCGATGAGCAGCCAGTCGAAGCCGGCGGTCGCGCACAGCTCGGCCGCATACGGATCGGCCAGGCCCAGCCACAGGCCGACCTGTGCGCCGGGTTGGGCGATGGCCCGCTTGAACAGGTTGTCCGGCGTGCGCATCAGACGAACCTCACCGAGATCGAGCCCAGCGGGCCGTAGTCGGCATGGAAGGCGTCGCCGGCGGCGCAGGGCACCGGCCGCGTGAAGGAGCCGCCCAGCACGATCTCGCCGGCGGCCAGCCCCTCGTCGTAGGCACCGAGCTTGTTGGCCAGCCAGGCCACGCCGTTGGCCGGATGGTTGAGCACGGCGGCGCCCAGGCCGGACTCCTCGATGACGCCGTTCTTGTAGAGCAGCGCGCCGGCCCAGCGCCAGTCCACCGCGTCGGGCTTCATGGGACGGCCCCCCAGCACGATGGCGGCATTGGCGGCGTTGTCCGCGATGGTGTCGAGCACCTTGCGCGGCGCCTTGGTCTCGCGGTCGAACTGATCGATGCGCGCGTCGATCAGCTCCAGCGCCGGCACGACGTAGTCGGTGGCGTTGAGCACGTCGAACAGCGTCACGCCCGGCCCCTTCAGGGGCTTGGCCAGGATGAATGCGAACTCAACCTCGAAGCGCGGCACGATGAAGCGCGCGGCTTCCACCTCGCTGCCGTCGCGCAGCAGCATGTCGTCGAGCAGCGTGCCGTAGTCGGGCTCGGCGATCTGCGAGGCCAGCTGCATCGCGCGCGAGGTCAGACCGATCTTGTGGCCGATGACGCGGCGCCCTTGCGCATGCTTGAGCTTCATCCAGGCACGCTGGATGGCGTAGCTGTCCTCGATCGTCATGCCGGGATGGCGCTTCGAGAACTGCTCGACCTGCTGGCGGGTGCGCTCGGACTGGTGCAGCTCCTGCGCCAGCGCAGCGTGAACGGACGAGTCAAGCATGGGTTTTCGTCTCCATGCAGGCCACGGCGGCCTGCCCTGTGTGTTGATGCAGCGCAAGTGTCCCGGCCGGCATTAGCAACAACAAGCAATCTATTTCGTACAGTCATCAAGCACCGCTTGATAATCCAGCCATGGCCCTGACCCGATTCACCCTGCGCCAGCTGGAGGCGTTCGCTGCGGTGGCCGAGCTGCACAGCTTCAGGAGCGCCGCCGAGCGCATGGCGCTCACGACCCAGGCCGTGAGCCAGCTCGTGGCCGAGCTCGAAGCCGTGCTGGGCTTCCGCCTCTTCGACCGCACCACCCGCCGCGTCGCGCTCACCAGCGCCGGGCGCGACTTCCTGGGCTCCGTGCAGACGGTGCTGCGCCACGTGCACGACGCCGAGACGGCCGCCGACGACGTGCGCCAGCGCGCGGCCGGCCTGGTGCGCGTGGGCGCGCCGATGGTCCTGGCGAGCACCGCCCTGCCGGCCGCGATACGCGCCTATGCGGCGCAGCGGCCCAAGGTGGTGGTGCGCATCCGCGACCTGCCGGTGGACCACCTGATCGACAGCGTGGCGTCGGGCGACGTGGACTTCGCGGTGGGTCCGGACCGGACCGGCGGGCCTCAAGTCAGCAGCCTGGCGCTGTTCGACAGCCCGTGGGTGTTGTGGTGCTCGGCCGAGCACGCGCTGGCGGAACAGAAACGCGTGCGCTGGGCCGACCTGCGCGACCACGCCCTCGTGGCCGCGGGCCGCGACCACGAGCTGAGCGTGTCGCAGATGCGCGTAAGCGCGCCGGAAGACTCCCGCATCACGCCGGTGGACGTGGTGGACAACATTTCCACGGCGCTCGGCATTGCCGCGCAAGGCTTGGCCGCGACGCTGGCCCCGGCCTACGTCGGCGTGATGGCCAGCACGCTGGGGCTGGTGATGAAGCGGGTGGTCGAACCGGAGACCGTGCGCAAGGTGTGCCTGTACCGGCCGCAGGCGCGCACGCTGTCGCCCGCGGCCGAAGGCTTTGCCGAGTACCTGGCGGATTGGCTGCGCCAGTGGAGCAAAGGCGGCGTGACGGCGCACGCTGCGGCTTGACGATGGAGGCCTGCACCCAGCCACTGCCCGGGCCGAAGAAGGCCGAAGCGTCTATGCAGTACCAATGTTTGATGCCGATTCAAGGAATCCCGTCACACCCGCGAAGGCGCGTGTCCACGAACTCCGGGCGGCATCCCGCTTAGCGTGGATACCCGCCTGCGCGGGCATGACGGGATGACTTCACTGGCAGTCGTGAACTGAACGCTTCAGTCAGAACGCCGCTACCAGCGACGCCCGCAGCAGCGAGCCCTTGGGCTCGGCCGCCGTGCCAGCCTCGACCCGGTACTCCTTGTAAGCCGCCCCCTTGAGCAGCAGCCCCGGGCGAACCGCGTAGACCAGCTCCGCACCGACGGCGTGGCGGCCGGCCTTGTGCGTGCTCGCACCCGGGCCGCTGTCCTCGCCGAGCTGCCACTGGTCGTAGCCGACGATGCCCGCCTGCCAGCCACCGAACTGCTTGCCCACGCCCCATTCCAGCGTGAGCTGGTTGCCCGGGCGCAGGCCCGCGTCGGTGCGGCTGTTGCGCTCGAAACGGTTGAGCGCCGAGGCGGAGATCGTCTTGGCCTCGTCCAGGTAGACCGTCACGCCGCCGGTGAGCATCGTGGAGCGGTAGCCCTTGCCCGGCGAGGCCGGGTGGTCGTGGTTGCCGGTGTCCAGCCACACGCCCGCCGCCGCTACGGCATCCCAGCGTGGGCCGTGCCAGCCCAGCACCAGCGGGCCGACGTAGACGTCGCCCACGCCGGAGCGGCGGTCCGACACCCCGGCCGCGCCGATGTCCAGCGAGGTCCGCGTCACGGGGATGATGGTCTCGAAGCCGTAATCCGCCCCCAGCAGCTTGGCCGAGGTGATCCTGACAAAGCGGTTGGCCAGCGCGGTGACCTTGCCGCTGTTGCTGCCAGGCAGCTTCGAGTCCGTGCCCGGGGCGCGGAAGTTGTCGATGTCGTAGCGGACCGCGTAGCCCAGGTAGTAGTTGCCGGGCGGCGGCACGCTGGAGCCCTGCAGCCCTTCGACGCCGGCCACGTAATGGCCGCCGGCATGGGCCGCGCCCTGCGCAAGCAGCGCGCACAGGCCTGCCGCGGCCAGCGCCGCGTGGTGTTTCTTCAGCATGTTCATGGCTGGTCTCAGAACGGGTAGTGGCGCTCGGTGGTCTGCACGGTGATCCAGCGCAGGTCCGTGAAGGCCTCGATGCCGGCACGGCCGCCGAAGTGGCCGTAGCCCGACTCCTTGACGCCGCCAAAGGGCATCTGCGCCTCGTCGTGCACCGTGGGCGCGTTGATGTGGCAGATACCGGACTGGATGCGCCGGGCCACGTTCCAGGCCTGGGCGACGTCGCGGCTGAACACCGCGGCCGACAGCCCGAAGGGGTTGTCGTTGGCGCAGGCGATGGCGGCCTCGGTGCCCTCCACGCGCACGATGCCCTTGACCGGCCCGAAGCTCTCCTCGTGGTAGATCGCCATCTCGGCCGTCACGTGGTCCAGCAGCGTCGCGGGCATGAGCGTGGTCTCGGCCTTGCCGCCGCACAGCAGCTTCGCGCCCTTGGCCAGCGCGTCGTCGATGAGCGCGTTGCAGCGCTCGACGGTGCCCCTGTCCACCACCGAGCCCAGCACCACCGGGCCCTGGCGTGGGTCGCCCAGCGGCAGGCTCTGCGCCTTGGCTTTCAGCTTCTCGACGAAGGCGTCGGCAATGGCGGCGTCCACGATGATGCGCTCGGTGGACATGCAGATCTGGCCCGAGTTGGCGAAGGCGCCGAAGGCGGCGCCATTGACGGCAGCGTCCAGGTCGGCGTCGGCCAGCACCAGCAGCGGCGCCTTGCCGCCCAGCTCCAGCACGGCGGGCTTGAGGTGCTTCGCGCACAAGGCCGCAATGATCTTGCCTACGCGCGTGGAGCCGGTGAAGTTCACGCGGCGCACAGCCGGGTGCGCCACCATCGCTTCCACCACGGCGCCGGCGTCGGCCGGGGCGTTGGTGACGAAGTTCACCACGCCCGGCGGCAGCCCGGCCTCCTGCAGCGCCTCGATGATCAGGCCATGCGTGGCCGGCGACAGCTCCGAGCCCTTGAGCACCACGGTGTTGCCGCAGGCCAGCGGCGTGGCGATGGCACGCACGCCGAGGATCACCGGCGCGTTCCAGGGCGCGATGCCCAGCACCACGCCGGCGGGCTGGCGCACCGCCATGGCCAGGCTGCCCGGCACGTTGGAGGGGATCACTTCGCCGCTGATCTGCGTGGTCAGCGACGCGGCCTCCTGCAGCATGCCGGCGGCCACGTGCACGTTGAAGCCCGACCACAGCGCCGATCCGCCCGTTTCGGACGCAACGGCCTGAGCGAAGGCGTCGGCCTTGGATTCGAGAGCGGCAGCGGCCTTGAGCAGCAGCCCGCGGCGCTCGCCCGGGCCCATCCCGGACCAGGCCGGGAAGGCCTTCTGCGCGGCCTCGACCGCGCGCACCGCGTCGGCCGGCGTGGCGGCCGGGGCGCGGGTGGCGACCTCGTTGTCCAGCGGATTGCGGCGCTCGAAGGTCGCGCCGCCGGTGGCGGCCACGCGCTCGCCGCCGATGAGCATGGAAATGGTGTTCATGGGTGTCTCCCTCTCGGTGGCGGCGTCAGATGCGGATGCCCGACTTGCCCGGGGCCAGGATGCCGTTGGGGTCCAGCGCGCGCTTGATGCGGCGCTCCACGTCGCGCTTGACCGGGCCGTAGGTCTTGGCCACGCGCTCCTGGAACGCGGTGTTCACGCGGTACACGCCATAGCCCTGCTTCTCGAACTCGTCGAGCAGTTCGTTGAAGCAGGCGTTGGCGCGCTGGGTTTCCTCGGGGTTGGATCGGTCGTAGAGCACGTCGATGACGTGGTGCATGTCGCGCCAGCCGACGATGAACTCGCCCACGTAGTCCAGGCCGTGCTTGTTGAGGATGCGCGAGGCCAGCTCCACCTGCTTGCCGCACTCGCTGCCGCGGGCCTGGCTGACCGGGGCGAACCACATCGAGCCGCCGCCCCCGCGCCAGTTGTAGAGCCCGAACTCCTGCAGGTTGGGCACGCCCGACATCAGCTCGGCGCGGTACTTGAAGGGCTGCGTACCGCCGGCCTCCTCCTCGGTGATGAGCGTGCCCTTGCCGGCGGCCTTCACCACCTGGGTGATGATCTTCCAGTTCACGTCCACCTGCTCCTGCGTGCCGTAGAGCGCGGCGTAAACGTTCCAGGCGCCCAGGCCCTTGTCCTTCTTGATCTTGTCGATCACGGCCTGCGGCGTGGCGCCGGGCGTCTGGATGTAGTCGGCGCGGCGCACATTGGCACCGCCCGCCTCCCACAGCGTGCCGGCGATCACCACGGCGTTGGGGATGACCTGCGCGATGCGCAGCGGGCGCAGCATCTCGACGATGTCGCCGATGTCCGTCTCGTTCTCGAACTTGATCGCGAAGGGCTTGAACACCGGCGGCTTGGGCATCAGCCAGAAGCCCATCTTCGTGCAGATGCCGTAGTTGCTCTGCGTGAACATGCCGTCCAGCGTCGGCCCGTAGCCCCACTTGAACACCTGCCAGGCCTTGTCGCCCGGGATGCTGCCCATGCCGGTGCGCAGCACCTGGCCGTCGGCCAGCACCACCTCCATGCCGCACTGCATGAGGAAATGCTCGCCGTAGGGCGTGTAGCCCACGCCGCGGTCCATGGTGTTGCCCACCGGGCCGGCAATGGCCGAGGGCGCCGGGAACGACAGCATCAGCGGCAGCTTCTTTTCCTGGATGTAGTCGTAGAGCTGCTGGTAAGTCACGCCGGGCTCGACCAGCGCGGTGCACAGCTCCGGGTCCACGTGCAGGATCTTGTTCATGCGCCGCAGGTCCAGCACCACCTGGCCGCGCTCGCCCGGGGCGGCGGAGCCGTAGCCGAAGTTGCGGCCGGTGGAGATGGTCCAGACCGGGATGCGGTGCTCGTTGCACACGCGCACCACCGCCTGCACCTCCTCCACCGAGGAAGCCAGCAGCACTGCGGACGGGGCGTGCAGCTTCTCGTCCACGGCCATCATGACCTTCATGTAGGGCGCCAAATGCTCGGCCTTGGTGAGCACGTGCTGCTCGCCCAGGATGGCGGTGAACTTGCGGATGGCGGCGTCGAGGTCGCGCTCGCTGCGGCCCTTGGGCAGGGCCACGTACTTGTCAGCCATGGGATGTCTCCGTTGTCGTGGGTTCAGATCAGGCAGGCCAGCGCCACGCAGGGCAGGCCCGCGGACGCGGCAGCCGTGGCGGGCAGCGACTGGCCCTGGGCCAGCGCCTGGCCGATGGCGCGGGCGGCTTCGGCGCCGGCTGCCGTGAGCGGCAGGCGCAGCGGCTCGTAGGCCTCCACCTGGGCGCCCTGGGCGCGCAACAGGTCCAGCGCCAGCGTGGCGCCGGCGTCGTCCAGCAGCGCCACCACGCGCCGCGGCGCGGCGTCGCCGTCCAGCCGGCGCGTGAGGTGCGCCAGCGAGGGCGCGTCCAGGCCCAGGCGGGCCAGCGGCTCGCGCCCGGCGCCCTGCCTCCGCACGGCCTGGGCCACGCCGTCGAGGAAGGCCTCGTCCAGCGCGCCGCCGCCCAGCAGCGGCAGCACGCGTGCAGGCACGGTGGAAGCGGCGGCAGCCGGTGCCTGCGCAACGGCTTCGGCCGGGGCGGCCGAGACGCGCAGGCCCGCCAGCGAGGCGGTGGCGGCCAGGGCCTGGAGCACGGAGCGGCGGCCGTTCATTGCTGGGCTCCTTTCGCGGCCCGGGCCGGCGTCGCGGCCAGGTACTCGCCCAGCGCCTGCAGCGTGGTGTCGTCGATGTCCGAGATGCGGAAGGCCGGCATGGCGTTGCGGCCGCTGCGTGCCATCGCCACGTAGAAGGCCGCGGGCAGGTTGCGGCCGGTGATCACGGGGCCGAGGCCGGTGTCGTGGCAGCGCGCGCACACCTGCGCGTAGAAGCGCTGGGCGCGGGCCTGCGTCTCGGTCGAGGGGGCAGTCGCGGGTGCGGGCTGCGCGAGCACGCTGCCGCCGAGCAGCAGGCCCAGCAAGGGAAGCAGGCGGTGCCCGCGGGGAAAGCGTCGATCCATGGAGGTCTCCGGTTCGGCACGAAGGCGCACATCACCGGGGCCCGGCGCTGTCTCCTTCGTGTTGTGAATGGCCGGTCGTTGCTGCCGGTCTCGACGCTTCATTCGCAAGCACGGTGCCAGTCCACCCGCTTGCCTGCACTTCCTTGTGAATCAAGCACTTGGCTCGAAGCAAGGTCCTCCGGACTTGATCAATCCGGGTTTGCTTGATCACTTTTTGATCATCAAATAGTTAGCATGCTGAGATGAAAACCGCTTCTCCCCGTCTCACGCTGAGCCAGTTGCGGCCCGGCGATGCGCTCACCGATGCGGACCTGGACGCCGGCGCCAGCCCCACCGTGCGCGAGCTGTCGGAGAGCCTGCGTTTCTCGCCCGGCGACGGCCGCATCTGGCTGGAGGACCAGCGCATGCTGCTGCTGCGCGCCAGCACCTACGGCATGTTGCGGCGCGAGCTGATTGCCAGCACCGGCCAGGCGCAGGCGCGCTCGCTGTTCACGCGCGTGGGCTACAGCGCCGGCGCGCGCGACGCGGGCCTGGTGCGGCGCAACTGGCCCGACGGCAACCCCGCCAACGCCTTCGAGGCCGGCCCGCGCATGCACGCGCTCTCGGGCATGGTGCGGCCGCAGACGCTGCGCTTCGAGTTCGACATCGCGCGGGGCGAGTTCCATTCCGAGCACCTGTGGTTCGACTCGGTGGAGGACGACGAGCACATCGCCGCCTTCGGCATCGGCACCGAGCCCGCGTGCTGGATGCTGGTGGGCTACGCCAGCGGCTACGCAAGCGCCTTCATGGGCAAGCGGGTGCTGTTCCGCGAGGTGGAGTGCCGCTCCATGGGCCACGAGCTCTGCCGCATCGTGGGCAAGCCGGCGGATCAGTGGGACGACGCCGAGGAAGACTTGCGCTTCTTCGAGCCCGAGGCCTCGGCGCAGGACGTGCGGCGCCGGCTGCAGGTGGCGGCCCGGCCCGAGTTGCCCGAGGCCGTGACGCAGGCCGAGCGCGAGGGCGAGCCCATCGGCATCTCGGCGGCCTTCAGCGCCGCGCGCCACCTCATCGAGCGCGTGGCGCCCACCACGGCCACCGTGCTCTTCACCGGTGCCTCGGGCGTGGGCAAGGAACTCTTCGCGCGCACGCTGCACCGCATCAGCCCGCGCCACGGCCAACCCTTCGTCGCGCTCAACTGCGCGGCCATTCCCGATTCGCTGATCGAGGCCGAGCTTTTCGGCGTGGAGCGCGGCGCCTTCACCGGTGCCAACGCCTCGCGGCCCGGGCGCTTCGAGCGCGCGCAGCGCGGCACGCTGTTCCTGGACGAGGTCGCGTCGCTGAGCCTGGTGGCGCAAGGCAAGCTCTTGCGCGCGCTGCAGGAGCGCGTGATCGAGCGCGTGGGCGGCACGCGCGAGATTGCGGTGGACGTGCGCGTGGTGGCGGCCAGCAACGTGGACCTGCGCCAGGAAGTGGCCGCCGGCCGCTTCCGCGAGGACCTGCTGTTCCGCCTCAACGTGTTCCCGATCCAGCTGCCGCCGCTCAAGGAGCGGCGCGACGACATCCCGCTGCTGATGGAGGCCTTCCTGCGCCGCTACGGCGCGCTGCACGGGCGCCGGGTGCCGGGCTTCACGCCGCGCGCGGTGCGCACGCTGGTGCAGTACGAGTTCCCGGGCAACGTGCGCGAGCTGCAGAACCTGGTGGAGCGGGCGGTGATCCTGGCCAACCCGGACGAGCCGATCGACGTGCACCACCTCTTCCGCAGCGGCGAGGCGCCGGGCCCCGGCCTGGGGCTGGACGAGTCCGGCCGCCTCACCACCGCGGCGCAGCCACAGACGCCCAAGCCGGCCACCGATGCGAACAAGGCCCGCTACGCGCAGGTGCTGCAGGACGCCCGCTACAACGTGGCCGAGGCCGCGCGCGTGCTGGGCCTGACGCGGCCCCAGATGGCGTACCGGCTCAGGAAGCTCGGGCTGCTGTGAGGCCACCCACCTAGGGAAAGTACCAAGTCCGCGCAGCGCCCTCGGCGAGGCGCTGCGGTCGGGGGCTTTGCGCGTCCTGCGCATGTCATGCGCGCCGCGCAAGCCCTCATGCGCGCCGCGCATGGGCGCGTGCGCCATGCATGAGGCCCCGCCGCATCGTCATTGGACGCTCCAGGGGGCGGTTCCTAAGCTCACGGTCATGGATTGAGCAACGAAAACGCGCAGCGGTTCCGCTGCGGCGAAGCCCGGACTCTCCCCCCTTACAAGCCATGAGCAACCTCGCCATCGACACCGCAACCACCGCTGCCGCCCTCGTCACCCGCATCGAGCACGACCTGCTGGGCGAGCGCGCGGTACCGGCCCAGGCCTATTACGGCGTGCACACGCTGCGGGCCGTGGAGAACTTCCCCATCACCGGCACGGCCATCTCCATCTATCCCGACCTGATCCACGCGCTGGCCTGCATCAAGGAAGCCGCCGCGCGCGCCAACCAGGACCTGGGCCTGCTCGACGCCACGCACGCCGACGCCATCGCCCGCGCCTGCCGCGAGCTGCGCGAGGGCCGGCTGCACGAGCACTTCGTGGTGGACGTGATCCAGGGCGGCGCGGGCACCTCGACCAACATGAACGCCAACGAGGTGATCGCCAACCGCGCGCTGGAGCTGCTGGGCCATGCCAAGGGCGAGTACCAGCACCTGCATCCCAACGACCACGTCAACCTCAGCCAGAGCACCAACGACGTGTACCCGACGGCGCTGCGCCTGGCGGCGCACTTCGGCATCCAGCGCCTGCTGGACGCGATGGCCGTGCTGCGCCGCGCCTTCGAGCGCAAGGCGCAGGAGTTCGGCGACGTGCTCAAGATGGGCCGCACGCAGCTGCAGGACGCGGTGCCCATGACGCTGGGCCAGGAGTTCTCCACCTACGCCACCATGCTGGGCGAGGACGAGCAGCGGCTGCGCGAGGCGGTGCTGCTGATGCACGAGATCAACCTCGGCGGCACGGCCATCGGCACCGGCATCACGGCGCATCCGGAGTACGCGGCCCGCGTGCGCGAGCACCTGGCGGCCGTGACGGGCCTGCCGCTGCTGACCGCGCCCAACCTGGTCGAGGCCACGCAGGACTGCGGCGCCTTCGTGCAGCTCTCGGGCGTGCTCAAGCGCGTGGCGGTAAAGCTGTCCAAGACCTGCAACGACCTGCGGCTGCTCTCCAGCGGCCCGCGCGCCGGCCTGGGCGAGATCAACCTGCCGGCGATGCAGGCGGGCTCGTCGATCATGCCGGGCAAGGTGAACCCGGTGATCCCGGAGGTGGTGAACCAGATCGCCTTCGAGGTGATCGGCAACGACCTGACGGTGAGCTTCGCCGCCGAGGGGGGTCAGCTGCAGCTCAACGCCTTCGAGCCGGTCATTGCCCACAGCCTGTTCAAGAGCGTGAACCACCTGCGCAACGGCTGCCTGACGCTGGCCGAGCGCTGCGTGGACGGCATCACCGCCAACCGCGAGCACCTGGCGGCCACGGTGCGCGACTCCATCGGCGTCGTCACCGCCCTGAACCCCTACATCGGCTACAAGCAGGCCACCGCCGTGGCGCGCGAGGCCCACGCCACGGGCGGCAGCGTCTACCGCATCGTGCTGGAGAAGGGGCTGCTGACGCAGGCCCAGCTCGACCACGTGCTGCGGCCCGAGGCGCTGACCACGCCGCAGGTGTTCGAGCTGACGGGGCGTTGAGACCACCGCGCACTTGAAACGGCCTGACAGCGGCCGTGAGCTGGAACGCCTCGCCTGTTGACTCGTCATTCCCGCGAAGGCGGGAATGACGAAGCAGAGCGCGGCGCGCTTCGGCTCACGGCCAACGCCCGGCCATTTGCGTCATTCAACGGTGCTTCCCTGCGTCGCACCCATACAGAAGCCCGGCTTCGACCGGACTCACCTCTCCGGAGACACCCTTCCCATGAAGAAAATGAACCCCCTGGTGCGCCAGATCATGGTGGCCATGGTCCTGGGCGTGGCCGTCGGCTGGGCGTGCCACGCCTGGGCTGCCGACGCCGCCGCGGCCAAGGACATCGCGCGCTACTTCGGCATCGCCACCGACATCTTCCTGCGCATGATCAAGATGATCGTGGCGCCGCTGGTCTTCGCCACGCTGGTGGCCGGCGTCGCCAGCATGGGCGACGTGAAGATGGTCGGCCGCGTCGGCACCAAGGCGCTCACCTGGTTCGTCACGGCCTCGCTGGTGTCGCTGGGCCTGGGCCTGGTGTCGGTGAACCTGCTGCAGCCCGGCGCCGGCCTCGCCCTGCCCCTGCCCGATGCGGGCAGCAGCACCGGCTTGAAGACCTCGGCGCTCAACCTGGCCGACTTCATCACGCAGGTGTTCCCCACCAGCATCGCGCAGGCCATGGCGGGCAACGCGATCCTGCAGATCCTGGTGTTCTCGCTGTTCTTCGGCTTCGCCATCGCCGCGCTGCCGCGCGACGCCACGGCCACGACCACGCGCTTCGTCGACGAGCTGGTGAGCATCATGCTCAAGCTCACCGACTTCGTCATGAAGTTCGCGCCGGTGGGCGTGTTCGCCGCCATCGCCTCCGTGATCACCACGCAAGGCCTGGGCGTGCTGTGGACCTACGGCAAGTTCATCGGCGGCTTCTACGCCGGCCTGGCGCTGCTGTGGCTGGTCATGGTGCTGGTCGGGACGCTGGTGCTGGGCCCGACGGCCATGAAGCAGCTGCTGCGCCTGCTGCGCGAGCCGGTGCTGATCGCCTTCTCCACCGCCAGCAGCGAGTCGGCCTACCCGAAGATGCTGGAGCAACTGGAGCGCTTCGGCGTGCGCCGCCGCATCGCCAGCTTCGTGCTGCCGCTGGGCTACTCCTTCAACCTGGACGGCTCGATGATGTACCAGGCCTTCGCCGCGATCTTCGTCGCGCAGGCCTTCGGCATCGAGATGTCGCTCACCACGCAGATCACGATGCTGCTGGTGCTGATGGTGTCGAGCAAGGGCATCGCCGGCGTGCCGCGCGCCTCGCTGGTGGTGGTGGCCGCGGTGCTGCCGATGTTCGGGCTGCCCGAGGCGGGGCTGCTGCTGATCATGGGCATCGACCAGTTCCTGGACATGGGCCGCACCGCCACCAACGTCATCGGCAACGGCATCGCCACCGCGATCGTGGCCAAGTGGGAAGGCCAGGAGTCCACGGCCGAGGACGAGGCCGGGGAAGCCCCGCAGGCCGCCCCGGCCGTCGGCACCCAGCCGCTGGCTGGCTGAAGCCGGGCCGCTAGGATCGGGCCGGTTGCAACCCGCAGGAGAGCTCCATGCGCACTGTCCCGCTTCCCAACGGCACTGCCCTGCCCGCCCTGGGCCTGGGCACCTGGCACACCGGCGAGTCCCAGCGCAGCCGCGCGGCGGAGGTGAAGGCGGTGCGCTTGGCCATCGAGCTGGGCGTGCGCCTGTTCGACACGGCCGAGATGTACGGCGAAGGTGGCGCCGAGGAGATGCTGGGCCAGGCCGTGGCCGAGGCGCTGCGCGCCGGCGACGTGCGGCGCGAGGAGCTGACCATCGTCAGCAAGGTCTATCCGCACAACGCCAGCCTCAAGGGCCTGCCGCAGGCCTGCGAGCGCAGCCTGCAGCGCCTGGGTCTGGAGCGCCTCGACCTGTACCTGCTGCACTGGCCCGGCTCGCACCCGCTGCGCGACACGGTCGCGGCCTTCGAGGCGCTGCAGGCGCGCGGGCGCATCACGCAGTGGGGCGTGAGCAACTTCGACACCGACGACATGAAGGCGCTGTGGCGCGTGCCCGGCGGCGAGGCCTGCGCGGTGAACCAGGTCTACTACTCGCTGTCGCAGCGCGGCATCGAGTTCGACCTGGTGCCGTGGCAGCGCGCGCACCGGGTGCCGCTGATGGCCTACTGCCCCATCGACCAGGGTGCGCTGGCGCTGGAGCCCGAGCTGCAGAGCCTGGCGCAGCGCATGGGTGCCACGCCCGCGCAGCTTGCGCTGGCGTGGCTGCTGCAGCGGGGCGACGTGATCGCCATCCCCAAGGCCGTGCGCGAGGCGCACCTGCGCGAGAACGTGGCTGCCGCAACCATCGAGCTGGATGCGGCGACCCTGGCAGAGTTGGATGCGCTGTTCCCACCGCCGGAGGGGAAGGAGGCGCTGGCGATCGTGTGAGCGCAACGGCGCGCGCATGAAAAAGGGGCGCCTCGCGGCGCCCCTTCAAGTTTCAACGGGACTTCAGGCCACCACCACCGAGCCGGAGCGCGCGGCCTGGGCGCGTGCGTTGTCGATCACCTGCCGCGCCAGCTCCTGCGGCCCGGACGAGGGCGGGCCGCCGGCGCCACCGGCGAAGGAAGGCGCGCCGCCCACGTTGAACACCGAGACCACCTGCGCCAGGCGCTGGGCCTGGTCCTGCAGCGAGCGGGCCGCGGCGGCCGACTCCTCCACCAGCGCCGCGTTCTGCTGCGTGACATTGTCGAGGTGGCTCACCGCCGAGTTGATCTGCCCGATGCCGTCGCGCTGCTCGCTGGCCGCCGCGGCGATGTCGCCGATGAGGTCGGCCACGCGCTGCACGCCGGTGACGATCTCCTTCATCACCTCGCCCGTCTGGGACACCAGGGCGCTGCCGGCGTTCACGTTGTCCACCGAGGAGCCGATGAGCGTCTTGATCTCCTTGGCCGCCGCGGCGCTGCGCTGCGCCAGGCCGCGCACCTCGCCGGCCACCACCGCGAAGCCGCGGCCATGCTCGCCGGCGCGCGCGGCTTCCACCGCCGCGTTCAGCGCCAGGATGTTGGTCTGGAACGCGATGCCGTCGATGGTGCCGATGATGTCGGCAATGCGGCGCGACGAGTCGCTGATGCGCCCCATGCTGGCCACCACCTGCTCCACCACCTGGCCGCCGCGCCCGGCGGACTCGGCCGCGGCGCTGGCGAGCTGGTTGGCTTGGCGCGCGGTGTCGGCCGCCTGGGTCACGGTGGCGGTGATCTCCTCCATCGAGCTGGCGGTCTGCTGCAGGTTGCTCGCCATCTGCTCGGTGCGCGCCGACAGGTCATGGTTGCCGTGCGAGATCTCGGCCGAGGCCGCCGACACCGATTCCACGCCATGGCGCACCTCGGTGACGATGCCCCGCAGCTGCCCGGACATCGCGCCGATGGCGTTCATGAGCAGCCCCAGCTCGTCGCGGCGGTCCACTTGCGGCCGCCGCGTGAGGTCGCCCCCGGCGATGGCCTGCGCCACCTGCACCGCCTCGTGCAGCGGGTGCGTGATCGAATAGACCATCCAGGCCACGCCGGCCACGCTCACGACGAGCATGCCGGCCATGAGCAACCAGCCGATCTGCTCCACGCGCGTGGCGTGCGCCAGCGTCTCGGCCTTGGCCTCGTCGCGTAGCCGCTGCTGCAGCGTCACATATTCGTCGATCTGGCGCACATATTCGGCAGCCCGCGGCTTGAGCTGCTCCTCCACCAGCGCCAGCATCACCGCGCTTTCGCCGCTGTCGCGCACTTCACCGACCTTGCGCACGATTTCCAGCGTCGCCTTGCGCGCCTGCGCCACTTTCTCCAGCGCCTGCTTTTCCACCTCGGTGTCTGCGGCTTCGGTAACGCTCTTTTGCAGCTCGGTCACCGCGGCAATGATTTCCTTCACGCGCGGCGCCAGTGTTTCATTGAGCAGCGGCTCGGAGCTGATGGCGCGCACCAGCACGCCCTGCACGCCGGCGTCCGTGAGGCCCTTCCAGCGCAGCGCCATGCTGATGCGCCGGTCGTGTTCCTCGACCTTTTCCAGGGCGTGGTGCAGCGCTCCCTTGGTCAGGCTCTGGATGCCGATGCCGGCCGCGATCAGCGCCACCAGGGCCATCAGGGAAAAGGCCCAGAGCCGTTTGGCTACTGAAATATTGTTGAGAAATTTCATTTCGGGAATATTTGCTCGCTGAAGCCGTTGAAATACTGAGTCGTTACTGCACCCTCCCTTTCGGCTGGAGCGCGGGCTTTTGAAGCACTAACGCCTGAACCTCGGGAAAACCTCTAATCAAGTTGGCGCAATATGTGGCCCGCCCGGCCGAAATTGTTCCTTCCGGGACCAAAGCGCTGCAGGGGATCCTGATCTGGATCAGGATGGAGGCATGAATACCTCCTCTTCAAGCCCCAGCCGGGCCACCTCCGCACAAGTTCCTGAAACCGCCGCGGACGCCGCTTCCACGGGGCCGAGCGCGAGCGCCCCGGCGTTGCAGGCCGACACCCGCGTCGCCTGGGTGGCCGCCGAGGCCCCCGAGCGCGCCAAGGCGTCGAACTATCCGCCGCCCTTCGCGGCGCTGATGGCCGGGCGCAGCAAGCGCCCGCTGGGCGACCTGTTCGGCTTGAGCAACTTCGGCGTCAACCTCACGACGCTGCAGCCCGGGGCCCAGTCCGCGCTGCGGCATGCCCACAGCCGGCAGGACGAGTTCATCTACATCCTGCAGGGCAACCCGATGCTGCACACCGATGCCGGCGCAACGCCACTGGCGCCCGGCATGTGCGCGGGCTTCCGGGCCGGCAGCGGCGATGCGCACCACCTCGTCAACCCGGGTCCCGAGGAAGTGGTCTACCTGGAGATCGGCGACCGCAGCGCGGGCGACAGCGCCACCTACCCGGACGACGACCTGCGCGCCGAGAAAGTGGAAGGCGGCTGGCGCTTCCTTCACAAGGACGGCACGCCGTATTGATGCATGCCGTCGGGCCGCTGGCGGCCCTGAACGGCACCGCGGCGCCGGGATGCGGCGCCGCGGTCCTTGCCGGGGAAAGAAAAAGGGCGGCAGCCTGGGCTGCGCGGACCGAGGAAAAGCGGCAAGGAATAGTCGGAGGAGTCCACCCGGTCCGCGAGTCGCCCTGCAACTGGTGCGGGGCCGGCGCCGCGTCAGCGAGCGCCGTTGAAGACATGTTGCAGCCGAAGAATTAGGCGAGGCTTAGGAGACCCCCTCCCAGCGCTACGCCGTGCGTTCCCTGAAGCCCCGGACGGTCTCCAGCATGGCGGCCAGCAGCGGTGAGGGCTCACCGCGCAGGTAGAAGCAGTGCAGCTCCATGAAGGCCTCCACGCGCGAGTGCAGCGGCCGGTAGGTGATGCCGGGGAAGCGCACGTTGCTCATCGAGTCCGGCACGAGGGTGACGCCCAGGCCCGCCGCGGCCAGCAGCGTGGCCGTGACGACGTCGCTGGCCGGCGGCGCCAGGCGCGGCTCGAAGCCATGCGCGCGGCACAGCTGCAGCGACATCGCCGCGATGGACGGCGACGTGCCGATGAGCATCGTCTCGTCGCGCAGCGCCGACACGTCCACGTGCTCCTGTGCCGCCAGCGGATGCCCTTCGGCCATGCCCAGCAGCAAGGGTTCGCGCGCAACCAGTTCCACCTCGATGTCGCTTTCCTCCGGCAGCATGCGCTCGAACACCAGGTGCACCCGCCCCTGGCGCAGCGCTGGCAGCTGCGCCGGGGTCTGCGCGTAATGCAGCACCAGCTCCACGTCCGGGTGCCGGGCGCGGAAGGCTGAAAGCACCTCCGGCACCAGGCCGAACATCGCCGAGCCGTACACGCCCACGTCCAGGCGCCCGGCCTGGCCCAGTCCCGCGCGCTGCGCGCGCTCCGCCGCCTGCGACACCAGGGTGCGGATGTTCTGCGCGTCGCGCAGCAGCTCCTCACCGGCCTGCGTCAGCTCCATGCCGCGCGGCGTGCGCCTGAAGAGCTGCACGCCCAGTTCCGCTTCGAGCTGCTGGATCTGCCGCGTGAGCGGCGGCTGCGACAGGTGCAGCCGCTCCGCCGCCCGGCCCAGGTGCCGGGTCTCGGCCACGGCGATGAAGTAGTTCAGCTGCCTCAAGTCCATCGGGTTGCCTCTTACCGAAAAGGTATCGGGTTGAAGAAATTTGGCATTGGACCTTAAGAGGTCGACTGTCGAGACTACGCACTCACCACAACGACGATCACGGGCGGCGCGGCAGCCGATCCGCTGACAGGAGACAAGATGACGTTCCGTGCACCCTCACGCCTGCGCCCCGTGTCCGGCGCCTGCGCGCTCACCCTGGCCACCCTGGCGCTGGGCGGCTGCTTCGGCGGCGACGACGGCGCGCCCGCGCTGGAGCAGCCCGCCATCGGCGTGCGCAGCAAGGCCAAGCTGGTCAAGGACGGCTACGAGTTCCGCGACGCCAACGGCAACGGCCAGCTCGACCCCTATGAGGACTGGCGCCTCCCGGCCGAGGCCCGCGTGGCCGACCTGCTGCCGCGCATGACGCTGCAGCAGAAGGCCGGGATGATGCTCATCGACACGCTCAACGCCGGCTGCGCCGGCACCGTCGAGGGCACGCAGGCCGCCAATTTCGTGCAGGCGCAAAAGATGACGCGCTTCATCCTGCGCAACGTCGCCAACGCCACGCCCAGCCCCTGCACGGGCACGCCGGGCCGCGGCGGCTTCACCGTCACGCCGCGCCAGCTCGCCGAGTTCCAGAACGCCGTGCAGGCCCTGGCCGAGACCGAGCCGCTGGGCATCCCGGCGCTGTTCAAGGACAACGCGCGCAACCACTACAACAGCGACCCGCGCTTCGGCATCTCCGGCAGCGCCGGCGCCTTCACGGAGTTCCCGCGCGAGGCCGGCATCGCCGCGGCCGCACTGGGCACAGGCGATATGTCGCCGGTGCAGAAACTCACCGAGGTGATGGGCGCGGAGTGGCGCGCGGTGGGCCTGCGCGGCGCCTACGCCTACATGGCCGACCTGGCCACCGAGCCGCGCTGGTACCGCGTGTCGGAGACCTTCACCGAGAACGCGGACCTCAACGCCAACATCATGACCGCGCTGGTGCAGGGCCTGCAGGGCGGGCCGGTGAGCACCAAGACGGCCGTGGCGCTGACCATGAAGCACTTCCCCGGCGGCGGGCCGCAGGAGCAGGGGCTGGACCCGCACTACTCCTTCGGCAAGAACCAGATCTACCCGGGCGGCAACTTCGGCTACCACCTCAAGCCCTTCATGGCCGCCATCAACGCGGGCGTGTCGTCGATCATGCCGTACTACGGCGTGCCCATCAGCGTGACCTACGAGGGCGTGACCTACGACCAGACCGGCTTCGCGTTCAGCAAGCAGATCGTCACGGACCTGCTGCGCGGCAAGCTGGGCTTCCAGGGCTACGTCAACTCCGACACCGGCATCATCAACGACCGCGCCTGGGGCCTGGAAGGCAAGACCGTGCCGGAGCGCGCCGCCGCGGCCATCAACGGCGGCACCGACGTGCTCTCGGGCTTCAACAGCAACCAGACCATCACGGACCTGGTGGCCGCCGGGCTGGTGAGCAGCGCGCGCGTGGACGAGGCGGCGCGTCGGCTGCTTACGGAGCAGTTCAAGCTGGGCCTGTTCGAGAACCCCTACGTGGACTCGGCGCAGGTGGACGCCGTCATCGGCAGCGATGCCAACCGCGCCAAGGGCCTGGAGGTGCAGAAGCAGTCCATCGTGCTGCTGCAGAACGGCGACACCGGCACAGGCGCGAAGCTGCTGCCGCTGGCCGCGGGCAAGCGCGTCTACACCATGGGCATGGGCAAGGCCGACGTGGAGAAGTACGGCTACCTTGTCACGGACGGCAACTACACCACGCCCGGCGCGCGGCCCAGCGCCACGGGCCACGATGCGGCCGTGATCCGCGTGCAGGTCAGCAACCCCGCCGCCGTCACGGCCGGCTACCGCACCAAGGGCGCCACCACCGGCGCCGACCCGAGCAAGCTCAATCCGCGCACGGGCAAGGTGTGGGGTGCCGAGGACAGCTGCATCCTGTTCCCGGCCCTGAACCCGAGCTGCGTGGACGATGGGGGCCTGATCTACGGCGGCGCCTTCCCCTGGGAGGCGAACAACCTCTCGTTCACGACCATGGCGGCCTCGCAGTCGTGGCAGGTCACGCCCTCGCTGGCGGACATCCAGGCGGTGATGAACGAGGTGGGCGCGAAGAACACGGTGCTGGCGATCTACTTCCGCCAGCCCTACGTGCTGGATGACGCCAGCGGGCTGAAGAACGCCGGCGCCCTCGTGGGCACCTTCGGCGTCAGCGACGTGGCGCTGCTGGAAGTGCTCAGCGGCAAGTTCAAGCCGCAGGGCAAGCTGCCGTTCGCGCTGGCCAACAAGCTGGAAGCGGTGGTGAACAACCAGCCCGACGTGCCCGGCTACCCGGCCGCCGACACGCTCTATCCCTACGGCTACGGCCTGGGCTACTGACCGTCCAGCCCCGCACGGCCCATCCCTGAATCCCTACCCCGGTTGCCTGCAGGCAACCGGGTGAGCCGAGCTCACCCCAAAAAAGAGCCGTCAACCCTGCGCCCGCTGCTGAACGGCCATCCGCATTGGAGACATGCCCCCATGAAATCACTGTTCCCGTCCCGCAAGACCGTGGTTGCCGCCGCGGTGTCCGCCTGCCTTGCCGCGCTTCTCGCTGCGTGTGGCGGCAGTGATGGTGACACGGCGCCCACGTCCGGCGGGACCGCGAGCGTTGCGGAAGTTCGTTCCACGACGCTGCTGGACAAGAAGGATTGGCGCTTCATCCAGGACGACAACCTCACCGACGCCGCGGCGCTGAGCGCCAGCACAGCTGCGTGGTCCACCGTCAACCTGCCCCACTCGTGGAACGAGAAGGATGCCGCCCGCACCGACCAGACCTCCCCGACCAGCGTGGACTACAAGCGCGGCCAGGGCTGGTACCGCCTGGAGTTCGATGCCCCCGCCGGCGGCGCCACGCAGTGGCTGCAGTTCGACGGCGCCAGCATCGTGGCCGACGTGTGGCTCAACGGCGAGAAGCTCGGCCAGCACAAGGGCGCCTTCACGGCGTTCCGTTTCGACGTCACGGGCAAGCTCAAGAGCGGCCAGAAGAACGTGCTGCTGGTGAAGACCGACAACAGCGCGCCCACTTCCGACACGGCCCTCACGGCCATCGCACCATTGAGCGGTGACTTCAACATGGCGGGCGGCCTCTACCGCAGCGTGTCGCTGGTCACGACGCCCAACCCGGTGCACTTCGCGCTGGACGATCTGGGCAGCTCCGGCATCTTCGCCCGCACCACCGCGCTCACCGAGGGCAGCGCCTCGGTGAACGTCCGCGCCAAGCTGAAGAACGGCACCCAGGCGGACGCCACCTACACCGTCAAGGCAACACTGCTGGAAGCCGACGGCAAGACCGTCAAGAGCACGGCGCAGCGCAACTTCGCGGTGAAGGCCGGGGCACAGGTCGATACCGAGCAGGACATGGCCGTGGCCCAGCCGCACCTGTGGCAAGGTGTGGCGGATCCGTACCTGTACAAGCTGGTCGTGGAGATTCAGGACGCCGGCGGCACCACGATCGACAAGGTCGTGCATGACTTCGGCATCCGCATGATGAGCTTTGACGTCAACAAGGGATTCTTCCTCAACGGCAAGGCCGTTGCCCTGCGCGGCGTCAACATGCACCAGGACTTCCTAGGCAAGGCATGGGCCATCGGCACGGAAGACACCGACTTGTCGATGGAGCTCATCAAGGAGATCGGGGCCAACACGCTGCGCCTGGCGCACTACCCGCACGCTTCGTACACGTACCAGCAGGCCGACAAGCTGGGCCTGGTGGTCATGGCGGAAGTTCCATTCGTCAACGGCAGCACCCTGAGCATTCGCAATGCCAATGGCAGCGTGACTTGCTCCAACGCCGATCCGGAGACGACCGGGTTCAGCGCCAACGCACGTCAGCAGTTGCAGGAGCTGATCCGCCAGCAATACAACCATGCCTCCATCGGCCTGTGGTCCATCGGCAACGAGATGACCACCAACGGTGCGGGCTGCGGCCAGACCGATGCCAACAACAACGTCCAGCCGCTGCTGCGCTCGCTGCAGACGGTGGCCAAGAACGAGGACCCTGGGCGCCTGACGACGCTGGCGCAGGAGATCACCCGTAACGGCGACACCATCCTGCCGTCGCCGATCTCGGTCGGCTCGATCGCTGACAGCTTCAGCGTCAACCGCTATTTCCTCTGGTACTACGGCACGGACCCGGCTCAATTCGGACAGCACCTGGACGAGTTGCACGCGCAATACCCCACTAAGCCGCTGGGCGTGAGCGAGTACGGCGCCGGTGCAGCACTGGCGCACCACACCGACAATTCGCTGGGCGGACGGGTGTGCTCACGTGACGCCACGCGCTCGGCGCGGATCTGCTACCAGCCCGAGGAGTACGCCAACTACGTGCACGAGCAGGACTACGCGACGCTGCAGAGCAAGCCTTACATCTACGGCACCTATGTCTGGAACATGTTCGACTTCGGCTCGGGCATCCGTCACGAGGGCGACATCGGCGCGACCAACACCAAGGGTCTGGTGACCTTCGACCGGCGCACCAAGAAGGACGCGTTCTTCTTCTACAAGGCCCACTGGAGCGCCGAGCCGTTGACCTACCTGACCGGACGCCGCTACACGGAACGCGCCTACCCGGTGGCCGACGTCAAGGTGTACAGCAACGGCGACTCGGTGACGCTCAAGGTCAACGGCACCGCGGTCGGCACGCTTAGCCGCGCGCAGTGCGCGAACATGGTGTGCGAGTTCAAGGGCGTGACGCTGAAGGCGGGCGCCAACAGCGTGGTGGCCGAAGGCTCGCACGGTGGGCAGACGATCAGCGACGGCGCCACCTGGAACCTGGCCACGGACAACGCCACCAACCTGTTCATCGCCGCGGGCCAGCTGACCACGGGCTTCGTGTCCAACGATGCGCTGCTGGGCAGCCACCGCTACGGCTCGGACAACTTCTTCACCGGCGGCACGCCGGTCACGCTGGGCGCGACCACGGTCATCCAGGGCCTGGGCAGCACCGCGGTGCCGGAAACCGGTCGGGTCTGGGACGCGTACCGCGAGGGCAGCAGCTTCAGCTACGAAGTGCCGCTGGCCAACGGCAACTACACCGTGACCCTGGGCTTCCTGGAGCCCACCGCCACGGCGGCCGGCGCGCGCGTGCTCAACGTGGACGCCAACGGCGTGAACGTGGTGTCGGGGCTCGACGTCTTCGCCAAGGCCGGCGGGCGCAACGCGGCCACCACGGCCAGCTTCCCGGTGGCGGTGACGGCCGGCAAGCTCAAGCTCGACTTCAAGGGCAACGTGGGCAACGCCATCGTCTCGAACATCGCGGTGGTGAAGCAGTAACGCCGATCCCAAACATCCCCACAGCCGCCTGAACTGCCGGCTACCCGGGCGTCGTGCCTGCAACCCGGCGGCCTTTCTCGGCGGCCGGGCGGGCCACGCCCACCCTTCGAATCTCCAGCCCATCCGCGACCACCATGCTGCCTGACCCCTTCTCCCCTATCCGCTTCAACCGCCTGCTGCTCACCGGCGCGGCCGGCAACCTCGGCCGCGAGCTGCGCCCGCGCCTGCGCCGCTACTGCGACACGCTGCGGCTGAGCCACCGCCGCGACTTCGGCCCCGCCGAAGCAGGCGAGGAGATCGTGCTGGCGCACCTGGAGAACAAGGCCGCCATGCACACGCTGCTCGAAGGCGTGGACGCGGTGGTGCACATGGGCGGCGTCTCCACCGAGCAGCCCTGGCAGCCGATCCTGGAGGCCAACATCGTCGGCGCCTACAACCTCTACGAGGCGGCCCGCCACCACCGCGTGCGGCGCATCGTGTTCGCCAGCTCCAACCACGTCACCGGCTTCTACCGGCAGGACCAGGTGATCAGCCCGCGCGACCCGGCCCGCCCGGACGGCCTCTACGGCCTGTCCAAGGCCTTCGGCGAGGACCTGGCGCAGCTCTACTACGACCGCTTCGGCATCGAGACCGTGAGCCTGCGCATCGGCTCCAGCTACGCCGAGCCCAAGGACCGCCGCATGCTCGCCACCTGGCTGAGCTTCGACGACCTGGAGCGGCTGGTGGTGGCTGCGCTCACCGCCCCGGTGGTCGGCCACAGCGTCATCTACGGCGTCTCCGACAACGCCACCACCTGGTGGGACAACTCGCCGGCGCGCCACGTCGGCTACCGGCCCCAGGACAGCTCCGACACCTTCCGCGCCGCCGTGGAGGCGCGGCAGCCGCGCATCGACCTGGACGACCCCGCCACGCGCTACCAGGGCGGCGCCTTCGTGCGCACCGGCCCGTTCGAGGACAAGGCCTGAGCAGCAAGCTCTTTTCGCCACACACCAACTTCAACCGGAGACAAACCATGATCAAGCAAATCGCCCTGGCCGCAGCCGCCGCGCTGGCCGCCCTCACCGTGCAGGCCAAGGAGTTCCGCTCGGCCGACGTGCACAACAGCGACGACTACCCCACCGTCGCGGCCGTGAAGCACATGAGCCAGGTGCTCGAACAGAAGAGTGGCGGCAGGTACAAGATCAAGGTCTTCAACAAGAGCGCCCTGGGCACCGAGAAGGAGACACTGGACCAGCTCAAGATCGGCGCGCTGGAGATGAACCGCGTCAACATCTCGTCGCTGAACTCCATGTGCCCGAAGTCGCTGGTGCCCACGCTGCCCTTCCTGTTCAACAGCGTCGAGCACATGCACCAGGTGCTCGACGGCCCGGTGGGCGAGGAAATTCTCAAGGGCTGCGAGCACGAGGGCCTGGTGGGCCTGGCCTTCTACGACAGCGGCGCGCGCAGCATCTATGCCAAGAAGCCCGTGCGCAGCCTGGCCGACGCCAAGGGCATGAAGATCCGCGTGCAACCTTCGGACGTCTGGGTGGCCGTGGCCTCCGCGATGGGTGCCAACGCCACGCCCATGCCCTACGGCGAGGTCTACACCGCGCTCAAGACGGGCATCATCGACGCGGCCGAGAACAACGTCCCGTCCTTCGACACCTCCAAGCACTATGAGGCGGTGAAGGTGTTCTCGCGCACCGAGCACTCGATGGCGCCCGAGGTGCTGCTGATCAGCAAGGCGGTGTTCGACAAGATGCCCAAGGCCGACCAGGACCTGTTCCGCGCCGCGGCGAAGGAGTCCGCGGCCTTCCAGCGCCAGAAGTGGGCGGAGCAGGAAGCCAAGTCGCTGGCCACCATCAAGGCCGCCGGCGTGCAGATCGTGGACAACGTGGACAAGGCCTCGTTCCAGGCCGCCATGCAGCCGGTGTACGCCAAGTTCGTGACCACGCCGGACCTGCAGCGGCTGGTGAAGGCGGCGCAGGACGCCAGGTAAGCCGTCCACCGGCGGCGCCCGCCGCGCCGCCGCTTGTTGCATGAACGAGCGTCATGCCCTCGGGAGAGGGTGTGACGAGCCTTGTCGCGCGCGTGCCGCATGCAGCGCGCGCCCTCCCGGAGCCCTCCATGACTTCCTCCGCCGCCCTGCCGGCCACCGTCGCGGACAACGAGCACATCGATGCCGTTGGCTCGCCGCTGGAAGCGGACCACACGCGTCCGCCGTCCACCCACCTCTACTCGCGCTTCTGCGCCTTCCTCTCCAAGGCCAGCCTGATGCTGGCCGTCGTCGGGCTCATCGCCCTGATTCTGTGCGTGCAGTTCCAGGTCGTCGGTCGCTACATCTTCAATGACACGCCCACCTGGGCCGAGGCCCTGGCGCTGCAGCTTGTGCTCTACATCACCGCACTGGGCGTGGCGGTGGGCGTGCGCGACGCGGGCCACATCGGGCTGGAGTCGCTGGTGTCGCTGCTGCCCGACGCCTGGCGGCTGCGCCTGGAGATCCTGATCCACGGCTTCGTCGTGCTCTTCGGCGCCATCATGGCCAAGAGCGGCTGGCTGTGGACCACCATCAAGTGGAGCGACATCAAGCCCATGCTGGGCGTGCCCGTGGGCGCGGACTACCTCGCGCTCGTGGTGGCCGGCG
>NZ_KE387217.1:0-54886 GCF_000430725.1 Azohydromonas australica DSM 1124
CATGAGCCGCCACGGCCATTGCGCGGGCGCGCTGGCCCCGGCGCTGGAGCGCTTCGCGCACGTGGCGCGCCGCTGGCACGCGGGACTGTTCCACTGCTACGACAACGCCGAGTTGCCACGCACCAACAACGCTCTCGAACAGCTGTTCGGCTCGTACCGCCATCACGAGCGGCGCACCACGGGTCGCAAGGCCGCCAGCCCTGCCACGGTGCTGCGCGGTGCGGTGCGACTGCTGGCGGCAACGGCTACGCGGGGGTGCTTGGTCACGGCACGCGAGCTCGCAAGTGCCAACCGACAACGCTGGCAGGAGTTACGACAACAACTGGAGCGGCGGCGCTGTGCGCGCGTGCAGCGCACGCGCTTCCGCCGCAATCCCGAGCACTACCTTGCTGGCCTGGAGCAGCTGGCCGATCAGTTGACTTTGCCGCCCTAGTTTTTTTGCGCCGGTGGCGCGCACGGCCCAGGTCGAAGTCCACGCAGGCCAAGCGTGCAGGTGTGACTCCATCACGCCCAAGCACTGGCGCGGCATGCTTTAGGCTGATTGGTCCCGGATTTGCTGAAGTGCCGACATCGGCGAGAGGGCAACCCCCAAAGGATTCGTGCCATGAAAGCCATCAGACAGAACGAACGAGAGACATGGAGCGAGGGCTTCGCTCATGGTCAAGTGCTTTCGGAAGTGGCCGGCGTCTGTCCATACCCGCGCGGCTCAGTTGAAGCCGATGCCTGGATGGATGGCTGGTACCAAGGCGCTCTCAAGACGGACGGTCTCGGCTATCGGGATGGCCCGGTCACGGAGCCTGGTACCAAGCTGGTCTGGCGGGACAAGCCCAGACCCCCAGGGCACGCCAGGCGCGACTATGCCGCTACAGCATGCGGCGGACGCTGCGCATGAGCTGCGGATGGCGCCGCCTCAGCGCCGTACGGCCTCCAGCCGCATGGCGAGCGGAGGCTTGAGTTGTGCACGACTTCGCTGTCTCGGATCCAGGCCAGCGCGCTGGGTCAGCGACTCACCACAAAGTGCCTTCCATGAAAACGCGTGACCATGAGGTCGGTCGCCGCATCCGCCACTAACCGGTGACGCTCAAGGCCGGCTTCAGGCTGGCGGCTGAAGGGGAGGGTGGGAACAACGCCGGTGACGTGACAAGAAGGAGAGCGGTGCCATTGGTATCGTCGCCGGCATTGCTTGAAAGCACCGTAGCCTTCTTGCCCAAGGTCGCCACGGCCGGCTCAATAGGCGAGGGACCTCGTCCATGAGTCCTGGGCTGGGATGCGCGAGCCGGCGCGGCGGGCATGCCGCACCGGTGCATGCCGGTTCAGTCGCCAGGGCCGTAGCTCTCTTGCAGACGCTGCAGCTCACCGCTGTCGCGGGCGCGGCGCAGTTCGCCCTTCACCTCGGCGCGGGTCTTGCCCCCTTGCATGGCCGGCGTACCTCTTTAGAAGCTGCGGCCAGCGGCGCCCGCTAGGGTGGCGCCCCGGTTCAAGCCTTCCCACCAAGTGCCGTAGTCATCGCTGTGGAGCCTTTGCAGCGAGCCATCGGTGCGTGCGTGCTCGAGCTCGGCCTTCACTTCGGCACGCGTGAGCGGCCTGTCCTGCGCCCAGGCTGCCGTGGAAGCCAGTGCAACATCCAGCGCTGCCATCGGGATGTGGAGCTTCATGGGCTTGTCCTCGCCAGCCTTGGTATGGGGCCGCCTGGTGCCACTGTAGGAGTCGCCGTGGCAGTAGGTGCAATCAAGTAGCGTGAGCAGGGATAACCGACTGCCACCAGCGCGGCGGCGGTAGGTGACGTCTATGTAGGCCAGTGCACTTTGATGTCGTGGACGAAGGACCAAGCCCAATCCGGTTCAGTCGAGGCCAAGTCACGCTGATCGCCCCACTGAACCGGTCTACCTGAAGCGGAAGAGGGCGCTGCGCTCGATGCCATCGGCGAAGCGCAGGGTCAGCCTGCGGCACTGGCCGGCCCAGGCGGGATCGGTTTTCCAGACGTAGGTGTAGGCGTTGGTCGGGGCGTCATAGCTCAGGCTGCTGTGGTCCGCAGCCACGGTCTGCTCGATTTCATCGGTGCGGGCGTCAGGGTTGCACACGACCCTCGATGCAGTTGGGTAGCCGCGGGCCAGGATGTCGAGGCCCTGGTTGCCCCCCAGGCCGAACGTCACCGGCACGGCCACGCCGGCCTTGAGCGTGTTGATGATCGGCGCCGCATTCACCGGAGCAACGAAGCCGCCGAAGCGGTAGCTGCTCCTGAGCGCCACCGTGTGATAGGCCCCGGCGGAGACCGCCATGATGTCGCGCAGCCCCTGCGGGACGCTCGCCTGGCCGGCGTTGTCGAGGCCCCAGGCCACCACCGTGCCGTCACGCTTGAGCGCCACCGTGTGGCTCTGCCCGCCGTCGACGGCACGCACGCCGCGCAGCCCGGCAGGTACGTCCGTCTGGCCCTTGAGGTTGTCGCCCCAGCCCACGACCGTGCCGTCGCTCTTGATCGCCAACGTGTAGGACCACCCTGCGGCGATGGCACGCACGCCCGTGAGGCCGGCAGGCACTTCCGTCTGGCCCAGGCCGTTGTAACCCCAGGCCACCACGGTGCCGTCGCTCTTGAGCGCCACCGTGTGGACCGCCCCGGCGGCGATGGCCACGACACCGCTCAGGCCAACGGGTACGTTCCTCTGGCCGTATCGGTTGCTGCCCCAGACCTCCACCGTGCCATTGGCGTTGAGCGCCACGGTGTGGTTATCCCCGGCGGCAATGGCTCGCACGCTGCGCAGCGTGGCGGGCACGTTCGTCTCGCCGTGGAAGTTGTAACCCCAGGCCACCACCGTGCCGTCGCTCCTGAGCGCCACCGTGTGGTAGCCCCCGGCGGCAATGGCCATGACACCGCTGAGCTGCAGCGGTACGTTCGTTTGGCCGTAAATATTGGAGCCCCAGGCCACCACCGTGCCGTCGCTCTTGAGCGCCACCGTGTGCCAGGACCCTGCAACAAGGGCCGTGATGCCGCGCAGGCCGGCGGGTACGCTTGTCTGACCTTCGCTTTTCTTGCCCCAGGCCACCACCGTGCCGGTCACGGCGGCATGCGCAGCACCCGACGTCATGCCCATCGATGGCATGACAAGTCCCATTCCGATCGACACCAGGACACGCAGACGGGCCATCGTGGATTGATGTGCGGTTTCCATGGTGCAACTCCTTGCCGGTGACGACCGGCCAAGCGGTTAAACCGCCTGACGAAGGAATCGTAGGCCCACCGCATCAGCGCGTGGCAATGCCTATCTCGACGACAAGTGAAGCACCCCCTTGGCCTGACGTCATCCGATTTGCAGCCACGCGCGTTCTGTGTCTTCGCGCGGCCCGTGGGGCCATTATTGCCAGGGCGAAAAATGAAGGAGGCCAGAAAATGAATTCCACGAATGCCGCCGTGCTGGGGCTTATCGCATTCGGCGGTGCTGCGGCTGTTGTCGCTCTCAGACTGGTCGGGCACCAGCCGCGTGCTGGTGCGGCGCTGCTGTGGCTTGGCATCGCTTCAGGTGCGGCATCGGGCGTGCTCTTGGCGGTGTCGCTGTAGCGGCTTGCCGCCAGCGGCGGTGACGTGCGTGCTCCTGGCAGTGGGATGCACCCGAAGCGCAAAGCAACCTGCAGGTTTTCACAACAGGCTGCAGGCGCGTGACGGGCGACACTGGGCTTTGACGCCCTGTTGCTGGGCCGGCTGGTACTGAGGCGCTCACGGCGCAGTCATTGAAAGCGGGAAAGCCGCCGAGCCGCCTGCCGCTGCAGACGACCCGGCATGTCCCCGGGTCGGTGCAGATGGCCCGTGGCAGGAATCTGCTGCACACGCCGGCATTACAGCATCTGCCGGTCAGATGGAGTTGCATGCGTCCTGGGCGGCGGCAACCACGTGCTCGTTCAGCGCGCATCGCCCTACTTGGCGCCTGTCCTTTGCTTTCCGGTGTCTGGACTGTGCCGCGCGATCGGTGATACCGGAGCCAGCAGCGACGCCGTTCTTCGACTTGACATCCTCCTCGGCCTGAAGGCCTCGTCTTTACCCACATCTTTCAGAATGTGGCTGACCACAGGATGTACGAGGTGGTGCCATGGACGGGGACGAGTTGTGGATTGCTGAGCAGTTTGCCGCCTCAGAACTCGGTGATGTCAGGCGTTCGCGCCGGGCGTGCCGCCTGGCGTTGGGCATGATGCAGGCGCCAGGCAAAGGAATTCCCGTTCAAACGCAAAGCTGGGGCAACTGCAAGGCAGCCTACCGACTCTTGCACTGTGCCGATGTCACGCGCCGATGCGTTGCTGCAGCCGCACCTGCAGCACACCCGCTCGGCGGCGGCGCAGGTGCCCGTGACGTTGTTCGTGCAGGACACCACCACGCTGGACTTCTCGCAAATGGAGCAAGCACACGGGTATGGACCCATCGGTAACCATGCCGGCAACGGGTTGTTCGCGCATAACTTGCTGGCGCTGACACCCAGCGGCCAAGTCTTTGGGCTGGCGGCGCAGCTGTGCTGGGCTCGTGTTGCCGGGGTAACGCACAAGCACACCGAAACCCGGACACAGCGCTACGCCCGGGCGAACAAGGAATCCGAGGTTTGGCCCAAGGTGCTGGAGGCGGTAGGTCGGGTGCCGCAAGGCTGCCGCTGGATCGGCATCGGGGACCGGGGCAGTGATTCGTTTGACTACTGGAGTCGTGCCGTATCGCTGGGCTGGCAATGCCTGTCGAGGATCTTCACCAACCGGCGCACCGCCCATAACGGCCACTTGCTCACGCAGGCCCGGGCACTGCCCGTCCAGGGGCGACTGCAGTTGCATCAGCGCGCCCGCCCCGGGCAGGCGGCGCGCACGCTGCACTTGAACTTGGCCTGGCGTGAAGTCCAGGTGCTGCCTACCCGCAACGTCCCTGCGCTTGCTGGCTTCCCCCCACTGGCAGCCAGCGTGGTGCGCTGCTGGGATGCGCGTAACGACGTGGAATGGCTGCTGCTGGCCACGTGGCCCATCAACAACTTCGACGACGCAGCCCAATGTGTGCTCTGGTACGAGCAGCGCTGGTCCATTGAGATCGACCAGTCATGTTGCCTCCGTAAGAGTCAATGCCATGCCCGCGAGCGCGATCGCAGTGCGCGCAGCCTTGCGAGTTCGGCTTCGTCAGCCTGAATGAGCCACATGCGGTGTGCCGTCTGATCAGCCCGACGCCCTTGCAGCCAACCGCGCCGCAGCCAGCTGAACAGGGTTGGCTGTGGAATGGACAGCCGATGAGCTAGCTCCGCGATGGTCCACTCATTAGCGCCCCGATCCTCAATCTTGTCGCGGTTGCAACGACGTGGACTGCGAAGCCCCTGAGCAACCAACAACGTTTGCACCATGCTCTCATTGAAGGTCGAGCGGCGTTTAGCCGGGCGCCACCCTTCGGCGTTGAGGCGGCTGGCAATTGCTGTAATGGTCTCGTGTTCGGCATGCAGATCGGCCACACGTTGTAGTAGTTGAGGGTAGTAACTCAACTGATCCAGGCGTGCTACGGGCCGTACCAGCGTTGCTCCGGTGGCATGCCCTCCCACCCAGTGAAGCTGCACATCGACGAGTTCGCTTTCGCCTAGGACCGTTACCACGACCCGCTCGACCAACTGCCTGATGATGGCCTGTCGCTCAGCCGCAGTAGTCGTCGGCGCATGCCACAGCGCCGGGATATCGACTGCAAGGCGGCGGATGGCTTGGCGCTCAGCTTCGCCCAGCGTAGCTGGTTGTTGAGCTTCGAAGCGCGCATACTCGGCTTGCAGTTGAAGTTCGGTCTGCAGGGCTTGCTCCCACTGTCGCTCCAGCGTGCGCGCTACCAGGCGGTTCTCCGGCTCAATGGCGTCGTATTGCCGCTGTGCCCGCCCAGCCTCATGGCGGGCGCGTTCCAAGCGCTGCTGCCAATGGCGATGCAGTTGTGCGCGCTCAGCTTGCACGTCCTCAATGGCCTTGAGGCTGACCTCCAGAGCTGCGGGCTGCAGGGCGGCCAGCACTTGCCGGCAGACCCAGTCATCCAAGGGCTGCCCCACGAGGGACTGGCAAAGTGGCTGGGCATGTTCCACCATCATGGTGATGCAGCAGTAGCGCAAGTCGTGTCCGTTGTTGCAATACCGGGCCGCCATGCGAAGTCCACATCGCCCGCACACGACCAGCCCCGACAGTAGCGATGGACCGTGCCGGATAGTGCCTTTGACCTGGGCGAGATTGGACTCGATTTGACGCACGTTGGCTTCAAACTGCTCCCAGCTGATGTAGGCCGGCAGTCGATCCTTGAGCAGTACGTCCCACTCTCCCATAGCCACCACCTGCCGTCCCGTGCTCGGTCTCCCGGGCTGCTGCCGCCGCGGGTCAATGCGACGGCGGCCATACACATAGGCACCGGCATAGATGGGGTTGTGTAGCAGGCATGACAGCGTCACCCGGCTGGGCGCATGCCACTGCAGCTGGCCCTGGTCTTTGCCGCTGAGCACGCGGCATGGAAGATCGATGTGGTTGCGTACAAGGTACTGCAGCACGCCGTTGATCGTCCCACAGCGCGCAAACTGCTCGAAGATCAGTGCCACAACCGACTGCGCCTGCTCATCCGGGTCCTTGACCACTTCTCCCGAAGGCAGCCGAATATAGCCAATCGGTACGAGCACACCCAGTTCCCCGCGCGCAGCCTTGGCTCGTTTACCAGCAAGCATGCGTTGCTTGAGCATGTGCAGTTCGGCTTCCGACATGGTTCCCTTGAGTCCCAACAACAAACGATCGTTGTAGTCCGTAGGGTCATAGACACCGTCCAGATCGCCGATCAACGTGCCAAAGAGCCCGCACACCTCCAGCAGTTGGTAGCAGTCTCGGCACGAGCGCGCCAGACGCGACATCTCGATACCCAGCACAATGCCCACTTGGTCCAAAGCAACCTTGCTGAGCAGGCGCTGGAATCCATCACGTCCCTCAACCGACGTGCCGGACTTGCCCAGGTCCTCGTCTATCACCTCAATTTGGTGGCGTTCCCAGCCCAACGACCAAGCACGTTCTACCAGTCCATACTGCAGCCGCGTCGACTCCTGGTGTCGCTCCAGCTGCTGCAGTGTCGACTGACGCACGTACACCAGTGCCAAGCGCTCCAGGTGCACGCCAGTGACCTTCTCGCTGTGCTGCCGCGAGCGCCCTACCATCACGGCACTCATGCTCGCTCTCCTTTGCGCCCTGGGCAGACTCCAACTGCCGCAGGGCCAACTGGCTCAGCCAGTAAACCAGGCACCGCCGCTGTAGTTGCGGTAGCACAGTCCAGCCCACCGCCTCCAGGCAAGCGTTCATGACGACCTCGTCGCTCAACCCATTGCACCAGGCCCAGCAAGGCCTCACGAACTAATTTCGGCGGCACATCCGCGCTTGTCAAACGTATAGAGGCGTTGTCATTGGGGTATCGAGGAGTTCCATAAATGCCTGAAATCGGGCTGCAACATCGAACGCTCTCAGCTCAAGCAGGCACATGCCGTCGAGGCGCTGCTGGGCTTCTGCAGCGTCGTGGCTGTGCGCTTGCTGGCGTTGCAGCGCGTGGCGCGCTGTTGTACCGATGATCCCGCTGCGGCGCATGTCGATGAAGATCATCTGACGGTGCTATGTGCCAAACGCAACGTCGAGCTTCAAGCCCTGACCATACAAGGCTACCTGCGCGAGGTGGCCCGGCTCGGTGGCTTCCTTGCTCGAACTCACGATGGCGATCCAGGATGGCAGACGTTGTGGAGAGGATTGACGTTGCTTGACGCTTGGGTCGATGGTTACCAACTCGCCAAAAAATGTGGGTAAAGACGAGCCCTGAAGGACGGGGCTTGCCGCGCTACTGGTCAACGACTGTCCGGCAGCCCGACATGCAAGCTTCATCGCTGCTGCGCTGGACCGTGGCGGCCATCCTGGTCGGCGCCGCGGCGCTGTCCCAGGCGCACTCCGGCGGTTCCTCGGGTGGCAGCAGCGGCTCCACGAGCGGTGGCTCGGGTGGCGCCAGCGCTCCAAGCGCGGCCAGCACCACAGGCAGCGGCAGTGGTGCCACTACCAGCAGCAGCTCGTCCAAACACACCAAGCAGCAATCCGGTTCCATCGGCAAGGGCACGAGCGGATCGACCACGGACAGCGGCTTGCCGGGCGGCCGCAGCTTCGGCACTGGTTCGACCAGCGCCGGTAGCTCAGGTTCAGGCTCAGGCTCCTCAGGCTCGGGCTCGAGTGGCGCTTCCAGCGACGGTTCGTCGCGCCGATCGCCGGCAGCGGACAACGAGACGGGGCCTGCGCCGGCACGCTTGAAGGCATCGCGCCAGGCGGCTGCGGCACGTTCACGTGCCAGTCAGCAGGTTTTGCCTTTCTGAGGAACGTCCGCGATGGTGTCCTTATGGGGGTGCGCGGGCTTCTGACACGCACCCTACTGGCGGTTAGCCCCTTCGTGCCTTGAACCAATCGAAGCGTCGCTTGATGGATTGCTTGGGGTGGCGTTATCGCCGATGGCGTTCCACGGTGTGGATACCGGACCAGCATTGAGCCGTCTTCTCTCGACCGGCCGACGACCTGATGAGCCAAGGACCATACTGCCAGAG
Source organism: Azohydromonas australica DSM 1124 (assembly GCF_000430725.1). Classification (GTDB taxonomy): domain Bacteria; phylum Pseudomonadota; class Gammaproteobacteria; order Burkholderiales; family Burkholderiaceae_C; genus Azohydromonas; species Azohydromonas australica. The sequence goes on from NZ_KE387217.1 coordinate 8,571, forward strand.
CCAGGAAGCGATGCTTCCATGGTGACCAGACTCGGTGTGCTGGGCGTGGTGTTGACCCGGCGCCGCAAGGGGCCCGCGGATCGCGGCCCAATCAGGGCCACACACGCACCAGGCACTGTTGCGGGGGCAACCTACCGTACCGCAAAAGGCGGCAGCACTGCTGAACTGGCACTGGAAGCCGCAGACAACTGGAAGTGGGTTGCCGCTTGCGCTGCTACACCGTCAGCGCCGCCAGGCCGCAGCTCCTGAATAGCCGGTGCCTGCGCTGCTGGAGTGGCTGAAAAGCCCCAACCGCTGTGCCTCCAGCGCGGCCTCGGCGCGCGAGCTCACGTTGAGCTTGCGATAGATTTGCTTGACGTAGTCAGCAATGGTGTGGCGCGACAGGTTCAGCTGCACGCCGATCTCGGGCAACGTGAAGCCCTTGGCCACGCGCAGCAGTACGTCTCGTTCCCGCTCGGTGAGGTTGACGTGCGGCATGAGATCGGCCTGTGGCTTGGCCTGCGCAGCGAAATAGGCCAGGACACGGCGTGCGATGGAAGGCGACAGCGGCGGCTCGCCATGGCTGATGCGCTGCAGTTGCTCGGTGATGAACTCGCGAGGCTGCTCCTTGAGGATGTAGCCCCAGGCGCCGGCCTGCAGTGCGGGAAAGAGATGCTCGTCGTCGTCATGAATAGAAACCACCACGGACTGCGCCTGAGGCTGATGCTGGCGCAGTGCCGCTACCACGTCCACACCCGAGCCATCGGGCAGACCCAGGTCGACCAGCGCAAGATCAAAGTTCACCACCGACAACAAGCCCATTGCATCGTGCACCCGGGCACTTTCGGCAATCGTGGCATCCGGGAATACCGCCAGTACCAGGCTCTTGAGCCAGCTGCGAATCTGAGGCAAATCCTCTAGAAGCAGAATGTTGTTCATACAACCCCCCGTTGCGAAATGCAATTGCATGCTACCAATTGCAGTGTCTCGCCATCCGGAATTGAGTGCCCCTGTTTGAAGGGTGCAAAGGAAGCGTTGTAATGGCTGCTCGGGTTTCACGAAGCAAACGTCACTCTGAGACTTTTTCGCTGATACGGGGCCCTGAATACCCGGCCGGGCCGATGAACGCGGCGAGAAAGCGAAAGCCAGAGGCGGCCTGCCTTCACTCGGCTCGCCTGTAGCACTGCGGGCGCCTCATGGAAGATCGAACCACAGCCAGGCGGCCGCCGTCGTGGGCCTGAGGGTGAGGTGGCGAACCGTGGACAGTTGCAGCGCGTCGCCGCCACGCAGTTCCAGCGCCGTGGCCTGTGCCTGCGCGTCGACCTCCACGACGCCTTCGAGCAACTGCAGCCAGCCGAATCGCCCTGGCGCCAGCGCGTGCGCGCACTGGGTCCCTGGTCCGGCGCGACTGGCCCAGATGCGCACTGGTGCCCGAAGGCGCAGGGCGTCGTCCTGTTCACCAGGGTCTGCAATCAGGCGGGGCTCGGGCGATCCCGGGTCGAGGGCCCCGCGCAGCAGTTGGTAGCGCGGTGGCGCCTTGTCGGCGTCGGCATGCAACCAGATCTGAAAGAGATGGGTTGGCATGTCCGGGGATGGATTGCGCTCGGTGTGGCGGATGCCGGAGCCGGCGCTGATGCACTGCACGTCGCCGGCATGCAGCAGTCCCCGGTGACCCGCAGAATCGGAATGCGCCAGCGTGCCGGCCAGCATGAACGTCAGGATGTCGAAGTGGTCGTGCGCATGCTCCGGAAACCAGGAGCCGCCGGTGATCACGTCCTCGTTGATGACCCGCAGGGCGCGAAAGCCCATTCTGGTCGGGTCATTGAAGCTGCCAAACGAGAACGTGTGATGCGCGTTGAGCCAACCGGTTCTGGTTCGGCCTCTCGCGTGCCGGTCATGGAAGACATCTGCCACAGGTCAACACCTCCAAGGAACTGCGCCGAGTATGCAAACGGGCGCATACGAGTCAATGTAGACCAGCTTGCCGACCGGCTGGATTTCCGGTGCTGGAGGGTGCCGTGCTCCTTCAGCGCTGACGGCAGGGTACGTTGGGACCTTGTCTTCAGATCTCCAGCAGATCGCGTCCGACGACGATGGGCCCGCCATAGTGCCGGCGCACCCCGTCGGTCCACATCGCGTCGGTGATCGTGTCGTCGTCACCGGGCACGAAATGCGACAGCACCAGCGTCTTCACACCGGCAGCGGCCGCCACGCGGCCCACGTCCTCGGGCACGGTGTGGCTGTCCATCATGTGCTTGCGCAGCGTTACCGCGTTGGGCACGCGCGCCAGCAGCCGGTCGATGCCGGGCTCGTACAGGATCTCGTGGATCAGCACGTCCGCGCCACGGGACAGCTCGATCAGCTCAGGCGAGTACGTGGTGTCGCCCGAGACGACAATCGAGCGGTCAGCCGTGTCGAAACGGAAGGCGTAAGCCTGTTCGATGGGCGGATGGCGCACGCGGGCAGCGGTGACCGTCACGTCGGCGTTGCGCAGTACCAGGCCCGGGCGGTCGATCTCGTGCGCCACCAGCAGTTGGCGCAGGTCGGGGCGGCCCTCGTCGGCCATGCGCGTTTCGATGTCGAAGCGCATGAAAGCCATGAAGTCGCGCGTCATCTGCGCGATCGGCGGCGGGCCGTAGGCGTGCACCGGCACGTTCAGCCCGGTCGCCCAGGCGTTGTAGACGACGGCGCCGTACTCCAGGTTGTGGTCCGAGTGCTGGTGGGTGATGAATACGTGGCGCAGGGTGTTGAGCGGCACGTTGGCGCGCACGAGCTGCCGGCTCACGCCGTAGCCGCAGTCGACGAGATACGGCACGCCGGCGACGACGATCAGCGTCGCGGGGTTGGAGCGACCGGCGCCACCGACGCGAGGACCGCCTTTCGTGCCGAGCAGCACGATGCGTGTAGGGGGGCCGGAGCTGGCTTTCGACAGCGATGCAGGGGGGACTGCCATTGGCGCGGTCCGGCTGGGCTGCGCGCAGCCGGTGAGTAGCAGCCCGATCCCCGTGCCGAAGACCGCAGCGCCGACGAGCAGACGGCGTCGGTCACCGCTGAAAGCAAGGCGGCGGGTCTGAGGGAAAGACATCATGGGCCGGCCTCCGCAAGGTGGCACGCCCGTCGACAGGCCCAGGTCCGACGCGAAACGACGGTGGCACCAGACCGATCGTCGGTCGACCGCTGCCTGCCGGGCGTGCTGCGAGGATTCTGGTACGCGCCCTGGCCTCTGTCATCAGCGTGCGCCCCGGCACAAGCCTTCAGTGCTGACCCAGCGGGCTACAGCAGTGCATTGGAAGGCCCGACAAAGAAACAGCCCGTCATGGTGGGCGGGCTGTGGAAACCCCGGTTCTGGACGTTCGGGCTGGCTGAGCGCGCGAGTGGAGAAGGCCAAATGGTTGCTCTGACACGGCCGCCAGCAGGAGTGCCTGCAACGCGTTGAAAGTTTGCGTCGCGACACCGGCTGCGCAGCCTCGTCAACGACCTGCAGAGCTACGCTGACTGGTTCATTGGCTACGCGAAGCGGTATCAGCAGCGCCGGACGGTCTTCACCAAGGGTGCAGGGGGCGCGTCGCCACTCATCGGTGGTAAAAAGCGCACCGCTATTTGTGCGTCTTCAAGTTTCATCCTGCGGCGCGCGAGATTGTCAACCAAAGGAGAAGTAATGCTTAGTAGAGAGATCAGTATCCACGTTGAGGGAAAAACCGAATCGGACGTTGAAAAGGCCATTAAGGAAGCGTTTCGTCTGATCCGGGGCGGCGATATGAGCGGCAATGACGGCACCTCAAGATACAACTACAACTTCGACGTCCAGGAAAGTGGAGAGGAGGAGTTGGGAGAGGAAGGCGAGGATGAAGATGATGAGACGGGCTACGAAGAATAAGATATTTCAATAAATATTTACTGACCCTCTTCAAGGCGGCTATTTCACCTTGCAAGGCAATGGCGCATCTACTGCCGCATTAATGCATTCGGAAGCGGCGCGTTTTGCGTTTGTGATGCCAATATAAACCGTTCTCATGATGGAATGCGTGGCGTCAATGCATTCTCAACCCGCTGCTACTGCAAGTGTGGCGTTCCTGCTTGCGAAGACACTATGCGGTGGTTTCCAGTCGCTGCTTATCCGGCGGTCGCTCTTGGTTCAGCTCAACGCCATGCATGTCCCGCTTTATGCCGGGGCAGTGGCAGGCAGGTGGCGGCTAATAGATTAAATTATCGGCTCGCTGTATCTATGCCAGTCGAATCGGCTTTAGACGCCGAGATTCCTGTTGATTCAGCAGGCGAGTCAGAGCAGCACGTCCTCGCCCAGCAGCCGCCCGGCATGCCCGGAAGGCTGTGGTTGTGACTGCTGTGCCTTGAGCAGCGCCGGTACCAGGTTGTAGTGGTGGGCGATCACGTCGTCGAGGTTTTCGAACACGCCGTTATGGCCCCAGCGACCGGTCAAGACAACGCTCCGCAGGGGCGGCGTTCGAAACCGGAAGCGGTCCGCCGTCTGGCTCTTGACACTCGCGCGTCCGGAGTCAAGAAAGGCGCCGTGCTTGCCCACCGACAGCTGCGGAACAGCCAGCGCATGGAACTCGAAGTCCCAGAACCGGGTGCCTCCATGGCAAACCACGCAGCAACCTTTCCCAAAGAAAACCAGAGCGGCACGCTTTTGCCGGGGGGCCAGCGCTGCGTTGTTTGCCGAAACGTGGTGATCCCACGGTGCTGGCTGCAGGTCGATTGCAGCGCCGATGTAGGCCGCCAGGGCATTTCCAAGCTGTGCCGTTCCAGCTTGCTCCACTGGGAGCCCGGGATACGCTGCGGACAGCAGCCGGCGGTATTCCTGCTGCGTCGGGTTCGCCGCCGTGTCCGACGGCCCGGTCAGTTTTTCATTCAGACAACATATCCGGGGCTACCAGTGCGCGGGCGTAGGCAGGCGACATGGAATGCATGCTGCCAATCGATCGAGTCCTCCTTGCCGCAGCGTTCCTGGCGGCCTTCCTCTACGGTTACAGGCGGGCCGGCGCCAGCTCGGTCACGACCTCGGTGGTCGATTGCGTCATCAGCTTGTGCACCGGGCACTTGGCTGCGACGTTCAGCAGTTCCTGGCGCTGCGCATCGGTCAGCGCACCCGTGATGTCCAGCGTCACGCGCAGCCGATAGACGCCTCGGCGTTCTTCGCTGTCGTCGCGCTCGACGCTCGCGCGGATGTCCTCGACAGGGATGTGCTTGCGTTGCGCGTACCACAGCGTCGTCAATGCCTTGCACGCGCCGAGCGCGCTGTCGTAGAGCTCGTGCGGCGTCACGCCCAGGTCCTCGCCGCCGTTGCCCGGAGGCTCGTCGACCGCGAGCGCATGGTTTCGCACGTGGACCGTGTGCTTCATCTTGTGCGACAGGTCGCGCGCCACTTCGATGGTCATGGGTGTCAGCTTCGATGCCTTGGTCAGGTATTGTCGCTGCCTGCGCGCATCGATGGCAGGTACCGGGGCGGCGTGATGCAGCAGCCGAGTCCCCGGGGCCTGCAGCTCCTCTCAGCATTCATCCCGGTGGCGTGCTCGTCGAGGACCCGATGGCGCCTGCATGGGACGACCCGGCCGCGTCGCGGGCTATCTCGGTGCCACATGCCAGTATCCGGCTTCAGCGCCCGGATGCCCTCGGCCATCCAGGCAGTTCCTCACGTGCCCGCCTGCGCGGCTTTGCTGGGTCGACCTCAGCTGGCCAAGTCCTCGCGCTGCCTCGGTAGAGCGTGTCGGGCTGGAAGGGACCAACGCTGAACTTGCCGGGGATCGGCGGGATTTTCCGTGAACACCCCTGTTGTCCGCCCATACGCCGCCAGCGCGTGTAAGTCGTTGAGCCAGCACCTGCGGTGCGCTGAGCAAGGGAAGGACAGGACGGTGGGCGTGCGGTTCCTTGAGCGAACCAGGCGCGTCGCAGCCGATGCGTCCCTCCGGTGGACGCCTGTCCAGTGCCCTTCGGACCAGATGTGTCACGAGGTCGAGATGGATGCGGTACTGCGTAGGAATCGGGTTGTCTTCGAAAGCACCAGCCATGCAACGCACTTCGCCCAGGGTGGCGTCCTCGAACACCAGTTCCATGCGCAGGCCGCCACCCGCGGCCCTTCGCGCTGCATCGACTCGGCGTGGTGCGGTCATGGTGTTTCTCTTCGGATGATCAGAGCAGACAGCGCAGGTATTGCATAAAGCAGATGGATGCTGGTCTGGAGGACGGACGGCGCCATGTCCTGCGCAACCTGATAAGGCTGGCTTGCCGAGTTCCGGCGAATTCATGAACGCCCAAGGCCGGCAGGACGCGGCTGCACAGGCCCTCGCACGGCCCGTGCCGGACAAGGACCCCGGGCTGTACCCGGCGTTCAAGCCGGGCGGTCCGCGGCGTCCGCCATCTCCTGCGCCCGCGCCAGCAGCAGCTCGCGCTCGCGCGCATTGCCCGCCAGCGCCGCGGCGCGCTCGAACTCGGCCCGGGCCTCGGCGTGGCGCTCCAGCCTGGCCAGCAGGTCGCCGCGCACGCTGGGCAGCCACTGATACTGGCGCAGGGAAGGCTCCTCCTGCAGCGCATCGACGATCTCCAGGGCCGCGGCCGGGCCGAAGGCCATGCTCACCGCCACCGCGCGGTTGAGCGTCACCACCGGTGACGGCGCCACCTGCGCCAGCGCGTCATACAGCGCGACGATCTGTGCCCAGTCGGTGTCCTGCACGGTTGCGGCGCGGGCATGGCAGGCGGCGATGGCGGCCTGCAAGGCGTAGGGGCCGAGGGCGCCGCCCAGCGCCTGCGCCTGTGCCAATGCGGCCAGGCCGCGGTGGATGAGCAACCGGTCCCAGCGCGTGCGGTCCTGCTGTGCCAGCAGCACCGGGCGGCCTTGTGGATCGACCCGAGCGCCGGCGCGCGATGCCTGCAGTTCCATCAGCGCGGCCAGCCCATGGACTTCCGGCTCCCGCGGTGCCAGGCCGGCCAGCACCCGGCCCAGGCGCAGGGCCTCGTCGCACAGCGCCGGGCGCATCCAGTCGTCGCCGGCGCTGGCGGTGTAGCCCTCGTTGAAGATCAGGTAGATCACCTGGAGCACGGCGGCCAGCCGCGACGCCAGGGCGTCGCCGGGCGGCAGCTCGAACGGCACCCGGGCCGCCGCGAGCGTGCGCTTGGCGCGCACGATGCGCTGCGCGATGGTGGGCTCGGGCACCAGGAAGCCGCGTGCAATCTCGGCCGTGGTCAGCCCGCCCAGCAGCCGCAACGTGAGCGCCACGCGCGCCTCGGTGGACAGCACCGGATGGCAGGCGGTGAAGATCAGGCGCAGCAGGTCGTCGCCGATGCCGTCGGCGTGCGCGGCGTCCAGCTCGTCGACGAAGTCCTGCACGATCAGTGCCTCCCGGACCTCAAGCTCGTGGCCGATCTGCTCGTGCTTGGCCGCTGCCAGCTTCTCGTGGCGCAGCCGGTCCAGCGCCCGGTTCTTGGCCGTGGCCACCAGCCAGGCGCCGGGGTTATCGGGCACGCCGGCCGCGGGCCAGTGCTCCAGCGCCGCGACCAGGGCGTCCTGCGCCAGATCCTCGGCCACGCCCACGTCGCGTACCAGCCGGGCCACCGCGGCGATGATGCGCGCGGCCTCGATGCGCCAGACCGCGTTGATCGCCGCATGGGTGCTCGACCCTGCTGCCGGTGCCTCACGCATCGGGCGTCAGCCGACGTAAGCGCGTTACCGCCGCGCTGGGTCCCAATTCCTCCAGCTCGAACAGCGGCCGCACCTCGATCTCCGCATCCACGCCCAGGCCCTGTGGCGCGGGGAAGCGCCGGCTCCACTCCAGCGCCTCCTCGCGCGAGCGCACCTGGATCAGCGTATAGCCGGCGATGAGCTCCTTGGTCTCGGCAAAGGGCCCGTCCACGACGCTGTGCCGAGCGCCTGACCAACGGATGCGCCAGCCGCGGGAAGAGGGCTGCAGCCCGTGGGCGTCGAGCAGCACGCCGGCGCGGGCGAGCTGCCCGTGGTAGTCGGCCATGGCGGCGATGAGCCGCTCCTCGGGCAGGGCGCCGGCCTCGGAAGCGGCGCTGGCCTTGACGATGATCATGAAGCGCATGAGGGGCTCCTGGGGCTCATGCTTGTACGACGGCCGGGCCGGCGCGGTTTCGACATTCACTTGATGGCATCGTCGAAGCAGGGGCCCAGTGCGCGCACTTCCACCGTGGCCCATTGCGCGGCTGGGCAGCGGGCGGCGATGTCCAGGGCCCCGGCGCGGCTGTCGCAGTCGGTCAGGAAGAAGCCGCCAACCATCTCCTTGGCATCGGCGAACGAGCCATCCATCACCTGCGCGCGCCCGCCGCGCGCCTGCAGCGCGCTGCGCTGGCGTGCCAGGCCCAGGACTGGCTGGCCAGCAGCAGCTCCTGCGCCTGCAGCTCGGCGCCGAAGCGCTGCATGCGCTCCCAGTACCCGTAGGCCTGCGCTTGCGAGTGTGTGGCGCGCTGGCCGGGCGGCTCCAGGATCGGCAGCAGGTGCGGCATGGCGATCGGCCTTTGACGGTCATGGCGGGGATGGAACCGTACCGCAAGCCGCAGCTGCAAGGCCGATACCGCGGCTGCCTGTGCGCTGCGGCACAAGGCGCAGCTTGCCCTACTGCGGTGCGCCGCCCTGGCCAAGCTGCGTGCGCAGCCGCTCCTCCTGCTCGCGCAGCTGCGGCGTGAGCGCCTCGCCGAAATCCTCGGCCTCGAAGACCGGCCGGATCTCTATCTCCGATTCCCCTTCCATCGGGTTCGGGCAGCGCCTGGCCCATTCGATGGCCTCCTGCATCGACGCGACCCGCCAGATCCAGAACCCGGCGATGAGTTCCTTGGTCTCGGCGAAGGGCCCGTCGGTCACCGTGCGCTGGCTGCCGCAAAAGCGCACGCGCACGCCTTTGGCGCTGGGGTGCAGTCCCTCGCCGGCCAGCATCACGCCGGCCTTGACCAGTTCCTCGTTGAAGTTGCCCATCTCGGCAAGCAGCTGCTCGCTGGGCATGACGCCCGCTTCGCTGTCCTTGCTGGCCTTGACGATCACCATGACACGCATGTCGGTCTCCTGCAGAAAGTGAGCGTGGTGGAACGAAGTGGCTCCACTCGCACGACGATCCAGGCGGCACGAATTCGACAGGTGTTGGGCCAGCATCTGTGCGGCGGGCGCCAGCGCAGCGGTTTTCTCGGCCTCGTGCCTGGGGAAGGGTAGTCGGTCTTGTGCCCCGGTTCGCAGAAGACAGCCGGTGTCCTCCTGCACCGCGATAACGAGCCGGTGCGCTGGCGATGAACTCGGTGCGAGCGGCGCCTCGCGGTCTTACAGCAAGCCCGAGCGCATGCCTGGCTCGGCCGCGCGGTAGCGCTCTTGGCTCGCCTCCTCGGCGATGACGCCCATCAGCTGCGCCTCACCGAGGATGGGTGGCTGATAGCCGGCCATGGCGGGCGTCGACTGCGCGTCCGCTGCTCAGCGGCTTCCCAGCGGGGCGACACGGGTCGTGTGCCGGCTGTGGGATCCACGCCAATTGCGGGGCATTACTTCTGCTGAAAGCAAGCGCCACAACGCCCGTTCAAGGGTTGGCGCCAGTTGCCCAACTCCTTTGGTGCAGATAGCTTGCGGGCATCTGAATAATTTCCGTTGAAAGGAAGCGATGGAAAATTTCTTCCTTCCCATGGAATTAATATTTTGAGACCGTGCGTTTCGTGCACGGCCGTGCTGAGAAATCTGGATGCGAAGGTTCTGTGTTCCCCATGGCTTGGCTGCCTGCGTCCCCTTGTCCTGGAGGGCGCCAGCAGCGGCGCTTGGGTGGCCTGATGGCGCGGCTGGCTTGGGGCAGCGGATCGACGCGGGAGTGATCCGCCAGGGCTTCGAGGTGGCGGCAAACCTGCTTGTCGCGCAGGCGGGGTGCCGCTGGGTGGCGGAGCGGGGAGCCGGGAAGCCTGTGGCCTGCAGTGCTGCGCTGCCCACCGCCGTTAGGGCCGGCACGGCGTCAGGGCAGGCCTGGCGCCCACACGTCGACGCCTGCGGCATCCGGCTGTGCCCGTGTGTCCAGGGGGCGGCGCTTGTCCTGCACGTGATTTCCGGGCCGGTGGCTACCGTCACCGGGCGGGCGCGGCTTGCCGGTGACGAGGCATGGGCCAGGCTGCGCCACGGCGTGGCCCATACCGGCTTCGGCGACGTGCCCGAGCAACGCTCCAAGGGGCCCAAGGCGGTCCTGCAGGCGCACAGCACTACGCCGTGTAGCCCGAAAGGTCCTGGAGCGGGTTTGTCCAGCTCAGGACAGCTGATCGACCTCGCGGGATTTCAGGTGGAGGTGCCCGTTGGCTAGAGCCATGGCACGGCAACGCCTATCGCTTGTCACGATGGTGCAAACCCTGGGTCGGTCGCTGTCACGAGGATGGACACGGTGTTTGGCCCGCCTGTCCGACACACCGGCACCGCGTCGGGTTGGCCTTCGCAGCCGCATTGCCTGTGCGTTGGGGTTGGTCTGTGCCATGGCGTTGACGGTCCTGTCCTTGGTCATCGGCAGGCAAGTTGCCATTGTCGAGGAGCGCGGCCAAGGTGAGATATTGCATTCGCTGGCGCGAGCGGTCGCCAACGCGTTCTCCACAGGTCTGTACGAGCGGCTGCACGAGATTGAACTGCTTGCCGCGACGCAGGATGCACGCCGCATGGCGCAGTCGACGCCCGCGTCACCGCCACTTCTGGCGCAGGCGCTGGTGGGGTCGACCCGTTATGCATGGATCGGCGTTGCGGACGTCCAAGGCACGGTACGTGCGGCAAACAATGGCCTGCTTGTGGGCAGCAACGTCAAGGAGCGGCCCTGGTTTCGCAGCGGGATGGAGCGCTCTGCAGCGGGTGACGTGCATGAGGCGAAGCTGCTGGCCGCGCTGTTGCCCGCGTCACCCAACAACACGCCGCTGCGCTTGCTGGACTTTGCTGCGCCGATTCGTGACGAACGTGGAGAGGTCGTCGGCGTGCTCGGCGCGCACATCGACTGGAACTGGGCCCGGGATGTCATTACCGCGGTGCGCTCCGAGGCCAACCACGAACGGGGCGTGCAGGTGTTCGTGCTGGACCCTGCCGGGCGTGTTCTTCATGGCCCGCAGGAGCTGCGGTTGGCGCCGACCGTGCATGTTTCGCACCTCATCGATGGACGCGCTGAACGCCTGACGTGGTCCGATGGCGGCAAATACCTCACGGCTGCCGTGCGAGTGCCTGCCCGTGCTGCGGGAGCGGATCTGGGCTGGCACGTCGTGGTACGACAGCCTGAAGACGTGGCGCTGGTGGCGGCCCACAGCGCGCGCGACGGCGTGCTGTGGGCCGGTGCCTTGGTCGCCGTGGGCATGGCGTTGTTGGGCTGGCTGGTATTGAAGCGCATCACGCAACCCTTGGAGGCCATCGCCGCAACGGCACGGCGCATCGAGCAAGGTGAGCTGCACACGCCCATGCCGCTGGGCGACAACCTGGACGAGGTGCGCGAGGTCGGCCAGGCGCTGCAGCGCATGACGCACAAGCTGGTGGAGGCCAACCAGACGCTGGAGGCCAAGGTCGCGCAGCGCACGGCCGAGCTCGAGCGCGTGAACGCTGAACTCGAGCATCTGGCCACGCGCGATGCGCTCACCGGGCTGCACAACCGGCGCGTCTGTGACGAGCGGCTGTGGCAGGAAATCCTGTCCCACCGGCGTCTGAGCACCCCCCTGGCCGTGCTGCTCATGGACATCGATCACTTCAAGCGTATCAACGACTCGCTGGGCCACGCTGAAGGGGACACGGTACTGCAGGACGTGGCGCAAAGGCTGCTGCAAGAGTGTCGCCGTACCGACTTCGTGGGGCGCTATGGCGGCGAGGAGTTCCTGATCCTGCTGCCCAACACGGACGCGGGCGGTGCCGAGTTGGTGGCCAGGAACCTGCTGCACGCCGTCGCAGCACGACCCATTGGCCAAGCCGGGCTGGTGACGATCAGCGCGGGGCTATTCGTTGACGCTGCCGCTGCTGACCCCGACGACGTGCTTCAAGGCGCTGACGCCGCGCTCTACGCTGCCAAGCACGCGGGGCGAAACCGCATCACCCGTTTCCAGGACGCAGGACCGTTCACTGAGCGGCGCAGCGAGGAATGAAGGCCAGCGCGAGGTGATGCAACCGTGTCCCAGTGCAAGGCCGACCGAGCGGGCCCGAGGAGGTGGGACAGGGCCGGGGTAATGACTGCGAAGGAACCTCCTGGACCTTGCGGCTGAGAGACTGTGCGGAATTTGGTGTGGGAGGGGTTCTACGTGATCCTGCAGCCGGGTTCATCAGCTCCTGCGAGAAACCCCGACGTTCACGGCGGGGAGGAAAGGAGGGTGCCCGCGAGGGCGTAGCGTGTTTGGCCGAGTTTCCAACCATGCCGGGCTCTTACGTGGTTCGTGCGTAACCTCCTTCCCATGACAGTCCGCGTGCTTCGACTTCGCCTCAAGGATCGCCACGCCAAGTGGTTGTCCGAGCGTGTGCGCGAGGTCAACACGGTCTGGAACTACTGCGTGCGACGTGAAAGTCGCTTCTTCGATTGTGGTTGCGATTGCTACCGCCTCTCCCATGAGCCGTACCCTAGGTGGGCATGCGGAGCTGGCAACGGCTCGGTGTGAAGCCCCACTGACAACGTATCCGTGTGCTCTCGGGCGCCGGCGCGAGCTCGTGAGGGCAAGTGCCGTACTGGAACGCAGGCGTGTGGTTCCGCGAGGTCAACGAAGCGTTTTCCACCCAGACCTGTTCTGCGTGCGGCAGCCTGCCGGCACAGCGGCCGAGAGGTATCGCAGGTCTTGGAATGAGAGAGTGGACGTGCGGCGATTGCGGGGCGGTCCACGACCGCGACGTGAATGCCGCGCGCAACATTCTGGCGGCCGGGCATGGCCGTCTCGCAGGAGGAATCACCGTCCTTCGGGGCGTGTGAGGATGTCAAGACCTCTTTCCAGTCCCTGGCGCAGCGGGTCCAGTGCGCCGCGGTGTTGCGCAGTGCCCGCCAACACGCTGTGCACTTTTGCCGCGCCCGGCTGCGGCGCCTACGTGTCACAGCGCTGCTGCAACTGAGCCCAACTCGACGACGTACCGACACTGATATCGACCCGGGTCAGGGTACAGGCAGTGTCCTGCTAGAGCGGCCCGGCGGCCTCGGCAGGGTATCCGATGAAGCGCAAGGCAATCGGATCGCCGACGTTCCTGGTGCGATGAACGCCCTCGATACGCGAGGTAGTGGGGCATCGCACCCCATAGGGTCGCTATTGCTGGCGGGGTATCCAGAATTTCAGTCGCCAGGCACGCCACAGGCGCTGTCTTGCCAGCCTCAGATCACGGCCCGTCACACTTTGTGGATGGTTTCGGTAGGCCAGGCCCTCTCGCTTGAGCATGCCCTGCGTCCAGCCGTCCTCCCAGGCATCCGCCTGGGGCGAGTGATAGGGAAACGGACAGCGGCAACTCTGCATCCCTTGCCCGGCCTCGAATCCCGCGCGCCAGATTCCTTCAATCGCATCTTCCACGGCGGCACCTCGTCACTCGAGCGCGGGCAAACGCTGCGCCTGGCGAAAGAGCCGGAGGACCCGCGTGGCACCAGCCGCAAAGGCAACCCGGGTGTGTCACGGCAGAAGAGCCTCGCAAGCCTGGGCAAATGCCCTGGGGCGCCCCCCCGCAAACAGCCCTCGCGTGGCTGATGACGATCGGCCCGGCTGCTCGGCAGGAGTGCTTTGATCCGGTACTCGAGCGCGCGGACAGGCGTGCGATGCGCGGGTGTTGACCCGAGGGCTAGAGGGAACCCCCCAGGGTAATCTTGGGCATGGACACGGGAAAGCCGCGCAACGAAGGCGCCCTCTGGCCGTGCGCTCAGGGCGAAATGGCACAGCGCCTGAGGCAGCATGATTGGGCGGCCACCGCGCTGGGCGCCATTGGGCAGTGGCCGGTGAGCCTGCGCACCGTCATCGACTTGATGCTTTGCGACACAGGCATGGTGGCGCTGGCGTGGGGCAAGCAGGCACGGCTGTTTTGCAACGATGCCTTTGGCCACCGGATCGGCCCGCGCAGCGTCCAGGCGCTCGGCCGCTGCGTGTTCGAGACCTTTGCCTCGGCTCGCGAGGTTTTCGAGCCGCATTTGCTTGCCGCTCAGTCAGGGCAAACCGTCCAGCTTCACGATCAGGTGTTCCCGTTTCTTTCCCCCGATGCGTCACCGCAGGCCTGGTTCGACGTCACTTGGCTGCCGGTGCACGGTGAGGAGGGGGAGGTAGCGGGGGTGCTTGTCCGCGTGACCGAGAGCACGGCGCGGGTCCATGCCGAGCAGCGCCGCCTGGAGATGGAGGCCATCCTTCATCGCAGCGAGCTTCGACAATCCTTCTTGCTCAGGCTCAGTGACAAGCTCAGGCCGCTGTCGGACCCCTTGGCTGTCCTGGCCGAAGCCTTGCGCGTGCTGGGCAAGCATCTGGGAGCCATGCGTGTGCTGTACAGCGAGGTATCGCCCGACAGCACGGACTTGACCGTTCAAAGCAGTTACACGGCACCAGGAGCGTGCGCCGTGACCGAAAGTCTTCAGCTGCCCGAGTCCGGCCCTTCGTTCGTCGACGCGTTGGCGGCCGGGCGTGAAGTCGTGGTGGACGACATCGCGCTGGCCGCCGATCTCTCCAGCGGCGAGCGCCACGCCTGTGCGGCGCTGGGTATCGCTGCCCTCGTCGGCATGCCGCTCGTCAAGCAGGGCCGCTTCGTGGCCACCCTGAGCGTGCACCATGCCAAGCCGCACGCATGGACACCAAACGAGCTGGCGATGATCGAGGAGGCCGCTGAGCGCACCTGGGCTGCGGTGGAGCACGCACGTGCGCAAGCCGCACTGCGCGAGAGCGAAGCGCGCATTCGCGCCATCGCCAATCTGGTACCTGACCTGCTGTGGCGCAGCGATGCACAAGGCGAGGTCCAGTGGTACAGCGAGCGGTGGTTCGAGTACACCGGCCAGGACCTGTTGGCGGCCTTGGGGCAAGGCTGGCGTGATGTCGTCCACCCACAGGACCTGCCGCAGACGTCGCAGAATTGGCGTGAGGCCTCGCTGACCGGGAACCCCTATGTGAGCGAGCACCGGCTGCGCCGCCACGACGGCGAGTACCGCTGGTTCCTGACCCGCGCAGAACCGTCGCGGGACCAGGGCGGCAGCGTGACGCTGTGGTTTGGTTCGGCCACCGATATCCACGAGCAGCGCGCCGCGCGTGACGTGCTGGATCGGCGTGTAAAGGAGCGCACCCGCGAACTGGAGCGCGCCAGTGAGTTGCGCCGTCAACTGCTTGCGCACGTGGAGACACTGCAGGACGAAGAACGGCGGCGCATCGCGCGCGAGCTGCATGACTCGCTCGGGCAGTTCTTGTCGGCGATGCTGCTGTCCGTTGCAAGCGTCCAGCGACAGCTCAAGGACGGCGCAGCCGCGCAGCAGTTCATCAAGCTGCAGCGACTGCTGGAACAGGTGGACCATGAACTGGATCGGATCGTCTTTACGCTGCGGCCCACGGCGCTGGAGGACGAAGGTCTGGGCGAAGCGGTGAAGAGCTATGTCAGCACGTGGTCCGAGCTCTGCGACCGGCCGGTGGACTTGCTCGTTGCAGGTCTGGACGAGCGGCGTCTGCCGCTGCATGTTGAGGCCGCCGTCTTCCGGGTGATCCAGGAAGCGCTGAACAACGTGGCCAAGCATGCGGGGGCGCGCAGTGTCAGCGTGAGTGTTGAGTGTTTAGGGCGTCAGCTCGTTGCCAGTGTCGAGGATGACGGCATAGGGTTCGATCCGGAACAGGCCGAACACCTGGAGGGCAGCCAGCCGAGCTGGGGGTTGCTGGGCATGCGTGAGCGCGTGGAGGCGCTGGGTGGCACCTTTGCCATTGAGTCCCGCGTCGGCCAGGGCACAGCCATCCTGCTGCGGGTGCCGTTGCCCTGACGTGCCCGGCTGAGCAGGAAACGGTCAGCAGGCACGCACGGGGCTGCTGCGGCATCGGGTTCGATCGTCAAGGAAGCGCTGGACAAGCCGGCGCCACAGACCTCGCTCCTACTCGACACGGTAGCCCCCGTTGCCGCGGGCGCGCTTGAACACGCCTTCGGGCCAGCCCAGCTCCCACTGCCGCGCCTCATCAGTTCCTTGTGGGTAGGGCCAGCCGTTGCCGAACACCAGTCCTGCCTTCATGCCTTGCTCACGCAGACGCTTGCTATTCATAGGCCAGGCTTGGAGTCCGCTTCGCACACCGCTGCGCCTGGGCCAGCTCCATAAAGAAGAAATGGCCCGCACGAGGGCGGGCCAAAGAAGGGCGGCTCCTTGAGGGAGGAGGAAAAGGAGAGGCCACCCCCGGGGCTGTTGGCCCCGGGAATCATTCTCTGTGCCCAGGAGCTTCCCGGGTGTTTCAAGTGGTGGACGTGATGGCGGAATGAAAACGTTGAAAACCTCCGCCCATGGCTGGGGCCCGCGTGGCCCCTACCAGGCGTTCCCGAGTGCGCAAGTCCCTTGGTCCCGGTTTCGGCCGCATCCCCGCGTCATGGCTGAAGGCCGCGCCGCTCACCGGGCGCTCATGCCGTTGCCGCGGGGTGCCGACGCTCACGCCGCGCTGCCGCGTCCACGGCGGCAGCGCGCACCTATCGCAAGCTCCACGGCGTCGCTTGCGGGACAGCAGCTGCGCACGATCATTGGCAATGCAAATTGCCGACAGGGTAAGCGTTGTGGCTCGAACAGTGAGGCAGATACAGCTCGACAAAAACGCGTTGATGAAACGCCCGCTGCGGCGTAGACAGGACCCGTTGCGGCGGCGACGCTGCCGGCTGGCCGTTCGCCAACGGCGGGCTGGCACAGCGCGTGCGCACCCATGACTGGACCGCAAGCCCGCTTGAGCCCATGGAACATTGGCCACCGAACCTGCACACGACCGTGCAGCTCGTACCGGTGCACCCGATGCCGTCCAAGCTGTTGTGGGTCCGGGAATTCATCCAGATCTACATCGCCCACGAACGCTGGCTGATGGGCGCCAGGCTCCCGGCGGGCTTGGGGCTGCCAGCGCACCAGTGCTGGCCTGAGGTCTGGCACATCAACGCTGCGATCTACGAGCAGGTCTGGCAAGGCCAGGCGTTACAGGTCGATGGCGGTTGTTGAGAAGATGCCTAGACAATCACAGCACGTGATCGTGCCAGCACTGGCGGCCAGGCCGCCATCGGCATATCCGGCAATTGAGCCGGGCTACACCTCCGTGATGACGCCGGCCTCGCCGATGCGCCGCCACGGCAGCCTCAGCACCAGGGCATCGAACTGCGGCTGGCTCAGCGTCAGGGTGGAATTGCCGTTCCGGAGCCAGATGAACTTGCCGGCGTTACGCCGCCGCGCCGCCAACCAGATGCCGATGCTGTCGTGCACCAGCACCTTCATGCGGTTGGATCGCCGGTTGGCGAAGCAGTACGCATGGCGCGGCCGGGCCACGCCGAAGACGGCCACGACACAGGCCAGTGCCGTATCCGTGCCCGCGCGCATTCCAGCACCGTCACGGACATGAGCAAGACGCCCAACATGGTCTTGCACTCCGGCCCCAGGGCCGTTGCCAGTGTGTAAATGCCGAACGCGACGGCCACCGCAACAGCGACGATCAGAATGACATGGGGTTGGCGTTGCTGTTGCGCGTATTCATGTCGGCCTTCTGGCCGCCAAAGCGGCAGTTGAGCGTCAGAAATAGCCCCCAGTCAATCCACGCCACATACCGGATTCTCACCCCGCCCAACCCAACCTCCTGCCTGGCCCCACCCTTGTTCAGGGTCGAGGGAGGAGAAGCCCGTTTTCCTGTTCAGCTTTGGTCTTGTTTGCGGCTCTGGGCTGTTTGAGAGGGCAATAGGGTGGAAAAGGGCGTGTCAGGAGGGAGAGGGTTGGGTGGGATAAGACTTGTTTCGGGTATGTTGCGCGTGCTGTTGTGGCTTTCTGGCTGTCAAGGTGCAAGAAGCCGCTGTGTTAGCGCAGGGCTGACCAACGCTACCAAGGTCCTTACCGAGCAGGAGCACAAGGCGCTTGGCCTTGATGGCCGAGCGCAGCAGCAGTACGGCTATGCGGCGTTGCTGGTACAGGTGCTGGCCACATGAGCGTGGCCGGCCAGCATGAGGACGAGGACGTGGACGACGACAAAGAGTTCCTGCTTATCCCGGCACACCTCCGTGCCCAGGCCAGACACAAGGACGAAGGCTCGTCACTGCCATCTGCCGACAACTACTCCAGCCTCGCGCGCTGGGTCTTCTCCAACCAAACGCCGATCCACCCCAGGTCTGAGATCGCGTGCATGCTGCGGGCCAGTGACCGGCAACACGGCACCACCGACTCGCTGAAGGCTGTCAACTCCTGTCCAGTGAAACTCCGCCTGCGAAAGCTGCTGGCTCGGTTCAGTTGGCGGCCCTGGCGGCAGTAACTGCGGCGCAGGCCTCGCTACTGGATCGCCTGTGATGGAAAGCAGCCGATAGGCAACACCGCGGGCGCCACCGATCCGGCGCTGTTGGCCGAGGTGGTAGACAAGCTGGCGCGCGCGGAACGCCCCATCCTGGCCATGCTCAACGCGATGACGGGCGACCAGAAGGCGCTGGTGCGCAAGCGGCTGCATGCCGCGTACCTCGTGGACGACGCGATGACGCACCATCATGAGGTGCGCGAGGTGATCAAGCGAGTAACCGGCACGCCAAAGGCCGCTGGGACGCGATGGAAAGCCACAGGGCCCGCCAGACGGGACTAGGAATTCAGATCGTTGAAGGCGCTACTGCGCTCGATCATCTCGCGTTGATCCCTGCCGGCCACGCGCAGCTTGCCGGCTCCGCGTCGATGGGCAGGTAGACGGCCATGCCGCCCTCGTCCCACATCCGTGTGCCGCCGGGCTGCACGTGGTCGGGTCGCACGTGCACGATGCGGTTGCCGTTGAAGTCGATGCGCACGCCGGTCATGCCGGCGGCCTGGGTGTTGGCGATCCAGTGGCGCACGGATTGCGGAAGAGCGTGGCTCAGGCATTTCTCTTGGTTCATCAGTACCTGCGAGAACGCCCGCACTTCACCATGTTGCCCGTTAAGCGTGCTGTGCTGGTGGCCGCGGGCTGCCCTGGTAATCGCGAGAATCGCAGCGTCCCCGGTCGCGGCGCAAGCTGTGTCATCGCCGCGGGCAAGTGCGTTCATGTCCGTCGTCCGACGCCGCCGGGGGTGCCCGCGCATTTGTCGTCAGCATCCGGCTCGATTTGGCGCTGTGCGCTCGCTCTACATCTCAAGGCGGGCGCCGCCCGAGGAATCCGTCGCTGACTTGCACCGGCGGCCATGGTTTAAGCCGTGGACCTGCTGCGCTACGAGCAGGTCCATCGCACCACTGGCGAAGGCGGCCCGATTTGGCTAGGCGTTTCGTTTTTTGTTTCCCCCGCTGGAACTCCCGCGTGTCAGCGCCAGATCCCAGAAATTCTGGCGATCCCCATTGTGTCAATCCAAATAATCAAATAAATAAGCCCCGACGCGCGGGGCTTGAATGCCAATACTTCAGAGTGCGCGGCACTGATATGTCAGGACTTGATGGCCATGTCGTCCAGTGACTTACCGCTTTCCAATGCGGCTGTCACCCATTTAGGCTTGAGTCCACGTCCGGACCAAGTAGTACCGCTTTCAGGATCGCGGTACTTCGGGGCCACCGTACCACCTCCTTTTGCACCTTTCTTGCCCGCTACGGTCAAGTCTGCTGTGCTTAGGTTGTGCTGGCTCATGAGTTCCTTGATCTGTGCAAGCGCATCAGATCGCACAGAGCTCTGCATCTGCTTGATCTGGCGCTCAAGCTCTTCACGTTGTCGGAGCAATTCCTGGACGTCTGCCATACGTTTTATCCTTCAGGCGAATGTGTTGAACATTTCTGCTTTTTGCTGCATCGCGGGCGTCAGACGTGATTGCCGACTTACTCGCTCATGTCAGCCTAGTCATGATGCCACGATTTCACTGGCGGCAGTACTGAAGTATTGATGAACCGATGCCGGTGAAAACTGTGTTGCGCTACGCCGAGCAGTGCTTGGCTAGGGCGCCATACAGCAAGTGATTAATGTATTTAGATATTTCATGCCGATGCGCATCACTTTCCTGAAAAATCAGCCAGTCCTGCATCACCCTCGGTGAGCTCGATCTTGA
Source organism: Azohydromonas australica DSM 1124 (assembly GCF_000430725.1). Lineage (GTDB taxonomy): Bacteria > Pseudomonadota > Gammaproteobacteria > Burkholderiales > Burkholderiaceae_C > Azohydromonas > Azohydromonas australica. The sequence continues at coordinate 28,651 of NZ_KE387217.1, forward strand.
GCGCCTGCTTTCAAAAGCCCCAACTGTGGGGCCGGTGGCGCAGCAAGAACAGCGCCGCCTGTCGTCAGGTCGCCTCGTTCGCCAAATCGTCTCCCAATTCGGTCTCAATCTGTTCGATGCTGGGCAAGCTACCAGTCAGCGGCTCGGGCAGATCGCGCAGCAGCTGGTACTCGGCGACGCCAATGGGCTTGTCGATGCCCGAGAGCGCGTACTCGGCCACCAACCGGTTCTGCTGTCGGCACAGCAGCAAGCCGATGGTGGGCCTGTCGTCGCAGGCCTTGACCTGCGCATCTATGGCGGCGAGATAGAAGTTGAGCTGCCCGGCATGCTCGGGTTTGAAGGCGCCGGCCTTGAGCTCGACCACGACATAGCACTTCAAGCGCGTGTGATAGAAGAGCAGGTCGATAAAGAACTCGTCGCCGGCCACCTCAAGGCGGAATTGACGGCCAACGAACGCAAAGCCCGCGCCCAGCTCCAGCAGGAAGCGGGTGATGTGGCGCACGAGGCCGCTTTCGATCTCGCGCTCGTGCGCTTCGTCGCCCAAGCCCAGGAAGTCAAACAGGTACGGATCCTTGAGCGTCTCGCGCGCCAGTGCCGACTGCGGCGACGGCAGCCGCGCCTCGAAATTGGTCACGGCCGCGCCCTGGCGCTGGTGGAGCCGATTGCGGATGTGCAGTTCCAGCGTCGTGCGAGACCAGCCCTGCTGCACGGCCTGCGTGGCATACCACTCGCGCTGCACCGGCTCATCCAGCTTTGTCAGCAACGTCACGACGTGGAACCAGGGCAATTGGTCAGCAGTCTGCTGACCAAATCGGCCATCCGCGCAGTGCTGTGCGAAGAAGCGCATGTACTTCAGGTTGCTGCTGGACCAGCCGCGCATGTCGGGGAATGCATCCTGGAGGTCGCGCGCCAAGCGGTCGATCACCTTGGCACCCCAGCCCTGTGCCTGCTGTCGCGCCAGGATCTCGCGCCCGATGCGGCCGTAGAGCTGCACCAGTTCCGCGTTGACCGCCAGCGCTGCGCGCTGCCGCGCGTGGGCAATGTCGGTCTTCAGGGCGGCGAGCCAGTCGGCATAGCCCGCCGGAAGTGCCTGAGGCAGCGTCTTGGTGGAATTCTTCTTCATTGCCGTCAATTCTGGCGGAACGCCGACCGTCTCCTTCGTCCAGCTGGACGCTGCGACAGCCGGCCTCGGCCAGGCAGTCCGCAGTGGGTCGAATGGCCGAATCACCTGGACCCTGGCGAGACAATCAGCAGCATGGCCGACGCCTCCCTGCCCGAGCAGGATCCCATCGCCGCACTGAAATCCGAGAACGCCCGGTTGGTGACGCTGCTGGAGCGCCACGGAATCGATTGGCGTCGGCCCTCGGCGCTCCCACCGGCACCAACAGTGCCGCGGCAGCAGCCGCTCCCGGCGCGGCTGACCACCGCAGAGAAGCTGTCCATGCTGCATCCACTCTCTTGCGGCCGCACCGACATCTACCCGGTGCACTGGGAAAACCGTCTATCGGGGCGGCAACCAACGTGACGCGGGGGCCAGCAACCGAGTGAACTGCAACGCGCTGGGTGCTGGCCGATGACGCTCCCCGTTTTGGGCCGGTCCTGGTTCAAGAGGATCCAGTGGAAGCCAAGCGAAAAAGAGGAGGGCACGGGTGTTTGGGGTTGGGTTTGTGCGGCGCGCATGTTGTTCAATGCCCATCCAGCTTGGCCTTGAGCATGAGCGCCAAGCCTAAGGCCGTCACCCAGAGGCAAAACTTGAGAAAGCGCCAGGTGCCGTAGCGGTAGAGTCGTATTCCGGCCTTGGCTTGCGTGACGCGCCGCACGCGGCGCTTGGCCCACAGCAGCGCGATTGCCAGCGCCATGCCCGACATCAGGCCTTCGGTGCGATGCAGGAGCGCCGGGATTGCCAGCAGCGCCGGAAACAGCAGCGCGTCGCCGTACATGGCGGCGTTTTCGAAGGCTCGCCCCCACTTGTCCGGCCAGGAATCGGGATTGAGTGCCATGCCGCACCTCCTGTGCTGCCTCAACGGCCACGGCCCGGCCGGGGCTGGCCAACCTGCCGAGACTGCCCTTGCTGAACCTGCCGCACCGTGTAGGTCGGCAGCTGGCTCACCGTCGTCATGTCGAAACGCCCCAGCGAGGGCAGCGCCTGGCCCCTGGCCAGCATCCCATCCAGCCGCTCGGACAGGCGCGAGAGGACACGCTGCGCGGAAGGGGCGTCCAAGTTCAACTTCTTGATCGCCGATCGCATGGCGTTCATCAATTGCCCTTTCGACGCTGGCACGCTGCTGCCCTGTGCGGGCGCCAGGCGCGATACCGGGCCTGCGTTGCTGCTCCCACTGGCCATGGTCTTCAGCCAGCGCGGCTGGCAGGCGTTGACCGCACACCGAAAAAGCGCCGCCAACCGGACACCGGATGCGTGAGCGATTCAGGCGCGACCTTGGGCATCAGCAGGTCAACCTCAACGACCGGCACAGGTGCCGGTGACACAACCCCTCGTGCAAAGCGCTCAATGACCATCTTGGCGTGGTCTGCAAGCAGTTCGTGCAGCAGCGGATAGTCCAGGTCCAGGACCCGCAGCACGGCGTCAGGCAGGCCCTCGGCGACGGCGCGGTCCATTTTTTGATAGCTGTCGTAGTGCAGCACCTGCAGGGCCGCGTAATCGGCGTGGTCCCGGGGTAGATGCCATGTGCGGCCCATCTTGGGAAAAATGGACCTGAAGGCGTGCCCCAGGCTGTCCACCTTCCAAATGCTGAATCGCTCGTCGTCCAGGAGCTTCACAAGCTGCGCCGCAATGACCTGGCGCCCCCAGGGACCCAAGACTTCCGGCACCGGCTCGACCTCCAGCTGAGCACCGGGACCGGCGTCGGTCCCGAAGGCGCCGAAGAAGCGGTCAACCACCTCACCAATGGACTGCGCGTCAGATTCCGCCAGATCGACGTACGGGAGCGTCTCGCCGATGCTCTGGCCCGCGATCAACCTTGCGCGCCACCACTGCACGTACCCCCGCGAGAGGCTGCCGTAGTAACTCACGCCACCCGGATTCGTGCCATGCAGCACGAAAGGCCCCATCCCATCGGCGAGAGCAAGCGTGTGGCCATGGCCGCTCACCACCCCGCCCGCGCGCAGTTGCTGCAGCAAGTCACGCACGCCGGGCAACGGCTGCGCTTCGTCGGGCCGGCTCATCGCGGCTCCTTCGCCCAGGGCTGCAGCAGCTGGAGGCACACCTCCGGAGTCGTCTGCCACGGCCTGCTGAGCTGGCTGGACTGGTCCTTGCACCGCGCGATCATCTGGCGCTCGAGTGCCGCGATCAGCCGGTCGAGCTCGTTGAGTTCTGCCAACGTGGCCAGAACCTCGTGCCATTGCTCAGGGAACTGCAGCCGTGAAGGGTAGGCCGGTTCGTGGGTTACACCGTACTGCGCGGCGCACGGGAAACAGACACCGGCTGCCACCGCCATCGTGGTGGCCGCGCGGCTGAATACCAGGTAACGATGCTTGTTCATGCTGCACCTCACCGTGCACGGGCGCGTGCTTGGCCCTGCTGCTGTGCCTGGCGGGCCGCGAATTCCGGCATCTTGCTCATCGCGGCACGGTCATACCGGGCGATGTTGGGCAGTGGCTTGCCCTGCGCGAGCAAACCGTCCAGGCGCACGGACAGCCGCTCCATGATGCGGTCGCTGGAGGCCTTGTCCATGTTGAGGTCTCGCAGCCCGGCACGCATGGCGTTCATGACCTGTTCCTTCGTGGCCCCCTGCCGCGGTGTGTCGCCAGCAGTGCTGGCAACGGCCTGCGCCGGCCGCTGGGCCGGCTGCTGCGCTGGCTGCTGGGCGTCGGTCCTTGCCACCGTGTTTGCCTGATGCGCACCTTGACGGGCAGCGACCCATTCCTGATCCGCCTTGGTCGGGGTGTAGCCCGATGCAGGCAGGCCGCGGGCTGCAGCCTCGCGCCAAACGTTGCGCCGGAAGTCCTCCGTGCCCGCGAGCGCGAGCGCCTTCCACCCCTTGGCCTGCGCCAGGTCCACGATGCCGCGCGCCACGTCGGCTTCGTTGCGGTCCGTGGCCAGCTTCGAGCCTCGGTCCACGAACGCGAGCACCCCGGGCTCGCCACGGAAGCGGTATTCCGTGGAGTCGGCCGCGTGGCCTGCGCGGACGATGAACCGTTCTGCCAACGACGCCTTGAGGGCTTCGATCGCCAGGCGCTCGGCCTCGCGGCGCGCCTTGACCGCGGCAGGCTCCTCAATGGCCGGTGCCGACGTTACGGCAGCCGGCTGCTGCGCCGGCACGGAGGAGGGCGCTGATGCCTGCTGCGCCGGCGTGCTGGACGGCGCAGGCGCTGGCTTGGCCGCAGCCGCGCGCACCTGGTCAATGCTGCTCACTGGGGTGCCGTTGACCGCCACGAGCACGTCGCCAGGCAGCACGCCCGCGCGGTTGGCTGCCCCGGAGACGCCGCCAACCAGGAGTCCACCCGCCACGCCGGCGGCGCGTGCCTCGTCGCCCTGCAGCGGACGCATCGTCAGGCCCAGCTCACGGCTGCTGCCGGTCTGCAGGCTGATCGTCTCTCGCTGGCCGCGGCGCAACACCTCCACCGTCACCGTGTCGGTGGGGTCTGCGGTAGGAGCACCGCCACCCGCTGGTGCTGCAGGTCTGGGCAGGGGTGCAGCAGCCGGTGCCAGTGCCTGTGCCTGCTTTGCAGCCGCCTTGCCTCCTGAGCGTGCGGCAGCGGTGGCGGCCAGCACCGACGGCTCAACCGGCGAAGGCGCCACCTCGCCCCTCAATGTGCCGGAATGACCCTTGACGCTGGTGATGTGCTGTGCGGCTGCCTCGCCAACGACACGGGCGAGCTCGGCCACCGGCACGGCCTTGGCCTCGATGACCTGCTGTTTGCCGTTGAACCCTTGCAGGTCCACCACCTGGTCTTGGCCCTTGCCGCGACGGTTGAACTTCACGGACTCGACGGCGGAGCCGTCAATGGCATAGGCGAGGCCGTTTGCCGGCTCGACGCTGTTGGCCGGTGTGGGCCGCTCGGTTGCAGCGGGCACCGCCGGCTGCTGTTCGGCCTTCACCGCTTTTGCCCTTCTGGTCTTGGCCGCGGGTTCCTGCTTCGCCGCCGTTGCTGTCGTGGCTATCGGCGCCTGCTTCACTTTCGCAGCAGCGGCTGCCGGCTGCTGCGCCTGCTTCGCCGGCACCACCTTGGCCGCCTGCGCGACCTCGGCCGCAGGAACATCCAGTTGCTCGCCCTTGAACTCGCCCGTGCGGCCGTTGAACTTGGCGACTTCATGTCCCACCGTGGGACCAAGGAGGTTGTTCAACTCGTCCTTGTTGACGCCCGTGAACTGCGCCACCGGCTTGTCGCTGCGATCCAGCGCAGCGAGGTCGACAAACACGCCGGCTTCGGTCGAGTGCTTCTCGAATGCGAGGCGTCCAACATCCACACCGTCGATCTGCAGGCGCGTCAGGTTCATGACCGGTCCCTCTTGCTGCGGTTGAATGGGGGTGGCGGATTGGGATGCCTGGCGCTTGTCGTACTCAGCCTTCCAGGCCTGGAATTCCTGCTGCCCGTCAGAGGTGGCTTGTGACGGGATTCCCAAAGTGGCGCGCACGCCAACGATGAAATTGGGCCGGTCATCAACGGGCAGGAATTCCAGTTCCTTGCCCATCGCCCTGATGACCTGCTCTGCCGTCTTGCCCTGTGCAAACTCCGCTTCGATGCCCGCGGTCAGCCCACGACGGTCCGCGACATCCCGGTGCCATTGGGCGTTTTCGTTCAGCCAGTGATGCTGGTTCGGGCCGACTTGCACACGCGGCGCACCGCCAGGCGTCTGCTCGACCCTCACTGTGCTTGCGGGCTCCGAGGAAAGCAGCGCCACGCGCTGACCGTCGTCTTGCGACGGCGCCTTTTCGCTGGCAGCCTGGGCTAGCGCCGGCGGCTGCGACTGCTGCGACGCCTGCTGTGCGTTCAGGTCGATCTCGAAACGGTATTCATGGAGGTTGCGGGCCGCCCTGAGGTTGACCGTATCGGCCAGCGTCACGACTTGGCCGGACTCGAAGTCCACGAGCGTCGGCGCGTCGTACCTGCTCCCCACGTGGTCCATCCATGCCTGCATTGCGCGCTCCGGCCGTGCGAAGGCCAGCGCCTCCAGGTCGTCGTAGGTGGCACGGTCGAGCTTCCACACGCCATCCGCCTTTGTGGGCTGGACCTTGTTCCAGTCCTCCACGGATTCCAGGCGCATGCGCAGCGATGCATCGACCGCGGCGTAGTAGGCGTCGCGGAAGCGCTCGCCTTCAGGCGGTACCGGGTCCACGGCCTTGTGCTTCGCGAACCGCTCCAGCGACTCGCTCACGTACTGGGGGGCAGTGCGCACTGCCGTGCGTGCCACCTCGGTTTCCGGCTGGCCGCGGAGGAACCTGTGCACGCTGGACATCTTGTCGACGTCGGCCGCGTGGAACGCCGCGGCGACCTTCTCGGCGCTGGTGAAGATCTTGGCATCCCCGCCTTGCAGGCGCAGCTCGTAGCGGTTGGCGGGCAACCTGTCATCAGCCATGTTGACCTCCGTGCACAAGCGGGTCTTCGAGCGCATCGAAGACATCATCGATGTACATGCAAATGCACTCTTCCAGCGTCAGTGGCTGGGCTGCGTCGTGGCCAGGGCACAGGCGCTGCATCAGCGCCTGGTACGTCAGCCGCTCTTCATAGGCCTCGCTCTCCATGGCGGGCTCACTGCGCCGCGATGACGGCCGGCGGCTCGGGCGGCTCGATAGCCTGGGGTCGCACCGGGTACAGCTCGATCTCGACGCGGCGGTTGAACGCCCGTCCGTCGGGCGTCGTGTTGGGCGCCACGAAGTCGCCCGCCCCCTGGTACGTGAGCCGCATGCGGTCCATGGGCACGCCGCCCTTGATGAGCAGCAGCTGCGCAGCCTCCGCCCGCCGCTGGGCCGCTCGGGCGTTCGCCACGTCGTCGCGGGCCGAGTCGGTACGCCCGCGCAGCACCACCAGCTGCGCCTGCCTGGCCGCGGCCACCAGCTGAGCCGCTGCCGCCGGCGGCAGCTCCAGCTTCGTGCTGCCCAGGGGGAAGCGGTACGTGTAGACGACGTTGCCGCCGGCGGCCGCTGCTGAGAGCCCGCCGCGGGCCGGGCGCAGCGCCGCCGGCCGCATCGGGACAGCGTCCTCAGCGGCGAGCCGCTCGGCCGCCGACGCGCGCGCCGCGGCCACCAGATCCGCCGTTGCCCGCTGGATCTTTCCGGCCGCGTCCAGCATTTCCAGCCTTGCCGGATCGTTTGCCGGGCTGCGCGTGCGCTCGTCCGGCATCGGCGCCTTCGGCGGCGTCCCGCACCCCACCAGCGCCAGCGTCGCTGTCAGCGCCGCGAGCAGCGTCAGTCGGCTCTTCATTAGGTACTCCTTCCGTCGGATGATCCAGAACACCAATGTCAAGGTCCCCGTGCAGTCCTGCGGGCTCCTGCGACGCTGTCGTTGGCGCCGGGCTCGCCGGTGCCTGGCGCACCACGGCCAGCGGCGGGGGCTCGTCGCCTTCCTCCACCCAGTTCTCGCTGCTTGCAGCCACCACGGCGGCGGCGGCAGGCGCATCGCCCAGGCCGCCATCAAAGAAGTCGTCGATGAACGCATCGACCTGCTCGGGCGGCACGACGCCACCAAGCGGCCGTGGCGGCACCTTCACCCCGTGCAGCTCCTCCACGGGGATCAGCTCGGTCTCGCCCTCGCCGGCTTTCAGCGCGCGCCAGCGCATCTCGACGCGGGCGATGTGGGCGGCCAGGTTGAGCGCCGGGATCTCGGGCGGCGCGATGACGCGGTCCTTCAGAAGCGCGTCCGCGTAGACATACGCCTTGTCCGCCAGCACCGGCCGCAGGCCCCGGAACAGCGCGATCAGCTTGTCCTCGTCGAGGTAGCGAATCTCGTCGGGCGTGAGCAGGTTGCGGCGCTGGATCGTGACGTTCTCGCCCGTGCTCGTGCCCTGGCCACCGGTGTTGCGACTGTGGGAGCGCACGCGCTCGTCGAGCGTGCCCAGGTCCTTGGCGTACGCTTCGGCCGTCGTTTCGCGCCGGGGCGCGAAGATGATCTGGCAGCCGTGGTTGTCGGCAATGATCTCCGCGCCCTTGTCGCCGTAGGGAATGGCCAGCTGCGCCTGCGTCTGGCAGACGCTGCGGAACCGCCAGCCGTAGGCCGCCAGGAAGCCGATGCCCTCCGCGTAGACGTTGATGCGCCCGGCCACCGTCAGCTCGTCGAAGACACCCAGGCACTTGATGCGCGGCAGCGGGTCGTTCTTGGGCAGCCGCTTGCTGTTGAGGCTAACGACCTGCGACAGGAAGGCATTGAGCAGGATGCGCGACTGCTCCAGCTTGCCGAAGGGCACGTGCGCGTACAACGCCATGGGCTCGTACATCAGGCGCGAGACGTCGAAGCTGCAGCCACTGGTGGCCGCGTCCACCAGCGGGTCGTCGAACATTGACAGCGCGCCGGTGAAAGTGGTGAAGATCGACACGAAGGTTTCTGGCGAGTCGCTGCAGTTCAGCACCCGACCCAGGAAACGCTCGCAGGAGGCGGACAGGCGCCTGCCGGCCTTGTGCCGTTGGGTGATGAGCCCTTCGATGTGATCGCGTAGCCCTTGCTCGCCGCCGCCGCTGGCCAAGCGCAGCATCTGGCCCATCGTGCGCGGCATCTCCGTCTCGGGCGTCTCCAGCAGGACCAGCCCCAGCCCGACAATCAGGTTGCGGCACTGCGCCTGGAAGAAGTTGGCGCTGCTGCCCTGGCCGTCCGGCGCGTCCGGGAACCACCAGTAGGCCAGCTCGAACAGGTCCCCAACCACGTGCGCCGCGTCGGGGCGGATGTAGGTCAGAAAGTTGTGCTGCCCGGTGCGCCCACCGTCGTCATAGGGCGACCACACGCCAATCTTCTTGCCCATCCTGGCTTGCCAACCCGCCGAGGCCTCGAAGATCTCCAGGTCCTTCATGTCGATGACGAGCAGCGACTCCCGCCATTCGATGGCGTTGGCCAGCACGACGCCCTGTGTCTTCTTTGAGCGCGTCGGGGCGCTCACCAGCACGAACTCCTCGCCGGGGTAGCTGATGTAGCGGCTCCCGACCTTGCCGATGATGATGCCGTCGCCCTTGAACAGGCCGTAGGCCTCCATCTCGCCGACGGTGGCGAAGCGCGCGGCACCGTAGAGCGGCCGTCCCTGCCGGGCAAAGGCCCAGGCTACGAGCGGCAGGCCGAAAGCCATGCCGTAGCCCAGCGCCATCGAGCCCACGAGCTTCTTGCGCATGCCGTCATCGCTGCCGTACTTGTCCCAGTACCGCCAGATGCTGCCGAGCTGCGCGCGGCCCGGGTTGCTCAGGTTGAGGGCGTTGAACGTGGCGCCGCTGGCCCAGGTGCCCCCGGCGGCCAGCGCGACGGTCGCACCGGCAAGCGCGGCAGCCATGGCCACACGCCGGGGCGTGAGCCAGTTCGGGAAGCTCCACGACTTCGGCAGCTTGGGGCGTGGCAGCTTCATGGCTTTGCCTCCGGCGCGACGTCGCGCTTGCCTTCGGGGTCGTACCAGATCTCCTGCACGAAGCGGCCGCTGCCGTCGTTGCCGAACTGGAGCACGATGTCGATGTTGCTCTTGAGCAGCTGCTCGACCTTGGCGTCCGGAATGCCGCGCCCTTGCGGCGACTCCTGCACCATCATCGACAGCTGGTCGAAGGCCATGCGTGGCGTCTTGCTGTGCAGCGTCGTCATGCTCCCCGGGTGGCCCGACATGCCGAAGCGGATCATGTAGTACGCCTCGGGCCCGCGCGTTTCAGCGAGCAGCACACGGTCCGGCCGGCCGCGCAGTGCAGCCATCAGCAGGTCGTGCGGCGTCACGTCGGCCACGCTCTGGCCGCCATCGCTCCAGAACAGGTGCACGGCGTTCCTGTGGTGGGGCGTCAGCAGCTCGGCCGCGCTCTCGACGGTGAACAGCCGCTCATGCAGCGGGATGAGCTCGGCCAGGGCCTTGAGGACGGTGGTCTTGCCGCAGCCGGTATGCCCACCCACCAGCATGTTCTGTTTGGTGACCATGGCGAGCTTCAGGAACTCCGGCACCAGGCCGCGCTTGAGCAGCTGCCGCAAGTCCTTCTCGTGCGGCTGCAGGTCGTTCGACGGCGGCACCACGCGCTGGAACAGGCCGCCGGCGGCCAGGTCGTCGAGCGTGAGCAGTCGGCTCGACGGGCGCCGGATCGTGACGGACACCGTGTCGCGCGGCACCGCCGGGGGCAGCGCGAACTGCACGCGCTCGCCATCGGGCAGCACGGCGCCCAACAGGGGATGCGCGCTGCCCACGATCTGGCTGGTGGATGTTGCAACGGCAATGGCCAGCTGCACGCAGCGGTCGAAAGTGAGCGCCGGCACGGCATGCGGCGCGTCCCATCCCTCGTGCCGCTCGACCCAGACTTCGCCCGGGCGGTTCACGCAGATCTCCAGCACATCGTCCTGGTCCAGCCACGGCTGCAGCGGCTGCAGCAGGTGGCGCACCATCAGCGCATAGTCCTCGGCCTGGCCGAACGTGAAATCGTCTGAGCCCATGGCTGCCACCTCGAGATTCAGCGAGCGGCGCGCGTCGCCCGCAGCTGGTAGACCCTCTGGAACGAGATCGGAGACAGCGTCTCGACGAAGACGGTGTCGCCCTGGTTCTTGGTCAGGATGGAAGGGATGTTCATGGTTTGCCGCAGCGCCTCTTGCGCCAGGCGGTCGCCCGTATTGAGCGCACCCGTGCCGATGACGACCGTGTTGCCCTGGTTGTCGTCCCGGCCCTGGATCAGCGCCCGGGCCGCGTCACTGAACACGCTCAGGAACAGCGCCGGGCCCACACGCTGGCCCCAGCGGTTGTCGATGCGGCCCTGCACGCCGCCTTCGCCCAGCGGCCCAGCGGCCATCGCATCCAGGCGCACGCGCACGCTGTAGGGCGCAGGCGTCAGCACCCAGAGCTCATCGAGCGCAATGGCGGTCGTGCCGATCCGCACGTTCGATGCGTTGTAGCGGCCGTAGATGATCGAGCCGCGGTCGATAAGCGTGATCTGCCCATCGGCGCCGCGCACGTCGCGCGTGACCATGCAGCGGAAATCGCCCGGCATCGCCGTGGCCACCTTCATGAGCATGCTGCACTCGATGCTGCGCGGCGGCAGCATCAAGCTGTCGTTGGGCAGTTGCTCCGCTTCCACCGTCGCTTCGAACGGGCGGCGTTGCCCGGCAGCACCGGCATTTGCAGCCGCAATGCCAGGCGCCACCACCGGCGCATGGGGCTGCCAAGGTACAGGCGCTGCGGGCGCTGCCGGGGCTGCCCCCGGCTGCTGCGGGGCGGGTGCGTTCTGTGCCGCCTCGATCTGCTGCATGGCCCGGTCGAGCTGCCGCTGGTTGTTTGCCAGCCGCTCCATGAGCCGGGCGCGCTCGGCGGCGGTATCGCTTTGCGAGTAGCCCGGCCCGCTGTCGGCCACCCGCACCAGCATGTTGCCCAGGCCCGAGATGACCATCATCGGTGCATCCCTCGGGTCGCGCACCTGGCGCGGCCGGGCCTGTCCACCCGAGCCGCCGGCGCGCTGCCCACCCGCGCGCTGGTTGCAGGGCTGGCCCTTGATGCAGATGGGCTCGATGTCCTCGTCCGGCGCGGGCACGGTGGGCTTGGGAGCTGCTGGCGCCGGTGCCGGTGCTTGGGCTGGGGCAGGGGACGCAGCGGCTTGTGCTGGTCCAGGATCCGGCATCCGCGCCGGCTTGCCGCGGGAAGTGCTTGATGCCGGCTTGGGCGCCTCCTGCTCGGCCTTGGGCAGCGGCAGCAGCGACTGCAGGCCATAGACCTTCATCCACCACACGCCCGCGCCGGCTGCCAGTGTCGCCGCGCCCAGCAGGCTCAGGGTGAGCCTCGTCTTACGGCGCGACCAGCGCTGCTGCGCCAAGTCGGCGACGCGGGGGATATCGACGGCATCCACGGGTTTGGCCGGCTCTACCGTGTTGACGGTTGCCTGTGCTGTGCTCATCGCCCGTCCTCCCGGAAACCGCCGGTGCGCTTGTCGCGCACGATGCGCTGCACGCCCTCGGCCACGCTGCCCTTGGGCGCGCCGCGGCCCTGCACGTCGAACGCCTGGTTGGTGATGGAGACCACCTGCGAGTCGCCCCGGCGCAGCATCAGGCCGCGCGCCACGCGGTCCACCACCAGCAGGTTGAAGCGGGGGTCGAAGCGCGGGTTGACCTGCTGTTCCTTGCCTCCCGGCAAGACCTCGAACACCGCGGGCACCGGCATGTGGCCCGGGTACTCCAGATACGTAGAGGCCCCGTCGTCCCACACCGCGGCGGGCACGATGTCCTCGGAGCCCTGGCCCCACGCCTTGGAGTAGTCGCCGTTGGCGACGATCGGCCGCAGCGACAGGCGCTGTTCGATAATTTCTTGCTCGGTGGGCAGCATCTCCTGCGCGGCCGCCAGACGGCGCCGCATGTCCTGGTCAGGCCCGCCGGCTTGCCCGGCCGGTGCCGAGCGGATCTCGACGCGGCGTGAGGCCTGCGCCGGGTTCGCCACCACGTCGAACTGCAGGGCATAGTTCCTGCGATTCGTCTGGAACGCGACCGGGTTGGGCAGCGTCGCAGGGCCCACGGGCTTGACGAAGATCGAGCCCTGGCCTTTCGGTCCGCACAGGTCCCACGCGTCCATTGGCGGCGCATCGGCGCCGCCCTGGGTGGTAGGGCTGACACTGTTCTTGGCCGCGCTGCGGCATACCGAGGCGAGCCCGGCCGCCAGATCCGTCGTGATCGTCTCGCCCGGTTCCAGCAGGACGTGGGTCGGGACACCCCTGGCGACCGGGATGCGGATGACCTGCTTCGGGTCATACACCACCTCCGAGATCGGCGCAGCCGTCGCGGCCTGCGCTGCCGCGGCGAGCAGGGCAAGCGCGGCGGCTTTCACGGGATGGCCCTTGCAATCTTGCCCGCAGGGGCCGCGTCGCCGTAGTCCAGATCGGACTGCTCGGCACGCACCAGGAACCCGAAGGGGTTGTCGTCGCGCTCGTCCTGGCGCAGCCGCATCTTGAGCTCGCGCGTGTACTTGATACGGACCATGTACCGCTCGGGTCTCGGCTGTTCGCCGGCAGCGCGGCCATCGAGCCAGGTGTCGGTGACCGTGATCGCCACTTCGGCCACGCGCAGCCCGGCGCCGTTGGGCCCGAGCAGCCGCGGCTGGGCCACCTTCACCTTCCGGCGCAGCTTGTCGCCGTACTTGCGGATCAGCCCTTCCTCGCCGCGCGCCTGGTCGCCGCGCAGCTGGCGGTCATACACGGCGAACACCTCCTCGGTGGAGAGGCGGCTGACCAACTGGCGGTCCTCTTCGGCGAACCACCACAGGTAGCGGAAGCGGGCCTCGACGTAGCGCTTGAGATCAGCGCGGTCCAACGCCTCCTGCTGCGTCATGCGGTCGATGTCCAGCGTGGTGTGCACGTTCACCACGCCGTCGTTGATCTCGAACGGCACGGGAATGGGTTTGAAACACAAATAAGCCACCACCACGGCGGCCATGCAGAACAGCATTGCGCCGGTGGCCATCCACGTCGTGCGCCGGCAGGTGCGGTCCATGCGGCCCTGGATGTGCTCGATGAGCGCGGCCTGCTGCTGCTGCGTCAGGCCCACTTCGGGCAGATCGTCGCTTGCTTGCTGGGAAGTCATCTCACGGCTCCTCAACGCGAATGCGAAGGCCGCCCGGACGGTCGAGCATTTCCATAGTGGTGGAGTGCTGGTTGGCCTGCGCGATGCGTTGGTCGTTCTCGACAGACGCCGTCAGCGCCGTGATGCGGTTGTTCTCGTGCGTCAGAGCCAGCTGCTCGCCCTGCAGCCTGGCGTTGAGCTGTGCAATGGCGGCCGGGTCCGTGGCGGCCGAGATCGCATCCGTGAGTTTCTGGATCTGCCCCAGCCGGCCACTCTGGGCAGCCAGCGAACGGCGCAGCAGCTGCGCATTGGCGTACGGGCGGGCGATCTCGGTTTCGCAGACGGAGCGCGGTCGTTCCGCAAGGCTGGAGCACCGGTCGAGCATGCCCGGCGGCATCAACGCCCGGGCTTCAGGCGTCAGGCCTGCGAAACCGCGCGCCGCCACATCGGCCAGCTGCTCCAGGGCGTTGAGCGGCACGTAGTTGTCGTAGCGGCTGTCGCGCAGCAAGCCGGCCATGCCCCGGTTGCCCGTCACGGCCCCGAAATCCCGGTCCATGCGGTCGAGCTGGTCAAGTTGGTACAGGAGCGACTTGCCGTTGTCGATGAGCTGCTGAGCCCAATGGATGCTGCCCGGAAGATCCGATGTTATGGTCACGGGTATCTGAGCGCGGGCCGACTGGGTTGTCATGAGCGCGGCGAACGAAAGGCTCACGGCAGCAACGGTAGACGTTGACGACTTCATGGCGATCTCCAGCTGAATCACGAGCGGCTACGGCCCCAGGCCGCCATGCGCTGGTAGGCCGTGTTGACGGCATTTCCGGCCATGTGCCCCAACGCGTACGGCACGTGGCTGCCCGCGGTGTTGGGCAGGTTGGGCATGGAGCCACCATTGGCGCCGCCTCGGGCGAGCAAATACGTATTGGCGGCCGACTGCATGACGCTGGTGCCGAGCTGCATCGGGGCGCCACCGGTCATTGCGGCTGACCACGCCGGCGCATTGAGCAGCACAAATGCCAATCCAACCATGATCACGCAGTAGGAGCCGGCCAACTTGATAAGGTTGTCGGCCTCTATCCCATCGGTTACGCCCTCAGCTATGTGCCCGCTGATGTACATCGAGAATCCCAGCGCAAAAAACACCATCCACAAGAGCACAACCGTCGAAAGCAGCATGTGCAGCCAGCCTTTGAAAAATCCTGACGTTTCTTTGTGCAAAAGAGTGAGGACGAACAGAGGGCCGATTGCGAGCACGAACGTGCGATGAATTTTTGCCACCATGCAGACGTACAGCGCAATACACTCCAGCGCCAAGTTGCCAACGGCAATCAATGCCATGGCCAGCAAGTAAATTGGCAGCGAAAGGGTGAGTGCATTGGCCTTGGAAATCTTGACCAATAAGCCCCAGGCTTGGGCATCGAAGTCCTGCAACACGGTCCATACCGATGGATTGGTACCACCTCCGCCATCTAAAGGTGTGTCTCCCGGTGCAAAGAGCGCGGTGAAGCCGTTGGCCATTGCGTCTGTACCGGTGACAGCGACTCCTGCAAACAGAGCTGCGTTGCACGCGAACACTAGAACCCACACCTTCTTGAATGCCTGTGAAGTCAGCGTACCCACAGGGTTTGCAACGAGGCCGCTTGCCGTTGCGCTTCCCGTAAGGGCTAACCACAAGGCCATGCCTGCCGCTGAAATGCCGGTCAACCAAGCTGCCAGTTTGGATGTAATGTTCGTGAGGTAGCCCAAAGCCAAATGGTCAACAGCATTGCCAACCCACATGAATACTGGTACGTCACCCATAGCCTTTACTCCTGCACCCGGGTGTTAGGAAGGTCACGAATCCCCACGCATTTATCTAAGCTCACCGCATCCGGGCATTTGAGCCAGCGGCTTCCTTCGAGCCGCACAAATGCACGTGGACGCCGATCCTGGCCGCGCACGTACGGGCGGCATGTTGAGTCGATATAAGGCCGTCGGCACTCCACCATCCCGCGATCTGTACGAATCACATACGCAGTCCACCGAGTACCATTACCCCAAGGGTTCGGCAGCGGCTCGGCAGGAATTTCTGGTTTCGGAGGCAATGGAACTCCAGCCTGGGCCAGAGCACAGGTGAGCGCCGCCATCACGGCAATAGCCCTTTTCATTGCGCACCTCCAATCAACGTGCGCCCGTTTGGCGCGCCTTCAGATCCCGCACGGCCTGGCCCAGCAGCGGCATCCAGTCTTTCGGGTTGTCACCCACACGGTCGCGAATCTCGTCCAGCAGCTCGACGTGCTCGGGCTCACCGGACAGAATGACGATGGGGTCCACCCCGTCGATGGGCTCAATGCCCGTCAGGTCGTGCTCCAGCACGATGGACGGGCCCACGGCGGGCTGGCGCAGAAGGAACCGGTAAACGCCCCCCTCGCGCAGCGTGCGGATGATGTCCACGTCCTCGGCCGAGTAGCCCATGCGGCCATAAACATCAAAGGTTGACTGCTCGTCGGCCAGGGCAATGAAGGTCGCGGCTTGGTTCACCATCGTCTGGCCGGCGCGCGAGTTCATGAACGCCGTCGGCTGCTGTGTCACGTTGATGCACAAGCCGTGCAGCTTGCGCACGGTGAGCTGAAACTTCTCGAACATGGCCGCCAAGCGCTCGTTGTCCAGCGGTTTCCAGGCTTCTTCGCACGCAACGATGATTCGGCGCCCGTCGATCATCTCCGTGGAGTAGTCGGTCAGCGCAGCGACGAGTGGGCCGCAGATGCGCTTGCTGTTCAGAAACTCCGTAAAGTCGAACGCAATGCGGTCCGCGTCGCTGGCATCCGGCAGGCGATCCTCTCCGTCAAGGACCCAGCCCAGTTCTTCACCGCGGCACCACGGTGCCAACCGCTCGTGCAGGCTCGAACCTTCACCGTCCGGTCCCTTGGCCAGCAGCATCTGGCGCACTGCGCTGAGGCCGCGCTTTTGCCAAGGCAGTGTCGCAACCGCCTTGACTGCCGTGGCGATCTGGCGATACTCCGCGTCGGTCAGCTTCGCGTCTGATTGCGCAACCAGGCACTCCTGGACGATGGCAGCCCAGCGCAGCAGGTGGCGGGGGCGGATAGCCTTGTTGCGGGGCCGTTGGAATGGATTGATGCCCGTGGCTTCACCAACGCGGATTCTGCGGTAGTCGAATCCGCTGGCCCGCGCGAAGATTTCGTTGCTGCGGTCCATATCCCATAACAGGATGCGCGGCCGCGGGTCGTAGCGCTCGGACTGCGCATTGATCAGGTTCAGCAGCAGCGACTTGCCGCCGCCGGTCATGCCTGTCATGCAAATGCTGCCGGCCACTGGCCGGCCTGCTACGTTGCGCCTGGGATGCGAGGCGTGCGGGCTCCACGGATATTTGCGGTTGCTCGTAGTGCGGTTCTGTATCCAGGCCTCGCCCCAGGCGTGTCCCCAGCGCTTGCCGTGCAGCGTGTCGTGGTCAGGCGCGAGCGCGGCCACCGCGCGTGATGAGAGCTCGGCAATGCGCGGTCGCTTGTTGAAATTGCCTGGTACCTGGAAGTACCACGCGTTGTCGGCCAGCAGATCAACGCGGGCGAGCTGGATGCCGCTGGTCTGCATCACCGCCGCGGCGATGCGGCTGGCATTGGCTTCTGCCTCTTCAAGCGTCGCGCCGAAGACAGAGAGCACATAGCCGTAGTGGCCCATGTTGATGATGCCGTCCTGCACGGCCTCCATGGCCTGCAGCAGCGCGCGGCCCTGCTCGACGCTCACATCTTCCGTCGCCTTGAGGTAGTTTTGCTGCTTCTGCAGTGCTTCGATGCTGTCGCGGCGCAGCATCGGCCACCAGACCTGCGTTTGCAGCAACTCGACGCGCTCGAACATCAAGGCGCTCAGGATGCCGGGGAACGCATCCTTGTATTCGTTGATGCCGAGCATCACCGCCCAGCGCTTGCCAAGCGGCCCCGAAATCTCGACAGCGCCCTCCTTGAAGGATGTGCGGGCCGCTCCAGACAGCGCGAGAAACAGCGGCCCGGCGTCGGCACGAACACGCAGGCGCAAGCCGGTGGCAAAGTACGCCAGGGTTTCTGCGAAGTGAGAATAGCGCCGACCCTTGCGCTCATACTCACCGAGCACAGCGGGCCGGAACTGGCGCAGCGAGCGCTCGAGCACCAGGCCGTGTTCGTCGAGCTCGCGCATCCCCTGTGCGTCGTCTTGCCCGACCTGCTCCAGCGTGCGCGGGTCGCCCAGCCCGTCGAGCACACGCTGCGGGATGTACTCCAGGACAGTGATGAGGCAGGTTTCCAGGTACGGCTTCGTCTGGTCCAGCCGGGCCAGCGTCCTTTCGAGCTTGGCCCCGAACGAGTCACCTGGGAGCGGGGTGAGCCGTCCGGAGGTGTACCGCTGATCGAGGTAGCGGCTCACGCGCCAGTGGCCACCAGGCAGGCTGGACAGGAACGAGCAGATGGCTTCGTGATACTCGGCAATCTTGTCAGGGCTGGCCGATTCCCAGCAAACGCCTTCCAGCCGCCAGGCCCGCAGGTACGTGCCCCGGCGGGTCTTGACGGTGTCGGCCCTCAGGATGTGCCCCAAAGGCAGCATGCGAGCCGCGGCAACGGACGCCGGCGGCACGAACCGTGTGAGCCACGGCGCCATCCATGGGAACTTGAACCACATCAATCATCTCCCCGCTGCGATCGCGGCCCGGGCGTGCTGGCTTGTCGCACATCTGCTGAGCCAACAGGGCTACCTGTGCAAAGGCGCCGGTAACGCCCGCCATCGCGCCCGAAAATCCCGTTGCCTCGGTCCACGTCCCACAGGAGAATGCGCGGCGTCTGACCTAGGCCGCCGGACCGAGAGGCGGGCGGATCAATTGATGTAGTCATCAGACTGGCCAGCGTTGACGAGGGATCCATAGCTTCGGCATTTGAAGATCCGCGAGCTGCGCAGATGCACCCACCGCAACCAGAAGGCGGTGAGCAGCTGGTCGATGCGTTGATCATCTTTGTGGGTGGCAAGGCGCATCCATCCCAGCAACGCCGCTCCCACCAGGATGGCGAAGAACGCAATCCAGCCGTTGTGCAGCAGGAGCGCGCCCCACATGCCCACCTGAATGGCAGCAAAGATGGTCCAGAAGCCCGCCTTGAGTGGAACACCGAACTTCAGAGCTGGCCTCGTAGCGGCCTTGTAAATAGGCTCCAGCATGGTGCTGCGCCGGGCTCAAGCCGCGATGAACAAGCCGGCGGCAACCATGATCGCGCCGCCCACGGCCGCCGGCACGCCCTCGGTCCAGTGCGCACGTCCTGCGGCAAACTTGCCCCCGAAGATGCCGAAGCAGATCGTGACGAAGGCGCCGGCACATGCAATGACATAGCCAGCGATCTGCGCCAGCAAGTTTTTCGGCTCGTCCGGCAGCGTGATGCCCTGGGCACAGGCCAGTGCTGGCGCACCCATCAGGACGGCGAGCTGCACCCATGTGATGACTTGCCGCAGGGACACGCTTCCGGTTTTATCCGCAACTTTCATCATTCACTCCTTGGGGAGGTTGAAGACCGAATGGCTGCGGCAGCCCGCAAAACGCGAGTGACATAGCCATTGTGAAAACCGCCAGTGAAACTGCCGGTGTTGAAACACGAGAGGGCTTCCTTGAGCGCCATCTGAGGATCCCTTGACGGTGCGCGCTTGAAGCAGTCCACCAGGACCGCCTGGGCTGCACGCAGATTGGTGCAGCGGTCAAATACGTTGTCCGCATCAAGACCCAACCAGGACCAGTTCAACGAGTTGATCTGGCCGTGGCCGGCATCGATGCTGTAGCCGAGGCGCACGAGTTGACGAGCCGTGACGGCAGCCTCGGCTTGGCTGCGTGGTTGTCGCACGAGCTGGTAGCCCTCGTTGATGTTGATCGCCCAGGGGTGCCCGCCGGACTCGACGTGCACGATGGCTCGCATGGTCAACGAGTCAACATCCGGCGCGCAGCGCTCGATGTGTGCAAGCAGATCCATGGAAGCCCCGACGGGTTGCTACTGATCGCTGCCGGAAGGAACGGTGCCCGGCAGCGGCTGTGTCGCCTGCCAGGCGAAGTAGTCCGAGTCGTAGCGGGGATCCATGAACGGTCCGTACTGCAGCCGTGCCGCGGCGCTGTACCAGGTGCTGGTGGTTTCGCCGTCGGGGAACCACCACACCCGCACGTATGGGACGCCGGCCTGGATGACGTTGACCACGCCTGCGGCATTGCAGCCCACTGCTGTGCGGTTGCCGTAGAGGTCGTATTGCCAGACCGTGTACTGCGGCGGGCAGTCCGTGGCGGATGCCCAGCTGTGATACGTGGTGTTGTTGCCGTCGGTGGCCTGATCGCAGTGTGGGATGCCGTGGCGCAACGCTCGGCGCACATCAGGCACGCATTCGGGGATCGAACGCCACGGCCCCGCCAAGCAGAGGATGACTTTGCATCCATCTGCTGCTGCGGCTGGAAGCACGATGACCCCAACTGCAGCTGCGGCAATCCACTTGAGGGATAGCGCCATTGCCAGCTCCTACAACAAGCTGTCTTTACGCGTGAGCACTGTCCCTGAAAGTCAGGAAACAGGCCCTATTTCCCTCGGAACTTCTTTGCGAGAAATATTAGTGCCAGTGCTCACCGACAGGCAAGACGCCCACATACAGCCTGTGTGACGAAATGTTCTGACAGCAAAAAAGCGGACAGCATGCTCAGTGGGGCCACTACCATTCGCACCACTTCGCTCTGCAGGCTGCCGCCCAGGGAGCGCAGGGCGAATCGTCCCGAAGCAAGAGGAGCCGTCTTCAATGCACAGTACAAGCACCCGGTAACAGTTGCGCCATCAATGATTACAAAAAAGAAGGAACAGCCTCTTGCTGTTGCAGAATCAACGGAATCTTGGGCGCGCTGCGTCCGCGAGCTGATGCAGCGCCACGACGTCAGCAGCCGCAAGTTCGGCCGTGTCGTCGGCGAGATCCTTGGCATGGAATACATGGCTGGCTATCGCCGGGCATGGGGCAAGCATCCTTGGCGACTGGACGAGATCGAAAAGATCGCCAGTCACTTCGGAGAGACGGCAGCGCAAGTGCTGGAGCCATTGCTGGCACAGCCGGCGGAGCCGGCGGTGCTGATGGTCGGCAACTTGAAAGTGAAGTGCACTGCCGTGCTGGGGAAGCAGCTGGTCCCGCCGTTCACGGATCGACTGGTGGCCATTGGAGGATTGGACACCTGGCTGATCCTGCCCGGCACTGACATTGCTCTGCCGGCTCGGGAAGTGCGCAAGATTGTTTTCAGCTCTTCTACTCCTGTCTGCGAGCCAACGTCAACGTAGGAGCCCCTGGACGACAAAAACCGTTAGGTATAGACGCACGCTTCGGCCGAAAGCAGGCGTGCAGACGGCAGCCAGCTGTTGAGCAATTGTCGTCTCCTGGCGGAAAAAGCTGGCGATGTTGTGCCGTCTGATGCCAAAGACCGCGGATCTTGGCTCGTCCATCAGCGCTGTGCCTTTCTCGCCATGCCATGGTTTCGGCCTTGGTAAGACTATCCCGTATTGCCTTGCCTGGCGGACTTCGTCCGCTGCGCCTTGTCCGCCAAAGCGCAGCGGTGGATAGGGCACTTGCACGATTGAGGCAGTCGCAGGCCTGAAGACCTTGAGGGCACAAGCCGGTCAATGGAGACAACTTGGAAAGCTTGACCAGCCACGCGCGCTGGGTCTTCGCCAACTAGGTGCCCATCCTCCCTTGGTCCAAGATTGCGAGCATGCTGCGCTCCGGTGACCGGCGCAGTGCGACGACAGCGCCGACTCGCTGAAGTACGGGCCGCTGGCGCTCTTGCCGCGCACGCTGCTGTTCCGGCTCCTGCCTCGATGGCAGCGACGACCGCGACGGCACAGGCCGCGCGGATGGGCCAGGGACTCGCCAGAAGTCCTCAGGCGCGCAAATCAATGGCGAGGTAAACGATCGTCCGGCACGAGTCCTGACGCTGCTGTGCCGCTGGATTTTCGCAAGTACCGCACGCGCGAGACCTGCTGCAGCCTGCAACACCTGCTGCCTGGCTCACGGCGGCAGGTGCTGATGGCTACGCTGGAGCGCCACGCATCGCAGCCAGCATCTCGTTCACCAGCCGTAGCCGGGCAGCATGCTGGCTATGCGCTCGGCCAGCGCAGCTTCAGCGATCCCTTTTTGGCGCTGGTCCTCGACCATCCGTTTCAGCAGCACCATCCGGAATTCCAGCACGTCCAGCTCTACACGCAGTTCGTCCGCTTGTTCCATGCGGGGACTCTGGCAACGGTGAAGTCCGCTGCTCTCCAGGACAATCGGAAAAGCTACCCAGGCTGGCCACGGCCCCACCGGGGAATCCCTCCCAGCTGGCGCCGGTGGCCTCTACGGGTTGCCAGGATGCGCATACAGCAGTTCGGGCGAGCCATCTTCAGGCAGGAGGGAACCGAAAACACTTCCTGAGCGCGTTTACGGAACGGCAGGTGGATGCTTGTGCAGCGCCCGAGCCAGTGAGCATTGGAGACGCGCATGCACCCTCTCGAGAGAACGCCGCTAGAGCAGGCATGGCTCCGCCTCATCGACGGCGAGGTGCAGGTGACGGCGCAGGCTATCCAGCTCGGCGAGTCGATCTCCTTGCGCAAGGACACGACCGAGGTAGAAGCCGTGCTTGCCGACTTCGAAAGCAGGTTGCGTCTGCTGCGCAAGACGCTGACGTTGGAGCAGGCAAGAGCGGCACGCCGCCGGACGTAGCCGCGGCTACCGGTTCACGATCGGCAGTCCAGCCAACACTTCACCGCCCAGGTCGAGGCGCACTCGGGCTGGCACTGCCTCCACTGCGACAGGCCGCCGCCTGACAACGACACCAACGGCCTCTGCCAGCACCTGCGTGTGTCGCCCGTGGTGGGGCAGCCCGAGAACAGCTGCGCCTTCTGGGAGCACAAGTCGGACACTGACGACAAGCGGCTCCAGCCCTGATGGCCGCACTGGTGCTTGGCAATAAAAAAGGGCCCCGGTCTGCGGACTCGGGGCCGATAAAGCTGCAGAAGCGCGCGGCAACCTTGGTCACCGCAGCTGCATTCTGGGGCGCGAGCGGGGCAGGGAACCCAAGGGCCAAGCCCTGCGCCGGCCGACTTCGTGACAGGCTGCCCACGATGACGACCGGGAACTCGAAGGCGCCGCCGACCAGCTCCCCGCCGCCAGACGTGCAGGGACACCGCCAGCCCGGGAAGCCTGGGGCACGCCCTGGAGGCCGGCGAGCTCAACCCTTGCAGCGCCGCCTGCATGGACAAAGCAGGTGAGCTGCGTGCAAAGCGCAACGTGTTGGAACTCCAGTTGGTGCTCCTGGAGCAGGGGATTCAAGCGCAGTGCCGCTGGCAAGTGAGGGCAGCGCCTGAGCTGGCCGAACGCATGCCGTCCCTGTTTGATCGTCTGCGCTTGGTGAACGAGAAGCTGGCCGAGCTGCGCCGGCCCAGGGTCGACGACTGACATCACGCCCTGGCAATGCTGGCGCAGCTGCGGCACGTCACCGGTACCGCGTCTGTTCGCGCTTGCTGCGGGTCCTCGTCCCCTCCCGCGTGTTGGGCAGCCCTGGCAATGTTGGGTACAGGCTTGAACGTGAGCTGACATGCACGCCAGGGAAGGGGTGTGGGTAGCGTTTTCGCCCCCGGGGCCTCCAGCACCAGCCAGGTAGACCCTCGGGCATATCCCGGGTGCTGCTAGGCTTACTTGTTGCTGCGCCGCAGCATGGACCGACACGATGAACTGATCCGGCTGCATGCCATGCGTGGGCTGCTGGAGACACGGCTGCTGGTGCTGGAGCGGGCGATTGAGGACCAGCGCCAGCACGGGGTTGCTGCCCCCGATCTACTCAAGCGCGTGGAGGCTCTGCTCCCTAGACTTGAACAGGTGAACGCCAAGTTGGACAAGATGCGAAGCACTGCTGCTCCTGCGTAGCACCAGCGTCAGCCGCCCGGATCAAGCGGGAGCCGCGTCGCCGGTGGCGATGACCGACGCGCAGCCGATCACCGATCGGCGCGGAACATCTGGCCGCACTGATTTCACAGCAGCCCGGCGTCGGCGTGGTCCATGAAAGGCTCGCCGCTGCGTACGTAGCCGCGGCGCCGGAGGCTGGCCACCTTTGACGCCGGCGTTGGCCTGAGCGGCCAGGAACGCCGCCACCATCTTGAGGGCGACCGGGAAGGCGCAGCCCCCGCTCGCCCGCCCCACCCGGACACGCACCAGGCCTCAAAGCGCGGAAGCCGGCTTGGTAGGCGCGCAGCGTTGCGGGCGCCGCATGGCCCGGCGAATACCGGCGCGTGGCATCGATGGTTGGACTGCCAAGGCGAGTTGCGGCGGCGGCGTGAGCCGTCAGTGCAGTTCGGTCATGTTCGGATCCCTCCTGGTTGTTTTACTTCCGGGAAGCTACGCGTTATCGAATTCAACCAAGCGGAATCCTCGCTACCTCCATTGCTCTCCTTGTGCGGGCAGTCGCAGCATGAAAACGCCGTGGCAGTGCCACGGACACTCTGCAAGGTGATCTGTCCGGAGTTGCCCGGACCGCAGGCTCAACCGCCCATGCGCACCAGTGGCGACGGGGCCTGTGCCGAGCCCGTTGGGCGGCCCTCGGCATCCAGCTCGATGCGGCCGAGCAGCCCGCAGGGATGGCCAGAGCGCCACATCGATATCGCCAGCAAGACCCTCGGCGGCGTCAGCGGCTGATCCTTTCCATAGAGGTAGGATCTTCTTAGCCCGACCTCCACAAAGGTCAGCGAGCACCCTGCCTGGACTTCTTCACGGGCACGTGCGACAAACTCGGCTTGCCGGGTGACCGACTCATCGCCCCAAGCCAAGTCCAGCACCGCGCGCTCGATACCTCGGTCAAGCTCCTGGCTACGGAAGGCAATCCACCTCAGTCGATAACCGCAAAGGCACACGCCGGGCGAGCGAAAGCGCACCGAGAACCGGTCATAGAAGGCACGCAGCTCCTGAGGTGGCCGGGGATCGAAAGCATCGGACATGCTCGTAAGAGTGCCACGCCGCGACAGACATCGTTTCTCCCATGGGCGGCGCCAGCCGGCTGCCCGGACTGGATTGCTCAACGCAACAGGCCATGGACCCAAACGAGGCACGCGACTTTTGGCAAACGGTGGTGGACGCCGGGGACAAGCTCGGCCCGGTGCGCCGAGCCCCGGCCATCGAACGCGACCGCCAGCAAGGAATCCAGCGCATTGAGCAGATCGTCCAGATGCTGCAGGACGTCGCCACCGACATCGATCTGCTGCTCACGGTCGCGGGGGAACAGGTACTGGACGGCGACAGCGCCGAACTGCGCTTCATCATCGGTTGCAACTACGATGCCGATGCCATCGAAGCGGTGCAGCAACTCATGGCCTCAGCGCCGGAGCGGACAGGGGTTCCAATGCATGACAGCTGCGCGCCGAGCCAGCAGGCATGCATCACAGACCGCGGGTGCCCGGCGCCTCGGACGGCAAAAAGCGTTCGAGAAGTGCTATCAGCTGTGCCATGTCAAAGGGCTTGACCAACACGTCATCCATGCCGGCTTCTTTGCAACGCTGCCGATCTTCGGCCAGCGCACTGGCCGTGAGGGCGACGATCGGTGTGCGCGGCCATCCCTGTTGGGCTTCCAAAGCGCGGATGCGCCGAGTTGCTTCCAGGCCGTCCATGATGGGCATGTGCATGTCCATCAGGACGATGTCCGGGGCACCCTGCGCATAGGCCTTGACCGCCGCATCGCCGTCCGGGGCAGGGTGCACTTGCAGGCCGAGCTGCTCCAGCATCATGCACGCCAGTTGCATGTTGACCTCGTTGTCCTCGACCACCAGGGCTGCCCTGCCGTCCAGCGTGGCTGTCGACGCACCCGACCCACCCGGGGCTGCCAGTGCATGCGCCCCAGCTGGTGCTGCCATGGCCGCCGCTGGCAGCGTCAGCACCACCCAGAATTCCGCGCCCTGCCCGGGTTGGCTGTGCACTCCCACCTCGCCGCCATGCAACTGCGCCAGGTGCCTGACGATGGACAGGCCCAGGCCCGAGCCCCCGAAGCGCCGCGTGGTGGAGCCATCCGCCTGAGTGAACGGTTCGAAGATCCACGCCTGTTGCTCCGCGGTGAGCCCGATGCCACTGTCGTGCACGACGAAGCGCCAGCGTTCGCCTGCCTCGTGCACCAGGCACAGATCCACGCCTCCCGCGGACGTGAACTTCACGGCATTGGACAGCAGGTTGTTGAGGATCTGTGACAGCCGCAGTGGATCGCCCAGCACGGGAGCCGGCTCGTGCTGGGGCAGGTGCAGCCGCAGTGCCAGCCCTTTGTGCGCCGCCATGGGCTGGAAGAGCGCGGCAGCCTCGCGAGCGATGGCGCTCAGGTCCATGGGCACGTATTCGAGCTTGAGCTGGCCGGCCTCGATGCGTGAGAAGTCCAGGATGTCGTCGATGAGGCCCAGCAGCAACCGGCCCGAATGCAAGACCAGCTGGGCCTGCTGGCGCTGCCTCGGCGGCAGCTGCGCCTCGGCCAGCGTCCCGGCCATGCCCAGCATCCCGTGCAACGGTGTGCGGATCTCGTGGCTCATGTTGGCCAGGAAGCTGCTCTTGGCACGGCTGGCCGCCTCGGCGTCCT
>NZ_KE387217.1:56841-66154 GCF_000430725.1 Azohydromonas australica DSM 1124
AGCACGCGATGGAAGTTCACGAAGTGCGCTTCGCCGGCCAAGCCCAGTACCCGCAGCACGCTGGCGACGGTGCGCGCGCCGGGCACCAGCACCGCGCCCATGAGCAGCAACTGGGCATGCTGCCAAGTTCGCTGACAAAACAGCCCGGCGAAGCACAAAATGACCTGCGCGAAGCGGGTCGGCAAAACAGACATGGCCTTCTCCCTTGCCCGGAGAGAACAGTCAGTCTACGAGCCGATCCGCTTCGCCTTTACAGCGCGGAAATGGCCAAAGTCGAGCTGAGCGAACATTGGGGTTGGACGTACGAGAAAAACGACGATGCGGGGAGCTGACAGCTACAGCGAGAGCCTGTTCACGACGGTGCTGTTGGAGGACTTCGTGCCGGCGTCACACCCGCTGCGCCCTATCCGCGCCTGGGTCAACGAGGCGCTGGTCAAGATGGACGAGCGTTTCTCGGCGATGTACGAGGCCGACATCAAAGGCGGGCGCCCGAGCATTGCGCCAGAGAAGCTCTTGCGGGCGATGTTGCTGCAGGTGCTCTACAGCATTCGCAGCGAGCGCCAGCTCATGGAGCAGGTGACCTACAACTTGCTCTTGCCGGTGGTTCGTGGGCCTGTCGATCGACGACCCGGTTTGGAACCACTCGGTGTTCAGTAAGAACCGCGACTGCCTCATCGAGCATGAGGCCGTGACGGCGCTGTTCGACGCCACGGTGGAGATGGCCAAGGCCCGGGGGCTGTTGTCGGGCGAGCACTTCAGCGTGGACGGCACGCCCATCCAGGCCTAGGCCGGGCACAAGAGCATCCGGTGCAAGGACGGCAGCGACGATGACCAGCCGCCCGAGAACTGGCACGGCGAGAAACGCAGCAACGAGACGCACGAATCGAAGACGGACCCCGAGTCGCGCCTGTACCGCAAGAGCAATGCAGCGCCCGCGTTGCTGAGCTACTTGGGTCACGTTCTCACCGACAACAGGCATGGCATGGTGGTCAACGTGCACACCACTCAGGCTGACGGCAAGGCCGAGCGCGCCGCTACGGCCGAGATGCTGGGCGACGTGTGCAGCGACACGCAGCGCATCACCGTGGGTGCCGACAAGGCGTACGACACGCGCGGCTTCATCAGGGAATGCCGCGCTCTCAACGTCACGCCGCACGTGGCTCAGAACCTTAAACGCATTGGCGGCAGCGCCATCGATGCCCGCACCACGCGGCACGCTGGCTAAGAGATCAGCCAGATCAGAAGGAAATGCATTGAGCATTGCTTCGGCTGGGAAAAGTCCATCGGGCCGATACGCCAGGTGATGGTGCGCGGTCTGGCCAAGGTGGATCAAGTCTTCACGCTGACCATGGCGGCGTACAACCTCACGCGGCTGTGCGGCTTGGCAGGAGTCCGTCCATGATCCGGGCAGCATGGCCGCAAAAGGCCTGCTGGACTGCCTGCCGGGGCTACGACAGTGACTTGGCAGACCACATTGCTCATCACGGGCCTTCCTGAACCGCTCGAAATTGCACAAGGCGATACCGAAGGTGGTCACGGGCGACCCGACACCGGGTACTCCAACGGCCTGGTAGGCGACCTGTAGGCACCGCGCGTGGCACTGGTGGGCCGACCAAGGGCCGCGAGCGTCTACTGACCTCGCGCCGGTGCCTGGGGCTGCAGGAAAAGTACCGGGCGTCACACCAAGCCACGCCAAGGTCAGAAGATGCCGTCCACGGAAGCCATCGCGCTAGGCATGGCGGTGTTCGGCGCCCTTGCGGCGGTGGCTGGAATCGCTGGCTTCATGGATCACCGGCGGCGCACTGGCGTCATGCTGCTGTGGTGTGGCATCGCCGCCATCGGGGCGGCGTGCGTGCTCTTGGTGGTGATGCCGTACTAGCTGCAGTCCCGAGGGAATTGCCAGGACCGGCCTTTCTTGCCGGTGGCATACACGGCCAAGAAGCAAGATCCTCACAGGCCATGCAGACGGGAGCGACTTCGCCACGCCCGCAAGCATCGACAGGGAATGGTCAAACAGGTTGGCGCCGAAGTCGCTGAAGTGCAGCCATGGGCGAGAGGGAACCCTTCCAAAAGGATTCGAGCCATGAATGCCATCACACAGAACGAACGAGAGACATGGAGCGAGGGCTTCGCTCGTGGTCAAGCGCTTTCGGAAGTAGCCGGCGTCTGTCCATACCCACACGGCTCAGTTGAAGCCGATGCCTGGTTAGATGGCTGGTACCAGGGCGCTCTCAAGACGGACGGTCTCAGCTACCGGGATGGCCCGGTCACGGAGCCCGGTACCAAGCTGGTCTGGCGGGACAAGCCCAGACACCCAGGGCACGCCAGGCGCGGACATGCCGCTACAGCGTGCGGCGGACGCTGCGCATGAGCTGCGGATGGCGCCGCCTCAGCGCCGTACGGCCTCCAGCCGCATGGCGAGCGGGGGCTTGAGTTGCGGCACGACTTCGCTGTCTCAGCTCTGGGCCAGCGGACTGGGTCAGTGCCTCACCGCAATGCCTTTCATGAAAACGCGTGGCCAAGTGGTCAATGGCCGCATCCGTCACTACCAGGTGATGCTCAAGGCCGGCTTCAAGCAGGCGACTGAAGGGGAAGGTGGCAACAACGCCGGTGACAAGCAGGAGAACGGTGCTCTCACCTTGATTGACGCGCGGCAACAGGCTATGGCCGGGATGCGGACCGTCGGCGCACCGCGCAGGCGGGCTTCCAGGCCACCTGACCAAACCGGTGGGCCTCGACGAACTGCAGCAAGTGCTCACGGATGCCGCCGGGCAGCAACCGTCCTGCTGAAGTGCGTTGACGGCGGCTGCCTGGCCTGCTGAATTGGCTGGCGCCCACGGTCGCGCAGCGTCGACGTCACAAGGCATCACTGCCCGGGCGGCATCACTCCATCGGCCAGTACGGCCCTCAGCGTCTGTGGCTCTACTGGCTTGGTCAGGTGGTGGTCGAAGCCGGCCTGCAGTGCGGCGTGCCGATCCTGCTCGTGGCTCCAGCCGGTCAACGCGACCAGCCGAAGCCGCTGGCCGCCGGGCATCTGGCGCAGCCGCTGTGCCACTTCGTAGCCACTGATCCCTGGCAGCCCGATGTCCAGCAGCACCACATCGGGCTGCCACCGAGCGGCCTGGTTCAGGGCTGCTTCCCCATCGAAGGCAACCGCCACGGCATGCCCTTCGAGTTCCAGCAGCAGCGCCAGCGAGTGGGCGGCGTCCTGGTTGTCGTCCACCACCAGCACACGGCGCGCGGCGGCTGCAACAGGGATGGTTGCCTGCGCTTGCGGCGCTGTCTGCCCGGCATGGGCCAGCGGCAGTCGCACGGTGAACTCGCTGCCTTGGCCCAGTCCCGGGCTGGAAACAGCAATGGTTCCGCCATGCAGTGCCGCCAGGCCGCGCACCAGTGCCAAGCCAATGCCCAGCCCGCCCTGCGAGCGCTGCAGCCCGGATTCAAGCTGTGAAAACATCTCGAACACGTGCGCGAGGTGGTCAGGTGCAATACCTATGCCGTTGTCAGCCACCGTGATGACGAGCTCGGCGCCGGCGCGTTGGCACGCCAGCGCGATGTGCCCGCCGTGCGGTGTGTACTTCACGGCGTTGCCCAACAGATTGACCAGCACCTGCGTGAGCCGCACCGGGTCGGCATGAAGCCACGTGGGCTCCTGCGGCAGCGTGATGTCGAGCCGGTGCTGCGCAGCCAGCAGTGCCGGACGCACTTCCTCCAATGCTGCCTGCACGACCACCACCACGTCCAGCAGCTGCAGCCGAAGCTCCAACTTGCCCTGCGTGATACGCGACACTTCCAGCAGGTCGTCCACGAGACGGCCCATGTGGCCGAGCTGGCGCTGCAACACCTCGCGGGCCCAGCACAACTGCGGGTCCTGCAAGTCCTTGTGCAGCAGGATCTCCAGCACGTTGTGCATGGGTGCCAACGGGTTGCGCAGCTCATGTGCCAGCGTGGCCAGGAATTCGTCCTTCTTGCGGTCAGCATCGCCCAACTGCTCGTTGAGTTGGCGCAGCGCGTCACGGTTGACGTGCAGGGCCCGTTCAATTTCGTGGCGCTCAGCCAGCGCAGTCTCGGCGTGGCGGCGTGCCAGCAGCAATTCGCGCTCGTACTTGTGGCGATCGAGCACGACCATGGCGGAGAGCTCGTCGAACACGACATCGCCATGCCGGCGCCGCACGACATTGACCAGCATCGGGATGGTGCGAACGCCGTCGCGATCCACGAAGTCGACCTTCAACTCGGCAATGGCGCCCTGCATCGACAGCAGCGGCATCCAATGGGTCTGGTGGAAGATGCGGCTGCCCATGGTGAGCAGGTCCTGCACGCGGCGCCGGCCTTCGAGATCGGCCTGCTCGTAGCCCAGCCAGTCGCAGAAGGTCTGGTTAACGACGGCGATGGTGCCGTCGGGCCTTGCCAGCAGCAGTCCGCAGGCCGCGTGTTCGAACAGCGACTGCAGCGACGGCAGGCCGGGCGACGTGGACATCCGCTACAGCCCCCGCCCGTGCAGGAAGCTCTCCATGGCATCGATGCTCGGCGACGGCGCGCTCAAGTGCGGGCAGTGGCCCACGTTGTCGATGACGTGCAGTGCGCTGTTGGAGATAGTGCGAGCCATGTACTCGCCCACGCAGCGCGGTGCGATGAAATCGTCGCTGCATTGCAGGATCAGCGTGGGTGTGCCCAGCAGCGGCAACTGTGCGCGGTGGTCCGACAGGAATGTCGCCTGTGCGAAATGACGGGCAATGTCAGGGTCGGTGCGGCAGAAGCTGTTGGTGAGCTCTGCCCCGAGCTCGGGCTGGTCCGGCGCGCCCATGATGGCCGGCGCCATGTTGCTGGACCAACCCAGGTAGTTGCTTTCCATCGTGTCGAGCAGGCCTTGGATGTCGGCCCGGGTGAAGCCGCCGACGTAGTCGCCGTCGTTGATGTAGCAGGGCGATGGCCCGACCATCACGAGCGCGGCGAAGCGCTGCGGTGCTTTGATGCACGCCAGCATGCCGATCATGGCACCCACCGAGTGCCCGACCAGCACCACCGGGATGGCAGCGTGGGCCTCGACGATCTCCAGCACATCCGCCGCGTGCCCGTGCAGGCAGGCGTACTTGTCGAAGTCGTAGGCGTTCAAGTCTGATCGGCCACTGCCCACCAGGTCCAGCAGCACGGTGCGGTAGCGCTGTGAAAAGTGCGGCACCAGGAGCCGCCACATGCGCTGGTCGCAGCCGAAGCCGTGGACAAACACCATGATGGCTGCTCCCTCGCCGGCGACGTTGACGTTGTGGCGTTGCTGGAGAGTCATGAGCAAAGATGTCCGGTTTGCATGCCGTTCGGATGGCTTGGCGAGCAGTCCGAACATACCCCTGGCCACTGTCAGCTCAAAGGGCCACTGGTGACCGTAGTTTGCCAGCGTACACAAACCGGCACACGCGATAGACGAGAGCCCAGGGCTTATGGCTACCAGACGCTGCTGCGGCCCAGCGGACGCTCGGCTCCGCGGCATGACATCTGCGCTGCCCGGGCAGGCAGGCATGCTTCAAGACCCGCTTTTGCCCGGCACCTCGGGCGGTAGAAAGCGCTCCAGAAGTGCCGTCAACTGTGCCATGTCAAAGGGCTTGACCAACACGTCGTCCATGCCGGCGTCCTTGCAACGTTGCCGGTCTTCAGCCAGCGCACTGGCCGTGAGCGCGACGATCGGTGTGCGCTGCAATCTCCGTTGGGCTTCCAAGGCGCGGATGCACCGAGTCGCTTCCAGGCCGTCCATGATGGGCATGTGCATGTCCATCAGGACAATGTCCGGGGCGCCTTGCGCATAGGCCCTGACGGCCGCATCGCCGTTCGGCGCAGGGCGTGCATGCAGGCCGAGCTGCTCCAGCATCATGCATGCCAGTTGCATGTTGACCTCGTTGTCTTCGGCTACGAGGACAGCCTTGCCTGTCAACGCGGCTGCCGACGCACCAGGGGATGTCGGTGCCTGCGTCACAGCTTGTGATGCGGGGGCAGCCGGTGGCAGTGTCAGCACCACCCAGAATTCCGCACCCTGCCCGGGTTGGCTGTGCACACCCACCATGCCGCCATGCAACTGCGCCAGGTGCCTGACGATGGACAGGCCCAGCCCCGAGCCCCCGAAGCGCCTCGTGGTGGAGCCATCCGCCTGCGTGAACGGTTCGAAGATCCGCGCCTGTTGCTCGGCGGTGAGCCCGATGCCACTGTCGCGCACCACAAAGCGCCAGCGTTCGTCTGCCTCGTGCACCAGACACAGATCCACGCCTCCCGCGGACGTGAACTTCACAGCGTTGGACAGCAGATTGTTGAGGATCTGGGATAGCCGCAGTGGATCGCCCAGCACGGGAGCCGGCTCTTGCTGGGGCAATTGCAGCCGCAGCGCCAGCCCCTTGCGCGCCGCCATGGGTTGGAATAGCGCGGCAGCCTCGCGAGCGATGGCGCTCAGGTCCATGGGCACATGTTCGAGCTTGAGCTGGCCGGCCTCGATGCGCGAGAAGTCCAGGATGTCGTCGATGAGGCCCAACAGCAATCGGCCCGAATGCAAGACCAGCTGGGCCTGCTGGCGCTGCCTCGGCGGCAGCTGCGCCTCGGCCAGCGTCCCGGCCATGCCCAGCATCCCGTGCAACGGTGTGCGGATCTCGTGGCTCATGTTGGCCAGGAAGCTGCTCTTGGCACGGCTGGCCGCCTCGGCGTCCTGTGTGCGTTGCCTGAGCGCCTCCTCAAGCCGCTTGCGCTCGGAGAGATCCACGGCCACGTACACCAAGCCGTGCATCGTGGAGTCGCCATCGTGGAGCACCCGAACGTCCAGCAGCACGGGCACGCGCGCCCCGTCGCTGCGCACCAGCTGCCACTCGGCATGGTCCGCACCATTGAGGTGCGACATGACCACCTCGGTGTCCTGCAAGTGGCCGCCGGCCTGGACCTGCAGGCCCAGGGAGCGCGCACGCAGCTCCTGAGGATCGAAAAGCAGCGCGGTTGCCTTCTTGCCCAGGACCTCTTGCTCCAGGCGCCCGGTGAGCCGCTCTGCCGCTGGGTTGAACAGCACGATGCAATCCTCGGCATCGGTAGCAACGATGGCGCTGCCAGCGGCGGCCAGGATCGCCCTTTCGCGCTCGGCCAGCGCGTGCAGCTCAGCCGTGCGCTGCTGTACCTGCTGCTCCAGCGTGGCGTTGAGAGACAGGATCTGCGCCTGTGCGGCACGTTGGGAGCGGATGTCGCGCATCGTGGTGGCGACGCTGGTAACGCGTCCCTGCCGGTCGCGAATCGGCGCCATGGAGACCACCACGTCCAGCGCGTGGCGCGAGCGGTCCAGGCGCACGGTTTCAAAGGGCGGTACGTCCTGCCCCTCGCCAACCCGCTCCAGCATTTGCCAATACTCCTGCTGACGCTCTGCGGGTACCGTGAGTGTCAAGAGGCTTTGCCCCAGCACGTCTTGCTGTGCCCAGCCCAGCAGCCGCTGCGCACCGGCATTCCAGCTCGACACCTCGTCGCCGAGCGTGTGGACGACGATGGCGTCGTGCGCGCTGTCCACCACCGCCGCGCGGCCGGCCCGCTCTTCGTCGGCGAGTTGCCTGCTGCTGACCACCAGGCCGCCCGCGTGCGTGAGCAGCGCCAGCAATGCAGACAGCAGGATCCCGGCCACCACGACGTCCACAGGGCGTCTGAGGTTCAACTGCTCGATGAAGGACGGCAGTGCCTGCACCTCCAGCAGCCAGCGGCGCCCATACAGATCCAGCGTCGCCTGCTGCGTCAACCCCGCTGGTGCGGCTGCGTGCCATGCCGCCGAGGTGAAAAGTTGCACTGCACGCTCCGCCTGCGTGGTGTCCGAGAGCGCCAGGGCGAGATGGCCGCTGGGCTCGATGAAGTCATGCAGCACCTCCTGCGTGAAGAGCGCCCCGACGGCCCAGCCAATGGTTTGAGCGTCGCGTTGCGACGGCAGCGGCGGATCAAGCGTTCGGTAGATCGGCAACACCAACAGGAAGCCATACTCCCGGCCCTGTATGACCGGTGTCACTAGCAGTGGCGCGCTCAGTGCCGTACCTGCGCCGTGCATCGCCGCCAGCGCGACTTCGCGCCTTGCGGGCTCGGACGCCATGTCGACCCCTAGCGCTCCTGCGTTGCCCTCCAGCGGTTCCACGAGCTGCAGCACGAAGCGTTCACCGCTATGCGGGGTGATGGGCTTGATGCGAAAGTCTGGATTGCCGTCAGAGCGCACGGCCTGCACGAAGGCTGCCTCCTGAGCGGCAGGCACGCGGCGCACGAACCCGAAAGCGCGAATGCCAGGGTACTGACGTTGGAAATCACGTGATGCCAGTGCCCGGTGGAAGGCCTCACGGGTGACCTGGTCGGGACCAATTCCTAAAACGACCGAGCGCGCACTGCGCACTCCGCGCTCGTAGAGCAGCATGCGCTGGCGCAGTTGCTCGGCCGCTTCTTGCGCTGCAGCACGCAACTCGGACCGGTGCATTGCGTCGTTGCTCTCTTTCTGCCACCAGGCGGCAGTCCATGCGGCGGCCACGCCTGCCAGGAACACCACCGCGGGCCAGCGCAGCAAGAACAACCAGTGCCGCACGTCCAAGACAAGAGCCAAAAAATGGGGCCAGCGGCCCGGGAGGCGCAGCATGCCAGGGTTGCTGGCCAGCACAAGCGCTGGGGAGTGACTGACTCAACATGCATACAAGCTGGGCAAGCGAAGACTGTTCGCCTTCACCGGGAGGGCAAGCGCGGCCCAGAACTGCCTGAGCCAGCCTTCAGGAGAGCGAGCAAAGCGGCACCGTACTCAGGGGAGGGCACATCCATCCTGCTGCGCTGCACTGACGACGCCATCGCGAGGTTGGACCGGATGCAGCGCAAGCAATGTCCAGCGATGGCCCGTGCTGTGCGCTGAGTGCGTTCCAGCACCGTCCTTCAATCAGTGACGAGGAGGCCAGGAGCGATATGGCCTGCGCCCCTGTGCCGGAAACGGCCCTTTCAGTCGTGACGATGAGTTTCTGACTTGGTACCTTGCCTGGCACACCCTGTCCTTGCAGCCCGCCGGCTGTGCAGGAGTGTTGGACATGCGTACTTCGAGCTTCACCAGGCCCTGGTCCGGCGCATGGCAGACGGCGCTGTTGGCGCTGCTGATGGCCAGCGGTGCCGCACAGGCCGCGCCACGCTACAGGGTGCTGGATCTGGGACTGCTTGAATTCCACTCCACCAGCAACGCGCTGGACATCAACAATCGCGGAGAAATCGTCGGCTGGTCGCTCGATGGCGTCCCGGACGGGGATCGCATCGGTTTCCTCTGGCGCAACGGCGTGATGCAGGCCATCAAGTCGCCCGA
>NZ_KE387217.1:66164-98104 GCF_000430725.1 Azohydromonas australica DSM 1124
GGCCATGCCCAGCATCCCGTGCAACGGTGTGCGGATCTCGTGGCTCATGTTGGCCAGGAAGCTGCTCTTGGCACGGCTGGCCGCCTCGGCGTCCTCTGTGCGTTGCCTGAGCGCCTCCTCAAGCCGCTTGCGCTCGGAGAGATCCACAGCCACGTACACCAAGCCGTGCATCGTGGAGTCGCCATCGTGGAGTACCCGAACGTCCAGCAGCACGGGCACGCGCGCCCCGTCGCTGCGCACCAGCTGCCACTCGGCATGGTCTCCACCGTTGAGGTGCGACATGACCACCTCGGTGTCCTGCAAGTGGCCGCCGGCCTGGAGCTGCAGGCCCAGGGAGCGCTCACGCAGCTCATGAGGATCGAAAAGCAGTGCGATCGCCTTCTGGCCCAGCACCTCTTGCTCCAGGTGCCCGGTGAGCTGCTCCGCCGCGGGATTGAACAGCACGATGCGATCCTCGGCATCGGTCGCGACGATGGCGCTGCCGGCCGCGGCCAGGATTGCGCTTTCGCGCTCGGCCAGCACCTGCAGCTCGGCGGTGCGCTGCTGCACCTGCTGCTCCAGTGTGGCGTTGAGAGCCAGGATCAAGGTTTGTGCGGCACGTTGCGAGCGAATGTCGCGCATCGTGGTGGCCACGCCCGTGACGCGGCCCTGCCGGTCACGGATCGGCGCCATGGAGACCGCCACGTCCAGCGTGTGGCCCGAGCGGTGCAGGCGCACGGTGTCAAAGGGCGGTACGTCCTGCCCCTCGCCAACCCGCCCCAGCATTTGTCGATACTCCTGCTGCCGATCTGCGGGCACCGCGAGTGCCCGTAGCCTGTGTCCCAGCACGTCATGCTGTGCCCAGCCCAGCAGCCGCTGTGCGCCGGCATTCCAACTCGACACCTCGTCGTCGAGGGTGTGGACGACGATGGCGTCGTGCGCGCTGTCGAACACCGCCGCGCGGCTGGCGCGCTCTTCTTCGGCGAGGTGCCTACTGCTGACCACCAAGCCGCCCGCGTGCGTGAGCAGCGCCAGCAATACAGACAGCAGGATTCCGGCCACCATGACGTCCGCAGGGCGTCTCAAGTCCAACTGCTCGATGAAAGACGGGAGTGCCTGCACCTCCACCAGCCAGCGGCGCCCGTACAGATCCAGCGTCGCCTGCTGCGTCAACCCCGCTGGTGCGACTGCGTGCCATGCTGCCGAGGTGAACAGCTGCACTGCCCGATCCGCCTGCGTGGTGTCCGAGAGGGCCAGGGCCAGGTTACCACTGGGCTCAATGAAGTCGTGCAGCACCTCGTGCGTGAAGAGCGCACCGACGGCCCAGCCGAGGGTTTGAGCGTCGCGTTGCGATGGCAGCGGTGGATCAAGTGTCCGGTAGATTGGCAGCACCAGCAGGAAGCCGTACTCGCGCCCCTGAATGACCGGGGTCACCTGCAATGGCGCGCTCAGTGCCGTACCTGCGCCGTGCATCGCCGCCAGTGCGACTTCGCGCCTTGCGGGCTCGGACGCCATGTCGACCCCCAGCGCTCCTGCGTTGCCCTCCAGCGGCTCCACGAGTTGCAGCACGAAGCGCTCGCCGGCATGCGGCGTGATGGGCTTGATGCGAAAGTCTGGATTGCCGTCAGAGCGCACGGCCTGCACGAAAGCCGCCTCCTGCGCGGCCGGCACGCGGCGCACGAACCCGAAAGCGCGAATGCCTGGGTACAGGCGCTGGAAATCGCTTGACCCCAGCGCCCGTTGGAAGGCCTCGCGGGTGATCTGGTCGGGGCCGACGCCCAGCACGACCGAGCGCGCACTGCGCACACCGCGCTCGTAGAGCAGCATGCGCTGGCGCAGCTGCTCGGCCGCTTCTTGCGCTGCGGCACGCAGCTGGGACTGCTGCAGTGCGTCGTTCCTCTCCTTCTGCCACCAGGCAGTGGTCCCTGCGGCAGCCAGACCCGTCAGGAACACCACCGCGGGCCAGCGCAACAAGGCCAGCAAGTGCTGCACGTTCAAAACAAAAGTGAAAACAAAGAGACCAACGGCCCGGGAGGCGCAGCATGCCAGGGTTGCTGATCAGCACGGCCACTGGAGGAGTGACTGATGCAATTTGTATACAACCCTCTCAGATCTCACTCCGGGACGCCGAGCGCAGCGTGCCGGGGGCTGGCGAAGCGCGCAGCGGCGGCGGCCAGGCCGGCGGACAAGGCAGCGGGCATCGAAGCCTGCAGAGCAGAGCGCCACGCACCGGGGAGCGATGGGCAGCACGCAAGCCCGGTTCTGTGCTGCTGAGCGCAGGAGCTGCCCAAGCCGGGCGAACCCGGCACCAGCACGGCGAGCCCTGCCGCTTCAATGCGTCCAGTGCCAGCCGAAGGCTGTGCCCTGGCACCCGTTCGCAACCAGTCCGGATGCCACCGGACACGGTTCTTTGCGCTGAATTCCGGCGCGGCGCTGTGGTCGCTTCGCCACGGGCCATGCATGGGAGGCCAACTTCGGCGCAGTGCTGCACGGGATACGTCAATGGCAGATTGCAACATTACGTGACTTGACCCGATCATCGGGAGAAGATCGGGGAGTTGATGTTGGCTGCTCTTGAAGCGCGCGTGCTGGACCCGCACACGCTGTTGTTCTCGCTGGGAGTCTTTGCGATCCTGATGGCCGCGGTGTCCTTGAGCTTCGCGCGCGCGATGCCCGAGTACCGGGCCGCTCTCATTGCGTGGAGCAAGGCCATGGCAGCGGTCGGGGGCGCCTGCCTGCTCTATTTCCTGCGCGGCCGGGCACCGTTGCTGCTGTCGTTCGTGCTGGCCAATGCACTGGCCTTTGGCCTGCCGCACTGGAGCCATGAGGCGCACGCCCGACTGCTCGGCGTCGCACCACGGCCCGGCTGGACCGCAGCCTGGTCGGCTTTCGGCATGAGCGGGGTGCTGGCCGGCTATTTCCTTGGGCTGTCACGCCAGATACCGTTCACCACCATCTCCCTCGCGTTCGCCGTGATGCTGGCCATGACGGCGTGCCTGCTGTTGCGCTTCTTGCGCGCTCGCCGCTCTGCATCGACGCTGGCGGCGCTGTTGTGTTATGCCACGCTGTCTGCAGCCTTTGCCTTGCGGGCGGTGATGGGGCTCAGCAGCAGAGCAGAGCAGCTCATGCCAGGCTCGCTCTCGCTGGCACAGCTCTTCACACTGCTGCCGGGGACCGTCCTGATCGCCTTCGGCTCGATCTGCTTTGTGTCGCTGGTCCACGAGCAACGCATGGCAAAGGGCATCAACGCCTTGGCAAGCAGTCTGCAGACGCAGGAGCAGTTGGTCGCTCAGCGCACCGCCGAGCTGACGGAGGCCAACGCGGCGCTGGTCGAGCGCGCCCACACCATCGCTGACCTCTACGATGAAGCGCCCTGCGGCTATGTCTCGTTGGTTGCCGATGGCACGGTTCTCGAAGCCAACCACACCCTGCTCGGGATGCTGGGCCGTGCGCGCCATGAGCTGATCGGCCATGACCTGCGCGAGCTGCTGGCGCCAGCCAGCCGCGGGAGGCTGGACAGTTGCATCGACGCCGTCATGCGCCAGGGCAGGGTGATGGAACAGGAACTGGACTTCATGTTCGAGGACGGCAGCACGATGCCCATGCTGCTGAGCATGGTCGCCGCGCCGGGCACTGGATCAGCCGCCGCGCCCATGCGTGCGACGCTGGTGGACAACAGCGAGCGCAAGGCCCGCGAGCAGCAGCTGCAGGCGCTGCAGCAGGAGCTCAGGCGCCGCGCTCAACAGGCGGAGGCTGCCACGCGGGCCAAGACCGCTTTCCTGGCCAACATGAGCCACGAGATCCGCACGCCGCTCAACGCGGTCATCGGCCTGAGTCAGCTGCTGAAGGAAAAGGAGTTGCCGCAGGACGCGGCCCGCTTCATCCACCACATCCACCAGGCTGGCGAGCAACTGCTCGCACTCACCAGTGACGTGCTGGACTTCTCGCGCATCGAGGCCGGCGAATTCAAGCTCAAAGCGGTCCGCTTTGAGCTCGCGCCGTTGCTGCAGGAGGTTTGTGCGCTGGTGCGCCCCCAGGCGGATGCCAAGGGGCTGGAGCTGCGGCTTGATGCTGCGCCAGGGCTGCCCGCGCAGCTGATGGGCGACCCCCTGCGGCTCAAGCAGGTGCTTATCAATCTCGCAGGCAACGCCGTGAAGTTCACGCCCTCAGGCAGCGTCGTGCTGAGCGTACGGCAGACGAGCTGCGAGGGCGCACAGGCCATGCTGCGCTTTGAAGTAACGGACACGGGGATCGGCATTGCGCCTGAGCAGCAGGCCCGCATCTTTGAACCGTTCACGCAGGCCGATGGCTCCACCACGCGGCGTTTCGGAGGCGCGGGGTTGGGCCTGTCCATCGTGCGGCGCCTGGTGGACGTGATGGGCGGGGCGCTGTCCGTGCAAAGTCAGTCGGGCCGGGGCAGCGTCTTCAGCGTGGAGTTGCCGCTTCGCCTTGCATGAGCGGTGTCCATGAACGAGTCGTCGCCACGGGCCAACCTGCGGATCATGCTCAAGCTGTCGTGCCCGTCTGCGTCGCGGCATCGAACGCCAGGAGTCTTGGACCTGGTAGCAGGCACGCAACTGCTGAGGTGGTCGAGCATCGAAGGCGTCTGGCATGCCATGAGAGTGCCACACCAGCAGTCAAGCATCATCGCGCCCGTGGGCGTGCAACCTGTTGCCCAGCCCGGAACCCTCACCAGGCAACAGTCCATGGACCCGCACAAGGCACGCGAGTTTCGGCAAACGGTGTTGAACAACAGTGCCCGGTTGCGCGCAGTGCTGGACGCCGTGCCCACCAGCCACGGACTCCAGCAAGGCCTCCAGCGCATTGGCCAGATCGTGCAGACACTGCGCAACCCTGTCGCCGACATCGACCCGCTGCTGACGGTCAAGGTGGACTCGATACCGGCCGGCGACAGCGCCGTGCTGCGAATCGCCATCGGCTGCAACCACGATCCCGACGGCATCGAGACGGTGCAGGCGTTAGTGGCCGCGGCGCCGGCGATGCCGCCACGCATCCAGATTTTCGCCTTTACGCAGCCGACGCCCAAGGAGATGGCACGCGAGTTCACCTCACTGGAAGTTCTCGGCCGCGATGTCCCGTTCCAGAAGAATGCGCTTCATGGCCGAGCCCGGCACAGCAGCGCCCGGCACCTTTGACATGGCCTTCTTCGAGTCGCAGTCAGCCGTGACAGACGAGGACCCTGAAGATGGCCCGGGCGCCCTGGTTGCCAACATCGAGCTGAGCCTGGGCATCGGCGAACTGCGCTTCATGGCGCGCGTGAGCAGCATCGGCATAGCGGTCACTGAACAACCTCCACCCGAAGCTCTCCTCGCCTGGGACCTCATTGAGATCATCGATAGCGCGCCGGCGCACTGAACCGTGGCCGCCTCTATCCTTGTAAATTGAGCGTATGCCGCTCAAAATACAAGGATGATAGAACGCAGCTTGCAGGTACTTGCCCAACGGCGCCTGGAACAGTCTCCAGCCGTGGCATTGCTGGGCCCCCGCCAGGTGGGCAAGACCACCCTGGCGCGCGAGCTGGCCGCCAACCGGCCCGGCGCACTGGTGCTGGACATGGAACTCGCCTCGGACCGCGCGGCGCTGGCGCTGCCGCAGCTGTTCCTGGCCGCGCACCGGGACCGGTTCGTGGTCATTGACGAGGTGCAGTTCGCACCGGAGCTGTTCTCGGCGCTGCGTCCCGAGATCGACGCCGACCGGCGGCCCGGGCGGTTCCTGCTGCTGGGCTCGGCGTCGGGGGAGTTGCTGCGGCAGACGAGCGAATCGCTGGCAGGCCGGATCGCGTATCTGGAGCTGGCGCCGCTGGCCGTGGCCGAAGTGCTGGACGCCGCTGCGCCGGACCTGGGCGCACTGCAGTCGCTGTGGCTGCGGGGCGGCTTCCCGCTGAGCCACCTCGCCGCAGACGACGAGGCCGCTTACGTATGGCGCCAGGACTTCATCCGCACCTTCCTGCAGCGTGACCTGCCCGGGATGGGCGTGCGCGTGCCTGCGGAAACCCTGCGGCGGTTCTGGACGATGCTCGCGCACGTCCAGGGCCAGCTCTTCAACGCATCGCAGCTCGGCGTGGCGCTGGGCGGCGCCGCGCACACCACCGTGGCGCGCTACCTAGACCTGCTGGTGGACACGCTGATGATGCGGCGCCTGGAACCGTTCCTGGCCAACGTTGGCAAGCGCCTGGTGAAGTCGCCCAAGGTCTACCTGCGCGACAGTGGCATCCTGCACGCGCTGTTGGGCCTGGCAACGGTGCGCGACCTGCAGGGACACCCCGTAGCCGGCGCCTCGTGGGAGGGGTTCGTGGTGGAGCAGGTGGCCACGCAGCTGCCCGGGGATGCGCAAATGGGCTTCTACCGCACGGCCGCAGGCGCCGAGATCGACCTGGTGATCGAGCATCGGGGACGACGCACCGGCATCGAGATCAAGTTCTCGTCGGCGCCCAAGCCCAGCCGGGGCTTCTGGCACGCCATTGACGACCTGCAGCTCGAACGTGCCTTTGTCCTGGCACCGGTGCCCCGGCGCTACCCACTGTCCGAGCGGGTGGACGTGCTGCCGGTGTGGGAGGTGGCGCAGGCGTTACCCAGCGCCAGTTGACGCGGCCCACAAGCACGTCACGCACCGATGCACCGGCGCCGCAGCCGACTGCCACGTTCTTGAACAAGGGCTGGGCCGGACGCAGGCATCAAGTGGTCGTGCGACTGGCGCTGGGTGTCACAACAGCGACTCCCATGCCGATACGAAGCCAGCCAATGCGCGCGGCAGATATCCAGGACGGGAGGACTTCAGTCCTTGCGTGAACGGCAGCGTTCGGTGGCATCACGGTTGGCATCAACCCCCGTGGCGCTATGCCTTGGCCTCAGCCACGCCCGACATACGGCATCGCGCTGGCCATGATAGTCAGGTTCAACACATTGGTCTCCAGCGGCAGTGCGGCGATGTGACACACCGCATTGGCGACGTGGTTGACGTCCATCATGGGTTCCGGAGCCACGGTGCCGTTGGCCTGCAACACACCGCGCGTCATGCGCTCGGACAGCTCGGTCAGCGCATTGCCGATGTCGATCTGACTGGCCACGATGTTGAAGGCGCGGCCATCCAGCGCCAGCGCCTTGGTCAGGCCCGTCACTGCGTGCTTGCTGGCGGTATAGGGCGCGGTGAAAGGGCGTGGCGTATGCGCCGAGATCGAGCCGTTGTTGATGATGCGACCGCCCTGTGGCGACTGGCGGCGCATCAGACCAAAGGCCGCGCGCGCGCAAAGGAACACCCCTGTCACGTTGGTATTGAGCACGTCGAACCACTTCTCCAAGGGCAACTCGTCCATCGGAAGCGCCGGAGCATTCACGCCAGCGTTGTTGAACAGCAAGTCCAGCCGCCCGAAGCTGTGCCCGATGGTGTCGAAAAGCGCCTGGACGCTGCCAGGGTCAGTCACATCGGTAGGTACGGCAAGCGCCGTTTGGCCGCGCCGTCCAGCCTCGGTCGCCAATGTCTGCAAGGGCTCAGCGCGCCGTCCTGCCAGCACCACAGTCCATCCATCGCTGAGCAAACCGAGCGCAACGGCGCGCCCGATGCCGCTGCCCGCACCAGTGACCAGCGCGATTTTCTTCGGGGAAGTCGTGTTCAAAGTGAGCTCCTGTCATGCATCCCAAAAGACCCAGGGTCGCGACCTGATGCGCCCTCCACGCGCATGCAGAGCTTTCCGATACCAGCCGCGTGACGCGGACGGCAGCGCCACAGCCGCAAGGGATCCACGCCCGAGGCGGCGTGTTCCGGCGTATCCAGATCGCAGGACGACAGCGTAGCTGACCACGCCGATATGGCGGGCAGCTCAGGACTGGTTACAAGAAGCTGAACAGCCTGGCAAGGTGCCATTTGGCGTCGCTGGCCGCAAGCTGGGGTACAGGCCAAGACCGGATCGCGCTCAGTCTGACAACCGCTGCGGGTCGATCGTCAGGTGAGCGCATTTCCCATCCTGTCATTGTGAGAGAGCAACGGCACCGATCCGATAAAAATCGTCGGCATGGCCGGACGCCAGC
This sequence comes from Azohydromonas australica DSM 1124, assembly GCF_000430725.1. Classification (GTDB taxonomy): domain Bacteria; phylum Pseudomonadota; class Gammaproteobacteria; order Burkholderiales; family Burkholderiaceae_C; genus Azohydromonas; species Azohydromonas australica. The sequence goes on from NZ_KE387217.1 coordinate 74,189, forward strand.
AGCTGCTTCTTCGACACACGACACGTGCACAGCACCGACCGCGTCTCGCTCTGGGCCTGCGGTGTTGATCGCTGCCGTCCTTAACCAGCCTGCCCATGGATACTGCGGGAAAACAGCCGCCATCTACGTCACACCGTGATATACCGCACGCCAGAAACCTCACCTTGACGGGTGCCTCCATGACAAGGAAGACAGCGCCAGTGACCAAGGCCGACTACGAGCTGCTGTCCGAGTTCCGATACCAGCTGCGCCGCTTCATGCGTTTCAGCGAGGATGCAGTGCAGGGCGAGGGGGTGACGCCTTTGCAGTACCAGCTGATGCTGCACCTGAAGGGCTTTCCGGGTCGGGAGTGGGCCACGATTGGCGAGCTGGCCGAGCGGCTGCAGGCTCAGCACCACGGCGTTGTCGCGCTCGTCACGCGGTGTGAGAGCGCCGGGCTGGTACAACGGGTGACTGGGGCGGTCGATCGCCGCCAGGTCGAAGTTCATCTCACCAAGAGGGGTGAGCAGTGCATCGCGCGGCTTGCTGCGCTGCACCGCACGGAGCTGCGCTCGTTGTCAAACGTGTTCTCGGTCCGGAACATTGGCGCATTCAACGACGAGAGCGAGAGCTGAGTCAGCTCGATGGAGAGCGACGCGGCCGAGCCCATCATCGTTGGCTTGCATGGTCGCCGGCCCGTGGTGGGGCATCCCGGTTCGGTGTTTGAGCTCTCCCGGCATCACCACCGATCTCGATCATCAGGTCCGGGTCAAAGAGCGGGTTCTCGTTGATACCACCCTTTGCATAGCCTCGCGGATTGCAGACCACGCGCGTCCCGTTGAGCATGTAGTCAAAACTGTCATGGGTATGGCCATGGACCCAAAGCTGCACACGGTCGGCGCCCAGGAGGTGCTCGGCCCTGGAAACAAAACACGCGTTCAACAGCGAGCCGGTGAACCGCGGATGGATGCTCTGCGCCGAAGGAGCGTGATGCGTGACGACGACCGTGGGTCCGTCATGAGGCGCTCTGAGCCGGCTGTCGAGCCAGGTGGCATGCTGCTCGAACAGGGCCGCTGCATCTTCTGGCGTGAACGCCGAGCTCGTCGACGTGGTTCCCCGGATCCTGCTGAAGTCGCGTATCGACTGTCGCGCCTCGGCCATGGCGGCAGCCTTTTGCTCGCCCTCGCCGAACACCTTGAAGTCGCTCCACAGCGTGGTGCCGAGGAAGCGCACGTTTCCTATCACCAATTCACCGTCATCGAGAACGTGGACTTGCGTGCGGGCACACAGCTGCTTGAGATCTTGCATGACCGCTTCGACGCAGCTGCCGTAGAACTCGTGATTTCCGGGGACGTAGATCACCGGGCGCTCGAAGCGCAAGGCCCAGGCCACCGCCTCTCTGTGTCGCGAGATGTCGCCCGCCAGGACGACCACGTCCGCGTCGTTCTCCGGGCGGTCCATCGGGCCGAAGCCCAGGTGCAGGTCCGAGAGGATGTTGAGCTTCATGCAAGCCTCCCGCCCCATCTCAACCGGTCCGTTGCCTCGGTGGCCATTCGCTGCACGATGTCACCGGCCGGTTCAATCCCGTTGATCAGGTCGACTCCTTCGCCTGCCCACACGACGGCGACGTCGTGATCTGCGGCCTGTACCGCCGACGCGTACACGTGGTACTGCGTGTCCACCTGGGCGGCCAGTTCCTCCTCCCGACCTCTCCAGCGCTCGACGAAGCCGTTGCGCAGCGCACGCCCGTCGTACGGCTGTGGCCATGCCAGCTTGCGTACCACATCGAACACCGTTGTCCTGCAGGTGTCCTCGCCACGGGCGTCGACGATCATGCGCTTGGCTTGTGGATGGCCCAGTGCTTCTTTGCTGGCGTAGAAACGTGTGCCAATCAGTGCTCCCTGCGCGCCGAGCATCAGTGCTGCCGCCAATCCGCGTCCATCGGCAATGCCACCGGCCGCCAGCACCGTTGTTGGCGTGACCGCGTCGACGACGGCGGGCACCAGCGCCAGCGTCGAGCGTCCAGCACCGTGGCCGCCCGCTTCGGTGCCTTGTGCCACGATGACGTCGGCGCCTGCCTCAAGGGCCAAGCGCGCGCCGGCCACGTCCTGAACCTGGCAGATCAGGTGGCACCCGGCCGCCTTGACGATCGATCCGTACGGCCTGGGATCGCCGAAAGACAGCATGACGGCGTACGGCCTGTACCCCAGCGCCAAGTCGACAATTGATGCATCGGCCGACCAGGTGATGAGACCAACGCCCCATGGATGGCTGGTCTGGCTCTTCACCAGCGACAACTCGCGGCTCAGCCACCCGCTGTCTCCATAACCACCGCCGACAAGGCCAAGCCCCCCGGCGTTGGAAACGGCCGCAGCCAGCCGGCCGCCTGACACACCGCCCATGGGTGCGAGAACGATCGGGTGCTCGATGCCGAACATATCGGTCAGGGCCGTGCGAAGCATCGTTTTGGCTCAGGGAAGGCGACAAGTTCCTGCTGGAAAATATCACGATATGAGGTATATATGGTGAAGGGACCACTTGCCGTGCGCGCATTTGCTGCTGCCACGTGGGATGACGAACGGCCTGTCCCGGAGGTCGGCTCGCGCTTTCCTCGTACGCCAGCCCCCTTGCCCCGAGAAGTCAGTGCGCCCGAACTCCCAGTGCCGTGCTCATGTCAGGGCTATACGGCATCGAGCCCGGCCGTCACACCGTCTATCTCCGGTACGGTTCGCGTTCGCGCAGCCATGCACAGCCGCTGGCGGCAATCCGATGCCAGCAGCCAATCACGTTGGAGAAACGAGCCCAGGACACGGCTGGATCGGACCGTCTTGCAGGCACGGCTGCCAAAGCTCTTGGCTGGGCTCCCGCATGCCGGACGATCGTCTTGGACGCGTTGGGCAGCGCGGACCGCACAGCGACGACAAGTTCTTGACCAATGCACGCTTCGGGACACCTGGGCGTGTCTTTCTCCATGCAGACGGCCCTGAATAGCACAACAGCGCGGCGATAAGTCCCGCGCTTCCTGTACCCAGTCCTGGCAGGGCTTCTCGCGCCAGCGTCGGGCCAAAAGCCATGAAAGCAGCACCCACCGACCAGGCTGAGACCACCACGGCGCAAGCCACGATGAAGCGTTAGCGGACCGGTCGGAATTGCTGGGACCAGCTTGGCAGTGCAGGCTGCGCAGAGGAGGGGAACGACGTTCCCGATGCCATGGGCCAGGGCAGTCGCAGCAGCCCTGCGATAGCCGTAACAGCCAGCAGCGCATCCACCACGAACGGCAACACCGTGGGCCAGACAAACATGTGCAGCGCGGCCGACGCGGTCAGCGGTCCGAGCGCCGCGCCAGTGGTGAACGCGAGTGTGGCGATCATGGCCGCACGCGGCTTGCGACCCGATGCTGCATCGAGATCGGCCAGCGCGACCGTGCACACGCCGCTCAGGGCACCGCTGCCAATCCCGGTGACCAGCCGCCCGAGGAACAAGCCCGCCAGGCTCGAGGCCCAGGCAAACACCCGGGAGCCTGCCAACACCGCGACCAGCGCGGGCACGATCACGGCACGACGGTCCGCATGGCGGTCCGACACGCCCCCATCGTCATCAGCGACGCCAGCACACCAACGGCATAGACCGTGAACAACGCCGTCAGCGTCGTGGACGAGAAGTGCCAGCGCGACTGGTAGAGGACATAGAGGGGCGACGGCGCCGTGCTGCCAAAGAGCGCACTGCCCAGCGCCAGCGCGAGGCAAGCCCGCGCTGTTCGGATTGTTGATGCCACGTTCAGAAAACGCTTCGTGTTGACCAGAGGAGTTGAACAGCCCTCTGGCAAGCCTGACGCCAGCACCAGCGAACAGGCGCTGCCAACCCAGGTTGGGCAGCCGCGCGCTGTTGCGCACATTGCAGCGGCCGGGCTGACAGCCATGGCCGGTGATCCGCACTCGGCAAAAGGGCAGCGCACGCCGGCGCTGTTCCCCATGCGTGAGCTCAGACGTTCATGACCGCCACCGCGCGCGTGTTCAGGTAAGCGTCGGGCGCCTCGGGGCCGCCCTCGGATCCGTAGCCGGAGTCCTTGACGCCTCCGAAGGGCAGCTCCGCGCTGGGCATGGCCGGCATGTTGACCCACAGCATGCCGACCTCCACGCGGCGCGTCAGCAGGTCGGCGTTCTTCAGCGACTTCGTGAAGGCGTAGCCCGCTAGGCCGAAGGACAGACGGTCGGCTTCGGAGATCGCGTCCTCCAGTTCGTCAAAGGAGCGGATCGCCGCCACCGCCCCGAAAGGCTCGTCATTGAAAACCTTGGCCTGCAGCGGCACGTCGAGCAGCACGGTCGGCTCCCAGATGTTGCCGGCGTCGCCGATGCGCTTGCCACCGGCCAGGACCTGGGCTCCTGCCTGGACCGCATCCTCGTGGAACGCGGTTCTCCATTGGCCTACATCGCTGTGGCGAGCGTGAGCATCGTCGCGCGAGACTCTGGGCGAAGGTCTCAGCCAGGTCGAGCCGCTCGGGCGAGCGCGACAGGCGCTACAGCTGGCGCCGGATGCCGCCGAGCACGCCGCTATCCGATGCGTCATCAACCGAACAGGTACTGATTGACCATTGCACGCACCGGTATGCCCTCGTACCTGGCACGCAGCGCCACCCGAGCGGCGGTGTCGGGTAAGGCGTCGTCCGCGATCGGCGGTGTCGCGCACCTCCTGCCGGCCCTGTTTCTGCAAGCGGCAATGCTATAGCGGCAGGAAGAGTTATCGAAATAGCCAGGAAGCCACCAAGCGCGTGTAGCGCGGCATGATGACGTAGACCATCAGGAAGACAATCACCGCCGCGGCGGCCAGTCCATTGAGAAATGGCCACGCCTGGAAGATCCCAATTTCGCGCAGTGGCTGCAGGAGCTTCGGGACGAGCTGGGTCAAGGGGTAGATGGCCGACAGCGTGACCAGGAACTGCTTGGAGGCCTTGGCACGGGCTGGCGCAATAGCGTCAGGCGTGAACCAGTACTCCAGGCCGGTATGGATTTCAAAGCTTTCCGCATCAAGCAGCATCGGCGCGGCGCGGTCAACAAGCTGCCGCCGTGTCTTTGAATCGATCCATCCGGCGAGATGCTTGTGTGAATCGAAGCGCAGCACGACGGTGTATGAAGTCGACGGCTTGTGCGGACGGATGACGTTGACACCCATGTGTCCGGGAAACGTTGACCGCTCGCGAGCAATTTCCTTAAGCCACGCCTCGTATTGAGGCACCGCGTCGGGCTTCACGTGATGCTGGATCACGACAGTCACAGCGTCGTTCACGAACTTGCTCCTCGAATCAAACGTGGCTTGGCTGACTGGGGCAGGCTCCTGACGGCGCGAGCCGCGCAGGCCGGAGAAGAGCCCTCCCAGGTGGTCATGCCGCCATGGTGACGGCATCGCAACGCCATGCAGCGCCGAGGGCATGACCTGCGCCAGCAGCTACGGCCCCTCGGCCTGCGATATCCAGGCCGAGAAGGCGCTCTCAGCAACCATGGCTATCGGACGCGCATTTCGCGCCGAGTGATGCCCGGCTATAGACCGCTGGCGTCGCGCTTGCCGGCGGGAGGCCGCGCAAGGTTGAGGACACTGTTGTCGCTGACGTACTTGTTCCACTCAGACAGCAGCGAAGCCACGATGTCCGGATTGGCTGCGGCCAGATCAGTCGTTTCACCGCGATCGGTATTCATGTTGAATAGCTTCCACGGCACTTCGGCATAACTTGACGCTGCCTGCCCAGGGGCTGTCGTCCTGCTGAGCTTCCACCCATCGCTGCGATGAACGTAGCCTTGCCCGTAGTACTCGAGTGCGATCGCCTCGGTGGCGGGCCGTACCTGTGGCGCATCGGCATCCGACTGCAACGCGCTGCGCAGCGACGACCCGCTGATAGGCACCACTTGACGTCCGGCGTAGCTTCCCGCCGGTACGGGAACATTCGCCATGTCGAGGACCGTCGGCAGAACATCCTTGACCAGCGCTGGCACGGTGAGCGGTCGATGGACCGTGTTCTTTCCAGGCATTTTGACGAACGCAGGCGCGCTGACCGAGCCCTCTGCGCCAGTAAAGGTCTTCCACAAGCGGAACGGCGCCGCACTGACCTCGGCCCAGCGCTCACCGTACCCAACTGTCGAGCCGGGCTTTCCCATGTTCGCCAGCACCGTGCTCGCCGTGTTTGCCGTGCCGCTCGGAGCACCACTGTCGGAGCCGTTGTCGGACATGAAGAAGATCAGCGTGTTGTCGTACTGGCCCGTATCCTTCAGGTACTTCACGATGCGACCGATGTTGCGGTCCATGTTGGACACCATGGCGGCGTACACTTCCATGGCACGCGCTTGCACAGCGCGCTCCTGAGCGGTGAGCTCGCTCCAGCGTTTCTTGCCGGTGCCGCCCTGAGCCACGCTGGCCAAGCCAGGGTTCTCGACGAATCCAGCCGGCAGAACGCCCAGCTGCTTCATGCGCGCGATGCGCCGGGCGCGAATAACGTCGTAACCCTCGTCGTAGCGTCCCGCCTGCGCCGCGATGTCCGCATCGGGTGCTTGCAGCGGCCAATGTGGCGCGGTGTACGCCGCATAAGCGAAGAACGGCTTGTTGTCGCCACGGTTCGAGTCGATGAACGAGATCAGCTTGTCGGTGTAGGTGGTCGATGAATAGAAGTCCTGCGGCAGGCTGGAAGCGGGAAGTTCGACGTCGTCCTGCGCATAGGTCGTGCGGTCGAATTGGGTAGGGGCTCCTGGGACTGGCGCGAAGTGCGCTCCGGCACCATCCAGCAGCGCAAACGAGCGCTCAAAGCCCATCTTGTTCGGGTACGCAGCCGGCAGGAAGTACGAGCCCGGCGTGGGCGTCGACTTGAACTGGTAGGCGAGGTGCCACTTGCCTGCCATATAGGTGTGGTAGCCGGCGTCTCGCAGCAGTTGCGGCATCGTGGCCACGGAGTCCAGCAAGTGGCCGCCATAGCCGGCGGGGACGTTGTCGTAGCCGAAGTCGACGCCAAATGGCGCATTTTTCTGGCCGAACAGTGCCGTCGTGTTGTTTTCAAGCTGAGCGATGCCGACACGGTGGCTGTCGGCGCCCGACATGAGCATGGCCCGTGTGGGCGAACAGGCCGGCGCCGTGTAGAAGCGCGTGAGAACCCGCCCGTCGGAGACGATGGCATCGATGTTGGGCGTTGGGATTTCGCTGCCGAAAGCACCGATGTCCGAGTAGCCCATGTCGTCGGCGAGAATGACCAGAACGTTGGGCCGCTGGACAGGTGCCGGCGCGCTGGCGCTGCCGCTGCCGCTGCCGCTGCCGCTGCCGCTGCCGCCGCACGCCGACAGCGCCAGCGCGGTAACGATGGGCACCGCAACACGAACCTGCCGCAGCGGGCGGCGCAAGCTTCTACCGTTGTTCATAAAGCCTCCTTGTATAAGTCCGCGTGGGGAACGGAACAGCCCACGGGCTACTTGCCGCGTATGGCGCGGCATGACTGCTTGGACCGTCGGGCGGACGATGACGGCAGGTGTTGCAAGTGCCTCATGATGTGGACTCCGCCAGCCGGTCTGAAGATCACGCCAGGGTGCTGGTCGTCGGGGCAGGCCGCGGTCGCAGCTGGGAGAAGCAGGCCACCGCGCCCATTGCCAGCAGCAACGCCACGATCCCAAGGCTGCCGTAGCCGAAACCCTTGACCAGCGTCCCGCCCAGAACGGGGCCGATGGCCGACCCGATCATGAGCATGGCTGGCGTGGCCGCCGGTGCGCGGCCGCTGGGGTCCAGCGCGGAGAGAAGCCCGAACGCGAACGTGTGGGTGAAGATCATCACGGCGGCGAACATGGCCGTGGCCGCGGCATACGGCGCGAAGCCCTGGCTCTGCGTGATCACCAGGGCAATCACGGCCTGCGCCACGGGCCCCATCAGCACCACCAGATGCGCGGGCAACCGGCGCTGCAACAGCGCCGCCAGCGGTGCCGGCAGCAGGTTCACGAGGCCCAGAGCAATGAGGACGCCGGTGACTGCCTCGAAGCCGAAGCCGCGGTCGGTGCCGATGCGCTCCACGAAGCTGAAGATCATGGCTTGCACCAGCGACATGAGGCTCACGCCGATAACGATGAGCCACACGTTGCGGCCGAGCTTGCCAGACGACGGCAGCCCTTCGGCCGGCGCGAGAGGAGTGGCCGCAGGGTTCGGAAAACCCAGCACGGAGCCCAGGGCTGCGACCAACATCACGCCGGCGAAGACCTTGAAGAGGGCCGAGCCGCCCGCGGCGGCCACGAGCTGCGGCGTGGCGCCCAGGAACGCGATGGCAAACACGCCCAGCGCCATGCCGACGATGGCGAAGAGCCGGTGCGGATTGGCGCTGCGCCCGATGGTGCCGTGCGTGGCGCTCAGGCCGCAGCCTGCGGCGAGGCCTGCCGCGGCATGCAGGGCGGCCAGGCTGGCGAAGTCCGAAGTCAGCGACATCGCGAAGAACGCCGCAGCCGACGCGCCGAAGCCCAGGCTGGCTGCCAGCCGCGCAGAAATGCGGCCGAAGCGTGAGGACAGGAAGATGCTGCTGAGCACCGCGCCGGCCAGGAACAGCGTCGCCAGGCCACCGGCCTGCTGGGGGTCGAACCGGTAGTGCTGGATCAGCGTGCCGATCCACACCGGCAATGCGACCAGGTCGACCATGCCCGCGCAGTGGCACAGCATCAGGACCACGCGTGCGGGCCAAGTTTCGGTCTTCGCCATGGCTTGTTCCTCTGGATGAGATGAAAGTGGGGTTGAGCAGGCAGCACCCGGCCTGCCGTGCCGTCAGGCACAGCGGTGCTGCCTACCCATGAGCTTGGGAAAAGGGGAACGTCAGCCGCGCTGGGAGCGCTTGACGGTGCGAAAGCCCACGTGAGACGTCGCCATGTCGGCCTCGTGCGGGTGGCGGGCCGTACTGCGGTAGCGCATGCAGTAGTTGGCCGCGCACAGGAAGGAGCCGCCCTTGATCACCACGGGCTCGCCCTGGCGCGGCGCGGCGCCAGCCTGTTCGATGCTGCCGCGCACGTCGCCGTTGCCGTGGGGCTGCCGAGGACCGCGGTAGGCGTCGCGGGTGAGTTCCCACACGTTGCCGATCATGTCGTGCAGTCCCAGGCCGTTGGCGGCGTAGCAGCCCACAGGGGCGGCACGGGCAAACCCATCCTCGCGCGTGTTCACGTCGGGAAAGATGCCCTGCCAGTAGTTGGCCAAGGGCTGACCCTGCGCGCCGCGCGGTTCGCGCTCGATGCGCTCGGGCTCGCCGGCGCCGCGCGCCGCGTACTCCCACTCGGCCTCGGTCGGCAGGTCGTGCCCGAGCCAGCGGGCGTAGGCCAGCGCGTCGGCATGGGTCACCAGCACCACGGGCTCGTGCTCACGGCCGTGCAGGTCGCTGCCGGGGCCTTCCGGATGCCGCCAGTCGGCGCCCTTGGTCCAGACCCACCACGAGTTCTCACGCACGTTCTGACCCTTGGCCGGTGCGCGAAACACGGCCGCCGCGCCCTCGCGCTCGGCCTGCGTCACATGGCCCGTGGCTTTCACGAACGCCGCGAACTGCGCATTCGTGACCTCGGTGCGGTCGATCCAGAAGCCGTCCAGCCGCACCTTGCCGGAGGGCCGTTCGTCCGGATAGCCCTGCAGCGTCCCGGGCTCCACCGTGCCGGCAGGCACCCAGGCCATGCCGGCTTGGGGCTCCTTGGCGAAGCCCTGGGGCAGTCCGGCATACGCCTGGCATTGCGGCACGTTGCCCAGCGGCAAGGTGCTGGCCGGCTTCGCGCTGGCGGAGAGTTGCGTCATGCCCGCCACCGCACCGAGTGCGAGGGTGAGGCCCGAGAGCAATGTGATGCGCAGGTTCACGGTCATCCCCATCAAGGGTCAGTGAGGCACGGTGTCACAACCCGCCGCCGCGGTTGGGCGGTGCCTTGAAACGCACGTCCGGCATGCGGGACTCGACGGTGTAGATCAACCCGACACGCTTGGCGTAGCTGTCCCAGTCCTCGGCAAGGCGCTTGATCACGTCGGGATGCTGGGCCGCGACGTTCTGGTTCTCGTAGCGGTCCTTCTGGACGTCGTAGAGCTCCCAGGTGTTGTCACCGAACGGCGGCAAGACCGACACCAGCTTCCACGGGCCCTTGCGCACGAAGCGTCCACCAAACAGCTCGCCCTCCACCGGCCGCTCCACGAAGCGCCGGGGCGCCGTCGGCTCGCGCAGCAGCGCGGTGAGGCTGTCGCCCGTCATGGGCAGCAAGGGGCGGCCGTCGGCCGCCGTGGCCGTCGCCTTCACGCCGGCGACATCCAGGATGGTCGGTGCAACGTCCGTGATGTGCGTGGGCACCGTCACCGGCGGCAGGGCCTGGGTCTGCGCCGGCATGCGCACGATGGCCGGCGCGATGATGCCGCCGTCGGCTGTCCAGCCCTTGAACAGCCGGAAGGGCGCCGCGCTCACCTCGGCCCAGCGTGCGCCGTAACCCACGTTGGACAGCGGACGGCCAATGTTCTCCAGCCGGTTGTCGTTGTTCGCGTTGTTCGGGATGAAGCTCTGTGAAGGCTCGGCCCCGTTGTCGGACTGGAACACGACCAGGGTGTTGTCGTAGGCACCGGTTTTCACCAGGTAGTCGATCAACCGGCCGATGTTGCGGTCCATGTTGTGGACCATGGCCGCGTACACCTCCATCTTGCGGGCTTCCTCGGCGCGGTCCTCGGGGCTGAGCAGGTCCCAGCTCGGGAAGTCCTTGGACGGCGGGATGCCGGAGTACGGCTTGACGTTGGGGCCCAGCAGCCCCAGCGCCTTCTGCCGCGCCAGGCGCGCCTCGCGGATCTGCTCGTAGCCCGCGTCGTACTTGCCCTTGAACTTGGCGATGTCCTCGTCGGGCGCGTGCAGCGGCCAGTGCGGCGCGGTGTAGGCGGCGTAGGCGAAGAACGGCTTGCCGTCGGCGCGGTTGCGCTCGATGTAGCCGATGAGCTTGTCCGTGATGGCAGTGCTCGAATAGAAGCCGGTGGGCAGGGTGACCTTCTCCGTGTTCTCCACCCAGGTGGGCCGGTCGGCAATGATGGGCTTGCCCGGCACCGGCCCGAAATGGTTGCCACCACCGGCCAGCAACGCGAAGGAGGACTCGAAGCCGCGGGCCGCGGGGTAGGCATCGGGTTCCTTGCCCAGATGCCATTTCCCGGCCATGTAGGTGTGGTAGCCGGCACGGCGCAGCGCCTCGGGCATCAGGGTGACCTTGTCATTGAGGAAGCCCTCGTAGCCCGGCTTGCCACGAAGCTGCGGCGCACCGCGCAAGGCCTCCTCCATCGTGCCCAGGCCGGCCAGGTGGTTGTCCGTGCCCGACATCAGCATGGCGCGCGTCGGCGAGCAGGTCGGCGCGACATAGTGGTTGGTCAGCAGCCGCCCCTGGCTGGCCAGCCGGTCCAGGTTCGGCGTGGGGATTTCGCCGCCGAAGGCCCCGATGTCGGAATAGCCCAGGTCGTCGGCCAGGATCACCAGGACATTGGGCCGCGAGGAGGCTTGCTTCGGCGCCTCGCCGACGACGCCCGTGTGGGAGCATGCGGTTGCAGACGCAACGGCGATCACAACGACGGCGCGCCGGGTCCAGCTTCTCAGGGACAGATTTTGGCTAATCATTGAAAACTCCTGGGGATATGGACTTGAGCTTCAGAAGCGGTGGCGCAGGCCGACCGCGAATCCCGTGACGTGGCCGTTGGCCGGCAGCGCAACGCCGTCCCGGATCGACACCATGGCTTGGCTGGGGCGGCCGTTGAAGCCGCTGTCTTCGTCAGATACGCGGCCGTAGCGGGTATACACGGCCGTGCGCTTGGACAAATGGTACGTGGCGCCGAGATTCAGGTAATCGTTGGTGCCCCGGGCCTTGGCCGCACCGGTTGCATACACCCGTCCGTCGTCCCTGGCGTGACCAACCTGGGCCACCAGGGTCACAGCTGACGTGGCTTTCCAGTTGACGCCGATCGTGGCGACCCGTGTCGTCGGCGCCGCGCCGCTGGGCAATTCGTTGCGGTGCACCCAGTACAAAGCTCCGAGTTCCACCGTGGGGGTCAGGGCGTATTTGGCGCCAATGGACATGATGCGCGGCTCCACCTTGGCTCCGCCAGCCGCGAGTGTTTCTCCGCGTGCCTGGTAAGCCACACCGGCTGAGAAGTTGCCCTGCGCATACTGCAGCATGGCCGCCTTCATTGACGCCGCGGTCCCTGCAGCGATGAACTGGGGCGTTGCCGGCGTAACAGAAGCACCTTCACCGGGCGCGAAGGCCAGCGTGCCGGTAAACCCGCCAATGCGGGGCGAGATATAGCTGATGACGTTGTCCAGCACCGTCTGGTCGATGTTGGCCAACTGCATGGCCAAGCCTGGCGAGTACGGTGAGAAATAGTCCGGATCGTAGGAGACCAGCGCCGACTGCATGACCGAGTACTGACGTCCGAAACGCACGGTGCCCAGGCGCTCCGAGCGCAGCCCCACGAAGGCCTGCCGTCCGAACAGCCGGCCGCCCTGCAGTGAGCTGCCTGTGTCCACACCGATACCGCCTTCCAGCGTGAACTCCGCCTTCAGTCCGCCCCCCAGGTCTTCGGTGCCTTCGAAGCCGAAGCGCGACGGCACGTGACCGGTTTGAGCCATGCGGGTGAGGTTGACGCCGTTGTTGGCGCGCAGGTGCTCCACCATCACGTCAAGCACGCCGTAGATTCTCACGTTGGACTGCGCCATCGCGGGAACCGCCGCTGCAGTCAGGGCCAGTGCGGCCGCCATGGTTTTCTTCATTTTGTCTCCGTGTCGGTGGTTTGGTTGGTCTGATGGAGGACTTGCGTACGACCACCTGAGTGCAAGTCGATGGGCCGGTTTCTCCCTCGAAACTGGCCGGATTTTTTGGGTTGCTCGCCGTGGCTGCGAAGCGCGTGCAGCCCGGATCGCACAAGGTGGGCTCAGCCGTGCGAAAGGCCTGCCGCTGAAATACCGGCGATGCAGATCGCCTCGTCCTCGTCGCCCGTGCCGCCCGATGCGCCCACGGCGCCCAGGACACGCCCTTCAGCGTCCTTGATGAGCACGGCGCCGGTCTGCGGCAGGAAGCGGCCCTGCGCGGTCGCGGCCAGCGCCCCGAAGAAGTTGGGGTTGCCCTTGGCGCGTTCGGCCAGCGTGCGGCTGGAAGTGCCCATGCCCACCGCCGCCCAGGCCTTGCCGGTAGCCACGTCGATACGGAACATGCTCGCGCCGTCCTCGCGTTGCGCGGCCTTGAGGTGCCCGGCGTCATCGAGCACGACCACCGCCATGGGCGCGTAGCCGGCCTGATGGGAGGCCTGCAGCGCGGCGGTAAGGATGGTGTTGGCTTGCGCCAGGGTCAGTGAAGTCACGGCGTTGTCTCCGGCAGCGCGGCCTGCGCTGGGTGCGCGCCGCGTCTATTGATCTGGAACAAAGTCTAGAAAGCGCCTCATCATCCATCCAGATGGTTTTGTGGATTCATATAATCCATGCCATGGATTTGAAGGCGGTGGATCTGAACCTGCTGGTCGTTTTCGATGCCCTGGTGGAGCACCGCGGCGTCACGCGCGCGGGCGAGGCCATCGGCTTGAGCCAGCCGGCCATGAGCGCGGCGCTGTCGCGTCTGCGCGTGCTGTTCGGCGATCCGCTGTTCGTGCGCTCAGGTGCCGAGATGAAGCCCACGCCACGGGCGCTGGAGCTGGCCGGGCCGGTACGGCGCGTCACCGAGCTGATCCGCACCGAGGTGCTGCAGCGTTCCGGTTTCGAGCCGGCCAGCTCACAGCGCACCTTCACCATCGTCACGCCGGACATCGGCGAGGTGAATTTCCTGCCGCGGCTTCTGGCCCGCTTCGAGAAGGAGGCGCCGCTGGCGAGCCTGCGCACGGTTGCAAGGCCGCGCGAGGCGGCAGCCGAAGCCCTGGAGTCGGGCGAGGCGGACCTGGCCGTGGGCTACTTCCCCGACCTGCAGCGCGCGGGCTTCTTCCTGCAGAAGCTTTTCGACAACCCGCATGTGTGCCTGGTGCGCAAGGCGCATCCGGCAGCGGATTCATTGACGCTGGAGGCGTACTTGGCCGCATCGCACGCCGTGGTGCGTCCTGGCGGTCGGGAGCACGTGTTCGAGCAGTTCCTGACGCAGCAGGGGCTGCGCCGCCGCGTGGTGGTGGAGTTGTCCCACTACATGAGCCTGCTGCCCATCGTCGAGCAATCGGACCTGATCGCCACGGTGCCGCTCGACCTGGCCGATGTGTGCGTGCGCCACGGTGCCCTGCGCATCGTCGAGGCGCCGGTGCAGGCGCCGGTGATCAGCGTTCACCAGTTCTGGCACGCGCGCTACCACAAGGACCAGGCCAGCCTGTGGCTGCGCGGCGTGCTCCAGTCCTTGTTCAAGGCGGGCAGCGCACGCGGGTGAAGGAGCCGCCGGCATTCCCATGTCGGCGGCACCGTCAGTGCTTGCAAGGGCCGTGGGTGCCCCTGGCCCAGGCAGGTGGTGTCAAGACCAGGGGCTCACCACTGGCGCAGCCACTGCAGCACCGGCCCGGCCAGGGACTCGTCGCCGGTGCCCACGGAGTAGTTCTGGCTCAGGTGGCCGTGGCCGCGCACCACGTGCAGCTCGGGCGAGAAGCCGTGCCGCGTCACGAGCCGCGCGAACAGCTCGCCCGCCTGCACTTGGAACTGCATCGGGTCGAGCTCGGCGTAGCTGATGAACAGCGGCAGCGGCACCGCATCCACCAGATCCACCGTGGACATCGAGCTCCAGGCTGCCGTGTCCGGGCCGAAATAGGCTTCGTTGCGCGGGTCGGGCGTCTCGATTCCGAACTGCGGCCGGGCCAGGGCTTCGAGCCGGGCGTTGTAGACGCCGGAGATCAGCACCGCGCCGCGCACCTTCAGGCCGCCGGGCGGATGGAAGCGCCGCACCAGCGTGGCAGCAGCCACGTGCGCGGCACCGGCCGACTCACCCGCCAGCACGATGCGCTCCGGGTCGCCGCCGAAGCGCGCGGCGTTCTCGCGCAGCCACTGCACCACGGCCACGACGTCCTCGGCGCCGGCAGGCCAGCGGTGCTTCGGCGCCAGGCGGTAGTTGGGCACCACCGTCACGATGCCTTCACGGGCAAAGTGGTAGCCGATGTTCTCCCGCCCCTGCTTGTCGCCGCGCACGAAGCCGCCGCCGTGCAGGAACACGAGCACCGGCCGCAACGCCTGCGTTGCGGTTTCGGGCTCGTACACGTCGAGCCGGTGGCGTTCATCGTCGCCGTAGGCCAGGTCATTCGTGCGGCGCACGCCATCGCGCGGCTGGTGCGCCAGCAGGGGCTTGTAGAGCGCCTGGATGCCGGCGATGTCGATGACCGGACCCCGCTGGCGCAGCTGTGCCTCGATGTCCGGCGGCACGCCGGCCGAAGCCGCGGCGCCCAGCCCCAAGGGCAGCACGCCACACGTCATGGCCTGCCGCCACCGCTGCCAGAAAGCGCGCATCACTGCGCTCCCGGCGCCTTGTGGAAGCGCCCGTCCTTCATGATGGCCTTGAGCCGGTTCTTGTCTTGCAGCACCCGCACGTCGGCGCAGGGGTCACCGTCGACCAGCAGCAGGTCGGCCAGGAAGCCCGGGCGCACCTGGCCGAGCTCGTCGCCCATGCCCATGATCTCGCCACCGAGCTGCGTCGCCGCGTGCAGCACCTGCGCCGGCGTGTAGCCCAGGTGGCGCACCCACAGCTCCAGGTCCCAGGCGTTGCGGCCGTTGGGATTGAACGGAAAGCCGTAGTCGCCGCCGGGCAGCAGCTTCACGCCGCGCCGGCGCAGCTCGGGCACCAGCCCGCGCTGGCGTTCCATCACGATCGCCGCGTCCTCCTTCATGTGCCGCATGTCGATGTGCGGCGGCGGATTGGCATCCAGCGTGGCCTGCACGATGCCGATGGACGGTGCGACGAAGATGCGGTCCCGGGCCTGCTCCAGCAGGTCCAGCGCCTCCTCGTCGGCATAGGTGCAGTGGTAGAGCACGCGAAAGCCATGGCGCACGCCGAGCTTCACGGCGTCGCTGGCATGCGCATGGCCCGTGAGCCAGACGTCGCTCTCGCGGGCCTGCTCGCCCGCAGCACGGATCTCGTCCTCGGTGTAAAGCACCTCGTGCGAGGCGCCCGGCTTGAGCGCGCTCTCGCCGGAGAGGAGGAACTTCACGGCCTTGGCGCCGATGTCGGCGCAGCCCTTGACGAAGGCGCGCATGCCGTCCGGGCCGCGCACGCTGTCGGCCACCTTGCCGGGGTCCAGCTCGCTCTCGTTGGGCGGCTCGCGCTCGACCGAGGACGGGATCAGGCGCGGCCCGGGCAGGCCGCCCGAGACGATGTGCTCGTTGAGCTTGATCTCCAGCGTCTTGCTCAGCGCGCCGGCCGAGTAGGCGCTGGTGAAGCCGTGGTCCAGCAGGATGCGGGCATTGCGCGCCGCGGTCAGGGCCAGCTCCTCCGGCGGCAGGTACATGCCCGGCACGAACTTCTCCACGCTGGAGGGCCAGGTCAGGTGGGCGTGGGCCTCGGTCATGCCGGGCATGAGCACGGCACCACCGCCCTCGACCACGCGGGCGCCGTCGCGCGAGACGCGCTCGGTGCCGCGGGCCACCTGCGCGATGCGCTGGCCTTCGACGCGGACCTCGCCCGGGAAAGGCAGCTCGCCGCTGCCGTCGAAGATGCGCACGTTCGTGAAGACGACGGGGCGGGTATCGGAGTTCATGGTCTTGTCTCCTGGGGTCATCGGGAATGGAATTCAGCAGCGAGCCGTCTCGCGTGCCAGGGCGCGCTGGAAGGCAGGCCTGCGACTGTGCCGCTCCACCAGTGCGGCGAGATGGGGAAATTGCGTAGCGTCCAGGCCGCTGTCCACGCCACGCCCGAAGGCCCAGCACAGGTGCGTGTCGGCAATGCACCAGGCCTCCCCCATGAGCCAGGAGCGGCCGTCGGCCAGGACTTCTTCGGCCACCGGGAGCTGCTGCGCCATCTCGGCCAGCGCGGTGCTGCGAAGGGCTGCGTGCGTGGCGGCGTCGGGATGGATGCGCGCCGGCATGCGGGCGCGGTACACCAGCGGATGCAAGGTGCCCACGCTCCAGGCCAGCCAGCTCATCGCCTGGGCACGTCCCCACGCGTTGCTCGCCGGCGGAAGCAGGCCCGCTTGCGCGAAGCGTGCGTCCAGCCACGCCAGGATGGCCAGGCTCTCGCTGAACACGCCGCCGGCGGTCGCCAGCAGCGGAACCTTGCCCTTGGGGTTGAGCGCCAGATAGCCCTCCCTGCGCTGCTGGCCGTCGGCCAGCGACAGCGGCCGCGCTTCGTAGCGGGCGCCGGCTTCTTCCAGCGCGACCAGGACCACGCGGGAGCAGGCGCCCGGCGCGAAGTACAGCGCCATGGATGTGTCAGTCAACGTCTGCTCCATCATTCCGGCAGCACGCCGATTTCCTGCGCAATGGCTGTCCAGCGCTCGAACTCCGCGCGCAGGAAAGCGCTCGTGTCCGCGACGCTCAAGCCAGCGCTCACCAGCGGGCCGATGGCGGCGATGCGCTCGGCCACGTCCTTGTCGCGCAGCACCGCATTGAGGTCGCGGTTGACGCGCTCGGCAACCGCAGCCGGCGTGCCTTTCGGGGCCACCAGGGCGAACCAGCCGACCATGTCGAAGCCCGGCAGCTTCTCGGCCAGCGCCGGCACGCCTTCCCAGCCGGCAAGGCGCCCCGGCGACGTGGTGGCCAACACCCGAAGCCGCCCTTGGCGTGCGAGCTGCGCTGCGGAGGCCAGGTCCGCGAACATCGCATCCACGTGGCCGCCGATCAGGTCCTGCGTGCCCACGCCCACCGACGCATACGGCACCAGGTTGGCACCGGCCTGCGTGCGGGCGTTGGACAGCCGCGCGATCATGCCGCTGAAGGTGCGCGGCCCCTCGTTGCCCAGGCTGAACCGGCCCGGCGCGGCCTTGGAACGTGCGATCAGATCGTCCACGCTCCTGATGGGCGACGCTGCTTCCACCAGCAGCGCAAAGGGGCTGTGCGCCACCAAGGCCACCGGGGTGAAATCCCTGGCGGGGTCGTAGGGCAGCGACTTGAACAGCAGCGCATTGGTCACGAGCGCGGCCGTCGTGGCGAAATAGAAGGTGTAGCCGTCGCCGGGCGCACGGGCCGCGGCCTGTGCGCCGATCGTGTTCTGGCCGCCGGGCTTGTTGTCGATGACGATGGCCTGGCCCCAGGATCGCTGCAGGCGATCCGCGAGGACGCGCGCCACGTTGTCCGGGCCGGAGCCCGGCGGCTGCGACAGCAACCACTTCACCGGCCTGTCGGGCCAGGACTGCGCGCGCACGCCGGGTGCCGGGCCGGCCAGCGCGCCGGCAGCCATTGCCTGCATCAGTTGACGTCGTTGCATGAGACTGCGGTCCTGCTGCAATGGGATTCAGGCCAGCGCGCGCTGCCACTCGGCAAGCAGGGACTGCAGCCCGGCCTCGTCCGGCGCGGTGCCGAACACGTAGTGGTCGGGCCGCACCACGGCTGCGCGGCACTCATGGCGCCGCATCCAGTCGGCCACCACGCTGTCCGCTTCGCCCTGGCCATCCGGGCCCAGCGCCAGCACCGTCAAGCCCGCCACGCCGCCCGGCATGGGCAGCGTGCCGTCCGTCACCAGGCGCCAGCCATGGCCCGCCACCTTGTCCATGAGCACCGGCTGGGGCGCCGCACTCAGCCGCGGCTGCGGAAACAGCGTGCCGCGGGCGCTGCCGGGCACCTGCGACAGCAGCCCGGTTTCCAGACGCGGCAGCACGTCCTGGCGCGGCGTGTCCTTGACCACGCCGCCGCACTCGGCCAGCAGCCTCGCATCGCGCTCGCGGGCCTTGGCCACGTCGCGTTCGCAGATGACGGCGCCGACGGCCTTGATGCGCGTGGTGAGCTCGCGCACGTGCGCCTTGCGCTCGTGCCCGTAGCTGTCGAGCAGCCGCTCGGCGGCTTCGCCCCGGAGCACCGCCGCGAGTTTCCAGCTCAGGTTGGTCACGTCGCGCACGCCCTGGCACATGCCCTGGCCCAGGAAAGGCGGCTGCATGTGCGCCGCGTCGCCGGCCACGAACACGCGGCCAGCGCGCCACGTCTGCGCCACCAGGGCGTGGAAGCGGTAGCTGGCCTGGCGCCAGAGCTCGCCGTCCTCGGGCGTGAGCCAGCGCGACAGCAGCGCCCAGGTGCCCTCGGGCGTGGCGGCCTCGCGCGGATCCTCGCCGGCCTTGAGCGAGATTTCCCAGCGCCGGTGGTTGCCCGGGCCGATGACGAAGGTGCACGGGCGTTCGGGCTCGCAGTACTGCACGCTGGTCTTGGGCAGCTTGGCCAGGCCACGCTCGTTCACGCGAACGTCCACCACCAGCCAGGGCTCGTCGAAGTCGAGGTCCTCCAGCTCGATGCCCACCATGCCGCGCACGCTGCTGGCCCCGCCGTCGCAGGCGATCACGTACCTGGCCCGCACCTGGCTGACGGCGCCGTCATCGCCGCGCAGCGACAGCTCGACGCCCTCGGCATCCTGGGCCAGCGCCGTCATCTCGGTGCCCAGGGCCACCGTGACGTTGGGCATCTGCGCCACGCGCTCGCGCAGCGCTCGCTCCACCGGGGGCTGGGTGAACACGAGCGAGGGCGTGTAGCCCTGCGGGTACGGTGGCGCCACCATCGTCATGCGGCGGATGAGCTGTCCGTCCACGCCGAAGTACTCCGAGTCGGTGAAGGGCTCGAAGTACGGCGCGATGGCGTCCACCACGCCGATCTGCTGGAACACGCGCATGATCTCGTGGTCCAGCGCGATGGCGCGCGGGATCTCGTAGACGCCGCGCATGCGGTCGCACACGTGCACCTGCAGGCCCGCCTGGCCCAGCAGCGCGGCCGCCACCGCGCCGGCCGGACCGTAGCCGACGAGGGCAACGTCGTAGGCAGCACCAGCCATCACGCGGCCTCCGCGACGATCGGGTTGCGCAGCGTGCCGATGCGCTCGATCTCGATCTCGATGGTGTCGCCGGCCTTCATCCACACGGGCGGCGTGCGCGCCTGGCCCACGCCCGCGGGCGTGCCCATCACGATCACGTCACCGGGCTCCAGCGTCATGCAGTCGGACATCAGCGCGATGGTCTCGGCCACGCTCCAGATCATGTCGCTGGTGTTGGCATCCTGCATCACCTGGCCGTTGAGGCGGCTCTGGATGCGCAGCCCGGTGGCGCCGGGTGCCAGCTCATCGGCCGTGACCAGCACCGGGCCAAAGCCGCCGGTGGCGTCGAAGTTCTTGCCGATGGTCCACTGCGGCGTGCGCTTCTGGTAGTCGCGCACCGACATGTCGTTGAAGCAGGTGTAGCCGAAGACGTATTGCAGCGCGTCTTCCTGGCTCACGTGGCGCGGCACCTTCGCGCCGATGACCAGCGCCAGCTCGGCCTCATAGTCGAAGCGCTCGGACACCTTGGGCAGCACGCCGGGCTGGCCGTGGCCCATCAGCGAGCTCTTGCCGCGGAAGAAGAGCCAGGGGTACTCGGGCTTGTCGCGGCCGCCTTCCTTGGCATGGTCGAAGTAGTTCAGGCCCAGGCAAATGGTCTTGCCGGGCTCGGGCACCAGCGGCGCGAGTTCCAGGCCGGACAGCGCCAGACGCGGCGCATCGCTGTCCAGCACCGCCTTGGCCGCGGCCGCCAGGTCCACGCCCGCTTCGAGCGCGCGGCGCAGGTCGGACGGCACCTGGGGCTGGGCGGCATTGAGGTCGATCACGTGGTCGCCGTCAACGAGTCCGAGGCGAGGCTGGCCGGCTTTGAGGAAAGTGGTGAATTTCATGTCGGGTCGGTCGGGTTGGAGCGAAAGGAATGCCTAGCCAGGTCAGGCGCTGGTGGGCACGAAGAACACGGCGCGCTGCGCCTCTTTCAGCCGCGCGGATGGCGGCTGCGAGATGCCCCACTGGTCCACGCGCCCGGTGGGCCACTTCCAGTCGTCGGGGCCGCCCACGCGGTAGCTGTCGTCGATCTGCTCGACCTCGGCCGTGTACTCGATGACCACGCCGAACGGGTCAATGAAATAGTTGAAGGCGTTGTCGCCAGGGCCGTGGCGGCCCGGGCCCCATTCGATGCCGTGTCCCGCGTCGCGCATGCGCCCGCCGCCACGCATCACGGAGTCCAGGTCGGGCATCACGAAGGCGATGTGGTTGAGCGCGTCGTTGTCCGCGTCGCCGAGCGCGATCGAGTGGTGGTCGCGGTCGCAATTCATGAACGCCATGATTCGCGTGCGGTCCGACAGGCTGAAGCCCAGCGCCTGCTCGAAGAAGCGCCGCGTGGACTCCACGTCATGGCTGTTAAGCACCGCATGGGCCAGGCGATACGGCCGGTCCTTCACTTCCCGGGCGTCGGCATGGCGCTCGTCGCCATGCACGATCTGCAGCAGCCGCCCATCCGGGTCACGGATCGTCAAGCCCATGCCGCCGCCGGACTCGGCAATGGGGCCGACCGGGCTGTACACCCGCCCACCAGCACGGTCGGTGGCCGCGGCAATGTCCTGCAGCGCCTGCGCGCTGCGGGCGCGCAACGTGACGTGCCGGATCTGCGGCCGGTCGCCGCCGCGGTGCAGGGCCAGCAGGTGGTGGTCGGCGCCCGTGCCACGCAGGTAGAGCGCATCGTCCGTGCGCGCGACCACGTCGAGATGCCAGACCCGGGTGTAGAAGTCCTCGGCTTGCGCGAGATTGGGCACGTTCAGCGCCACGCTGCGCAGGCCTGCGATCCAGGGAGAAGCCATGCGATGGAGTCCTTATGAAAGGTGAGCGTTGATCAGGCAACCACGCCGTCGAGCGCCAGGAAGCGCTGAGCGTTGCCATGGACGAGCTGCTGAACCGTGGCGTCATCGAAGCCCGCGGCCTCGATGCGCGCCACCGGTGTGCGGTCGTGGAAGTTGAAGGGGTAGTCGGTGCCCACCATCAGCTGGCTTGCGCCAAAGCGATCCACGAGGTGGCGCAGCGTGGTCGTGTCGAAGACCAGGGTGTCGAAGAAGAGCTTTGCGGCCTGCTCCGCCGGCGAGGCCTGCAGCTGTTCCTTCAGTGCCGGGAACACGCCAAAGCCCTGTTGCAGCCGCGGCAGCAGCATCGCCAGCGTGCCGCCGCCGTGGCTGAAGGCGATGCGCAGCGCGGGATGGCGCAGCAGCAGGTTGGACGTGATGACGGAGGCCGCCGCGAGGCCGACGTCGCTGGGGTAAGCCAGTACTTGCTGCAGCGACGCAGGGCCGACGAGGCGGTCCATGCCGGTGGGCTTGAGCGCATGGACGAAGACCGCGGCGCCCAGCGCCTCGCAGGCGGCAAAGAAGGGCTCGAAACGCTTGTGGCCGACGGGCACGCCGTTGACGTTGCTGCCGATCTCCACGCCGGCGAAGCCGAGCACCTGCATGGCATGCTCGAGTTCCGCGATGGCCAGGTCGATGTCCTGCAACGGCACGGCTGCGAGGCCGATGAACGTGCCGGGCGCCTCGGCCACCATCGCGGCAGTCTGGTTGTTGAGCCAGCGGCAAAGCTGCTGGCCGTCAGCCGGCTCGAACCAGTACGACAGCAGCTCGGGCATGGGCGACAGCACCTGCTGCGACACCCCCATGGCGGGCAGGTCGGCCAGGCGCCGGCTCGGGCTCCAGCATTTGTCGGAGACAGTGCGGTACACCTTGTCCGCGATCATCACGTGGCGGTGGCACTCGTGCGCCGGCACCATCGACGGCCACGACGCCGGCATCCGGGCGCCGATGTAGCGGGGGAAGTGCTCCGGCACCACGTGCGCATGCACGTCGATGCCACAGGCGCACGGCTGACGGGTCATGGCTGCCTGCTCCCGGGCTGTTCCAGCCGAGCGGCAAGAGGGTTGTTGGCCTGCGCCAGGACGCACGAGCTCACGGACTTGTCTCCTTGTGCGCGGCCAGCACCGGGTACGTGCCGCGTCTATTGATGTGGAGCAAAGTCTAGAAAGCGCGCCTCCATCCATCCAGATGGTTTTGTGGATTCATATAATCCACGCGGTGGATTTTCGGGCTTAAGGTCGGCGGTGTCGACGGCCAACGGCGCTCAGCGAAGGGAGCCTTGCAGCGAGCGTGAGTTCATGCGGGGCAATGCTCAGTACTGGTGGTGCGAGGGGTTCGCCAAGGACACCACAGCGTGTTGGCAGTGCTTGTGCGCGCGAGAACCACGAGGCATGTCAGCGAACACAACGATCAGTGCGCTGAGCTGCTGGTGCGCGAGTGCCAAGCAGCAGGCCCGCTGGCCCCTGGGGTGGAGATCACCTGAAACGCCGCAGGTGCTGGTTGCCATGAATACACAAACGTATCGGGCACGACGGCGGCGCCGCAGCGTTGCTTTCAGACCAGTGAGCCGTATGCCGAAGGACCAGGCTGTCTAACAGCCGCACAACCAACTTGCACCAATTGCGTTTATGTCAAATTTGGTTGATGAGGCAACGTCTTTGGTAGTTGCAATTGACGTATGCGCCATTGATGCGCAAACGTGCAGGCACCATTCCATCTGCTGGCCGTGCCGCTTGATGCAGCAACATTTTTGTAAAGTGAATGATATTCCGGTCATCGCGGCTGCAACACGATACCCGTGAGCTGAAATCCTTCAACACCATGAAAAAGGCCGCCTCTGGGCGGCCTCGTGTAGGGTCGCAGACGCGGTTCTACTCGATGGCTTTGACCATGTCCTCCACGACCTTCTTGGCGTCGCCGAAGACCATCATGGTCTTGTCCATGTAGAACAGCTCGTTGTCCAGGCCCGCGTAGCCCGCGGCCATCGAGCGCTTGTTCACGATCACGGTCTTGGCCTTGTAGGCCTCCAGGATCGGCATGCCGTGGATGGGGCTGCCCTTTTGCAGCGCGGCGGGGTTCACCACGTCGTTGGCGCCCAGGATGATGGCCACGTCGGCCTGGCCGAACTCGCCGTTGATGTCCTCCATCTCGAAGACCTGGTCGTAGGGCACCTCGGCTTCGGCCAGCAGCACGTTCATGTGCCC
>NZ_AUMO01000052.1 GCF_000430725.1 Azohydromonas australica DSM 1124
CCCACCAGCGCCAGCACGTCCAGCCCGAACTCATGCTGGGGCAGCACCAGCGCTCCTTCAGCCTCGGGGCGGTAGGGCTGGTGGTAGCGCTCGCACGACACGTTCTCGCAGCGTGAGATCCGCATGCGCAGTCCCAGCATGCCGCCCAGCGTCACCACCGTGCGGCGGTTCTCGTAGCGCCAGTGCAGCGACTCAGCGCACGCCGGGCATTGCTGCCTCAACACCGACAGCAGTTGGACCCGCTGCGGCACACCTCTGCAAGAAAGTCGCGCCATCGCACACCTCCGCGTGGCAGCAAACGATCTCTCTTGGAGGATTCAACGTTCAGCAAGTTCTGCCGTCCTAGCTTTTTTTGGCTTCCGGCCCGGCGACCCAATAAAAAAGCCCCGCGATGCGGGGCTTTTTCGCTGGTGCTGCCACAGCCGGTTGCTCACGCAACCGGCCGGGGCCGGTCAGCCGGCTCAGTAGGCCTGACCGAGCTGGTCCAGGATGGCCGGGTTCTCCAGCGTGGAGGTGTCCTGCGTGACGGCCTCGTTCTTGGCCACCGAGCGCAGCAGGCGGCGCATGATCTTGCCGCTGCGGGTCTTGGGCAGGTTGTCGCCGAAGCGGATGTCCTTGGGCTTGGCGATCGGGCCGATCTCCTTGGCGATGTGGTCGCGCAGCTGCTTGGCGATGGCCTTGGCCTCGTCGCCCGAGGGACGCGGACGCTTCAGGACCACGAAGGCGCAGATGGCCTCGCCGGTGGTGTCGTCGGGACGGCCCACCACGGCGGCCTCGGCCACCAGCTCGGTGCAGCTCACCAGCGCGGACTCGATCTCCATCGTGCCCATGCGGTGGCCGGAGACGTTGAGCACGTCGTCGATGCGGCCGGTGATGGTGAAGTAGCCCGTCTTGGCGTCGCGGATCGCGCCGTCGCCGGCCAGGTAGAGCTGGCCCTTAAAGTCCTCGGGGTAGTAGCTCTTCTTGAAGCGCTCGGGGTCGCCCCAGATGGTGCGGATCATCGACGGCCAGGGCTTCTTGACCACCAGGATGCCGCCCTGGCCCCAGGGCACTTCCTTGCCCGTCTCGTCCACCACCGCGGCCTGGATGCCCGGGAAGGGCAGCGTGCACGAGCCCGGCACCAGCGGCGTGGCGCCCGGCAGCGGCGTGATCATGTGGCCGCCGGTCTCGGTCTGCCAGAAGGTGTCCACGATCGGGCAGCGGCCGCCGCCCACGTGCTGGTGGTACCACTCCCAGGCGGCCGGGTTGATGGGCTCGCCCACCGAGCCCAGGATGCGCAGCGAGCTCAGGTCGTAGCTCTTCGGATGCACGGCCTCGTTGCTCTCGGCGGCCTTGATCAGCGAGCGGATGGCCGTGGGCGCCGTGTAGAAGACGGTGACCTTGTGGTCCTGGATCATCTTCCAGAAGCGGCCGGCGTCCGGGTAGGTGGGCACGCCCTCGAACACGATCTCCGTGCCGCCCAGCGCCAGCGGGCCATAGGTGATGTAGGTGTGGCCCGTGACCCAGCCGATGTCGGCCGTGCACCAGAACACGTCGTCATCCTTGAGGTCGAAGGTCCACTTGGTGGTCAGCGCCGCGTGCAGCAGGTAGCCGCCGGTGGAGTGCTGCACGCCCTTGGGCTTGCCGGTGGAGCCGGATGTGTAGAGCAGGAACAGCGGGTGCTCGGCCTCGACCCACTCGGGCTCGCACACCGCGTCCTGGCCGGCCAGGGCCTCGTCCATCCAGACGTCGCGGCCCTCGGTCATGGCCACGCCGGCGCCGCTGCGCTTGACCACCAGCACCTTCTGAACCGAATCGCAGCCGCCCAGCGACAGGGCCTCGTCCACGATGGCCTTCAGGGGCAGCTGCTTGCCGCCGCGCACCTGGTGGTCGGCCGTGATGATCAGCTTGGCGCCGGTGTCCTCGATGCGGTCACGCAGCGACTGCGCCGAGAAGCCGCCGAACACCACCGAGTGCGTCGCACCGATGCGCGCGCAGGCCTGCATGGCGGCCACGCCGTCGATGGACATGGCGATGTAGATGACGACGCGGTCGCCCTTCTTCACGCCCTGCGCCTTGAGCGCGTTGGCCAGGCGGCAGGTACGCTCCAGCAGGTCCTTGTAGGTCACCTTCGTGACCTCGCCGCCGTCGGCCTCGAAGATGATGGCGGTCTTGTCGCCCTTGCCGTTCTCGACGTTGCGGTCCAGGCAGTTGTAGGAGGCGTTGAGCTTGCCGTCGGCAAACCACTTGAAGAACGGCGCGTTGGAGCTGTCGAGCACTTGCGTGAACGGCTGCTTCCAGCTCAGCAGTTCCTTGGCCAGCCGGCCCCAGTAACCCTCGTAGTCAGCCTCCGCCTCGGCCACCAGCGCCTGGTAAGCCTCCATGCCCGCGACGTAGGCGCTCTTCGCCGTCTCGGCATCGGGTTGATACAGCTTGGTGTCGGCTTCGCTCATGGATGTCTCCTGCGTTCCTGCATTGGCAATGTTCGATGCCCGTGACAAAGGTCATTGATCGGGCGCACGAATCCACTGTGTCCAAAGCGCCTGACGAAGGGCTTACTTCTTGCTGCGGCGCAGCAAGGGAGAACCCTAGAATGCTGCGTTGCACAAGTGAATTTTCCTCATGCCCTCGATCCAAGACCCGACCCAGGCGCGCATGCGTCCCCTGCCCAACATGATCTTCGCCAGCCGGTGGCTGCAGCTGCCGCTGTACCTGGGCCTGATCCTGGCGCAAGGCGTGTACGTGTTCCATTTCTGGGTGGAGCTCATGCACCTGGTACAGGCCGCGCTGGGTGATACCCATGCCCTGGAGATCCTGGTCAAGAGCATCGGCTACAAGGCCGGACCCGATTGGGAGCCCAAGCTCAACGAGACGGTCATCATGCTGGTGGTGCTGGGCCTCATCGACGTGGTGATGATCTCCAACCTGCTGATCATGGTCATCGTCGGCGGCTACGAGACCTTCGTCTCGCGCATGAACCTCGAAGGCCACCCCGACCAGCCCGAGTGGCTCAGCCACGTCAACGCCTCGGTGCTCAAGGTCAAGCTGGCCACGGCCATCATCGGCATCAGCTCCATCCACCTGCTCAAGACCTTCATCAACGCCGAGAACTACAGCGAGAAGGTGCTGATGTGGCAGACCGTCATCCACGTGGCTTTCCTCCTCTCGGCCATGGCCATCGCCATGACGGACCGGCTGCTGTCCAGCAGCAAGCACTGAGCCCGATTCCAGCCCGCGGCCTCCCGGCCGCGGCGAGTCCGCCAGCGGACACGCGCCGGCGCATGCCGTGGAGCCTGCAACGACCGCGACGACCCGCCGTCAGGCTCTCCTCAGGTGCGCCGCTAAACTTGACGGGTTTGCCTCAACCCTCCCCCGGTGCTCCATGACCACGATCATCAAGCAGAGTGACCTGATCGACAGCGTCGCCGCCGCGCTGCAGTACATCAGCTACTACCACCCCGCTGACTACATCGCCCACCTCGCCCGCGCCTACGAACGCGAGGAAAGCCCCGCGGCCAAGGACGCCATCGCGCAGATCCTGACCAACTCCAAGATGTCGGCCGAGGGACGGCGCCCGATCTGCCAGGACACCGGCATCGTCAACGTGTTCCTCAAGATCGGCATGGACGTGAAGCTCGAAGGCTTCACCGGCTCGATCGAGGACGCCGTCAACGAAGGCGTGCGCCGCGGCTACCTGAACCCGGACAACGTGCTGCGCGCCTCGGTGCTGGACGACCCGATCTTCGCCCGCAAGAACACCAAGGACAACACGCCCGCCGTGGTCCACATGACGGTGGTGCCGGGCAACACGATCGACGTCACCGTCGCCGCCAAGGGCGGCGGCAGCGAGAACAAGACCAAGTTCGTGATGATGAACCCCAGCGACAACTTGGTGGACTGGGTGCTCAAGACCGTGCCGCTGATGGGCGCGGGCTGGTGCCCGCCGGGCATGCTGGGCATCGGCGTGGGCGGCACGGCCGAGAAGGCCATGCTGCTGGCCAAGGAAGCGCTGATGGAAGACATCGACATGTACGAGCTGCAGCAGCGCGGCCCGCAGAACAAGCTCGAAGAGCTGCGCCTGGAGCTGTTCGAGAAGGTCAACGCGCTGGGCATCGGCGCGCAGGGCCTGGGCGGCCTGACCACGGTGCTGGACATCAAGATCAAGACCTACCCGACCCACGCCGCTTCCAAGCCCGTGGCGATGATCCCCAACTGCGCTGCCACGCGCCACGCGCACTTCGTGCTCGACGGCTCGGGCCCGGCCTACCTGGAGCCGCCGAGCCTGGACCTGTGGCCCGACGTCGCCTGGGCGCCCGACTACAACAAGAGCAAGCAGGTCAACCTCGACACGCTGACCAAGGAAGAAGTGGCCAGCTGGAAGCCCGGCGACACGCTGCTGCTCAACGGCAAGATGCTCACCGGCCGCGACGCCGCGCACAAGCGCATCCAGGACATGCTGGCCAAGGGCGAGCCGCTGCCGGTGGACTTCACCAACCGCGTCATCTACTACGTCGGCCCGGTCGACCCGGTGCGTGACGAGGTGGTGGGCCCGGCCGGCCCGACGACGGCCACGCGCATGGACAAGTTCACCGAGATGATGCTGGCCAACACCGGGCTGATCTCCATGGTGGGCAAGGCCGAGCGCGGCCCCGCCGCCATCGAGGCCATCCGCAAGCACCAGAGCGCCTACCTCATGGCCGTGGGCGGCGCCGCCTACCTGGTCTCCAAGGCCATCAAGTCGGCCAAGGTGGTGGGCTTCGCCGACCTGGGCATGGAAGCCATCTACGAGTTCGACGTCAAGGACATGCCCGTGACCGTGGCCGTGGACGCCACCGGCACCAGCGTGCACCAGACCGGCCCCGCCGAGTGGCAGGCCAAGATCGGCAAGATCCCCGTCGCGGTGGCCTGAGCCCTGGGCTCCCCCTCGCACTGAAGCGGAAACGGCGCCCTCGGGCGCCGTTTTTTCATCCCGCGCGCCCGCCAGGAGCGCGCCAGCCGCTTCGGCTCAGAAGCGGTAGTTCACCGCCAGGCTCAGCTGCGGGATGCCCTTGATGCTGTCGGCGTCGTCGCGGATCTCAGCCAGCTCGCGGTCGATGTCGGCCTGCGACACCTGGCTCGACAGCAGCGTACCGCGCACCGAGCCGCTGACCTTGGGCTTGCCGATGGCCACGCCCAGGTCGAAGGCCAGGCTCCAGCCCTTCTCCGCCTTCGGCCCCCGTCCGTAACCGATGCCCAGGTAGGGCATGGTGCGCGGGAACTTCACCGCCACGTCGAAGCCCTCATTGGGGCCGGCCGTGTAGGTGGTGTTGCCGATGGTGATGGTGGCGCCGTTGCCGCTGCCGCGCAAGTCGGCCCGGGCATTGGTGAAGGTCAGGCCGCCGACGGCGCGCCAGTTGCCGGCGAAGTACCAGTCGGCAAACAGGCCCAGGCGGTCGGCCTTGATCTTGGCGTCGTAGTTCAGGTTGTCTTCGGTACGGCTGCGGCTGTGGTGGCCCAGGGTCGAGACGTCAGCGCGCAGCACCAGGCTCTCGGACACCGGCTGCGCATAGCCGAACTGCAGGCCCGGAAGGCCGATACCGGTATAGAAATCGCCGGCAAAGGCGGAGGAAGCCGCGGCCAGCGCGGCCGCGATCAGCAGTTTCTTCATGGTGGTGGAGTGCAGGTGGCGAAGTTGCGCCGCAGCGGCCCCGGTGGGCGACAGCGCGCCCGCATTCTGGAGGCAGGCGCCCAACCACCATGGCCTGAAAAGCGGGACAAAGCCCGCCTGGTCTGCGCTTCAGGACGGCGTGCCGGACGACTGCGGCCCGACAGCCGCGGCCGCCGGCAGGCCCTGCGGCACCGGGGACTGGGCCGGTGCCGGCGCGCCCGGGTGCAGCAGCTGCGCCACGGCTTCCGCCCCCGGCGCCGCCTGCACCTGCACCACGCGCTGCGGGAAGGGGATGTCGATGTGCAGCGTCTGCAGCTCGCGCAGCAGCGCGCGGTTGACGTCGCTGCGCACGCCGCCCAGGCCGTTTTCCGGGTCGCCAATCCAGTACGACACCGTCAGTTCCAAGCCATCGGCGGCGAAGCTCGACAGCAGCACCGCCGGCCCCGGCTCGGACAGCACCCGTGGCACTGCACGCACCACCTCGACCAGGCGCGGGATCAGCGCGTCCAGGTCGGTGCCGTAGGCCACCTGCACCGTGCTCGTCAGCACCACGCGCGGGTCGGAGAGCGTCAGGTTCTCCACCCGCTGCGTGATCAGCAGCTCGTTGGGCACGATCGACTCGCGCCCGTTGAGCGCGCGCACCACGGTGAAGCGGGTGTTGATGTCGGTGATGCGGCCCTCGAAGTTGTCCACCTTCACCACGTCGCCGATGCGCAAGCTGCGCTCGGCCAGGATCACGAAGCCCGAGACGTAGTTGGAGGCCAGCTTCTGCAGGCCGAAGCCGATGCCCACGCCCAGCGCGCCGCTGAACACCGACAGCGCCCCCAGCGGAATGCCCGCGGCCGACAGCGCCAGCAGCAAGCCCACCAGCAGCAGCAGCGCGCGCGTGACGTTGGCGGCGATCTTGCGCAGCGACAGGTTGCCGCCGAAGCCCGGCTCAGCGGTGCCGGAGAGCAGCCGCGTCTCGATGGCCGAGGACAGCCACAGCGCCAGCACCATCACCACCACCGAGGACAGCGCCCCCTCCACCAGGCTGCGCAGCGAGACGCTGCCGCCGCCCACCTTCCAGTGGATCTGCTCCATCTCCTCCAGCAGCAGCGGCAGCGCGCCGGTGAGCCACAGCACCAGCCCGATCCACACCAGCCACGACAGCGTGCGCTCCACCACCCGCACCAGCTGTGAGCGCGGAAACGCCACCTGCAGCACCCGCACGCCCAGCCGGATGATCAGCAGCGACGCCAGCACCGGCACCGCCAGCTGCAGCAGCACCGGGCGTGGCAGCAGTCCGCCCACGTGCAGCCCCCAGCGCGCGGCGAACACGCCCGCCAGCGCCAGCGCCGGGAACAGCACGCCGTCCACGACGTGGTCGCCCAGCCATACGCTCTTGGAGCCGGCGCTGCGCCGGCCCAGCAGCCACGTCACGGTCCAGGCCAGGCCCAGGCATGCCGCCAGCGTGCCCAGCTCGATGAGCAGGCCACGCTGCGTCAGCGACGCCAGCAGCGCCTGCAGGTTGGTCGGAGTCATGCTTCCCCTCGTTCTTCATCAAGGCGTCCCCAAAGGACGCCCCGGCCACGGTGCCGGCGGCGCCGTGGTCCGTTCCATTCATGTCCGGACAGGCCCGGAGCGCGTGCCGCGTGGCGCGCGCCCCGGCGGGCTCAGGGCGTCAGGTCGGCCAGCACGCGCAGGTGCGCCGCCACGCTGCGCGCCAGGGCGCCCAGGTCGTAGCCGCCTTCCAGGCAGGAGACGATGCGCCCGCCGGCATGGCGCTCGGCCACGTCCTTGATGCGCTGCGTGATCCAGGCGTAGTCGGCCTCCACCAGGCCGAGCTGGCCCAGGTCGTCGTCGCGGTGCGCGTCGAAGCCGGCGGAGAAGAAGACCATCTGCGGCTTGAACTCCTCCAGCCGCTGCATCCACATCGCCTCGATCAGCTCGCGCACCTCGGGGCCGCGCGTGTACGGCGGCACCGGCACGTTGACCATGTTGGTGCCCAGCGGCACCGCGCCGCTGCCCGGATACAGCGGGTGCTGGAAGAAGCTCAGCATCAGCACCCGGTCGTCGCCGGCGACGATGTCCTCGGTGCCGTTGCCGTGGTGCACGTCGAAATCGACGATCGCCACGCGCTGGAGCCCGCGCACGTCCAGCGCGTGGCGCGCGGCCACCGCCACGTTGTTGAAGAAGCAGAAGCCCATGGCGGCGTCGCGCGTGGCGTGGTGCCCGGGCGGGCGCACGGCGCAGAAGGCGTTGCCGGCCTGGCCGTCGATCACCGCGTCGGTGGCGGCCACCGCGGCGCCTGCGGCGCGCAGCGCCGCGTCCCAGGTGGCCGGGCAGGCGTAGGTGTCGGGGTCCAGCGCGCGGCGCTCGCCCTGGTCGCGCAGGCGCTGCAGCAGGTCCTGCATCTCCAGCACGTAGTGCGCGCTGTGCGCGAGCTCCAGGTCGGCGACGGTGGCCGGTGGCGCCTCGCGCCAATCGAGCGCGATGTCCAGGCCGGTGGCACGCAGGTGGTCCGCGATGGCATCGAGCCGCTGCGGACACTCCGGATGTCCCGCGCCCATGTCGTGCGCACGGCACGCGGGGTGGCTGTAGTAGGCGGTCGTCATGGCAAGGCCGATTGTGATTTAAGGTGACCCCATGAATGCGCGCCCTGCGGAACCCCTTCAAAGGCTTGTGGAACAGATCGGCGCCGTGGTGGTGGGCAAGCACGCGCAGATCGAGGACTGCGTCGCCTGCCTGCTCGCCGGCGGGCACCTGCTCATCGAGGATCTGCCCGGCGTGGGCAAGACCACGCTGGCGCACGCGCTGGCCATGTCGCTGGGGCTGCGCTTCACGCGGGCGCAGTTCACCGCCGACCTGCTGCCCAGCGACCTGCTGGGCGTGGGCGTGTACGAGCGCAGCCGCGAGCAGTTCGTCTTCCATCCGGGGCCGGTGTTCACGCAGGTGCTGCTGGCCGACGAGATCAACCGCGCCGGCCCGCGCACGCAAAGCGCGCTGCTGGAGGCGATGGAGGAGCAGCAGGTCTCCATCGAGGGCCAGACGCGCGCGCTTCCATCGCCCTTCTTCGTCATCGCCACGCAGAACCCCGGCGACCAGCTCGGCACCTTCCCGCTGCCCGAGAGCCAGCTCGACCGCTTCCTGATGTGCCTGACGCTGGGCTACCCCGACCGCGCCAGCGAGCGCGCGCTGCTGGCCGGCGAGGACCGCCGCGGCACCATCGCGCGGCTGGAGCCGGTGATGACGCCCGAAGGCCTGCTGGCGGCGCAGCAGGCGGTGCTGCGCGTGCACGCCTCGGACGCGCTGCTGGACTACCTGCAGGCGCTCATCGCCGCCACGCGCGACGGGCGCTGGTTCAGCCAGGGGCTGAGCCCGCGCGCGGGCATCGCCTGGCTGCGCGCCGCGCGCGCGCGCGCCCTGCTGCACGGGCGCGACTACGTGGCCCCCGACGACCTGCAGTCCATGGCGGTGCAGGTGCTGGCGCACCGGCTGCAGGTCGCGGCCGACAGCGGGCGCGGACGCGCAGCGCAGGTGCGCGCGATGGTCGAAGCGGTGGCGCTGCCCTGAGCCCGCGGCTGCGCATGCGTGCCCCGTTCCAGCGCTGGCTCCTGCGCCGCCACCCGCGCAGCGCGCGCTGGGTGATCGGGCAGCGCACGCTCTACATCCTGCCCACCGGCGCGGGCTGGGTGTTCGGCGCCGTGCTGGCGCTGATGCTGCTGGCGGCCATCAACCTGCAGCTCTCGCTGGGCTACCTGCTGGCCTTCGTGCTCGGCGGCACGGCCTTCGCCTCCATGCTGCAGACGCACCGCACGCTGCGCGGGCTGCAACTGCAACTGCGCGAGCCCATGCCGGGCTTCGCCGGGCAGCCGCTGGCGCTGCAGGTGGAATGCCTCAACGCCGGGCCGGCGCGCCACGGCATCGCGCTGGTGTGGGACGACGCCCGCACGCGCGCGGCCTGGGTGGACGTGCCGGCCGAGGGACACGCCGTGGTGGAGCTGCAGTGGACGCCCCCGGCGCGCGGCCTCCACGCGCTGCCCCCGCTGCGCGTGCAGACCAGCTATCCCTTCGGCCTCTTCCGCGCCTGGACGCTGTGGCAGCCGGCGGCCACGCCGCTGGCCTGGCCCGCGCCGGAGGTCCACGCGCCGCCGCTGCCGCGTGCCGAGCCCCGTCCCGGCGGCGTGCCGCGCCCGGCGCGCGAGGAGGACGGCGACTTCGCCGGCGTGCGCCCCTACCGCCGCGGCGACCCGCCGCACGAGCTGCTGTGGAAGAAGAGCGCGCACCACGGCGAGCTGGTCACACGCGAGCGCCAGGCCGGCGCCCCCGCGCCGCTGTGCCTGCGCTGGCAGGACAGCGGCGGCGGCGACACCGAGGCGCGGCTGGCACGCCTGACGGCCTGGGTGCTGGCGGCGGCGCGCGCCGAGGCGCCCTGCGCGCTGGAGCTGCCGGGGCAGCGCATCCCGGCCGGCACCGGCGCGGCGCACCGGCAGCGGCTGCTGCAGGCGCTGGCGCTGTGGGCGCAGGCGCCAGACACGGCCCCGCCGCGGAGCTGAAAGCACGCATGGCCTTCCCCTGGTCCGCCCGCCTGCAGGAGCTGCGCGCCGCACCCGCCCTGCCCCGCTCCACCCGCGACTTGCTCTTCTTCCTCGTCGTCATCGGCTGGACGCTGCTGCCGCACGCCTGGCGGCTGCCGCCCTGGTGCGGCGCGCTGGTGGCCGCGACGCTGCTGTGGCGCGGCCAGCTCGCGCTCAAGCGCCAGCCCCTGCCCCCACGCTGGCTGCGCTGGAGCCTGCTGGCGCTGGGCGTGGCGCTCACGGCCTGGAGCCACGGCACGCTGCTGGGCCGCGAGGCGGGCGTGACGCTGCTGGCGCTGCTCATGGCGCTCAAGACGCTGGAGCTGCACGCCCGGCGCGACGCGCTGGTGGTGTTCTTCCTCGGCTTCTTCCTCGTCCTCACGAACTTCCTCTATGCCCAGACGCCGCTGCTGGCGCTGGCCATGGCGCTGTCGGCCTGGGGCCTGCTGACCATGCTGGTGCTGGCGCACCGGCCGCTGGGCTACCCGCCGCTGCGCGAGGCCGCGGGCGTGGCCGCCGGCGCCGCGCTGCGCGGGCTGCCGCTGGCGCTGCTGCTGTTCGTGCTGTTCCCGCGCCTGGGGCCGCTGTGGGGCCCGCCGCCCCCGGCGCTGGCGCGCACCGGGCTGTCGGGGTCGCTGAGCCTGGGCGGCATGTCGGTGCTGGCGCACGACGACCGCATTGCCTTCCGCGTGCGCTTCGACGGCCCCGTGCCGCCGCTGGAGGCGCTGTACTGGCGCGGGCCGGTGCTGTCGGACTTCGACGGCCACACCTGGCGCCCGCGCCCCTCGCTGGAGCCGCCCCCGCCGCTGCAGCTCAACGGCCCGGGCGTGGCCTACGAGATGCAATTGCAACCCTCGCCGCTGCCGCTGCTGCCGCTGCTGGACTTCTCGCCGCTGGTGGACACGCTGCAGTTGCCGGCACAGCTTGGCGCCCAGGGCGGCTGGGTGCTGCAGCGCCCGCTGGCCGGGGAGCTGACACTGCAGGCCCACGCCTGGCCCGAGTACGAGCTCGGCCCCACCCAGGCCACGCCCGCGCTGCGCGAGGACGTGGCGCTGCCCGCGGGCTTCAACCCGCGCACGCTGCAATGGGCCACCGCGCTGCACCGGCGTCTGCCGCAGGCCGGCACGCCCGCGCTGGTGGAGGCGGTGCTGGCGCACATCCGCCAGGGCGGCTTCAGCTACACGCTGGCCCCGGCCGGCGGCGCGCCGGGGCCGCACGCGGTGGACGCGTTCTGGATCGACCGCCGCGAGGGCTTCTGCGAGCACTTCGCCGCCGCCTTCGTGGTGGTGATGCGCGCGCTGGACGTGCCCGCGCGCGTGGTCACCGGCTACCAGGGCGCCGATGCGTTCCCGCAAGACGGCTGGTGGACCGTGCGCAGCCTGCACGCCCATGCCTGGGCCGAGGTCTGGATCGAGGGGCGGGGCTGGCGCCGCGTGGACCCCACCGCCGCCGTGGCGCCGGACCGCATCCGCCTTGGCACCCGGGCCGAGGACGGCGACCTGCTCAGCCAGGCGCTGCAGCGCTGGAGCCCCACGCTGCTGCAGCAGTGGCGTGGCGCCTGGACCCGCTTCGACGCCACCTGGAACCGCGCCCTGCTGCAGTACGCCCGCGCCGACCAGCTGCGACTGCTGCGCCGGCTGGGCTTCGAGGCGCCCGACACGCCCACGCTGCTGCGGCTGCTGGCCGGGCTGCTGGCGCTGGCGGGCGCGGCCGGCGCGCTGGCCGCCGCGCGCACGCTGCGGCGCCCGCGCGAGCCCTGGCAGCGGCTGCAGCCGCGGCTGGAGCGGGGACTGGCGCGCCTGGGCCTGTCCAGGGCGCCGCACGAGACGCCGCGCGCGCTGGCGCGGCGCGTGCGCGAGCGGCTGGGCGAGGCCGGCGCGGCGGTGGAGGCGCAGCTGCTGGCGCTGGAAGCGCTGCGCTACGCCCCCGGGGCAACGGCCGACGCGCGCGCGCTGCGGCGGTGGCAGCGCGGTTTCGAGCGCGCGGTGGCGGCCGCGGTGGCCGCGGGTGGGACTTCCTGCGCGGGCACGCCGGCCCCGTGGGCCGCCGGGAGCCCGGGCGGTCCGGAGGCGCCGGTGCGCTCGCCATAATCGGCCGATGCCCTGCCGTATCCCTTCGCGCGCCGCCCTTGCCGTGGCGGCGCTGCTCGCATCCTCATCCTTCCTCGTTCCCGCCCACGCTGCCGAAGCCGCCGCCAAGACCAAGGCGGCCGGGCAGCGCACGCAGTCGCAGCACGCCGCGCGCAGCGTGCGCAACGACGGCGACCCGGACGTCGTCACCTACGGCCGCCGCGAGGACGTGATGCGCTTCGCCGCCGACGTGGCGCAGAAGTACGACCTGGACGAGGCCTGGGTGCAGCAGCAGCTGGAACAGGCGCGCTACCTCCCCAGCGTGGCCCGGCTGATCATGCCGCCCGCCGTCAGCACGGCGAAGAACTGGGCCGCCTACCGCGCCCGCTTCGTCGAGCCGCAGCGCATTGCCGCGGGCCTGCGCTTCTGGCAGGAGAACGAGCGCTGGCTGGCGCAGGCCGAGCAGCGCTGGGGCGTGCCCGCGTCGCTGGTGGTGGGCATCATCGGCGTGGAGACCTACTACGGCCGCAACATGGGCGGCTTCCGCGTGCTGGACGCGCTGGCCACGCTCTCCTTCGACTTCCCCAGCGGGCGCAGCGACCGCAGCGGCTTCTTCCGCGACGAGCTGGCGCAGCTGCTGGTGTGGTCCCGGCGCGAGGGGATGGCGCCCGCGGGCGTGCGCGGCTCCTACGCCGGCGCGGTGGGGCTGCCGCAGTTCATGCCCAGCAACGTCAACAAGCTGGCGGTGGACTTCGACGGCGACGGCCACGTGAACCTGATGGGCAGCGCCGCCGATGCCATCGGCAGCGTCGCCAACTACCTGGCCTCGCACGGCTGGCAGCCGGGACTGCCCACGCACTTCTCGGTGGCGCCGCCGGCCAACACGGCCGACCGCGCCGCGCTGCTGGTGCCCGACATCGTGCCCAGCTTCACGCCGGCGCAGTTCGCCGAGCGCGGCGCCGCGCTGGAGCGCGCCGCACAGGACGCGCAGGGACCGCTGGCGCTGGTGCAGCTCTACAACGGCGACGCCGAGCCCAGCTACGTGGCCGGCACGCAGAACTTCTACGCGGTCACACGCTACAACTGGTCCAGCTACTACGCGCTGGCGGTGATCGAGCTGGGCGCGGCGGTGGCGGCGGCGCGCTGAAAGGCGCGGTCGGGGCTTCAGCCCTGGCGACGGCGCCCCGCCAGGCCCAGTGCGCCCAGCCCCAGCCCGGCCAGCGCCAGGCTGCCCGGCTCCGGCACGGCTGCGCCCGTGGTGAGGGTCACGTTGTCCAGGGCGAAGCTCTCGTCGTCGCCGCCCTGCCAGCCCGGGCCGTAGGCCGTGAAGCTGAGCGTGTGAACGCCGGCGCTCAGGTTGCCCAGGGCCAGGTCCAGGCTGTAGGCGGAATCGCCGAAGACGACGCGGAAGCCCAGGTCCTGGGCATACGCCAGGCTGCTCAGGCCGGTCGCCGTCGTCGGCCCGCGTCCCTGGAAATTGTCGAAAACCTCGTCGAACAGCGGCGCGGCCCGGCCGTCCAGGCTGACCTGGAAGCGATCCGGTCCGTAACCCAGCGAGCCGTCGTCCCAGGAATCCAGGATGCCCAACGACAACGACAGCCTGGCGTTCTGCACGGCCTGTTCCAGGTTCAGCGTCAGGGTCACGGTGCCGTCGCTGCGCAGCAGGGAGCTGCCGAAACCCACGCCGGCATAGCCTTGGCTGCCTTCGACGCTGCCGCCGCTGAAGCCGCTGGCGTCGCTCTCGAAGTCCTGCTGGTAGATGACGGACGTGGCCATGGCGGGGACGGACAGGGCCAGGGCGGCCGCCACGGCGGCGAGTTGCTTGATCACTTCACTTCTCCCTTGTTGGTGTTCGAGGCGCCTCTGACGGGCGCAAAAGTAAGCGGACGTAAGTGAAGCATAAAAACCATGGTGCTTGCAGGGATGTGCCGCGCCGCCACCACGGAAAACCGAGGCACGACGCCGTGCCTGCGTGGCTGCTCAGCCCACGTCGAAGGGCAGCTTCAGGCTGAAGGTGCTGCCCTGGCCCGGCTGGCTGCTGACCAGCAGCGTGCCGCCCATCAGGTCCACCAGCCGCTGCACGGTGGACAGGCCGAGCCCGGAGCCGCCATGGCGCCGCGTCACCGAGGCGTCAGCCTGGGTGAAGGGCTCGAACAGGCGCGGCAGCAGCTGCGAGTCGATGCCGATGCCGGTGTCGGCCACGTCCAGGCGCAGCAGCACCTGGCGTCCACCCGGCACCAGCACGCGCGCGCGCAGCGTCACGCCGCCGGTGTCGGTGAACTTCACCGCGTTGGACAGCAGGTTCAGCAGCATCTGGCGCAGCCGCAGCGGGTCGGACACCAGGCGGCGCGGCAGCTCCGGTGCCAGCTCGGCCGACAGCCGCAGGCCCTTGGCCTCGGCCTGGGGCTGCAGCGCCGCCAGCACCTCGTCCAGCAGCGGCCGCAGCTCGAAGGCCACGGTCTCGATGCGCAGCTGGCCGGCCTCGATGCGCGAGAGGTCCAGCACGTCGTTGGTCAGCGCCAGCAGGTGCGCGCCGGCGTCGGCGATGTGCCCGACGTAGGCCTGGGCCTGCGGCGGCAGCGCCATCTGCTGCAGCACCTGGCTCAGCCCGATGACGGCGTTGAGCGGCGTGCGCAGCTCGTGGCTCATGTTGGCCAGGAAGGCGCTCTTGGCCGCGCTGGCGGCCTCGGCCTGGCTGGTGCGCCGGCGCAGCTCGTCCTCCAGCGCCTTGCGCTCGCTCAGGTCCGTGACCACGCCCAGCAGCCCCATGGGCTGCTGCCCGGCGTCGCGCAGCACGCTCAGGCTCAGCAGCCCGGGAAAGCGCCGGCCGTCGGCATGCGTGAACAGCCATTCGCTGCCCTGGCCCACCGGTATGCCCGAGACGTCCGCCTCGGCAATAGGCCGCAGCACCGGCATTGCATCGGCGGGCAGCGCCTGCGGCAATTGCGCCTGCAGGTCGCGCGCGTCGTGCAGCTGCAGCACCGGGCGGCCCAGCACCTGCGCCGCCGGCAGCCCGAACAGCGCTTCGGCGGCCGGGTTGAAGGACGTGATGCGCCCTTGCAGGTCGGTGGTGACGATGGCGCTGGCGGCGCAGCAGAGGATGGCCTGCTCGCGCGCGGCGAGCTGCTGCAGGGCCTGCGTGCGCTCGCGCACCTGGGACTCCAGCGTGGCGTTGAGATCGGCCAGGGCCTGCTCGGTGGCCTTGTGCTCGGTGACGTCGCGGGCAATGCCCAGCATGCCCGCGATGTGCCCCTCGGCCGAGCGCAGCGGCACCTTGACGCTGGCATACACGCGCTGCTCGGCGCGGCCGGCGTCCAGCAGCGTCTCCTCCACGCGCAGCGACTCGCCGTTGCGCATGATGCGCAGGTCCTCCGCCTCCAGCTTGTCGGCAAAGGCTGCGGGCAGCACGTCGCGGTCGCGCAGGCCCACCAGCGCCTGGCGCGAGCGGCCGAGCACGGCCGCCGCCGCGGAGTTGACCAGCGTGAAGCGGCCTTGCAGGTCCTTGATCCAGATCGGATCGGGCGAGGCCTCCAGCACCAGCTCCAGCAGCACTGCGCTGTGCTGTGGCGGCGCCTCACCGCCCTGCTCCGCCGGTCCGCCGGCCCGGACCGCGCTGCAGAAGTGCGTGCGGACCTTGGCGGCGAAATCGGAAAGCGCCTCCCAGGGCAGCGCGGTGCTGCAGGAGGTGCCGCGGCCGGGCGCGGCGGAAAAGCTCGAAGTCATGGCGGCAGGCGTCTGCACGGGCTGCGGAGGACCGGCCGCGCCCTGGACGCACCGGCAAGGGACTCAAGCAGGACCCTGGCCGCGAGGGAGCCGCACTGAGAGTGCGGCCAGCATGCCGCAGCGGCCGGCGCCGGCCGGCGGGCCGCGGGCGGTGCCCGCGGCAATAAGTCACGCCGGCGCGCCTTCAGGCCTCGGCCATCGGCACCAGGAAGTCCTGGCTGATGCCCACGCCCAGGTCGCCCACGCAGCGCAGGAACTCGACCAGGTACTCGTGCAGGCCCTCTTCCATGATTTCCTCGATGGTTCCCCAGCGCAGCTGCGCCTGCAGCTTGCCGGCCAGGCGCATCGTCTCGCGGCTGTGGTCGTTGGCCACGAGCTGCAGCTGCTCCATGATCCCGTTGAGGCAGGCCAGCAGCGAGCGCGGCATGTCCGGGCGCAGGATCAGCAGCTCCGCCACCTTCTCCGGCCGGATCACGTTGCGGTAGACCCGGCGGTAGATCTCGAAGGCGGAGACCGAGCGCAGCACTGCCGACCAGTAGTAGAAGTCCACCTCCTGCGACTCGTGCTGGCCCTGGCCCTGGCTCTGGGCTTGGCCGTGGTGCCCGTTGCCGTTCTGCGACTGCGTGAGCGCGCCGCCCAGCGCGTGCAGCTTGGCGTCCAGCAGCCGCGCGGTGTTGTCCGCGCGCTCCAGGAAGGTGCCCAGGCGCAGGAAGTACATCGCCTCGTCTTCGAGCATCGTGCCGGTGCGCACGCCGCGGCTCAGGTGCGAGCGGTACTTGACCCAGTCGAACAGCGAGGCCGGGTCGCGCTCGAAGGCGCCGCTGTTGAGCTGCTTGAGAAAGCCCAGCCAGGTCTGGTTCTGCGTCTCCCAGACCTCGGTGGTGAGCGCGCCGCGCACCGCGCGGGCGTTCTCGCGCGCCGCGCGCAGGCAGTTCAGGATGCTGGAGAAGTTGTTCTCGTCGCGCACCATGAAGTGCATGACGTTGTGGGCGTTGACCTCGCCGTACTTCTTCTTGAAGTTGTCCTCCAGCTCGGAGATGCCCAGCAGCCCGCGCCAGCCGGCCTCGGCGCGGTTGGCCGACTGCGGCAGCAACGAGGTCTGCAGGTTGACGTCCAGCATGCGCGCCGTGTTTTCCGCGCGCTCCATGTAGCGGGCCATCCAGAACAGATGGTCCGCGGTCCTCGACAGCATGACGTTGCGTCCTTTCTTGTCTTATTCCTCGAGCACCCAGGTGTCCTTGGTGCCCCCGCCCTGCGAAGAGTTGACCACCAGCGATCCCTCCTTGAGCGCCACGCGCGTGAGGCCGCCGGGCACCATCTGCACGCCGTTGGCGCCGCTGAGCACGAAGGGCCGCAGGTCGATGTGGCGCGGCGCGATGCCCGACTGCACGTAGGTCGGGCAGGTGGACAGGCTCAGCGTGGGCTGCGCGATGTAGTGCTGCGGGTGCGCGACGACCTTCTCGCGGAAGGCCTCGATCTCGGCCTTGGTGGAGGCCGGCCCCACCAGCATCCCGTAGCCGCCGGCGCCGTGCACCTCCTTGACCACCAGCTCGTCCAGGTGCGCCAGCACGTACTTGAGCGACTCCTGCTCGCGGCACTGCCAGGTCGGCACGTTCTCCAGGATCGGCTTCTCGCCCAGGTAGAACTCGACCATCTTGGGCACGTAGGGGTAGATGGACTTGTCGTCGGCGATGCCCGTGCCCACGGCGTTGCACAGCGTCACGCGCCCGGCGCGGTAGGCGCGCATGAGCCCGGCGCAGCCCAGCGCGCTGTCGGCGCGGAAGGCCTGCGGGTCGAGGAAGTCGTCGTCGATGCGGCGGTAGATCACGTCCACGCGCCGCGGCCCCTGGGTGGTGCGCATGTGCAC
Organism: Azohydromonas australica DSM 1124; assembly: GCF_000430725.1. Classification (GTDB taxonomy): domain Bacteria; phylum Pseudomonadota; class Gammaproteobacteria; order Burkholderiales; family Burkholderiaceae_C; genus Azohydromonas; species Azohydromonas australica. The sequence goes on from NZ_AUMO01000052.1 coordinate 17,845, forward strand.
CGTGTCGTCCTGCACGAACAGGTCCGTGCCCTGCACCAGCTCCACGCCCATCTGCTGCGCCAGGAAGGCGTGCTCGAAGTAGGCCGAGTTGTACATGCCGGGCGTGAGCACCACCACGGTGGGATCTTCCACGCCGGCCGGGGCCACGGAGCGCAGCGTCTCCAGCAGCAGGTCGGGGTAGTGCGCCACCGGCGCCACGCGCTCCTGGGCGAAGAGCTCGGGGAAGAGCCGCATCATCATCTTGCGGTTCTCCAGCATGTAGCTCACGCCGCTGGGCACGCGCAGGTTGTCCTCCAGCACGTAGTTCGTGCCCGTGCCGTCGGGGTTGGCCGCGCGCACGATGTCGATGCCCGCGATGTGCGACCAGATGTCGTGCGGCAGCTTCACGCCCGCCATCTCGGGGCGGTACTGCGCGTTGTTGAGCACCTGCTCGGCCGGGACGATGCCGGCCTTGAGAATCTCCTGCTCGCCGTACACGTCGGCGATGAAGCGGTTGAGCGCCGTGACGCGCTGGCGCAGGCCCTGCGCCATGCGCTTCCACTCCGCGCCGGGGATCACGCGCGGGATCAGGTCGAAGGGGATCAGCCGCTCGGTGCCGGCGCCGTCGTCCTGCGCGCCGTAGACGGCGAAGGTGATGCCCACGCGGCGGAAGATCATCTCCGCTTCCTGGCGCCGGGCATCCATGAGCTCGCGCGGTTGGCGCTGCAGCCACTGGGCAAAGCGGCGGTAGTGCTCGCGAACGGCGTCCGGGTGAGGACGCATCTCGTCGAAGCTGGGTCTCATCGTTCAGGCTCCTTCCTGCACGGCTTTCGCAACTTGTGTGCCACGGCCTCACCCATGGCCTTGCACACTGCTCGGACGGCACGCGCCGTGCCGTTTCAGCCAGTCTCCGCCCCCGGGTCTTCCCCCTCCTTGCTCCAGCGCACGGTGTGCACGCGCACGCTCAGCGAGTGCATGCCGCCGCCGCGGATGACGCCCCTCAGCGGCGTGACGTCGCCGAAGTCGCGGCCCACCGCGACGCGCAGGTGCTCGGTGTCGGGCACGACGCGGTTGGTCGGGTCCAGCTCCAGCCAGGCGCCGTGCACGTCCTCGTCGGCCCAGGCCCCGGGGCACCACACCGCGGCCCACGCGTGCGAGGCATCGGCGCCGACCAGCGCCGGGCGCCCCGGCGGCGGGCGCGTGAGCAGGTAGCCGCTGACGTAGCGCGCGGCCAGCCCCATGGCGCGCAGCGCGCCCACGAGCACGTGCGCGAAGTCCTGGCACACGCCGCACCGCCGCTTCAGCACCTCGGCCAGCGGGGTGTCGATCTGGGTGCTGGCGCTGCGGTACTCGAACTCGTCGTGGATGCGCTGCATCAGCTCGATGGCGGCCTGCGCCAGCGGACGCCCCGGCGCGAAGCTGGGCGCGGCGACCTCCCGCAGCGCTGCCAGCCGCGGCACGAAGGGCGACCAGGCGGTGAACTCCGCCGCCGGCGCCCACGGCCGCCCGGCCTGGAAGCGCAGCCGCTGTGCCACCGCCTCCCAGGGCCGCGAGGCCTCCGGCCGCAGCGCCGCGGCGCGTGGCAGCAGCCGCACGCGGCTGCGCGCGCGCACCTGCAGCGCGGCATGCGGGCGCGCCAGGCTGAACAGCAGCCGCGGGTTGCCGTGGCGGTCGATGTCCTCGCGCGCATGGTCCGGCGGCGGCTCGATGCGCAGGTCGAAGGCCTGCAGCTGCTGCCACGGCTCCTCGCGCGGGCGCAGCCAGGCCACGTGCTGCGCCAGCTCCACCGGGCTGCCGTAGTGGTACTCGGTGGTGTGCTCCACGGCCAGGCCCAGCTCGGCCTCGTCCGGCGCGGCGGGCTCGATGGGCGAGGCGCTCTCCCCGGCGACGAGCGGGCCGGTGGCGGCGGTGTTGAAGCCGATGAGGTCGGGCGCCAGCGCCTCGGCCGCGACCGCCACGGGCAGGCCGTCCCCGGCCTCCTGGGCAGGCGGCGCGGTCTCGGCGATCGGCGCGGGTGCGTCCGCCGGCGCGCCCGGCACGGAATCGGCGGAATCGGGATCGGGGGTCATGGCTTTTGCAGCGGGTCGCCGACGTGGGCGAAGAAGCGCTTGCCGATGTCGTCGGAGAGCTGCGCGCCGGCGTCGGCCAGCTGCGTCGCCAGCGCGTCCAGGCGGCGGCGCAGCGCCTCGTCATCCAGGCCGCGCAGCGCCTGCAGCGTCAGCCCCGGCCCCTGCGCGGGCAGCCCGGCGAGCAGCTCGTCGGCCACGTCGGCGGCGATGGGCAGCTTGCGCACCTCGGTGCGCAGCCGGCGCAGAATGCAGGTCCAGGCGCGCGGGTTGTTGTCGTCCAGCACCAGCAGGTCCACCAGCGCCAGCAGGTCCTGGTGGCGCTGGTAGCGGGCGCGGAAGGTGATGGTGCTGTCGTAGAGCTCCAGCAGCAGCGCGTTGCCCTCGGCCTCGGCCAGCGCGCCCTCGCGCAGCAGCACGCCGAACTGCGTGGCGTGGCTGACCAGGCGCTCGACGTGGCGCCCCACGGCCAGCAGCCGCCAGCCGTGGTCGCGCGTCATGCGGTCGGTCTGCGCGCCGGTGACGGCGGCCAGCTGCACCGCCAGCTCGTCCAGCGCGCGCAGCACCTCGGTGGTGGTAGGCGCGGCCTTGTCCTGCGGCTGCAGCGCCGAGCGCAGATCCGCCCCCATGCGCCGCATCAGGCCCCACTGCTCGGGCGAGAGCCGCTCGCGCAGGCTGCCCGCGGCGCGCGACAGCGCCCCCAGCAGCCAGCCCAGGCCGTTGCCCTCGTCGGCCAGGCCCTTGAGCAGCGCGCGGCGCAGCACCGTGCGCGAGGGCGAGGACACGCTCATGCCCAGCATGCCCGCGCGCTGCAGCAGCGCCCGCAGCGCGCGCTGCACCGGCGCGGGCAGCTCGGCGCCGGCGGTGCGCAGCAGCGCCGCGCGCGCCAGCCGCAGCGCCTGCTCGGTGCGCTCGGTGTAGCGGCCCAGCCAGTACAGGCTCTCGGCGGCGCGGCTGGCCACCGCGCCGCGCCGCGCCAGGATGTCGTCCACGCTCAGGCGTCGCGTGAGCATGCTGAAGGTGTCCACCGTGCCGTCGGTGCGCACCCACAGGTCCATCGCGCTGCCGACGCCGGGCAGCAGCGGGGCCTCGGCATCCGCCGCCGCGCGCGCCAGCCCACCGGGCAGCACCTGCCAGCTGCCCGCGCCGTCGGCCACCGCGTACACGCGCAATCCGACCGGCACGCCTTCGAGCCGGCCCTCGCGCCAGCGCAGCGCCTGCGAGCGCCCGGGACGCTCCTGCAGCGTCCAGGCGTCGGGATCGTCCGCGATGCGCCCCGCGTCGGGGCGCAGCGCACCGGCATCGGGCCCGAAGCTGGGGCGCATGCACAACTTCGGCAAATGCGGCTTCGCCGCCTCCCAGGCCGCGGCCTCGCCGCACCACCAGGAAGCCAGCGTGGGCAGCAGCAGCGGCTGGCCCATCAGTGCCTGCGCGATGCCGGGCAGGAAGCCCGACAGCGCCGGCGACTCCAGGAAACCGCTGCCCGGCGCGTTGGCCAGCGCCAGCCGCCCGGCGCGCAGCACCTGCAGCAGCCCGGGCACGCCGTAGTAGCCCTGGTGCTCGTCGAGCTCCAGCGGGTCGCACTGGTTGTCGCCGATCAGGCGCAGCAGCCCGTGCACCGGCGCCAGGCCTTCGAGCATCTTCCGGTACAGCCGCTCGCCGCGCACCGTGAGGTCGCCGCCCTCGACCAGCGGCAGGCCCAGGTAGCGCGCCAGGTAGGCGTGCTCAAAGTAGCCCGGCGCGTCCGGCCCCGGCGTGAGCAGCGCCAGGCGCGGGTGGGCGTCGCCGGCGGCCATGGAAGCCTGCGCGCGCAGCGACTGCAGCAGCTTGCGGAAGGTCGTCGCCATGTGCTGCACGCGCAGCTGCTCGAAGGCCTCGGGAAACAGCCCTGAGGTGACGAGCCGGTGCTGCAGCACGTGTCCCAGCCCGTCCGGGCACTGCGTGCGCTGCCCCGTCACCCACCAGCGCCCGTCGGGCCCGCGCGCGAGCTCGAAGGCCACCACGTGCAGGAACTGCCCGGCCAGCGGCCGGAAGCCGTGCAGCGGACGCAGGTAGCCCGGATGGCGGAACAGCAGCGCCGGCGGCAGCAGCGCGTGCTCCAGCAGCTGCTGCCGGCCGTACACGTCGGCCAGAATGAGCTGCAGGAGCTGCGCGCGCTGCGCCACGCCGCGCTCGATGGCAGCCCAGTCCGCGGGCTCCATCACCAGCGGCAGCAGCTCCAGCGACCAGGGCAGCGGTTGCTCAGTACCGTGTACGTTGTGCGCGATAGCATCGGCGCGCAGGTGCTGCGCGAGCTGCTGCGCGCGGCGCTGCAGGTCGGCGCCGAAGGCCTGCGGCCGTGCCGGCAGCGTGGCGAGCAGCCGCTGCCAGGAGGCGCTGAGGTTGCGGTCCGGGGCGCGCCACTCGTCGAGCGCACCGGTGGCGGGCAGCTTCGCCAGCCAGTCGGCGGCGCTGGCAGCCGCGCGCGGGCGGCTGCGGGGGGTGGCGACTCTCATCGCCTCAGCCTGGCATGCGCAGATCCAGCGTGAACGGGAACTCCAGGCTCGGCCGCGCCGGCGCGACCTGCATGCGGCCCGGGGTGTGCTCCAGCTTGAAGAAGCGCGCCAAGCGCCGGCTCTCGGCCTCGTAGGCGTTGACCGGGAAGGTGACATAGTTGCGCCCGCCCGGGTGCGCCACGTGGTAGCGGCAGCCGCCCACCGAGCGCGACATCCAGCGGTCCACCAGGTCGAAGGTCAGCGGCGCGTGCACGCCGATGGTCGGGTGCAGCGCCGAGGGCGCCTGCCAGGCGCGGTAGCGCACACCGCAGACGAACTCGCCCACGCGGCCCGTGGGCTGCAGCGGCAGCGCGCGGCCGTTGACGGTGACGACGTGGCGGTTGGCGTTGAGCCCCGTGACCTTGACCTCCAGCCGCTCCAGCGAGGAGTCCACGTAGCGCACGGTGCCGCCGGCCGAGCCCTCCTCGCCCATCACGTGCCAGGGCTCCAGCGCGGTGCGCAGCTCCAGCTCCATGCCCTGCGTGGCCATGGTGCCGATGACGGGGAAGCGGAACTCGAAGTGCGGGCCGAACCAGGCGGCGTCAAAGGGCAGCCCGGCGGCATTGAGATCGGCCAGCACGTCCTCGAAGTCCATCTTCACGAAGGTGGGCAGCGTGAAGCGGTCGTGCAGCGCCGTGCCCCAGCGCGTGAGCCGCGTGTCGCCGCGGCCGCGGTAGGGCTCGCGCCAGAACCACGCCACCAGCGCGCGCAGCAGCAGCTGCTGCGCCAGGCTCATCTGCGCGTGGGGCGGCATCTCGAAGGCGCGCAGCTCCAGCAGGCCCAGGCGGCCGGTGGCGCCGTCGGGCGAGTAGAGCTTGTCGATGCAGAACTCGGCGCGGTGCGTGTTGCCGGTGACGTCGATGAGCAGGTTGCGGAAGAGCCGGTCCACCAGCCACGGCGGCACGCCCGCCGGGCCGGCGCCCTGGCGCTCCAGCTCGGCCAGCGCGATCTCCAGCTCGTAGACCTGGTCGTCGCGCGCCTCGTCGAAGCGCGGCGCCTGGCTGGTCGGGCCGATGAAGAGGCCGCTGAAGAGGTAGCTCAGGCTCGGGTGGTTGTGCCAGTAGGTCAGCAGGCTGGCCAGCAGGTCCGGCCTGCGCAGGAAGGGGCTGTCCGCCGGCGTGGCGCCGCCCAGCACCAGGTGGTTGCCGCCGCCGGTGCCGGTGTGGCGCCCGTCGAGCATGAACTTCTCGGTCGACAGCCGGCTGTGGTGCGCGGCGTCGTAGAGGAACTCGGTGTGCTCGACCAGCTCGTCCCAGCTGCCCGACGGGTGGATGTTGACCTCGATCACGCCCGGGTCCGGCGTGACCTGCAGGATCTTCAGGCGCGGGTCGCGCGGCGGCGGGTAGCCCTCCAGCACGATGCGCACGCCCAGCTCGCGCGCGGTGGCTTCCACGTGCGCCAGCAGCTCCAGGTAGTGCTCCAGCTGCTGCAGCGGCGGCATGAAGACGTGGATGGCGCCGCCGGTGGCCTTGGACGCCAGCTCGGACTTGGGACCGTTGGCGCGCGCGGGGTTGCGCACCTCCACGCACAGCGCGGTGCGCGTGATCCAGGACGCCGACTCGTGGCGCGACGGCGCGTCCTGCGGGTGCCGCTCGGCGCCGGCGAAGCGGCCGCCCTGGCCCAGCGTGCCGGTGCCTTCGCCCAGCGCGTCGCCCAGGCCTTGCGCGCCGTCCGCGGCGCCCGTGCCGCTGCCAAAGGCCGCGCCCTGCCCGCCCGGCCCCTCGTCACCGGGCCAGGGCTGGCCCTGCAGCGCCACCGTGCCGCCCTCGGCCCAGCCGGCGCCGCTGCGGTGCGCGTCGTAGACGGGCTGCTGGTGCACCGGCGCACCCGCCGGCGGCAGCGCGCCGCGCGGCGCGAAGGGATCGGGCATGAAGTCCTGCGTGCGCGCACGGTCCTCCAGCGAGGCCCAGGGCAGCGAGTCCAGCGGCAGCCGCAAGCCCATGGCCGAGTCGCCCGGCAGCAGGTACAGCCGCTCGTCGCGCAGGAACCACGGGCCGCTGGCCCAGGCGTCGTGCTCGCGGCGCAGCGGCAGCGCGTAGCCGGTGATGGCATCCAGCCCCTTCGAGAAGACGCGGCGCAGGCGCACGCGCTCCAGCTCGTCGTCCAGCTTCGAGTCGAAGGGATCGACGTTCACCGGCAGCCGGCGCTCGCGCCAGAGGTGGTACCAGGCGTCCTCGTAGGCGGGCATGACGTGCTCGCCCTTGACGGCCAGCTTCGCCGCCAGCCGGGTGATGAAGCGCTGCGCGTCCTCGGCGGTGTAGGGCTGCGGCTCGCGCTCGTCGGCAAAGAGCGCCCGGTCGTGCCAGCAGGGCTGGCCGTCGGCGCGCCAGGCGATGGTCATGGCCCAGCGCGGCAGCTGCTCACCCGGGTACCACTTGCCCTGGCCGAAGTGCAGGAAGCCGCCGGCGCCGTACTCGGCGTGCAGCCGGTGCAGCAGCTCCAGCGCGCGGCTGCGCTTGGTGGGGCCCGAGGCGTCGGTGTTCCACTCGGCGCCGTCGCGGTCGTCCACGGAGACGAAGGTGGGCTCGCCGCCCATGGTCAGGCGCACGTCCTGCGCCTGCAGCTGCTCGTCCACCGCGTGGCCCAGGGCGACGAGCTCGCCCCACTGCTCATCGGTATAGGGCTTGGTCACGCGCGGCGACTCGTGGACGCGCGAGACGCTCATGTGGTGCTCGAACTCGACCTCGCACTTGTCCACCGCGCCGCTGACCGGCGCCGCCGTGGAGGGATCGGGCGTACAGGCCACGGGGATGTGGCCCTCGCCGGCGAGCAGGCCGGAGGTCGGGTCCAGGCCGATCCAGCCGGCGCCGGGCAGGTACACCTCGCACCAGGCGTGCAGGTCGGTGAAGTCGGTCTCGGCACCTGAGGGGCCGTCCAGCGACTTCACGTCCGGCACGAGCTGGATCAGGTAGCCGGAGACGAAGCGCGCGGCCAGCCCCAGGCGGCGCAGCACCTGCACCAGCAGCCAGGCCGAGTCGCGGCAGGAGCCGCTGCGCTTGTCCAGCGTCTCCTCGGGCGTCTGCACGCCCGGCTCCAGGCGGATGAGGTAGCCCACCTCCTGCTGCACGCGCTGGTTGAGCGCGACCAGGAAATTGGTCGTGCCCTGCGGCTCGCGCGGAATGCCCTCGACGAAGGCCGCGAGCTTGGGCGTCAGCGGCCCGGTAGCGAGGTAAGGGGCGAGGTCGCGCGCGCTCTCTTGCGAATACTCGAAGGGGAACTTCTCGGCCTGGGGCTCCAGGAAGAAGTCGAAGGGGTTGAAGACCGACATCTCGGCCACGAGATCGACCGTGACCTTGAACTCCGTGGTGGGCTCCGGGAACACCAGGCGCGCCACGTGGTTGGAGAAGGGATCCTGCTGCCAGTTAACGAAATGCTTCACGGGCTCGACCCGCAACGCATAGCTCAGGATGGGCGTGCGGCAATGCGGCGCAGGGCGCAGGCGCACCAGTTGCGGCGACAGCCCGACGCGGCGGTCATAGCGGTAGTGCGTGACGTGATGCAGCGCGACATGGATAGACACGACGGCGTTCCCTCTGAAGCTCGGGTTGGTTAGTTGATTGTCTCACCCGGGAAAACCCGGGGTCTTGGAGGTTGAGCAGTCATCGCTCAAAGGAGAAAGCCCCTAGCGTGAACCGTGCCGCCAGTAACGCGGGTGTAGCTCACGCTCGCAGGAAGCCTGTTCTTCCTGCCAATGCCAAGCGCCGCAGCTGGGGCTCTGCACCACCTCGATGCCGCGCGCACCCAGGCGGTGCAGCACTTCGGGCGCCGGGTGGCCGAAGCGGTTGTGGTGCCCGGCCTGGACCAGGGCCACGGTGGGCGCCACGGCGTCCAGGAAGGCCGGCGAGGAGGAGCCCCGGCTGCCGTGGTGCGGCACCAGCAGCAGCTCGCTGCGCAGCGCGGGCGCGTCGGCCGCCACCAGGGCGGCCTCCTGCGCCGCGGCGATGTCGCCGGTGAGCAGCAGGCGCCGGCCCTGGACGTCGGTGACTTGCAGCACGCAGCTCAGCGCGTTGGGCGGCGTGCGCGCCGCGTCGTAGGCCGCGGCCGGCGGGTGCAGCACGGCGAAGCGCACGCCGTCGCGCTCCCACTGCTGGCCGGCCTCGCAGCGCGTGTGCGGCACGCCGGCGTGCAGCAGCGCATGGCCGGGCTCCAGCGAGCTGCGCAGCTGCCGCACCGGCAGCGCCTGCAGCAGCGAGGCGGCGCCGCCGGCATGGTCCATGTCGCGGTGGCTGAGCACGAGGGTGTCGATGCGGTGCTCGCCCACCGCCTGCAGCAGCGGCACGAGCACGCGCTCGCCGGCGTCGCGCCCGGGGCCGTACTGCGGGCCGCTGTCGTAGAGCAGCAGCGAGGCATGCGTGCGCACCAGCACCGCGCTGCCCTGCCCCACGTCGGGCACCAACAGCTCGAAGTGCCCCGGGGCGGGCCGGTCCGGCGGCGGCAGCACCAGGGGCAGCAGCAGCGGCAGACCCAACAGCCGCAGCCGCCACGGCAGCGGCACCACCAGCAGCGCCCCGGCCAGCAGCGCGGCGGCCTGCGCCCAGGGCGGCGCCACGGCGGCGCTCCACACCGCGCCCGGCAGGGAAGCCAGCACGGTCAGCCCCATCCCCAGGACGGACAGCAGCGCCGCCGCCGCGCTCCACAGCGGCGCCCACAGCACGCCCAGCAGCGCCAGCGGCGTGACGGCCAGCGTCACCAGCGGAATCGCCACCAGGTTGGCCAGCAAGCCCACCAGCGAGAACTGCTGGAACAGCAGCAGCGTCAGCGGCGCCAGCCCGGCGGTGGCGACGATCTGCGTGCGCAGCCCGGACTGCATCAGCGACAGCCCCTGGCGCAGCAGCCCGGCGCCGGCAACGGCCGCCCAGCCGGGAGCCACGGCCGGCGGGACCGGCATGGCGGCCAGGGGAGCGCTTCCGGCGCCCGCACCCGCCACGGCAACGGCCTGCGCGGGAACAGGCACGGTCGGGGATTCGGCCCGGGCGCCTGCGCTTGTGGCGTGCGGGCTGCTTGCGGGAGCGCCTGGAGCCGGCGCGTCCGCCTTCGCCGCCTCGCGCTGCGCCGGCTCCGAAGCCATCAGCAGCCCCACGGCCGCGAAGGACAGCCAGAAGCCCGGCTGCAACAGCGCCCACGGGTCCAGCGCGCTGACCACCACCGCCGCCGCGGCCAGTCCCAGCGGCCAGGGCCAGCGCAGCCCCAGGGCGTGCAGCAGCGCTGCGCAAGTCAACATCCACACCGTGCGCTGCGCCGGCACGCCCCACCCGGCCAGCAGCGCGTAGGCCGCGGCCAGCGCCACGCCGCCCCAGCGCGCGGCCCGCGGCGCCGGGCACCACAGCAGCAGCGGCCCGGCGCGGCGCCACAGCGCGCCCACGAGCGCCGCGGCCAGCCACGCGAACATGGTGATGTGCAGGCCGCTGATGGCCATGAGGTGCGCGGTGCCGGTAGCGCGAAACAGCGCCCAGTCGCCGCGATCGATGGCGGCCTGGTCGCCCACCGCCAGGGCGGCCAGCACGCCGGCGGCGCGCGGGTCCGGCACCTGCGCCTCGATGGCGTCGCGCACGCGCTGGCGCACGCGCTCTACGGGGTGGCCTGCGGCCTCGTCCAGCAGCTGCGGCGCCCGGGGCTCGGTGCGCACGCTGCCGGTGGCGCGGATGCCACGCTCGAACAGCCACAGCTCGCCGTCGAAGCCGTGCGGATTCAGCAGCGCGTGCGGCGCCTGCAGCCGCGCCCACAGCCGCCAGCGCTGGCCCGCGTGCAGCCCGGTGCCGGGGACGGAGAGCGCGGGCTCGTCCGGTCCGCCGCGGCTCCAGGACAGCGACACCCGCCGCGGCACGGCGGCCGGCGCGCCGGCGGCATTGCGCGCCGATTCCACTGCCAGCACGAAACGCAGGCCCTCGGCGCTGTCCTGCGGCAGCTCCGCCACCACACCGGTGATCTCCACCGGCTGGCGCTCCAGCCCGGGGGGCAGCGCGTCGGCCAGCCGCTCACGTGCCTGCAAACTGGCGTTGGCCGCCCCCAGGCCGGCCACGGCGCCCAGGGCGGACAACAGGGCCAGCACGCGCAGCGCGCGGCCGGCCGCGTGGCGCGCCCGCCAGGCCAGGAGCAGCAGCGGCGGCGCCAATGCCAGCAGCGCTGCGTCCAGCGCCGGTGCCCACAGCACGGGCTGCCGCAGCTGCCAGGCGGTGCCGAGCAGCCAGGCCACGGCCAGGGCGCCCAGCCGCAAGCCCCGCCAGTCCCGCGAATGGGGCGGTGTAGGATGCCGCGCCTTTTTCACCCCACTCACAGGTCCTGCCATGTCATCTGTCCAAGACCGTCTCAATGCGCTGGGCATCACGCTGCCGCCGGTGGCGGTGCCCGCTGCCGCCTACGTGCCCTTCGTGCAAAGCGGCAACCAGGTCTTTCTCTCCGGCCACATCGCCAAGAAAGATGGAAAACCCTGGGTCGGCCAGCTTGGCGCCGACATGAGCACCGAGGAAGGCGTGGCCGCGGCGCGCGCGGTGGCCATCGACCTGATGGGCACGCTGCAGGCGGCGGTGGGCGACCTCTCGCGCGTCAAGCGCATCGTCAAGTTGATGAGCCTGATCAACAGCACGCCCAGCTTCACCGAGCAGCACCTGGTGACCAACGGCTGCTCTGACCTGCTGGGCGAAATCTTCGGCCCTGAAGTCGGTGCGCATGCGCGCAGCTCCTTCGGCGTGGCGCAGCTGCCGCTGGGCGCCTGCGTGGAGATCGACCTCATCGCCGAAGTGCAATGAGACCGGCGCTGGCGCAAGGCATGGACACGGGCACGCGCCGTGACCTGGTGCCGGCGCTGATCGCGCTCGTCAGCGTGGCGGCCATCGGCGCCGCGCTGGTGTCGCAGCATGTGTTCGACATGCAGCCCTGCCCGTGGTGCGTGCTGCAGCGGCTGATCTTCGCGATGATCGCCGTGGCAGCCCTGGCGGCCTGGATGGCCCAGGCCGCCTGGCTGCGCAGCACCGCGCTGGTGCTGGCGGCGCTGCTGGCGTTGTCGGGCGTGGGCGCGGCCCTGTGGCAGCACTTCGTGGCGGCCAGCTCGTCGTCGTGCAACCTGACGCTGGCCGACAAGATCATTGCCCAGCTGGGCCTGGATGCGTCCCTGCCCGAGATCTTCCAGCCGCGCGCCAGCTGTGCCGACGCGGCGGTGGATTTGTTCGGCGTGCCTTACGAGTTCTGGAGCTTGGCGCTGTACCTGCTCCTGGCCGTGGCCGCCGTGTTCGGCTTACGCCGTTCAGGCCGCTGAGAGCTTCGGCTCCGCCGCCGCGTCGCCGCTGCGCTTCTGGCGCAGGCGGCGCGCCACCGGCAGCAGCACCGCGCCCAGCGCGAACATGGCGTAGGTCGAGGGCTCGGGCACCGGCGCCACGGCGGCGTGGAACACGGAGTCAGGCACCAGATTCGACGTCAGCGTGTAGTTGGCGCCGCCGGCTCCCGTGGTGCCGGTGATCAGGTAATAGTATTTCTTGCGCCCCGTGATGTGCTCGAAACTGAAGCTCTGCTGCCCGGCCGTCCCCGTCGGCGTGAAGGAGCCCAGATATCTGTCCGGGCCATAGAAATCGCCGTAGAAGTCCACCTTCAGGTTGGCGATGGTGCCGCTGTTGAGCTGGAACAGCGCCTGCACGCCCGTGCTGCCGCTTTGCGCCGGCGTTAGCAGGTAGCGGGCGTCGTCCATGAACGTGACGTTTTTCGCGACGGTCCGCGTGATGGTTTCCGTCGTGGCATGGGAATCCCAATTCACGTCCACTGCGTATGCGGATGGCACACATACTGCGGCTGCCACCCATGCAATTGCACGATATTTCATCGGTACATCCTTGTGAAGAAACAAAACCAATTGCGCAAGAAAGCGCTGCGCCAATTTGGTTTGCTTATGACTTAGGGTCAACCCCACAATCGAATAGCGCATATGAGCGCCATGCATTTGCAATGTTTTTCCGGCGTTTACAAATACTGGCACCGGCTGACTTTTCTCTTTGATAAGGCATCAGCTTGCCAGCAAGGATCCCGTTTGTCAGCACTCATAAACCTGGCGTAGCTTTTTTTCTTTCAACAAGAAACCAGCCTTTCAAATAAATGCTCGCTTGTTTTCAGTTTTAGCTTCAAGCGCAAGGGCTGGCGAGGAGAACTGCGGCAAGAAATTCCGCGCAAGTACAGGCCAAGGTGCGCCGAATACGGTGCGGGCACGGCTGACGGTGAAGACAGCGGTGGGAACCGCGGATGCGGAATGAGGGAAGACGCGGCTGAAGGACGGGCGCGCTGAAGGCGTGCGACCTCAGGCAACACGAGGTCATCCGGCGCCTGTGGCGCCGACCATCGGTTTGGCAAAGCCGATCGGCCGGCCCTGATCCTGGCGAACGGCCATGAATCGCGGGCCCTGGGGCAGCGCGAGCGCGCATGCCAAGCCCACTTCGGTGGCGCACTGAGCACCCGTGCCCATGCAAGACCCCCGCAAGCGCGCGCCCGCAAGAACGGGGAAGCAGGGCTTCTTATAATGATGCACATTAAATGCTTAATGACCCACAGTCATATTTAAATTTCAGTGTCGCAAGATCGCGTCGTTCTTGAATCAAGCGCCGAGCAGCTCAATGCGCGGCGGCGCCGTGCCGTGGAGCTGCGGCTCGAAGGCTGCTCGCTGCAGCAGATCCGCAGCGAGACAGGCTTGAGTGCGCCCACCGTCATTGCCGCGCACAAGGCCTTCCTGGCCGGCGGGTGGAACGCGGTGGCGGTGCGGGGCCGCGGCCGGCAGCAGGGCGAAGGCCGCGCCCTGAGTGGCGAGCAGGAGCAGGCGCTGCGCCGCTTGGTGCTCAAGCAGCCCCCCGAATCCGGCGAGCCGGGGCTGCCGCTGTGGCAGCGCGACGCGCTGAGCGCGTGCGTGCAGCGGGAGCTGGGCCTGCCGCTGGGCGAACGCACCCTCACGCGCTACCTGGAACGCTGGGGCCTGCGCCTGTGCAGCCTGCAGGAGGCGGCAGACGCGCCGCAGCAGCAGGCGTGGCTGCACGAGACGCTGCCGCAGCTGGTGCGCCAAGCGCGGCAGCAGCAGGCGGCGCTGTACTGGTGCGGCGAGCTGCGCGTGGTGGCGGACGGCGCCGGCACGGCGACGCGGCTGCTGGTGGCTTCGAGCCTGCGCGGCAGCCTGCAGTGGCTGCCCTGGCCCACCAAGGCCGCGTCAGTGCACGAGGACTTCCTGCTGCGGCTGCAGCGCGCCGCCGGCGGGCCGGTGCTGGCGCTGCTGCACGGCCTGGACCTGGACAGCGCCGCCGGCTCGGCCCTGCAGCAAAGGCTGCAGGCCGCGGGCGTGACGCTGCGCCCTTGCCCCGTGGCGTTGCGCCGCGCCGGCCTCGCCGAGCCCCCCGCGCCTGCCCTGGCGGCCCCGGCCCTGCGCGGCCCGGTGCCGACGGCGTCTTCGTTCCTTCGCGGCGCCGCGGCCGAACGCGCCGCTGCCGCTCCCCGACCCGCTGCGCCGGCCGCCGCGGCTGCGTCCTCACCCGTCGCGCCGACCGCGGCGCCCCTTTTCCCCTCCCCCAAGAGAGAGCGATCCATGAAATTGACCCATCTGCAACGCTTGGAGGCCGAAAGCATCCACATCATGCGCGAGGTGGTCGCGGAGGCTGACAAGCCCGTGATGCTGTACTCGATCGGCAAGGACAGCGCGGTGATGCTGCACCTGGCCAAGAAGGCCTTCTATCCCGCGCCGCCTCCTTTCCCGCTGCTGCACGTGGACACGACGTGGAAGTTCCGCGACATGTACGCCATGCGCGAGCGCATGGCGCGCGAGCTGGGCATGGAGCTGCTCGTCTACCAGAACCCCGAAGCCAAGGCGATGGGCATCAATCCCTTCGACCACGGCTCGCAGATCCACACCGACATGTGGAAGACACAGGGCCTGAAGCAGGCGCTGGACCACTACGGCTTCGACGCGGCCTTCGGCGGCGCACGCCGCGACGAGGAGAAGTCGCGCGCCAAGGAGCGGGTCTTCAGCTTCCGCAGCGCGCAGCACCGCTGGGACCCGAAGAACCAGCGCCCCGAGCTGTGGAATCTCTACAACGCGCGCAAGCACAAGGGCGAGTCGATCCGCGTGTTCCCCATCTCCAACTGGACCGAACTCGACATCTGGCAGTACATCTACCTGGAGAACGTGCCCATCGTGCCGTTGTACCTGGCCAAGGAGCGCCCGGTGGTGGAGCGCGACGGCACGCTGATCATGGTGGACGACGAGCGCTTCCCGCTGCGCCCGGGCGAGGTGCCCTCCATGCGCAAGGTGCGCTTCCGCACGCTGGGCTGCTACCCGCTGACGGGCGCCATCGAGTCCGAGGCCGACACGCTGACGGCCATCATCCAGGAGATGCTGCTGGCGCGCACTTCCGAGCGCCAGGGCCGCATGATCGACCACGACAGCACCGCCTCCATGGAGAAGAAGAAGCAGGAGGGCTACTTCTGAGCGAGCGCGCCGCTGCGCCCGCCGCCTGAAGCCTCCCTCACTCTGACAAGGACACACCCATGGCCCACGTTTCCGACCTCATCGCCGACGACATCGAGAAATACCTCAAGCAGCACGAGCACAAGAGCCTGCTGCGCTTCATCACCTGCGGCAGCGTCGACGACGGCAAGAGCACCGTCATCGGGCGGCTGCTGTACGAATCGAAGATGCTGTTCGAGGACCAGCTCGCCGCCATCGAAGCCGACTCGCGCAAGTGGGGCACGCAGGGTGGCGACATCGACTTCGCGCTGCTGGTGGACGGCCTGGCCGCCGAGCGCGAGCAGGGCATCACCATCGACGTCGCCTACCGCTTCTTCAGCACCGACCGGCGCAAGTTCATCGTAGCCGACACCCCGGGCCACGAGCAGTACACGCGCAACATGATCACCGGCGCCTCCACCGCCGACGTGGCCGTGATCCTGATCGACGCGCGCAAGGGCGTGCTCACGCAGACGCGGCGCCACAGCTACCTGGTGAGCCTCATCGGCATCCGCAAGGTGGTGCTGGCCATCAACAAGATGGACCTGGTGGGCTACTCGGAGCAGACCTTCCGCGACATCGAGGAGCAGTACCGCGAGTTCGCGCGCCAGATCGGCCTGACCGACATCACCGCCATCCCGCTGTCGGCGCTGCGCGGCGACAACATGCTGCACCCCAGCGACAACACCTCCTGGTACCGCGGCCCCACGCTCATGGGCTACCTGGAGACGGTGGAGATCGACGAGACGGCAGGCCAGCACGACGCGGCCTTCCGGCTGCCGGTGCAGTGGGTCAACCGCCCCAACCTCGACTACCGCGGCTTCACCGGCACCATCGCCAGCGGCTCCATCCGCCCGGACGATCGCGTGCGCGTGCTGCCCTCGGGACGCGAGAGCCGCGTGGCGCGCATCGTCACCGCCGACGGCGACCTGGGCGAGGCCGTGGCCGGGCAGTCGATCACGCTGACGCTGGAAGACGAGATCGACATCTCGCGCGGCGACGTCATCTGCAAGGCCGAGTCGCCCGCGGAGGTGGCCGACCAGTTCGAGTGCACCATCGTGTGGATGGCCGAGGAGCCGCTGCTGCCGGGCCGCCCGTACCTGCTCAAGCTCGGCACCAGCACCGTCAGCGCCACCATCACCGAGCCCAAGTACAAGGTCAACGTCAACACGATGGAGCACCTGGCGGCCAAGAAGCTGGAGCTCAACGAGATCGGCGTGTGCAACCTGGCGCTGGACCGCCCGGTGCCCTTCGACGCGTACACCAGCAACCGCGACACGGGCGGCTTCATCCTCATCGACCGCATGACCAACTCCACGGTCGGTGCGGGCATGCTGCACTTCGCGCTGCGCCGCGCGCACAACATCCACCTGCAGCCGGTGGACGTGGACAAGCAGGCGCGCGCGCTGGCCAAGGGCCAGCGGCCGGCGGTGCTGTGGTTCACGGGCCTGTCGGGTGCGGGCAAGTCCACCGTCGCCAACCTGGTGGAGAAGAAGCTCCACGCGCTGGGCCGCCACACCTACTTGCTCGACGGCGACAACGTGCGCCACGGCCTGAACAAGGACCTGGGCTTCACCGAGGCCGACCGCGTGGAGAACATCCGCCGCGTGGCCGAGGTGGCGCGGCTCATGGCCGATGCGGGCCTGATCGTCATGACCGCCTTCATCTCGCCCTTCCGCGCCGAACGCCAGCTCGCGCGCAGCCTGCTGGCCGAGGGCGAGTTCGTGGAGATCCACGTGGACACGCCGCTGGAAGTGGCCGAGGAGCGCGACGTCAAGGGCCTCTACCGCAAGGCGCGCCGTGGTGAGCTGCGCAACTTCACCGGCATCGACAGCCCCTACGAGGCGCCCGAGGCACCGGAGCTGCGCCTGAACACCGTGCACGGCACGCCGGAGCAGGCGGCCGACGTCGTGATCGCCAAGCTGCGCGAGTTGGGCTTCATCGGCTGACCGCCCTACGCCTTCGCTCCCAGGCCGCTGCAGCCCAGGCTGCAGCGGCCTTTTTTCTTGCCTGTGGCCTGTCAGCAACACCAGCGAAGACAAACCCTGTCAAGCCATATTGGGTGACATTGATGACTGAAATTTAACTACCCACCGAGATTCGTAGGTCGAATTAGAAAATTGCACCCGCCATCGGGTGGGCCGCAATCAAGGGAAAATCGCACTTGCAAAGCTGCGCGGGGGCCTGGAAACACCCATACTGGCCTGATGTCAGGACCCGCCATGAAGCTGAGCACATTTGCATTGATTCTCTGCGGCGTGTTGCTCAACGCGGCAGCACAACTGTCCCTCAAAGCCGGCACAAGGCAATTGGGAGTTATAGGGTTCGACGGGCAGCAGGGCCCTGTCGAATTGGCTTTCAATATAGGCACGCAGCCCTGGATCGTGGGCGGTCTGGCCTGTTATGTGGTCAGCGTGGCGCTCTGGATTGCCGCGCTGTCACGGGTGGACGTGATGGTGGCCTACCCGATGCTGTCCATCGGTTATGTGGTCAACGCCTTCATTGCCTGGCAATTCATGGGCGAGGCCCTGACCATGCAACGCTTGGTGGGTATAGGCGTGATCATGGTCGGCGTGGTCATTCTGTCTCGCGGGTGAGGCCGGCATGCATATTCTCCTGACCGGCGCCAACGGTTTCCTTGGCCGCCAATGTGCCCGGCGCCTGCGCGAAGCGGGCCACATCGTGAGCACCACCGACCGCGCCGGCGACGTGACGCAACGCGGCGACCTGGCGGACCCGGGCTTCGCGCAGACGCTGCCCGAGGCCGATGCCGTGGTGCATGCCGCGGCGGTGCAGTACGTCACGCCGAGCCTGCCGCTGCTGGGCCGCAGGGCCTGGTTCAGGCGCAACAACGTCGAGGCCACGCGGAACCTGGTGGAGCGCTACCGCGGCAGCGACACGCACTTCGTCAACATCGGCACCAGCATGATGTATGCGCAGGACGGCTCGCCGCAGTACGGGCCGCAGAGCCGCATGCAGGGCCAGGGCGTGTACAGCGAGTCCAAGCTGGAAGCGCAGGCGCTGGTGGAACAGGGCATGGCGCGCTGGGCCACGGTGATTCCCTGCATCATCGGCGGCCCCGGACGCGAGGGGCTGTTCCGCGGCTTTGTACGCGCCATCGCCCAGGGCCGGCCGGTGCTGGTGCCTGGCGCAGGCACGCAACCCACCGCCATGGTCCACGTGGAAGACGTGGCGCGGCTGGTGGAAGCCGTGCTGCGCCAGGGAGCGCTGGGTTTTTACAACGCAGCGGCGCCGCGGCCGCTGTCCATCGTGGACTGGGTGCACGAGATCGAGCAGGAGCTGCGGGCGCCTCAGACCCGCATCGTGCACCTGCCGCTGACGCCCCTGCGCGGGCTGGCCGCCCTGAGCGGCTGGCGGCTGCTGGCACGCGAGCAGGTGCTGATGCTGACCTGGCCGCACGTGCTGGACATCGAGCGCTCGCTGGCGCTGGGCTGGCAGCCGCGCCATGACAACGCCCAGATCGCCCGCCACACCGCGCGCCATCTCCAGGGTCTCCAGGCCCAGCCCGCCACGGGCGCGGGAGTGCGCCATTAAGCCCGCCATGAATGCCGCACCGGAGGCCGAGGCGCCGCCGCTGCCGCTGTACGTCGACCTGGACGGCACCCTCATCGCCACGGACCTGCTGCACGAGTCGCTGCTGCGGCTGCTGCGCGGCCAGCCCGGCGCGCTGCTGCAGCTGCCGCAGTGGCTGCTGCAGGGCAAGGCCCGCTTCAAGCAGGAGGTGGCGCAGCGCGTGGAGCTTGACGCCACCACCCTGCCCTACCGGGAGGAGGTGCTGGAGCTGATCCGCGAGGCGCGCGCGCAGGGCCGGCGCGTGGTGCTGGCCACGGCCGCCGACGCCCGGCTCGCGCACGAGGTGGCGCGGCACCTGGGCCTCTTCGACGGCGTGCTGGCCTCCGACGGCGAGCGCAACCTCAACGGACCCAGGAAGCTCGCAGCCATCCAGGCCGATGCCCAGGCGCATGGCGACGCCGCCTTCGCCTACATGGGCGACCACCGGGTGGACCTGCCTATCTGGCGCGAGACGGCGCATGCGCTGCTGGTCACGCGCTCGGCGGGGCTCGAATCCTCCGCGCGCGCGGTGGCACCGGCCACCACCGTCATCCGCCCGCCGCGCGCGCGGCTGATGGACGTGCTGTACGGGCTGCGGCTGCACCAGTGGCTCAAGAACCTGCTGATCGGCCTGCCGCTGCTGCCCATGCTGCCCATGGCCTCGCAGATCCCGACGGCTGCGCTGCTGCGGGTGCCGCTGGCGATGCTGGCCTTCTCGCTGATGGCCTCGGCCATCTACGTCATCAATGATTTGCTGGACCTGGAAGCCGACCGGCGCCACGTGCGCAAGCGCCACCGGCCCTTCGCCAGCGGCCTGATCGGCATCCCTACGGCGCTGGGCATGAGCGCGGCGCTGTTCGGCGGCTCGCTGCTGCTGTCGCTGACGCTGTTGCCCGGGCGCTTCAGCATCTGCCTGCTGGTCTACATGGCGCTGAGCCTGTCCTACTCGATGCGCCTGAAGCGGCGCGCGGTGCTGGACGTGTGCGTGCTGGCCATCCTCTACACCTTGCGCATCGTGGCCGGCGCCGCGGCGCTCGGGGTGCCGCTGTCGCTGTGGATTTTCAGCTTCTCGATCTTCCTGTTCCTCAGCTTGGCCTTCGCCAAGCGCTACGTGGAGATCGCGATGACGCTGCCCACCGACACGGCTGCGCTGCGCTCGCGGGGCTACCTGATCGGCGACCAGACCTTCGTCATCGCCGCCGGCGCCTCCGCCGGCCAGCTGGCCGTGGTGGTGCTGCTGCTCTACCTCAACGACCCGCTGACGGCGCAGCGCTTCAAGCATCCCGAGTACCTCTGGATCCTTGGGCCGATGCTGCTGTTCTGGCTGCTGCGCCTGTGGCTCAAGGCCAACCGGCGCAACCTGCACGACGACCCCGTGGTGTTCGCGGCCCGGGACTGGGTCAGCCGGCTGATCGTGCTCGTGACGGTGGTGCTGATCTGGCTGGCCGCCTGAGCGCTTGAAGAGTCCCTGAATCCGCTGCAAGGGTGGCGTCATGAGCATTTACACCGCGACCCTGGCGTCGCGCAGCAGCACCAGGTGGGTTTCTCCCCTCATCGTCGCCGTGCTGGTCCTGCTGCCGATGCTGGTCGGCGACCGCCAGGGCTTCGAGGGCGACGGCCTGGCGATCCTCTTCGGCATGAACCAGTTCGAGGCCCTGGGGCGTGCCGGCGTCTACCGTTACCACTGGCAGCCGCTGTCCTATGAGCTGGTGGCGGCGCTGCAGCCGCTGTTCGACCGGCCCTTCGCGCAGGGCTACGTGGCGCAGGCCTTCGGCGGCGCCGGGCTGGCGCTGCTGTACCTGCTGCTGGCGCGCATCCTGCGCAACGTTCCCTACGCGCGCGCGCTGGCGCTGGTGCTGACGCTGTGCATCCCCGAGCTCTGGATCACCACGCTCTACCTCAACACCTCCGCGCTGGCGCTGCCCTTCATCACCGGCGCGCTGCTGCTGATGCACCGGGCCTGCGTGCCCGGCGCCCCGGTGCTCGGCATGGTGCCGGCGGGCATGGTGCTGGGCGCCGGCTGCCTGTTCCGGCTCGATTTCCTGGCGCTGGTCCCGGCGGTGCTGGTGCTGCCCTGGCTGTGGGCGGAGCAGTCCCGGATGCAGCGCCTGCTGGCCTTCATCGCCGGCGGACTGGCCACCGGGGCACTGTTCCTGGCCTGGCAGCCGCACTTCATCGCCGACGCAGCGGCGATCCTGAATCGCTACGGCGAGGGCGAATTCAGCGTGACGCTGGCCTATCGCCTGAAGATCGTCCTGTTCTCGATGGGACCCGCGCTGCTCATCTTCCCGCTGCTGTGGTGGGCCTCGCGTCGCGGGGAGTCCGGGGGCGGCCGGGCGCCGGCGCAGCGCAATCGCGCGTGGCTGGTGTACCTCGCCGCCCTGGCGCCGACGCTGGCACCGCTGGGCAACCTCTACTCCGGCAAGTACCTGTTGCCCTTCTTCCTCGGCCTGACCGTCCTGGTGGCGCACGCGGTGGCGCGCAATTTCGGCACGCTCAAGGGCGTGTCGCCGCAGCGGCTCGCGCACTCGCGCCTGCAGCGGGGCGCCCTGCTGTCCGCCGCACTGCTCGCCGCCCTGGTGCTGGTGGGCATGCCTCCCCCGGAGGCCCTGAAGAAGCACCCGCTGACAGCCTGGGCCCTGGAGCCCATGGTGGTGGGGACGCATGACGGCGCCCGACCGGCCGGCGCGTACCTGGGATTCCTGCACCAGCTGCGCCAGTTCGAGCTGCCCCAGCCCAGCGTGCGCTTCTACAAGGAGCTTTCCGACGTGGTGAACCTGTGCCAGGCCGACGTCACGGTGCTGATGTCGCCCGTGGAGAAGTACGGCCACAACGAATGGAGCTGGGGCTGGCTGCCGGTGTACCTGATGCAGCAGGGCTGGGAGCTGAGCGAGTACCAGGCCGGCCGGCAGGCCCTGCTCGAACATCCCGTGTCGGGGCGCCAGGTACGCGTCCTCAGCAGCGACCAGCGCGCTCTCGCCGAGCCGGCCCACACGCTGGACCAGGCCGGGATCGGCCAACGCGAGGACTACCTGTTCTGGTCGGACGCCCTGCGCTGGATCCGCGATCCCGCCACGCGGGCCGTGTGCCTGAAGACGCAATGAGGCTGGAGAGGGCCTGAACCGGCACTCACGGAGTGCCCGGATTTCCAGCATCGTTCGGTCTGAGACCCGCTCTCGATGCCACCTTGAAGAGTTCGGTCATACCCGCAGCCGCGGAGGCGGGCATGACGAGGAATATTCCTGCGTTGGTCAAAACCCCGAAGGTGCTTCCACACCCCCAGGGCCAACGACGCATTCAACGGGCAAAAGGGATCCGAATCAGAAAAGCTCCTCGGGCACCGGCGCTTCCTGATTCTGGCCCGCAATTTTTCGCCCCGCGATCCGGACCACGCGTGCCGGAATACCGATCACGGTGGCATCGTCCGGCACGTCCTTCACGACGACCGCGTTGGCGCCGATGCGCGCGCGGTTGCCGATGCGGACCGGGCCGATAATCTTCGCGCCGGCGCCAATCTGCACGTCGTCCCCGATCGTGGCGCCGCCACCTGCGCCGCCGGCAATCGTGACCTGGTGCCGGATCTTGCACCGCGCCCCGATTTTCACCCGCTTGCCCATCATGATTCCCTGCCGGTGCCCGAAAGTCACGCCGGGCCCGATCTGCACTTGGTAGGGAATGGACGCGTGAAAAAAGAAGCGGATCATCAATTCGACCACCTTGGGCAACACCGGCACCTTTTTCCGGTACAGGTAATGCGACAGGTAATACAGCTTTTCCATACCGGCCTCGCAGAAAAGGGGAAAGCGTTGCGGCGTTGAAACCGCTCCGGCTCAGCGTGCAGGCTGGATCTTGAGGGAACCCGTGCCGGAAGCGGCTCCCGCGTCCAGCCAGCCCGGCGGCAAGGCGCCCTCTCCCACCATCCCCGCCAGTTGCCGAATGCTGGGCTCGTAGTAAGCCTGCAGCTTCTGGCGCATGGTGACCGGCATCGCGGCATAGCCCTGCTGCGCCTGGTTGAAGTGCTTGTACAAGGACACCAGCCCGCGCTTGAGTCCGGGGCGGGCCCGCAGCACCGGCTCCATCATCTGGTTGAGCTTCAGCGCGTAGCGATGCAGGCCCGCGTGGCGGCTGGAAAAGGTGACGTTGGCTGCCTTGAAGGTATAGGCATCGAAATGATGCGGATCGATATTCAGGAAGCCGCAGAGTTTTTGCATGAAGGCCCGCTCGTCCTGCTGCAGATCTTCGTAGAACATGACCTTGATGCAGGACGCGGGAAAGCGCTGCAAAAACGGCTCCAGGTGCGGCGCGTAGCGCCCGTAGTCCAGCACCTGCAGGAACCAGCGCCCGATGCCCAGCGATTCCGCAGACGCGCCGCGGTCGAATTGCAGGCAGCGCTCCACATAATCCTCGAAGCTCAAATCCTGCGGCAGCTCCAGCCGGGCCTTGTGGAAATTGAAGGATGAATAAATACGATCCACCGGGTGGCGCAGGATGAACAGCATTTTCACGTCCTGCTTCAGCATGGCCTGCATGCGCGGCGCCACCACGCTGGATTCACCCAGGTAGCCCGGCGAGGCTTCCATCACCACCCGGGCGCCCCCAGGCTTGCAGTGCGCAAAATGGGCTGCATAAGCCTCGGCACTGCGCGCAAGATCAGCGCAATCGTCGTGGCGGAAAAAGTCGGTTTCCTTGACCCGGGAGCCGCAAACCTCCGGATGCGAGAGCAGATAGGTGAATACCGAGGTGGTACCGGCTTTCTCGGTACCGCCGATGATGAAATTGGGCAGTGTCATGGATGCTCCGGTCACGATCTGCGAAGGGCGGAAGACGGCGCGGGCCGAGCGGCCCCGGGCCTCAGTAGCGGTTGACCCGGTCCTGGGTCATGGCCTCCCGGGCGCGCAGCGCCAGGGCCTGGATGCCCGCCATGCGCCGAGTGCCCGCCAAGTGCATCCCTGTCATGCGGGCCCAGTCGGTCCACTTCAGCGCGGCCAGGGTCCAGGCCGGCGGATCGGCGTCGCCCAGGGTCTGCGCCGGGTAGCCGCTCTCGTGGAGCATGCGGCCCGCCACCGCTTCGAGCCGGGCGATCTGGCGCGCGTCGAAATAGCTGCGCCAGCGCTGCGAGTTGGGCACCATCGCGCCCGCGCTGGCCCGCTCCGAATTCGGATCGAAATAGCGCATGCGGGACTTCAGCACCTCGGCCGAGAAAGGCAGCTCCAGGAAACCGCAGACCCGTTGCATCCAGTGTTCGGGGTCGGCGGTCAGGTCCTCGTAGCGCAATTCCATGTAGCGGGCCGGCCCCAGCAGCAGGCCCTGCTGCCGCCCGGTAGCCACCGCCTTCTTCCAGCGCCACACGGAGCGCAGCGGCGAGAGCTTCCAGCGCCGGTGGAAGGATTGCGCGCAATCGCGCCCGTCGCGCACCACGTGCACGAAGCGGGCCGCGGGAAAGGCCTGCGCCAGCAGCGACAGGTGCTGCACGTACATCGGCGTCTTGTCGCCCCAGCGCTGCTTGCCCTCGCGCCGGGCCATGTGCAGGTAGAGCGCGGCGATGGCCTCGGCCGCGTTACGCGCACCCTGGTACTCCTGCTCGTCCAGCACGACCGCCTGGTCGCCGTTCTCGCGCCAGAAGGCCTTGCTGCGCCGCAGCTCGTCCACCAGCTGGCCAAGGCTCTGTGGCGTAAGCGGCGTCGACACGCCGTAGCGCTGCAGCAGCCCGGGCAGCACGCGCGTCTCGCGCGGCAGCATGTACAAGGCCGGGTGGTTGCCCAGCGCGTCGGCCAGCATGGTGGTGCCCGAGCCGTTGACGCCCACCACGAAGACCGGACCTGCATCGAAACTCATGTCAACCCCTTGCGATCGATGTGGACCAGCGCGTGCAGCCAAGAGGCCAGCCGGCCCTTGCGGCCCTTGAAGAAACCCGACATGAGCTGGAACTCGCTCTCGCGCAGGGGCTTGCTCAGGACCATGGCTGCCACGGTGAAGAGGCCCAGCATGGCCAGCGCCACCCATGGCCCCAGTGCGGCATGCAGCGCCGCGGCCAGCAGCACGGCGATGGCCATGCCCAACGAGAGGCGTCCCAGCGCCCGCAGGTCATAGGCCAGGTAGATGCCCTGGCGCCGCAGCCACCAGGTGGCGAAGACGTTCTTGAAGCCGTGCGTGAGCGCGATGCCCGCCGCCACGCCCGCGAGGCCGTAGCGGCTGCCCAGCACCACGCCCAGCGGCACCAGCAGGAACAGCACGCTCTGCGCCCGCAGCTGCTTGGTGATGCCGTAGAGCTGCATGCACATCGAGATGTTCTGCCCCTGGGTGGTCGCGCCCAGCCCCAGCAGCATCAGGAACATCACCTGGCCCGTGTCGGCGAAGCGTCCGCCGCTGGCCTGCGCCATCAGCTCGTCGCCGCTCACGCCCACCGCCGCCAGCCAGGCGACCAGCATCATCAGGTTGGCCTTCCACAGCAGCTCCAGCGAGCCGATCACGGTGGCGTGCTCGCCCTGGGCATGGCGTGCGGCCAGCACCGGCCGCACGACGCTGCCCAGCACCTGCGCCGGCATGTAGCGCCCCACCATCAGCAGCAGCTGCTGTAGGAAGGCGAACATGCCCGCAGCCTCCAGGCCCAGGTAACGGGCCACCAGCAGCCGCAGCGCGCCGATGCTGGCCGTGGCCTGCAGCAGGTTCACGCCCGTCATGTGCCAGGCGAAGGAGAGCACTTCCTTGAAGTCCAGCGCCGCCGGGGCGCCTTCCGGCATCTCCCGCAGCTTGGCGTACAGCACCGCCAGCGACGCCAGCAGGAACAGCAGCGCGATGCCGGCGTCGAGCAGCAGCAGCAGCCCCAGCTCCAGGCGGCCCGCCACCAGCAGCGCGGCCACGCCCAGCATGCGCATCAGCGGCATCGTTGCGTGCAGCAGCTGCGACCACTTCTGCTCCAGCAGCGACTCCAGCATCTCGCCGACGAAGCGGAAGGCCGGCACGCTGCAGATGACGGCGATGGCCCCGGCCACCGCCAGGGCGTGGCCCAGCTCTTCCCGCTGCACGCCCAGAAACTGCAGCACTGCGGGCCACAGCAGCGCCAGCGCCACGGCCCAGCCGCCCAACAGCAGCAGCCGCACGAGCACCACGCCGCGCACGAAAGGCAGCATCGCTTGGCGCGAGCCCGTCTGCGCCAGCATCGGCAGGTAGCGGCGGCTGGCTTCGAGCAGGCCGAAGGAGCTCAGCGGCACCATCAGCTCGACCATGCCCCACACGGCCATGTAGGCGCCGTAGTCGCGCGCGGACAGCACGCGCACCAGCAGCAGCGTCAGCAGCAGGAAGGTCAGCGCCTGGGCGCCGCGCCCGACGATGAAGAACAGCAGGGCCTTGCGGATCCGCGCAGCGGAATAGCGGCCGTCGTGATGCTTGGACTGCGTCATCAGCTCCGTGCCTCATGGGCCACCAAGCGCCGGTACTGCGCATCCACCAGCTGCGCGATGGCCTCGTAGGTGCGGTGCGTGCGGACCCAGTCCGGGCCGCGCGCGGCCAGCGCCTGGGCCTGCTGCGGCTCGTCGAGCAGGCGGCAGATCTCGGCGGCGAAAGCTTCCTCGTCCCAGGCCACGCAGCGGCCCGCACCGCTTTGCTGCATCACCAGCGACTGCTCAGGATGCTCGTTGGCCACCACGCACTTGGCCATGGCCAGGTACTCGATGAGCTTGGTCGGCGAGGTGGACTCCAGCACCGGGATGGGCTTGAAGGGCGAGATGCACACGTCGGCCCGCTCCACCCAGCGCCAGGCTTCCTCCATGGGCAGGAAGCCGGTGATAGTGACGGCGTCCTGCAGGCCCAACCGGGCGACCTCGACCTCCAGCGCCTGCCGGTCCGCGACGGTCTGCCCCTCGCCCACGAAGGCCAGGGTGGCGAGCGGGTAGCGGCGCCGCACCAGCTGCAGCACGCGCAGCAGGAACTCGGGGCTGCGGATGCGCAGGATGATGCCCAGGTGCAGCAGCAGCGGCGCCTCGCGCGAGGGCGGGCGCGCGTCTGCGGCCTGGCCCACCTTGTCGGCGCGGATGCCCATGGGCACCGGCGTCACGCGCGCGGCGTCGATGCCGTGTGCCACCACGTCGCGCTTCATGCGCTCGCTCTGCACGAACACGTGATCGGCCGCCGGCAGGATGGCGTGATAGAGCGAGGCCTGCATCAGCCGGCCCTTCAGGCGCAGCAGCCAGCGGTGGCGCGCCTGCGGGTTCTGCGCCAGCTGCAACTTGGACTCGGCCAGCGGATAGGACATCCAGAACACGAAGCGGGCCCGGGTCAACCGCGCGGCCAGCGCCGCCACCAGCCCGGCGAAGAACTTGTCCCGGACCTGGATGACGTGGTAGTTGCCGCGCCGCGCCAGCCACAGGATGCGCAGGTCGTTGAGCACGCCCTTGAGGTTGCGGGTGACGCGGCCGAGCAGCCCTTCGCCGCTCGCATTGCCGGCCAGAAACACCCGGCTGCCGAGCCAGCGGGTCTCGGTGCCCAGCTCCGGGCTCGGCTGCTGCACGTCCATCACCCAGTCGATGGTGTAGCCCCGGGACACGAGCTGGCGGGCGAACAGCTCGACCACATCGACCCGGAAGGGCGGAAAGGTATCTTCCGTGATGTAGAGCAGCTTCAGCATGGTTTCAGCGATAGCCCAGGGCCGCGTTCATGCGGCCGCCACGGCCGTCGAAATAGGAAAGCTCGGCGGGCTGCAGGTCATGGCGCCAGCGCTCGTCGAGCTTGATGCCCTTGCCCGGCGCAAAGCGGGTGGCGTTGCCGTTGACCATGTGGCGCACGGCACCGTCGAGCTGAAGCATGGATTCCTGGAAGCGCAGCCCCACGAAGTCGCACAACGTCTCGCCCGCCCGCCGCGGCGCGCTGGCGATGTCCTCGTACTTGAGCTGCATGCGCGCCTCGGCCGGCACGTGCTTCTCCAGCAGGGCCAGCGCCCGGCCGTAGTAGCTCAGCCAGCCGCGCACGCTTTCCTCCCGGTCGCGCCCGCTGCTGCGCCGCGACAGGTAGACGCCCCGCCCGTCCCGGGTCACGAGCAGGATGCGCACGGTGTCCGGGTCCCGCTGGTAGAGCTCTACCGCCTCCCGGACGTTCTTGGACGAGTCGATCACCACCTCCTTGTCCCAGGCGGCGGCCACGGCCTCGTACAGCCTCATCTTGTTCACCAGGGCCTGCTCGTAGGTCGGCGGCACCGGGCAGTGCGAGCGCACCCCCTCGGGCAGCAGATCCCGCATCGCCATCCAGCTCTTGCGCACGCGAACCCCAGCCAGGAAGCCGCGCGTCTGGTGCGCCTGGTCCACGTAGGTCCAGGCCACGGCGTCCCACAGCCGGAAGCGGTACGGCTCCTGCGGATCGAAACCCCAGGGCGCAAGCCGCTTGAATACGGCCTGCCAGTCCGGGCAATCCCGCACCAGCGCCCCGCAGGAACAGCGCTCGCCGACGCGGATGGCCTTGGCCAGAAAATTCACCTCGCCCAGCGAGGTGGCCTGCGGATGTCCGCCCAGGAACATGTCCGTCAGCGTCGAACCACAGCGTGCTGCCGAACAGACGTAAAGCACCTTCATTGCCTCGCCTCAAAAACAGTATCCGAACTGTTCGATATCCCGCGCATAGATTTGCGCCACCCGCTGGCGACTGGCGTCGGAGTAATAGTCCCTGTAGGAAAGCCGCCGGCTGGCATTCACCAGTGGCAGCTCGCAGCGGCAACCCAGCTGGTCGGCCACGTACTGGAAATCGTCCGCCAGGCGTTCGAAGCGCCCCACAAAATCCATGCAGACGTGGCCTTGCCCATTCACCACGAATTCCCATTGCGGGACGAAGTGAATCTGGGTATAGACGTTGCGCGTATCCAACCACTGGAGCACGAACTCGTCGAAAGACGGGTACTGGCTCAGTACGGAACGCCCCCAGGACGCATCGCGCTCGTTGCCGCCACCCTGTGACAGGTAGGTATAGGCGGAGACGATGCGGTCCCAGGGGTTGCGTACGAACGTGAACTTGAAATATTCGTCAAACGCTTGGCCACCGAACAAGGCACGGTAGGCCCGTGCCGTCAGGTGTCCTCCTCCCTTGCAGTCGAACAAGGCTGTGCACAACGATATTCCAGCGGTCTTGGGAATGTGCACAAAAATGCAGCGATTCTCGTCAAAAGGGCTCAGGCAATAATCTTCCGAGTCCGGCATCGTGCGAAGGCGGCGCAACGGCCCATTGGGCTTGTAAGCTCTCAACAGTTGTCTGTACCCCCAGGGCACCGAGCGGCGGTAAATGGACTGGATGACTGCATGCATCTGTACTCCTGGCAATTGACAAGCCCGTTCCATTTCCATCCGGTCACGCATAGCCCCAGCGAATCAGGGTATCCCGCTGAAGTGCGGTGACGCTTTCACGGTCCGCCGCGGACCATTTGCGTCGCCATGAGGCATCCACCGGCTTGATGGACAGGGAAGCGATGAAATCCTCGTACTCCCGATCGGCATACGCTTGCACGCCCATGAAGCGAAGCAGCTTGCGTAACTCGTCATGCGGATCGGCCAGCAATTGTTCGTAATGCAGGGTGTGCTTCGACGCGGCTTCAACGGTTTGCAACCCGCGCTCGATCTGGTGCATGCCCTCGACCCAGTTACGGGCCGCGATATGCAATTCGCTGACCCCTTCGGCCTTGAGTTCGCGCGGCGTCTTACCGGCCCAGAACAACTGGTGGTCCGCCCACCAGCCCACCCTCACCAGAGAATCGGCCACGCTGCGTCCGTCCCGCACCAAGTGCACGAACTTGCAGCGTGGAAAAGCCTGGCGCAGCACCGCCACGCGCCGGTTGTTGGCCGTGCGCTTGCAGACCACCACGTCGCCGCCGCCTTGCTGCAATACTGATTCAAAGGTGTTTCTCAGCCGGCCAAGGCCGGTTTCTGCCAGCACGAAATCATGCGGCGGCGTGGGCGGAATCCCAGCGCGCTCGAAAACGCTTTCGGCTTCCGCGGGTGCAGGTATCCAGAACTGCGACCATCCGCGCCGCCCCTCGAAATAGGCATTGCCCTGTCCGCCGAACCAGGCTTTGCGCTTGAGCGCCATCGAACGGCGTGGAATCTGGTGCATCATCGCCAGGCCGGGTAGCGCCGGCAGACGGCTCTGGTAATTACTCAAATAACCGACCGCGGGATGCGCCGCCAGCAATTTGTACAGCAACGTGGTCCCGGAACGGCCGGAACCCAGAATGAAGACAACCTTGTCATCCATGCAGATACCTCGGAGTCGCGTGCTTGCGTGCCATATCCGTTTTCGTGTTGTTCTCGGAACCATCCTGAGGCGCGAGGGCCGGGCCCGCCGCTCGAATCAGGCTGCCCAGCCGGACCACACGCCACCAGTAGGCTGAATATCCCAGCATGAACACCATGAGAAATTGCGAGGGAGCCGCGCGCAACGCAAAATTACTGTACGGCAATGTGATGGCATAAATCATCAGCCCGGCCGCGGCCGCCTCCAGCAGGGCCTTGTGCTCCACCGGCACCAGGGGCGAGCGGGCACTGCCCGCGCAGTTCATGCCGGCCAGCACCAGCACGGCCATCAATAGCACATGCCCGATGACACCGGTTTCCCATAACAGTACGTTGGTACTGGTCATGTCGAGTGGATAGGGAAACTGCCGCACCAGTTCGCCCGTGCCGATGGAGGAAATCTGCGTGGCTCCGATGCCATAACCCAGCAGGGCATGGAAGGGATCGCCGTAACGCACGCTGCGCTGCCACCAGTCCGCCATGCGTGCTGCCCGACTGACCACCACGCCACCACCCTCGGAGCGGCTGTGCACCTCCTCCGGGTTGAGCTGGTTCTTCACGGCTTCCAGCGGCGACGTGGGCATCTTGCCGGACAGCGTCATGCCGCGGTTGGCATAGAAAGTGTTCTCGTAGACCAGGAGCAGCGTACCCATCAGCGCCACGGAAATCAGGACGGCGCCCACGCTCAGCGCCGGCCGCTGCAGCAGTTCCCGGTAGTACACCAGTGCAAATACCACCGGCACCAGCAATACCGCAGCCTTGACCTCTGATAGGCCCAAGGAACCGAGAATGGAAAGGAGCACCAGGATGGCCAGGCCCCGGTGAATCTGGCGTGTCCGCCACAGCGATAGCACGGCCGCCATGGCGATCAGCAGGAAAATACCCATGCCATGGCTGGCACCGCCGCCTTCCATATTGCCGGGGAAAGTGCCGACCACGGCATCCCAGGGCGACAGGCGACTGGACGCCTTGGCCACCACCAGATACTGGTACAAGGCCACTGGCAACTGAATCACGGCACAAACCAGCAAGGCTTTCCAGGCCAGCGCCATGTCACGCGGCCCCAGCATGCCGACCGCGAGGGCCAGCGCGACGGACCAGAATGCGAAATAGGCCCGCGACGCCACGGCCACCTCGCCCACCATCGGTGAACTCAACGCCGTGCTGCACACTGCCACCACCACGAACATGGCCAGGATGAAAAGCCACAGGGGCCAGCCCGCGTCCATGGTGGGCTTTTTGGGTCTGAGCACGAAGGCTGCCAGCGGCACATAAAGGGCCAGCGTCAGCAGGGGCGGAACCCAGCGTGCGGAGTCCAGCTTGGCGAAATACATCACCGGCCCGACGAGCACCATGGACACGACCAATATGGACCAGAAGGCCAGCCGTGCGGGAATGACGAACAGCACCAGCAGGCCGATCAGGCCCACGAAAGGCGCCAGGAACGCCGGGCGCCCCAGGGCCGCCGCCATACCCATCAGCACGGCGAAGCCCAGGCCAAGAAACAACAGCGGCAAGGAACCGCGGGATGGATTGGAAATCATAGTGCCGCCGTTTTTGAATTTGCCGAGGGGCTGGAAACGCTGCCCATCAGCCGCTGGCGCATGGACGTATCCAGGCTGGCGACAAGAGCGCGCACGAATTCTTCATGGCGCCTGAAGGCGACTTCGGAATCCCGATCCAGGCTGGACACCCGCACCAAAATGCCGTCCGGAATCAGGCCGCGCACGCCATAGCGCAACTGGGCCAACTTCATTCCGGTGCCCGAGGTGACGGCTTGGTCGCCGACCACGATCCAGTAGGTAATGGGCTCATTCCGGTTACCCATGCGAGCCCGCAGGCGGCGCACTGGCAGTTCCTGACCGTCCACTGCCAAAGTGCCGACCCGGTTGAAGACGATTTCAAGGCCTTGGGCGGGATAACAGATTTCAGGCTTGTGCGCGGTTGTGCCGTCGGACTGGTCACCGCCATAAGCCATGGACAGCATGATGTGCCGCCCTTGCTGGTCCACATAAGTCCGCGACAGCACTTGGTTGTAGATTCGGTCCAGCTTGGCCTGGACTTCGGGCGAAGGCAGTATCACCGGCAAACTGTCATCCACGCGCCATTCACCAAAATGCTTGGGAATGCTGGATTCCAGGCTGCCCAGCGGCGAGGCATCCGCCACCTTGATGGATGGGCGCAGCGCATACGCCAGCCACGACGACAGTGCCATCGCCAGGAAAACCAGCAGCATCCGCAGGTGCAGAGACGAAAGCTTCATGCAGCTGCCCCCTTTCGCTCAGGAAAAAGGCGGCCCAGCGGATAGTCCACCAGCAGCATCAACGTCAGCGCCACCAAAAACAGCAGGATACCGGCAAACCCGTGCACGAATCCCTGCCCGGCAGCGTCACCAAAATGATAAGTCACCAGCACCAGTACCATGACCCGGATGACGTTGGAGCAAAACGAAATCGGCACGATGCACACAGCCAGCGCCACGTTGCGCGCCACGGACTTGTAATTCATGAGGTTCATGTACAGCAAGCCGAGCGCTTCCAGCGTGAACATCGAATTCAGTCCGGCACAGGCATCGGCCACGAACAGCTGGTATTGACCGATATTGAGCATGGCACCCGTGCGCGCGACGGGATAACCGATGCCATACAGCACGGCCTCCGCCACCGTGGAAACCGCCGTTTTCAAAGGTGCCGTCAGCGCCGCCACCAGGGCATTGGGCAGCGGTGCCATGAACAGCAGGAAAAACAGCGGAAACCACAGCAGCTTGACGGCGGCCCAGCCGCGGAACATCAGCAGCAGGCCAATCCAGAGAAATATCTGGGACCCGACCTCGAAAGCGATGACCGACTGGGAACGCCCGAACACGTAGAGCAGCAGCGCGACCAGGAAGATCGACGTACCGAGCCAGGGCCTGGGCGTGGCGGGCAGCGCCATGACTTCGTGCCGCTTCCTGTAGGCCAGCCAGTAGCTGACCGCCAGGATGATCGGCCCGTGCCCCTGCTCGTCAGAGGCCCAGGTGGTGTGCGAGAGGTCGTAGAAGGTCGGCAGGTAGAGCAGGCCGAATCCCAGGCCCAGCAGCCAGACGGGCCAGGCCGACACCGGCCAGGCGGGTTGAAACAGACCTGTGGCTCTCATGCTGTGTATCCACGCCTCAAGGTCCGGTACTCAGTACTCGTTCATCACCACACCGCACTGGCGCACGGGCACGCTGCGCAAGGCCGTGGTCAGGTCCTGCAGCGAGGAGGCCCGACTGCGGCCCGCGCGCACCATCGTCAGCACGCCGTCACAGCGGGCCGCGATGACAGGCGCGTCCGTGCCGTGGACATAGGCCGGCGTATCGACCACCACGTAATCGAACTTGGAGCACAGCTCGCGCATCAGCAGCCCGAAGGCCGGCCGCTCGACCAGCTCCAGTGGGTTCGGCGGCACCGCCCCCACCGGCAGCAGGTACAGGCTGGGCAGTTCTTCCACCGGCCGGATCACGTTGATCAGCGTGCGGCCCGATAGCACACCCGACAGGCCTACCGTGTTGTCCACGCAGAAGACCTCGTGCTGGCGTGGGTTGCGCATGTCCGCGTCGATCAGCAGCGTGCGTCCGCCGAGCTGGGAGAAGGCAATGGCCAGGTTGGCGGAGAAGTAGGTCTTGCCGTCCCCGGTGTCGGGACTGACCACTGCCAGCGAGCGGGCGCCGGTCTCCTCGGTGAACAGCTGCATCATCAGCTGGCTGCGGATCGCCCTGAAGGCTTCGGACCGGAAGGAGAACGGGTCTCGCGCGGTCACCAGCTCGCTGCTGAGCAGGCTCTTGGAGTTGGCCGGATACGGGTAGTGGAACTGCTGCGACAGCGCCCACAGCACGTCGTTGCCGCTGGCCACGCCTAGCTCGATGGCCGCCTCGCCGAAGCGGATGCCCCGCTCCTTCTGGTGCTGCAGCACCCGCTCAATCTGCTCGTCGCTGAGGTGGTTGGCGGACTTGATGATCTCGCCCAGCGGCCGTTCCTTGCCGGTCTCGCTGTCGTCCACGGAACCGGCCTGGTCGGCTTGGTAGCTGAACGAGGTTCCGGAGGTCCCGTCGCGCAAGGTCGAGCTGGGAATGCGATGGAGTTCCATTAGGCCGCCTTTCCTTGATAGCCCACCAGCCGCGTCTGCATCGACGCGCCACGCCGGGCACCGAACAGCCAGGTCTTGCGGTCAGGCTTGGGCAGATAACCGATGACGTGCAGATCGGCGAGCTGGGCCACGTCGTTGGGCGAGCGCACGCGGCGGTTCATGAACTCCAGCATCAGCGCCACGCCGACGGCCAGGATCGAGCCGAGGAACACGGCCACGATGCTGTTGAGCAGAATCTGCGGCGAGGACGGCTCGATGGGCTCCGTGGCGCGCGAGAACTCGATCAGGTTCGTCATCGTGGCCTGGCTCTCGATGCTGGTGGTGTTCAGGCGCGCCAGCACCGTGTCGTAGGCCTTCTGTGCGTTGTCCACGTCCCGCAGCAGCGAGGACATGCCGTCGCGCTGCGCCTTGAGCTTGAGCACCCGCTCGCGCTGCGTGTCCAGCGCGGCGCGGATCTCTGCCTCGCGGGACTGGTTGATGCGGTTGCTGACGACGACACCACCGGCCACGCGCGCCACTTCGCTGTTGACGCGGGAGCGCAGGCCGGCGATGGTGGCCTTGGCCTCCTGCACTTGCGGATGGGCGTCTCCCAGGCGGGCCGTGAGCTGGCTCAGCACCGATTCCTGCCGGGAGAGCTCGCCGCGCAACTGCGCCACCAAGCCGTTGTTGAGCACGTCCTGCACGCGGTCGCTGGCCACGTTGGCCGCGGCCTGCCGGCTGCTCGACTCGGTAGCCACGGCCTGCACTGCCACCAGTTGCGAGGACAGCTCGTTGAGCCGCGCGGTCTCGATGTCGATGCGCTCGTCAGTGGCGACGATGCCGTTTTCACGCTGGTAGGTGGACAGGGCCGTCTGCGCCTTTTCCAGCTGCTGCCTCAGGCTCTTGGCCCGCTCGTCGAAGAAGGCCGTGGATTGCCGCGCCGGATCGACACGCAGTTCCAGCGCCGTCTCCAGATAGGCCTTCACGAAGGCATTGGCGGTAGCCGCCGCGAGTTTGCGGTCCGGCGACTTGTAATTGACGACGATGATATTGGACTGGCCGGGGACCACCTGCAGGTTGATCTGCAGCATGTCGCCCAGCCAGGATTCGAACGAACCCACGCCTTGTGTCGCCTCCTGCCATTGCGCGCGCAGGTCCGCGTTTTCGTTCAGGCGCATCAACCGGGCCACACGCTGCGCGACGCGGTCGCTGTTGAGAATTTCCACTTGGCTGGTAATGACCTGGGGTACCAGTTGGCTGGCCAGGCTCATGCCCACGATCGGGTCAGGCGTGGCCACCTGCACCAATACGGAAGCGCTGCCGGTATAGGTCTTGGGCAATATCAGGCTGATGCCGATGGTCGTCACCAGGGTGGCGAGCAGGACGGCCATCACGACCTTCCAGCGCGCCACCAGGATGGCAAAGAATTGAGCAATGGACATGCGGTGACCCTCAGAAAATGCTCTCGCGGACGTACACCACATCGCCATCGCGCAGTGGTTCATTCATGGCGGGCTGCAATACCTCGATACGGCCGTCGGTACCCTTGCGGTGCACCTTCAAACCGCGGTCGGTGCCGCGCGGCGTCAATCCGCCGCCGGCCGCCAGGCCTTGCAGCAAGGTCATGCCGCGCTCCACGCGCAGCGGCCCGGGCCGCTGGACTTCGCCGTAGATGTAGGCGGTGGGCGCGCGGTCGACCCAGACCACGTCGCCGTCCTGGACCCGGGTTTCGAACGCCCCCTCCTGCTTGCCCGAGGCAAAGGCGTCGGAGAGGCTGATCTGGGTCTTGAACGGGCGGCCGTCGCGCACGCCCACCAGCGTCACGACGTCGGAGCCGGTGTCCGCTACGCCGCCGGCCACGGCCAGCAGATCGGTCAGACGCATTTGCGCCATCTCTAGCGGATAGCGTCCGGGCCGGTTGACGTGGCCCAGGACCGCGGCCTGATTGCCGCGCACCTGCATGATGAGAATGGAAACCTGAGGCTGCTTGACGAAATTGCCGGAACTCAGGCCACTGGCAATTCGCTGCTCCGCCTGGGGCACCGTCAGGCCGCCGACTTTCACGGCGCCAATGAGGGGATAGGTGATCATCCCGCTGTCCGTGACGCGGGTTTCCAGCGTTAGGTCAGGGTTTTGAAACACCGAAACCTTGAGCGTGTCGCCGGGGCCAAGCCTGTAATCGCCTGCATTGGCGGCGGATGAAGGTGCCGTGGCGACCGACGCGGGCGCCTGGGCCGCTGCCTGGCGCGCAGTACCCGTCTGGGATTGCGCCATGGTTGCCATGGACCATCCGACCAATGCGACGGAGATGCCGAGACGTACGAAACGCGCTGAGGAATTCATTTGTTCACCCCCATTCCTTGGTCAACTGAAGAATTACCCGACGCAGCGGCCGGGGTGTTTTGCCCATCGGGCTCGCCGGGCCCGTTCACCGGTTTTGCGGTGGCCGCAGCGGCCGGTGAGGCTTCCGCAAACTTACCCACATACTCGATCTTTGCCGCCGTGCGCAGGTCCTTGAGGTCGCGCTCGACCATTTCACGCTTGCGCTGCGCCGTCAGGAACTGCTCGATGGCCGGCTTGGCTTTTTCCAGGGAAACCGGCTGGGGCTGCGACTTGACCAGCACGATGACAATGGCGCCGGATTCTGTCGGAACGAAACGCGCCTGACCGTCGGTCATGGCCGCGAAATCGTCCAGGCGCTCCAGGGGAATCTGCTCCGCTGGCCTGACGGTCCGGTTCTGGACGTGTCGGATATTGCTGGTCCGCAGGTAGTCGGTGAAAGCTTCTATGTCCTTTGCAGCGGAAAGCCGCTTGCCCAGCTCCGGCAATTGATCTTTGGGTGCTTCTATATTGATCTCCTGCAGCTGGTAGATGCGCCGTTCCCGGAACAGCGCGGGTTTCTCGTTGTAGAACTTCTCGACCTCCGCCAAGGTGGGCTGCAACGCTGCCTCGGACACGCGTTCCATATAGGCGCGCGCCAGCACATCCCTTTTAGCGGCTTCCAGCGCCTGCAGCACGGCGGGCTGGCGGTCGATCTTGAGAGCCAGTGCCTTTTGGACGGCAAGCTCCTGGTCGATCAGGCGCGTCAACGCCTGCCGGCTTGCTGCATCGACCTCGTCCTGCCGTACTTCCCGCTGTTGCAGCAAGAAATTCACCTGATGGACAGAAATTTCGCCCTCATTGACACGGGCGGCCACCTGCGAGGCCGACTTCGCCTTTTGATCGCCACAGGCGCTCAAAAGACCCAGTGCCATGACCGCGGCTACCCCGACGCGCAGGATATTTCCGCAGGCATTGGGAGCGGTTAACGGCACCACGTGCCGTTCAATCCTCGTAGATAGCGGCATGGGCGTTACCAATAGTTTGGCTGTTCAAAACTGAGAGTCCTGGCGGAACCACTTCCGAAGGCCCGCAGTAAACCGCCATCGGCAGGGCGGAACAGCCCCATGAACACGGGTACTAACGAGAACAGGGGTAACCCGTAGGATTTTTGCTCCCCTACTTCGGTAGCGATTCCAGCATCCCGGAATGCTAAGGTTTGACAAGCAGGAGCCCAAACGCTGCTAAATGTGCACGAGGTAAATGTTTGAAACGTTACTTCCATGCCGACAGCGCGGCTTTAGACCAAAGCAAGACGGACGCCAGAGCAAAGCGGCGCCTGGCCTCAAGGACTATCAAAGTGGCAATTGAAGTGGCGATAAAACCGGAGTTCTTCTTTGAATGAAAGTGCTGCACATCATCAATGGAGAGTATTACGCGGGTGCTGAAAAGGTTCAGGACTTGCTGGCCCTCGGTCTGACCGAACTGGGCCATGAAATCAGTTTCGTCTGCTTCAAGCCAGACAAGTTTCCTTCATTGCGCAGCGGGCAGGAAATCAGCCTGCACAAGATGCCCATGCGGCACCGTTTCGATTTCGGCTGCGCACGCCGCGTGGCCGCGCTGGCGCGTGAAGGGGGTTTCAAGCTGCTGCATTCGCATTCGCCGCGTGGCGCCATGATCGGGCGCGTCGCCAGCCTGCTCGCGGGTGTGCCGATGGTTCACCACGTGCACAGTCCGGCGGCCCGCGATACCGAGGCGCCCTTGATGAACCGCGTGAATTCCGTGGTCGAGCGTTGGAGCGCCGGGTCCATCCAGGCACTGATTCCGGTATCGCGCAGCTTGGAGCGTTATCTGGTGCAGCAGGGATTTTCGGCCGAGCGCATATTCACAGTACCCAATGGCGTGCCCACGCCCGGCCCCTTGCCCCAGCGCTCCAGCCCGCAAGGCACCTGGCATATTGGAACGGTGGCCTTGTTCAGGCCACGCAAGGGTATTGAAATCCTGCTGCGGGCTGCGTCGCTATTGCTGCGCGCCGGCCGTGACCTGCGCATCGTGGCCGTGGGCGGCTTTGAAACACCGGCCTATGAAACCGAGATCAAGGCATTGGCCCATAACCTGGGCCTGGACGGGCACGTGGTCTGGACCGGTTTCACCCGGGACGTGGATGCCGCGCTCCGCGGCCTGGACGTGATGGTATTGCCCAGCCTGTATGGCGAGGGCATGCCCATGGCCGTATTGGAAGCCATGGCAACAGGCGTCCCGGTCGTTGCCTCCGACGTGGAGGGTATTCCGGAAGTGCTGGAACACGGCCGTACCGGCCTGGTCGTGCCTTCCGGCAACGAGCAGGCACTGGCCGCCGAATTGGGAGCCCTGATGGAAGCTCGCCACGACTGGGCTCGAATCCGCCAAGACGCTTACCGCCTGCAGTGCGAGCGTTATTCCTCGCGCAGCATGGCACGCGCCGTTTCAGACGTTTACGCACAGGTGCTCTCCTGACAGGACGGGCCAAAAACTTTCACCACCCTGGGAATCAGCAATGATCAAGACCGCAGTATTGGGCCTGGGCAAGATGGGGTTGTCCCATCTCGCCATTGCACGCGCGCATCCGGATATAGACCTAGTGGCCGGCTGTGATTCAAACAGCTACTTGACAGATGTGCTTGCGCAGTATTCCGGCCTCAAGTGCTACGGCGATTTCGACCGGCTGCTCGCCGAGGAAAAGCTGGACGCACTCCTCGTTGCCACGCCGTCCAAGTTCCACGCCGCCATGGTGGAAAAAGCGCTGGAGCGGGGCTTGCACGTGTTTTGCGAAAAGCCCTTCGTGCTGGACCCGGAGGACGGCTACAGGCTGACGGAGTTGGCAGAGCAGAAGAAGCTGGTTAACCAGGTCGGCTATCACTACCGCTTCGTCGGTGCCTTCCAGGAGGCCGCCCGCATCGTGCGCAGCGGCGCGCTCGGCGAGGTGCACCACGTGCGTATCGAAGCCTATGGCCCGGTGGTGCTGCGTCCCAGCGGCTCTACCTGGCGCTCGACCAAGACCGAAGGTGGCGGGGCCCTGTACGACTAC
Organism: Azohydromonas australica DSM 1124; assembly: GCF_000430725.1. Taxonomy (GTDB): domain Bacteria; phylum Pseudomonadota; class Gammaproteobacteria; order Burkholderiales; family Burkholderiaceae_C; genus Azohydromonas; species Azohydromonas australica. The sequence goes on from NZ_AUMO01000052.1 coordinate 57,195, forward strand.
GCATGCCACGCGCTGGACCTGATGAATTTCGTGGCGGGCACGCCGGGCGGCGTGAACGGGGTCGTGCGCCACAGCGTGTTCTCGCGCGACGTGGACGACGAGGTGTATGCGCTGTTCCGCTACCCCGGTGGCGCGAGCGCGCAGCTCAGCGTGAACTGGAGCGACGAGAGCCACCGCAAGATGTCCACCGCCATCACGGTCTGGGGCTCGCGCGGGCGCCTGAGCGCCGATCGCCAGGAATGCCAGGTCTACCTGCGCGAACCGCACGAAGCCCTGCCCGGCGCGCCCAAGGGCTGGTCGGTTCGCTACACCACGGATTTGACGCAGGAGGTCTGGTATTACCTGCGCGGCGAAGAGTACTCGGCCCAGGTTGATTATTTCGTGCAGAGCATCAAGCTCGGCCGCACCAACGGCGAAAACTCCTTCCGCTCCGCGCTGCAGACCGACCGGCTGGTTTCCATGCTGCTGGAGGCTGAAAGCAACCCAGGACAGCAGCGCGCCGCCGATATGGCTTCCGTTCCCGGACGCCGGGCTGGATTGTGGTCGCGCCTCGTCGGTGATCGGACCTGATCCCGGCGCCACCCTGCTTTTAAAACTCACGCGCCAAGCGCCAGCCATTCACATGTCGATGTCTCAGCCCCAATCGATCCCCATGGATCGCGTGCTTTTCGGTGACAACCAGTTTTTCGGCGTGAACCACATGTCCGAGGAAAAAGCGCGGGCGCAGGCCATGCGCTTCCAGGACACCTCCGCCATCATCAAGGTGCTGGATGCCGCCTACCAGGAAGGCATTCGCACCTTCATGTGCACCACGCACGACCGCGTGGGGGAAATCTGCGATTACTTCCGCACCCACCGGGACCGGTATCCGGATTACGCCTTCTACCCCTGCATGCCGTATGCGCATAAATATGCCAATGCCGTGACCGAATACGGCATGCTGGAAGCGCTGAAGAAATTCCTGCCCGAGGAAGGCTCGCTGGGCGCCATGCTCAAGGGTGGCATGGCACTGGCCAACAAGGACATTGAAAAGGTCCTGCAGCTGCTGGTCGATGCGGAAATGAAAATGTTCCGCGGGCTGCCGACGCCCGTGATATTCCTGCAGAACGTCATCACGGACCTGTTCCTGGGCCTGAATCTCAAGCCGGTACTGCGCATGTTCCATGACCACGTGCGCAATGCCTACGGCGCGGAGCCCGGCTACATCACCATGAATCTGCCGCGCCTGCTCGACGTGCTGGATGAGCTGGGCATCGAAAACCCAGTCGTCTGCGCCAACATCAACAAGATTGGTTTTCGCATGTGCGGCGGCATTCCCGCCTACGAGCAGGCCATTGAACAGCGCCGTTTCCGGCCGGTGGCAATGTCGGTCCTGGCCTCGGGTGCGATCGCGCCGCGCGACGCCATTGACTATGTCTGCCGCCAGCCCCGCATTGAGTCGATCGTGTTTGGTGCTTCCTCGCACGCCAATATTCGGCACACCAAGCAGCTGATCGATGAATTGAGCCTGGCGCCGCAATGAAGCTGGTCGTCGGTGCCTCGGCGGGCGGGCACGCCAACGAACTGCAGATCCTGCTGCGCCACGCGCAGGGTCTGTGGCCCGCGCAGCCCGCGGCCTACATCACCACCATGGAGATCGCGGCCTCGGGCTTTGACACCGGTGGGCAGCCGGTGCACGTGGTCGGCGAGTGCGATCGCCGCAAGCCCTTCCAGGCGGTGGCGGTCCTGGGCCGCACCCTGGGACTGGCCTGGAAGCTGCGACCTGATGTGGTAGTGACCACCGGCTCCATGCCGCTGGCGCTGTTCTGCATCTGGTCCAAGCTGCTGGGCGCCAAGGTGGTGTGGATCGACAGCGTGGCGCAGATCGAGGCCCTGTCCGTCAGCGGGCGCCTGATGCGCCGTGTCGCCGACCTGTGCCTGGCCCAGTGGCCGGCCGTCGCGGCGCGCTACCAGGGCGTGGAGTACGCCGGGGAGGTGCTGTGATCCTGCTGACCGTGGGCAGCATGTTTCCCTTCGACCGCCTGGTGCGGGAGATGGACGCGCTGGTGGGCGCCAGGCGCATCGGCGAGGAGGTGGTGGCGCAGATCGGCGACGGCAGCTACGAGCCGAAGCACATGCCCTTCCACCGCTTCCTGTCGCGCACAGCCTTCGACGAGCTGCTGGCGCAGTCCTCCATGCTCATCAGCCATGCGGGGGCCGGCACCATCGCGATGGCGCTGCAGCACGACAAGCGGCTGCTGGTGGTGCCGCGGCTGGCGCGCTTCGGCGAGCACGTGAACGACCACCAGATCGCCACCGCGCGCCGCTTCGAAGAGCTGCAGCACGTGCTGGTGGCTTACGAGATGGAGCAGCTGCCCGAGCGGCTGCAGGCGCTGCGCGGTTTCGAGCCGCGCCAGCGCCACGCGTCGCCGCAGCGGCTGGCGGAGCGCATCGGCCAGTTCCTGGCCACGGAGTGCGCGCCGCGCCGCGCCTGAGCGCCGGCGGCCCTCAGGCGCCGGCGCTCCTCATCAGCACTTGATGCCCACGTGCAGCGCCACCACGCCGGCGCTGAGGTTGTGCACGTCCACGTGGCCGAAGCCGGCCGTCTTCATCATGGCCTTGAGCGTGGCCTGGTCCGGGTGCATGCGGATCGACTCGGCCAGGTAGCGGTAGCTGTCGGCGTCGCCGGCCACCAGCTGGCCCAGGCGCGGCAGCACCTGGAAGGAGTACCAGTCGTAGGCCTTCTGCAGCGGCGCCGCCACCTTGGAGAACTCCAGCACCATCAGGCGGCCACCCGGCTTGAGCACGCGCGCCATCTCGGCCAGCGCGCCGTCCTTGTGCGTCATGTTGCGCAGGCCGAAGGCCACGCTGACGAGGTCGAAGGTGCCTTCGCGGAACGGCAGCTTCTCGGCGTCGCAGATGGTGCTGGGCAGCACCATGCCTTTGTCCAGCAGCCGGTCGCGGCCGGTGCGCAACATGGCCTCGTTGATGTCGGTGTGCACCACCAGGCCGCTCGGCCCCACCTTGGGCGCGAAGGCGCGCGCCAGGTCGCCCGTGCCGCCCGCGATGTCCAGCACGCGCTGGCCCTCGCGCAGGTTCGCGACCGCCAGCGTGTAGGCCTTCCATGCGCGGTGCAGGCCCATGGACATCAGGTCGTTCATCACGTCGTACTTGGACGCGACGGAGTCGAACACGCCGCGCACGCGGCGCGCCTTTTCCTGTTCTTCGACGGTCTCGAAACCGAAATGGGTCTGGCTCATGAGGGGGAAGTCGTTCAGTGGTGGTGGCCGCAGGAGGCACCCGACTTCTCGGGCATGGGCGCGTCGCGCTCGACGCCGGCTTCCTGCAGCCGTTTTTCGTAGTCCTGCCACAGCTGCTGCTGCTGCGAGCCGAGGAAGTACAGGTAGTCCCAGGTGAAGATGCCGGAGTCGTGCCCATCGGAGAAGCTGGGCTGCACCGCGTAGTGGCCCACGGGCTCGATGCCCACGATCTCCACCTCGCGCTTGCCCGTCTGCAGCACCTCCTGGCCCGGGCCGTGGCCCTGCACCTCGGCCGAGGGCGAATACACGCGCATCAGCTCGAAGGGAATGCGGAAGGAGGCGCCGTCCTCGAAGCTGATTTCCAGTTGCCTGGACTGCTGATGCACGGTAAGGGCGGTGGGCTGGTGCTGCGGGCTGCTGCTCATGGGGACTCCGGAATCCGGTGCGCCGAGGCGCGATCGGGCCCGATTATCCCGCTGGCTAAGATGGCCCCATTTGTCCAGCCCCTGACCATGACAAAGCTGTCCCGCCGCCGCCTCCTCCAAGCCGCCAGCGCCTCGCTACCGGGCCTGTCCCTGCCCTTCGCCGCAGCGGCGCAGGAGGCCTGGCCGTCCAGGCCGATCCGCTGGGTGGTGGCCTACCCGGCCGGCGGCGGCTCGGACTTCCTGGCGCGGCAGCTGGCGCCGCAGATGGGCAGGCAGTTGGGCCAGACCATCTACATCGAGAACCGCCCGGGCGCCGCCGGCATCATCGGCACGGACAACGCCGCCAAGTCCGCGCCCGACGGCTACACGCTGCTCACCGGCGACAACGGCGCGATGGTCTTCCACCAGGCGATGTACAAGCGCCTGCCTTACGACCCGAAGGATTTCGCGCCGGTAGGGTTCATGGCGCGCTTTCCGCTCATCGTGGTCGTGAACCCGCAATCGGGCTTCAGCGACGCGCGCCAGTGGCTGCGGGAGCTCAAGGCCAACCCAGGGCGCTTCAGCTACGCCTCGCCCGGCGTGGGCAGCCCGCACCACCTGGCGATGGAGCTGCTCAAGGAGCGCACCGGCAGCTTCGTGGTGCACGTGCCCTACCGCGGCACGGCCTTCGCGTCGCAGGACGTGATCGCCGGCCAGGTGCCGATGACGGTGCTGGACACCGCCGCCGGGCTGCCGCTGATCCGCAGCGGCAAGCTCAAGGCGCTGGCGGTGATGTCACCCCAGCGCATCCCCGCCCTGCTCCAGGTGCCCACGCTGCAGGAAGCCGGCGTGCAGGGCTTCGAGGCCACGGCCTGGCAGGCGCTGTTCGTGCCGCGCGGCACGCCGGAGCCCATCGTCCAGCGCCTGTCCGCGGAGATGCGCAAGGCCATCCTGGCCCCTGACGTCAAGCCGAAGTTGGAGGAGTTCGGCCTGGAGGTGCTGCCCGGCGACCCGGCGGCGCTCACGGCCTTCCTGCAGAAGGAAACGGCCTTCTGGCACGAGCTGATCCGCTCGCGCCGGCTCTCCGCCGAATAAGGGGTGGCGCGCCGCGATGGGTGCCTTTCTTGCCGCGCACGGCGCATGACAAGAAACGGCATCCGGCGCGAGAGCGGTGCCCGCGCGCGATGAGCTGGGAACAGGTGACGCAGACGATCCGCTCGGAGTTCGCCGACCTCTCCGACGTGGAGCAGCTCACCCGCGCCTGCACGCGGCTGACCGTGGCGGTGCTGCTGGGCGCGGCCATCGGCTGGGAGCGCGAGCGGCGGCGCAGCGCGGCGGGGCTGCGCACGCACATGCTGGTGGCGCTGGGCGCGGCGCTGTTCGTGCTGGCGCCCGCGCAGGCCGGCCTGGAGGAGGACGGCATGAGCCGCGTGCTGCAGGGCGTGATCTCGGGCATCGGCTTCCTGGGCGCGGGCGCGGTGCTCAAGCTCAGCGAACAGGGCGAGATCCGCGGCCTCACCACCGCGGCCAGCATCTGGGCCACCGCGGCCATCGGCATCGCGGTGGGCCAGGGCCGCGAGGCGACCGCGCTGCTGGCCACGTTCATCGTGCTGGCGATCCTGATCGTGCTGGCGCAGTTGGAACGGCGCATGCACCGCCCCCAGAGCCCCGGCACGCAGCACAGGGGCGACGCAACGCCGCCGCAACGGCGCCGGTCTACCGACGCCGTGGACGAGGACTGAGCCGCCTCAGACCAGCACGCGCTCGATGCCGCCGGCGTTGGCCTGGGCCACGTAGTCGGGCATCCAGTTCTCGCCCAGGATCTTGCGTGCCATCTCGATCACGATGTAGTCGGCCTGCAGCAGCCCGCTCTCCAGGTCCTCGCCGTAGCGGCTGAGGCCCTGCAGGCAGCTCGGGCAGGAGGTGAGGATCTTGATGTCCTCCTTGGCGCCGACCTGGCCCGACGCGCGCAGCGCGGTCTCGCTCTTGCGCAGCTCCTCGGTCTTGCGGAAGCGCACCTGCGTGGAGATGTCGGGGCGCGTCACGCCCAGCGTGCCGCTCTCGCCGCAGCAGCGCTCGCTCTTGAGCACCTGGTCGCCCAGCAGCGCCTTCACCGTCTTCATGGGCTCCTGCTGCTTCATGGGCGTGTGGCAGGGGTCGTGGTAGAGGTAGGCACCCGCGCCGTCGAGCTTGATGCCCTTCTCCAGCAGGTACTCGTGGATGTCCACGATGCGGCAGCCGGGGAAGATCTTCTCGAACTCGTAGCCCTGGAGCTGGTCGTAGCAGGTGCCGCAGCTCACCACCACGGTCTTGATATCCAGGTAGTTGAGCGTGTTGGCCACGCGGTGGAAGAGCACCCGGTTGTCCGTGATGATCTTCTCGGCCTTCTCGAACTGGCCGCTGCCGCGCTGCGGATAGCCGCAGCACAGGTAGCCCGGCGGCAGCACCGTCTGCACGCCCGCGTGCCACAGCATCGCCTGCGTGGCCAGGCCCACCTGGCTGAACAGGCGCTCCGAGCCGCAGCCCGGGAAATAGAACACTGCTTCCGTGTCCGCCGTGGTCGCCTTGGGGTTGCGGATGATCGGGACGTAGTTCTTGTCCTCGATGTCCAGCAGCGCGCGCGCCGTCTTCTTGGGCAAGCCGCCGGGCAGCTTCTTGTTGACGAAGTGGATCACCTGCTCGCGCACCGGCGACTTCTCGTGCGTGGCCGGCGGCAGCGCGGTCTGCTTGCGCGCGGCGAGCTTGAGCATGTCGTTGGCGAAGCGCTGCGCCTTGAACCCGACGTTCACCATCGCGGTGCGCGCGAGGTTGATGGTCGCGGGGTTGGTGGCGTTGAGCATGAACATCGCCGCCGCGTTGCCGGGCCTGAAGCTCTTCTGGCCCATCTTGCGCAGCAGGTTGCGCATGTTCATCGACACGTCGCCGAAGTCGATCTTCACCGGGCAGGGCGTGGCGCACTTGTGGCAGACCGTGCAATGGTCCGACACGTCCTCGAACTCCTGCCAGTGCTTGATCGACACGCCGCGGCGCGTCTGCTCCTCGTACAGGAAGGCTTCCACCAGCAGCGAGGTGGCCAGGATCTTGTTGCGCGGGCTGTACAGCAGGTTGGCGCGCGGCACGTGCGTGGCGCACACGGGCTTGCACTTGCCGCAGCGCAGGCAGTCCTTGATCGAGTCGCTGATGGCGCCAATATCGCTCTGCTGCATGATCAGCGACTCGTGCCCCAGCAGCCCGAAGCTGGGCGTGTAGGCATGCGCGAGGTCGGCCGCGCGCACGTCCGGGCCCAGCGCCTGCGGGTTGCGCAGCAGCTTGCCCTTGTTGAAGCGCCCTTCCGGATCGACGCGCTTCTTGTAGTCGGCGAAGCCCTGCAGCTCCTCGTCGGTGAGGAACTCCAGCTTGGTGATGCCGATGCCGTGCTCGCCCGAGATCACGCCACCCAGGCTGCGCGCCAGCACCATGATGCGGCCCACCGCCTCGTGGGCGGTCTGCAGCATCTGGTAGTCGTCGGAGTTCACCGGGATGTTGGTGTGCACGTTGCCGTCGCCGGCGTGCATGTGCAGCGCCACCCACACCCGGCCGCGCAGCACCTGCTTGTGGATGCGGCGGCACTCCTCCAGGATCGGCGCGAAGGACGCGCCGGCGAACAGGCCCTGCAGCGGCTTGAACACCTGCGTCTTCCACGACGCGCGCAGCGAGGTGTCCTGCAGCAGCTCGAAGAAGCTGCGCCCGCCGTAGGGGGCCTGCGCCATGTCGAGATGGTCTAGCCAGCCCGTCCACAGCGCGCGCACCTCGCGCAGCAGCTGCAGCGCCTGCTGCACGCGGTCCTCCAGCAGCTCGGCGCTGGGGATCTCGTTGGCGTCGTCGGTCTTGCCCAGCGGCAGGTTGCCGCGGCTGAAGAAAGCCTCCAGGGCATCGACCAGCTGCAGCTTGTTGCGCAGCGAGAGCTCGATGTTGATGCGCTCGATGCCGTTGGTGTACTCGCCCATGCGCTCCAGCGGGATCACCACGTCCTCGTTGACCTTGAAGGCGTTGGTGTGGCGCGCGATGGCCGCGGTGCGCTTGCGGTCGAGCCAGAACTTCTTGCGCGCATCGGCGCTGACGGCGATGAAGCCCTCGCCCGAGCGGCCGTTGGACAGGCGCACCACCTCGCTGGTGGCGCGGGCCACGGCCACGTCGTCGTCGCCGACGATGTCGCCGATGAGCACCATCTTGGGCAGCGTGCCGCGCTTGCTCTTGGTGGCGTAGCCCACGGCCTTCAGGTAGCGGTCGTCCAGGTGCTCCAGGCCGGCCAGGATCGCGCCGCCGGCCTTGGCCTGGGCGAACATGAAGTCCTTGATCTCGACGATGGAGGGCACCGCCTCCTTGGCGTTGCCGAAGAACTCCAGGCACACCGTGCGCACGTGCGCGGGCATGCGGTGCACCACCCAGCGCGCGCTGGTGATCAGGCCGTCGCAGCCTTCCTTCTGGATGCCGGGAATGCCGGCCAGGAACTTGTCCGTGACGTCCTTGCCCAGGCCTTCCTTGCGGAAGATGCTGCCCGGCACGTCGATGATCTCGGTGCGCTCCAGCGTCTTGCCCGAGGCGTCGAAGTAGCGCAGCTCGAAGCGCACCTTCGGGGCGTCGTGGATCTTGCCCAGGTTGTGCTCCAGGCGCACCACCTCCAGCCACTTGGCTTCCGGCGTGACCATGCGCCAGGAGGCCAGGTTGTCCAGCGCCGTGCCCCACAGCACCGCCTTCTTGCCACCGGCGTTCATGGCGATGTTGCCGCCCACGCAGCTGGCCTCGGCCGAGGTCGGATCGACCGCGAAGACGTAGCCCGCGCGCTCGGCAGCGTCGGCCACGCGCTGCGTCACCACGCCAGCGCCGGTCCAGATCGTGGCCACCTTGTGCGGCACGCCAGGCAGGTCGACCAGCTCGACCTCCGTCATCTGCTCCAGCTTCTCGGTGTTGATGACGGCGCTCTTCCAGGTCAGCGGCACCGCGCCGCCCGTGTAGCCCGTGCCACCCCCGCGCGGGATGATGGTCAGGCCCAGCTCCACGCAGCCGGCCACCAGCGCGGCCATCTCGGCCTCGGTGTCGGGCGTGAGCACCACGAAGGGGAATTCGACGCGCCAGTCGGTGGCGTCCGTCACGTGCGCCACGCGCGAGAGGCCGTCGAACTTGATGTTGTCCTTGGCCGTGTGGCGGCCCAGCACGCGCCGCGCGCGGCGGCGCAGCTCGTCGATCTGGGTGAACGCGGCACCGAAGTCCGCCACCGCCTGCTGCGCCAAGCCCAGCAGCTCGCCCACCAGCGCGTCGCGCTGCACGTCGTCTTCCGGATGGCGGCGCTTGCCGACCTCGCCCAAGCGGTGGTGCAGCGCCTGGATCAGCGCCTCGCGGCGCTTGGGGTTGTCCAGCAGGTCGTCCTGCAGGTAGGGGTTGCGCTGAACCACCCAGATGTCGCCCAGCACCTCGTAGAGCATGCGCGCCGAGCGGCCCGTCTGGCGCTGCTCACGCAGCTGCAGCAGCAGGTCCCAGGCACGGTCGCCCAGCAGCCGCGACACGATTTCGCGGTCGGAGAAGGAGGTGTAGTTGTAGGGAATTTCGCGCAGGCGCGGCGCGTCTTCGACGGCGGCCGCCACGGCGGCGCCGGCCAGGGTATTGACGGGAATGGGTGCGTTCATGGGGAGCGGGCGCGCGATTCGCACCCGGGTGAGCGCGAAAAAAAGGAATGTACCCCGCACAGGGTTTCCCCCGTGATCGAGGGGAACAGGCGGGGCGCGGCGGCGCGAAAGGGTCGGCGCCGGGCGACGTCGAGACGGTGGCCCGTCACAAGGCGGCCACCGTGGGGCTCAGCTCAGGAGCGGTAGTCGGCGTTGATGCTGACGTAGTCGTGCGAGAGGTCGCAGGTCCAGACGGTGGCGCTGGCCGGGCCGCGGTGCAGGTCCACGCGCACGGTGATCTCGGCCTGCTTCATCACGCGCTGGCCGTCGGCTTCCTGGTAGCTGGGATGCCGGCCGCCCTGCACCACCACGTGCACGTCGTCCAGGAACAGGTCGATCAGGCCCTGGTCCAGGTCGCCGATGCCGGCGTAGCCCACCGCGGCCAGGATGCGGCCCAGGTTCGGGTCGCTGGCGAAGAAGGCGGTCTTGACCAGCGGCGAGTGCGCGATGGCGTAGGCCGCCTGGCGGCACTCGTCCTCGTTGCGGCCGCCGTCGATGCGCACGGTGATGAACTTGGTGGCCCCCTCGCCGTCGCGCACGATGGCCTGCGCCAGCTGCTGCGACACGGCAGTCACCGCCTCGCGCAGCGCCTGGCCCTCGGCCGAGTCCAGCGAGGTGATCTCGCCGTGGCCCGCCTGGCGGGTGGCGATCAGCACGAACGAGTCGTTCGTGGAGGCGTCGCCGTCGATGGTGATGCGGTTGAAGCTGGCGTCGGCCGCTTCCTTGACCAGCGGCTGCAGCAGCGCCGGGGCGATGACGGCGTCGGTGGCGACGAAGCCCAGCATCGTGGCCATGTTGGGACGGATCATCCCGGCGCCCTTGCTGATGCCGGTGACGGTGACGGTGCGGCCACCGATCTGCACCTGGCGCGAGGCGGCCTTGGGCAGCGTGTCGGTGGTCATGATGCCCTCGGCCGCCAGCGCCCAGTTGTCCTCCTTCAGGTCCGCCAGCGCCGCCGGCAGCCCGGCCTCGATGCGCTCCACCGGCAGCGTTTCCATGATCACGCCGGTGGAGAACGGCAGCACCTGCTCGGGCGACAGGCTCAGCTGCCGCGCCAGCGCGATGCAGGTGCGGCGCGCGCGCACCAGGCCGTCCTCGCCGGTGCCGGCGTTGGCGTTGCCGGTGTTGATGACCAGGGCGCGCACGGCGCTGCCCGCGGCCAGGTACTCGCGGCACAGCTGCACCGGGGCGGCGCAGAAGCGGTTGAGCGTGAACACGCCGGCCACGGCCGAGCCCTCGGCCAGGGTCATGACGGTCAGGTCGCGGCGGTTGGCCTTGCGCACGCCAGCCATGGCGGTGCCGATGCGCACGCCGGGCACGGGCGCGAGCGTTGCGGGATCGGGCGCAGACAGGTTCACGGGCATCGAATCAACTCCTTGCAGTAGGGCTCCAGGCGCTCGGCGGCCCGGCTCAGCTGAGCTTGCCGTGGCACTGCTTGTACTTCTTGCCGCTGCCGCAGGGGCAGGGGTCGTTGCGGCCGACCTTGGGCATCTCGTCGGACGGGTCGCGGTCCTGCGACACCGAGCCGTCGTCGTTGGGGTGCGTGTAGGTCACGTTGCTGACGGCACCGGCGCGCTCTTCCAGCGCTTCGGCGGCCTGCGCCACCTGCTCCTGCGTCTGGATGCGCACCGTCATCAGCACGCGCGTGACCTCGGTCTTGACCGCGTCCAGCAGCTGCGCGAAGAGCTCGAAGGCCTCGCGCTTGTATTCCTGCTTGGGGTTCTTCTGCGCGTAGCCGCGCAGGTGGATGCCCTGGCGCAGGTAGTCCAGCGCGGCGAGGTGCTCGCGCCAGTGGGTGTCGATGGACTGCAGCAGCACCATGCGCATGAAGGGCGTGAACTGCTCGGCGCCCACCTGCGCCACCTTGGCGGCGAAGACCTCGTCGGCAGCCTTCACCACGGCCTCCAGGACGTCTTCGTCGGTGGTGGACTGGCTGCCCTCGACGATGGACTTCAGCGGCAGCTCGATCTGCCACTCGTCGCGCAGCTGGCGCTCCAGGCCGGCGAGGTCCCACTGCTCTTCCAGGCTCTCCGGCGGCACGTACTCGCGCACCAGCGCCGTCATGGTGCTGCGGCGCAGGTTGGAGATCTGCTCGTCGAGGCTCTGCGCCTCCAGGATCTCGTTGCGCTGCTGGTAGATCACCTTGCGCTGGTCGTTGGCGACGTCGTCGTACTCCAGCAGCTGCTTGCGGACGTCGAAGTTGCGGGCCTCGACCTTGCGCTGCGCGCTCTCGATGGAGCGCGTGACGATGCCGGCCTCGATCGCCTCGCCCTCGGGCATCTTGAGCCGGTCCATGATCGCGCGCACGCGGTCGCCCGCGAAGATGCGCATCAGCGAGTCGTCCAGGCTCAGGTAGAAGCGCGAGCTGCCCGGGTCGCCCTGGCGGCCAGAGCGGCCGCGCAACTGGTTGTCGATGCGACGGCTTTCGTGGCGCTCGGTGGCGATGATGCGCAGGCCGCCCGCGGCCTTCACCTGGGCGTTCAGGCCCGCCCACTCGTCGCGCAGCTGTTGGATGCGGCGCGCCTTGTCCTCGGCCGGAACGCTCTCGTCGGCTTCGAGGAACTGGATCTGCTTCTCGACGTTGCCGCCCAGCACGATGTCCGTGCCACGGCCGGCCATGTTGGTGGCGATGGTGATGACGCCGGGCCGGCCGGCCTGCGCCACGATCTCCGCCTCCTTGGCGTGCTGCTTGGCGTTGAGCACCTGGTGCGGCAGCTTGAACTTCTGCAGCAGCGCGGAGACGATCTCGGAGTTCTCAATCGAGGTCGTGCCCACCAGCACCGGCTGGCCACGCTGGACGCAGTCCTGGATGTCCTTGACGACCGCGTCGTACTTTTCCTTGGTCGTCTTGTAGACCAGGTCCAGCTCGTCCTTGCGGACGGTGGGCTTGTTGGGCGGGATCACCACCGTCTCCAGCCCGTAGATCTCCTGGAACTCGTAGGCCTCGGTGTCGGCCGTGCCGGTCATGCCGCCGAGCTTGCCGTACAGGCGGAAGTAGTTCTGGAAGGTGACGGAGGCGAGCGTCTGGTTCTCGCTCTGGATCTGCACGCCTTCCTTGGCCTCCACCGCCTGGTGCAGGCCGTCGCTCCAGCGCCGGCCGGTCATGAGGCGGCCGGTGAACTCGTCCACGATCACCACTTCGCCGTTCTGCACCACGTAGTGCTGGTCGCGGTTGTAGAGGTGACGGGCACGCAGCGCCGCGTAGACGTGGTGCATCAGCGTGATGTTGGCCGGGTCGTAGAGGCTGGCGCCCTCGGCCAGCAGCCCGGCCTCGGTCAGGATCGCCTCGGCGTGCTCGTGGCCGGCCTCGGTGAGGTAGACCTGGTGCGTCTTCTCGTCCACCGTGAAGTCGCCCGGCTCGATCACGCCCTCGCCGGTGCGCGGATCGGCCTCGCCGATCTGCTTCTTGAGCTGCGGCACCACGGCGTTGATGCGCACGTAGAGCTCGGTGTGGTCCTCGGCCTGGCCGCTGATGATCAGCGGCGTGCGCGCCTCGTCGATGAGGATGGAGTCCACCTCGTCGACGATGGCGTAGTTGAGCCCGCGCTGGCTGCGGTCCGCGACCTCGTAGACCATGTTGTCGCGCAGCAGGTCGAAGCCGAACTCGTTGTTGGTGCCGTAGGTGACGTCGGCGTTGTAGGCGGCCTGCTTCTGCTCGCGGCTGAGCCCCGGCACGTTCACGCCGACGGACAGGCCCAGCCAGTTGTAGAGCCGGCCCATCCACTCCGCGTCGCGGCGCGCGAGGTAGTCGTTGACCGTGACCACGTGCACGCCCTTGCCGGGCAGCGCATTGAGGTACACCGGCAGCGTGGCCATGAGAGTCTTGCCCTCGCCGGTGCGCATCTCGGCGATCTTGCCCTGGTGCAGCGTCATGCCGCCGATGAGCTGCACGTCGAAGTGGCGCATCTTGAGCACGCGCTTGCCGGCTTCGCGCACGGTGGCAAAGGCCTCGGGCAGCAGCGCATCCAGGGTCTCGCCCTTGGCCAGGCGCTCGCGGAACTCGCCCGTCTTGGCCTGCAGCCCCGCGTCGTCGAGCTTCTCGAACTGGGGCTCCAGGGCGTTGATCTGCTCCACCACGCGCCGGTACTGCTTCAGGAGGCGGTCGTTGCGACTGCCGAAAATCTGGGTCAGGAGCTTGGGCAACATGCAGTGATAAAGAGGGAGCAAAGCCGCGAAGCGCCGCGGCGGGCAAGCCGGGCAGTTTAACACCCGGGTCTTCACGGACTCTTGACGCCCGGCCGCCCGCCCCGACTGGCGTCAAGGCCGCGCCCGCAGGGCGGCCTCGCAGGCGCTGGCTACACTTTGGCGATGGCCACCACGCTGCCTCCCGCCCTGCCCCTGTCGCAGGTGCTGAATGAAAACGCCGCGCTGCAGCGCCTGTCGCAGCGCCTGCGCGAGTCCAACCGGCGCTTCGAGGTCGCCACGCGCGCGCTGCCGCTGGCACTGCGCCAGCAGTTGCGCGCCGGCCCGGTGGACGAGGACGGCTGGACGCTGCTGGCCCCCAACGCCGCCGTCGCCGCCAAGCTGCGCCAGCTGCTGCCGCGCATCGAGCAGCAGCTGCGCGACGAGGGCTTCGGCGACAAGCGCATCCGCATCCACCTGCGGCCGTGAAGGCTTGAAGGCACCCTGAAATGGAAAACGGCGCGTACCGGGAGGTACGCGCCGTTGTCATCTGGGGGTGGTGCCGGCTACCCGAATCGAACGGGTGACCTGCTGTTTACAAGGCAGCTGCTCTACCAACTGAGCTAAGCCGGCACGGCATCGGCGGATTTTAGCCGCCGATGGCCGACCCTTTTACTTGATGCGCTTGAGCGACGGGCGCCCGGGCGCGGGCGGCTCCGGCGGCGGCTCGGGCGTGGCGTCCTCCGGGCTTTCACCCTCGGGCTGCGCGGCTTCAGGCTCGGCCGTGGCCAGGCGCAGGCCCTGCGGCGCCGGGGACGCCGGCGCGGGTGACGGTGCCTGGGCTTCCGCCGGCTCGGTGGCGGCCGGCGCGGGGAAGGCCATGCCCTGCCCGTTCTCGCGGGCGTAGATGGCCACCACATGGTCCACCGGCACCACGATCTCGCGCGCGCGGCCGCCGAAGCGGGCCTTGAACTCGATGAACTCGTTGCCCAGCTTCAGCCCCGAGGTGGCCTCGAAGCCGATGTTGAGCACGATCTCGTTGTTCTTCACGTACTCCAGCGGCACCTGCACGCTGCGGTCCACGAAGACCGCCAGGTAGGGCGTGAAGCCGTTGTCGGTGCACCAGTCGTGCAGCGCCCGGATCAGGTACGGGCGCGTGCTGGAGCCTTGGTCAGTGGCAGCCTCGTTCATGGCTTACTTGCGCATCACCTTCTCAGAAGGCGTCAGTGCCTCGATGTAGGCCGGGCGCGAGAAGATGCGCTCGGCATACTTCAGCAGCGGCGCTGCATTCTTGGACATGTCGATGCCGTAGTAGTCCAGGCGCCACAGCAGCGGGGCGATGGCCACGTCCAGCATCGAGAAGTCGTCGCCAAGCATGTACTTGTTCTTGACGAAGATCGGGGCCAGCTGCGTCAGCCGGTCCTTGATCTGCGCGCGCGCCTTCTCCAGCTGCTTGTCGGTGGGCTTGACGGGCTGGCCGCGACCCTCCAGCACGTTGACGTGCAGGAACAGCTCCTTCTCGAAGTTGAGCAGGAACAGCCGCACGCGCGCACGCGCCACCGGGTCGCCGGGCATGAGCTGCGGGTGCGGGAAGCGCTCGTCGATGTACTCGTTGATGATGTGCGATTCGTACAGGATGAGGTCGCGCTCGACCAGGATCGGCACCTCGTTGTACGGATTCATCAGCGCGATGTCTTCGGGCTTGGCGAAGAGGTCCACGTCGCGAATCTCGAAGTCCATGCCCTTTTCGAACAGGACGAAGCGGCAGCGGTGCGAGTAGGGGCAGGTGGTTCCGGAGTAGAGCACCATCATGGCAACGGCTCCTTTGTTGTCGCTCTGAAAATGATGAAGCGCAGTGGGCGGCAACGCCTCCCACTGCGCGGTTCTGGCCGGCCTTTCAGGGCCGGTTCAGCACGGTTCGCTTACTTGATGTCCTTCCAGTAGGCGGCGTTCAGACGCCAGGCGATGAAGGTGAACAGACCCAGGAAGATCAGCACCGCCACGCCCAGGCGCACGCGCTGCTTCTGCACCGGCTCGCCCATCCACTGCAGGTAGGCCACCAGGTCACCCATGGCGCTGTCGTACTCGGCAGCGCTCATCTTGCCCGGCGTGACCTGCTCGAAGCCCTTGAAGACGTGCGCGACCTTGTCGTGCGCGTCCTTCTCTTCCTCGAACTTGGCCACGCGCTGGCCCTGCAGCTCCCACAGCACGTGCGGCATCGCCACGCTGGGGAAGGCCAGGTTGTTCCAGCCGGTCGCCTTGGTGTCGTCGCGGTAGAACGTGCGCAGGTAAGTGTAGAGGTAGTCTGCACCGCTGCCCTTGGAGCCGTCGGCGCGCGAGCGCGCGATGACGGTCAGGTCAGGCGGCGTGGCACCGAACCAGTCCTTGCCCTGGCGGGCATCCAGCGACACCTTCATCAGGTCGCCCACCTTGTCGGAGGCGAACATCAGGTTGTTCTTGATCTGCTCTTCGGTCAGCCCGATGTCGCGCATGCGGTTGTAGCGCATGAACGCCGCCGAGTGGCAGTTGAGGCAGTAGTTCACGAACAGCTTGGCGCCGTTCTGCAGCGCAGCGACGTCGTTGAGCTTGTCCGCCGGGAACTTGTCCCAGGCGATGCCGCCGCTGGAAGCGAAGGCGGACGTGGCCATGGCCAGCGAGGCCAGGAGCGAGAGGATGAACTTTTTCATTCGAGCTTCTCCGGCTGTCGCCTCAATGCGCCTTGAACACGACGCGCTCGGGCACCGGCTTGAATTCGCCCAGGCGGCTCCACCACGGCATCAGCAGGAAGAAGCCGAAGTAGAAGAGCGTACCGACCTGCGCCACGAGGGTGCCCACTTCGGACGGCGGCTGGATGCCCAGGTAGGCCAGCACCACGAAGAAGACCACGAACACGGCGTACAGGTACTTGTGCCAGCTCGGACGGTAGCGGATCGACTTGGCCGGGCTGCAGTCCAGCCAGGGCAGGAAGAACAGGATGATCACGGCACCACCCATCACCACCACGCCCCAGAACTTGGCGTCGAAGACCTTGAGCAGGGCCACGGCCACCACGGCGCCCACCAGCACGCCCAGCTTGGCCTTGCCCGGCAGACGGCCCTTGAGCACGGCCAGCACGGCACCTAGCGCGACGATCACCGCCAGCACGTTGACCATCACGTCGGTCGTGGCGCGCAGCATCGAGTAGAACGGCGTGAAGTACCACACCGGCGCGATGTGCGGCGGCGTCTTCAGCGGGTCGGCCGGGATGAAGTTGTTGTACTCCAGGAAGTAGCCGCCGAACTCGGGCGCGAAGAACACCACCGCGCTGAACACGATGAGGAACACGCTCACGCCGAAGATGTCGTGCACCGTGTAGTACGGGTGGAAGGGGATGCCGTCGAGCGGGCGGCCCAGGGCGTCCTTCTTGGCCTTGATCTCCACGCCGTCGGGGTTGTTGGAGCCCACTTCGTGCAGCGCGATGATGTGCGCCACCACCAGGCCCAGCAGCACCAGCGGCACGGCGATGACGTGGAAGCTGAAGAAGCGGTTGAGCGTGGCGTCCGACACGACGTAGTCGCCGCGGATCAGCAGCGCCAGGTCCGGACCGACGAAGGGCACGGCGGCGAACAGGTTCACGATCACCTGCGCGCCCCAGTACGACATCTGGCCCCAGGGCAGCAGGTAGCCCATGAAGGCCTCGGCCATCAGCGCCAGGAAGATCGCGCAGCCGAACACCCACACCAGCTCGCGCGGCTTGCGGTACGAGCCGTACATCAGCCCGCGGAACATGTGCAGGTACACCACGACGAAGAAGGCCGAGGCGCCGGTGGAGTGCATGTAGCGCACCAGCCAGCCCCAGGGCACGTCGCGCATGATGTACTCGACCGATGCGAAGGCAACGCTCGCATCGGGCTTGTAGTGCATCACCAGGAAAATGCCGGTGACGATCTGGATCACCAGCACCAGCAGCGCCAGCGAGCCGAAGATGTACCAGAAGTTGAAATTCTTCGGAGCGTAATACTCCGACATGTGCTCTTTGTAGAGCTTGGAAGCCGGAAAGCGGTTGTCGACCCAGTTCAGCAGCTTCTGGGCGACCGGCGCATCGGCGGGTACGGTCTTGAATTCAGCCATGAGGTGTTCTCCGGGAGCCTGGGATCAGGCCTTCTTGTCCTCGCCGATCAACAGCTTGGTGTCCGACAGGTACATGTGCGGCGGCACCTCGAGGTTGTCGGGTGCGGGCTTGTTCTTGAACACGCGTCCGGCCATGTCGAAGGTCGAGCCGTGACAGGGGCACAGGAAGCCGCCCTGCCAGTCGTCCGGCAGCGACGGCTGCGCGCCGGCCTGGAACTTGTCGCTGGGCGAGCAGCCCAGGTGCGAGCAGATGCCCACCACCACCAGGATGTCTTCCTTGATCGAGCGGTGCTCGTTGCGCGCGTACTCGGGCGTGAGCTCGGAGGGCTTGCGCTCGGATTTCGGGTCCACCACCTGCGGATCGGTCTTTTTCAGGCCTGCAAGTTGCTCCGGAGTGCGCTTGACAATCCACACCGGCTTGCCACGCCATTCCACGGTCATCTTTTCACCGGGCTTGAGCGCGCTGATGTCCGCCTCGACGGCGGCACCGGCGGCTTTGGCGCGCTCGGACGGCGTGAAAGTGCTCACAAACGGTACGGCTGCGGCCACACCGCCGACGGCACCCGCGCCACAGGCAATCGCCACCCAGGTGCGGCGGCCTTGGTCGACTTCAGGCTTTGACATAGCTTCCTCAGGAACTGTTCCGGATTCAGGGGCAACCCTAGATTCTAGCGGACAAGGATTGACACAAAGCCTTTCGAGTGGCTGACGCTCGCGTGCATCCGCCACATCGAAATTCGCGACTTTGATTCAAATCAAAAGCCGGAAATACTCCGCATCGCCTTGTGTGTGGCAAGCGCTACAACGGCACCCAGAAAAACCCTCAAAAGGACCCGCCGATGAGTTTCATTTCCGAATTCAAAGCCTTTGCGATGAAGGGCAACGTCGTCGACCTGGCGGTCGGCGTGATCATCGGCGCGGCGTTCCAGCGCATCGTCGATTCGATGGTCAAGGACCTGATCATGCCGCTGGTGGGGCGCGTGGTCGGCGGGCTGGACTTCTCCAACTACTTCATCCGCCTGGCCGATCCGCCGCCCAACTACACCGGCCCCATGACCTATGACGCGCTGACCAAGGCAGGCGTGCCGCTGTTCGCCTACGGCAGCTTCATCACGGTGGCGCTGAACTTCCTGATCCTGGCCTTCGTGATCTTCCTGATGGTCAAGCAGATCAACCGGCTGCGCCGCGACGAGCCCAAGCCGCCGCCGGCCGAAGTGCCCGACGCGGCGCCGGAAGACATCGTGCTGCTGCGCGAGATCCGCGACGCGCTGCAGCAGCCCCAGTCCCCGCGCGCTTAAGCCGCCGCGGCGCCGCTGAGCGCCAGCGCCATGCGCAGCGCCGCCCGCAGGCTCGCGTCATCGGCCACCCCGCGGCCGGCGATGTCGAAGGCGGTGCCGTGGTCGGGGCTGGTGCGCACGAAGGGCAGCCCCAGCGTGACGTTGACGCCCTCCTCCACGCCCAGGTACTTCACCGGGATCAGGCCGTGGTCGTGCGTCATCGCCACCACCAGGTCGAACTCGCCCGGGTGCCGGGGCGGCGCGTGGCGCGCGCGCATGAACACCGTGTCCGGCGCGAACGGGCCGCGGGCATCGATGCCTTCCGCGCGCGCCGCCTGCACCGCCGGCGCGATGTAGCGCAGCTCCTCGTCGCCGAACAGCCCGCCCTCGCCCGCGTGCGGATTGAGCCCCGCCACGGCGATGCGCGGCGCCGCCTGGCCCCAGGCCGCGGCGGCGTGGTGCGCGATGCGGAGCGTGGAGAGCACGCCCTCGAAATCCAGCACCTCCAGCGCCCGGCGCAGCGCCATGTGGATGGTGACCAGCACCACCTTCAGCTCGTCGTTGGCCAGCATCATGCGCACCGGCGGCGGCTCGCCGCCTTCCGGCGCCGCCAGCGCCTGCAGCATCTCGGTGTGGCCCGGATAGGACACGCCCGTCGCCGACAGCGCTTCCTTGTGGATGGGCGCGGTGACGATGGCGCGCCCGACGCCCCGCTGCAGCAGCCGCACCGCGGCCTCGATGCACACCGCCGCTGCCTGCCCGGCGCGCGCGTCCACCTGGCCCCAGGGCAGCACTTCCAGCCCCTCGGGCAGCCCCGGCGGCGCCCACACGGGAATGCAGCGCGGCGGGCACTGCGCGAGGTCGGCGGGCGCGTCCAGCACCGCGATCGGCCAGGCGGCCTCGCCCAGCAGCGCCGCCGCGCGGCGCAGCGCCTGCGGGCAGCCCAGCACCAGCGCCGCCGGTGCGTCCTCGCGCATGAGCGCGCGCAGCACGATCTCGGGGCCGATGCCCGCGGCATCGCCCATGGTCACCAGCAGCGGCTGCCGCATCGCTTGGTCGTTCGTGGAAGTCATGCAGGGTTCTCGATGTCGATGAAGCGGTGCTCCAGGCCAAAGCGCTCGGCCACGTGCGCCGCCAGCGCGGGCGCCCCGTAGCGCTCGGTGGCGTGGTGGCCGCAGGCCAGGAAGGCCACGCCGGTCTCGCGCGCCAGGTGCGCCTGCGGCTCGGACACCTCGCCCGTGATGTAGGCATCCGCGCCGGCGG
This sequence comes from Azohydromonas australica DSM 1124, assembly GCF_000430725.1. Classification (GTDB taxonomy): domain Bacteria; phylum Pseudomonadota; class Gammaproteobacteria; order Burkholderiales; family Burkholderiaceae_C; genus Azohydromonas; species Azohydromonas australica. The sequence goes on from NZ_AUMO01000052.1 coordinate 77,312, forward strand.
CGATGGCCGCCTCGAACCAGCCCTGCGCCCCGCCCGTGCACCAGGCGATGCGGCGCAGGGGCCGGCCGTCGCCCGGCAGCACCAGCGGCGCACGGCCCAGCGAGCGCTCCACGCGCTCGGCCAGCGCCTCCAGCGCCACGCCGCCGCCCTCGCCGACGAAGCCCAGGTCCTGCTCGCCGAAGCGGGCGTCGGCCGCCAGGCCCAGCTGCAGGCCGAGCTGCGCGTTGTTGCCCCACTCGGCATGCGCATCCAGCGGCAGGTGGTAGGCCAACAGGCTGATGTCGTGCCGCATCAGCAGCCGCACGCGCTCGGCCAGCCAGCCGGTCAGGCGCCCGTCCTGGCCGCGCCAGAACAGGCCGTGGTGCACCAGGATGACATCGGCGCCGTCGGCGATGGCCGCCTCGATCAGCGCCCGACTGGCGGTCACGCCGGAAACAATCCGCCGCACCTCCGGCTTACCCTGGACCTGCAGGCCGTTCGGCCCATAATCCTTGAAGCGGTCCGCCGCCAGCGCCTGGTTCAGGTATTGCTCTATTTCGGCACGCGTCACGCTGCCCATTGCCCGCTCCCTTTCATGCGCAGAACCTGGCTGATTTTCTCGCAGGCCGTCACGGTGGCCGTTGCCCTGCTGTTCGTCGTGGCGACGCTCAAGCCCGAGTGGCTGCGCAGCACGCCAGGACCGGTCATGCCCGAGGTGGTCGCCATCTCCAGCGCCACGCCGCCGGCGCCGGGCACCTCGGCGCCCGCGGGCGGGGGCTACGCCGCCGCGGCGCGGGTGGCCGCGCCCACCGTGGTCAGCGTGGTGGCGCGCAAGGGCAGCGGCGCCCGCGCGCGGCCCAATCAGAACCCGCATGGCGAGGACCCCTGGTTCCGCTTCTTCTTCCGCGACGGCCCGGGCTCGCAGCAGCCGCAAAAGGGGCTGGGCTCGGCGGTGATCGTCTCCAGCACCGGCTACCTGCTCACCAATAACCACGTCATCGAGGACGCCGACGACATCGAGGTGCAGCTCTCCGACGGCCGCCAGGCGCAGGCGCGGCTGGTGGGCAGCGACCCGGAGACCGACGTCGCCGTGCTCAAGATCGACCTGCCCAACCTGCCCGCCATCACCTTCGGCGCGGCCGAAGCGCTGCAGGTGGGCGACATCGTGCTGGCCATCGGCAACCCCTTCGGCGTAGGCCAGACCGTCACCTCCGGCATCGTCAGCGCGCTGGGGCGCAACCAGCTCGGCATCAACACCTTCGAGAACTTCATCCAGACCGACGCCGCCATCAACCCCGGCAACTCCGGCGGCGCGCTGGTGGACACGCGCGGCCAGCTGGTGGGCATCAACACCGCGATCTTTTCGCGCAGCGGCGGCAGCCTGGGCATCGGCTTCGCCATCCCCTCCGACACCGCGCGCCAGGTGATGGAAAGCCTTATCCGCGAGGGCCAGGTCACGCGCGGCTGGATCGGCGTGGAGCCGCAGAACCTCACGCCCGAGTTCATCCAGAGCTTCAAGCTGCCCGTGCGCGAAGGCGTGCTGATCTCGGGCGTGCTGCAGAACGGGCCGGCCGGCAAGGCCGGCATGAAGCCCGGCGACGTGGTCACCAAGGTGGACGCGCGTCCCGTGGCCAACACCGCCCAGCTGCTGGGTGCGGTGGCCGCGCTCAAGCCGCGCAGCGACACCGTCATCGGCGTGCAGCGCGGCGACCAGGCGCTGGAGCTGAAACTCACCGTGGGCCAGCGGCCCAAGCCGGGGCAGCGCGAGCAATGACCCCGGACTCAATCCACCGTTCGCCCTGAGCTTGTCGAAGGGCTTGCGAGCCGGCGGTGCCGGAGGCTTCGACAGGCTCAGCCCGAACGGGGCTCATTGCCAGACGAGACGAAGCACAACCGCGATGCCATGAAAAACGGCGGCCCTCGGGCCGCCGTTCGCTTTCATCAGGCTGGAGAGATCAGGCCGCCTTGTCGCTGCTGCTGCCCGCCTCCTCCTCGTCCGGCGCCTTGGTGGCGCGGATGAAGAGCCTGGCGGACCACAGGCCCAGCTCGTAGAGCAGGCACATCGGGATCGCCAGCGAGAGCTGCGACACCACGTCCGGCGGCGTGATCACGGCGGCGATGATGAAGGCCACCACGATGAAGTAGCCGCGCCAGGCCTTGAGCTGATCGATGGTCACCACGCCCATGCGCGCCAGCAGCACCACCGCCACCGGCACCTCGAAGGCGGCGCCGAAAGCGATGAACATGGTCAGCACGAAGCTGAGGTAGGCCTCGATGTCCGGCGCCGCCGTGATGCTCTTGGGCGCGAAGCCCTGGATGAACTTGAAGACCTGCCCAAACACGAAGAAGTAGCAGAACGCCACCCCGGCCGCGAACAGCACCGTGCTGGCCACCACCAGCGGCAGCACCAGGCGCTTCTCGTGCGAATACAGGCCTGGCGCCACGAAGGCCCAGACCTGGTAGAGCACCACCGGCAGCGCGATCAGGAACGCCGCCATCAGCGTGATCTTCAGCGGCACCAGGAACGGCGAGATGACGCTGGTGGCGATCAGCGTGGCGCCCTCGGGCAGGTTGGCCACCAGCGGCGCGGCCAGCAGGTCGTAGAGCGCGCCGGGGCCGGGATAGAACGCCAGGACGCCGAAGACGACGCCCACGGCCAGCAGGGCCTTGATCAGACGGTCGCGCAGCTCGACCAGGTGTTCGACGAACGGCTGCTCGGTGCCCTCGAGTTCGTCCTTGGGGGGCTGGCCGCTCATGAGGAAGCGCGCGGCGGCCTGAAGCGTGCCACCCGTGCCGCGCCCGACTGCGCGCGCGTGCGCACGCCGTTGCGCTGCTTGTACCACTGGGGCGTCGCGCCCCGCTTGAGCCGCCAGTTCTTGCGCGGGTGTTGGTACTGCGGCGGCAAGGATTCCAGCGTGCTGCTGCTGCCGCTGCCGTCCGTGCCGCTGCCGCCGAAGCCCGTGGCCTGGTTCCAGCTCTGCTCCAGGTCGCGCGAGGTGTCGTGCAGTTCCTGGTTCACGCTCTGTTCGACGTTGCGTGCCGCATCCTCGAACTGCGTCTTCATCTTCTTGAGTTCATCGAGCTCGATGGAACGGTTGACCTCGGCCTTGACGTCGGCCACGTAGCGCTGCGCCTTGCCCACGAGGTGGCCCACCGTGCGTGCCACCTTGGGCAGCTTCTCGGGGCCGATGACGATGAGCGCCACCGCGCCGATGAGCGCCAGCTTGTCGAAACCGAAATCGATCATCCGGAGACAGGTTGCGCGGCGCCGCGGCGCCGCAAGTGAACTGCGATGAGGCCCGGGGCGTCATGCCGACGCGGCGGGCCTCGCCGTCTGCGGTTCAGGCTCAGGACTTGGTCCTGGCCTCCACGTCCACCGTGTTGGGATCGGTGGCCTTGTGCGTCGTGCCCACCTGCTGCGGCGGCACGGCCGTGGTCGTCGTGGTCGTCGCGCCGGGGTCTTCCGTCCCGCTCTTCATGCCGTCCTTGAAACCCTTGACCGCGCCTCCGAGGTCGGAGCCCAAATTCTTGAGCTTCTTGGTGCCAAAGATCAGCACCACCACCAGCAGCACGATCAGCCAATGCCAGATGCTGAAAGAACCCATGTCCGGAACTCCTTGTTCAATCCCGGGATTCTAGGGGGTGCCGTATGACAGCTTTCCCCATCCGGGCTTGGTTTGTCTGTCTCGTGGGACGAGCCCGCTCAGCCTTGCAGGCCGCGCCCTCGCCCAGCGAGGGCCCTTCGAGCCGTCCCAACCCGCGCAGGTGGGTTGGGAGCCGCGGCTCTCAGCCCTTTTTCCACGGCCGCGGGCCGCCGATGAAGTGGATGTGCAAGTGCCCCACCTCCTGCCCGCCGTCGGCGCCGGTGTTGACGATGGTGCGGAAGCCGTTGGTCACGCCCAGCTCGCGCATGAGCTTCGGGCCCAGCGCCATCATCTTGCCCAGCAGCGGCGCGTGCTCCGGCCCGACCTCGACCATCGAGGGAATGTGCAGCTTGGGAATCAGCAGCACGTGCACCGGCGCCCAGGGGGCGATGTCGTGGAAGGCCAGGATCTCCTCGTCCTCGTACGCCTTGCGCGACGGGATCTGGCCGGCGGCGATCTTGCAGAAGATGCAGTTCGGGTCGGTGCTCATGGTGATGGGCAGAGGGTGTTCGTTATTCGGGCATGGGACGGCGCTCGTTGAGGGCGAGCCAGCCGCGCACGACGCGGTAGATGAACCAGACGGAAATCACGCCCCAGGCGATCCAGCCGGGGATGAAGAACAGCAGCCACAGCGGCGCCGTCACCAGGTACAGCCCGGCGGCCCACAGCACGCTGCGGATGCGCCAGGCGAAGTGCGACTGCTGCCAGCTGCCCTGCGCGTCGTCCTTCTTCACCAGGTCCAGGATGAAGGCCGCCACCAGCAGCAGCACGCTGGGCTGGAAGGCTGGCAGCACCGCGCCCACCGCCACGATGGCGTGCAGCGCGTAGCTGATGTGGCCGATGGTGCGCAGGTGCTGGTCGCGCTCCCAGTCGGGCACGTTGTCGGGCGGCAGCACCGGCGGCAGGGCCATGGCGGTTCCTCTTTAGGGTTGCGGGCCTCAGCCCTTGCGCTGGGCGAACTCCTCCAGCCCCGACAGCCCCTCGCGCCGCGCCAGCTCGGCCAGCACGTCGGACGGGCGCAGGCCGAACTGCGCCAGCGCCACCAGGCTGTGGAACCACAGGTCCGCCACCTCGTAGACGACCTTGTCGCGGGCGCCGTCCTTGGCCGCCATCACGACCTCGACCGCCTCCTCGCCCACCTTCTTCAGCACCGCGTCCAGGCCCTTGGCCGAGAGCTTGGCGACGTAGCTCTTGGCCGGGTCGCCGCCGTTGGCCGGCAGCCGCGACTCGATCACCTCGGCCAGCCGCGCCAGCACGGCGTCGCCGAATTGCGCTTGGTTCTCGCTCATTTGTAGATGCTCTCCGGGTCCTTGAGCACCGGGTCCACGGCGCTCCAGGCGCCGCTGTCCTGGTCCAGCCGGCGGTAGAAGCAGGAATGGCGCCCGGTGTGGCAGGCGATGCCGGGCTCGTGCCCGCGCTGCGTCACCTTCAGCAGCACCACGTCGGCGTCGCAGTCGAGCCGGATCTCGTGCACCTGCTGCACGTGCCCCGACTCCTCGCCCTTGTGCCACAGCCGCCCGCGCGAGCGGCTCCAGTACACCGCCTCGCCGCGCTGCAGCGTCAGCGCCAGCGACTCGCGGTTCATCCACGCGAACATCAGCACGTCGCCGCTGGACGCTTCCTGCGCGATCGCGGGCACGAGACCGTCGCGGTCCCACTTCACTTCATCCAGCCAATCCATCGTTTCAGTGTACTCAGTCGATATGGGTGGTCCCGGCGTGCCCGCGCTCCTGCGCGAACCACTGCAGGACGGGAATGGTGCCCGGCAGCACCGGCCGGACCTGCACCGGCAACGTCTGCCACGCCATCTGCTGCGCCTCGCGCATCTGGAACTCGCCCGTCCAGTCGTAGACCTTGCAGAAGTGCAGCCGCACCAGCGCGTGCGGGTAGTCGAACATCTCCACGTGCCAGCGCCGCACGCTGGCCACATCGATGTCGATCCCCAGCTCCTCGTGCAGTTCCCGCCGCAGCGCCTCTTCGACGCTCTCGCCAGCTTCGAGCTTGCCGCCGGGGAACTCCCAGTGCCCGGCGTAGACCTTCCCCTCGGGCCGGCTGGTGAGCAGGAAGCGCCCTTCCCGGCCCTCACCGTCGCGCTCGATCAGCACGCCCACCGCTACCTCCACCGGCGTGCAGCCCTCCGGCAGCTGCGTGATGCGCCGCGCCTCAGACATGGTCCAGCCCCTGCGGCGGCTCCTCGTCGGCCACCGCCGGCGGCGGCGCCAGGTCGTCCCCGTGCGCGCGCCCGGCCCAGTCGCGCGCGAACTGGTAGGCCACGCGCCCCGAGCGCGAGCCGCGCTCCAGCGCCCACACCAGCGAGGCCTTCTGCGCCGGCGCGATCCGATCCTCCGGCACCTCCAGGTTGCGCAGCCACTGCGCCACGATCGCCTGGTACTCGCCCTGGCTGAACGGGTAGAAGCTCACCCACAGCCCGAAGCGCTCGGACAGGGAGATCTTCTCCTCCACCACCTCGCCCGGATGCACCTCGCCGTCGGCGGTGTGCGTGTAGCTGAGGTTCTCCTTCATGTACTCGGGCAGCAGGTGCCGGCGGTTGCTGGTGGCGTAGATCAGCACGTTGTCGCTGGCCTGCGCCACGGAGCCGTCCAGGATCGACTTCAGCGCCTTGTAGCCCGGCTCGCCCTCGTCGAAGCTCAGGTCGTCGCAGAACACGATGAAGCGCTCCGGGCGCTCCGCCACCAGCTCCACCAGATCGGGCAGGTCGACCATGTCGGCCTTGTCCACCTCGATCAGCCGCAGCCCCTGCGGCGCGAACTCGTTGAGGCAGGCCTTCACCAGCGAGCTCTTGCCCGTGCCGCGCGCGCCGGTGAGCAGCGCGTTGTTGGCGGGCTTGCCGGCCACGAACTGCGCCGTGTTGCGCAGCAGCTTCTCCTTCTGCGGCTCGACCTCCTTGAGGTCCGACAGGCGGATGCCCGCCACGTGCCGCACCGGCTCCAGCACACCGGCGCCGCGGCGGCGGCGGTAGCGGAACGCCACCGAGGCGCCCCAGTCCGGCGCGGCCAGCGGCTGCGGCAACACCGCCTCCAGACGGCTCAACAGCGCCTCGGCGCGCGCGATCAGGGAATCGAAATCAGGCATGGCAGGCAGATGAACCGGGGGGGTGCGCGAAAAGCTGCGCAGTGTAGCCAGCGCGGTACCGCCCTCCGCCGGGGTCGGACGCGGCCCGCTACACGCGCCGCACCGACTCACCCGCCACGGCGAACACCTCGTCCGCCCGGCCCGGCCGCACCGGATACATGCCGGTGAAGGCGCCGAAGGCCGGCAGCACGCCCACGTCCGGCCCGAAGTGGAAGCAAGGCAGCCGCAGCCGGTCGAAGCCGCGCCCGACGGTGATGCACGGATGCAGGTGCCCCGCCAGCACGTAGGCGCCGGGCAGCGCCCGCGGGTGGTGGCACAGCGCCAGCCCGCCCAGGCGCAGCGGCTCGTCCACCACCTCGATGCCCAGCGCCGCCGGCGGGTCGCCGGCGCGGTCGTCGTGGTTGCCGCGCACCAGCACGATCTGCAGCGCCGCCCGCGCCGCGCGCCAGGCGGCGAGCGACGCCAGCGTGTCCGGCGCGTCGTGGGCATGCGCCGAGTGCAGGAAGTCGCCCAGCACCAGCAGCCGCCGGGCGCCATGGCGCTCGATCAGCCCGGAGAGCAGGTCCAGGTTGCGCCCCGTGGTGCCCTGCGGCACCGGCACGCCGAGCTGCCTGAAGCTGGCGGCCTTGCCGAAGTGCGCGTCCGCCACCAGCAGCGCCTGCTGCGCCGGCCACCACAGCGCGCGCTCGGCGAGCAGCTGCAGCCGCTCGCCGCCGCGTTCGATCCAGGTTTCGCCGCCGTTCATGGCGGCGATGGTGCCGCCTTCAGCGCAGCACCAGGGCCAGCACCTCGTCCAGGTGCTCGGTGGGCGGGCGGTTGAAGCCCGAGCGCGTGAAGCGCTGCAGCCGCCCCAGCGCGAAGGCGCACAGCACGGACGCCTGCACCTGCGCGTCGCCCGTGGGCGACTCGGCGCCCGAGGCCTGTGCCGCCTGGCGCAGGCACTGGCGCAGGTGGCTTTCCAGCCGGTCGAAGAAGGCGTTCATGCGCGTGTTGAGCCGCTCGTCCTCGTGCGCCAGCCCGTCGCCGGCCATCAGCCGCGCCATGCCCGGGTTGTGCTCCGCGAACTGCAGCAGCGCCGCCAGCGAGCGCTGCGCCTGCTCCGTGCCGGGCATCTCGCGCTCGGCAATCTGGTTCAGCGAGGTGAAGACGCTGGTCTCGATGAAGTCGATCAGCGCCTCCAGCATCTGCGCCTTGCTCACGAAGTGCCGGTACAGCGCCGCCTCGCTGATCTCCAGCCGCGCCGCCAGCGCCGCGGTGGTGACGCGCTCGCTGCCGGGCTGCTCCAGCATGGCGCCCAGCGCCTGCAGGATCTGGGTGCGCCGCTCGCCGGGCCTCAGGCGTCGCCGCGCCGTCAGGTTCAGAGGAATGACGTCGGGCTCTCCGGCGGCTGCACTCAGGTCGGACATGGAAGGCCCCCTTGGTTGGTAATAACTACGGGAATCTTGCGACGCTTTGCCGCCGGCGGCCGGCTTCGCGGCCCATCCGATCGGCGGATTGCCGCCAAGTCGATTGCGTATTACGGCAGTTTCCGCCGAAATGCTTCCACCTGACGATAACCCCTTTGCATGCCTAGCGGCACAGGGTAGCCAGTCGCCGTACCCGCCGATCCACGTAGGGAGGCCTTGACGAGCAGCGCAGCCCGGCGCGGTGCGCCCAGCGCTGCATCCAGACCGTGCGCATGCCGATGCGCCGCGCGCCCTTCTGGTGCTCCAGCGTGTCCTCCACCAGCGCGCACTGGCGCGGCGCCAGGCGCAGCCGCACGCAGATGCGCTGGAGCATCCGGGGGTCGGGCTTGGGCCGCCAGTGGCCGAAGACGCGCATGTCCTCGATGGAGAACACGCCGTCGAACACATCGAGGAAGCCGAGCTGCCGCAGCACCCGCAGCGCGTAGGCGCGGGGCGCATTGGTCAGGATGTACTTGCGCCCCGGCAGCCGGCGCAGCGCCGCCACGTCGTGCGCGTGGCAGCGCAGGCGCTCCTCCAGTCCGGGCAGCAGGTGCGTCTGGTGCAGGAAGTGCGCGGGCTGAACGTTGTGGTGGCGGATCAGCCCCAGCAGCGTGGCGCCGTAGCGCTGCCAGTAGCGTCGGCGCAGGGCGTCGGCCTGCGCCGGCTCCAGGGCCAGCTCCTGGGCGATGTAGTCGGTCATCGCCGGGCTGAGCACGCCGAAGACGGCGCTGGAGGCGTCGTGCAGCGTGTTGTCCAGGTCGAACAGCCAGGCCCGCACGGCGGGGCGCCGGGCCGGGCCGCTCGACTTTTCCGCCATCAGTGCGAGCGGATCATGGTGCCGTAGGCCTGGTCGGTCAGGATCTCCAGCAGCATGGCGTGCGGCACGCGGCCGTCGATGATGTGCACGGCATTGACGCCGTTCTTGGCTGCGTCCAGCGCCGAGGCGATCTTGGGCAGCATGCCGCCGGAGATGGTGCCGTCGGCGAAGAGCTCGTCGATGCGCTTGGCCGTGAGGTCGGTCAGCAGCTGGCCTTCCTTGTCCAGCACGCCCTTGATGTTGGTGAGCAGCACCAGCTTCTCGGCGCGCAGCACCTCGGCGAGCTTGCCGGCCACCAGGTCGGCGTTGATGTTGTAGGACTCGTTGTCCTTGCCGAAGCCGATGGGGCTGATGACGGGGATGAACTGGTCGTCCTGCAGCGCCTTGACCACGCTGGGGTCGATGCTCTCGATCTCGCCGACCTGGCCCACGTCGTGGAGCTTCTCGGGGTCGTTGAGGTCCACCATCTTGAGCTTGCGCGCGCGGATCATCCCGCCGTCGCGGCCCGTGAGGCCTACGGCCTTGCCGCCGGCGGCGTTGATCAGGCCCACGATGTCCTGCTGCACCTGGCCGGCGAGCACCCACTCGACGACTTCCATCGTCTCCTCGTCGGTCACGCGCATGCCCTGGATGAACTGGCCCTTCTTGCCCACGCGCGTCAGGGCCTCGTCGATCTGCGGACCGCCGCCGTGCACCACCACCGGGTTCAGGCCGACCAGCTTGAGCAGCACCACGTCCTCGGCGAAGTCCTGCTGCAGCGCCGGATCCGTCATGGCGTTGCCGCCGTACTTGATGACGATGGTCTTGCCGTGGAACTGGCGGATGTAGGGCAGCGCCTGGGCCAGGATTTCGGCCTTCTCGCGCGGGGCCACATGCGACAGGTCGGGGGTGCTCGGGTCGGGAGTGCTCATGGGAGTACGGTGCTGGAGGGTCCGGAAGGAAGCCCGGAAAGTCCGGAGGAAGGCGCCGGGGCGGCGTCAGGCGGCGCGCATTGTAGGTGGGGAACTTCAAGCCTCCGCGCGGGGTCTTGACGTGGACGCGCAACGTGCCTCCCGCATTGAGGCAAGCTCCGCGCCCGGCGCCCACGGCGTCTGGCATCGCTCAAGAACCGCCGCCCAAGCGGCATCGACACGGCCCCCGCATGAAGTCCCAGCCCAAGCCTTTCCCCTTCGCCGACCGCCGCCGCCTGCTGCAGGCCACGGGCCTGTTCGTCCTGGCGGCCTGTGCCGCGCCCCGGGTGCGCGCCGCCTCCCCGGCCGCGGACGCCACCCGGGTGCAGATGTGGAAGTCGCCCACCTGTGGCTGCTGCAAGGACTGGGTGGCGCACATGGAGGGCGCCGGCTTCAAGCTGCAGGTCTTCGAGATGGAGGACCCCGGCGTGCAGCGCGGCAAGCTGGGCCTGAATGCCCAGTACGGCTCCTGCCACACCGCGCTGGTGGAGGGCTACGTGCTGGAGGGCCACGTGCCCGCCGCCGACGTGCGGCGCCTGCTGCGCGAGCGCCCGGCCGCGCTGGGCCTGGCGGTGCCGGGCATGGTGGTGGGCTCGCCCGGCATGGACGGCCCGGCCTACGGCGGCCAGCGCGACCGCTTCGACGTGCTGCTGGTGCAGCGCGACGGCGCCAGCCGCGTCTGGGCCACGCACAACGCCTGATCCCTCACGCCCTGGGACGGCTGCGCGCGAGGCGCAAGCCGCCCCTGCCGGCGCGGACATGCCCTCCCCCTACGATCGGGGGATGCAACCGCACGTCCACGACCTCACCCCCTTCCACCACAGCCACGACTGGCAGGACGCCGGCGCCGAGGGCCGCTCGCGCGCGCTGCGCGCCGTCACGATCCTGACCCTGGTCACCATGGTGGTGGAGCTGCTGGCCGGCGCCTGGAGCGGCTCGCTGGCGCTGCTGGCCGACGGCGCGCACATGGGCACGCACGCGCTGGCGCTGGGCGGCGCGCTGCTGGCGACGCGGCTGGCGCAGCGGGCGCACCGCAACGAGCGCTACGCCTTCGGCGGCTGGAAGATCGAAGTGCTGGCCGCCTACACCAGCGGCCTGATGCTGCTGGCCGTCTCGGCCTGGCTGGTGATCGACGCCGTGCGCGTGCTGCTCGACCCGCACCCCATCGCCTACGGCGAGGCGATGGTGGTGGCGGTGGTCGGCCTGATCGTGAACCTGGGCAGCGCCTGGCTGCTGCACCGCGGCGCCTCGGGCGGCGCGGCGCACGGCCACCACGGCCATGACGACGACCACGACGACCATGCGCACCACGGCCACGGCCACGGCCATTCGCACGGGCACCACCACGGCCATGGGCATGGACACGCTCATGGCCATGGCCATGGACACCAACACCACGACCACAACTTCAACGCCGCCTACCTGCACGTGGTCGCCGACGCGCTGACCTCGGTGCTGGCGATTGCCGCTTTAGGCGGCGGCCTGCTCTACGGCTGGCGCTGGCTGGACCCGCTGGTGGCGGTGCTGGGCGCCGTCGTCATCACGCGCTGGGCCATGGGCGTGCTGAAGGTCTCTGCCCACGCCCTGGTGGACGCCACCGCCTCCACCGAGCTACGCGCCCAGGTGCGCCAGGCGATCGAAAGCGACGGCGACGCCCAGCTGGCCGACCTGCACGTGTGGCAGGTGGGGCCGGACGCGTGGTCGGTCGTGGCCTCCGTCGTGGCCGACGAGCCGCTGGCGCCGGCGCAGTACCGGCAACGCCTGGAGCACCTGCAGTCGCTGCGGCATGTGACGGTGGAGGTGCATCGATGCGGGGGGTGTGGGTTGGGGAGCCGGCCGGGCGTGTGAGGCCTGCCGAGCGAAGGCCCGGCATTCACTGACTCCTTCAGGCCGTCCCGGGCGCCGCAATCGAGCGGACGCGGTACGCATCCCGCCAGTCCAGACGCTTCGCACCCTGCTCCGTCATCCCGGCGCTGGCCGGGATCCACGCGGATCGAGGCGGTGGCGTGGCAGGTGCCAGCACGCGGAAACACCGGCCGAGGTATGGATTCAATACCGGCTACAGAAAGCGGCTTTACCTGTAGCAAAAAAATTTCCGTGCACCGGGAAGCGTGAAATGCATCATACATTGCTTGAGCCAGCAAGATAAGGTCGAACTTACTATTCAGGAGAAATCGACAGATTACACCTTGCGACCAGGCTTTTCATTTGCGGAGTTTAACGCAACAAACCCATAGGACTTCATACTGAAGCTAGCCCAAGACATTGGCTGACCTTAGGCCCAGGATTCTGGGCGTTGCAAACGCTTCACGAGCATCATCATGCGCAGAATTAAAATCATCAAAACAGAATTAGGACTTACGCAACGAGCACCATCCGCACCGCCGGGCTGCGCAGCTCGGCTCTTAGATAGTTGGACAGCATCTCGCGTTTGAGCTGATAGAGTGTTTTCCCGACCTGTCGCGCCTGAGCTGCCAAGCAATCCCAAACCAGCACGGCACAAGCAATATGGTTGCGCTGCATCCGGCCGCGCCGGCACTGGCATTTTTCCGCTCCAGTGAGCTGCTTGAATTCGCGATGAAACTGCTCAATCTTCCAACGCATGCCGCACGCTTCTTGTGTTGCATCCGTGGAATCCTGAGATAGATCGTTGGTCACGATCCAATCGATGCGGTGGGTGGACACCGGCACACGAAAGAGCTTCACCCGATGCTCA